>NZ_JARXYX010000007.1 GCF_029893585.1 Streptomyces sp. LBL
ATCGCAACAGTGGTGCCTACCTTCCATATTTCAAATGGACGAAAATCGTCCGCCACGTACAAGTGAAGGGCGCGGCGTCTCCTGACGACCCATCCCTGAACGAGTACTGGCAAGGACGCCGCCGGAAGAAGACGCCACCGCCAATGGACAAGGTAAGCCTGTCCCTGGCGTACAAGCAGAAGGGGCTGTGCCCGCTCTGCAATCAGGCGCTCATCGCTGGGGCCGAGTACGAACCGGACAGTCCACGCGAGTGGATCAACTGGTTCGCGGCGTCGAAGAAGATGCTGAACAAGCATCACTTCGTCTACCGGCGAGAAGGCGGCTCCGACGAGAGAACCAACCTTCGTCTCGTGCACTCCGCATGCCATCGACAGCTACATGCTCAAGACGGCAAGCGGGCCAACTGAAGAAATGCGCTGGCCCATGGGGCGAGCTTGAGCCGTGTGCATTGAAAGGTGCACGCACGGTTCTGAGGGGGCCGGGATGCAGTAATGCATCCCGGCTACCCGACCTGTACCCGGACACAGGCCAGCAGAGGGCGTTGGCGAGGGCGTTCGGGTGCGCCCGTGTCGTGTTCAACGACGCGGTGCGTGCCCGCGAGGACGCCCGCAAGGCCCAGCGGCCGTTCCCGAAGATCGGCGAGCTGTCCACACGGCTGATTACCGAGGCGAAGCGGACGGTGGAGCGGTCCTGGCTGGGCGAGGTTTCCGCGGTCGTTCTCCAGCAGTCCCTGCGCGACGTCGAGACTGCGTACCGCAACTTCTTCGCCTCCCTCAAGGGCACCCGCAAGGGCCCCAGGACCGGCCCGCCCCGCTTCAAGTCTCGCAAGGACAAGCGGCAGTCGATCCGGTTCACGGCCAACGCCCGCTGGTCAGTCACCGAGAAGGGGCGCCTGAACCTGCCGAAGATCGGCGCGGTGAAGGTGAAGTGGTCCCGCACCCTGCCCACCACGCCCTCCTCCGTCACCGTCGTCAAGGACGCGGCCGGCAGGTTCTTCGCCTCCTTCGTCATCGACACCGACCCCGCCGCAGACGCGACCCGGATGCCCGACACCGACCGCACCATCGGCATCGATCTCGGTCTCACCCACTTCGCCGTCCTCTCCGACGGCACGAAGATCGACTCCCCGCGGTTTCTGCGCCGCGCGGAGAAGAAGCTGAAGAAGGCCCAGCGGGAACTGTCCCGCAAACAGAAGGGATCCAGGAACCGCGAGAAGGCCCGCCGCAAGGTTGCCCGCGCCCACGCCAAGGTCACCGACGCCCGCCACGAGTTCCACCACCAGCTCTCCACCAGGCTGATCTCCGAGAACCAAGGGATCGCCGTGGAGGACTTGTCGGTGGCGGGACTGGCACGGACCCGCCTGGCCAAGTCCGTGCACGACGCCGGCTGGGCCTCATTCGTGAACATGCTGGAGTACAAAGCAGAACGGTACGGCCGGACCCTGGTGAAGATCGGCCGGTTCGAGCCGACCTCTCAGACCTGCTCCACCTGCGGCGTCAAGGACGGACCCAAACCCCTCAACGTCCGGGAATGGACCTGCGCCGCCTGCGGCAGCGTCCACGACCGGGACCACAATGCCGCGATCAACGTGAAGACGGCCGCCGGACTGGCGGTATCAGCCTGCGGAGCGCCGGTAAGACCAGGAGCGATCCCGGCACAGCGCGAAGAAACAGGAAGCCACGGACTCCTGACCCAAGCCCGTGCCGCGTAGCGGCACGGCAACGGAATGGAAGGCCAGAATCCTCGGGCTTCAGCCCAAGGAGCAAGTCAAGTGCTGGACGACGAGACGGCCTCGCTAATCACGCCCGTGTCGAAGCTCCCCGACTGCCGCAAGCGAGGCGTCGAAGAGACGGGTACCTCTGGGGATAAAAGCCGTATTCGGGCATATCCTGGGGAGTGACATCTGCGTGCGTCGACCAGAAGAAGGTGAGAGCGATGCGCGTACTGCTCAAGGTCCAGATGGACACGGAGAAGGCCAACGAGGCCATCCGGAACGGCACTCTGGCGAAACTGATCCAGGAGTCGGTGGAACAGATCAAGCCCGAAGCGGCCTACTTCACCGCCGAGGACGGCAGGCGCACCGCCTACATGGTCTTCGACATGCAGGACAGCTCGCAGATGCCGGTGATCAGTGAGCCGTTCTTCCTCAACCTGGGCGCCAAGATCACCTACACCCCGGTGATGAACATGGAGGACGTGCAGAAGGGCCTCTCCCAGCTGGGGCGCTGACCCTCAGCCGGAATGCCGGTCTTGGGTGAAAAGGCCCGTCCTCGACCGGAATGCCGGTCCTCAGCCCTGGAGCCGACCCTCAGCTGAAGACGATCATTGACCCCTGAGCCAGACTCCGTGTCGCCGCCGCGTGCAGCCCCAGCCAGACGTGGCGCTCACGGGCGAAGGGGCTCGGGTCGTAGGGAGCCGGTACCGCGGGCTCCTCCAACTCCGTGGGCGAGAGGGGTGGTTCGGGGGCAGCCGGAGGGTTGGCCGGATCGATGCCGATGCTCTGGGCCACGAGCTCCAGTTCCCGCAGCAGGGTCTGGGAGGAGCCCAGAGGGCCGCCGCCCGCGAGGAGTTCGTCGTTGGCGAGGGGGTGCGGGAAGTCGACGGGGACATACGCGCCCGCGTGGTCGTAGTGCCAGACCAGGTGCGACTGCTGGGCCGTCGTCTCGAACATCTCCAGCAACTGCTCGTAGTCGCCGCCCAACTCGTCCACCGGCGTCACCGGCAGTCCGCAGACCTGGAGCAGATAGACGCGGCGCAGGAAGTGCAGCGCGTCGTAGTCGAAGCCGGCCACCGGGGCGACGTCTCCGGACAGGCCCGGCATGTACTGGTACACCGGCACCGGCGGCAACCCGGCCTCGGCGAGCACCTTGTTGTATTGCGCGAGTTCCTCGGCGAACGGGTTGTCCGGGGTGTGGCACAACACGTCGACGAGCGGCACCAGCCACAGGTCACAGGCCAAAAGACAGCTCCTCGCTTACTCGCGGCGCACAGTTGTGGTCGCACGGTGGTGGACCAAGGTGGTGGTCCCACGGTGGTGGTCGCACGTGGTCAAGGCAGGGTAATCGGTGCGGCACCCGGTCGGCTTCCCCCCGCGCGATTCCCGACCTGTCCCGCCCCGCTCGGTTCGTGCAGGACCCATACCCGTACTCGCCCCGCTCACCCGGCCGTCGGCGCCTGCCTGGCAAATTTTCGCCTGCCCGGAGCGGTCAGGTCGATCAGGTCCATCGGGCCGATCCCGCCGATCCTGCCGATCCTGCCGAGCCGGCCCATCAGGTCAGACAGGCGGTCAGGTCCATCGGGCCGGTCCGGCCGGTCGGCCGGTCAGGCCGACCCCAGACGCTCGATCAGCGCCAGGGCGTGAGCGTTGTGCGTGGCGAGGATCGTCCGGGTGGCCGCGAGGTCACGGTGGGCGAGGGCGTCCACCAACTCGGTGTGCCCGGCCCACAGTCGGCCGCGCAGATCGGTCAGCGCCCGCAGGTGCTGCACGGTGCACACCCAGGCCTGCACGCGGAGCCGGTTCAGGAAGTCGGCGAGATAGGGGTTGCCGAACAGGGCGCTCAGCTCGCGCCAGAAGCGCAGGTCGTAACCGATCAGGATGGTGAGGTCACCGAGGCCCGCCGCCCGCTTCGCCTCCTCGCCCCGCCGCCGTATCCCTGCCACGAGCGCCGCGGTCCGGGGGTCGTCGAGATTTCGTTCCTCCCCGTGACCGTTGTCCAGCGCCTGGAACATCCCGTCGATGATCAGGCTGCGGGCCTCGATCATCCCGCGGAAGTCGTCGACGGTGTACGAGGGCACCCGGAAGCCCCGGTGCTGGTCGGCTTCGAGGAGTCCCTGCGCGGAGAGGTCGACCAGCGCCTCGCGCACCGGTGTCGCGGAGACGCCGTACTGCTCGGCGATCTCCTTCACCGTGAACTCCTGCCCTGCCTGCAGTCGCCCGCCCAGCACCTCGTCTCGAAGCGCGTCGGCTATCTGCTGCCGCAGGGTGCTGCGGGTCACAGCGCCGGTGCCGCTATTGGGCATGGTCAGGGCGTCTCTCTCGTCGGGGTCGGGTGCGGCACTCGTACATGTCTACGAACACGCCACCTTACGCGTTCGAGGCGCCCCGGTACCTGCTGCCTACACCTTGGTGGGTTGCATCCGGGCCGTGCCGCCTGCCCCTTGACGGGTCGCACGGGGACCACAACCCACCCCTCGGTGGGTTGCGTGAACCGGACCTACTCCTCGGTGTACTCGTCCGCCACGGCCAGCGCGGCGTCCAGCGCGGCCAGCCCGTCCTTGAGTTCCGCCTCACTCGCGGTGCACGGCGGCACCACATGCGTCCTGTTCATGTTGATGAACGGCCACAGCCCCTGCTTCTTCGCGGCGGCCCCGAACGCGGCCATCGCCGCGTTCTTCTCGCCCGCCGCGTTGTACGGCACCAGCGGCTCCCGGGTCTCCCGGTTCCGCACCAACTCCACGGCCCAGAACATCCCGACGCCCCGCACCTCGCCCACCGACGGATGCCGCCCGGCCAGCTCCCGCAGCGCGGGCCCGACCACGTCCGCCCCGAGCCGGGCGGCGTTCTCGACGATCCCCTCCTCCGCCATGACGGTGATCGTCGCGACCGCCGCCGCACACGCCAGCGGATGCCCCGAGTACGTCAGCCCGCCCGGGTACGGCCGCTTCGCGAAGGTCTCCGCGATCGCCCCGGAGATCGCGACCCCGCCGAGCGGCACGTATCCGGAGTTCACGCCCTTGGCGAAGGTCATCAGGTCGGGCACGACGTCGAACAGGTCCGCCGCGAACCACTCACCGGTCCGCCCGAACCCGGCCATGACCTCGTCCAGCACGAAGACGATCCCGTACCTGTCGCAGATCTCCCGGACGCCGGCGAGATAGCCGGGCGGCGGAACCATGATCCCGGCCGTCCCCGGGATCGTCTCCAGGATGATCGCGGCGATCGTCCCCGGCCCCTCGAAGGCGATCGTCGTCTCCAGGTGCTCCAACGCCCGCGCGCACTCCTGCTCCTCGGTCTCGGCGTAGAAGCGGGAGCGGTAGAGGTAGGGCGCCCAGAAGTGCACGACTCCGGCCGCGGCGCTGTCCGACGCCCAGCGGCGCGGGTCACCGGTGATGTTCACGGCCTGCTGCGTACCGCCGTGGTACGACCGGTACGTCGACAGCACCTTCGTACGGCCGGTGTGCAGCCGCGCCATCCGGACGGCGTGCTCCACGGCGTCGGCCCCGCCGTTGGTGAAGAAGATCTTGTCCAGGTCCCCGGGCGTCCGCCCGGCGATCAGCCGCGCCGCCTCCGAGCGCGCCTCGATGGCGAACCCGGGCGCGAAGGTGGTCAGGCTCGCGGCCTGCTCCTGTATCGCGGCGACGACCTTCGGGTGCTGGTAGCCGATGTTCGTGTGGACGAGGCCGCTGGAGAAGTCGAGGTACCGCTTGCCGTCGTAGTCCCAGAAGTACGACCCCTCGGCGCCGGCGACGGCGAGCGGGTCGATGAGCTCCTGCGCGGACCAGGAGTGGAACACATGCGCACGGTCCGCGGCCTTCACGGCGGCGCCGACCGCGGGGTCTGGCAGAGGAGTCATGCGCCCGAGGGTAGATGTCCGCGCTGCGGAAACGGTATCGGCGTCCAGGCCGAGGATGGGAGGTTTCCGCGACAGGTACGACAGACAGGTAGTCCGATCGACATCGCCGTGGGACGGCCGCGGCGATGTCGATTCGACAACCTGTCGCGTGGGCCCTTCCTGTTACGGAACCGTCGACAGAGCCCAGCTCACAGCGCGGTGGGGCCGCACTATCCTCGGTCTGTTGCTCACGTGCGGGGCGGGGAAGGCGGCGCAACGATGGAGAGTCTGGGACCCGGGGATCCACAACGGATCGGCGCGTACCGGCTGTTGGCGCGGCTCGGCGCCGGCGGGATGGGGCAGGTGTTTCTGGCCCGGTCCGACCGGGGGCGCACGGTCGCCGTGAAGCTGGTGCGGGAGGAACTGGCCGCGCAGGAAGAGTTCCGGGCCCGCTTCCGGCAGGAGGTGCAGGCCGCGCGGAAGGTCGGCGGGTACTGGACGGCGCCCGTGCTGGACGCGGACACCGAGGCCGCGGTGCCCTGGGTCGCCACCGGGTACGTCGCCGGGCCCAGCCTTCAGCAGATCGTCGGCCATGACCACGGGGCGCTGCCGGAGCGTTCGGTACGCATCCTGGGGGCGGGGCTGGCGCACGCGCTGGGGGACATCCACGCGGCCGGGATCGTCCACCGCGACCTCAAGCCGTCCAACGTGCTGATCACGATCGACGGCCCCCGGGTCATCGACTTCGGCATCGCGCGGGCCCTGGAGACGGTGACGGACGGCGGCCTCACCCGCACCGGCGCCCTCGTCGGCTCACCGGGCTTCATGGCGCCGGAACAGGTGCGCGGGGACCGGATCACCCAGGCCTGCGACGTCTTCTGTCTCGGCTCGATCCTCGTCTACGCCGCCACCGGCAAGCTCCCCTTCGGCACGGCCAACAGCGGCGTCCACGCCCTGATGTTCCGCATCGCCCAGGAAGAACCCGACCTCACCGGCGTCCCCGAGGGCATCGCCGACCTCGTCCGCGTCTGCCTGAAGAAGGACCCGGCCGCCCGCCCGACCCTGGCCCACGTCCTGGAACGCACGGGCGCGGAGGACACGGTCTCCGGGGGGCGTGCGCTCGACCCGTGGCTGCCGGGCGCGCTGGTGGCCCAGTTGGGGCGGCACGCGGTGCGGTTGCTGGAGACGGAGAATCCGGAGGGGACGAGGGCCGGGGCGGGGGCCTCGGCGGGGTCGGGTGCGGTCCCGGCGAATGAGGGTGCGGGTCCGGCGGGGTCGGGTGCGGGCCCGGCGGGTGCGGGTGCCGGTGCGGGTGCGGCTCCGGCTGTGGGGGGCTTTGGAGGGCCGGGGGTCGGTCCCGCCGGCACCGCTGGCACCGCCGCTCCGACGGGCCCCGCTCCCGTCCCACCGGGGTCTTCAGCAGGGCACCCGCCCGCCCCCTCGCACGGGTCGTCGGTGGGGCACCCTCCTGTCGTCTCACCCGGGTCGTCGCCGGCGCACCCGCCCGCCGCCCCACCCGGGCCTGCGGCGGGCGGCACTCCCGCGACCTCGCCCGCTGCTCCGACGGGTCCCGCGCCCGTACCAGCCGGGCCTTCCGCGGGCCACCCACCCGCCACCTGGCCCGAGCACTCGCCCACCAGTGACGAGTCCGCCCTCGCCGAGCCTCCGGGCCCGCCCGTGCACGGGCAACTCGGCAGCGGGGCCCGGATGGCTCACCTGCCCACCATCGTCGCAGGCCAGGCCGGTCACACGCCCCCGCCGGGAACTCCAGGACACCCGACAGCCCCACCCTCTGCCCCCGGCGATGCCCCCGTCCACCCCGCCGACGGCTACCCGCAACAGCATCCGCAGCCCTCGGCGTACGCCCACCCCCGGCAACCCGGAGCCGGCGCCCCCGGAACCTGGTCGGCGACGCCAGGCCCCGCCCCGGACTCCACACCGCCGTACGGCCAGTACGACTCGCAGGGCCTGCCCAGCCAGTACGGCCAGTTCGGCGGCCTGGGGCAGACCCCGCCCTACGGGCCGCCGCCCATCGCGCCCACGCCGCCCCACGGCCCCGCCAACCCCCAGGACCCTGGGATGAAGTCCCGCTCCACCGTCGCACTCGTCGTCGTCGCACTGGTCGTCGCGCTCGCCGCCGGCGGCTCGGTGTACGAGCTGCTCAACCGTGGTGATGACGATCAGGCGGGCGGTGGTACCTCCACCCCCTCGGCGACCGCTCCGGCCACACCCGATCAGAGCGCCCCGCGGCAGCAGCCGTCCCCCGCCCCCTCGCAGCCGAGCCGGCCGAGCCGGTCGAACCAGTCGACCCCCTCCGAGTCGCCGTCGGACGGTGTGATCCCGGCCGACCTTCTCGGCACCTGGACCGCCACGCTCACGAACGCCGACGGTCTGCACACCCGCGAACTGACTCTTCAGCAGGGGTCGGTGGGCGACACGGTCCTGTCACTCGTCGCCGACGGCCCCACCGCGAACGGCGCCTACCATTGCGTCTTCCAGGCGGATCTGGACCAAGCACCGGACGAGGACGGCACATTGGGCATCGGCCCGTCCAGAGTCACCAGCGGCGAGCCACGCTCCACCTGCGCCCCGGGAGCGCCGACCGCGATCATGCTGCTCCCGGACGGAACCCTCCAGCGCACGGACTCCGGAACCGACAAAACGCTGACGTACACCCGCCAATGACCGCACCGGCCACGTGCCGAACGCCGATCGGCTCTCGGGGGCGGTGCGCGACGGCTGAGAGGGGCGGCCGGTGGGCTCAATTCAGCGTCGCGTAGACGATGAGGTTGTTCACCGGGTGCCCCAGGGCGTCGAAGTCGCCATCGCAGGTGATCAGCCGCAGGGCGCGGCCCTGGGTGGGGCCGTAGACCTTCTGGGTGGGGAAGGCCTTCTTGCTGACGCTCTCGGTGCCCGTGACGGTGAAGTGCGCCGCCCCTCCTTGCGCGTCGGTGACGGTGATGTCCGCACCGTTGGTGATCTTGTGGAGGTCGTGGAAGACGGCCTTGCCATAGCGGGTGTCGTTGTGGCCGATGATGACGGCGGCACCGGGCTCACCGGGCACGGAACCGCCGGTGTACCAGCCGGCGGTCATGCCCTTCTCGGCCGGGGGAACCTCGACTGTGCCGTCCGCGTTGAGACCGAGCTCCATCAGGGGGCTGGTGACCCCGATCGAAGGGATGGCCACCTCGGCGGGAGCCGCGGGCCGCTCGGTCCGCGCGCCGGCGCGTGACGGGGCGGCGGAGGGCGAGGCGGCGGAGGCGACGGCGACCGGGCCGGCAGCCTTGTCGGGGGCGGCGGACGAGCAGCCGGCGAGCACGGTGAGGGCCAGGGGCACGCCAAGGGTGAGCCGGGCGAGGGCCGGCAGCGTGCCGAATCGCCGTACCGGAGGGTGTGCAGGGGACACGACGGACTCCAGAGCAGGGGTGGGTGCAACACGCGGTGGCGCCGCCCGACGGAGGGACGGCGCCACAGATGTGTCTGGTCGGACGGGGGCGGGTGGGCCGGTCGGACGGGTCCGGTGTCCGTTGTCCGGTCGGCCGGTCGGCCGGCCGGCCGGTCGGCCGGTGGGACGGTCGGCCGACCGGCCGGTGGGACGGGGCCGGTGGGACGGTGGGCCGACCGGCCGGTGGGACGGGGCCGGTGGGACGGTGGGCCGGATCAGGCCTCGCGTCGGCCGGCGGCGCGGCGGCGTACCACGAAGGTGGCGGCGCCCGCGAGCAGCACCGCACCGGCGGCCGAACCGGCGAGAGCGGTGGTGTCCGAACCGCTGCCCCCGGCCACGGCCTCACCCGCGGCGACTCCGCCGCGCGGCATCTCCTTGGCGGCCTGGGCCTTCCGGGCCTCGGCGACCGCCGCCGCCTTCTTCTGCTTCTGCGCCTCGTCCTCCTTCATCTTCCTGGCGAGCTCCGCCTTCCTCTTGGCCGCGTCCGAGTCGTCGGTCCCCGCAGTGGCCGTCGGGGCCGGGGCGGCGGCGAGGGCCGCGGTGGCCGGGGCGAGCAGGGCGCCGGCCGTGACGGCGGTCAGCAAGGCGAAACGCAGGGTGAGACGGCGGGGCATGCGAGACATGTGTGGCTCCAGTTCCGGCCCGGCCTCGGTGGCCGCGGGCATGCCCGAAGACTTGCCGCTCCTTGTGAAGAACCTGTCAGAGCGCCATGGTCATCGCATCAGGGCCGGCCAGGGCCGGCAGCCGCAGGGTGAAGACCGTGCCCACTCCCTCGGTGCTCACCACGGCAGCCGTGCCGCCGTGCGCCTCGGCGAGTTTGAGGACGATCGCCAGGCCGAGGCCGCTGCCGCCGGTGCTGCGGTTGCGGGACTTCTCCGCCCGCCAGAAGCGGTCGAACACGTGCGGGAGGTCGTCCGCCGCGATGCCGCTGCCGGTGTCGGCCACCTCCACGGCCACCTCGTCCCCGGCGTCGGTGACGTACGAGCGCAGTGTCACCCGGCCTCCGGGCGGTGTGTGGCGTACCGCGTTGGACAGCAGGTTGCTGACGGCCTGCCGCAACCGGACCGGGTCGGCCTCCGTCAGAGGCGCAGAGGAGCCGGACGCCGGTACGACCCGCACGGTGACGCCCGCCGTCTCGGCCGGCCCCTGGTGCGCCGCGGCGACCTGGCCCAGCAGGTCGTCCACCCGGACCGGCTCCAGGTGCAGGCGCAGCGCGCCCGCGTCGGCCGCCCCCAGGTCCTGCAGATCGTTGATGAGGTGCTGGAGCTGTAGCGCCTCGTCGTGGAGCGAGGAGAGGAACGCCGGGTCCGGCTCGGCGAGACCGTCCTGCGCGGCCTCCAGCCAGCCTCGGATGTTGCTCAGCGGGGTACGCAGCTCGTGGGCGACGTCGCTGACCATCACCTTGCGCTGCTCCTCCAGCCGGATGCGGTGCGCGGCCATGTCGTTGAAGGCCGCCGCCAGCCTGCCGATCTCGTTGTCCGTGCCGACCGGCACGGGCGCCGTATCCAGGCCGTCCCGCATCCGCTGGGCGGCGCCGGTGAGCGCGTGCAGCGGGCGTACGAGCCGGGCTCCGGCGATCACCGAGGCGCCGACAGTGAGGGTGAGGACCAGGGCCGTGACACCGGCGATGCGTGCGGTGTTGGCCGGGGAGAGGTCGAAACCGGGCACGCTGACCGCGCCGGGGCCGTCGATGAACAGCAGGGCGGGCGTGGCGACGTACGCCGTGAGCTGCTCGCGGCGGGCACTGCCGACACACGCGGCCACGGCCCGGTCGTACCCGCTGTCGCGGACCTTCGTCGCGCCGTGCGCCGTGCCGTCGTCCGGGACGGCTGCCACGGCCGCTCTCCGGTCCTCGGCCACTTTCCGCTTGAGCGCCTCCTCCTCGTCGGAGCTCTCGGTGATGCGGGTGTCGGGCACGGGGACCGGCGCCGACGAGCCGGCGTCGCTGCCGTCCTGCCCGGATCCCCGCGCCCAGGACAGGCCCAGGTTCAGTTTCACGCCCGTGCGGCCCTGCCGCTTCAGACAGGCGTCGGCGAGCAGCTCGAGCGCGCGCAGGGCCTTCTGCTCGGTCGCGGTGGCCTCGGTGGCCCCGCCCACCGCCAGACACTTCAGCTCCAGGAGGCGGTCGGTGGCGTCGCTCACGAACTGGATGCGGGGCCGGCCGCTCGGGCTCTGGACGACGTCCGCGGCGATACCCCCGGCGGCGAGGCACTCCACGCCCCGGGCGGTGGCCCTGTGCAGGGCCGCACGTTCCTTCGCAGGCAGCAGGAACGGCCCCACGGCCCGTGGATCGACGCGGTCCGCGCCGACCGGAACGGCGTCGGGCACCAGTACCGTATCGACCGACAGCGGGTCGACGACCGCCGACGCCTGCGAAGGCAGGGAGGCGGTGGACGAGGCGGACGGGGTGTCGTCGGCGGAGTCGAGGAGCGGTCGCCGGTCCTCGGTGGTCAGCACGATCCGGCGGTCGGACTGCCGGGCCAGTTCCCGCACGGTGGCGCCGACGCCGTTCCAGTCGGGATGGCCGGCCGCGTACCCCAGCAGGGTGTTGTAGATCTTCGCGTCGGCGCTGAGGTTCTGCCCCTGCTCCTGGCGGATCGCGACGGACGTCGTCTGCACGGCGAGCCAGGCGGTGGCGGCGACCGAGCACGAGGCCACCAGCGCCGACACGGTCAGCAGTCGCCCGAGCAGGCTCTTGCGGAGCGGCAGTCGCTGCCGCTCGGCACGTTCGGCCTGCCGGTCACGCCGGTCACGCAGGCCGCGCCGGTCACGATCGTCGCGCTGGTCGCGCTCGTTACGACGACGCACGACGTGCGCCCTTCGCCGGATCGGTCAGCTTGTAGCCGACGCCGAAGACGGTGAGCAGCCGGACCGGCCGCCGCGGGGCCCGCTCGATCTTCTTGCGCAGATTCATGACGTGCACATCGACGGTGCGGCTGCTGATGTACTTGTCGAAGCCGTGCAGCTCCGCCAGGAGTTGCTGCCGGGTGAAGACCCGGTCGGCCTCCGCCGCCATCGCGGTGAGGATGCGGAACTCGCCGGGCGTGCACTCGACCGGTCTCCCGCCGACCGACACCTCGTGCCGGACCGGATCCACCCGGAGCGTGCCGACCGACAACACGTCGTCCTCCAGGGGCACGGGCACGGGGGCCGGTACGGGCGTGGGTGCGGCAGAACGTCTGTTGCGGCGCAGCAGGGTACGGATCCGGGCCACCAGCTCACGTGGGCTGAACGGCTTGGTCATGTAGTCGTCGGCGCCCAGATCCAGGCCCAGCAGCAGATCGTCCTCGGTGCTGCGGGCCGTCAGCATCAGCACCGGTACCTCACGGGACTCGGCGCGCAGGATCCGCACCACGTCGAGGCCGTCGGCCCGGGGCATCATCACGTCGAGTACCAGCAGTTCGGGTTCCCGGTGCCGCACCTCCTCGAGAGCCGCACGGCCGTCCTCGACGACCGTGACCGCGTGTCCCTCGTGCTCCAGGTAACGGCGCACCAGTTCTGCCTGCTTCGTGTCGTCTTCCGCGACCAGGATGTTTGCGCACACGCCGAGGATGGTAAGGGAGTGCGGCACCGGGGGATGGTGGTAAGTCGCTTTGTCCTTAAGGGAGTTCGTCGGGCAGGACGCCGACCGTGGCGTGGGGGGCTCGTCACACGAAAGCCATGCTCCATCGTGCGGTGCAGTGCGGTGCAGTGCGGTGCGGTGCGGTGCGCTGCCGGTGGCGCTTCCTCACGTGGCCGGATGATGCCTGACCCGCGCTCAACCTGCGGAACACCGACGAGACGAGGGGTGACAGACGAGGGGTGACAGACGAGGGGTGACAGACGATAGGTGACACCGGTCGTCGACGGCCCGGGACCTTCCCTCACCTGGGCTCAGGTGGCCGCTGCCGAGGCATGTTCGGGCGGGTGCCGGTCCCCGGCGGCAACGGAAACCGCCCCTGCCCCCCCGACCC
This sequence comes from Streptomyces sp. LBL, assembly GCF_029893585.1. Lineage (GTDB taxonomy): Bacteria > Actinomycetota > Actinomycetes > Streptomycetales > Streptomycetaceae > Streptomyces. The sequence continues at coordinate 12,951 of NZ_JARXYX010000007.1, forward strand.
CGACTCCTGCCGCTGCCCCACGATCCCCACTGTGTGGATCCCCATCGGCGCTGCCCCCGCCCGGAACTCCACCATCCAGTCCGCCGTCTCAGCCCGTACCAACTCGGTGACGTCCTCCGAGAACCGACGCAGCACCCCGAGGCACCGGTCCGCCGCCTCGCAGGCCGTTCCGTCCGCCGGCCCCAGAACCTCCCGCACACTCGCCGACGCCCAGTCGAACTGCAGCGCCTGGAGCCGCCGCTGCACGGCCTGTGCCGTGGCCACGTCCCTTATCCACCCGGACGTCACACCGAAGAACCGGTCCCCGGCCACACACGCCACGCCCAGCAGCAGCGCCAGATACCCCCAGGGCGCGACCCCGCCCATCACCCCCGTCATGTCCAGCAACGGCAACGCGGCCCCCGCCACCGCCCCACCCGCGGCACCCACCCGCAGCACCCGCGCCCCCCGCCGCTTCCACACCCGGTCCGCGAGATACCAGGCCGCGGTCTCCAGCGCCCCGCGCTCCACCCACTGGTACAGCTCGTCCAGCCGCTCCGCCGGCTCGCCCCAGTCGCCGAGCGGAAACGCCCGCCCGGTCAGATCGCCCGGCCGCAGCCCGGCCGCCCCCTCGCCCCGCCCGTCCTGAGGCGGACCCTCGGGCTGCATCTCCGGCTGACCCACCCGGCACTCCCTACCTGATCCCGACCGCCTGATCCCGACCGATCACGCTGTGTGACCACATGTGTGCCCACGCGCAACTCTTACTACCTCCCAATGGGTGGCGAAGGTCCGGGTTTCGTCACTTTTCCGCCCGGAAGTAGGCCTTGATCAGGTATACGACTCACCAGCCCACTCACTCGAAAGAGTGCTGGAGCGACGGCCGCACAGACCACGTAGGCTCGTGTTTGAACGGGAAAAGCGTCCCGGAGAAGGAGCTGATCGTGATCCCCGGTGGTGGCCAGCCCAACATGCAGCAGCTGCTGCAGCAGGCCCAGAAGATGCAGCAGGACCTGGCGAACGCGCAGGAGGAACTGGCGCGGACCGAGGTCGAGGGCCAGTCCGGCGGCGGCCTGGTGAAGGCGACCGTCACCGGCGCCGGCGAGCTGCGCGCGCTGAAGATCGACCCGAAGGCGGTGGACCCGGAGGACACCGAGACCCTCGCCGACCTCGTCGTCGCGGCGGTCCAGGCGGCCAACGAGAACGCGCAGAACCTCCAGCAGCAGAAGCTCGGCCCGCTGGCCCAGGGACTGGGCGGCGGCACCGGAATTCCGGGCCTGCCGTTCTGATCCGCCGTAAACCGTGGCCTGGCCTGCCTATCTAAGAAGGGCACCGGCCAACTACCGTACGGACAGCAGGAAACCTCAGGAAGGACGGGCAGTCCGTTGTACGAAGGCGTGGTCCAGGACCTCATCGACGAGCTCGGGCGGCTGCCCGGCGTCGGTCCCAAGAGCGCGCAGCGGATCGCCTTCCACATCCTGCAGGCGGAACCGACGGACGTACGGCGGCTCGCGCAGTGCCTGATGGAGGTCAAGGCGAAGGTTCGCTTCTGCGCGACCTGCGGCAACGTGGCACAGGAGGAGTTGTGCACCATCTGCCGTGACCCACGCCGCGACCTGTCGGTGATCTGCGTGGTGGAGGAGCCGAAGGACGTGGTCGCCGTCGAGCGCACCCGTGAGTTCCGCGGCAAATACCACGTCCTGGGCGGCGCGATCAGCCCGATCGAGGGGGTGGGCCCGGACGACCTGCGGATCAGGGAACTCCTGGCGCGCCTGGCCGACGGCGTGGTCACCGAGCTGATCCTCGCCACGGACCCGAACCTCGAAGGCGAGGCGACGGCCACGTACCTTGCCCGCATGATCAAGCCCATGGGCCTCAGGGTCACCCGCCTGGCCAGCGGCCTCCCGGTGGGTGGTGACCTGGAATACGCGGACGAGGTGACCCTCGGCCGCGCCTTCGAGGGGAGACGACTCCTAGATGTCTGACGCCACGCTGCACGCGACGGCCCAGGATCCCGACGACTTCGCGGTCCAGATCGCGGACCAGGTGGGGAGCTTCCTGGTGGCCGTCACCGAGGTCGCAAAGGGCGACGAGCCGGACTCGGCCGTGCCCTTCCTCCTCCTGGAGGTCTCCCAACTGCTCCTGGCCGGCGGCCGCCTGGGCGCGCACGAGGACATCCTCCCCGACGAGCGCTACGAGCCCGACCTGGGCCCGGAGCAGGACGTGGACGATCTCCGCGAGAACCTCGCCCGGCTCCTGGAGCCGATCGACGTCTACTCGGAGGTCTTCGACCCTTACGAGCCCCGCAAGGCCCCGGTCCCCGCCCGGATCTCGGACGACCTCACCGGCGTCATCACCGACCTCCGCCACGGCATGGCCCACTACCGCGCCGGCCGCACCACGGAGGCCATGTGGTGGTGGCAGTTCTCCTACTTCTCCAACTGGGGCTCCACAGCCTCGGCGGCCCTGCGCGCGCTCCAGTCCGTCGTGGCGCACGTGAGGCTGAACCAGCCCCTGGCGGAACTCGACGGCCTCGACACGGACCAGGACGTGGGCGACGAGACCCTGGAGTTCGAGGCCGGCCGCGTGATGGCGCAGGAGATCGGGGGGCCGCTGGGGGTGCGGCCGGGGAAGTAGCCCTTCGCGGGGACGGCGCGGGCGATGCGGAGGGCCGGGCTTGGCTGGTCGCCGGCTTCACATGGCGTTGTTGTCCATGCCGACGAACAGGTTCGCGATACGCCACTTGCTGTCGGCTTTCCGCAGCGTGATCGTGTAGAAGCCGGTCGTGATCACGTTCGAGGTCCCGCCCGCGTTGGACGTCAGCATCAGGTAGGCCCACACCACTGCCGTGTCGGCGTCCGCACGGTGGAAAACGACGTTGATCAGGTGGTGCCTTCGCTGCTCGGTCTGCGCTTCCGTCGCATCTCGCACCAGGTCGAGAATCGCCGCGCGTCCGACGAACGGGCCTTGCTCGGCCTCACCGGCGATCCTGACCGTCCAGATGGCGTCTTCGGTCAGGACGTTCTCCAAAGCCACCAGATCTCCGTGATCCAGAGCGAAGGCGTAGCGCGCCAGCGTCTGCTGGACGGCGAGCTGCTCCGCAGGGTCGAGATCCACCTCCCCCGCAGGCGTTGTGTTGAGGTGGCTGCTTCCCCAGCCGAAAGCCGCAGTCGTCGTCATGTCAAACCTTCGCTCTGCTCGGTTGTCGGGTGAAGGACCGGGTGCGCACAGCGGTTGCGCACAGCGGGTGCGCACAGCGGGTGCGCACAGCGGCTGCCGCTGCCGCAGCCGCTGCGTCGGTGAACCGGCTGGTTTCCTAAGCGACCGTGAGCACGATCTTGCCCTGGATGTGTCCTCGGGCGGCGCGTTCGTGGGCGGCGCGGGCGTCCGCGAGGGAAAACGTGCTGTCGATCGCGACGCGGACCGTCCCCGCGTCGAGCAGGCGTCCCAGTTCGGCGAGCTGCGCGCCGTTCGAGCGGACCTGTGCGATCGAGACCGTGACGTCCAGCTTCGAGGTCTCCTCATCGTCGAATTCGGCAGGGAACACCGGGAAGAGGGCGCCGCCGCGCTTGAGCGTACGCAGGAAGAGCTTGCTGTCGGGGCCGCCGACGGTGTCGAGAACGAGGTCGACGTCGTGCACGAGTTCCTCAGGACGACTCTTGGTGTAGTCGATGAACTCGTCGGCGCCGAGCTCGTTCAGGAACGATTCGTGTGCGCCCGAAGCCACCGCGATGACGCGTGCGCCCTTCCATTTCGCCAGCTGCAGCGCGAAGTGCCCCACGCCGCCCGCGGCGCCGTTGACGAGCACCGTCGTGTCGGCGTCGAGTGCCGTCGGGCGGTGCCGTGCCTCCTGGAAGGGCGAGGGGCGATCGTGTCCGACCTCGATCAGGAACTGCCACGCCGTGAGCCCGGCCATGGGCGCCCCGGCGGCGTGCACATGGTCGATGCCAGCCGGCTTGCGTGCGAGATGCGAGGCGGGCGCGGCCACGTACTCGGCATACGCCCTGCCGTCGAAGCTGGGAAAACGCAGCAGACCGAAGACCTCATCGCCGACGGAGAAGTCCTCCACATCCGAGGCGACGGCCTCGACGACGCCCGATACGTCCGTCCCCGGGATCACCGGCAGGCTGACCGTCGCATCCGGCTCCCCAGGCATGGTGGTGTACCCGTCGCGCAGGTACCAGTCCGGAGGATTGACGCCGACCGCGTGCACGCGGACGAGCACCTCACCCGGCCCCGGCTCGGGAATCGGCACCTCTTCGTCACGCAGAACCTCTGGGCCGCCGTGCTCATGCAGCCGGATCGCCCTCATCGTGTGTATCGGCATCATTTTCTCCTGTCCGCACCGCGGGATAGGCTTATTCGGATCAGCGATCCACATAACTGGACCACTGATCCGAATATATGGACCACTGATCCGGATAGTCAAGAGGGGCAGATGCGGGCCGACGCCAGGAAGAACCGTGACCACCTGCTCGCAGTGGCGGGCGCCGCCATCACCGAGCAGGGCGTGGACGTATCGCTGCGCGACATCGCGCGCAGGGCCGACGTCGGGCTCGCGACGCTGCTGCGTCACTTCCCGACGCGCGAGGCGCTGCTCGTGGCCCTGCTCCACACGAGCTTCGACGAACTGACAACAAAGGCGGGCGAGTTCGAGACGTCGAACTCGCCCGAAGCCGCTCTCGTTTCGTGGCTACGGGACTGCGTCGCGTGGACAACCGAGTATCGGGGCGTGACCGTGCTGATGGCAGCCGCCATCGAGGACACCGAGTCCGCGCTCCACGCTTCGTGCGTCATCCTGCGCGCGGCCGGTGCGCGGCTCCTCGCCCGTGCCCAGGCCGCGGGCGTGGCGCGGACCGACATCGATGGCACCGATCTGTTCGCGCTGATTGCGGCGCTCGCATGGCTCGGCGACCAACCCTCGCTCGCCGCACGCGCCGATCACCTCTTCGACGTTGTCGCGAGCGCGATCCTGACGAATCCGGCGAGCGCCGACACCGGGGGGACGCGGCCCCCGGTCCCGACCCGTAGCTGAAATCGTCGCGCACGCGGACGGCGGACTCGGCCGCGCGCTCGGCAAGGCGCGGTCCCTCCGCGCGCAGGGTCTCCGTCCCGCTGAGGCAGTCCACTGCCTCGAAGCCGCGTTCGCCACCCGCATCCACGTCCGTGACACCAAGGCCCCCACGGGCCCCGAAGTCCGTCGTCCCGCCCCTGCCCTTCCCGTCCCACCCCATGGCCAAGAGGGGCTACGGAAAACGCACTCGGGCTCGCTCTGGTATCCGGCCCGCGAGTCCTTGCCGATCACTCCGCCCGGGGGCATTGCGGCGGCGACCGAGAGCCATCGAGTCCGGCGTTCTCGCCGCGCTTGTTCTCGTCCGGCTACGCCAGGTGGCATGCAGCGTTGAGCGTTCAAGCGGTCAGCCCACGGGCGCGGTGGCGAAGCGGTGCCAGTTCGCGGCTACGAAGCTGGTCTGCTTGAGCAGCCGGGCCGGTTCGGACGGGGCAGGCCAGAACTGCAGCAGATACCGGTCATCGGTCTGAGGCTCGTCGTCCTCCCGGACGTTCTTGCTGTGGCCGTCTGCCATACCGGTGGCGGAGTACCGCACGCGGTAGTCGCGCACCTCCAGTCCCAACTCCCACGAGCTTTGCCCGTTCCACTGCACCAGCCGCGTCTCCTCCGACGCCGGCCGGAAGGGGACCTCGACGATCTCCTCCCACGTCTCGTCCAGCGCGGGCGGGCTGTCATGCAGTTCGGCGGTGAAGCCGACGCCGCCGATGCGCAGACCGGTCAGGAGCATCAGCGCCCCGCCCGTCCCGCCCCCGCAGAGCCCGACACCCTCTTGCCCGGTGAAGGCATCGTGCAGGTCGCAGACGTCCGCGTCGTCCCTGCTCTCCACAAAGATCTGGCCGTAGTCAACCAGTACCTCTTCGCTGACCAGCACCTTCATCGATCCCACCCTCGTTTCGGCCGACTTGGTTACTGATACTGCCAGTCGGCACTGACAACGGGGGCGGCGGCGGGGAGGGATTCGACTGGGGCCCCGTTCGGGCTTCTCTCGGCGATCCTCCCTTTTTCGCCCCCTTTTCCCGCCCCCCTCGGTGAGCCCAGGTCATGCGCTGAGGGTGCCGAGCCGGTCGAGCGCGGCGGCGCTCGGGCTGCCTGGTTCCGCGGTGTACATCACCAGCCGCACGTCGGTGCCGGGCAGCAGCAGGGTCTGGCAGTCCAGGTCGAGTCCGGTGAACACCGTGGATCCGATGCCGTTGGTCGGTCCGTTCCTGGCCGAGGCACAACGGTCCGGCGTGCGTCGCGTGGTGCTGCTCGGCTCCGCCATCGTGCTGCCGAACGCTCCCGGCGCGCTGGAGCTGGCCGAGTGGGTGCGGGCCCGGCCCGGGTGGGTCGTGCTGCGCGCTTCCGGGTTCATGCAGAACTTCCTTCGCCCGCACCCGCTCGGCGAGCGGATCCGGGAACACGGCGAGATCCGCACCGCCGCCGGTGCCGGCCGGCTGGGCTGGATCGACGCGCGGGATATCGCCGCCGCCGCCTCCGCCCTGCTGACCGACCCCGCCGTCGATGCCGGCGGCCAGCGTGACTACCTGCTCACCGGGCCGAAGGCGTTGAGCTACGGGGACGCGGCGGCGATCATCACCGACCGCACCGGTCGGCCGATCCGGATGCTGCACATCGGGGCCGACGAACTGGCGGGCACCTACCGGGCCGCCGGAATGCCGGGCGGGTTCGCCGCCGCCCTCGCCGCCGTGGAAGACGGCATCAAGGCCGGCCGGGAAGATCTGGTCAGCACCGCGGTGCTGGACCTCACCGGCCGCCCACCCCGCCCCTTCGCCGAGTTCGTCCAGGACCACGCCACCGAGTGGGCGAACGTCGGCCTGCCCGAGCGCTGACCGGCGCCCGCCGGCTCTTCGAGCGCTGAACCGGCCCATCGCCCCGGGGCGGCGGGCGTTTCGCCCTCGGGGCCGGTTCGCCCTCGGGGTGCGCGGCCTGGACGCTGCGGCTTGAAGCACGACCGGCCACCGTCAACGACCGGCCACCGTCCGCCGTCGGCGACCGCGGCGTGGCGACCGCGGCACGGCCGGCGTCCGCTCAGATCTGGACGGCGGCGCCCGAGACCTCGATCCCGCTGCCCGCCTCGCGCGGCACCGTCACCGTGATGGTGCTCGGCCGTCCCATGTCCGCTCCCTGATGGATCGTCACCGTCGCTGGCAGCGGTACGAGTTCCAGCTCGCGCAGGTATCCCCCGAACGCGGCGGCCGAGGCGCCGGTCGCCGGGTCCTCGACGACACCGCCGGGCGGGAAGGGGTTGCGGGCGTGGAACACGGTCGGTGCCTCCCGCCAGACCAGGTCGACGGTGGTCCAGTCCTCGCGGGTCATGAGCGCGGACAGTGCGGTCATGTCGTAGGCCAGGTCGGCCAGTCGGCCACGGCTGGTGGCCGCGATCACCGGGTGCCAGGCGCCGGCGTAGGCCACGCGTGGTGGCAGCGCGGGGTCGAGGTCGTCGGGGGTCCAGCGGAGGGCCGCCAGCAGTTCGGCCAGGTCGGCTTCGGCGAGGGGGAGCGATCGGGGTGGCACGCTCACCAGGGAGGCTGTCATGGAGCCGTCATCGGCCTGGGCGGTGGAGACGGTGACCTCGCCTGCCCTTGTCCGCAGCCGCAGGGGCCCGACGCCGTGACGCTGGGCGTGGGCGACCGCTGTCGCGATGGTGGCGTGGCCGCAGAAGGTCACCTCGGCGAGCGGGCTGAAGTACCGGATGTCCAGGGACCCGTCGTCGCACGGAACGACGAACGCCGTCTCGGAGTAACCCACTTCCGCCGCCGTCTTCAGCATCGTGGCGTCGTCGATTCCGGTGGCGTCGAGCACCACACCCGCCGGGTTGCCGCCCGCGGGGTCGGTGGTGAAGGCCACGTAACGCAAAACGTCCATCGGCAGACCGTATCCAAGATACGCGCGCTTGCCAGGGCTGATGGTGTAACGCCTGTCGACGCCGCCCAGGGCGTCATGACCGCTGTCGGCATGACCGCCGTCGCCGGCATGACCGCCGTCGCCGGCATGAGCATCGCCGGCATGAGCGTCGCCGGCATGAGCGTCGCCGGTATGGGGGCCGCCGGTATGGGGCCGCCGGTATGGGGCCGTATCGCTGGGGGTCGACGTCAGCCTGCTGCCGGGCCGGAGGGCGAGCGCCGCGTAGTCGTATCGCCATGCACCGCACCTCGGACGCCGTAAGGGCGCCGGCCTGTGACGCTTGGCACTTTTCCGGAGGCCTCCGGATGGGCATGCGCTGACCTGGGTGGCCTGGTCTCAGCATGCGATACCGCGGAGGCGTATTTCGGGCGCTCGATAGACTGAGCCGACCGCAGTGCATACACGTATGTCTGGACTGCGGAAACAGAGACTGAAGTGAGCGAGGAGCGCACGTGGGCCTTGTCGTGCAGAAGTACGGAGGCTCCTCCGTAGCCGATGCCGAGGGCATCAAGCGCGTCGCCAAGCGGATCGTGGAAGCGAAGAAGAACGGCCACCAGGTGGTCGTGGTCGTTTCCGCGATGGGCGACACGACGGACGAGCTGATCGATCTCGCCGAGCAGGTGTCTCCGATGCCTGCCGGGCGTGAGTTCGACATGCTGCTGACCGCCGGAGAGCGTATCTCCATGGCCCTGCTGGCCATGGCGATCAAGAACCTGGGCCACGAGGCCCAGTCGTTCACCGGCAGCCAGGCAGGTGTCATCACCGACTCGGTCCACAACAAAGCGCGGATCATCGACGTCACGCCGGGCCGCATCAGGACGGCTCTCGACGAGGGCAACATCGCCATCGTCGCCGGCTTCCAGGGCGTCAGCCAGGACAAGAAGGACATCACCACGCTCGGGCGTGGTGGTTCCGACACCACGGCCGTCGCGCTCGCGGCCGCCCTCGACGCCGAGGTGTGCGAGATCTACACCGACGTCGACGGCGTGTTCACTGCCGACCCGCGCGTGGTGAAGAAGGCGAAGAAGATCGACTGGATCGCCTTCGAGGACATGCTGGAGCTCGCCGCCTCCGGGTCGAAGGTGCTGCTTCACCGGTGCGTGGAGTACGCGCGCCGCTACAACATCCCGATCCACGTCCGTTCGTCCTTCAGCGGGCTGCGGGGCACGTGGGTCAGCAGTGAGCCGATCGAGCAAGGGGACCAGAAGGTGGAGCAGGCCATCATCTCCGGTGTCGCGCACGACACCTCCGAGGCCAAGATCACCGTCGTCGGCGTGCCGGACAAGCCGGGCGAGGCCGCCACGATCTTCCGTGCGATCTCCGACGCCGAGATCAACATCGACATGATCGTGCAGAACGTGTCCGCCGCGTCCACCGGACTGACGGACATCTCCTTCACGCTGCCGAAGACCGAGGGCCGTAAGGCCATCGACGCCCTGGAGCGGAACAAGGGCGGCATCGGCTTCGAATCGCTGCGTTACGACGACCAGATCGGCAAGATCTCCCTGGTCGGCGCCGGGATGAAGACCAACCCGGGCGTCACGGCCTCCTTCTTCGAGGCGCTGAGCGACGCGGGCGTGAACATCGAGCTGATCTCGACCTCCGAGATCCGTATCTCGGTGGTCACCCGTGCCGACGACGTGACCGAGGCCGTCCGCGCGGTCCACTCCGCGTTCGGGCTCGACTCCGACAGCGACGAGGCCGTCGTCTACGGGGGCACAGGCCGCTGATGACGGGTACGGGGGCGGGAGCAGGGGTCGGACGCGGACGACCGACGCTCGCCGTCGTGGGGGCGACCGGAGCCGTCGGCACGGTGATGCTCCAGATCCTGTCCCAGCACGCGGACATCTGGGGCGAGATCCGACTGATCGCCTCACCGCGCTCGGCCGGCCGCAAGCTGGCCGTGCGCGGCGAGCAGGTCGAGGTGGTGGCGCTCACCGAGGAGGCCTTCGACGGGGTCGACGTCGCGATGTTCGACGTACCCGACGAGGTCGCCGCCCAGTGGGCGCCGGTCGCCACCGCCAAGGGCGCGGTGGTGGTGGACAACTCGGGCGCCTTCCGGATGGACCCGGACGTGCCCCTGGTCGTGCCCGAGGTCAATCCGCACGCGGCCCGGATGCGGCCGCGCGGGATCATCGCCAACCCCAACTGCACGACCCTCTCCATGATCGTGGCCCTGGGCGCGCTGCACGCCGAGTTCGGGCTGCGTGAGCTGGTCGTCTCCTCCTACCAGGCGGTGAGCGGCGCCGGGCGCGCCGGGGTGGAGACGTTGCGGCAGCAGTTGTCCCTGGTGGCCGGTACCGAGCTGGGGACCAGCCCCGGTGACGTACGGCGGGCCGTCGGCGACAACACCGGGCCGTTCCCGGAGCCGGTGGCGCTGAACGTCGTACCGTGGGCCGGGTCGCTCCGGGAGGACGGCTGGTCGTCGGAGGAGATGAAGGTGCGGGGCGAGTCCCGCAAGATCCTCGGGCTGCCGAAGCTGCCGGTCGCGGTGACCTGCGTACGGGTGCCGGTCGTGACCACGCACTCCCTCACGGTCCACGCCCGCTTCGAGGGCGAGGTCACCGTCGACAAGGCGCGGGAGATCCTCGCCACCGCCCCCGGAGTGGTCCTCTTCGACAATCCGGCGGCGGGGGAGTTCCCGACGCCCGCCGACGTCGTGGGTACGGATCCGACCTGGGTGGGCCGGGTCCGCCGGGCGCTCGACGACCCGACCGCGCTGGAACTCTTCGTGTGCGGAGACAATCTGCGCAAGGGTTCCGCCCTCAACACCGCGCAGGTCGCGGAACTGGTCGCGGCCGAGTTGCGGTGAGGCTGGGTGTGTTGCGCTGAGGCCGGTCGTGTGTCGGTGAGGGCTGGATGTGTCGCCCTGAGGCCGGTCGTGTGTCGGTGAGGCTGAGTGTGTTGCGCTGAGGCTCGGTGTGCGTCGCGTCTGCCGGTGAGGCTCGGGGTTTTTCGTAGGTTCCGGTCGTGTTCCGGTGGGCTCGGTGCGCTTCGGCGGGCCGGTCGTGTTCCGGTGGGCCGGGGTGTGTCGTGGGTTCCGGTCGTGTTCCGGCAAGCCCGGCGGTGTGCCGCTGGCCGGTCATGTCCGGCGAGGCCGGCTGTGTGCCGCGGGTTCCGGTCGTGTTCCGCTGGGGCGGTCGTGTTCCGGTGAGGTCGGCTGTGTGTCGCTCAGGCCAGTCGTGTGCCGCTGTTTCCGGCCGTGTTTCGCTGTTTCCGGTCGTTTTTCGGTGATGAAAGCGCGTTCCCGAGCGCTTGGGTGTAATGAGCGGAACATGGTGCGGCGAGCGATTGTCGCCGGAAAAGCCCTGGCTGAAACCGCGTATATTTGTAGGATCTGTGTAGAACATAGGTGCGGACGTTGGTCCGGACCACTTGAACCGAGCCTGATCGGCGTTCGAAGATTTGCCTCCCCGTCCTCCGCAACCGCGCGGAGGGCGGGGAGCGTCTTTGCGAACGCCCTTTCAGGGGGCGCGGGGATGCGGTACGGGGCGTGGGGACGCTCCGGTCATTCAGGACACAGGGGAAGAGCGGGTAGGTATGGGCGCGTTTGGCGCACGGTCAGTTGTGCTCCCTGGAAGAAGACGGACGGTCGCGTACAACCCTGACGGGGGGAAGCGTGTCCAACTGGCGTGGCAGAGGTACTCGACTTCATTGCAGCCCCGCGTGGCACGGCTCTCCAGCCGCCCCGTGCGGCGCTACGACCCCGCATGCCCGGCACGTCCGGTGGCATGCCGGTGATCGCGCCCATGCCTGCAGCGCGGCCCGCCCGCATACCGAATCAGCGCGACGGTGCCGAGGATGTGGCGGCGGCCGGGACCACCGTCGACCACCTCACCGAGACCTACCGCGCCCACTACCGCTCACTGCTGGGCCTCGCGGCGCTCCTCCTCGACGACACCGCGTCCTGCGAGGACGTCGTCCAGGAGGCCTTCATCCGCGTCCACTCGGCGCGCAAACGCGTCCGTGACCCGGAGAAGACACTCGCGTACCTGCGCCAGACGGTCGTGAACCTCTCCCGCTCGGCCCTGCGCCGGCGCATCCTCGGACTGAAGCTGCTGTCCAAGCCGATGCCCGACATGGCGAGCGCCGAGGAGGGGGCGTACGACCTGCTGGAGCGTGACTCCCTGATCAAGGCGATGAAGGGCCTGCAGCGCCGCCAGCGCGAGGTCCTGGTCCTGCGCTACTTCGCGGACATGACCGAGGCCCAGTGCGCGGAGACGCTCGGGATATCGCTGGGCTCCGTCAAGGCGTACGGTTCGCGCGGCATCGCCGCCCTGCGGGTCGCCATGGAGGCCCCGGCATGAGCGGTGACGAAGAGGGGCGGCGGCATCTGCGCGTCCCGCACGAGCATGAGCCCTACGCATGGCACGAGCCGGGCGCGGACACGCGCTCGCCGAAGAAATCGCACGCTGGGAACGGAACTGTGAACGACGGCCCCGACGACCAGAGCTCCACGGGGCTCGACTCGGACGAGCTGGCACTGCGCAACCTGCTGCACCAGGCTGTCCAGGAGATCGAGCCGACCGACGGTACCCTCGACCACCTGCGCAAGGCGGTACCCGCGCGACGGGCGCGCAAGCGGCAGGCCGTCGTCGGCATGGCGGCCGCCGCCCTCTTCATCGGGACCGCGATCCCGGCCCTGTGGCACGTCTCCAACTCCACCGGCCTCGGCGTCGACCCCTCCGTCATCGCCGGTCATGGCTCACAGGCGCAGGGCGGGGCGGGCCAGGGCAAGGGCCCGGAAGGCGGCGAGAGCACCGTCGGCAGCTCCTCGGGCAAGACCGAGGACAAGGTCGAGGACAAGGGCGAACAGAAGGAAGGCGAGAAGGGCAAGCCCGCCGGCAGCGCCGCCGGCTCGAGCGGCGACTCCGACAAGCCCTCCACCAGCGCGGCGGGCACCCCGGTGTGCACGGCGGCCGAGATCGGCTCGCCCACCCAGACCGTCAACGCCCCCGACTCCGTCGGCGCGGTCTACGGCACCTTCCGCTTCACCAACGTCTCGGCCATGAGCTGCACGGTCAGCGGCCCGGGCGCGGTCGTTCCGGCGCCGCTGGGCGCGGCCGACGCCACCAAGATCAGCACGGCCCGGCATGCGGCGGGAGACGCGGCGGCCGCACTGCCCGACCCGTCCCTCGAGGTCACCTCACTGCTGCTCAAGCCGGGTTCCTCGTACGAGGTGCAGTTCGCCTGGGTCCCCACGGAGACCTGTCCCACGACCGGCGACAACTCGACCGGCGACCCCGGCAGCCCGTCCTCGTCCCCGAGCCCCACCGAGGACCCCACCGCGGACGTCGGCGGCACCACCACCGCCGGCGACCCGGGCACGGGCACCGGTACGGGTACGGGCACCGGCACCGCCCCCCAACTGGTCACGGAGAGCGGCACGGCCGACGGCAGCGTGACGGTCACCAACACCTCGGAGGGCGGAGCCCCGTCGATCTCGGCGACGGTGTCCAACGCGTGCGCGGGGGTCGTGTACTGGACGGGCGTGCTGGCGGCGGTCTGAACGCCCTGGCGGGGTCGAACGCCCTGGCGAGGCCGAACGGCCTGGCGAGGCCGAACGGCGGGGCGGCGGGGGCCGAACGGCGGGGGCCTGAACGCGTTGCCGGGGGCCTGAACGCGCTGCGGGCTGGACGACCTGGCGGGGGCGCGGGGGCCTGAATGCCCGTGTCGCTCATCGGGGCCTGAATGCCCATGTCGCTCACCGGCGTGAGACTCAGGCAGTCACCCGTTCCTGATCTTCTTGGCCTTTCCGGTCTTCCTGATCTTCCTGGTCTTTCTGATCTTCTCGGTCTTCCTGGTCCTCGTCCGCGACCAGTCCCAACTCCGCGTCCCGTGCGAACTCCGCCTCGCGCCGCAACAGCCGGAACCACATGAACACCACGAACCCGGCGAAAACAAACCATTCCCCGGTGTACCCAAGGTTCTGGAACGCCTTCAGATCCAGCCCACTGTTCGCGGGCGCCGAAGCCGGCACGGCCGTCATCCCGGAGTCCGCCCGGGCCAGGGTCACCCAGGCGTCATACACGTCGTACGGCACCAGGTTCACCAAGGACGCCGCACTGATCGCCGCGGTCTGCCCCGCGGGCAAGCCACCCTGTGCACTGACCCCGTTGTCCCCGGGTGTCTCGGACGCCTGCAACGCCCCTGTGACGGTGACCTCACCCTTCGGCGCGGCCGGAGCCTTCGCCGGATCCGGTGACCCGGGTCGCCACCCTCGGACCACGGGCAGGGCCTGGCCGTGGTCGGTGCGCAGAAACGTCAGGACGTAGTAGCCGTTCCTGCCGTCCAGCTCACGGTCGGGAACGAGCAGCTGCCGGTCGTAGTGCCCGGTCGCGGTGACCTGCCGTCCGGACGTCGCCTTGTCCACAGGCAGCATCTCGCCCAGTGGACGCGCCGGCTCCCGCTCACTGGACGCGGCCTGCGTCTGCGCACTGCGATGGTCCTGCATCCGGCCCTCGAACCGGCTCAGCTGCCACGAGCCCATGAAGACGCAGAACGGGATGGCGAGCAGCACGAAGACGTTGATCCCCCACCAACGGGGCGTCAGCAGAAACCGGTACACGCCTCCCACGGTACGGCGCTCCCGCCCGGAGCCGGGTCGCGGGGTCCGTTCGCGGAGCCGGTTCGCGCGGTGGGGTCACGGAGCGCGGGGTGGGGTCACGGGGTCGGGTGACGGGGGAATTCGCGCCGTCGGTTCGGTAAGGGGTTCGGAAGAGAACGGTCGGAGTTATCCACAGGCTGGGGACCTGACCGGCGCACTGTCGGTCGGGGCGGGCAGTATGGGGCCATGACTGAGAGCAACGGGTCCGCCGCGCAGACGCGGAACGAGGAGATGCCGGACTGGGAGAAGCGCTTCCGGGCGCCCCGGGTGTCACTGCCCGACTGGGCGGAGGACGCACCGGACCGTTCCCTGTTCGTGTCGAACGCGACAGGGACGTACGAGCTGTACGCCTGGGACCGTGCGACAGGCGAGCAACGCCAGGTGACCGACCGGCCGAACGGCACGACGGACGGCGTGCTCGCCCCGGACGGGCGCTGGGTGTGGTGGTTCGACGACAAGGACGGCGACGAGTTCGGCGTCTGGCGCCGCCAGCCCTTCGAAGGCGGCACGGACGAGTTCGCCACCCCGGGCCTGGAGGCGTCCTACCCGGCGGGCCTGGCCCTGGGCCGGGACGGCCGCACGGCGGTCGTGGGCCGCTCCACCGACGAGGACGGTACGACCATCCATGTCGCCCGTCCCGGTCAGGACCCGGTGGAGATCTACCGCCACCGCGAGTCCGCGGGCGTCGGAGACCTCTCCCACGACGGCTCTCTGATCGCCATCGAACACACCGAGCACGGCGACGCGATGCACTCGGCACTGCGCGTCCTGCGCCCCGACGGCACCCCGGTCGCCGACCTCGACGACACCAAGGGCGGCACCGAGGAACTCGGCCTGGAGATCCTCGGCTTCGCACCGGTCGACGCCGACGCCCGGCTGTTGATCGGCCACCAGCGGCGAGGCCGCTGGGAGCCCCTCGTCTGGGACGTGTCCACCGGCGAGGAGAGCGACCTCGACCTGGACCTGCCCGGTGACGTCGGCGCCGAGTGGTACCCGGACGGTACCGGCCTGCTGATCTCGCACAGCTTCGAGGCGCGCAGCGAGCTCTTCCGTTACGACCTGGCGACCCGCGAGCTGGTCAAGGTCCCGATTCCGCCGGGCACGGTGTCCGGGGCGACGGCCCGCCCCGACGGCAGCGTGGAGTACCTCTGGTCCTCCGCCGCCGAGCCGTCCACGGTCCGCTCGACCACGGGCCGGGCCGTCCTCGACCCGCCCGGCATGAAGTCACCGGGTTCGGTGCCCGTGGAGGACGTGTGGGTGGAGGGCCCGGGCGGCCGCATCCACGCCCTGGTCCAGAAACCGGCGGGCACCACCGGCCCGCTCCCCACCGTCTTCGACATCCACGGCGGCCCCACCTGGCACGACAGCGACTCCTTCGCGGCCGGCCCGGCGGCCTGGGTCGACCACGGGTACGCGGTGGTCCGCGTCAACTACCGCGGCTCCACGGGCTACGGCCGCGCCTGGACGGACGCCCTGAAGCACCGGGTCGGCCTGATCGAGCTGGAGGACATCGAGGCCGTCCGCACCTGGGCGATCACCTCCGGTCTCGCAGACCCCTCCCGCCTCATCCTCACCGGCGGCTCCTGGGGCGGTTACCTCACCCTCCTCGGCCTCGGCACCCAGCCCGACGCATGGGCCCTGGGCATCGCGGCGGTCCCGGTCGCCGACTACGTCACGGCGTACCACGACGAGATGGAAGCCCTGAAGGCCATGGACCGCACCCTCCTCGGCGGCACCCCGGAGGAGGTCCCGGAACGCTTCGAGGCGTCCTCCCCGCTGACGTACGTGGACCAGGTCAAGGCCCCCGTCTACATCTCGGCCGGCGTCAACGACCCCCGCTGCCCCATCCGCCAGGTCGACAACTACGTCAAGCGCCTGGAGACGAGAGGAGCGGTCCACGAGGTCTACCGCTACGACGCCGGCCACGGCTCCCTGGTCGTGGACGAGCGAATCAAACAGGTACGACTGGAACTGGACTTCGCACAACGGCACCTGCCTGCTTCTTGACCCACCGAGTCGGGTGATGGGCGGGCACAGGGCGGGGCGGGGTCCAGGGGTGCGGGCCCAAGGGGCGGAGGCGAACCACCTGGGCCGGAACCCCCTGGGCCGGAACCCTGGAGAGAGGGGGAACCCGGACCCGGGCATCGGCCTACGTACCCGCCCGCTCCCGACTCCGCCGCCCCGACAACTCCGCCAACCCCCGACGAGTAGCGGCCAGCACTATGCGGTCCGAGCCCCGCAGGACATACGTGTCGGGGAGGTCCCACACCAGCCCCGATCCCCCCGCCGACCTCAGTTCCTCGTAGGCCTCATCCGCAGCGGGCCCCTCCCGCCCCTCGTCGGAGACTCCCGTGTCCAACGCCAGGACCCGCCAGGCCCCCTGCCGAAAAGCCTCCCCTACCGTCTTCCCCTCCAACTGCGGATGCCCGCCCACCTTCAGGGCCGCGAACAACAACACCCGCCGCTCGACCGGAATCGCCCCGAGGATCTGCCGCCCCATCATCGCCCCGGCGAACGCGGGCGCCGCCAGATGCGACACACTCCGGCTCCGTGTGGACGCTCCGGGATGCGCGGCCCGGAGGGTGCGGTACACGGCGGTCGCGAAGTCGTCGTCGTACAGCCGAAGGACGACCCGGAGATCGGGCCGTACGGATCGCGCGTACAGCACGGCCTCCAGGTTCGTCGTGTCCGAGCTGGTCACCGCGAGCAGCGTCTGCGCACGGTGGATCTTGGCGGCCTCCAGCACGCCCTCCTGGGTGACGTCCCCGAGCACGACCGGTACTCGCAGCCGCCGGGCGGTCGCGAGCCCCCGCGCCTCGGGGTCGGACTCGACGCACACCACCGGGATGTGCAGCTCCCGCAGCCGCAGCAGCACCCGGGTACCGATCTTGCCCAGTCCGAGCAGTACGACATGGCCGCCCAGCCCCCGCGGCGGCTTCCGCAGCGCGGAGGCGGTCCGGAAGGTCCCGAGTGCTTCGAGCACCGCGGCCAGCAGTACCGGCAACAGCAGCAACCCGACCAGTCCGGAGAGGAGTTGGAGAACCTGGCGCCCCGTCGTCTTCCCGATCGCCGGATCGTCGATGGCGAAGAGGTCGAGCAGCGTCAGATAGAAGGCGGCCAGCGGATGCATGTCGGTGACCAGCCACAACGCCACCGCCAGTGCGATCACACACGCCACCGACCCCGCCAGCGACCACCGCAGCCGCCGCGAGAACAGCGAGGCGAACGGTACGATCCCGCGCCCCGCGGGCAGCGCCGGCCCGGAGTACGACACCTGCTCCAGGACGACGGTCCCGCGCCCGGTGGCGGCCCGTACCGCCGCCGCGTCCGGCAGCAGCCGCGGCCCCTGGTCCCCGCTGCTTTCGGAACCGTCCGCGCCCGCCGGGTCGTTGCTGGTCGCGGAGAGCAACGCGAGGGTGGCGAGGCCCGGGTCGGCGACCTGGCCGGGTTCCGGCGGCGGCCGTTCCACCGCGCGCAGCAGCAGGCCGTCGGTCTGGACGACCTTGCTGGTGCCGACGATCGCGGTGGCGGCCAGCGCGGGTGCGGCCGTGTCGGCGTCGGACAGGACGGTCGTGGAGGCGTCGCCCACCCCGGCCGGCCCGGTCGTCCCACCCGTCGCCAAGGCCGCGGCCTGGTCGAGGAGTTCCTCGATGTGCTGGCCCAACCGCCGGTTGTACAGCCGCAGCACCAGCCGCAGCCGGGGGTTGAGGCGGCGAGCGGTGAGGGCGGCGCGGATGTTGGTCTCGTCGTCGTCGTACACGAGCGCGAGAGCGGCCGCCCGCTCCACGCCCGCCTCGGCGAGCACGGCCTCGGCCGGCTCGGCGGCCTCCACCACCCGCGCGTCGGGAGGCGGCGGCTCGGACATGCCGTTGCCCCCGCCCCGGTTGACGGCGGCGTTCACCACCCGGTCGAGCAGCGCCGAGGCCGCCCGGGCCCGCCCGACGACCGGGAGCCGTACACCGCGCTCGGAGGGCGGTACGACCAGCGTCACCTGCTCGCCGTAGACCCCGCGCAGTTCGGCGGCCAGCCGGTGCGCGAGTCCGTCGTCACCGCACACCACCATGGGGGCGGCCGGGTCACCCGGCGAACTTTGATTCGGAACGCTTGCCACGGGGAGAAGACTGCCTCACCGGGACGGGTGGTGCCAGCACGCGTTGAACGATCGCTCCCCGACCACCGTACTGAAGGCGAGGGAAGCCAGCGCCCTTCCGCACCACCGGAGGTACCTCGGCCGTGGCCGTCACCAAAGCAGCCCCGCGGGAGAGCGAACCGACCTCCGGCCCGGGGCAAAACGCCGGTCCGGGGCCTGACGCCGGTCCGGGGCCGGACACCCGCCCCGGGTCTGACACCGGTCCGGGGCCGGACACCCGCCCTGGGCCTGACACCGGTCCGAAGCCGGACACCCGCCCAGGGCACGACTCGGAGAGCCCCCGCCGCCTCAACTCGCCGCTCGCCCTGACCCTGTTGCTCGTGTTCATGGTGGTGGCGCAGGACTCGATCCGGCGGGTGCTGTCCGCGCCGGTGATGCAGAGCTGGATGACCGTGTTCGTCGCGGTGGTCATCCAGGCGCTGCCGTTCCTCGTGCTGGGAGTGCTGCTGTCGGCGGCCATCGCGGTGTTCGTCCCGCCGTCCTTCTTCGCCCGCGCGCTGCCGAAACGGCCCGCCCTGGCGGTCCCCGTGGCCGGGGTGGCGGGCGCGGTGCTGCCCGGCTGCGAATGCGCGTCCGTGCCGGTGGCCGGGGCGCTGGTACGGCGGGGCGTCACCCCGGCAGCCGCGCTCGCGTTCCTGCTGTCCGCCCCGGCGATCAACCCGATCGTGCTGACGGCGACCGCGGTCGCCTTCCCGAACGACCCCGAGATGGTCTTCGCCCGTTTCGTCGCGAGCCTGCTGGTGGCCTGCGCGATGGGCTGGCTGTGGCAGCGCCTCGGCCGCGCCGACTGGCTGCGCCTCCCGGCCCGCGCGGCCTACGACGGCCAGAGCAAGGGTGCCGCGTTCTGGGGCTCGGTCCGGCACGACGTGATGCACGCCGGGGGTTTCCTGGTGATCGGCGCGATGGCCGCGGCGACCCTCAAGGCCGTCGTCCCGGAGGAGTGGCTGCGGATGGCGGCCGGCAACCCGGTGGTCTCCGTGCTGGCGCTCGCCGTCCTGGCCGTACTGCTGTCGATCTGCTCGGAGGCGGACGCGTTCGTGGCGGCCTCGCTGTCCCAGTTCTCGCTCACCGCGCGGCTGGCGTTCCTGGTCGTCGGGCCGATGGTCGACCTGAAACTGTTCGCGATGCAGGCGGGCACCTTCGGCCGTGGCTTCGCCCTGCGTTTCGCGCCCACCACCTTCGTTCTGGGAGTCACCGTGGCGGTCCTGACCGGGGCGGTCCTCCTGTGAACCGCCAGGCACAGGCGGCGGTCCTGTTCCTGCTCGGCGCGGCCCTGCTGCACGCCGGCTTCACCGACCTGTACCTGCGCTACGTCAAGGCAGGGCTGCGCCCGATGCTGCTGGCCTCCGGCGTCGTACTGATCGCGGCGGCCCTGGCGACGGTCTGGTACGAGTGGCGGGCGCAGAAGGACGGCCCGGGGGACGAGGGAGAACACGGGAACCACGGGGAGCACCGGGAGGACCTGGAGCACCGGGAGGACGGAAAACACGTGGAACACCGGGAGGACCTGGAGCACCGGGAGGACGGAAAACACGTGGAACACCGGGAGGACCTGGAGCACCGGGAGGACGGAAAACACGTGGAGCACCGGGAGGAGAGCCACGGTCAGGATGGCCATGGGCACGCCCACCGCGAACCCCGCGTCGCCTGGCTTCTCGTCCTCCCCCTCCTCGCCCTGATCCTGGTCGCCCCGCCCGCCCTCGGCTCCTACAGCGCCCTGCGCACCGGCACGGCCCTGCAACAGCCGTACGGCTACGGGAACCTCCCCGCCGCCGGCCCCCTGCGGCTCAGCCTGGTCGACTACGCGGGTCGGGCGGTCTACGACCATGGCCGCTCCCTGCGGGGCCGGCAGATCAAGGTCACCGGTTTCGTCGCCCTGGACCACAGCGGTGCCCCCTACCTGGTCCGCATGGCCCTCAACTGCTGTGCCGCCGACGCGCAGCCGGTGAAGATCGGTCTGGCCGGCCGGATCCCGCCGGTCCTGCAACCGGACGCCTGGCTGGAGGTCACCGGCACCTACACCGCCCGCCGCACCAAGGATCCGGTCAACCACGGCCCGATCCCGTACTTCCAGATCACGGCCGCCAAGCCCGTCCCGGTGCCGCACGACCCGTACGACGAGACCTGGAACAACTGACGGTCACAGCAGGGGCGTACGACCGTACGACCCGCTCGGAGTACGACCGCTCGGCGGGCGACCGTGCCCTCAGTCCTCGTCGCCCTCAGCCCTCGTCGCTCTCGTCTTCCGCGTCCTCCCTCTCGTTCCTGCCCTTGTGCCGGTCCTGCTGCTTCTTGTCCCCCTTCTCCCGCTCCGGGGAGGCCGTGCGGAGGGAAGCGGTGGCAGACGGCTCGGGTACGTCGGACACCGTGGTGGACCCGGACGGGGGGGCTCGGTGTCGACGCCGGGCTCGTGACCGGGGCCGTCAGGCTCGCGGTGCCGTCGGCGGGGCTCTCCGCGCTACTGCCCCGGCGCGAACCAGAGCATGCCGGCGAGCATCGCGGCCAGGAACACCACCGCCCCGGCGACGATTCCGGCCACCCTCGGCCGCCGCCCGACGGCACCCCGCACCGCCGCCGGCCGCTGCGGACGCCGGGCCGCACGCGGACGGGACGCCGCCCGTCCGGTGGTCGACGGCAGGGCGTACGTCGTCGGGGGTCCGCTCTCAGCCGGGAACACCGGCGCCGGGGACGCCGTCAGGGCGGAGACGGCGGGGGACGCCGTCACGGCGGAGACCATGGGCGCCGACGCCGGTGCGGGCAGCGGCTCGGGCCGCCCCTGCCACGCCCCGCCGCCGAACCACTCGGCGACCCGCTGCGCGCTCGGCCGGTCCTCGGGCTGCTTGGCGAGCAGCCCGAGCAGGTAGTTCTCGAAGGCGGGCGGGAGGGGGACGCCGAGCTGCCGGGGCGGCACGGGGGCGGTGTCGAGGTGCTGGTGCAGGATCGCGACCGCGGTGGCGGCCTGGAACGGCGGGCGGCCGGTGAGGAGTTGGTAGAGCACACAGCCCAGCGCGTACACGTCGCAGGCCGGACCGGCGGGCTGTCCGAGGGCCCGCTCCGGGGCGAGGTACAGGCTGGTGCCGACGATCTGCCCGGTCGTGGTGAGCGCGCCGGACGGGTCGTCGACGAAGCGGGCGATGCCGAAGTCACCGATCTTGAGCGTGTCGTCGGCGTCCAGCAGCAGGTTGGCCGGCTTGATGTCCCGGTGCACGATGCCCTGCTGATGGGCGGCAGCGAGACCGGAGGCGGCCTGCGTGGCGATCCGGGCCACCTGGTCGGCGGGCAGCGGTCCGCCCGTGGAGAGCCGACGGGCGAGACTGTCGCCCTCGACCAGTTCCATCACCAGGAAGAGCCGGCCGTCGTACTCGCCGAAGTCGTACACGCCCACCACGTACGGGTGGTTGAGCCGCCCCGCGGTCTGCGCCTCCAGCCGGAAACGGGAGGTGGCCGTGGGATCGGAGTCGTGGGGGAGGAGAAGCTTGACGGCGACCGCCCTGCCGAGCGTCTCGTCGACGCCCCGCCAGACCTCTCCCATCGCACCGCGACCGATCGGATCCTGAAGCCGGTACCGGCCCGATATGAGCACCTGTTCGTCATCCTCAAGCCGTAAGACGTGTCGATATGCCGTGAGACGTTTCGATGGCCGTCGGCCGAACTCACCTCGTGTCGCGGGGTGGTGATCGTGGGGGGCGCCGCAGCCGGCTCAGCCTACCGGCTGCCACGCGCCCCCATCACACCCCCATCACACCCCCATCGCATCCCCAACGCGCCTCCATCGCATCCCCAACGACCTTTGGTACTAGCAATCTGACGGTCCGTCAGTTAGGGTCACCCCGCCGTGCCGCATCGAAGGGGTGAAGTGCCATGGAGACCCGTCCCCAGTGCCCGCGACCGCCGGGGGAGCCCCGCTGGGTCGCGCTGTTCTACCGGCCGGACACCACCTCCTGGCAGGTGGGAGCCCAGTCGCCCGACCGCTCCCCGGTGCTGTACGCACTCGGCGAGATGGCCCAGACCCTGCGCGCCCGCGGCGAGGCGGCGACCGTCGCACTCTGGGGCCCGAAGGACGAGGACTGGCACCGCTACGACGCCTCCGCCTCCGCTTCCGCCTCCGCGCCGGCCCCTCCCGAGCCGGCCCCGCCCCGGGAGGCGGCCGAGAAGCCCGCCGCGGAACTCGCCGAGAAACTTGTCATGGACCCCGCCACGGAACTCGCCGAGAAACCCGTCATGGAACCGGCCAAGGAACCCACCAAGCTCGCGGAGCGCATGCACGACCGTCGGCACCAGGCCCTCATGGCGGGCCTGAGCAAGGCGGGCCTCTACGATCTCGCGCCGGACGACGTGGCGGCCGTCCAGGCCGTCGTCGACCGGCTGGACGAAACCACGGTCCGCACCCTGGCCCGCTGGCTCGCCACCGCGGCGGAACGCCCGGCGTAGTGCGCCGTAGTTGCGTGGATCGCTAGGAGTAGTACTGCCACCGCAGCGACGAGAGGGCCCGTGCCCGTGCCTCCACGACCGCCATCCGGGCCGCGCGTTCCGCCGGGTCGGTGTGTGAGGCCTGGCTGGTCATCTGGCCGTCCCACTTGCGGTAGAGGAGCCCGATCTCGCGGGAGAACCAGCCGCGGCTCACCGAGTTCAGTGCGAGCAGCAGGCCGGTGTCCTCGGAGGCGGGCAGGGCCATCCAGCCGCCGAGGGCCACCAGGAGGTCCCGGCGGACGCAGAGGGTGGCCGGGTGGACCGGGGCCCGGAAGTCGTTCGCCGTCCAGAAGTCGAGGACGGCCCCGCGTGCGATCGGCCCGTGGCCGGGGTCCCCGGGGAAGCCGACGGTGGAGCCGTCGGGCAGGTGGTCCAGGGCCCGGGAGGTCGCCCACCCGAGCTCGCGGTCGGCTTCGAGGGCGGCCACGTCGCGGGCCAGGGTGCCGGGGGCGAGCCGGTCGTCGGCGTCCAGGATCTTCACGTACTCGCCGTCGGCGTGCGCGAGGGCGATGGTGCGGGCGACCCCGGGACCGCCGGGCCGTCCCTGCCGGAAGGTGACCCGGGGGTCGTCGGGGACGTGCGGGGCGACGGCGTCCGTCGTCCCGTCCTCCTGGATCACCCAGTGCCACTCCCAGCCGTCGGGTAACTCCTGCGCGCACAGTGAGGCGTGGGCCTCCGGCAGGAAGCGGGCCGAGGGGGCGTGGACAGCGGTGACGACGGCGACGCGCCTGGTCACGGCAGCACCCACCACCTTTCGAAAGGGGCGCGGGGGCCCGACTCCGCGGGATCTGCGGGATCTGCGGGACACGCGGGATCTGCGGGACACGCGGGATCTGCGGGACACGCGGGATACGCGGGATCTGCGGGATACGCGGGACACGCAAAGGCCCGACCGCTGGCGACGGGGGATGCACCAACGGTCGGGCTATGGCCAAGACTAACAACGCTGCTGGTCCTGCGGGAGTCGACTGCCGAGCCGTAACGATGAGTTGTGATCGGGATCACATACCACGGCCGGCCCGCCCGAGTTCGACCAGGCCCCACCCGCAGGCCCCCCGTCACGGCTCGCACGGGGGCTCGTAGGAGAGCCGGGGCAGGTACTCGTGCCATGTGCCGGACGTCAGTACACCCCGCGTGGTCGAGCAGATCCGGTCGATGGCGTCGTCGACGTCCAGATTCCACAGCCGTACGGTGTCGGCGCCGCTGGAGACCCCGAGCATCTGGCTCGTCGGGCTGAACGACAGGAAGTTGCCCGTCTTCGCGTTCGGGCTCATCGACTGCCCGATGGGGGCGGCGTCGGCGGGGTGGGCGACGTCCCACAGCCGGACCGTGTTGTCGTTGCCGCCGCTGGCGAGGGTGCGGCCGTCCCGGCTGAACGTCAGGGACACCACCGCCTCGGTGTGGCCGGTGAGCGGGAAGCCCAGCGGGGCCGCGTCCCGGACGTCGGTGACGTCCCAGAGGCGTACGGAGTCGTCGTCGCTGCCGCTGGCCAGCGTCCGGCCGTCCGAGCTGAAGGCGAGCGCGTTGACCGGGCCGGCGTGCCCGGTGAGCGGCGTGCCCAGGCGGGTGGCGTGCCGGGGGTCGGTCACGTCCCACAGCCGGAGCGTCCCGTCCGCGCTGCCGCTGGCGAGCGTCTTGCCGTCAGGGCTGAAGACGAGGGAGTTGACGTACCCCTTGTGACCGGTGAGAGGGCTGTCGAACGGGACGACGCGGGAGGGGTCGGTCACGTTCCACAGTTGGATGGTGCGGTCGTCGTAGGCGGTGGCCAGGGTGCGCCCGTCCGGGCTGTAGGCCAGCGCGTCGGGGCCCATGAACCGGGTCCGCAGCTCGGTGGGCGTCCCCTGCGGGACGGGCTGGGACGGGTCGCTGATGTCCCACAGGTGCACCGCCCGGTTTCCCGTGAGCACCACGAGGGTGCGGCCGTCCGGGGAGAACGCCAGCGAACGCAGGCCCCCGTCCCCGGGCATGAACGGCGAGCCCAGCGCCACGGGACGATGAGGGCTCTGCACGTTCCACAGCCGGATCCGTCCGTCGCGGCCTGCGGTGGCGAGGACCTTCCCGTCCGGGCGGAACGCCCCGCTGTGGCCGACCATGTCACCCGTCGGGATGGACCACAGCCGGACCTTGCTGTCGCCGCTGCCGGTGGCCAGGGTCCGGCCGTCGGGGCTGAAGCCCAGGGCGTACATCTCGCCACTGCTGCCCGCGAGGGGCTCGCCGACCTGCGACGGATAGGCCGGATCGCTCACGTTCCACAGGCTCGCCGTACTGTCCGCGCTGGCCGCCGCCAGCATGGTCCCGTCCGGACTGAAGTCCACCGACCACACGGGACCGGTGTGCCCGCTGAGCGGCTGCCCGAGCGGGGCGGGCCGCCGCGGGTCGGACACGTCCCACAGGCGGACCGTGTCGTCCGCGCCGCCGCTCGCGAGCGTCGTGCCGTCGGGGCTGAAGGCGACGGAGTGCACGGTGCCGGTGTGCCCGGTCAGCGCGGTGGGGATCGGCTTCGGATGCCGTGGATCGGCCGTGTCCCACAGCCGGATCGTGTTGTCGTCGCCCCCGGCGGCCAGCGTCCGCCCGTCGGGAGAGAACGCCACGGACCGCACGGCGGCCCGGTGCCCGGTCAGCTTCTTCAGCGGCTCGGGCGCCCGCGGATCGCGTACGTCCCACAGCCGTACGGTGCGGTCCTCGCCGGCGGAGGCCAGCGTGCGCCCGTCCGGGCTGAAGGCGACGAGGTAGATCGTGCCCTTGTGCCCGGTCAGGGGGGTGCCGAGCCGGCGCGGGTGGGTGGGGTCCCGTACGTCCCACAGCCGGATCGTGCCGTCGTCCGCCGCGCTGGCGAGGGTGGTGCCGTCCGGGCTGAAGACCGCGGTGCTCACCCAACTGGTGTGGCCGGTCAGCGGCCTGCCCAGGGGCTTGGGCCGGGTCGGGTCGGCCACGTTCCACAGCCGGACGGTCCGGTCGTAGCTGGCGGTGGCCAGAAGTTTCCCGTCCGGGCTGAACGAGGTGAGGTAGACGGCACCGGTGTGGCCGAGCAGGGACGTGGCCAGCGGGGCGTTCACGATCGAGATCAGGCGGTTGTTGGTGCCCTCGTCGCCCGGCCGCAGCCGGTGGGCGACCAGGTCGAGCTGGGCGGACAGCGACGGGTCCGTGTACTGGACGCGGTCCGCCTCGGCGACCACCTGCTCGAACACCGCGTCGTTGCGCTGCTGCCAGGCGACCACCGCCGAACCGACGGCCACGATCGCCAGGACGACCAGCGCCGCCACCGCCCCGCGGCTGATCCAGACGGTCCGCCTGCGCAGCCGTACCGAGGCGGCCAGGAAGTCCACCGCGCAACGGGTCAGGAAGGTGTCACCGGCGGATTTCGCCCAGCCGTGGGCCTGTTCCAGCCGGGAACCCCGGTAGAGGAGGGAGCTGTCGCGGTGCGAGTCCTCCCAGGCCCGGCCGTCCTCCTCCAGCCGCTGGCGCAGCAGGTTGCCGCTGCGGTCCTCGTCGATCCAGTCGCGCAGCCGGGGCCAGGCGTGCAGCAGCGCCTCATGGGTGATCTCGACGGTCTCCGCGTCGAGCGTCACCAGCCGGGCCCGCACCAGCGCCTCGAGCGACTCCTCCGTCTTGCCCGGGTCCTTCGACTCCTCCGCCAACTGCCGCCGCGTGCCTCGCCGTCGGGTGGCCTGGGTGTCCTCGCCCAGCCGGACCAGCCGCAGCAACAGCAGCCGGACGGCCGTCCGCGCCGCCGGGTCCAGCCCCGACCATGCCTGTTCGGCGGTCGCCGCCACCGCGCCCTGGATCCCGCCCGCCGCGCGATATCCGGCCAGCGTCAGCCGCCCCGCCTTGCGCCGCTGCCAGGTGGCGAGCAGCGCGTGCGACATCAGCGGCAGCGCGCCCGCGTCGTGCGCCCCGCGCGGCCCGTCGGCGCTCACCTCCCGCACGATCAGTTCCGCCAGCCCCGGCTCCAGTTCCAGCCCCACCGCCTTGGCCGGCCTGGTCACCGCCTCCCGCAACTCCGCGGTGGTGAGGGGCCCCAGCACCATGTGCCGGTGCTGGAGCGCGTCGGCCAGTTCGGGATAGGCGAGGCACTGCTCGTAGAAGTCGGCCCGGATCCCGAGGACGACCAGCACGGGCGCGGCCTCACCCGGGCCGGAGGGTGTCGACGCGGCGTGCAGGGTCCGGACGAAGGCCCGCCGGTCGGCCTCGTCGGGGCAGAGAGTGAACGCTTCCTCGAACTGGTCCACGATGACGACGGGCCGCCCCTCGGAGGGCGACTCCCGCCGGGCCCACTCGGCGAAGGCGTCCTTCACGGAGCGGGCGAAGGACTCGCTGTCCTCCCTCTCGGAGGGCGACTCCCGCCGGGCCCACCCGGCGAGGACGTCCCGCACAGAGCCGGCGAAGGACCCGCCCTCCTGCACGCTGGAGGGCCCGCTGCCCTGCGCACCGAGGGGCCCGTTCCCCTGCGCACCGAGGGACCCGTTCCCCTGCGCACCGAGGGACCCGCTGTCCTCCGCGCCGAGGGACCCGCCGTCCTCCGCGCCCGAGGGGAGGTCCTCCGCGCCCGAAAGGAGGTCGTTCGTGACCAAGGGGAGGTCCTGCGTACCTGACCGGAGGTCCTGCGTACCTGACCGGAGGTCCTGCGTACCTGACCGGAGATCCTGCGTACCTGACCGGAGATCCTGCGTACCTGACCGGAGATCCTGCGTACCTGACCGGAGGTCCTGCGTGCCGAACCCGAGGTCCTGCGGGCCGAACGGGACGTCCGAGAGCCCCGGAACACGACGGATCAGCTCCTTGAGCGGATCGGCCCCCGGGACGAGTTGGAGAACGGGCCGCGCCGGGCCGTCCTCGTCGCCGAGCACCCCGTCCCGCACCGCGGGCACCAGCCCGGCGTTCAACAGGGACGACTTCCCCGCACCCGAGGCCCCCACGAGCATGACCAGCCCCGGGGCCGGTTCCGTCGCCCGCAACAGGGCGACGAGCGCGTCCGTACTCCGCTCCCGCCCGAAGAACCACCGGGCATCCTGCTGCCGGTAGGAGGCGAGCCCGCGGTACGGACACACACCACCGGCGACGACGACGGCCGCCGCGTCGGTCTTCGCGCCCTGCTCCCCCTCGGACTCCGCGGCGCCCACCGGATCGGCGACGGCACGCTCCCACAACCGCTGCCAGTGGCCGAGGTCGTACAGCCCGGTGGACACGGGCACGGGCCGCGCCCGCCGCGCCTGGGGTATGAGCACCTGCAGCACGGCAGTGAGGGCGGCGAACTGCGCCGGCACGTTCTTCGCGCGTCGCCAGTCGCTGATCCGCTGGGCGGACACCCGCACGGGCCGCCCGCGTTCGTCGACCCGCTGCAGTCGTACGATCGCCTCGGCGACACTCTTGAGGGGAGGGTTGCCGGCCTCCTTGTACAGCAGCGCGAGACGCTCCGCGAAGGCCGTGCGTGCCCCTGAGTCGGAACTCAAGGTCTCCACCCCTCACTTCCTCCGCGCTTGAACATCCGGTCCGGAAAACTCACTTTATACGGCTGACCTGCGAGGACGTATCCGGAGGGACACCGGAACCTCGTCGCCCGGATCCACAACTGACAGGATCAACCCGTAACAGCGCGGCAACCGGACGTCACCAGGACAGGCCACCAGCTCGGCGCTCGGAGAGACACCGCACGGCATCGCACGCTCCCGGCCGGCCTCCACCGGAACGGCGGGACGGCGCCACCGGCTCTCCCCGCCCGAGCCCGGGAGATCCGTCGAGATCCGGACACCTGTCCCCGAGCCACGCACGCCCGGCACGGACCAGAACGTCCACACTGTCCGGCACCGGTCCCCACGAGGGGAGGGACCGGCGCCGGATCACACCCTGGCTGCCGAGGACTCATCCCCCACTCCTTCCCAAGCCCTCCCCTGACAACGCATCAGACCCGGCCTCCGTTTCCGGAAGCCGGGTCTGATGTGCTGTTTCACCCGCCGGTACGAGGACCGCCGAGGCTCCCTGAGGCCGTGGCCCCTGAGGCCGTGGCCCCCTACAGGCGCAGCATCCGCTGGGTGACCTCCCGGTACTGTCGCAGCGCGAGGCGAAGTTCCGTGGACTGCGTCTCGGGATCCTGGTCCTGCCAGCCCTCACGCAGAAGCCGCCGCTGTTCCGCGAGGGCCTCCACGAGCAGGGCAGCGGCTTCGTCGAAGGCCCCCTCGGCCTTCTCCAGCGCCTCACGCGGGGTGTCGGCGAAGATGTTGACAGCCTGTCCGAGACGCTGAAGGATCTTGTCCCGGTCGCTCGCCGGAAACAGGGCGTCAGGTCCTGGGGCGCGCCGTTCGTCCCGCCCCGGGGCCTTGCCCGAGGGCTGCTGAGCACGTGTTTGGTCGTACATCATCAAGTGCCGCTTTCCTGTACGTCATGCCGGACGCTGACTGGCGGCATGGCTCCCAGCCGATGGCTCCCAGCCGTACCGCCAGTCAACGTCCGGCCGGGCTCTGTGTCAACGCGCCGATCAGCGACGGACCGAGGCTGATCTTGCGTCCGTGTCCCCACGCCCCTCTCTTTCAGCTTGGGCCTGGCCTCGCACAGGTCGGTGATGGCATTGACCGCGACGCGGTTGGCTGCCACGACGGGCCTCTCGTGCCCGAACCTCGGGTCGATCACGATCACCCGTACGGACTCCAGGTAGGAGGCTGTTTCCGCGGGAGTCAGGAGTCCGTCCCCGAACCTGCCGATCATGCCCCACCTCCTCCTGCTGTCCTGCCTGGTATCGGGTGAAGCATCGTCGCGCATCAAGCCTCCCGGCCCGAGGGCTCAGCAGGCCGCGCGGAGACGGTTCCTGGGTGCTTCGGATCGGCAGTCGCGGCAGTGGCCGGGTGTGGGGGCGCGGAAGGCTCGTTCGCAGCCGTCGCAGGTTTGGAAGGGCTGCACGGTTGGTTGTTTCGTGTGCTGGGGGTCGGGGAGTGGGGGTGGGGCGGGGAGGGGTGTTTCGCGGAGGCGGAAGGCGAGGATGCCTGCGGGGCGGGTCAGGAAGTGGTCGGGGAGTCGCGCGGTGAGCAGTGCGGTGATCTGGGAGGGTGTGACTCCGGCGGTGAGCCATTGGGTGACGGCCGGTGCCAGGCGTACGGCTTCCTGCTCGGAGAGGAGGAGGCGTGGATCGACGCGGCGGAGCGTGGTGAGTACGGCGACTGCCTGGGGGTCGGCGTCGGAGAGTGACGCGGGTTTCTGCGGTTGTTCCTGGGTGGGGAGGGACGCTGGCGTCGAGTCATTTGTGGCCGTCGGTGTGGGTGTGGCTTGCTCGGGGGTGGGCGACTGCCGGGGGCGGGGCGGTTTGGGCGGTTCGGGCGGGCCGTCCTGCTCCTGCTCCGGTTCCGGGTCCGGGTCTGGGTCCGGGTCTGGGTCCCTTTCCGGTTCCGGGTTGCCGTAGGGGATGTCGTAGAAGAATGTTCGGGTGCGGATCTGTCCGGTGGGCCGGCGTTCGCGGCGGCGTTCGAGGTATCCGGCTTCTTCGAGTTCTGTGAGGGCGCGGGAGATGAGGATTTCGCCCTCGTCGAAGTGTTTGCACAGGGCGGCGATGGTGATGGGGGTGCCGTCGGGCAGGGAGAGGATGTAGACCGCGACGCCGATGGTGACCGCGCTGCCGGGTCGCTGGGCGAGGGCGTTGGAGATCACGGTGAACTCGGCCGTGAGGCGGGTGCGTACGTGGATCACGCCGGAGGTCGGTGCTCCGGCGTCGGCGCGCAGGGGCGCGTTAGACTGCGAGTCAGCCATCGGGAAGGTCAGCTCTTCCTGGTTGGTCAGGCCCTCGTTCGGGATTGCCGTCCCGGCCGGGGGCCGTATTTGTTTGTGGTTGTCGCGGTGAACGTAACCGTCCGTATCCCGCCCCTGCAAGCCGGTCACTCGGACGGGTGACGAGGGCTTCCTGGCCGGGGAGGGTGGGTGGGTGGGTAGTTCTTTCCCCCGGTTCTTTAAGGAGGTCCGTGGCCCGCCGGACCCTCGCGGACAAGGGACCGGCGAGCCCGGAAGACGGGCACTGGCCGGGACGTGGTCGACTCAGACGCGGTGCTGACCAGCCCTCAACTCGCCTATGAACGCGGCCCAGGAGCCGGTTTCGAAGCGCAGGGCGGGGCCGTGCGGGGTCTTGCTGTCACGGACGGGGACGGTGCCGGGGAACCCGTCGGCCACCTCCACGCAATTGCCGCCCTCCTGATTGCTGTAGCTGCTCTTGCGCCAGGCGACGCCGTTCAGATCGGGACGGGACATTCGCTCCACGGTTGTAGCCCTCCATCACAGATCGGATCATGTCGAGCCGGGACGTGACCGGGACCTGACCCCGGCACCCGGCCGGGCCATGGTCGGCTCAGACGTGGTGCTGACCAGTCCTCAACTCGCCTATGAACGCGGCCCAGGAGCCGGTTTCGAAGCGCAGGGTGGGACCGTGCGGGGTCTTGCTGTCACGGACGGGGACGGTGCCGGGGAACCCGTCGGCCACCTCCACGCAGTCGCCCCCTGCCTGATTGCTGTAGCTGCTCCTGCGCCAGGCGGCGTCGTTCAGATCGGGACGGGATGCTCGTGCCACGGTAGTCACCCTCCATCGCGGACCGGATCATGTCGAGCGACATGAGCGGGGGCAGGGCTGTCGCCCGCAGCCGATCGTAAATCACCTTGTAACGGCTGACGATGGTCGGTTCTTCGATGAGTTGGCCGTAGTCCGCGCCCTCTGTGTAGGCCACCTCGGAACCGTCCGGGAGGGTCAGGATCGTCAGCGAACCGCCCATCGCTTCATGCCCGCCCTGGTCGAACGGCAGTACCTGCAGGGCGACGTGACGTTCTGTCGCCGCGCCGAGCAGTCGCTCCAACTGCTTCCGCATCACAGGGTGGCCGCCGATCGGACGTCTCAGCACGGCCTCGTCCAGAACCGCCCACAGTTCAGGCCGGTGATGCGACCCGAGTCGCTCCTGCCGCCCCATTCGGGCGGTGAGCCGCTCCTCCAACTGCTCTTTACCGTCGAGTAATGCGTCCAGGCTGAGGACCTCCCGCGCATAGCTCTCCGTCTGCAAAAGACCGGGCACCACGTGGGCGGCGTACTGCTGGATGGCCACCGCCCGCTCCGAGTACTCCATGAACTTCCGTGACCAGTCCGGAAACGTCTCCCGGTACACGTACGGCCACAACTCGACCAGCAGGTTGTCCGCGCCGAGGACCGCGTCGAGCGCCTGCGCCAGGTCCAGCGTCGGCTTCGCCCCGGAGGTCCGCTCGATCTGTGTGATCCGGGTGCTCACCACGTGGGTCTTCTGGCCGAGTTCGGCCTGGGTCAGCCCGGCCGCCGTACGGAGCCTGCGCACCCGTGAACCGAACAGCGCGGCCATGGACGTACTGGGGTCAATTGCGTTGGCCAAGGCGTAACTTCCGTTCCTTACGAGCCGAAAAGTAATGCTGTGTCACCTTCCGAGCGTAGGGCTGTCCGACGACTCTTGAGTACGGAACGTGACGACTCGCGTACATCGCGGGGCTTCCCGGGACTCGACAGGCGCTCGAAAAGCGCTCGGCAGGCACTCGACAGCAAGGACGGACACGCTGTGCTGACAGGAACGACCACCTATGGCGAAGAACCCCGAAGGGACGCCCAAGCGCCTGCGCCTGTGCCTGCGCCTGTGACGGAAGTCGTCGTGCTCGACGGTGGAGCCACCGAACGCCCGGCGCTCACAGCGCAGTTCGCCTCCTCGCCCCGAGGCGCCCAGCTCGCCCGACGCCTCGCCGTGCGGCGCATGGAGGAGTGGGGGTACCCGCCGGAGTCGGACGTGTCGTGCGCGGTCGCCCTCGTGGTTGGCGAACTCGCCGCGAACGCCGTACAGCACGGCCGCGTACCGGGGCACGACTTCCGTCTCCGGCTCTGCCTCGACGAGGTGGTGGGACTGGTCCGCATCGAGGTCGCCGACGCCGCCGCCGTGAAACGGCCGCCCGTCGCCCCGCCGTCGTCGTATCCCGACGGCGAGTCGGGCCGCGGCCTGCTCCTGGTGGACGTCCTGGCCGTGCGCTGGGGTTCGACGACTCGTCATCCCGTGGGCAAGACGGTATGGGCGGAGGTGCCGACGCCGACCGGCTGATGTCTTATGCGGTCGCGGTCCCGGTCCCGGTCGCGGTCCCGGTCCCGGTCGCGGTCCCGGTCGCCGTCGGGGTCTCGGTCTCGGTGAACTGGTTGGTGTCGAAGAGCTGGTTGATGTGTCCGCCGAGTGGCCCACCGCCGGGTGACCGTCACGATGGCCGCCGAAGCGGGCCTGCTCCAGCTCAACGCCTTCGAACCCGTCATCGCCTACAGCCTGTTGCGTTCCCTCACCCACATGCGCGCCGCTGGGTCACACCTTCTTGACGACGATCGTGTCCGGGAGCAGCTTCTCCAGGTCGTCGACGTCCGAGGTGAAGACGGTGACCTGTCCCCTCTGCTGTCGCGCGATGACGGCGAGCACAGCGTCGATCGCGTACTTGTGGCCGTGCAACTTGGCGTCGGCCAGGAGCCGGCGTGCCTGGCGGGCCTCGTCCTTCCCGATATCGACGACCTGGAGCCGGGACAGTACCCAGTCCCAGCGCTGTTCGGTCGTCCTGTGGTCGTACGCCTTGACCAGGGTCATCGGGGACGTCACGACCTCGGCCTCACCCTGGGCCGCGAGGTCGAGCCAGGCGATCATCTTCCGGTCGCCGCGCACTGCCAGGGAGAGGGCTTCACAGTCCAGGACGAAGACGCGGAGTCGCCTCTGCCCGCGCTCACCGGCTCGCTTCTTCACGCAGCCTCTCCGGCGTTGCGTTTTCCGGTGGTTCGACGCCGCTCGTGTTCGGTGTCGAGGTCCTCCAGCTCGTCGAGGGCTGCCACACGCTCGTCCTCAGTCACGGGGCCGTGTTCTTCCTGCAGCCAGTCGACCAGTTCCAGGAGCCGGTCCCGGTCGCGCTTGAAGCGCAGCGCCTCGGCGACGTACGCCGACAGGCCCCGCTCTGCCGCGTCCGCGCGGATCTCGTCCAGGAGATCCTCGGGGATCGTCACGGTCACCTTCTTCGTCGCCATACAATGGACCATACTCCTGGTATCACACTCCTTACCAGTGGGTCCCGTGACCGACGCTCGGCGATCAGGCGATCAGGCGACCGTGGCGGGGCGTGGGCTGCCGTGGAAGACCTGGCTGGTGTGCCAGGAGCGGTGGATCGACGCGACGGGGTGGGCGCCCGGTTGAGGTCCGATGAGCGGACGGCCGGCGAGCGCTATGACGTACTCGCGGGCGGCGGGGCTGTGGCCGACGAAGCGCTGCGAGACCAGGATGCGGTGGTTGTCACCGATACCGAGGACGCCCTTGTCGAAGAGCTTGTGGTGCAGTGAGCACAGGCACAGTCCGTTGTCGACGTCGTCCGGGCCGTCGAACGCCCACCAGCGCACATGCGCGGCCTCCAAGCCGACGGGTACCGCGCCGATCCGGCCGTCGTAGCCGCAGAAGGCGCACTGGTATTCGTACGCGGTCAGCACCGCCTCCCGCATCCGCCGGTCCCGCTGCCGCCTCTCGGGCGCTGCCAGAGCGTCGGTCTCCGCCATTTCCAGTTCGAGGCCCACGGCGGCGCACAGGTCCTGGTGCAGCGACGGTGGGAAGTGCAGATCCAGCAGCACCCTTGCCATACGGCCCAGCAGCGGCGGTTCCCGCCGGAGCGCAGCCCGAAGGTCCGGGGCCAGCCGCCCAGTGGCCCGGTTGGCCCGTAGTTCCCGCACCCCGGTGCCTGGGCTGCCGGCGCCGTGCTCGGTCCGCACTTCCCACACCCCGTCGCTGACCAGATGGTGGAAGGGATAGGCGGGCGTGGTCTCCCGCGCCGGACCGTACTCAGCCAGCAGTTGCTTCAGATCCGCCTCCACCGCGGTGTACGGCAACTCGTCCGCGGCATCCGCCTGAAAACGGCCCAGCGCGTACAGCAGCAGCAACGGCTTGTGCGGCGCCCGCACCCCACCCCGGCTCCACTGCCTCAGCTTCGCGGCGCGCTCCAGCCAATCCATGACGGTGATCGTAGTGATGCTTCGCCGTACATCATGCTGTCCGGGCTGCAACTCCTCCTGCGCCTGCGACGGGCGCACCGGCTTCGCCCAGCGGCCTCCGCCTCGACCTGCCGTACGAGACCTGCGACGCGCGCGGCTTCCAGCCCCTGTGTCCTTGCGATCCATGCCCGCATTTCTTCGGCCTCGGACACGGCATCCGCACGACGCCGCCCGAACAGCCCGCCCTTCCGAGGAGCCGGCACCGCGGTCGTGCTCGCGGGAGCGGTTGCGTCGGGACCGCGGGGGCTCCTGCGGCGGGGCCGACGGCGAGGGTGTCGGGGGTGGATCCGGCCGCCGGGACCCATAACTGCCATTCCGCCAATTCCGCTGAATACCCAGGGCTAACCTTGCAAAAGCCCTGGGCCGACCGCCATCTGGAAGTAATAAATTGGGAAATTTCGCGAACACTGCGCGGCTCAAGGCAGCTCAAAGGCAGCTCAATGGAAGATCGAGCGTGGCTGCACGTATGGGCAATCCCGGTTCCGCCCGCTACCAGGCGCCATGGCCGGGCTATGCTTCCGGAAAGGCTGCTGGAAATCACCGACCAGCTGGAGAAGAAGGTGTTCGACCAGGTCGCGGACGACCTGCTGAACCTCCGAGGACCACCCCTGGCTACCCGTAACTAGAGCAACCTCTTCTTCATGTGTTATCAGTAGATTTCGTGAACGGAATGGACAAATGGGTCTTGGGGCCGGAGTTGTCGACGTCACGTCGCCAGAATTCGAGTCTGATCCGTACCGCCACTTTGCGGCGCTGCGAGATGAGCATCCACTGTATTATCACGAGGGGATCGACGCCTACTTTTTGAGCCGTCATGAGGACGTGGTCCGGGCACTGCGTGATCCGTTGTTCTCCACTGCTGCATATGAAAGTCGCCTGGGCCCGATAATGGGGGCGCCAGTGCTCGATCAGTACGAGGGCGCGGACCTTACCCTCCGGCGGAAGCTTGCCATCAGGCCCTTCAGCGGCAACGCACTGGACGAACATCGAAAGACCGTTCGGCGTCGAGTCGAGGGTCTCATCGATGAATGGCGCGCGCGTGGCCACGTCGACCTGGTGCGTGACTTCGCGGGCCAGTTCGCCATCCAGAGCATCCTGGATATTCTGGGGCTACCCGAGAAGGATGCCGAGCAGCTCACCGGTTGGTATCAGGGCATCCTTGCCTACGCCGTCGCTGTTGAACTCGACGATGAGACAGCCACAGAAGGCGTCTCGTGCGGTAAGCAACTGGCGGAGTACCTCGACCCCATTATCGATTCCCGGCGCCGGTCCTCAGGCAGCGACGTCATCTCTGTCCTCGCGTCCGGGGATTTCGCCGAACTGGATTTGACGACCCCCGAGATCCGCGCTCTGTGCCTCAACATACTCATTGCGGCCGCCGAGCCGGCGGAAAAGGGTGTGGTCCTGCTCATCCATAATCTCATCGACCATCCCGAACAGGCCGATCAAATCCGAAGAGATCGCAGTCTGATTCCGCTTGCGATAGCGGAAACTCTCCGGTTTACTCCGCCGGTACATCTCGTCCCCAGGCGCACTACCACCGATATTCCGGTAAGTGGCGGAATACTGCCGGGCGAGTCGACCGTCTTCTCCATGATCGCCGCGGCCAATCGCGACCCCAAGGTCTTCCGCCAACCGGATGAGTTCCGTATCGACAGGACCGAGCTTGGCTCCGACCGGGCTTTCACCGCTGCCGCCCGGCACGTCACCTTCGGGGCGGGACGTCACTTCTGTATCGGGGCCGGTTATGCGAGGATGACAATTGAAACAGCCGCCAATGCACTCCTCGATGCTATGAGCAATATTCGTTATCTTCCCGGCTTCGAA
Organism: Streptomyces sp. LBL; assembly: GCF_029893585.1. Lineage (GTDB taxonomy): Bacteria > Actinomycetota > Actinomycetes > Streptomycetales > Streptomycetaceae > Streptomyces. Next base: position 49,984 of record NZ_JARXYX010000007.1, read on the forward strand.
TATGCCGAGCATGGCCTTTACGCCCGTGGCCCTGCCTCGCTACGTCTGCTGTTCGAGCCGCGATAGAACGCCCGGGTTTCAAGTGGACGCATTCATGGGAGCAGCGGGCGGAAACGTTTCGAGTCCTGTTGAGGATTCCGATCGAGTAGACGGCACATACTCCTGAGCGCGCGCAAGCAGCTGCACATAACCAACATGTGTTGTGCCATGAGGACCTAGGAGGCAGTATTTGATGTCCCACTCTTCCGATGTGAGCTTTGCTCACGTCCCTGGCCTTGCCGATGTCGAGGCCGATGTCGAGGCCGATGTCAAGGCCGAAGTCGTAGGCGCGACGGCCCCGAAGGTGAAGTGGCTGTTGCCGGAGTGGGAGGACAGCCTGGCGCTCGACCACGGCATCATCGGAGTCAGCCCCTTCAACAGCTACTTCAGCCAGGAGCGAATACACCATATAGCTCACTGGGCTTTGGAGACCTTTTCCCACGTAAATTTCGTGCTCCCCGGAGCTGAGGAGGCCTCCTGCAATCTGATCGCGCGAGGTTGGCCGGAGGGAAAGGCCAGGAGGAAGTGTCGTAACATCGTCGGAAGCCTCCGCAGGAAGGTGATCACTGCTCTTTCCGCGGTAGGCGTCTCCGATCCGTCGACGATGATTCAGGAATTCTCCGAGCTGGCGGACAATTCGGTGTACCGAAGAATTCGCGATGAGGCGGACATACTGTTCGCCGGGGACGACTGGTTCCGGAGCTACTGCCTCGAGATCGCCACGGAGACGCTACTTCGCCGTGATCCGAAAACCACTCGAATTACAACCGAGCAGGCCGCGATCGCCGCACAATATTTCCTTGCCGAAATCCCGGTGCTGGTTGCCGGTAATGAGATCTACGGAAAAGGGACATCCACCGTCTGCTATCACAGAGAGGTCCCCTTCGTAGCGCTCTACCTCGCCAACCGCCTTCCCTGGCCCGCCACACTATCTCAACGCTTTGCCGTCGTAGAACACTCTCTGGGATGTGATTGATATGAGCGATAAAACTCGCGATAGTGTGAACGCCCCTCAACAAGATTCAAACGAGCAGCAGGCCCAATTCGCGGCGCTTCGGGTCCTTGAACTGGCCACCAGTTTCTTGGCCTTCCAGGCCACGCATGTCGCAGCCCGACTCGCACTCGCCGACCACATCTGGAACGGTCACACGACTAAATCCCAGCTGGCGCAGATCACCCAGTGCGATCCTGACACCCTGGAGCGGCTGCTGCTGACTCTCATCGAGCTGGGGCTGCTCAGGTACGACGAATCAACCGGGGATTTCGAGCTTACCGATGCTGGACACATCCTCAGGGAGGACTCGCCGTTCTCGTTGAAGAACTACGTGCTCTGTCAGGGTGTTGCGTCCTACCCGGCGGCCGCTCACCTAGAGGAGAGCATCCGTACCGGAGAACCAGCCGCACCAGGAATTGACATATTCTCGCAGCTGAGGGAAAACCCCTCCCTGCTCGCGATCTTCACCCGAGCCATGACGGACTTCGTCCATGCATTCAAAATGCCGACGGTGGGAGCGTTCGACTTCTCCAACGCCAACACCGTCGTCGACCTCGGAGGGGGTTCGGGCGTCCTACTCCAAGCGATACTCGAAAAGAACAGCCATCTGCGAGGAGTACTGTTCGAGCTGCCGGAGGTCGCGGAACTGGCAACCGCCAAACTGGCGGATGCCGAGATACTCAAGAGGTGCGACATCGTCAGCGGCGATATCTTCACCGACCCGCTCCCTGCCGGTGACGTCTACGTTCTGTCAGCGGTCCTGCATTGCTTCGGTGACGAGGAGGCGGCCAAGCTGCTCACCCAGGTTCGGGAAAGCCTTCCCGCCACAGGCCACCTGCTCATCCTGGAGGCCGTACGGCCGAGTGCTTCCAGCCTGCGGGTAGCAAGGCTGCTGGACCTTCACATGCTCAGCATCGCCGGTGGTCGCGAGCGGACCGAGGAACAATTCGCGGCTCTGCTCTCCCAGGCCGGCCTTTCGATATCGGATATCTACCCGGGAGACTCGTCACCCATTTCACTGCTGGTCGCAAAACCTACGGCGTCGGTGTAGACGTACTCTTCGGAACAACCGCCAGGCAGGCCGGGGCCGGCAAAACATCGGTGAGTCAATGGCAGGATGTGGACGACAGGCCGCGTGGGTGGAGTAGGCGACGCGGTGAGGCCGGCTGCATTCAGCGCCGACCAGACGACCAGCGAAGCTGGCCGCCCGCGACCTGTGGACCGAGTCCGACCTCGTCTTCACGACCCGCTACGGCACACCGGTCGAGCCCCGGAACTTCAACCGGCGCTTCGCCTTCCGCTGTGCCGAGGCGGGGTCCGGCTGATCCGCGTCCACGACACCCGCCACACCTGCGGCTCGTTGCTGGCTGCTCTGGACGTCCACCCGCGCATTGCGAGGCAGATCCTCCGGCACACGCAGATCTCGGTGACCATGGAGGTCTACACGCACGTGCCGTCCGAGCAGACCCGCAACGCGCTCCGCAAGCTCGGCGCGACGCTCGACGGCGGCCGATCAACGGAGATATCGGGTGAGGAAGTTGGACCGCTGCCTTCCGCCTCCGAGGAGGGCCAGGAAAAGCAGGCCTAACTGCTCGGTCCGCAGCTGATCAACTGCGCAGGGGTCCAGCCAGAACGTTTCGGCTGGACCCCTGCCGTTGGGTGGGGAGACTGAGGACATGAATCTCCACGGCCGCCGCCGCCGCCGCTGCGGTCAGGGCGGGTTGCCGGGGAAGGGCTCGTCAGCGCTTGAGGTTCGCGAACGGCAGCACGCTGTGCAGCGCCTCGAACTCGGCAATCAGAGCCTTCTCGGCGTCGCGCGGGTGCGCGTCGGTCTTCCACGCGATTAACAGAGCGGAGTGATCCGCCAACTGCCAGACGTCCCGCCCGCCGTGGTGGCTGGTGCCGCCGACACCATGGCGAGCGTACTGCGCGAGCCCCTACGCAGACCGTGGCCGCTGGCGGCACCGGCATCCGCTTTGCCGATGTAGACGACCTCGGCGCCGGCCACCCACTTCGCTGCGAGCTCTTCCACGCTCACCGCTGGATGACGCTGCTTGCGTCACCAGGCCGTGCTCGTCGCCAGGAAGACCGGGGCTGTCCCGGACGCCCGAACCACGACGTGGATCCCGTTGTCCGAAGGGACCTCGGAGACCGGGAGATCGGAGCTGTGCGAGCGCGCCGTCACTTGGCAGTCCGAGGCCATGCTGTGCCCTTCGCTGCCTGCATCGAGGACATCGCCGCCTATTGTTCGTACGTCTCAGCCTGGAGACCAAGCTGGCCGAGACCCTCCTCAACGACCAAGTCAATGACATGCGGGGGTATCGGCTTCGAGGCTCGAACGGAGACGTCCAGTTCTACGCGGACCTCGGCGCCCTGTGCGGCGAAAGGCAGCACCGCCACTTTGACGACATCGCGAACTTTGTCGGCTGGTACATCTGCAATATGCAGTCGAAGACCAGTGGGGCCTACTGAGGGCGGCCTTGGCGCCGGTACCTCTGAGGTCGTCGGCTCTCTGGTCCCGGGGACAACAGCCGTCCCTGTTCGCGGGCTGCCCGTGTCAGAAGGATGCGCAGGCGGTGTCTCGGGGCCACGCAGGGCCTGGGCACGTGCGGCCCGTACCAGCCACGTGCCCGGCTGGAAGTCGATCTCATCCGGTGAGATCTCCTCCCCGATGCGGATAACTGCGTCGGCTGCCTGCCAAGTGGCGCCCGAAATGAGGCCGAAGACTCCACGTCTTACCCCCTCAGTGAGACAGTCTCGCAGCACCTCGACAGAGGCGAGTTTCGGTAGCCTCGGAAAGCGCCGAAATGCCTTGAGCAGGTCCTCTATCTCGACAGCTTCCACGTCTGCCGGAAGCAGGTCGAAGCGGTCCGACAACAACGCGGCGGGAGCGAGCCTGTCCAGTAGACCGTCACCTGACCGCAGTCGTTCCGTGACCCGTGAGGTGACGGTCTCGCTGGCGCGTGCGGCCCCGAGGTCTAGGTGCTGTGTGGAGGGCGGGGATCCGCCCGTGCCGTTGGCAAGCAAGAACACATGGCGGTAAGCCATGGTGAGCAGCGCGGGGAGTCGGTCCTCGGCGCGTACGACCCTCTCGCGCAGGTCGTCCTGCTGTTCCTGATTGAACCGCTTCAGTCGGTGTACGTCGTCTCGCAGTTCGCGCATCGCCGCCAGGGTCCGCGCTAGTGCACGGGCACGGCCGAGGGCGCCTGTGTCGGGAGCGACTACGACCAGTGCGTTCTTGTTGGTGCGGCCGGACTGGTCGTATTCGCTCAGGATTCGATGGGATGCGTCCCTGACGGTGACGGGTTCCGAGGGCTCGACCCGGTGCTCGGGATCGAGCAGAGCGAGTGTCAGACGAGGTTCGTCACGGACATCCGCAGAGCTCAGGACGCCGGTCTGCGTGCGCCAGGGAGACTTGGCCGGAGCCACACTCTTGGTGGCCTCTTCCAGTAGCTCGGCGATCGCGTCCTCGGGTACAGCGCTCTCACGCTCGACGATGACCTTGTTCAGGTTGGGCTCGGTGGTGAAACGGTAGCGGCCGCCCTCGTAGCGCATGTACCAGGCGACATTCTTGACGGTGTCCCGGACATCTTCGAGGGCGCCGCGAGACAGCCCCGGTCGGCCCACACCGACGGTCATCTGGGCGTCGGATGCCCCCAGGACCCTGTCGGAGCCGAAGGAGTTGACGAAGGCTGTCGTGGCGAGCTTGGTCGCGAGTCGCAGCTTCTCGATCTCGCCGCCGCGGCGCTGGTCCTCGATGCGGGCTCGCGAATCCTCGCGAATGATGTCGGCGTTCAGAGCCGACAGGTAAGAACCACCGGTGATCTTCAAAATCTCGGCCCGCACCCCAGGATCATGAAGAGGGATGTCTCCCGGGTGGATGAGGGGGGAGACGCGCCCCTCCGCATGGAGAGCCTTGATGCTGTGCGCGAGGGTGCGCAGTGCTCCGCGCGTGCGCTGGAAGCCGGACAGCGAGCCCCAGCGATGGGTGAGTAAGTCGATCAGCTCGGGGTGGAAGGGGTAAGCGGCCTCGATACGGTCGCGGTAGGCAGGATCACGGTAAACAGCCGGGAGAGCGTCACCGAACTGCTCGGCGTAGTAGTCGCCGTATGCGTCCGCCACTGCACGGCGCTGGGCAGGAGTTCCAGTGCTCTGGAACAGTCGGGTATGCAGGACAGGAAAGATGTCATCGCCTTCCACCGGCGTGATGACGTTCTCCGTCCGGCCGAATATCTTCGCCAAGCGCTCCAGCAGGTCCTCATGGTTGATACCTGTGAAGTCTTCGAGGTGGGAAGCGGTGAGGGTCGCGACCAGGCAGGCGCCGGGGGTATTGGCGACAGCGGTGGTCAACTCCTTTATAAAGACGAGCGTGTTGGTGGTCAGAGCGCCCTGGTCGCCATCGGCAGTGATGGTCTTCGCCAGGTATTCGAGAGTCTCGTCCATAAGGATGAGGCAGGGCGTGTAGCGCTTGAGCAAGGCCACGAGATGGGCGGTGGAGGTCGCTTGGCGGGCCTCGTCCTCGGTTCGAACGTTCTCGTACGCTTCTTGCCCGCCAAGTTGAAAGGCGAGATGACCGAGCAGGGTACGGCCCGGGGAACGGTTCTCCTTGGCACGATCTGGGGTCAGACCGGAGCCATCGAGGACTACGACAGTGGCTTGCGGAAGGCGGCCATCCACGATGGAGGGGGCGAGTTGGCGGGCGAGCCGGGTACGCGACAGAGCGCGGGCGTTGCCGAAAAGATGGTAGGCAGACAGCAGGGTGTGGGTCTTTCCGCCACCGAATTCCGTCTGCATTCTGTGTACTGCCTTGGCGGCGGGGTCTCCGGCCAGCCGATTCCCGATCTCGACAAGAGCGCTGCGCAGATTCTCCGTCAAATATGTTTTCTGTACGAAGATTTGGGCATCGCGGTAATCCTGTGGACCTTCTCCCTTGCTGACCAGGCCCAGGTCTGCGGCGAACAGCGCCTCGTCGAACGAGCCGTTGACAATGTCCAGGTGCGGAGGGGCTATCTCGTTCCAACTCTTGAGGCCGGCCACGGGACGGAAATTCCTTTCGCTATGCGGGTGCTGGATCGGTATCAGGGCTGCGTGCCGAAGAGAGTGAGCTCCTCGAAGTCCGGGGAGTACTTGGCAGCCCGTTCCGCCAAGTCGTCGCGATTGCCACCGAGACCGAGCAAGAGAGTGCGCTCACGAGAGCCTTCCGGCAGGAGCTGGGTGACGGCGGTGACCAGCGCCCAGAAAGCAGGCTCGGTGCCCGCGCCACTGGCGCCGAGCAGCGCGTCGAGTTCCTGGCGGCGGCCCTCGTCATAGAGCAGGCAGGCGGAGTGCATCACATCCACCCAGGAGGGACGCTGGCCGAGCGTGATGCTGCGGCGCTCATGAGGTCCGAGCAGCTTGTAGTCGGAGCCGGACTTTCGTATCAGCCCTCCCCGTACGGTGAGGGCGTCCAGATGAAGATCGAACGCGCGGCACAGCATGTATGCATCATCTGCGGGAATTGCCAGACCGTCGTATGCCCAGCGCCAAGTGAGATAGAAGAGCGCACGGCTGTCCAGGCGCTCCAGGGATTCGCCTCCAGTAAGTGACCTGGTGGCGTGTCGAGCCACAGCTTGACGAGCCAGCACCATCAGCTCGTCGACTCCCACCTCGTCTCCCGACAGGCGCAGGACACGGGAGTAGCGGGCGAAGACCTCGAAGGCGGGGCCGATGGCCGAGACGAAGTAGTCGGCGCCGGACAGTTTCATGTCATCGAAGACAGCAAGGCGTTCGGCGATGCGGGCATCCAGGTCGCGGACCACGTCGTCGTAGAAGCCGTCGGTGGCATCGCCCACCTTGCGGCAGACGAGTACCACTGAAGAGGCCAGCACTGAGCCGACGTTGTCGGTGGTGCGTCCTGCCCTTTCGGACTGCATTGGCCATGACGTCGTGACCTTCAGGCCGGCCCGACGCAGGGCGCGCAGCAGGTGTTCCCAGGCGGCGTTGTCGGTGTGGGCGAAGACCAACGAAACGATGCCGTCGTCCGCGACGACCCGGGCGACCTCGTCCAGAGCGCGCTGAAGGCGGGCCTCGAACTCGTCGCGGGATATGTACTCGGCGGAGTCGCGCTGGGCCCGATTCTGGATTACCTCGGCACGCTTGGGAGTCAGTGCGGTGGCGAAGAGTTCGGGGTACAGGTGTCCGATGGACCTCTTGAGCCAGACGTAGAAGAAGTCCGAGAGGTCGCCGTACTGAAAGGCGTCGTAGTAGGGCGGGTCGATAATGACCGCGTCGAACTCACCGTCGGCAAAGGGAGTCGATGGAAGCGGGAGGGGGTGAAGGGAATGCGAACCAGGGCCGCGAGGCGTAGAAAGTCTTTTCGAGATCCCACGGCCCGGTACGTGGGCAGTGACGTCCTGAGTCAGGCTCTCGCGGAACTCGACGGCGCTCAACGGGACCTCCTCCTTCTGAGACTGCAAGGGGCTCCAACTGCCCAGGTGGCCCGTCGTCTTGATACGCCCCCATCCAACGTAGAAGCCGTTGTCGCAGACGCACTGGAGAACCTCCGCACTTCCGGGTACGCCGGCTCCCTCTTGGAGGAGATCCGGTGGGAGCACGGTCCACTCCGTTCCGAGGTGGTGAGAGCTCACTCCAGCGAAGTGGTTGTGCTGCAACGCTGCATCTGGCCTGAGTGCGAAGCCATCGTCACTCAACCGCCCACAGGCCGAACGCGGTTGTACTGCTCGAGTGCGTGTCGACAGAAGGCATACAGAAGACGCCGAAGTGGGAAGGAGGCGCCGTCACTTCCCGCCCCGCCGAAGGCTCGTAGGCGCTTCACGGTCCGGGATCCTTGGGCCGATGTACCGGAACTCCCTGCGCCGTTCGCAGCGCTTCAGCACCCGGTGTTCAGGCAGCACATTGTGCCCCGCCTCGCGGCCTGGTCTCGTGGGATCAATCCCTCGCCGATGGGGGCACGCGTTCTGGGGGCGAGGCCCGGTTCTCTGGGCGTGGTGTGGAGCCTTGTCTCGCCTGAACTCGCCACCCACGGAGGATCTATAAGTGATTCCTATCGAATGCTGATCGACGGTTCTCATCGTGCACGTGCCATAGCGCTAAGTTCCGTGGAGTCATTGCGTAGCGCGGCTCTTCGGGGGTATTGGCGCACACTGGCCGGCCTCGGAGCGAACTCCTGGGGGCGCTTCGGACAGCAGGCTTTGCCGTTGAGCTCGATGGCCCCTTCTGCGGCCCGCCATGGCGCAGCTAGAACTCTGACCAGTCCGATGTTTCTTGGGATACCTGCAATGAGCGGCCATGCTCGGCAACCTCACCGCGGGCTCCGAGGATGGATCCCGCTGCCATCGAGGACGACAGGAACTGCCTGGGCCATGCCGAGAGCGGATAGACCGCATTGGCCGCAGTCCAATCCGGTCGGCTGGCAACGTGGCCGGACTCAGGCTCGCACGCGGGGGAGGAAGGGTATGGGGGGTCACCGGAAGGCGTCGGTGCGCAAGCGGTCAGGGAGGAAGGGGAGGCAGTCCGGGTGACCCTCCACCTGACATGGCTGAGTACCGAGTACGGGTGCCCGTTCATGATCCGAATCGCCAGGGAAGTGAGGAGCACGAGCAGCCGTTCTGCCCAGCGCGTTTGCGACTGCCCAGCTTTCGCGCTTGCCGAGCTTCGGCGTGACTGGCTGAGAGCGAGCGTCATCCGGGAGACCCCGACCAAGATCTTCTCCCAGACTTCTCCCAAACGATCACCAGAGATACAGGAAGGGCCTGATCCTCACTGAGGATCAGGCCCTTGACCTGGTACTTCCCTGTCGGGGTGGCGGGATTTGAACCCACGACCTCTTCGTCCCGAACGAAGCGCGCTACCAAGCTGCGCTACACCCCGATGTCGCTGCTTGTCCTGCTTGTCGCGGCGACGTCGTTTACTTTAGCCCACTGGTGGCTGGAGACGAAATCCGGTTTTCGCGCGGTGGCGGGTGGGGTTCGGGCGGGTGTGGTCGAGGGCTACGAGCAGGATGGCGAGGGCGTAGAAGGCGAGGCCGAGCAGGAGGGCGTTGCCCAGGACGCCCCTGTAGCCGTGGAGGTCCACGTCCAGGAAGGGGTAGGGATAGCGGGCCGGAGTGCCGGGTGGCAGCAGTGCGCCGCGGGTCAGGGAGAACGCGAGGTAGGCCAGGGGGTAGAGGAGCCAAGGGGCGGCCTGGCGGAAATGCAGGCGGCCGGGGGACGTGAGGAGGAGCCAGTCCAGGAGGGCGGCGGCGGGGACCGCCGTGTGCAGGATCTGGTCGGAGAGGGTGAGCCAGCCCGTGGGAGCGGCGGTCCCGGTGGTGACGGAGCCTGTCATCGTGAACGGGCTCGCCTCGTTCGCCAGTAGCAGGTGGTACACCAGGCCCATGATCGTCACGTAGAGCAGTGCTGACCCGGTCAGCGCCGACGGCAGGGGGCGGCGAGCGCTCCACGCCCGGCGGGCCGAGAAGATCATGACCAGTGCCAGCAGGACGCTGCTCTGGATCGTGAAGTAGCTCAGGACCCGGGCCGGGCTACCGAGGCGCAGGTCGATCATCACGCCCGCGGCCGCCGCCAGGGCGACCAACAGGCGGTAGGCGGCGGCCAGGGGGCGGCGTACTGGGGTCACCACCGCCGTGGCGGGGACGGGCGAGGGCAGCAGCGGGTGCATACCGGGGAGGGCGGGCAGGTCCGGGATGTCCCTGGGTATCGGGGCGGTCATGCCCTCACGCTAAGCAGGACCGCCAAAAGGGGCGATACGGGCGGTCCGTGCGGGTTACTTCCTGCGCGGGCGCAGGGTTGGCCTGCGGGGTGGCACCCGGTTAAGGCCGGCGGAGTGCCACCCGGTTGGCCTGCGGGTGGCGACCGGGATGGCCGCCAGCTCGGTCAGTGTGATGGCGACCGGGTTGGCCGACGGGGGCGGCGACCGGGGAGGGCCGACGGGGCGGCGACCGGGGAGGGCCGGCGGGGCGGCGACCGGGTTGGCCGACAAGTCGGCGACCACGCCGCCCCCCGCGCTCACTCCCGTGGCGTCAGCGTCAGCAGCGTCGCCTCCGGTGGGCACGCGAACCGGACCGGGGTGTAGCGGTTCGTGCCGCAGCCCGCCGACACGTGGAGGTACGACGTACGCCCCTCTGCCGTGTGCGTGGACAGGCCCTTCACCCGGTCCGTGTCCAGGTCGCAGTTGGTGACGAAGGCACCGTAGAAGGGGAGGCACAGCTGCCCGCCGTGGGTGTGGCCGGCCAGGATGAGCGGATAGTCGTCCGCCGTGAAGGAGTCCAGGACCCGCAGGTACGGGGCATGGACGACGCCCATCGAGAAGTCGGCGCCGCCCGACGGGCCGCCGGCCACCTCCGCGTAGCGGTCCCGCTTGATGTGCGGGTCGTCCAGGCCCGTCAGCTCGATCGACATTCCCTCGATCTTCAGCGCGTTCCGGGTGTTCGTCAGGTTCAGCCAGCCTGCCGCGTCGAAGGAGTCCCGCAGGTCCTCCCACGGGTTGTGGATCGCGTTCACGGCGGGTGCGTTGCCGTTCAGGCCGTGGCTGCCCTGGGCTTTCTCGAACAGGTAGCGGGCTGGGTTACGGAGTTTGGGACCGTAGTAGTCGTTGGAGCCGAAGACGTACGCCCCCGGGAACTCCATCAGTGGTCCGAGCGCGTCCAGGACCTCCGGGACGCCCTCCGGGTCGGAGAGGTTGTCCCCGGTGTTGATCACGAAGTCCGGGCGCAGGCCCGCCAGCGAACGCAGCCAGCGCTGCTTCTTGCGCTGGCCGCCGACCATGTGGATGTCGGAGACCTGGAGCACGCGCAGCGGGCGCATTCCGGAAGGGAGGACGGGGACCGTCACTCGTCGGAGGCGGAAGGAGCGGGCTTCAAAACCCGCCGCGTACACCAGACCGGCGGCGCCAGCCGCCGCGATGGACAGAGGTACTCCGTATCGCGCGCGCATCCGTCCATCGTGTCAGACCCCGGAGGGGACCCGTCCCCACCGCCCCTTAAATGAAGGGGCGTCCGGACTCCGGCACCTGCGACAATCAAGCCATGACCACGCTCAAGTCGAAGCTGCAGGAAGACCTCAACGCCGCCATCAAGGAACGCGACGAGCTCCGCTCCTCGACGCTCCGGCTGACGCTCACCGCGATCACCATGGAGGAGGTCGCGGGCAAGCAGAAGCGCGAGCTCTCCGACGACGAGGTGCAGAAGGTGCTCACGCGTGAGGCGAAGAAGCGCCGCGAGGCCGCGGACGCTTTCGCGCAGGGTGGTCGCGCCGAGAGTGCCGAGCGGGAGAAGGCGGAGGGCGAGGTGCTCGCCGCCTACCTGCCCGAGCAGCTGTCCGACGAGGAGCTGCACCAGATCGTCGCCGAGGCCGTCGGGGAGGCGAAGGCGGCGGGCGCCGAGGGGCCGCGGGCCATGGGCGCGGTCATGAAGATCGTGAACCCCAAGGTGGCCGGCCGGGCCGAGGGCGGTCGCGTCGCTGCTGTGGTCAAGAAGCTGCTCGCGGGCTGAGAGACCTGTGTGCCGTCCGTACGGTTTATACGGACGGCTTATACCCACGGCTTATACGGATACGGACGACACGGACGACACGGACGGCTTAACGCCTGGCTTGTACGCCTGGCTTGTACGGCGGTGGGGGCGCCCCCTGTTGGATGACAAGGGGCGCCCCCACCGCCGTACAAGAACGCTGAACCCTCGGTCTACGGCCCGTTCCCGCCGTTGCCGTTGCCGCTGTTCCCGCCGTTCACGTTGCCCTGGAACCAGCCCTCCGGGAGGGAGAACGAGGGTGCCGGCCTGGTGCCGCCGTTGGTGCCGCCGTCGGCCAGACCGCCGAAGCCGCCGTTGGCGCCGGCGTTGTTCCCGTCGCCGTTCCCGTCGCTGTTCCCGTTCCCGTCGCCGTTGCCGTCACCTTTGCCTTTGCCGGGGTCCTTCTTCTTCTCGTCGGGGATGTTGACGAGGGTGAAGGTCTCCACGCTCTTGCCCTCCAGGGCGCCGGACATGGCGTCCCGCCAGATCGGGCCGGGAGTGTCACCGCCGAAGACCTTCTCGTGGTAGACACCGCCGATGGTGATCCCGGTCATCTTGAGCTTCTGGGTGGCGCTGCCGACCCAGACGGCGCCCGACATGTTCGGCGTGTAGCCGACGAACCAGGCGTTCTTCCGCTCGTCCGTCGTACCCGTCTTACCGGCGCTCTGGCGGCCCGACAGACCGGCCTCCTTACCCGTACCGGAGTCGACCACGCCGCGCAGCAGCGTGTTGACGGTGTCCGCGGTCTTCTCGCTCATCGCGCGCGAGCACGTCGACTTCGGCACCGCCAGCGACTTCTTCACGCCGCCGACGGTCCTGGTGATCGACTCGATCGCGATCGGCGTGCAGTACGTGCCCCGGCTGGCGAAGGCCGCGTACGCGCTCGCCATCGTCAGAGGGGAGAGGCCGGTGGAGCCGAGCGTCATCGACGAGGGAACTTCGGGAACCTTGGTGCCGTTGCCCTGGACCACGCCCAGCGCGTTGGTCATCTTCACCACCGGGCACATGCCGATGTCGGAAAGCATCTGCACGAAGTAGGTGTTGACCGACTTGGCCATGGCCTTCTTGAGCGGGTAGGGCCCGACCTCGGACTCGCTCTCGTTCTCCAGCTTGTACTTCGGCGTGCCGTCGTTGACCCACGGCTTGCCACTGCAGGTCTGGACCGTGTCCGGGTACTGCATCTCGTACGGCGCCGGGTACACCTGCGTCGGGGGCTTGCCCTCCTCCAGCGCCGCCGCGGCCAGGAACGGCTTGAACGTCGAACCCGTCGGGAAGCCGAAGTTCGAGCCGCCCATCGCATTGTCGACCGAGAAGTTGTACTCCGTCTCGTTCTTGCCGTAGCCGAACGGCTTCGACTGGCCCATCGCGAGGACCTTGCCGGTGCCGGGCTCGACCAGCGTGGAGGCCGCGGCGACCTTGTCGCTCTTGTAGACGTGGGCCTTGAGGGAATCCTGGACCGAGTTCTGCGACTGCGGGTCGAGCGTCGTACGTATGGTCAGGCCGCCCTGGTTCCAGAGCTTGACCCGGGCTTCCTTGGTCTTACCGAAGACCGGGCTGTTGACGAAGACCTTCCCGACGTACTTGCAGAAGAAGCTGGCGCCCCGGACGGCCGTGATGCAGCCGTTCTTGGGCCGGCTGACCTTCAGGGCCAGTGGCTGCTCCATCGCCTTGTCGGCCTCGGCCCGGGAGACGTCACCGACCTCGGCCATGCGCCGCAGTACGGTGTTGCGCCGCTTGGTGGCCTCGGCCTCGTCGTTGACCGGGTCGTACCGGCTGGGGGACTGCACGATGCCGGCCAGCAGGGCCGACTCGGACAGCGTCAGGTCCTTGGCGTGCTTGGAGAAGTAGCGCTGGGCCGCGGCTTCGACGCCGTATGCCTGCTGGCCGAAGAACGTGATGTTCAGGTAGTTCTCGAGGATCTTCTTCTTCCCGAGCTCCTCCTCGACCTGGATCGCGTACTTCAGTTCCTTGATCTTGCGGCCGAGGGTCTGCTGGGTGGCCTGCGCGACCTTCGTCGGGTCGTCGCCGGCCTCCTCCACGAAGACGTTCTTCACGTACTGCTGGGTGAGCGTCGAGGCGCCCTGCGAGACGCCGCCGCTCCGCGCGTTCTTGTTGAGCGCGCGCAGCACGCCCTTCAGGTCGACCGCCCCGTGCTGATAGAAGCGCGAGTCCTCGATCGCGACGAGCGCCTTCTGCATGTACGGCGAGACGTCCTTGAGGCCGACCACCGTGCGGTCGCGCGAGTAGACCGTGGCGATCTGGCCGCCGTTGGCGTCGAGGATCGTGGTGCGCTGGCTCAACGGGGGCGTCTTCAGGTTGACCGGGAGCTCGTCGAAGCTCTCCACCGACCCCTTGGCCGCGAGACCCAGCGCGCCGGCCGCGGGCAACGCGATACCGGCCAACACGGCTCCCGAGAGCACACTGATACCGAGGAACTTGGCGGCCTGCTGCGCGGAGGACAGCCCCCCGCCCGAGCGCTTGTTTGGCATGGGGGCAGCCTACGTTCTCATTTGCCGGACACACGTATAGGCATTGGCCTAAGCTGCTCTCAACTGTCACAGCTGTAGGGCTACGTATCAATACGTCCGGCGACCCCGAATCGTTCCGGAGATTCCTCAACTTTTTTGGTGAGGATGTGTCCGAATCCGCCTGGTGTGTCACCTGGCGCCCGTTGTGACGCAACATAACTGTCCTGGTTTGCCGGGATGGTCACGTATGTCGTCAGGTCACTCCCCCGGGTGATCTGCCGCTTACCCATAGTCCGTTCGGGCCATGCAAGATTGGGCACGAAGGGGCTGTTGCGCTGTGCCCGCCTTCCGTAACGTCCTCAACTGGCTGCGGTGAATATGCCGCTGCCGCCGTGGGGGAGCCTCGATTCGGGAGAGGACGGCGCCGGTATGGGCTGGGTAGTCGACTGGAGTGCGCAGGCGGCCTGCCGCACTACCGATCCAGATGAACTGTTCGTGCAGGGAGCTGCGCAGAACAGGGCCAAGGCGGTGTGCACCGGATGTCCGGTGCGCACGGAGTGCCTGGCCGACGCGCTCGACAACCGCGTCGAGTTCGGCGTGTGGGGAGGAATGACGGAGCGGGAACGCCGCGCACTGCTGCGCCGACGGCCGACCGTGACCTCTTGGCGCCGACTGCTGGAGACGGCGCGTACGGAGTACGAGCAGGGGGCGGGCATCCTGCCTCTCGATGACGACGAGGTCTACGAGAACTACGCGGCGGTGAGCTGATGGGGGACGGCGTGGGCTGAGCGGGCTGAGGGCTGAGGAGGGTTTCCTCAGACGCCGGCCTCAGTCAGGCGTCGGCCTCGATCCGTAGGGACTGGGTCTGTAGGGGACTCGGTCTGCAGGGGACTCCAGTCAGGCGCCGACCTCGGTGTCGGGCAGCTCCGGTCGTTTGGCGGCGAGCCGGTTTCCGATGTCCCGCAGCCCCGCGAGGTCGTGTACGTCGCCGGGCAGCGCGGCCACCTCTGCGACCGCCACCTCGGGGTGGCGCGCCGTGAAGCGGTCACGCGTGCGCTGCTCGCGGGAGAGCAGCTGCATGCGATCGGCGTGCAGCCTCAGCAGGCTTGCGGTGAGTTGTTCTACGGTCCGTTCCCGCTGTTCCTGCTGGACCTGCCGATCCTGCCGTCCTTGCTGCTCGGCGCCCTGGTCCAGGGCGGTGGCTTGCGTGGTGCCGGGGGACTCTGAACTGTCGTACGTGTCGGGAGAGTTACGAAGTACTGCTTTCCCGTCCACCTGATCGACAATGCGGGACTCGTCAAGATTTTCTGCGGCGGCTTCGGCGTCGATGGGTTCCGCCTCGATGAGTTCGGCGTCGGCGGGTTCCGCGTCGGCGGGGACATCGAGGTTCTCCGCGGCGGCGAGGGCCCGCTCGGCCGACAGCTGGGCGGCGCCGCTGCCATGGACACGGTTGAGCACCAGGCCGGCCAGCGGCATGTCCTCGGCGGCCAGCCGTTCCACGAAGTACGTGGCCTCCCGCAGCGCGTCCCGCTCCGGCGCCGCGACCACGAGGAACGCCGTGCCGGGCGCCTGGAGCAGCTTGTACGTGGCGTCCGCGCGCGTGCGGAAGCCGCCGAAGGTGGTGTCCATCGCGGCCACGAACGTCTGGACGTCCTTGAGCAGCTGACCGCCGAGCAGCTTGCCGAGGGTGCCGGTCATCATCGACATCCCGACGTTCAGGAACTTCATCCCGGCCCGGCCGCCGAGCTTCGCCGGGGCCGTCAGCAGCCGGATCAGCCGTCCGTCCAGGAAGGACCCCAGCCGCTTCGGCGCGTCCAGGAAGTCCAGCGCCGAACGGGACGGGGGCGTGTCGACGATGATGAGGTCCCACTGGTCCCTCGACCGGAGCTGTCCCAGCTTCTCCATCGCCATGTACTCCTGCGTGCCCGCGAAGCCCGCCGAAAGCGACTGGTAGAAGGGGTTGTTCAGGATCGTGGCCGCCCGCTCCTGATCCGCGTGCGCCTCGACGATCTCGTCGAAGGTGCGCTTCATGTCGAGCATCATCGCGTGCAGCTCACCGTTCGCGGAGTCGTCCACGCCCTTCACCCGGCGGGGGACGTTGTCGAGCGAGTCGATGCCCATCGACTGGGCGAGCCGGCGGGCCGGGTCGATGGTGAGCACGACGACCTTTCGGCCGCGTTCTGCCGCCCTGAGGCCGAGGGCGGCCGCGGTGGTGGTCTTGCCCACGCCGCCCGAGCCGCAGCACACGACGATGCGGGTCTCGGGGTCGTCGAGCAGGGGGTCGAGGTCCAGCAGGCGGGCGGGGGTGAGGCGGTGGCGGGCGGCTTGGTCTTGGGGATGGGGAGTGGGAGCGGAGTTGGGGGCGGGGTCGGGAGTGTCGTGGGGTTGCGTTCGGTTGGGTGTGGTGGCCGGGCTCATGACATCCCCTGTTCCCGCAGCTCGGTGGCCAGTTCGTACAGGCCCGCCAGGTCCATCCCGTCGGCGAGCAGCGGCAGTTCGTGCAGCGGCAGGCCCAGTTCGCCCAGTACGGCCCGCTGTTCGTGCTCCAGCGTGTACCGCTCGGTGTACTCACCGGCCTGGGTGACCAGCGGGTCGACCAGCCGCTCGGCGTTTCCGCCGCGTCGAGCTCCGCCCAGTCCCGCCGCCGACAAGGCGCGTGCGAACGCGGTGCGCGGGACCGTGCGTACGAGTTCCAGGTCGGCCGCGTCCAACACCTCGGGCCGCACCATGTTCACCATGATCCGTCCCACCGGCAGCCGGGCCGACCGCAGCTCGGCGATGCCGTCCACGGTCTCCTGGACGGGCATCTCCTCCAGCAGCGTCACCAGGTGAACGGAGGTTTCGGCCGACTTCAGTACCCGCATCACGGCCTGCGCCTGATTGTGTATCGGGCCGATCTTGGCGAGACCCGCGACCTCGTCGTTGACATTGAGGAAGCGGGCGATGCGGCCGGTGGGGGGTGCGTCCATGATGACGTAGTCGTAGGCGAACCGGCCGTTCTTGTCCTTGCGGCGGACCGCTTCGCAGGCCTTGCCCGTGAGGAGTACGTCTCTCAACCCGGGTGCGATGGTGGTCGCGAAGTCGATCGCGCCGAGCTTCTTCAGGGCTCGGCCCGCGCTGCCCAGTTTGTAGAACATCTGGAGGTAGTCCAGAAGGGCCAGTTCGGGGTCTATGGCGAGGGCGTACACCTCCCCGCCCCCGGGAGCGACGGCGATCTTTCGCTCCTCATAAGGCAGCGCTTCCGTCTCGAAGAGCTGCGCGATGCCCTGCCGGCCCTCGACCTCGACGAGAAGCGTCCGCTTCCCCTCGGTGGCGAGGGCCAACGCGAGGGCGGCGGCGACCGTGGTCTTTCCGGTCCCGCCCTTGCCGCTGACGACCTGGAGCCTGCTCACGTATTCGAGCCTAACCAGTCCGCGCGCGGGCTACGCCGGAGGCTGTGGACAACGTGGCTGCGGATGGGGGTGGGGCAGCGGCTAAAGTCGGCCGCATGACGAAATGGGAATACTCGACCGTGCCGCTGCTCGTCCACGCCACGAAGCAGATTCTGGACACCTGGGGTGAGGACGGCTGGGAGCTGGTCCAGGTCGTGCCCGGACCGAACAATCCCGAGCAGCTGGTGGCCTACCTGAAGCGGGAGAAGGCGTGAGCGCGGTCGAGGCGCGGTTGGCCGAGCTGGGCCTGAGCCTGCCGTCGGTCGTACCGCCGCTGGCCGCGTACCAGCCGGCCGTGCAGTCGGGGGTGTACGTGTACACGTCCGGGCAGCTGCCGATGGTGGACGGCAAGCTTCCGGTGACCGGGAAGGTGGGGGCGGAGGTCACGGCGGAGGAGGCCAAGGAGCTGGCGCGTACGTGTGCGCTGAACGCTCTCGCCGCGGTGAAGTCCGTGGCCGGTGATCTGGACCGTGTGGCGCGTGTGGTGAAGGTCGTCGGGTTCGTGGCCTCGGCGTCGGACTTCACGGGGCAGCCGGGCGTGGTGAACGGCGCGAGCGAGTTGCTCGGCGAGGTGCTGGGCGACAAGGGTGTGCACGCGCGGAGCGCGGTGGGGGTGGCGGTGCTGCCGCTGGACGCGCCGGTGGAGATCGAGATTCAGGTGGAGCTGACGGGGGCGGTGTAGGCCGGACGGGGACGGGGGCGGGGGCGGGGACGGGGGCGGTGTACGTCGGGTGCGGACGGGGCGGGGCCTGGGCGGTCTGTGCGGGATCGGGGCTCCGGTGATTCGGTCCCTCTCGAACATCTGGTCGCCACGAGATAGCCTCCGGCCATGGCAAACGGGCAGTGGTATCCCCGGGAATGGCCGGATCTCATCCGAGCCCTTGCGGACGGCACGCTCACTCCGGTCACCCCCAGACGCGCGGCCACCGTCATGCTCCTGAAGGACACCGGCACCGGCCCCGTCGTCCACATGCTGCGCAGACGCACCTCCATGGCTTTCGCCGGCGGCGCGTACGCCTATCCGGGCGGTGGTGTGGACCCGCGCGACGACGACCACCATGTTCACTGGGCGGGCCCCACGCGCGCGTGGTGGGCGAGCAGGCTCGGCGTGGGCGAGACCGAGGCTCAGGCGATCGTCTGCGCGGCCGTACGGGAGACGTACGAGGAGGCAGGCGTCCTTCTCGCGGGCCCGGCCCCCGATGCGGTGGTCGGAGACACGACGGGTCCGGAGTGGGAGGCCGACCGGGCCGCCCTGGTCGCGCGGGACCTGTCCTTCGCGGAGTTCCTGGAGCGCCGTGGTCTGGTCCTCCGGTCGGACCTGCTGGGTGCCTGGACCCGCTGGATCACCCCGGAGTTCGAGCCCCGTCGCTACGACACCTGGTTCTTCGTGGCCGCGCTCCCGAACGGACAGCGCACCCGGAACGCCTCCACGGAGGCGGACCGTACGGTGTGGATCCGGCCGGCCGAGGCGGCGTCGTCGTACGACAACGGCGAGCTGTTGATGATGCCGCCCACCATCGCGACCCTGCGCCAGCTGACGCCGTACGCCACGGCCGCCGAGGCGCTCGTCGCGGCGCCCGACCGTGACCTGACCCCCGTACTGGCCCAGGCCCGTCTGGAGGACGACGAGATCGTGCTGTCCTGGCCGGGGTACGACGAGTTCACCAAACACATCCCGACCGGTGGAGCCCCCGCATGACGGACGCAGCAGCCCTTCCCGGCCGGCCACGGGGCGGGATCCTGTCGGGCCCCGCCACCTTGCGGGCCGTCAACGTTCTGGCGCCCAACGCCTCCGCGATGACGCTGGACGGGACGAACACGTGGGTCGTGTCCGAGCCCGACTCCCGGTCGGCCGTGGTGATCGACCCCGGGCCGCTGGACGAAGGACATCTGCGCGCCGTCGTCGACGCCGCCGCGAAGGCCGGCAAGCGGGTCGCCCTCACCCTCCTCACCCACGGCCACCCGGACCACGCCGAGGGCGCCGCCCGCTTCGCCGAGCTGACCGGCACGAAGGTGCGGGCCCTGGACCCGGCGCTGCGGCTGGGGGACGAAGGGCTGGGCGCCGGGGACGTGGTCGAGGTCGGCGGACTGGAGCTGAGGGTCGTACCGACTCCGGGGCACACCGCGGACTCCCTGTGCTTCCATCTGCCGGCCGACCGGGCCGTTCTGACCGGCGACACGGTCCTGGGGCGGGGCACGAGTGTCGTGGCGCATCCGGACGGTCGCCTGGGGGACTATCTGGACTCCCTGCGGCGGCTGAGGTCGCTCACTGTGGACGACGGCGTGCACACCGTGCTCCCGGGCCACGGGCCGGTCCTGGAGGACGCCCAGGGTGCCGTCGAGTTCTATCTCGCCCACCGGGCCCACCGGCTCGCCCAGGTGGAGACGGCCGTGGAGGACGGCTATCGGACGCCTGGGGAGGTCGTGGGCCATGTGTACGCCGACGTGGACCGGTCCCTGTGGCCGGCGGCCGAGTTGTCCGTACGGGCCCAGCTGGAGTACCTGGAGGAGCACGGGCTCATCTAGGGCCTGGGTGCTTTGACGCCGTGCACGCGCGCGTACTCCCTGGCGAGCCAGGGGCCGAGATCGTCGACGTACGTCAGGAGGACGGCGCGGTCGGCGGTCGGCTGGTATCCGAGGACGGCTGCGGACCGTAGCTGCTCGGCCCGTTCGGGGTAGTACGCGGCGAACGCTTCGGCCATCTCCCGCAGGTCGCTCGTCCAGCCGTTCCAGCGGGGCATGACGAGCGTGAACGCCGCGCGGACGAGATGCCGGGACATGAAGCGGACGAGAGGGCGCAGGGCCGTCTCGGTGTCGTCGGCGGCCGCGATCCGTTCCCGCCAGCGGGGGAGGAGGAGGGCCAGGTCCCCGTTGGTCTCGCGGGCGAGGAGCGTGTCGGGGCGGTAGCGGGGGAGGTACTCGGCCAGGTCCTCGCCGAGGAGTGGGGTGCACAGGCAGGCGACGAACCAGCCCAGGTCGTGTCGCTCCGGTTCGCTCAGCAGGCGTGCCCGGCCGAACAGCAGTGGTGCGGCCCCGTCGATCTGCGGGAACTCCTGGTCCAGCGTCCGAGCGAGGGTCCGGGTGCCTTCGCGGTCCGCCTACGCCGGTTCCTCGTTGAGGGCCACCAGCAGGTCCAGGTCGCTGCGGCCCACGCGCGCGGTGCCGCGCGGAATCGACCCGTAGAGGTACGCGCTGTGCAGCCGTGACCCGAAGAGGTCGAGCACTCGGTCGCGGGCGGCGGCGACGACCGGGCGGAAGGCGTGCGGGATGCGTCCGAGGGAGCCCTCACGCGCGATGCAGCCCTGTGCGTCGAGTCCCTTGGACGGGGCGGTTTCGGCCATGGGGTCACTGTGCCCCGAGGGCACGGCACAGCGCCCGTGTTTTTCCTGGCCGGGCGGCCTCATTGGGTCTGTTCGGGCTGAGGACGGCGGTTGTCGGGGTGGTACTCCGAGGGGCGCCGGGTTGTCGGGGTGGTACTCCGAGGGGCGCGGCGACACGGATCAGGGCGCCCGCCTCCAAGAGACGGATCAGTGCCCCCGCCTCCAAGAGACGGGGGCCCACGAGACGTACGGGCATTCCAGTGTCAGCGCGACGCCAAGTCAGTGTCAGCGCGACGCCAAGTCCCAGTGTCAGCGCGACCGCTTCGCCAGTCGCTCCACGTCCAGCAGGATCACGGCCCGCGCCTCCAGGCGCAGCCACCCGCGCTGGGCGAAGTCGGCGAGCGCCTTGTTCACCGTCTCGCGGGACGCGCCGACCAGTTGGGCCAGTTCCTCCTGCGTGAGGTCGTGGACGACGTGGATGCCCTCCTCGGACTGCACGCCGAAGCGCCGGGAGAGGTCGAGCAGCGCGCGGGCCACGCGGCCGGGGACGTCCGAGAAGACCAGGTCGGACATCGCGTCGTTGGTGCGGCGCAGTCGGCGGGCCACGGCGCGCAGGAGGGCGCCGGCCACCTCGGGGCGCACGTTCAGCCAGGGCTGGAGGTCGCCGTGACCGAGACCCAGCAGCTTGACCTCGGTCAGCGCGGTGGCGGTCGCCGTGCGCGGGCCCGGGTCGAAGAGGGACAGTTCGCCGATGAGCTCGCCGGGTCCGACGACGGCCAGCATGTTCTCGCGGCCGTCGGGGGAAGTGCGGTGGAGCTTGACCTTGCCCTCGGTGACGACGTAGAGCCGGTCTCCGGGGTCGCCTTCGTGGAAGAGCGAGTCGCCGCGGGCGAGGGTCACCTCACTCATGGAGGCGCGGAGCTCGGCGGCCTGCTCGTCGTCGAGAGCCGCGAAGAGCGGGTTGCGCCGCAGAACGTCGTCCACGAGTTCTCTCCTTGTCGCCTGCTCGGGGGATCTTGCTCCCCCTTGGTACCAGGGGACCGTGTTCCCCATTCTGCCGGACAGTCCAAACAGTGTGATCTGTCACAAGAATGCAGCACGCGTGTCCCGGGATAAGCGGCAGGGGTCCAATTGGGGGCCGATCTTCGAGGTCGGGGGCGGATGTCAGTGTCGGGCTTTAGGCTGGCCGGGTGTCCAAAACGCGGTGAGAACACAGGCCAAGGGGGCTGGACGGGTGGCTGTACGTCGGGATTCCGCTGTGGGCGAACAGGACTCCGGCGACGGAAAGAAAACGGCAAAAGCGACAGAGAAGGCTCCGGTGAAGAAGGCGACGTCCAAGAAGGCTGCCCCGGCGAGGAAGGCTGCCCCGGCGAAGACGGCTGACCTGACGGAGGGTGCCGGTCTCGCGGAGGAGGGTGCTCCGGCGGAGGGTCGCGATCCGGCGCAGGGTGGCGATCCGGCGGAGAACGCCGCCGCCCCGGTGAAGGAAGCGGCTCCCCTGAAGAAGGCGACCGTCGCGCCCCGGAAGGCCGCCGTCGCCGTCAAGAGCGCTGCTCCCACGAAGGCCACCGCTCCCGTCACAAGCGCCGCTCCCGCGAAGGCCGTCGCGTCCCGGCCGCCGAAGAACGAGTCGCACACCGCCCTCGTTCGCCGCGCCCGCCGTGTCAACCGCGCGCTCGCCGAGGTCTATCCGTATGCCCACCCCGAACTGGACTTCGAGAACCCCTTCCAGCTGATCGTCGCCACGGTCCTGTCCGCCCAGACCACCGATCTGAGGGTCAATCAGACGACGCCCGGCCTCTTCGCCAAGTACCCCACCCCGGAGGACCTGGCCGCCGCCAACCCGGAGGAGGTCGAGGAGATCCTGCGGCCCACCGGGTTCTTCCGGGCCAAGACCAAGTCCGTCATAGGGCTGTCCAAGACCCTGGTGGAGGAGTTCGGGGGCGAGGTCCCCGGGCGACTGGAGGATCTCGTCAAGCTGCCCGGTGTGGGCCGTAAGACCGCCTTCGTGGTGTTGGGTAATGCCTTTGGGCGGCCCGGTATCACCGTGGACACGCACTTCCAGCGGCTGGTCCGGCGCTGGCAGTGGACCGCCGAGACCGACCCCGACAAGATCGAGGCCGCCGTCGGTGCGCTCTTCCCCAAGAGCGAGTGGACGATGCTCTCGCATCACGTGATCTTCCACGGCCGCCGCATCTGCCACGCCCGCAAGCCCGCCTGTGGCGCCTGTCCCATCGCCCCGCTCTGCCCGGCGTACGGCGAGGGCGAGACGGATCCGGAGAAGGCGGAGAAGCTGCTCAAGTACGAGAAGGGCGGCTTCCCGGGCCAGCGCCTGAAGCCCCCGCAGGCCTATCTGGATGCGGGCGGCACGCCCGCGCCGCCGTTGGGGGCCGGGTGACCCGCCGTACGACACCTCCTTGGGCACGTTCCCAGGAACGATCTCGGGGCCGGCGGGCGTTGGATCGATCAGGACGACGGGGGTGGCGATGACGCGCGCGAGCAACACACAAGGCGGTCCGGTGGCACTCAGCGGGGAGGGCCTGCCGAAATGGCTGGACCCGGTGGTGCACGCGGTGGAGACGGTCGAGCCGTTGCAGCTCAGCCGCTTCCTGCCGCCGGCGGACGGCGCGGGGCGGCAGTCCGCCGTCCTGGTCCTGTTCGGCGAGGGTGAGCGCGGGCCCGAACTGCTCCTCATGGAGCGGGCGAGCTCGCTGCGGTCGCACGCCGGACAACCGTCCTTCCCAGGAGGTGCGCTGGATCCGCAGGACGGCGATCCGAAGGGCGACGGGCCACTCAGGGCCGCCCTGCGCGAGGCCGAGGAGGAGACGGGACTCGATCCGACCGGCGTCCAGCTCTTCGGCGTGCTGCCCAGGGTGTACATCCCGGTCAGCAGCTTCGTCGTGACGCCCGTAGTGGGCTGGTGGCGCGAGCCGTCCCCGGTGGGAGTGGTCGACCCGAACGAGACGGCGAGGGTTTTCACCGTCCCCGTGGCGGATCTCACGGACCCCGGCAACCGCGCCACCACCGTTCACCCCAGGGGCCACATCGGTCCGGCATTTCTGGTCGAATCAACCCTGGTGTGGGGCTTCACCGCTGGGATCATCGACCGTCTGCTCCACTACTCGGGCTGGGAGCGCCCCTGGGACCGGGACAAGCAGGTCCCTCTCGACTGGCGTGCATGACACAGTGTCTGCCGTGTTGTGCAAAGTGATGAGGCGAGGCCTGAACCGGTGAACGTGCTGGACATCCTGTTGCTGGTCGCCGCGCTGTGGTTCGCGGTCGTCGGCTACCGCCAGGGCTTCGTCGTCGGCATCCTGTCAGTGATCGGGTTCCTGGGCGGCGGTCTCGTCGCGGTCTACCTGCTGCCCGTCATCTGGGACGCGCTGACCGACAACTCCGAGGTGAGCACCACCGCCGCCGTCGTCGCGGTCGTCGTCGTCATCGTCTGCGCCTCCGTCGGCCAGGCGCTGACCACCCACCTCGGCAACAAACTGCGCCGGTACATCACCTGGTCCCCGGCCCGCGCCCTGGACGCCACCGGCGGCGCCCTGGTCAACGTCGTCGCGATGCTCCTGGTGGCCTGGCTGATCGGCTCGGCCCTCGCCGGCACCACCCTGCCGACACTCGGCAAGGAGGTCCGCAGCTCCAATGTGCTCCTCGGTGTCTCCAGGGCGCTGCCCGACCAGGCCGACACCTGGTTCGCGGACTTCTCCTCGGTCCTCGCGCAGAACGGCTTCCCGCAGGTCTTCAGCCCCTTCGCGAACGAGCCGATCACCAACGTCCGTCCCCCCGACCCGGCCCTCGCCACCAGCCCGGTCACCACCCGCGCCCAGCGCTCCATCGTCAAGGTCATGGGTACCGCCCAGAGTTGCGGCAAGGTCCTGGAGGGTTCGGGCTTCGTCTTCGGCGACCGTCGCGTCATGACCAACGCGCACGTGGTCGGGGGCGTCGACGAGCCCACGGTCCAGATAGGCGGCGAGGGCAGGAAGTACGACGCCACGGTCGTCCTCTACGACTGGCAGCGTGACATCGCCGTACTGGACGTACCGGACCTGAGCGCGCCCGCGCTGAAGTTCACCTCGCAGGACGCGGCCGGCGGGGAGGGTGCGATCGTCGCGGGCTTCCCGGAGAACGGGGCGTACGACGTCCGCGCCGCGCGCGTGCGCGGGCGCATCACGGCCAACGGCCCGGACATCTACCACCGGGGCACCGTCCGCCGCGATGTCTACTCCCTGTACGCGATGGTCCGCCAGGGCAACTCCGGCGGCCCCCTGCTCACCCCTCAAGGGAAGGTGTACGGCGTGGTCTTCGCGAAGTCCCTCGACGACGCCGACACCGGGTACGCGCTCACCGCGGACGAGATCCAGGAGGACATCGCCCAGGGACGTGCCGCGAACCAGCAGGTGGACAGCGACAGCTGCGCACTGTGAGCCGGAGTTCGAAGAGCTCGGGGCGGAGAAAGGGTGTGCGTCAGCTTCGCGGGTGACGGAGTCGGACCGAGACCCAGCGGGCCCGGCGGCGCAGGATGTGCGGGATGCCCACCCGGAGGTCCGTGCCGCCCGGCATGTCGGGGGCACCGCCTCGCTGGTGGGAGCTCAGGCCAAAGGCCGAGCGGCGATTGCGTGCTACGTCACTGTAGTCGTGCGTCCAGCCCATACCCGGACGTGTGCCCCGCCCCAAGGTCGATAACCGCCCCCGGGCCCTCCAATCGGCCTATGCGCCAGGCAAATGGCCGTTCGTAGGACAGGTGTTCAGCGTCCGGATGCCGGGCCCATCGGCTCGGTCACCGATCACTCACCGATCACTCACCGATCACTCACCGATGAGACACCGATGAGTCACCGATCGGGTTCGGAGTCCTTCAGCCAGTTGACCAGTTCGGTGGAGAAGGCGGCCGGATCCTCTTCGTGCGGGAAGTGCCCCAGCCCGTCGAACAGCCGCCAGCGGTACGGCGCTTCGACGTACTCCCCGGAACCGGCCGCGCTCCGGGTGCGCATCACGGGATCGAGGGATCCGTGCAGATGCAGCGTCGGCACCCGCACCGGCCGCTTCATGCGCCGGTTGAACTGGATGCCGTCCGGGCGGGCCAGGGAACGGACCATCCAGCGGTACGGCTCGATCGAACAGTGCGCGGTCGACGGGATGCAGATCGCGCGACGGTACGTCTCCACCGCCTCGTCGTCCGGCAGCCGCGGGCCCGACCAGTCCCGGATGAGCCGGCCGACGAGCGCGGCGTCGTCCGCGGTCAGCTGTCTCTCGGGCACCCAGGGGCGCTGGAACCCCCAGATGTAGGAACCGGCGCGCGTCTGCTTGACGTCGGAGAGCATCGCCGAGCGCCAGCGCCGGGGGTGCGGCATCGAGGTGACCACGAGCCGCCGTACGAGCTTGGGGCGCATCGTGGCCGCCGTCCATGCCAGATAGCCGCCCAGGTCGTGGCCGACCAGCGCGGCGTCCGGTTCGCCGAGGGAGCGGATCACGCCGGTGATGTCGAGAGCGAGGTTGGCGGGGTCGTAGCCGCGCGGGGTGCGGTCGCTGCCGCCGACGCCCCTGAGGTCCATGGCGACGGCCCGGTAGCCCGCGTCGGCCAGCGCGGTGAGCTGGTGCCGCCAGGTCCACCAGAACTGGGGGAAGCCGTGCAGCAGCAGCACCAGGGGCCCGTCACCCAGCTCGGCGATGTGGAAGCGCGCGCCATTGGCAGCCACGTCCCGGTGCGTCACCTTTGCCCCGCCGGGAACGCCGACGCGTACGAGGGAAGCGGGTTGCGCCCAAGGGGCGGCGGGGTCCGTCATGACGATGAGCGTGCCACAGCCTCGATGGCCTTCGCGTCCGTAACCCCGCCCTCCAGCGTCGGCCGGGGGTGCGGCTTGGCGTTCTGCAGGACGCCCGCCGTCTCCTTCATCGACGCCGCGACCTTCTGCGGGCCCTTGCCCTTCTTGGCCTTCTTCGCGAACACCACGCCGATCAGGGCGAGGACACCGGCCACGAGCATGTTGGCCGCGAAGGACAGCACGAAACAGATCGCGAGGTTCCAGTCGCTCCAGGTCCGGATGCCGTACGCCAGCGCGAAGTTCAGCATCGGCAGCGAGAACACCGCCACCACGCCGGCCGCCATGAGTGCGCCGCCGCTGGTCGCGCCGCGCTTGACGTCGTGTTTGAGCTGCGCCTTCGCCAGCGCGATCTCGTCGTGCACCAACGCGGACATCTCAGTGGTCGCCGAGGCGAACAACTGGCCGATGCTGCGTTCGGCGCCGACCGGGCTGCCGTCGGGTGCGCTCATCGCGGTCTCCCTCTTCCTTCTGCGTACGGTTCCGTCTTCTGCCTGAGTGCGTACGGTTCCGTCATTTGTACCGTCTCGTCAGATCATGCCGGACGGCCGTTCTCCTCGCCTGCCCCGCCCGTCACTTCGGCAAGTCCGCGTCGTTCGGCGGCCGTCGTTCGGCGGCCTTCTGCTCGGCGATCCGGCGGTGCTCGGCGGCCTTGCGGTCGTAGATCCCGGCCATCCGCAGGTGGTAGGCCGGATCGTCCTCCTCGTAGATGTCGGGGATGCCGTCGAGGTCGTCGTCGCGCTCCTCGGCCTCCCACAACCTGCGGTGCTTGGCGTTCCGTATCTTCAGCAGCACCGTCGCGAGGCCCGCCGCGATGAGGGAGCCGGTCAGTACGGAGGCCTTGACCTCGTCCGTCATCGTCGCGTCGCCGGCGAAGGCCAGCTCGCCGATGAGCAGCGACACGGTGAAGCCGATGCCGGCCAGCGTCGCCACCGCGAACACGTCCGCCCACTCCAGGTCGTCGCTGAGCGAGGCGCGGGTGAAGCGGGCGGTCAGCCAGGTCCCGCCGAAGATGCCGATCGCCTTGCCGAGGACCAGCCCGAGAACGACACCGAGGGTCTCCGGCTGGGTGACGACCTCGCCGAGTGCCCCGCCGGAGATGGCGACACCAGCACTGAACAACGCGAACAGCGGCACGGCCAGGCCCGCCGACAACGGACGGACGAGATGTTCGATGCGCTCACCGGGCGAGCGCGCCTCGCCCTCACGCCGCGCGCAGCGCAGCATCAGGCCCATCGCTACGCCCGCGATGGTGGCGTGGACGCCGCTGTTGTACATCAGCGCCCAGATGACGAGCGCGAGCGGGATGTACACGTACCACCCGCGTACGCCCTTCCGCAGCAGCAGCCAGAAGACGGCGAGGCCGACGGCCGCGCCGCCGAGCGCGGCGAGGTTGATGTCCGCCGTGAAGAAGACCGCGATGATCAGGATCGCGAAGAGGTCGTCGACGACGGCGAGTGTCAGCAGGAAGGCGCGCAGGGCGCTCGGCAGGGACGTACCGATGACGGCGAGGACCGCCAGCGCGAAGGCGATGTCGGTGGCGGTGGGGACGGCCCAGCCCTGGAGCGAGCCGCCGCCGGTGACGGCGGTGAGCGTGTAGACCAGCGCCGGTACGGCCATCCCGCACAGGGCCGCGACCACGGGCAGCGCGGCCGCCTTGGGGTCTCGGAGGTCGCCGGCGACAAGTTCGCGTTTGAGTTCGATGCCGGCGACGAAGAAGAAGATCGCGAGCAGTCCGTCGGCGGCCCAGTGGGCGATCGACAGGTTCAGGCCGAGAGCCTCGGGGCCGAGGTGGAAATGGCTGACGCTCTCATAGCTGTCATGTAGGGCCGGGGTGTTCACCCAGATCAGCGCGGCTACGGCGGCGATCAGAAGCAGGACACCACCGACGGTCTCGGTGCGCAGCGCGTCCGCCACGAAGTTCCGCTCGGGCAGGGAGAGCCGTCCGAGGACCTTGCGGGCGGGGTCGGTGCGGGGCGCGGACACGGGGAGACCTCCGGTCGGTGGGCAGGACGGAGCACTTGCCGACCAGACTTCCCGGCGCACCTATGTGGTTAGTTTACCTAAGATGCGCGAGGAGGAATACGGTGATCCTCACATTAGGAGCGAAAGGGGCACCCGGCGCACTTGTGCCCGGGTGCCCCTCACTGCCGTACGTACTCTCAGTCCTCGTTCGGCGCCGCGGGGAGCTTGGCCTGGATGAGGTCCATGACCGACGAGTCGGTCAGCGTGGTCACGTCACCGAGTTGGCGGTTCTCGGCGACGTCCCGCAGCAGACGGCGCATGATCTTGCCGGAGCGGGTCTTCGGCAGTTCGGCCACCGGCAGGATCCGCTTCGGTTTGGCGATCGGGCCGAGCGTGGTGCCGACGTGGTTGCGCAGGTCGGAGACGAGGCCCTCGTCCTCGGCGTTCGCCGTGCTGCGCAGGATGACGAAGGCGACGATCGCCTGCCCGGTCGTCTCGTCCGCGGCGCCGACCACGGCCGCCTCGGCGACCGACGGGTGGGAGACGAGCGCCGACTCGACCTCGGTGGTGGAGATGTTGTGCCCGGACACGAGCATCACGTCGTCGACGCGGCCCAGCAGCCAGATGTCGCCGTCGTCGTCCTTCTTCGCGCCGTCACCGGCGAAGTACTTGCCCTCGAAGCGCGACCAGTACGTGTCGAGGAACCGCTGGTCGTCGCCCCAGATGGTGCGCAGCATCGACGGCCACGGCTCGGTGAGGACCAGGTAGCCACCGCCGCCGTTCGGCACCTCGTGCGCCTCGTCGTCGACGACGGTCGCGGAGATGCCGGGCAGCGCTGTCTGCGCGGAGCCGGGCTTGGCCGCGGTGACACCGGGCAGCGGCGAGATCATCATCGCGCCGGTCTCGGTCTGCCACCAGGTGTCGACGACCGGCGCGCGGTCGGCCCCGATGTGCTTGCGGTACCAGATCCACGCCTCGGGGTTGATGGGTTCACCGACCGAGCCCAGAACACGCAGGCTGCTGAGGTCGAACTTCGCGGGGATGTCGTCGCCCCACTTCATGAACGTACGGATCGCGGTGGGCGCGGTGTACAGGATGGTGACCCCGTACTTCTGCACGATCTCCCAGAAGCGGCCCTGGTGCGGGGTGTCCGGAGTGCCCTCGTACATGACCTGCGTCGCGCCGTTCGCCAGCGGCCCGTAGACGATGTACGAGTGACCGGTGACCCAGCCGACGTCGGCGGTGCACCAGTAGACGTCGGTCTCCGGCTTGAGGTCGAAGACGGCGTGGTGGGTGTACGCGGTCTGCGTGAGGTATCCGCCGGAGGTGTGCAGGATGCCCTTCGGCTTACCCGTCGTACCCGACGTGTACAGGATGAACAGCGGCTGCTCGGCGTCGAACGCCTCGGGAGCGTGCTCGGCGGACTGGCGCTCGACGATCTCGTGCCACCAGACGTCGTGGCTGTCGTCCCAGGCGACCTCCTGGCCGGTACGGCGGACCACCAGCACGTGCTCGACATTGCCCGCGCGTTCGACCGCCTCGTCGACGGCCGGCTTCAGCGCGGACGGCTTGCCGCGGCGCCAGCCGCCGTCGGAGGTGATGACGACCTTGGCGTCGGCGTCCTGGATCCGGGTCGCGAGAGCGTCCGCCGAGAAGCCGCCGAACACGACGGAGTGCGCGGCACCGATCCGGGCGCATGCGAGCATCGCGATCGCGGTCTCGGGAATCATCGGCATGTACACCGCGACCCGGTCGCCCTGCTGGACCCCCAGCTCCAGCAGGGCGTTGGCGGCCTTGGAGACCTCGTCCTTGAGCTCGGCGTAGGTGATGGCCCGGCTGTCCCCCGGCTCGCCCTCGAAGTGGATGGCGACCCGGTCGCCGTGCCCGGCCTCCACATGCCGGTCCACGCAGTTGTACGCCACATTGAGCTTGCCGTCCTTGAACCACTTGGCGAACGGCGGGTTCGACCAGTCCAGCGTCTCGGTGGGCTCCTTGGCCCAGGTCAGTCGGCGGGCCTGCTCGGCCCAGAAGCCGAGCCTGTCAGCCTTGGCCTGTTCATACGCCTCCGCGGTGACGTTGGCGTTGGCGGCCAGGTCGGCGGGGGGTGTGAACCTACGCTCTTCCTTCAACAGGTTGGAGAGGGAGGAAGTCTCGCTCATCGTCCCGTCTCCCCCTTCGTCAGGGTGGCCAGGCTTTCGTTGCTCACGGCATCTGCCTTTCCCAGGGTGTCCGTTGTGTCCCAGGCCACAGCTCATCAGACCCGAGGGGCCGGTGACAAGGTCGACGGGAAAAGTGGTTTAGACCTGTCTTCCGTCCTGGCCGTGCGGGGCCCCCGGGTCTCTTCGACGGCTCTGGCCGGGTCATTCGTACCCACGGACGCCGACCGGGGGTAGTGCAGCGGCTGTAACGCCTTTCACACGTGGCCCACTCGGCCTGTGGGGGGCGGGTCTCGGGGTGGCGGGAGGGGTGGGGTGGGGTGGGGCTTCGGGGGTGGGGGCGCGTCGGGCAGGAGCCGCGCAGCGGGCCGGGCCGAGGGGTGGATCCATGGATCGGGGCTGGGGCTGGGGCTGGGGCTGGGGCTGGGCGCGAGCCGGGAGCTGAGGGGCGGGCCGGGGTCGGGGCTCGAGGCGGATCGTGAGCCGGGGCGGGGCGGGGCGGGGCGGGAGCCGAGGTCCTGGGCCCGGACCCTGGGCCCGGACCCTGGGCCCGGACCCTGGCCCGGACCCAGGCCCGGACAGCTCACGCCGACAGGTCGGCCGCTCGTACGTGGTCGAAGACGTCGTCCCCGTCTGCTCCGGTGAGCAGGTACGCCTGGGCCTCGCCCACGTGGAAGTACATGCCGTGCAGCTCCAGCGCCCCTTCCCGCAGGGCCCGGGTTACCGACTCGTGGGCGCGCAGATGCTCCAGCTGTTGGACCACGTTGGTCAGGCAGAGCTGTTCCACCGCGTCGGCGGGTGTCCGAAGGGCCAGCCGGGCCCACGGCCGGCTGCCCTCGGACATGCGCTGCAGACTGGGCAGCCCGTGTCGCAGCCACCGCGTGAGCGGGGTCTGGGCGCCCTCAGGTTCGGCGTTGAGGAGCGCCTGCATGGCCCCGCACCCGGAGTGCCCGCACACCGTGATGGAGCGCACCTGCAGCACCTCCACCGCGTACTCGATCGCGGCAGCCACCGAGTCGTCCCCGCTCTCCTGGCCGGGCAGCGGAACGAGGTTGCCCACGTTGCGCACCACGAACAGATCACCGGGACCACTGGAAGTGATCATCGAGGTGACCAGCCGTGAGTCGGCGCAGGTGAGGAACAGCTGGGAGGGCCGCTGCCCCTCGCGCGCCAGCCGGGCCAGCTCACCCCGCACGAGCGGTGCCGTGTGACGCTGGAACGCGCTGATGCCACGCGCCAGTTCGTGCCCGCTCGGCACACCGGACGCGCCCGCCGCTCCCGGCTGTCCGTCGGAGGCCGGTGCGGCCGTGGACTGCGGGCCGTCGCACTGGTGGTTGCGCCAGGGCGTCCACGGGCTGCAACGGCAGCCCGCGGTGCCGGAAGCCGCCCCGGCGTTCGTGTCCCCGGCCGGGTGGTCGGCCGCGCTCCCGGGCTCGCCGATCCGGATCCCGGCGCGGCGACCGGTGAGTTCGACGGAGCCGCCCTGTGCGGTGTGCGTCTTCTGCCAGTCCTGCAGGGCCTCGTATGTCGCGTGGTCCATGAACGAACCGTCCAACTCCACGACGGCATGGGTGCCCTGGGGCACAAGATGCAGGGATCGGCTGAGCCGGGGCACCGCCAGGAACGTCAACTGGCCGCGTACATGGACGTGATGGACCCCCTCCTTCTCGTCGTGCGTGATGCGGGTGCGGGTGAGGCGGTGCAGGGCGACCGCTACGGCGACGGCGATGCCGAGCGACACGCCCTCCAGGACACCCAGCAGGACGACACCGAGTGTGGTGACGGCGTACACCAGCACTTCTCGGTGGCGCGTCACCGTGCGGATGTGGTGGAGGGACACCATCTGGATGCCGACGGCCATCACCAGGGTGGCGAGCGAGGAGAGCGGGATGAGCTCCAGGATCGGGACCATCAGCAGCGCGGCGACTACTACGAGAACGCCGTGCAGCATCGTGGAGTTCCGGCTGACGGCACCGGCCCGGACATTCGACGAACTGCGTACGGCCACACCGGCGACGGGCAGCCCGCCGAGCGAACCGGAGACGATGTTGGCGGCGCCCTGGCCGAGCAACTCGCGGTCCAGACGGGAGCGTCCGACACGGGCGGAAAGGCCCGGCCGGCCGGCCACCAGCTTGTCCACGGCGACCGCGCCGAGCAGCGACTGAACGCTGCATACCAACGTGGTGGTGAGGACGGCGGCGACCAGACCGACTGCCGGGCCCTCGGGAAGTCCGGCCAGGGCGTGGCTGCTCCAGGACGGCAGGTCGACCTTGGGCAGGGTCAGTCCGGCGAGCGAGGCGGTCACGGTGGCCCCGGCGACGGCGACGAGCGCGGCGGGAAGCTTGCGCAGCAGACGCCCCGCCCGGCCGGGAATCCGCGGCCAGAGCAGCAGCAGGGTCAGGGTCAGCGCGCTCACCGACACCGCGGCCGGGTGCAGGCCCGCCAACTGGGCCGGCAGGGCACGGAGGTTGTCGAGGACGGCGCTCTGCGGGGTGCCGCCGAGGACGATGCGCAGCTGGGCAACGGCGATGGTGACACCGATGCCGGCGAGCATGCCGTGCACGATGGCGGGGCTGACGGCGAGCGCCGTGCGGGCCACGCGCAGGCAGCCGAGGGCCAGTTGCGCGAGACCGGCCAGAACGGTGATGGCGCAGGTCGTCCGCCAGCCGTAGCGGTGGATGAGGTCGGCGGTGACGACGGTGAGTCCGGCGGCGGGCCCGCTGACCTGGAGCGGGGAGCCGCCGAGCCGTCCGGCGACGAGACCGCCGACCGCGGCGGCGACGAGGCCGGCCTGGAGCGGCGCGCCGGTGGCGAGTGCGATGCCGAGGGACAGGGGGAGGGCGATCAGGAAGACCGCGATGGAAGCCGACACATCGGCTCCCGCGATACGGAAGCGGCGGGGCTCGGTCGGCGGGGGGCTGTGGGGCGGGTGGACGTGCTGGGCCCGACTCGGGTCGGTGGTGCGGGTGGGGACGCAGGCTGACATGTTCCCGTCTCCTCCGGGGCAGCGCGGTCGCGGAATGGCGGCCGTGGGTCACGGCGTACAGCGGCGGGATGGATCAACTCTCGGTAAATGAATCGTAATGCAAAGTAAAGCCTCAGCATGGACTTTACCGGCAAATGGGCGATCAAGTCACTCCGATGAGTGAACTGAGCTTTTTATCGGCTTGTCGTATTAATTCATTCCCGGTCCCATGCGACCTTGGCGGCGCATTACCCGCACACGCCGTCATCGGCGTCGTCCGAGAGAAGGAAGAAGGTGGGCGGACATGGCCGCCACCCAGAGGGTCATCGCGGGCACCGTGGCTGCCGCGGCGTGCGCCGTGTCGCTCGCCGGCTGCTCGATCGGTGCCGACGGTGCCGAGGCAGGGGCCCTGGGCCCGCAGAAGGCGAAGCCGGCTGAGGCGCCGGCCAAGAGCGTGGTCCGTCTGATCGGCGACGGCTCCACCGCGTACACCGGAGCGCAGCCGCACCTGCGCAGCCCCGAACGCCTCAAGCCGGGCCAGAAGCCCCCGCAGTTCGTGGTCTTCTCCTGGGACGGCGCGGGTGAGGACGGCCAGAAGCTGTTCTCCCACTTCCGCAAGGTCGCCAAGGCGAACAACGCGACGATGACGTACTTCCTGAGCGGCGTGTACATGCTGCCGGAGGACAAGCGTGACCTCTACCGGCCACCGCAGCACTCTCCGGGCCGCTCGGACATCGGCTTCAACGACGAGCAGGGCATCGCCGACACCGTGAAGCAGCTGCGTCTGGCGTGGCTGGAGGGCAACGAGATCGGCACCCACTTCAACGGCCACTTCTGCGGCAGCGGCGGCGGGGTCGGCGAGTGGACGGTCGAAGATTGGAAGGACGAGATCGCCCAGGCGAAGGAGTTCGTGAAGTCCTGGAAGACCAACAGCGGCATGAAGAACGCCTCCTCGCTGCCCTTCGACTACGACAAGGAACTCGTCGGCGCCCGCACACCCTGCCTGGAGGGCCAGGAGAACTTCATGAGGGCGGCCGGTGAACTGGGCTTCCGCTATGACAGCAGCGGCGTCAACGACCAGGTCTGGCCGAGGAAGAGGGAGGGTCTGTGGGACCTGTCGATGCAGCTCGTGCCCTTCCCTGGACACTCCTACGAGCAGCTCACCATGGACTACAACTTCATGGTCAACCAGTCCGGCACCAAGACCCAGGGCAACCCCGCCAAGTACGACTTCTGGGGTGACCAGATGCGCGACGGCCTGCTCACGGGCTTCCGTCGGGCCTACGACGGCAACCGCGCGCCCCTGATCATCGGCAACCACTTCGAGTCCTGGAACGGCGGCACCTACATGCGAGCCGTCCAGGACGTCGTCGAGGAAGTCTGCAACAAGCCGGACGTGCGCTGTGTGTCCTTCCGGCAGCTCGCCGACTGGCTGGACGCCCAGGATCCGAAGACCCTGCACAAGCTGCGTGACCTGGCCGTCGGTGAGGCCCCGAAGCAGGGCTGGGAGTCCCTCCTGTCGGGACGCCCGGCCCCGGCCCCGAAGGGTGTGCCCGGGACGCCGACGGCCAAGCGGTAGCCGAGGCTGACCGGTGGCTCCGGTAGTCCCGGCAGCCCCGGCAGTCCCGGTAGTCCCGGTAGTCCCGGTAGTCCCGGTAGTCCCGGTAGTCCCGGCAGTCCCGGCAGTCCCGGTCAGGCGGGGGCGGTGACGCCCTCACCGAGCACGAAGGAGGGGTCGACCTGTGCCGCCAGGTCGGCTCCGGTGCGCTCGTTGCCCCAGGACTGGGCGTTCTTCAGGTGGAAGTGCACCATCTGGCGCATGTAGCGCTCCCGGTCACGCGATGCGTACGTCGCGTCGGCGGTCGTCCCCAGCCGGTGCAGGGCGCGGCGGTTGGCGTCCTCCAGGAGCTCGAACCGGGGCGGGCGGCCCTTCTCCAGTGCACGCACCCAGTCGGAGTGTCCGACCGTCACGAGCAGGTCGTCCCCGACCTCGGCGCGGAGGAAGTCGAGGTCGTCCTGCCCTTGCACCTTGTTGCCGACGACCTTCAGGGCGACGCCGAAGTCGCGGGCGTACTCCTTGTACTGGCGATAGACGGAGACCCCCTTCCGGGTCGGCTCGGCGACGAGGAACGTGATGTCGAAACGGGTGAACATGCCGGAGGCGAAGGAGTCCGAGCCGGCTGTCATGTCGACCACGACGTACTCGTCGGGGCCGTCCACCAGGTGGTTCAGGTACAGCTCCACCGCTCCCGTCTTGGAGTGGTAGCAGGCGACCCCCAGGTCGGCGTCCGTGAAGGGGCCCGTGACCATCAAACGGACGGCGCCACCGTCGAGTTCCACCGGCCGGGCGCAGGCGTCGTACACCGGGTTGTCCTCGCGCACCCGCAGCAGCCGGGATCCCTCGCCGGGCGGGGTCGTCTTGATCATCGTGTCGGCGGAGGCGATGCGGGGGTTCGAGCCGCGCAGGTAGTCCTTGATCAGCGGCAGCCGCTCGCCCATCGCGGGCAGCGCGGCCGCCTCCGCCTCGTGCAGACCGAGGGCCGGACCCAGGTGCTGGTTGATGTCGGCGTCGACGGCGACGACCGGCGCGCCGACGGCCGCGAGGTGTCGGACGAAGAGGGAGGACAGCGTGGTCTTGCCGCTGCCGCCCTTCCCGACGAAAGCAATTTTCATGTTCACCAAGCGTAGTGGTGTCATGGCTGTACGTGGCAGGTGCGCGTGAAGAAGACCACTCCTTCGTGGGGTGTGCGCCCGGGCTGCGTAGGGTTCGTACTTATGAGTACGACAGGCGCGAACGCCGATCCGCTCGCGGCCCTGGGCTCTCTGCCCGGTGTGGCCGAGTCCGTGGAATCCGTCCGCAAGTCCGTGGACCGGGTCTACGGACACCGCGTCATGCGGCGTCGCAGCAACGAGATCACTTCCGAGGCGGCCCTGCGCGGCGCTCGCGGCTCGGGGGCGCTGTCCGGTGCGGACTGGGCCCTTGAGGAAGTGCGTCGGCGCTCCGACTTCAGCGGCGACGAAGAGGCGCGCGTCATCGGTGCGGCCCTGCGGCTGACCGCCGAGGCGGGCCAACTGCTGTCCGTCTGGCGGCAGTCGCCGCTGCGGGTGCTGGCCCGGCTGCACCTGGTGGCGGCCGCGACCAGCGGTGACGAGGTCGGGCGTCCGCGTCAGGAGGGCGAGCCGGTCGACGAGCCGCTCATCGAACTGCCGCTGCCCAGCGCGGCGGAGGTCTCCGGCCGCCTCGAAGGGCTCGCCGAACTGATCATCGCGGGCAGTTCGGCCCCCGCGCTGGTCACGGCAGCCGTGGTGCACGGGGAACTCCTCGCCCTACGGCCCTTCGCTTCCCGCAACGGCCTCATCGCGCGCGCGGCCGAGCGCATCGTCCTGGTCGGCAGCGGGCTGGACCCCAAGTCCGTCTGTCCGGCGGAGGTGGGTCACGCCGAACTGGGCCGCGCGTCCTGTCTGGCGGCCCTGGACGGCTACGTCTCCGGTACCCCCGAGGGCATGGCCGCCTGGATCGGCCACTGCGGCCGGGCGATCGAGCTGGGCGCACGCGAGTCCACGGCGGTGTGTGAGGCGTTGCAGCGCGGGGCGGCGTAGCGAACCTCGCGTAGCGACCTCGGCGCGGGAAGACTCGCACCGGGAGCTTGGCGCTGGGCGGAGTCGTGGGTTCCGGAAAAGGGTTGCGGCGGTACGAGGATTCGTACCGCCGCTGGCATGTTCACCGGGGTACCAAGCGTCCTCGAAATATTGCCCATCAGGTCGGGAACGTTGCCCGTCTCCTGGTGCGGCTGGCCCGTAATCGACGGGTCGACGTCGCGTGGGTGCCCGGTGTTCATGCTCGGTCCGTGGGGCCAAATGCGTTTCTAAGGTGATCCTCTCGGATGTCCTTGGTCTCGCGGGCCGTTAACCCCTTTGTACTCCAGGATCAGAGTAAGCGGAAGCCCTGCTTGCACTTCTTTGCTTTTGGGGTAAATGGGGTCCAGGCGGGCGTCGGGATGTCGGATCCGCCCCGTTCCGTGGCGAAGGGGCAGGTCAGGCGGGAGCCGAGCGGTGGCGGTTCGCGTACCAGACGAGGCCCGCGGTGGCCGCCGCGGCACCTATGGCGGCGAACGCGACGAGCGCTGGGCGGGGCGGTACGGAGAACGCGGGGATCCGCTGCTTGAGTCGAACAGGCCGATGGAAATCGAGAATCGGCCACCCGCGCCCGAGGGCCTCGCGGCGCAGCGCACGGTCCGGGTTCACGGCATGGGGGTGGCCGACGACCTCCAGCATCGGCAGGTCGGTCGCCGAGTCGCTGTAGGCGTAGCAGCGCTCGAGGTCGTAACCCTCGGACTGGGCCAGCTCCTTGACCGCCTCGGCCTTGGTCGGGCCGTACGCGTAGTACTCCACCTCGCCGGTGAAGCAGCCGTCCTCGCCCACCACCATGCGGGTCGCCACCACGCGGTCCGCGCCGAGCAGTTCACCGATCGGCTCGACCACCTCGGCGCCCGACGTGGACACGATCACGACGTCCCGGCCGGCCGTGTGGTGCTCCTCGATGAGGGAAGCAGCCTCGTCGTAGATGATCGGGTCGATGAGGTCGTGCAGGGTCTCGGCGACGATCTCCTTGACCTGCTGGACGTTCCAGCCGCGCACGAGCGCGGACAGGTACTCGCGGGTGCGCTCCATCTGGTCGTGGTCCAAGCCGCCCACGAGGAAGACGAACTGGGCGTAGGCCGTGCGCAAGGCGGCCCTGCGGTTGATCAGCCCCCCTTGGTAGAACGACTTGCTGAAGGTGAGCGTGCTCGACTTCGCAATGACCGTCTTGTCCAGGTCAAAGAAGGCCGCTGTGCGGGGCAACGAGTGGTTTTCCACAAGCCCGAGCATAGGCGCAGCCCATTCGGCGTAAGGTCGGCGTGTGGGTTTGCCTGAGAGGGCTGTCGGGTACACCATGGAAGTCACGGATCGTTCGCGACCGTGCTAACGCGGCCCGACTCCTCCCCCCCCCGAGTCGGCCGTGAAGGCGACCCCCGCTCTCCCCCCCGGCGGGGGTCGTCGCATGTCCGGACGGGTTTTTCGTCTTCTCTCCTTTTCTCCCCCTGGCCATGAGGCCGGACCGAGGCGGCTGCGGCCGCCTCTTTCGCATGCCCATGATCCGTCACCGTGTGTAGCTGACGCGGTGCTCTGAGGAAGTTGCACCGGGGGTGGCGCACGGGTCACCGGTATGGCTGAAGGCGATATCCACAACCACCGAGTTGTCCACAGTTTTCCACCAAGATCCACACGAATTCCGGGATCACTGCACCTTGATTCCAACGCGTCCCGCTCGCGCCGAGTTCATGGCCGGATCCGGTGGGACGGGCGGGTTCGGCCGGTTCGTATCGGCCGTTCACATGGAGGCCGCTTGCCGGTTCTCCACACGTTTGGGAATCGCGGAGCCGTAGGGGCTGCGCGACAGAGGTGGCTCCCGGGTCCTCGACGGTCGCGGGAGACGCAGTGAAGGGGGATGGAGACCGTGGCCGCAGCCGTCACACATGATCCACCGCCCACCGCCGGAGGGCGGCAGGGCAAACCGTTGATCGTCACGGAGGACGCCGATCTTCTCGATGACCTGCTGCGCCTGTGCGCGGCGGCCGGTGCCACACCGGAGGTCCATCACGGGGTACCGGGGGGCCGAGGCGGCTGGGAGTCCGCGCCACTGGTCCTGGTCGGCGACGACGCCGTACGGCGGGTGCGTGGGGCCGCCCGCAGAAACGGCGTGGTGCTGGTCGGCCGCGACCAGGACGACTCCGGGGTCTGGCGGCGGGCCGTCGAGATCGGCGCCGATCACGTCCTGATGCTGCCCGACGGCGAGCAGTGGCTGGTCGACCGCATCGCCGACGTGGCCGAAGGGGTCGGCCGGCCCGCCCTCACCGTCGGCGTCATCGGCGGCCGGGGCGGGGCGGGAGCGTCCACGCTCGCGTGCGCCCTCGCCGTCACCTCCGCGCGTGAGGGACTGCGCACGCTCCTGGTGGACGCCGATCCGCTGGGCGGCGGACTCGACGTCCTCCTCGGAGGCGAGACGGCCGAGGGGCTGCGCTGGCCCGCGTTCGCCGCCTCACGCGGGCGGGTCGGCGGCGGCGCCCTGGAGGAGTCGCTGCCCGAACTGCACTCGCTACGGGTGCTCAGCTGGGACCGCGGTGACTGCGTCGCCGTTCCGCCTCCGGCAGTACGGGCGGTGCTCGCCGCGGCCCGGCGCAGGGGCGGCACGGTAGTCGTGGATCTGCCCCGCCGTATGGACAACGGGGTCGCCGAGGTCCTCGCCCAGCTCGACATGGGGCTCCTCGTGGTTCCCGCCGAACTGCGGGCCGTCGCTGCGGCCGGACGGGTGACTGCCGCCGTCGGCATGGTCCTGCACGACCTCAGGGTCGCCGTACGCGGCCCGTACGCCCCCGGACTCGACGACCGCGAGGTGGCCCGACTGCTGGGGCTCCCCCTGGCCGGAGAGGTGCCGGTGGAGTCCCAGCTGCTGCGCCCGCACGGAGGCAGGACGCCTCCCGGCGCGGCCGGACGGGGGCCGCTGGCCCGCTTCTGCAAGGAGTTCTGGGAGCGGGTATTGCTGGAAACGGGGGCGGCATGAGTACGCCGCTGGAGCTTGCGGAAGGTCGTGGGGCTTCCTGGGCGGGGTCGCTCGGCGGCGCGCGGGGGGCGGTGCCCTCGGGGTTGTCGGATGGTGCGCGGGGGGCAGGGCCGTCGGGGTTGTCGGATGGTGCGCGGCAGTCGATTCCGCTGGGGTCGCGGGGTGACGTGCGGGGGGCGATGCCCTTGGGGTTGCACGGTGGCGTGCCCGGGGCGATGCCGCCGGGGTTGCACGATGGCGTGCCCAGGCCGACGCCGCCGGGGCTGCTCGACGGTGTCCGGCAGTGGCTTGCCGAAAGTGGGGGCGAACCGACGCCCGCGCGCGTGGCGCAGGCGCTGCGTGAGCAGGGGCGGGTGCTCGGGGACGCCGAAGTGCTGGGCGCGGCCGAGCAGTTGCGTTCCGAGCTGATCGGCAGCGGGCCGCTGGAACCACTGCTCGCGGACCCGTCGGTGACCGATGTGCTGGTGTCCGCCCCGGACCGGGTCTGGGTGGACCGGGGCGGCGGACTGGAGCTGACCGCCGTCTCCTTCCCGGACGCCGCCGCCGTGCGACGGCTTGCGCAGCGTCTGGCCGCGGTGGCCGGACGCCGGCTCGACGATGCACGGCCCTGGGTGGATGCCCGGCTGCCTGATGGGACCCGGCTGCACGCGGTGCTGTCCCCGGTGGCCGTCGGCTGTGCCTGTCTGTCCCTGCGGGTCGTACGGCCACGCGCGTTCACACTCGACGAGCTGGTGGCGGCGGGCACGGTGCCACCGGGCGGGGACCTGGTGCTGCGTGCGCTGATCGAGGCGCGGCTGTCCTTCCTCATCAGCGGCGGTACGGGCAGCGGGAAGACGACTTTGCTGAGCGCCCTGTTGGGGCGCGTGGGCCCGGACGAGCGGATCGTGCTCGCCGAGGACTCCGCGGAGCTCAGGCCGGACCATCCGCACGTCGTACGGCTGGAGAGCCGCCCCGCCAACCAGGAGGGCGCCGGACTCGTCACCCTT
This sequence comes from Streptomyces sp. LBL, assembly GCF_029893585.1. Taxonomy (GTDB): domain Bacteria; phylum Actinomycetota; class Actinomycetes; order Streptomycetales; family Streptomycetaceae; genus Streptomyces. The sequence goes on from NZ_JARXYX010000007.1 coordinate 91,241, forward strand.
CAGGACCTGGTGCGACAGACGCTGCGGATGCGGCCGGACCGGCTGGTCGTGGGTGAGGTGCGCGGGCCCGAAGTGGTCCATCTGCTGGCCGCGTTGAACACCGGCCACGCCGGTTGCGGAACGGTGCACGCGAACGCGGCGGCCGACGTGCCGGCCCGGCTGGAGGCGCTGGGCACGGCTGCGGGTCTGGACCGGGCTGCCCTGCACAGTCAGGTGGCGGCTGCCCTGTCGGTCGTCCTCCACCTCGTCCGCGACCGGGCCGGACGACGCCGGATCGCCGAGGTACATGTGCTGGAACGGGACCCGTCGGGCCTGGTGCGGACGGTGCCTGCGCTGCGGTGGGGCGCGGAGGCCTTCGCGTACGAGCGGGGGTGGGAGCGGCTGCGTGGGTTGCTTCGCTCCGAGGCTTTTGGAGAAGGGGCGGGGCGGTGATCGGGCGCGTGAGGTGCTGGTGGGGGTGGCGTGGTGATCAGGGTGAGGGTGATGTCGACGGGGGTGGCGTGGTGATCGGGGTGAGGGTGATGTCGACGGGGGCGGCGTGGTGACCGGGAGGAGTGCGGTGTCTGTAGTGGCGGCTGCAGGGTGTGTGGGGGCGGCTGTGTGGCTGTTGGTTGGGCGGCACTGCGGGGCGCGGCGAGCGCAGTTGTTGCTTGCCAGTGGGGCAGTGGTGGGGGGCGGGCCGCCCTCCTGGCGGCAACGGGCGGTCGAGCTGCGGCGGATCCGTGAGCGGCTGCGGGCCGAGTGGTGGTCGGCGGTCGGCGGGCTGACGCTGGCGGTGCTGGGTGTCTCGGTGTTGCCGGCCGTCGCGGGGCTGGCCGGGGTGCCCCTGCTCCGGCGGATCCGGCTGGTCAGGGAGGAGAGGCGCGCCCGGGAGCGACGGGGAGACGCGGTGATCGCGCTGTGCGGGGCGCTCGCCGGGGAGGTCCGCTCGGGGCGTCAGCCGGGTGAGGCGCTGTTGCGGGCCGCCCACGACTCCGGTGGGCTCGGTGACAGGCAGGCGGCGGTGCTGGCGGCGGCACGGTTCGGCGGAGACGTTCCGGACGCGCTCGCGTCGGCGGCCCGGCAACCGGGTGCCGAGGGGCTGCGGGGGCTGGCCGCGTGCTGGCGGGTGGCCGTGGACCAGGGCGCCGGTCTCGCGGCCGGACTTGACCGGCTCGAAGCGGCATTGCGTGCCGATCGAGACCAACGAGCGGACCTGCGCGCCCAGCTGGCCGGTGCCCGGTCGACAGCGATGATGCTCGCCGGTCTGCCCGCCCTGGGTCTCCTCCTCGGCGCCGCTCTCGGGGCTGACCCCCTCCATGTGCTGCTGCACACCGGGGCCGGCCTGGGGTGCCTGTTCGTCGGGGCTGTGCTGGAGGGACTGGGGATGTGGTGGGCGACCCGGATCGTGCGGGGAGCGGAGGCGACGTGAGCGCGGAAGTTGTCCACAGGTTGGGGGTTGTCATGGGGGCGGCACTCGCCCTGGAGTGCCTGCTGCGGTGGGCGGGGGCGTTACGGCGCGAACGACGGATGCGCCGACGGCTGACTGCGATGCTGCCCGTCGCCCAGGAGACCTCCGTCGGATCACGTTTCGACGTGCGGGAGTTCGCACGGCGCTGGCTTCCGGCGACGGGCATGGCGTGCGCCGCGTGGCTGCTGGTCGGCGGTGTGGTTGGTGCCGTGGCCGGGCTGGTTGTGGGAGCCGGGCTGTGGTGGTGGCGTCGTCGGCAGGTGTCCGGGACCGTTGCCGGCGCCGGTACCAGGTTGGTTGTCGCCGGTACCGGGCCGGACGCCGACATCCGGGCGGCGGCACGACAACTACCGCTAGCTGCTGATCTGTTGGCGGCCTGCATCGCGGCGGGTGCTGGGCCGGTGATCGCGGCGCAGGCCGTGGGCGAGGCTCTCGGCGGTCCGGTCGGGGAGGTGTTGGGGCGTGGCGCGGCGGAGGTACGGCTCGGCGGTGAACCGGGCGAGGCCTGGAGACGGCTCGCCGGGATGCCGGGCGCGGGCGCCCTGGCGCGGCTGTTGGAACGGGCCGATGTCTCCGGGCTTCCTGCGGCTGCACCGGTCGCCAGGCTCGCCGCCGACGCCCGCGCAGACTGGACGCGCACCGCCACGGCACGGGCACGCCGGGCGGGAGTGCTGGTCACCGCGCCGGTCGGGCTGTGTTTCCTGCCCGCGTTCATCACGGTCGGCGTCCTGCCCGTGGTGATCGGGCTGGCGGGCGGGGCTCTGGGAGGGGGTGGTGAGTGACGGGACATGGGAGTGCCGGCGGGCAGCCGGCGACGAGCAGCAAGCAGCGGTCAGAGCCAAGAGGCGGCAGTTAGCGATCGTAGGCGGACAGCGGACAGCGGACAGCGGACAGCAGACAGCAGACAACAGACAACAGACAACAGACAACAGACAACGAAGCGGATCCTCACGGGGGTTGAGATGTGCAAGGTGGTACGGGCGCGGCTGCGTGTCCTGGTGTGCAGGGCGCGTGCGGCGCGGAGCGACGCGGGAATGGTCACGTCGGAGTACGCGATGGGCATCGTGGCGGCGGTGGCGTTCGCGGTGGTTCTCTACAAGGTGCTTTCCAGCGGAGAGGTCAGTGCGGAGTTGCAAGGCATCGTGAAGCGGGCTCTCGATGCACGGATGTGAGCAGGAGCCGGACAGGAAGGCGACGAGCACGTCGACGAGCGGGTCGACGAAGGCATCGACGAATAAGTCCGCCAGGGGCTCGGACCATGGGTTCGTCACCGCAGAGGCGGCCGTGGTGCTGCCCGTGCTGGTGATGTTCGCGATGGCGCTGGTGTGGGCGCTGCTGGTCGTGGCCGCGCAGATCCAGTGCGTGGACGCGGCCCGCACCGGCGCCCGCGCGGCGGCCCGCCAGGACCCGGCCGACGCGGTCGTCGAGGTGGCCCGAGGAGCGGCACCGCGAGACGCGAAGATCACGGTCAGCAGGCAGGGCGATCAGGTCCGTGTCTCTGTCGTGGCGGAGCCGCCGGTACTGCGCGGCCTGCCCTTCGAAGTACGGGAGGAGGCCGTGGCATCGGTGGAGGGGACCGCGGGGGAGGGGAGGTGAACGGCGGCTGCTCGGACCGCCTTCGAGCGGCGGTCCGGCATACGGCTGACAAGCCTGCGGCGGCTTGTCGTGCGGTTGCCCGGCATACGGCGGTCCGGCGGTTGGTCGGCCGCAGCGGGGACCGGGGCTCCGCCACCGTCTGGAGCCTCGCCGGGATCGCCGTCCTGTGTGTCGTGTTCGGTGTGGTGTTGGCCATGGGGCAGGCCATGGTGGCCCGGCACCGCGCCGCCGGCAGCGCGGATCTCGCGGCCCTCGCGGCGGCGGACCACTGGGCGGACGGCGGCACGGCGGCCTGCGCCCGGGCCGGCCGCGTGGCGCGGGCCCAGAGCGCGCGGCTGGTGCGGTGCGTGCTCGTGGGCGAGATCTCGGACGTGACGGCGGCGTCCGGACAGGGGCCGTTCGAGGCGGAGGTCAGGGCGCGGGCCGGCCCCGCGGAGCAGGACCAGGGCCAGGACCAGGGCCAGGCGCAGGAGCATGCGCAGGACCAGGCCTCGGAGCCGGTTCCGGTTCCGGTGGCGCCCCCTGCGGATGCATCACGGCCGCCCCCTCCTTCCGCTCCGCCGGCGCCTCCCGCAACAGCACGGTGAGCAGCCGTACCGCACCCTTCTTGTGCAGCGGATCGTTGCCGTTGCCGCACTTGGGGGACTGGACGCATGAGGGGCAGCCGGCCTCGCACTCGCAGGAGGCGATGGCCTGGCGGGTGGCGGTGAGCCAGGCCCGGGCGGTGTGGAAGGCGCGCTCCGCGAAGCCCGCGCCGCCGGGGTGGCCGTCGTAGACGAAGACGGTCGGCAGGAGCGTGTCGGGGTGCAGGGGGATCGACACGCCGCCGATGTCCCAGCGGTCGCAGGTCGCGAAGAGGGGCAGCATGCCGATCGACGCGTGCTCGGCGGCGTGCAGGGCGCCGCCGAGGATCTCCGGGTTGATCCGGGCCTCGTCCAGCTGGTCCTCGGTGACCGTCCACCACACCGCGCGCGTGCGCAGCGTACGAGGAGGGAGGTCGAGTTTCGTCTCGCCGAGTACTTCACCGGTGATGAGCCGTCGACGCAGGAAGGAGACCACTTGGTTGGTGACCTCGACGGAGCCGTAGCACAGGCGTCCGTCGCCCCAGGGGACCTCGGTGTCGGTCTCCAGGACGGAGATGGACGTGGTGTCGCGGGCGACCGTCGCGTACGGAGGGTTGGCCTGCTCGACCAGAGCGACCGAGTCCTCCAGGGACAGGGAGCGGACGAGGTAGGTGCGGCCCTGGTGCAGGTGGACCGCGCCCTCGTGCACGGTCGAGTGCGCGGCGCCCTCGTCGACCGTGCCCAGCAGGCGGCCCGTCCCGGCCTCGACGACCTGGACCGGTCGGCCGCCTTCGCCGCGGATGTCGGTGAGGTCGGCGGCCCGCTCCCGGCGGGTCCAGTGCCAGGCCTTCGTACGGCGACGCAGCAGCTTCGCGGCCTCCAACTGCGGAAGCAGGTCCTCGCACGCCGGACCGAACAGCTCCAGGTCCTCGTCCGTCAACGGGAGTTCCGCGGCGGCCGCGCACAGGTGCGGGGCGAGGACGTAGGGGTTGTCGGGATCGAGGACGGTGGACTCCACCGGCTGGTCGAACAGGGCCTCGGGGTGGTGGACGAGGAAAGTGTCCAGGGGATCGTCGCGGGCGACCAGGATGGCGAGGGCGCCCTGGCCGGAGCGGCCGGCGCGGCCCGCCTGCTGCCACAGGGAAGCCCGCGTGCCGGGGTAGCCGGCGATCAGCACGGCGTCGAGGCCGGAGACGTCGATGCCGAGTTCCAGGGCTGTCGTCGCGGCGAGCCCGAGAAGCTCGCCGGAGTGGAGCGCCTGTTCGAGGGCGCGGCGCTCCTCGGGGAGGTAACCGCCGCGGTACGCCGCGACACGCCGGGCCAGGGAGCGGTCGACCTGGGCAAGACGTTCCTGGGCGATCACCGCGATCAGCTCGGCGCCACGCCGGGAGCGTACGAAGGCGACCGTACGGATGCCCTGGACGGCGAGGTCGGTCAGCAGGTCGGCCGTCTCGGCGGTGGCCGTGCGGCGGACCGGTGCGCCCTTCTCGCCCTGCATCTCCGTGAGCGGGGGCTCCCAGAGGGCGAACACCAGTTCGCCTCGTGGGGAGGCGTCGTCGGCGACCTCGACCACGGGGAGGCCGGTGAGGCGGCCGGCGGCCACCGAGGGCTCCGCGGCGGTCGCCGAGGCCAGCAGGAACACGGGAGAGGCGCCGTAGCGGGCGCAGAGGCGGCGCAGGCGACGCAGTACCTGGGCGACGTGCGAGCCGAACACGCCCCGGTAGGTGTGGCACTCGTCGATGACGACGTACTTCAGGGACCGCAGGAAGGAGGACCAGCGGGGGTGGGACGGGAGTATGCCCCGGTGCAGCATGTCCGGGTTGGTCAGCACGTAGTTGGCGTACTGACGGACCCATTCGCGTTCTTCCACCGGCGTGTCGCCGTCGTAGACCGCGGGGCGGACCGAATGGCCCAAGGATTGTGAAAATTCCTTCACCGATCGGCACTGATCCGCTGCGAGCGCCTTCGTGGGGGCCAGGTAGAGGGCGGTGGCGCCGCGCCCGTTCGGGGCCTCGGAGCCGTCCAGGAGGGTCGACATGACCGGCACGAGGTAGGCCAGGGACTTGCCGGAGGCCGTCCCGGTGGCGACGACCACCGACTCGCCGTCCAGGGCGTGCTCGGCCGCACGGGCCTGGTGGGCCCAGGGATGCGCGATGCCGCAGGCCTGCACGGCGGCGATGACCTCGGAACGGATCCGATCCGGCCAGATGGCATGCCGGCCCTCGCGAGGGGGCAAGTGCTCCGTATGAGTGATGCGCGAAGCCCGGCTCGGCCCCGCGGCGAGCCGGTCCAGGATGGTGCCCGGCGGGAGCCGGGAGGCGGGCTGCGCCGAGGGTCGATCGGATCGGTGATTCTTGGCCATCGGCACCGAGTGTGTCACTGGCGTGACGGACAATGGGACCAAGGCGTCGTACACGCCTGCCGGTAAGTGATTGAATGCCATCGCGGCTGGCGAACCGTTCTGGGGGCCTCAAGCCGAGGTGTCCCGACGGGCGACCGCTCGATAGCAAGGTGCTGGAGGATCCGTGGACCTGTCCCTGTCGACCGAGACCATCGGCGATCGCACGATCGTCAGGGTCGGTGGCGAAATCGACGTATATACCGCGCCCAAGCTGCGCGAGCAGCTGGTCGAGCTGGTGAATGACGGCAGTTTCCACCTTGTCGTCGACATGGAGGGCGTGGACTTCCTCGACTCCACCGGTCTCGGCGTGCTGGTCGGCGGACTGAAGCGGGTGCGGGCTCATGAGGGCTCGCTGCGCCTGGTCTGCAACCAGGAGCGCATTCTCAAGATTTTCCGTATCACCGGCCTCACCAAGGTGTTCCCGATCCACACCTCGGTCGAGGAAGCGGTGGCGGCGACCGACTGACCACCGGACCGGGCGCGGCACAAGTGACCGCGCCCGGGACGGCCGACGTTGAAACCCGGGTCCGGGCTGTTGGCAGCCCGGACCCACCGCACGCCCGTAGTTCCGAGGGGGATGCATGGCCACCGTTGAACTCCGCTTCAGCGCGCTGCCCGAGCACGTCAGGACCGCCCGACTGGTGGCGGCAGCGGTGGCGCGCAGGTCCGGGGTGGACGAGGCCGTTCTCGACGAGGTCAGACTCGCCGTCGGCGAGGCCTGCTCCCGTGCCGTCGGACTGCACCAGAACGGCGGTATCACGGCGCCGGTCAAGGTGCTGCTGATCGAGGAGGAGAAACAGTTCTCCATCGAGGTCGGCGACGAGGCGCCGCACCACGCTCCCGGTGACCGGGCGTCCGGTGCCGTCGGCGAGGATCTCGACGCCGAGGCGGAGGAGGACGAGATGGGCCTCGCGGTCATCAGCGGCCTCGTCGACGACGTGGAGGTCACCGCCGGAGAAAACGGCGGCTCGATCCGTATGACCTGGCCGACCGTCCTGCCCGACGCGGTGCTTCCCTGACACCACACGTCAGCCGACGTCACTGACGCACCTCGAATCTCTTCGGAGGGCCCTGCTGAGCAGGGCCCTCCGCTGTTTTTTCAAGAGCGTTCCGAATTCGTGAAGCAATTCACGAGCAATTTCCGATCATTGGATCGGCTGAAAATGCTTTCGGCGCATTACCGGGGTGTTGGCAGGGTGCAGCAGATTCCGGTTGCCGCATACTGTTTTGATCAGGAACAGATCTCTAGAATCCGTCCACATCTTGAGCTCAGCCCAAGCGTCAAGGAGGACGAATGGCGGGGCTTTCTTCCCCAGATCAGCTGGACCACTCAACCGCCCTCGCGGCAGCGGTCCTGACCGACAGCAATCGAGTCCTGGTGTCGGTCATCGGCGCCGTGGCCCTCGCCGCCCTCGTGGTGGCGGGCGTCCTGGTGCGCCAGGTACTCGCGGCGGGCGAGGGAACCGACAGCATGAAGGAGATCGCAACCGCGATCCAGGAGGGCGCGAACGCCTATCTGGCCCGCCAGTTGCGCACGCTCGGCGTATTCGCCGTCGTCGTGTTCTTCCTGCTCATGCTGCTGCCCGCGGACGACTGGAATCAGCGTGCCGGACGGTCGGTGTTCTTCTTGATCGGCGCGGCGTTCTCGGCGGTCACCGGCTATATCGGTATGTGGCTCGCCGTACGGAGCAATGTGCGCGTCGCGGCCGCCGCGCGCGAGGCCACCCCGGCGGAGGGCGAACCGGAAAAGGATCTCACTGCCGTCTCTCACAAAGCCATGAAGATCGCTTTCCGTACGGGCGGCGTCGTCGGCATGTTCACGGTGGGGCTCGGCCTGCTGGGTGCCTCCTGTGTGGTGCTGGTGTACGCGGCCGACGCGCCGAAGGTCCTCGAGGGCTTCGGTCTCGGCGCGGCCCTCATCGCCATGTTCATGAGGGTCGGCGGCGGCATCTTCACCAAGGCCGCCGATGTCGGCGCCGACCTGGTCGGCAAGGTCGAGCAGGGCATTCCGGAGGACGACCCGCGCAATGCCGCGACCATCGCCGACAACGTGGGCGACAACGTCGGCGACTGCGCGGGCATGGCGGCCGACCTCTTCGAGTCGTACGCCGTGACCCTGGTCGCCGCGCTGATCCTCGGCAAGGCGGCCTTCGGCGACGCCGGGCTCGCGTTCCCGCTGCTCGTCCCCGCGATCGGTGTGATCACCGCGATGATCGGCATCTTCGCCGTGGCCCCGCGGCGCACCGACCGCAGTGGCATGTCCGCTATCAACCGCGGCTTCTTCATCTCCGCGGTGATCTCCCTGGTGTTGGTGGCGGTGGCCGTCTTCGTCTACCTCCCCGGCACGTACGCCGACCTCGACGGCGTCACCGACGCGGCGGTCCAGGGCCGGGGCGGCGACCCGCGGATCTTCGCGCTGGTCGCGGTGGCGATCGGCATCCTGCTCGCGGCCGTGATCCAGCAGCTGACGGGCTACTTCACCGAGACCAGCCGCCGCCCCGTCAAGGACATCGGCAAGTCCGCACTGACCGGCCCGGCCACCGTCGTCCTCGCCGGCATCTCGGTCGGCCTCGAATCGGCCGTCTATACCGCCCTGCTGATCGGCCTCGGCGTCTACGGGGCTTTCCTGCTCGGCGGTACGTCCATCACGCTGGCGCTGTTCGCGGTGGCGCTGGCCGGCACCGGCCTGCTCACCACGGTCGGCGTGATCGTCGCCATGGACACCTTCGGGCCGGTCTCCGACAACGCCCAGGGCATCGCCGAGATGTCCGGCGACGTCCAAGGGGCCGGCGCCCAGGTGCTCACCAACCTGGACGCGGTCGGCAACACCACCAAGGCCATCACCAAGGGCATCGCCATCGCCACCGCGGTCCTGGCGGCGTCGGCGCTCTTCGGGTCGTACCGCGACGCCATCACCACCGGCGCGCAGGACGTGGGAGAGAAGCTGTCCGGTGAGGGCGCGCCGATGAGCCTGATGATGGACATCTCCCAGCCCAACAACCTCGTCGGCCTCATCGCCGGCGCGGCGGTCGTCTTCCTCTTCTCGGGGCTGGCGATCAACGCCGTGTCGCGGTCGGCGGGTTCCGTGGTCTACGAGGTGCGGCGGCAGTTCCGCGAGCATCCCGGGATCATGGACTACAGCGAGAAACCGGAGTACGGCAAGGTCGTCGACATCTGCACCAGGGACGCCCTGCGCGAACTCACCACGCCCGGGCTGCTCGCCGTGCTGGCGCCCGTCTTCATCGGGTTCACACTCGGCGTCGGCGCTCTCGGCTCGTTCCTGGCGGGCGCGATCGGGACGGGCACACTGATGGCGGTGTTCCTCGCCAACTCCGGTGGCGCGTGGGACAACGCCAAGAAACTCGTCGAGGACGGCCACCACGGCGGCAAGGGCAGCGAGGCCCACGCCGCCACGGTGATCGGCGACACGGTCGGCGATCCCTTCAAGGACACCGCCGGCCCGGCGATCAACCCCCTGCTGAAGGTGATGAACCTGGTGGCGCTGCTCATCGCACCGGCGGTCATCAAGTTCGGCTACGGCGAGGACAAGAGCATCGGCGTACGGATCGTGGTCGCGGTCCTGGCGTTCCTGGTGATCGCGGGCGCGGTCTATGTCTCCAAGCGGCGCGGGATCGCCGTGGGTGACGAAGACAGCGCCGATCAGGAGTCCAAGTCGGCTGATCCGGCGGTGGTTTCCTAGCAGGGCCGGCCGGGGCCCAGATCACAGGGCGGGTGGGAGGCGCGTTGAGTCGCGCCTCCCGCCCGCCCTGTTGTGTTCACGCCCTCATCGTGAGCCTTCTCTCGCCTGACACAAATCACTACAAGACATGACGAATGCGTCAGTAGACATGCGGATGCCGTTCGCATGCCGTGTATGTTCCGGGGCCGAGAGCCATGGAAGGGACCAATCCGGTGAACAAGAAGCTCGCGGCCGCACTGTCCGGCGGTGCGGTACTGGTACTCGCGCTGACGGGATGCAGTAGCGACGAGGGGAACAAGGAACTGGACGCCTGGGCCAAGAAGGTCTGCGACCCGGTACCGGCTCAGAACACGAAGATCTCCGCGGCCTACGCCGCGATCACGAAGGCGGCCAAGGACACCACCAGCACGCCCGAGGAGCTTCAGAAGGCCGACTCCCAGGCCTTCCAGGACCTCGCCGACGGCCACAAGGCGCGTGCGGACGTCATCGACACGGCCGGGGCGCCTCCGGGCGTCGAGGGCGGCGCGACGAGGCAGCAGGACGTCGTCAAGAAGCTCAGCACGCTCTCCACGGCGTATGCCGACCTGAAGAAGCAGGTGGACGAGCTCGACACCAAGAACCAGGGGAAGTTCGCGACCGGTCTGAAGACGGTGTCGGCCGAGATGAAGAAGATGGAGAGCCAGCGCAAGAGCGCGCTCACCGCGTTGAAGAACCTGGAGAAGGGCGACACCAAGCAGGCGCTGACCAAGCAGACGGGCTGCAAGGCGGCCTCGTCGGCCCCGGCCAGCAACAGCTGAGTCACTCCGAACGGGGGCGTGCGGGTCACAATGGGGTCGTGAGTACCTCCAGCCTGCCCGCGTCCGACCGTTCCGACGTCACCGCCCGGTTGCGGGACGCCCTGCTCGGGGCCTCCTTCACCGCCGATGGGCTGCTCGAACTCCTCGGTGCGCCCGCGTACGTGGCGCTCGCCCGCAGCGAGACCGTGCCCGCACTCCGGGCGACACGCGGCGACACGCCGCTGGATACGCTCGTACGGCTGTTCCTGTTGCAGCAGCCCGTGCCGCACTCGCGCGTGGCGGACGTTCTGCCCGTGGCCGCGTGCCTTGAGAGCGGGTGGCTGGTTCCCGTCGGCGCTGACCCCGAGGGCGACCTCGCCGCCACCGTGGACGTACGGCCGTACGGCGGACCCGGTGGCGAGGACTGGTTCATCGTGTCCGATCTGGGGCGCGCGGTCGGCGGGGCCGGCGGCATCGGCAGCCGAGGCCGCCAGGCGGACACAGCCGTCGTCCTCGGCGTGGGCGGCGCGTCCACGACTCTGGCGGGCATCACCGTCCGTACGCCCGTCTCCGCCGCCCTCGACCTCGGCACCGGCTCCGGGATCCAGGCGCTGCACGCCGTACAGCACGCCACGCGCGTGACGGCGACCGACCTCAACCCGCGCGCGCTGCACATCACCGCTCTCACGCTGGCCCTGTCCGGAGCCCCGGCGGCCGAACTGCGCGAGGGCTCGCTGTTCGAGCCGGTCCGGGGCGACGAGACCTTCGACCTGATCGTCTCCAACCCGCCCTTCGTGATCTCACCGGGCGCCCGGCTGACGTACCGCGACGGCGGGATGGGCGGGGACGATCTGTGCCGATCGCTCGTTCAAGGGGCGGGGGAACGGCTGAACCAGGGCGGGTTCGCGCAGTTCCTCGCCAACTGGCAGCACGTGGAGGGGGAGGACTGGCAGGACAGGCTCAGGGCGTGGGTGCCGCGCGGGTGCGATGCCTGGATCGTGCAGCGCGAGGTGCAGGACGTCACGCAGTACGCCGAGTTGTGGCTCAGGGACGCCGGTGACCACCAAGGCGACGCGTCCGCGTACGAGGCGCGATACAACGCCTGGCTGGACGAGTTCGAGGCGCGCAAGGTGAAGGCCGTGGGCTTCGGCTGGATCACCCTGCGGAAGACTGGGGCCGCGGTGCCCTCGGTCACCGTGGAGGAATGGCCGCATCCGATCGAACAACCGCTCGGCGAAGCGATCCGGGCCCACTTCGAACGCCTCGACTTCCTGCGGTCACATGACGACGCGGCCCTGCTCGCGGGGCACTTCAAGCTCGCCGCCGAGATCATTCAGGAGCAGGTGGGACCGCCCGGCGCCGAGGATCCCGAGCATGTCGTACTGCGGCAGAACCGCGGGATGCGCCGGGCCACCAAGGTGGACACGGTCGGCGCGGGCTTCGCCGGCGTGTGCGACGGCTCGCTGAGCGCGGGCCGCATTCTGGACGCCATCGCCCAACTGGTGCACGAGGACCCGGTCTTGCTGCGCGACCGCACGCCAGCCCAGATCCGGCTGCTGGTGGAACAGGGGTTCATCGAACCCGCGTGAGCAGCCGTGTGCCGTGCGAGTGAACCGGCGCGAGTGACGGATGGTGCGTGAGTGAACCGGGGTGCGCGTCGGTGCGGGCGGAGTGGCCCGCGTCGGCCGAGGCGGGGTGGGCCCGCGGCACACAGGTGGCGGGTGGGGCAGCCGAGCATCGGCAGACTGCTGGGAGCCGGGTGCACGGCGGGCCGACCCGGCGGGAACCGGCGGCAACCCGAGGACAAGAACCGGCGGCAATCCGACGACGGGAACGGCGGCAATCCGACGGCAAGAACCGACGGCACCCGACAACAGCCCGACACAAGAAGACGACCGGAAAAATACCCTCGCCCGGCGCGGCCCGAGGCGGCCGAGGGGAGCGGAACGGAGGAGTCCGCAGTCGCGTCGGCCCCGCGTTAACCCGGGGTTCGTCTGTGCGCCGGCCCCGCGTGTCAGCCTCCACGGGCTGGACACTCGCGGACTGGGAAAAGGGGCACGGGGAGCCATGGAGAGCGGATCGGCGATCTTCGCGGGAGGGGTGTTCGCCCTGTTCGGAGGCGGGCTGCTGACGTGGACCGTGGCCCGGGTGCGGCGCCGCGAACCGGTCGCCCACGGTGTGAGCTCTGTCGCGTCGGCGACCATCGCGAGCCTTGCCGCGGTGATCGCGCTGGCCGTCGGAACATGGTGCTTCACGCGCGCGTAGACAGTGCACCGGAACTGCGACTCCGGTAACGGGGAGGTCATCCTCCGGACAGGCTCGAAAGAGGCGGTGGACACTCCGGGCGGCAGGAATGGCGGTAGTCGGGTTACCGTTCGAGTGGCCGTTGTGGGCTTTTCCCGTTTGACACGGGGGCGGGATGTACCGTCACACTCCGCAGCGTCAGCATGACCCGACCCCGGGACCAAGGCCTCGGGTGAGCCCCCAGCGTCGACCGGAGAGAAGAGCGAAGTTGTCCCCGACCAGCGAGACCGCACAGGGCGGCCGCCGACTCGTCATCGTCGAGTCACCTGCCAAGGCGAAGACGATCAAGGGCTATCTGGGCCCCGGATACGTCGTCGAAGCGAGCGTCGGGCACATCCGCGACCTCCCCAACGGCGCCGCGGAGGTGCCCGAGAAGTACACCGGCGAGGTCCGCCGCCTCGGCGTGGACGTCGATCATGACTTCCAGCCCATCTATGTCGTCAACGCCGACAAGAAGGCCCAGGTCAAGAAGCTCAAGGAGCTGCTGAAGGACTCCGACGAGCTCTTCCTCGCCACCGATGAGGACCGCGAGGGCGAGGCGATCGCCTGGCACCTCCAGGAGGTGCTCAAGCCCAAGGTCCCGGTCAAGAGGATGGTCTTCCACGAGATCACCAAGGCCGCGATCCAGGCTGCCGTCGCCAACCCCCGCGAGCTGAACCAGAAGCTGGTCGACGCCCAGGAGACCCGCCGCATCCTCGACCGTCTCTACGGCTACGAGGTCTCGCCGGTCCTGTGGAAGAAGGTCATGCCGCGTCTGTCGGCCGGCCGTGTCCAGTCGGTAGCGACCCGACTCGTGGTGGAGCGGGAACGCGAACGCATCGCGTTTCGTTCTGCTGAGTACTGGGACCTGACGGGAACCTTCGAGACCGGCCGCGCAGGGGATTCGTCGGACCCGTCGTCGCTGGTCGCCCGCCTCCAGACCATCGACGGCAGGCGGGTCGCGCAGGGCCGCGACTTCGACTCGCTGGGACAGATCAAGAGCGCGAACACCCTCCACCTCGACGAAGCCAACGCCCGCGCGCTGGCCACCGCCCTGGAGAACACCCAGTTCTCCGTGCGGTCCGTCGAGTCGAAGCCGTACCGCCGCTCGCCGTACGCCCCGTTCCGTACGACGACGCTCCAGCAGGAAGCCTCGCGCAAGCTCGGCTTCGGCGCGAAGTCGACCATGCAGGTGGCCCAGAAGCTGTACGAGAACGGCTTCATCACCTACATGCGTACGGACTCCACGACGTTGTCCGACACGGCGATCACCGCCGCCCGTGCCCAGGTCACGCAGCTGTACGGCGCCGACTACCTGCCGGCCTCGCCGCGGACGTACGCCGGGAAGGTCAAGAACGCGCAGGAGGCGCACGAGGCGATCCGCCCCTCGGGCGATCGTTTCCGCACCCCGGCCGAGACGGGCCTGACCGGCGACCAGTTCAGGCTCTACGAGCTCATCTGGAAGCGGACCGTCGCCTCCCAGATGAAGGACGCGACCGGCAACTCCGTCACGGTGAAGATCGGTGGCGCCGCCGCCGACGGCCGGGACGTCGAGTTCAGCGCCTCCGGCAAGACGATCACCTTCCACGGCTTCCTGAAGGCGTACGTCGAGGGCGCCGACGACCCGAACGCCGAGCTGGACGACCGCGAGCGTCGGCTGCCCCAGGTCAACGAGGGCGACCCGCTGCGCGCCGAGGAGATCACGGTCGACGGGCACGCCACCAAGCCCCCGGCCCGCTACACCGAGGCCAGCCTGGTCAAGGAGCTCGAAGAGCGCGAGATCGGCCGCCCGTCGACGTACGCGTCGATCATCGGCACGATCCTCGACCGCGGCTATGTGTTCAAGAAGGGCACGGCCCTGGTGCCGTCCTTCCTGTCCTTCGCCGTGGTCAACCTCCTGGAGAAGCACTTCGGGCGGCTCGTCGACTACGACTTCACCGCCAGGATGGAGGACGACCTCGACCGCATCGCCCGTGGTGAGGCGCGGTCCGTGCCCTGGCTCAGGCGCTTCTACTTCGGCGACGGGTCGGGCGGGGGCGGGGGCGGTGCCGCCGACGCCGGCAACGGCGACGGGGACCACCTCGGCGGCCTCAAGGAGCTGGTGACCGACCTGGGAGCGATCGACGCGCGCGAGGTGTCGTCGTTCCCGGTGGGCAACGACATCATGCTGCGGGTCGGGCGTTACGGCCCGTACGTCGAGCGCGGCGAGAAGGACTCCGAGAACCACCAGCGTGCGGACGTGCCCGAGGATCTCCCCCCGGACGAGCTGTCCGTCGAGCTCGCGGAGGAGCTGCTCGCCAAGCCGAGCGGTGACTTCGAACTCGGCGCCGACCCGTTGTCCGGCCACCAGATCATCGCCAGGGACGGCCGCTACGGCCCGTACGTCACCGAGGTGCTCCCCGAGGGCACCCCGAAGACCGGCAAGAACGCCGTCAAGCCGCGTACGGCCTCACTGTTCAAGTCGATGTCCCTCGACACGGTGACGCTTCAGGACGCCCTCAAGTTGATGTCGCTGCCGCGCGTCGTCGGCAAGGACGCCGAGGGTGTGGAGATCACCGCACAGAACGGCCGCTACGGCCCGTATCTGAAGAAGGGCACGGACTCCCGGTCACTCCAGACCGAGGACCAGCTCTTCACGATCACCATCGAAGAGGCGCTGGAGATCTACTCTCAGCCCAAGCAGCGTGGCCGGGCCGCCGCCAAGCCGCCGCTGAAGGAGCTCGGCGAGGACCCGGTCAGCAAGAAGCCGGTCGTAGTGAAGGACGGTCGCTTCGGGCCGTATGTCACCGACGGCGAGACCAACGCGACCCTGCGCTCCGACGACAGTGTCGAGGAGATCACCCCGGAGCGCGGCTTCGAACTGCTCGCCGAGAAGCGTGCGAAGGGGCCCGTCAAGAAGACGGCGAAGAGGGCACCCGCGAAGAAGGCACCGGCCAAGAAGGCGACGGTCGCGAAGACCGCGGCCAAGAAGACGACGACGGCCGCGAAGAAGGCGACCGCCAAGAAGACCACGGCGGGCGTCAAGAAGGCATCGGCGGCCGTCAAGAAGGCGACGGCGTCGAAGACGGCGTCCGACGACTGATCCGGGCCCACCGCGCCCGGCTCGTTTTCCCCGCCATATCTTCTTCCCCGCCATATCTTCACGGCGGGTTCGCAAAACGAACGCCCCGACATCACACTGGTGTCGGGGCGTGCGCACGTGCGGACGGGCGCTTCGGGCTGTCGGCGCGTCCCGATAGGCTGAAAGCATGACCCCAGCCGAGCAGCCAACGGCCCCTGACCCGGCCCCCGACGACGCCCTGGTCGCGGACTCCCGCGAGCGCGCCGTCCGCGCCTTGCTGCGCCGCCCGCAGCTGAAACGGCTGTGGAGCGCGCAACTCGTGGGCGGTGTCGGCGACACCCTCGCGCTTTTGGTTCTCGTCGTTCTCGCCCTCCAGGCGGCCGTCGCCGAGGGCTCCTTCGGCGGTGGCTACCGGGGCGCGGCGTTCGCGGTGGCGACCGTTTTCGGGGTGCGTGTCCTCGCGACGCTGCTCTTCGGAGCCGTGCTCCTAGGCCCGCTCACTTCGCTCACCTCCCAGGACGGCCCTCTCGACCGCCGCTGGACGATGGTCGGCGCGGACGGGCTGCGGGCCGCGGTGCTCATCGTGGCGCCCCTGTGGATCGACTGGACGCCCGATGACGCGCCGGCCGTCCTCCTGGTCACCGTCTTCGTGACCGGAGTCGCCGAGCGCTTCTGGACGGTGTGCCGGGAGAGCGCGGCGCCCGCCCTGCTGCCGGCCCCGCCGCCGGAGGGCGCGACGGTACGACCGCTGCCGGACCACCTGGACGCGCTGCGCCGCCTGTCGCTGCGTACGAGCTTCGTGGTGATCCCGCTCGCGGCCGCCACGCTCGTCGTCGCCGGTCTGCTCAACAACCTGTTGGGTTCGGGGATCGCCTGGTTCGGCCAGCACCAGGCCGCCCTCGCGTCGTACGTCGCGGCCGGGCTGTTCGCCGCGTCGCTGTCCGTGCTGACTTTCCTGGAACTGCCCGACATGCGCACCCCGCGCGCGCGTTCGCCGTTGGAGGGGCTGCGCCGCCCCAAGACGGGCACGGGCGTCGACAAGGGCCGTACCGGCGCGATCCCGCTGCTGGTGCCGGCCTGCGCCGCCGTCGCGGGAGCGGTCGCGGCCGCCGTGGCCGTCGCCGTGCTGCACGCCAAGGACCTGGGCGGCGGCCCGGTGCTGTACGGCCTGCTGGTGGCAGCGCTGACCGGCGGTGTCGGCATCGGTGTCCGTACGGCACCCTCGCTGCTGGTGACGCTGTCGCGGCGCCGGTTGCTGGCGCTGGCGATCGCGTTCACCGGGGTCGCGCTGCTGGCCGCCGGGCTCGTCCCGGACGTCACCAGTGTGCTGCTGATCATGGCGCTGGCCGGGGTCGGCGCGGGCGTGGCCGCCAACACCGGGCACATCCTGCTGGATCAGGAGACCGAGGAGTTCCGGCGGGCCAGGATGACCGAGCATCTGCATGCGGTCGTCCGGGTGTGCGTGGCGCTCGGCGCGGTCATCGCGCCCGTGGTGGCGTCGGCGATCGGCCCGCACCGCCTGCGGAACGGCAAGTTCGAGTTCGCACACGGCGGCGCGGCCTTCACCCTGATACTGGTCGGCGCGCTGCTTCTGCCGGTGGCCGCGCTGGTGCTCGCCAAAGTCGACGACCGGTCCGGCGTACCGCTGCGGCACGACCTGCGCGACGCGCTGCTCGGCGGCGACGACCCCGTGACCACTCCGCTCCCGACCGGTTTCTTCATCGCCCTGGAGGGCGGCGACGGGGCCGGCAAGTCCACCCAGGCCGAGGCGCTCGCCGAGTGGATCCGGGCGAAGGGCCACGAGGTCGTCCTCACCCGTGAACCGGGCGCGACGCCGGTCGGAAAGCGACTGCGGTCCATCCTGCTGGACGTGTCGAGCGCCGGACTCTCGCACCGCGCGGAGGCGCTGCTGTACGCGGCGGACCGCGCGGAGCACGTGGACACGGTGGTGCGGCCCGCGCTGGAGCGCGGCGCGGTGGTCGTCTCCGACCGCTACATCGACTCGTCCGTGGCCTACCAGGGGGCGGGCCGTGATCTGTCCCCGACCGAGATCGCCCGGATCAACCGGTGGGCGACGGACGGGCTCGTGCCGCATCTGACGGTGCTGCTGGACGTCCCGCCGGAGACCGCGCGCGAGCGGTTCACCGAGGCGCCGGACCGCCTGGAGTCGGAGCCGGCCGAGTTCCACGCGCGCGTGCGGTCCGGTTTCCTGACGCTGGCCGCCGCCGACCCCGGGCGCTACCTGGTGGTGGACGCGGGCCAGGAGCCCGAGGCCGTCACGACGGTGGTCCGCCACCGGCTCGACCAGCTGCTGCCCTTGTCCGCGGCCGAGGTGAAGGCCCAGGAGGAGGCGCGGAAGAAGGCCGAGGAGGAGGCCCGCCGCAAGGCCGAGGAAGAGGCCGCCCGCAAGGCCGAGGAGGAGCGCCTGGAGCGCGAGCGCCAGGAGCAGCTCGAACGGCTGCGCGCGGAGGAGGAGGAGCGCAAGCGGCGCGAGCTGGAGGAGGCGCAGCGGCGCGAGGCCGAACGGCAGGCGGAGGAGGCCCGGCTGCGGGCCGAGGAAGCACATCGCCGGGCCGAGGAGGAGCGTCGGCGGCTCCTCGCCGAGGAGAAGGTCCGGGCGGAGGAAGAAGCCCGTCGGAAGGCCGAGGAAGAACGGCGCCGGAAGCAGGCCGAAGAGGAGGCCCGGCTGCATGCCGAGGCCGAGGCGCGGCGCCTGGAGAAGCAGCGCAAGGCCGAAGAGGCGCTGCTGCGGGCAGAGGAGGCGCGTCGGCTGGCCGAGCAGGCGGCGGCCGCGGCGGAGGCGAGGACCCGGCCGACGGCACCTCAGGGGACGGCTCCCGGCGCGTCCGGGGGGCCGACGGCTCCTGGTGCGACGCCGGAAGCGGTGACCGTGCCGACGCCGGTGGTGACCCCGACGAACGCGTCGGGCGGGCCGGCGGACGAGACGGCGGTGCTGCCGCGCGTGGGTGACGACGAAGGGGCGGGTGAACGGGGCGCCCACAGCGGCTCCGGTGCCGGCTCTGGCACCGGTTCCGGTGGGCCAGGGTCCGACTCCGACGTGACGGCCGAGCTGCCGGTTCCTCCGGGGGCCTCGGACGAGACCGCGGTCCTGCCGCCGGTGGCTCCTGGCGCTGCGGACGAGACTGCTGTGCTCCCGGCGGTCGCGCCGCCCGGCGCCGCGGACGAGACGGCCGTACTGCCTCCGGTACGGGACGAGGCTCCCTCGGACCGGGTCCCGCCGGGGTTCTTCAGGAAAGAGCCGGCGGAGCCGCGGCCGGACGGGCGCGAGGACCGCACGCGTGAGCTGCCGCAGGTGGACGAGCAGGGGGCGCCGCGGCGGCGGGAGCGGTCGGACTGGGCCGAGGAGACGCCGCTGGACGATCTGCCCACGTTGGCGGACGAGCTGCTCGGACCGCACGAGGGTGAGACGCCCGACGAGGGGCGCCGCCGACGCGGCCGGGGCCGGCGGGGCTGAACCGGGTCACCGGGGGCCTGCGTCGGTGCCCGGGGGCAGGGCGGGCTTGCCTGGCGCGGTGTTCGGGGGCGGGGCGGGCTCGCCTGCGGGGTGCTCGGGCTGATTCCGGCTTGCCTGCGGGGTTGGGTGACCGCTGCGGCCACCGCACCGCACCCCACCCTCGGCGGCACATGAGGGGGACTCCATACGGTACGAGGCGGCCCGTAGCCGCCCGTGCGGATCCGTTGCCCGCTGCTGGGGGCCGTCTGTCGGCAGCGGGGGCCTCGTTGTCAGTGCCGGCCGCCACAATGGATCCCGCAACACGAAACGTGACGAAAGCGCGGGGTGACGCATGTCCGTCTGGGACGACCTGGTCGGCCAGGAGAAGGTGAGCGAGCAGCTCGCTGCCGCTGCCCGGGATGCCGACGCCCTGGTCACCGCGGCCGCAGCGGACACGCCGCCGCCCGAGGCGTCGAAGATGACGCACGCCTGGCTGTTCACGGGACCGCCCGGTGCGGGGCGGAACCAGGCGGCCCGGGCCTTCGCCGCCGCGCTGCAGTGCGTCAGCCCCGACCGCGCTCTCGGCGGATCCCCCGGCTGCGGCTTCTGCGACGGCTGCCATACGGCGCTCATCGGCACCCACGCCGACGTCACCACCGTCGCCGCCGTCGGCACGCAGATCCTGGCCGACGACATGCGGGACACCGTCCGCAAGTCGTTCACCTCTCCGGCCACCGGCCGCTGGCAGGTCATCCTCGTCGAGGATGCCGAGCGACTGAACGAGAAGTCGGCCAACGCGGTCCTCAAGGCGGTGGAGGAGCCCGCCCCTCGTACGGTGTGGCTGCTGTGCGCCCCCTCCATCGAGGACGTCCTGCCGACCATCCGCTCCCGCTGCCGCCACCTGAATCTGAGCACGCCCTCGGTTGACGCCGTCGCCGACATGCTCGTACGCCGTGAGGGCGTCGAACCGGCCGCCGCGATGGCCGCCGCCCGTGCCACCCAGGGCCATGTCGACCGGGCTCGCCGCCTGGCCACGGACCCGGCCGCGCGGGAGCGCCGGGCCTCCGTGCTCAAGCTGCCGCTCCGCGTCGACGACATCGGGGGGTGTCTCAGGGCGGCCCAGGAACTCGTCGACGCTGCGGCGGAGGACGCCAAGCAGCTCGCCGAGGACATGGACGGCAAGGAGACCGAAGAGCTGAGGGCCGCGATGGGCGCATCCCAGGGCGGCCGGATGCCGCGTGGCACCGCGGGCGTGATGAAGGACCTGGAGGACATGCAGAAGCGCCGCAGGACCCGCACGCAGCGCGACAGCCTCGACCTCGCACTCACCGACCTCACCGCCTTCTACCGCGACGTCCTGGCCCTCCAGCTCGGCTCCAGGGTGGCGATCGCCAACGCGGACGCCGAGGACACCCTGGAGCGACTAGCCCGCGCCGGCTCCCCGGAGTCCACGCTCCGCCGCATCGAGGCGATCGGTGCGTGTCGCGAGGCCCTCGACCGCAATGTGGCTCCGCTCCTGGCGGTGGAGGCGCTGACGATGGCGCTCAGAGCGGGCTGACGGTTGACCACGTCACTCGTCCGAGGCAAGCCGGGCACGGAACGCGTTCGAGTCGCTGCTCAGAGTTACGCTCGGTCGATGTACATCAGGCGCAGCTCACGCCCCAGCACGACAGCAGACCGGACCGGCCAGGGCGGCGGCCCGAGCCCCCGAGGAGACGGCGCCTCCGCCCGCGCGCGCAGAGCCCGTACCGGCGGCGCCCTCCTCGCCGCCACCGTGCTGCTCCTCACTGCCTGCTCCTCGGGAAGCGCGACGACATCCGCCGGCACGGTTGCCGAGGCGGCGCTCGCCGCGCTGCCGCGGGCCACGCCCACCGCCCTCGCGTCGTACTACGGGCAGAGGCCGCACTGGCACTCGTGCGGAGCCCCCGGCTTCGAGTGCGCCACCCTGAAGGCTCCGCTCGACTACGCGAGGCCGGCCAGCGGCGACGTCCGGCTCGCGGTCGCCCGCAAGAAGGCCACGGGGCGGGGCAAGCGCCTGGGTTCGCTGCTCGTCAACCCGGGCGGGCCGGGCGGCTCCGCGATCGGCTACCTCCAGGCGTACGCCGGAATCGGCTACCCGGCGCAGGTCCGCGCCCGCTACGACATGGTCGCGGTGGATCCGCGCGGGGTCGCCCGCAGCGAGCCCGTGGAATGCCTCAGCGGACGGGACATGGACACGTACACACAGACGGATATCACGCCCGACGACGGGCGGGAGACCACCGGACTCGTCGACGCGTACAAGAAGTTCGCCGAGGGCTGCGGGGCGGACGCGCCGAAGCTGCTGCGGCACGTGTCCACCGTCGAGGCGGCCCGGGACATGGACATCGTGCGGGCGGCACTGGGCGACCCGAAACTGAACTACGTGGGGGCGTCGTACGGGACGTTCCTCGGGGCGACGTACGCGGGCCTCTTCCCGAAGCGGACGGGCCGACTGGTCCTGGACGGCGCGATGGACCCCTCGCTGCCCGCCCGGCGGATGAACCTCGACCAGACCGCAGGCTTCGAAACAGCGTTCCAGTCGTTCGCCAAGGACTGCGTGCGGCAGCCGGACTGCCCGCTCGGCAGGAAGGGCACCACGACCACCCAGGTCGGCCGGAACCTCAAGGCATTCTTCGAGAAGCTGGACTCCCGTCCGACCCCCGCCGGCGACCCGGACGGCCGCCGCCTCGGCGAGTCCCTCGCCACCACCGGCGTGATCGCGGCGATGTACGACGAGGGGGCCTGGGCACAGCTGCGTGAGGCGCTGACCTCGGCGATGAAGGAGAACGACGGCGCCGGTCTGCTGGCCCTCTCCGACAGCTACTACGAGCGGGACACCGACGGCAGCTACGCGAACCTGATGTTCGCCAACGCCGCCGTGAACTGCCTCGACCTCCCGGCGGCCTTCGACACCCCCGAGGAGGTCGCGAAGTCGCTCCCCGCCTTCGAGAAGGCGTCCCCGGTCTTCGGCGAGGGCCTCGCCTGGGCCTCCCTGAACTGCGCGTACTGGCCGGTTCGGGCCACCGGTGAACCGCACCGCATCGAGGCGAAGGGCGCCGCCCCGATCGTTGTGGTCGGCACCACCCGCGACCCGGCGACCCCGTACCGCTGGGCCCGCGCCCTGGCCGCCCAGCTCTCCTCGGCCCGCCTCCTGACCTACGAGGGCGACGGCCACACCGCCTACGGCCGCGGCAGCGCCTGCATCGACTCCACGATCAACGCCTACCTGCTCCGCGGCACCCCTCCCACGGACGGAAAGCGCTGCTCATAGCCACCGCGAGCGGCCCCGCCAGCCCCTCCAGCGGCCCCCACCGGCCCCGGCGCCCCCACCTCGGGGCGGTACGGAGCACCCCCGGAAACTGTGTAGACTTACCGGCGTTGCTGATCGCACCATGGTGCGGACAGCGCGCCGCCTTAGCTCAGATGGCCAGAGCAACGCACTCGTAATGCGTAGGTCTCGGGTTCGAATCCCGAAGGCGGCTCCACCCTCTGACCAGGGAAAACAGTTCGAACAGAAGGCTCCCGCGAAGATCGCGGGAGCCTTCTGCGTGAGCGGATGGGAACGACCTGGGAACATGCCGTCAGGCAGCGTCCTCGGTGGGAACATCCGGGGCGTCGCCCGGGGCCTGCTCGCCCTTCTCCTCAGGTCTGCTCTACCTGCGCCTCGGCCTCGCCCTTGGGCTGCGGAATGACGCGCTTACGGGAGCGCGGCACAACGGAGACGGTCGCTTCTGCTGCTTCGCGCTCGACCTCGGCGAGCACAGTCGTGTAGATGTCCGAGGTGACGCGGATCGAGGAGTGCCCGAGCCTGCGTTGTACGGCGACCATGGCCACACCTGCGCGCAGGGCGAGCGTCGCAGATCCGTGGCGCAGGTCGTGCAGCCGGATCGGCGGCACGTCGGCCTTCTTGTAGAGGCGCTCGAAGCGGTCGGAGAAGTACTGAGGGTGGTACTCCGTGCCGTCCTCAAGGGTGAACACGCGGCCCGTGTCGTTCCGTTCGCCAGTGGCTTCGAGCCACTGCTCCTTCTCGTCCTGCTGGCGTTCGCGCCACCAGCGCAGAAGAGCAATCGTGTCCTCGTCCAGGGCGATGTCGCGGATGTTGTCCGACTTGGGGGTGTCTTCGTGCGGCTCGTAGGCGATGGTGACGATCTCCTCGGTGATGTGGATGACGCCTGCGTCCAGGTCGACCTCGGACCAGGACAGTGCGCACGCTTCGCCGCGACGCAGGCCGAGGAAGGCGATGACGACCCATAGGGGGTAGAGCCGGTCGTAGACAACAGAGTCGAGGAATGTGCCGGTCTGCTGGGGTGTCCAGACCATGACGGGTGAGGGCTTCTTACCGGTCGTGCGCCAGGCTTCGACGCGGGCAGGCGTCCACTCCAGTGCCTTGGGCTTGCGGATGCGGGGAGTCTGGGTCATGGCCGCCCAGTTGTCGGTGATCATGCGGCGCTTACGGGCGTCTTCGAGGGCGGAGCTGAGGGCCATCTTGATGCGGTGCTGCGTCGCGGGGCCAGTGTCCCGGCGGGGGAGAGCGTTGGCGGCCTTCAGGGCTTCCTTGGCTTCGGTCCAGGTCTTTCGGAGCTGCGGGTCACGCGGGGCGGTGGCGTCGCGCCAGGCGACGTGTGCGTTCTTCTCGGCCTCGCGGGCCAACTGGGCCTTCTCTCGGTTCTTGGCCTTCACCTGGTTCTCGGCTTGGATGGCGGCGAACATCTCCTCGATGTGGCGCGGGCGCAGCTCGCGGAGCTTGATGTGCCCGAGGTACGGCGTGAAGAAGAGGCGCAGGTAGTCCTCGTATCCGTTGCGGGTGGTTGCTTTGAGGTCGTGCTGGTTGTCGAGCCAGTGGCGTAGGTACTCGCCGACGGTCTCGTCGGACAGGACGTCGACTCCGGCCTGTGCGTCCCGGTAGACCTTGGCTGCTGCCGCGGCGGCTTGCTCCTGGGTCTTGAACCCGCCCTTCTTGGGATGACGGCGCTTGCCACCGGGGCCGGCGGGGATCTCGATGGAGTAGTACCAGGAGCCGTGGTCGCGCCGCTTGAGCATGGGGCATCGTTTTTCCAGGTAGCCGATCTTCGGGGTGCCGTCCTCGTTGAGGATCTGCTTGCCCTTCTTGTCGGTGAGCGGCCCCTTGCACGCGCATCGCTTGTAAGTCTTGTCCTTGAACACGGGTCTCCCCTGGGGGCTGGCTGGCAGCCTTCGTGCGGATGGTTCTGTCGTGGTCTTGCGGGGTGGTGCAAGACTCATCTCGATCTTGTGGGGGCTGTCGGACACTGAGGTAAAGTCACCTGCACGTTGGCGCGGGGGAGATTGCGACCAACGAGATGACTGCTCAGGGAGCCGACGTACAGGCACCGTCCGGAGTGATGGGGCTTGAGGAGCTGTTGGCCCTTCCGGCGACCGTCAACGTGACAACTGCCGCGCGGGCATTGGGCATCAGCCGGGACAAGGCGTACGAGCTGATCCGTACTGAGAGCTTTCCGGTCCGGACCCTCGCGCTGGGTGGGAAGACCCGGGTGCCGACAGCGGAGCTTTGGAAGGTTCTTGGTGTGGATGGCGGTTTCGCGTAGCTCTTCGTCGAATCTCCGCATGCTTTGCAGCAGTGTGACCTATCTTCGCTAGCATGAGAGGTGAATCGGGGTCGGAGAAGGCTGGGGAGATTCTGTGCCAAGGTTGTATGGGTTCGCGGATGCCGCGTGCAGAAGGCCGAAGGATGACGAGGTGCCGCCCCTGCAAGAGGCCGCAAACCGGCGTGAGACCGGCCAGCCCTACGAGCAAATCATCACCTGGATGAACGGGGAGGGGCACCGCACGACCCTGGGAAATGAGTGGCGGCCTGGTGCTCTGGCCTCGGTCTTGGATCACCCAGCCATCGCCGGACTCTACGAGGACGAGGAGGGCAACCTGCTGCCCTCCGGGGGGCCGGAGGTGATCACGCCCGAGCAGTTCCGGAAGATTCGCAAGATGCGGCGCAAGCATCAACCTGAGGCAGACCGGGCACCACAGCGGGAGTACCTGCTGAGCGGTGAGCACGTGGTGTGCGGGCTGTGTGCCCATCCCCTTGGCGCTGCTCCTTCCAACGCAGGCAGCCGTGGCCACCGCTGCAAGCCGAGCACCGCGCAGCACCCCGGCGGCTGTGGGCGCGTACGGATCAACGCAGATCTCCTGGAAACGTATGTCGCCGAGCATGTGCTGGCTGAGCTGGCTAAGCCCGAGGTGAGTGCGCTCATCGAGCAGGCGCGCGACCAGTTGCTGGCGGAGGCGGCCGAGCTGCGCAAGCAGGCGGATGCCGCCAAGCGTCGCCAGAAGCAGCTGGGCGAGGACTACGCCCGTTCCTCAGGGATGTCGCTCCAGGCGTTCAAGGCTGCCGACAAGGAGCTGTCGGCGCAGGCAAACGCGCACAGGGCGCGGGCGCGGTTCCTTGAACGGGTCAAGCACGTGCCCGTGGGGGATGTGCCGGATCTGCTGCGGTGGTGGAAACACGCGCCGATGGTGGCCAAGCAGGGTGTCGTGGTGCTGATGCTGGAGCAGATCGCCGTGTACCCGGCCGCGTCCAGGGGCTCGCGCACCGTGGACGCGGACCGGGTCGCATTGGTCTGGCGTCAGTGGGACGCCGGGCCGGAGTCGTAGCCGCGATCGGTCAGTTCGCGGTGACGGGCAGTTCTCGCAGTGCGTGAGACCGCCACGAGGAGCGCCACCGCAGCTCGTGCGAGGGGACGGCCAGACGCAGCCGTGGGAATCGGCGCAGCAGGGTGGCCAGAGCCGCGTGGATCTCCATGCGGCCCAGGGCGGCGCCGAGGCAGTAGTGGAGCCCCTGCCCGAGGGCGAGGTGGCTCTTGTCCTTGCGGTGGATGTCGAAGCGGTCCGCGTCCGAGTAGCGGTCGGGGTCTCGGTTTGCGGAGGCCAGGCACAGCATGACGGCTTCTCCCCGGGGGATGACGACGTCGGCGATCAGGATGTCCTCCATCGGGAAACGCCGGATGGCCATCTGGTTGGGGTGTGCGTACCGAAGCAGTTCCTCCACGGCGTCCGGGAGCAGGGCGGGGCTGGCGCGCAGTTCGTCCAGTTGTTGCGGATGCTGGAGCAGGGTGAGCATGCCGCTGGTGATCAGGTGCTGAACGTTCTCGCTTCCGGCCATCAGGATGAGGAAGGCGAGCGAGACGAGTTCGTCCTCGCTCAGCCGGTCGCCCTCGTCCCGTGCGGCGATCAGGGACGACAGGAGATCGCTCCCGGGAGCGTGGCGGCGGTCGGCGACCAGGCTGGTGAGGAAGGCCTGGATGTGGCCGATGGCTTCGCCGACCTGGCCTGGATGG
This sequence comes from Streptomyces sp. LBL, assembly GCF_029893585.1. Taxonomy (GTDB): domain Bacteria; phylum Actinomycetota; class Actinomycetes; order Streptomycetales; family Streptomycetaceae; genus Streptomyces. Next base: position 117,853 of record NZ_JARXYX010000007.1, read on the forward strand.
TCGGGGGCGAGCATGGCGGTGACCCAGGAGGCGAAGGCGAGTCTGTCCGTCTCGGGGACGGCGAACAGGTCCCCGATCACCGTGACCGGCAGGGGATAGGCGTAGGCCACGGCCAGGTCGGTGATGCCGTCTGCCGCGATGGAGTCCGCCAGCTGGTGGGTGGTTGCCTCAATCGTGGTGCGGAGCTTGGCGATGTGGCGGGCGGTGAACGCCTGGGACACGAGCCGGCGCAGTCTCAGGTGGTCGTCGTGGTCCACGTTGAGGAGGTTGGCGTCCAAGGCCGGCGGAAGGGAGAAGCCTTTGTACCCCTTCGTCGAGTGGGCCTTGTTCACGGACAGCCGCGGGTCGCTCAGCGCGGCGCGTACGTCCCGTTCCCGTGTGACGAGCCAGATGGGCTCACCGTCGGGAGCGTTGAGGTGGTGGACGGCTGCCTCGGCGCGCAGCCGTGCGTAAGCGGCGTACGGGTCTGTGAAGAACTCGGTGTCGAAGGGGCATGGCAGGGTGCTGCTCACGGTCGTCATATTCGGTTCCCTTCCTGTGGAGCTGCGGACGGTGTTGTCCCTCCGGCCGCCGTGACGGCAGGGAGTTGACGGAAGTGGTGGGCGATCTTGCGCTGGAAGGATAGTTCCGCTGCCAGGTCCGGCGGCTCGGCGAGCCGTGGCGTGATCGAGCGGTCCAGGGGTCCGATGCCACGAGCCTTCGCGTGCATGGCAGATTGGATCTGTCTGGCTTCGATGAATGCGAGGAGACCATCGCCGTGCAGCCCGAGAGCCTCGCCCTCGCGCCGGGTTGCTGACTCCTCGTCCGGCGTCATCCATAGACGCAGAGCCCATTGGGCGTCTCGTATCTCGACAACCATGCGATACAGCTGAGTGCGCAGATCGTCACCCCGGGCCAGCTCAAGAACGGGATCAGGTACATGCATCGTGATCTGCTGGTGAAGTGGAGTGAGGCGTCTGCGGAGGTAAAAGCGGTAGGCCCAATGCTTCGTTGCGGTGAGGTAGGGCCCCCAGTCCGGCAGCGTCCAGCCGAGGGTCGTGCAGACGGTGGCGGTCAATAGGGCGAACGGTACGAGAGGCTCCCAGGCGTGCCCTGTGATCCCGAACAGCCCGGCAACGATGTCAGCGGTGCGACATGCCCCGTAAACCAGGGCGGCCGGCAGGTTCAGGGCGGCCAGTCGAAGACCTCGGCGCAGCCATGGCCTGGGCGATATGAGGGCGTGTTGCCAGCACAGACGACAAACGTCGATCTGATTGAAGACGTAGGCCGCGACGTAGATCGACAGGTAGGCCGGGGAGTCCTGAGCGGTTTCCACAGCGAAGTCGACGGGAGACTCGTGGGCGTGGGTGGCACTGATGAAGAGGGTGATCATCACGATCAGCACGACGCCGATACCGATGAGCCGGGGCCGTGCCTTGCGCCATGCCACCTCTCGCTCGTATGTGAGATGCAGCAGGACGATCTGCTGGAACACCGCTAGAAGTGTGGCGAGGCTTTGGGTGAAAATGCCTGAGAAGTTCACGACGCCGACGAGGTCGCTGGTGGCCATCCACACGGCCGGAATGGACACCGTGAAGAGCACGGCGGGTGTGAGGAAGTTCCCGCACAGCGCCCACTGGGCCGGTGACCGGTCGATGCGCAGGACGCGGAGCTTGTAGAAGAACGCTGCGGCATTCACGGCAGCGCAAACGGAATACAGGATGCTGTTCATCGTTGCTCAGACCCATGCGAGACGGCGGGACTCCAGGGCGGACAGGCGTACGACGAGATCTTGTGCACCCGGTGGGACGGGGCGCGTCTTGTCGGTGCTCCAACTGCAGATCCGCTGCCCGAGGAGGGAGCCGATGTACTCCGCTTCCCGTTCCTCCTCGGTGTGAGTGTGGTCGCGGCCCAGGACCCGGTTCACGAGCCCGGGGTCCAGAGAGGGTGTGAACAGCTCGGCCACCAGCGGCGAATGGGTGGCAAGGGTGGGGTGGTCACAGATGAGGTGGCCGATCTCGTGCAGGACAACCTGCTGTTGATGAACGGGGGCCAAGCGCGCCTCGTAGACGATGAAGTCCTGGTCCTGCATCTCGATGAGCAACCCGTCGGGGCTTCCGAGCGGAAGGCCTATAGCCACGACGTGAAGGGGGCGGCCACGCAGCCCGCTGAGCCGCTCACACAGAGCGGGGACAGTGAGCTGTTCCTCGTCGGCCAGGCCGAGAGCGCGGACTCGCTCGACGCAACGGTGTCTGAAGGCGCTGTGGTGCTGGTCGGTTGGCATGTTTCGGCTTAATCGTGGGGACATCGTGCCGCTGACCGTTACTCTCTCGTGCGTGGGGGGTGTGGTTACTGCGCGGGCGGCAGCTCCTGCAATGCAGTGCGGGCCTGCTCTGCGTTCGCGACGATTCCGTGGAGCAGCCGGGCCAGCTGCTCTACAGAAGCAGGGGGCAGGCCGGTGGGGGCGGCTCTACGCGCTACGACACCCTCGACTCCTTGCTCCCGCATCTGAGTCAGCATGTCCAGTTCCGCATTGACTTGCTGGAAGACAGCTTCGTCAAGGAAGTACGCGATGCGCCTGATGCCGAGACTGTGGGCGACTTTCGCGAGCGTCTCAAGCGTCACGTTGGCACCTTCGGCGGACTCGGCCTGGGCGAGGGTGCGCGCCGAGACATGGGTCCGATCGGCCAGCGTGGCAAGGGTGAACGGTCCCTCAGGGTGATGCTGACGGATGTGCCGTAGCCGCTCGGCGACTGCCTGCTTGGAAGCGCGGACTACTTCATCCAGCGATTGATCGCGTTCATCGGCGGAGCGATCTTGGTTCACGGGTCCTCCTCTCAGGCATATTCAGGGTCATGCAGTATCATGCAATCTTCATGCAATAAACTGCAACCCTGGTGCTTGGAGTGGACCGAAGTTCGGTGGTGTCGGGTCTGGAATGGGGCGTGGCATCGGATCGGGTCGGTTGTCTGGAGGGTGAAGAGTCGGCGTGCGCCATCAAGCGGAAGCTACTGACCAGTTGACATGCGAGGAGGCGGGCCGCCGAGGTGGATGCGGTGAGGGGGTGGTGAAGATCTCGGCCCTCGACGGTTTGGCGGAGGAGGGGGGGCCTGACGAGGGGCAGGTGCGCCGCCTCGCGAGCGAAGCGCCCAATGTGATCCGACGGGGGACGCCTGGCGCCTCGGCATTCCGGGAGGCGCGGGCGGTTGTGGAGGTGCTTGCGTTCCTGAGGCCGGGGTTGGCCTCTCCCGAGGGAGAGCCGGGTGCTTCTCGAACGCGAAGAGATAGGTGACATGTTTCAAGAGTTGCTGTACCTTCGGGGTCGTCGGCCGGGTGTAGTAGTTGCAGGATCCGGCCCGGCGGTGCCGCGTGGGCGGCGCCCTTCCCTGCTCCTCGCGGGTGGCCGACCCCCCGCGCCCCACCCGCGAGGAGCGGCCGCGTCGGTGCGGCCTCAGGGTGAGCGGATGGGAGCGGAGCCCGCCGCGGTCATACAGGCCGCGGCGGGCTCTCCCGTTTCCGGGCGCCGCGGCGCGGCATTGAGGCCCGCGCGACCACTCGGGCGTACCTGGCGCGAAGGGAATGAATTGAGTTCAGGAATACAGAATTGAATTCCTGAAATTAAAAAGAATTCCCACTTGTATTAGAGGTGTATGCGATTAAGATATAAGTGTAAGGAAAAAGGGAAAGCCAAAAAGGATGGCCTCCCTGGGAATTTGAAAGGCGCGGGAAAATGTTCGCTAACCTCAAGGTCTCCGAGATCGCCCCGAACCCGGAGCAGCCTCGCAAGTTCTTCGATGAGGCGCAGCAGGAGGAGCTGACGGCCAGCATCAAGGAGAACGGCCTCCTCCAGCCGGTCGTCGTCCGTCCGGTCGAGGGGGCCGAAGTCCCCTACATGCTGATCGCGGGCGAGCGCCGGTGGAGGTCCTGCCAGGCGGCCGGCCTGGAGGTCATCCCTGCCAAGGTCATCGAGGGCGCCAGTGAGGAAAAGGCGTACGTCCTCAGCATCGCTGAGAACGTCAACCGCTCGGACATGACGATCATGGAGGAGGCTGGCGCGTACGCCGACCTCAAGGCGGCGGGCTGGACTCCGGCCAAGATCGCCAAGCAGTTCGGCAAGACGGAGACCCACATCACCTGGCGCCTGGGCCTGCTCACTCTGCGGCCCGAGGTCGCCGAGATGGTCGACAAGGGTCAGATTAAGAACAACCTGGCCTGGCACATCGCCCAACTCAACCCGGCCAACCAGATGGTGGCGGCCATGCGGTACGTGCGCGGCGACTTCGACACCGAAGCCGAGGCCCAGCACTTCGCCAACGGCCTGAAGATGATGGAGCAGCAGACCTCCCTCACCAACGAGCAGCCGCCGACGGAGGAGGAGGCGAAGAAGCACAAGGCGGCCAAGGCTAAGGCGAAGGACGGCCTCGGCAAGGCGGAAGAGGTCCTGATCCCGCTGCTGGAGGGCCTGGCCGAGAAGAAGCCCGAGGACCTGGCCGTCATCCTCGGTGACGACCTCGCCCGCCACCTGCGGGTTGTTACCCGCCTGCACGCCAAGGTCCAGATGGTGAAGAACATCTTGAGCAAGGCGCAGGGCATTCAGCGGGCCATGGAGGCCGAGTTCAACAAGGCGGCCGTTGAGGTCCAGCAGGAGGCCGCAGCGAAGAAGGCGGACGAGGAGGCCAAGCCCGAGACGGCCGAAAAGCCCGCCGAGCCGCAGGTCACCGATAGGGGCGAGGCGAAGGCGGCGGCCAAGCCGCGGCCCGCCGCCAAAAAGGCGCCCGCGAAGCCCGCAGCGCGCACGACGGCCACCACCAAGGCCCCGGCGCGGCGGGCGCCCGCCAAGAAGGCCGAAGCGGCGAAGTAGGACGGAGGGGGCGCGGCGGAGACCGCGCCCCACTCCTCATTGCGCAGCGGGCGCACCTGGGGGTTCCGGGCCGCGCCCGCTGCGCAATGGGCGCCGGAATTGCAGAATTCAGAGAAACTAATTCAGAGTGAATATGTACCTGGCTCGCTAATTCTAATAAGATGTAAGCACAGGAAAGGGAAAACCTCACAAGATTGGACTGGGAAAATGGCGGAAGACGTGAAACTGGATTCTGTTGGTCTCCATCAGGTCAGGTCGGAGTACGTGGACTGGGGGAGCAAGTCGGCCAGCCCAGCGATCCGTGACGTGGCGGCGTACCTCTCCTTCCTCCTTGCAGAGTCGAGGGAGCTCGTACCGGGCCCGACCTCGGAAGTCTTCGCTGGCCTGGAGGAGACCACGGCCTCTCAGTTCTCCAACGAGACCAACAGGGTCCTCCGTCTCGCGGCCGACCTTGAAGGCGGCCGGGCGGAATTCGACATCGTCATCCAGTACGCGGCCCCGACCTCCTTCATCTCCCCGTACAAGCAGGAAGGCTAGGTCGGAGTCGGAGGGGGTGCGGGAGTCCGCCCCCCTCCGTGGGCCTGGGTGGAATTACTGGCCGCCGGCGCTGACGAGCGCGCCCGGCCGCTGAGCAGCACGAAAGGAACAGTTGAGTGCTAACCCTGTTTACCAGCCGGTTTCAGGCGTTCCAGCCCCCGCAGGGGGTGCCGGTACGGATCACCCTGGGCGGTGTCCGCTTCAAGCTCCCCTACTCCCTCACCCACTCGGTGCGGGAGCTTGCGCCGCGTCGCGACTACCTCTCCGTGCCCGAGCCCGATTTCACTACGGCGTACCGGGCCGACCTCGACCGGCTCGGGCCCGAGCGGATCGCGGCGCGGCTGCGGCAGATCGCGGAGGCAGAGAACGATCACCGTCTGGTTCTACTCTGCTTCGAGGACCTGTCCGCCCCTCGGCAGTGGTGTCACCGGAGGATCTTCGCCGCCTGGTGGAAGGAGGCCACCGGCGATGCCGTGCGCGAACTGTCCCCCGTGGACGACCAATATGAGCAAGGCACACTGATGTGACGGGGGCAAAGCCGACCCGGCAAGATAGGTCACATACTTCAAACTGATGTTCTTCTTGCTTGGATCCATTGCAGGGCTCGGCCGAGTATCCGCCCGGCCGGGCCCTGCCGTACTTCTTCGCCACGCGTCAGGGCTACAGAAACAGCGAGAGCACTCTTCCTGGCTCTACACGCTATGGCTTCGACGCGGCCGGGCAACCGGACGACTACGCGGCAGCCATAGAGGTAGCGACGGCGTCGGCGGCCACCCGGACAGGAGATCGACGGCGGCGCCAGGGTTCCCGCGCGCGATGCCCTGGATCATGCCGTCACGGCGACGGGCGCGCAGCAGTGGAAGACCGTCGACGTCGTTGGGCACAGGTGCCGGCCACAGACGCGTCAGCCACAACCAAGTGGCGACCGAAGGGTCGCCGGAAGCCCGGCTTCCGGAGCGGCGTCGATGCTGTGTGCCAGCTGCTCGCCGACCAGACCGATCAGCTGGCCTCGGCTGTCGTGTCGAGGCTGTATCCCTCGTACCAGCGGGGGATCGCGGACGGGGATGGGCGACATACCCAGAGAAGGAGCGACTTCGGCAAGGGACCGGTAGTTGCCTCGGCGCCCCGGGGCCCGCCGCAGCCGGTAGTCCTGCACCGCGGTGTACGAGCCGTCGGCGAGGTGAGGCGCCTGGAGTGCGTGGCACAACAGGCTGGTGAACGCGCGGTACACCGAGCGGCGTACCCGGGCCCACTGCTCCGGGTCGCTGCCGATCACGCGCATCAGGGCGTGCCAGCGGTCGGCGTACGGTCCGGTGGGGGCCGGCCACCCGGCGCCGCCGGGCGTGAGCCTGGCCCCGTCCTCGTCTTCGTCCTCGGTCCAGTTACGCAGCTCGGACCCGAGCCGGTCCAGGTCCAGGTCGCCGATCGCGGCGCCGGTCCATCCCATCGCGATCCGGAGGGACTCCGCGATCGCGGCCACCAGGTGGTCGCGGGCTTGCGGATCGTCTCCGAGCAGGAAGGCGCGGTCGGCCAGCACCGGGGGGTCTTGGTCCTGGTGCCAGCGGACGACTGCTTCTGCCCATGGCCATGCGTCGCTGTAGGGGGCGCTTCCGCCATGAGTGGCCCGGTACTGGTCGGCGAATTGGGGCAGTACGGCATACGGGTCAAAAGCCATGGCTGCAGTCTGTCTCATCGGACGATGTCGCAAGCGCGGAATGTCGCTGAGTCGCCGAACTCCTACGTGTCAGGCTGCCGTTGACGCAGAGACAGATGCCACGCCCTCGCTGCCTTGGTAGGCGAGCGGGTCCTTGACCGCGACCGGCGCTGTGATGCCGAGGGTGGGCGCGGTGTCGGCAAGGGCGACGTAGTCGATGTTGTAAGTGTGCAAGCGGTGGTCGGCGGCGCCTTTGCGCTGCGGGTCTTTGGCCGTGTGGAACAGCAGCCCGTGCAGCACGTCGTTCGCGCCTGCGGCCAGCCGCTCCGCTCGTTCGGGGTTGCTGGGCGGGAATGCCGCCCGCCACTGGTCGGCGTACGGGCCGGTGGGCCCGGGCCAGCCGGATGTTCCCGGTGCCAGATAGTTCCTGCCGCGGACCCAGTACCAGACTCCCTGGAGGGTGTTGTCGAGGGGCAGGTCCCCTGGAGTCCGGTCGTGGCGGGTCATGTTCAGGCGCAGGGTCTCGGCGATGGCGGCGGGAACGTGCTTGATGTCGTCGTCATCGAGCGGTCGGCGCTTTTCAGGCTCAGCCCGAGGTGCTGCTCGTTCGCTCGGGACCAGGCCAGCACCGCCTCTGCCCACGGCCGGCGGTCGGTGTACGGATGGTCGGCCGGTTCTGGCAACGTACCGCTCGGTGTGCGTCTACACCCACCCCTGGGTGATGAACATTCCCGTCGCGCCTCCTGGAACGGTCATGGTCATTCCGTCTTCGCCGGAGGCTTCCGCCAACTCCGGTGTGCGGTTGGGGTGATGCCGGCGGGAGCGTACGCGGGGACCGCGCAGCAGGCTCACCGTCAGCGGGCTCTGCCGGCTGGCCGTGGGTGGTCAGGTACTGGCACAGTGAGGCCGAGGAGCCGGACACGGTGAGAGGAGCGGGCTGACGTGGCTTGGCTACGCCGAAAGAAGCGGGTGAATGCCGGCATGGGCGAGCCCGCGCAGCAGGTCGCGGCTCGCGCAGCACAGCTCGCGCTCGCCGACTTGGCCCCGCTGGTATGGGCGTACAGTGACAGGGAGTACGGCCTGGAGCTGATCGTTGGGGAGGCCGTCGAGCACAGCGGCGAGGTGTACCAGGTCGTCGAGGATCTGTTCACCGCGCTCGGACCCGAGCATCCCTTGCACACGGCTGCCATCGCGGCAGGGGAGGCGGCTGCGGGTCTTTCCCTGCTCCGTGAGAGCTGGGTGGGCTTCTGCGCCCAGCATGCTCCGCCCGGGCGGGACGAGCCGACGGCGGCGACGGACCGGGTATGGCCCAATCCCTCGGTACTGTCCGCCTGGCCGCGGTATGAGGTGGCCTGTGCCAGGACGCGGCGGGCCCTCGTGGCGCTGACCGAGCTCAAGGCCCAACTGACCCAGTACACCGGGCACGACGTCCCCGCGGCGTGGTGTGCCGCGTGAGCACCTCATGAACGCGGCGGGTTTGGCATCGCCGCCTCCCGCGCGACGTTCAGGGACGGACGGGCGTCCTGCGGGCGTAGAGGGTTGCGATCGGGCGGACGTGACGATGGATCACCCACGCGGCTGGGGGCGGTGAGCGTGCTCCGCCAGGAGCAGGGCGCAGACGCTCCCGGCTTCGGTAATGGTGCCGGCACGGACTGCCTCAACGGCATCCTGGAACGTCCGCCAGTGCAGCGTCATCCCGGCCTCGGTGTCGTCTCGGTGCAACGTGCCGGGCCGCAGGTCGGTGGCGAGGAAGAGGTGCGTGCGCGCGGCTGTGGCCGAGGGCAGCGGATCGATGACGGTCAGCGGGCGGAGTGCGTCGGCGACAAGGCCCGTCTCTTCTTCCAACTCCCGTGCTGCCGCGGCGAGCGGATCCTGGCCGCCGCAGCCGCCACCGGGCAGGTGAAGGAGGCGCCGCTCCTGAAGGCAGAAGTCGTCCTCGACGAGAACGACATGGTCCTGCTCGTCGAGCGCCACGATCCGGACCGCGTCGTCGACGCTCACGTACTCGTACGCGCCGGTACTGCCGTCGGGCCGTATGACTGCATCGCTGAAGAGGGACAGGAAGGGACCCTCGTGGAGGAGTTTGGTCGATGTCCGTGTCCAACCCATGATCGCCCAGACCTCCTGCAATCCTCTGTCGCCCTGTGTCGGGGCCGGTACCAGGCCCTCGGGAACCCTGCCGTGCACCCACGCTAAGGGCTCCGTACGTGTCTGGCGGTCGTGAACCGTCCTTGCTGCGGGCCGAGTTGAGCGGTCGCGGAATCCACTCTGCCGCTGTTGGGAGGGTCGGCGCGAACACGGCCTGAGCCAGAGCTGGTTGTCGTGGAGCTGCCCACCGGTCCTTGACACGGGCTGGCCGCCCTGCGGTTGTCGGACTGCTCGCTCGGACCGCTGTCTGCGCTGTTGGTCAGGCCGCCATGGTCGCGTTGTCCTCCACCGCGAGGTGGCTGAGTTGCCCGGCCGCCATCTCGATGGCCAGGCAGTCCCAGTAGCCGCCCTTCTGGGTGCCGGTGGTTTCCAGGAGGACTCGCATACCTGCGGTAATGTCCTCGGGGATGCACGCCCACTCCGGCGCGTCCTTGGGCATGCTCACCGGCCGGCGGGTGATCTCTTCCCGGGAGGTTCGGTTGCGGCGGACCCGTTCGCTGCGCATGACCGACTCCACGGAGGTGTAGACGGCCCGGGTCCGGGATGGTTGTTCCTGGACGCGGTCCAGGAGCAACCGCAGCCCGAAGATCAAGGCCAGGCAGATGTCGTTGACCGTCATGCCGGGGTCCCGGAAAGTGTCCAGGAGGCCGGGATCGCCCTCGGCGGGGCCTGCGTGGTGCGCCCAGGCCACCGTGTGGTACCAGCGGCAGTGCTGCTTTTCGGGAGCCTCGCGCCCGGACCGCTCCGGCAGGTCGCGGGGGAACCGCGGCCCGGGGTGCGGGTTGACCCATCCGCACAGGCATCCGGCTGTGAGTGAGGATGCATCGTCGCGGAACAGTGCGACGTCGATTTCGACGTCGTCGTCAAAGACCTCGGGGGCCTGGCCGGGCTGTGCCCGGATCAGCCTGAAGGCGTGCACCTTAGGTGTGTCCATCGGGGCCTCCGCAAGCGTGACGTCAGTACAGCGGGCAGATCAACTGCCGCCAGAGCGCGAGGAGATGATCTGTGCAGAGCCTTGCCGCTCGCCGTGTCCGGCGTCAAGGCGGCGCTGCAGATGCCTGACGCCGTCGGCGCCCTCCGAGCGCGTGCGATCGGTTGTTTTTGGTCTGCCGGCGTAGAAAGTGCGCCTGCCGGGTGCGGGATTTGCTGGTCAACCTGTCGAGGTGGCCGTCGAATCGCTACCGTGCTGCCATGGGATCGCATCTGCGCACAGCGGTGGAAAAGGTTTCGGCGGTCGGCCGGGACGAGCCCGGATGGGATGCCGCTGTGGCCCGGGCTGTGCGGCTCATCGAGCCGCAGTGGCTGAGGAAGGGGTGGGAGTACAGGCGCCATCTCGCCCTGCAGACCCTCGCCCTGATCCTGTTTGCGCTCGACCGAGATGAGCAGCTTGATGATCCGGCGACGCTCACCGCCCTCACGCCGTATGTGCACACGCCGCGTTTTGAGGCTTTCGGCGTCGACTGCCTGCGCACGGCGGACGCGGTGTCCGCCACGCGCGCGCTGTTCGCCGAACGCCTCCCCGATGACGGCGGACCACTCAGCCACCTGGCCACCTCCCTGACGACACCCCAGGAGGTATTGGTGACGATGGACCTGCCGTCGATGGAGACACCCGACTTCCGCGCGCCGCTGGCACCGCTCTGGAGTGGCTCGACCACGCGCTCCAGGCAGGGGCACAGACTGCCTAGACGAGGAGAACCCGCAGGAACAGGCGCACAGCGCCAGGCGGGTCAGCGCCATTCGGTGGGATCGCGCGGTTCGTGTACGGAGGAGATGGACGCGTCGGCCGGGGTGATGGTGAGACGGTAGGTGTCGCAGAGCACGGTGGCGTCGATGCGGCCCGGTGGACGGGCCTGCAGCAGACCGAGGGGAAGACCCTCCGGGAAGCCGGTCTGATGGTCGGCCCACCACCTGATCCAGCCGTAGATCACCGACGGGTACAGGCCTACCGGCCCTGGTTCGTCGCTGCGGATCGTGACCGTATAGCCAGCCGGCTCCCACACCGCGGGCGGCTGGACGCGCACCCACACCAGCGCCGAACGACTGCTCGTCACCGCGGCCACGACCAGGGCACCGGGAAGCGACCGCACCCTATCTTGCAGCTCCTCCCGTGCGGCCTGCCAGCTGGCGTGCTCGCGGACATCGGCCACGACCACGGACGCGCTCTGGACAACCGGATCGGGAACGATCAGTGACCGGCCGGCCGGTGCCAGCAGATGCCATGTCCCCTCCGACTTCGGCGGATGCTCTCCTGCCGACGGGTGCCAGTCCACACGGACCCGCACAACCGAGTCCGGCCCGGTATCCGCCTGCGTTTCCACATACCCAGCAGCCACAACCTCGTCCGTCGGCACGTCGATCACACCGGGCCCCTCTCCCTTGCTGCCACGGGTCACCCGCCCGGCTCGGCGGATGTACTTTTCCTATCCTCCCCGCACGGCGCAAGTCCAGTGACTCCACGGTGATTTACTCATCCCCGGCACCCAAGAGAGGGGCGCCTGCGGCCCTCTGCTCGTCCTCCGTGACGAGCCGCGGTCTTCGCCTCCTCGGCAGGGGATGACGCCGCCCCCACGCAGACTCTGTGTAAGTTGCCTGCCGGGGCCGTAGTCCATGAAGCGGCCAATGAGGTCCGCGCGTCGGCTGGTGCCTTGCGTCTACAGGCACCGTGGCAGCTGCCGTCGATCGCCGGTACGGTTTGGGAATGGCTGATATTGCGGACCGCGTGGCCGCGTTGGACCTCGGATTCGGCGCGTTGCCCCGGCCGTCGGGGGTGGGCCTGGACGAGGTCTGGGATGTGGTCGTCGGGGTGATCCGGCTACAGGTCGCCCCGGACTGCGGCTGCGAGTTCAGCGACTGCACCACATCCGGCGGCCGTTACGAGGCGGTGGCGTGTCCTCAGTGCGGCAACAGCGCCGAACTCCACCTGCGTGGGCTCTGGAGCGGCCCGGCCATGGTTCTGTGTCCGTGCGGCCACTCCTGGCGCCTGGGCGCCGAGAACCCGGCATGGGCAGCGGTCGGAGGCCCGTCTCATGCAGACAGCCATCACCGCTGCCGTACGGGCACATGGCGTACCCGCTAAGCCGTAGCCACCACGGCGAGGGGCGACGGCGACCGCATTGCCGTTCGGGGAAGTTACGGCAGGACGAGGAGCACGAGCGCGGCGACCGCGAAGGCGATGGACATCTGGGCCGAGCGCATCGTGATGAAGTGACGATCGCGGTACGCGGCGTTGACCTGATCGCGGTGGGCCACCCCGGATTCGGCGAATGCCCGCATCCGCTCGCGGTGGATACGAGCGCGACGCCGGGTGGAGACCATGGTGTAGATCATCAGCGCGAAGCTGGTCACAGAGCACGCCAGGGACAGTGCGATCATCGTGCGCCGTCCAGGGGCAGTCGGTGACCGGTCATCATCTGCACGAACTGCTGGTGCGTCTCATGGGTCTGGATACGCAGTCCCGTCGTCGCCCTGCGCCCCTGCCGCTTCTCGTACAGGGACAGCGACCGCTTCAGCGGCTCTCGCCACTGCTTGGCCTCGATCAGGTCCGCGCATGGCGGGCACGCGTACCAGGGCGTGTCATTGAGGCCCGTGGAGGAGAACACTTCTCCTGGCCGGAGTCCTTCCGTCACGCCGATCCGTGTCTCCACGGGGATGACCTGGTAGGACCAGATGGCTTCGATCTCCGGATCGCAGAAGTCGCACCGGTGGAAGACTTCGCCCCAGACCGGCTCGACCTCATGTCCGGCCGTTGCCTCGCCCTCCGCGTGCCGGAACACCTGCTTGACCGCATGGCCGCCGGTCAGCGTCCCGGCGTACGCCCGATGCCCGCACCTGCCGCACGTCAGGCGCCTGTCGTCACGGGGCTGCGTCGTCGTCTTGTCATCCACGGCTGTTGACGATAGCGCCGCCGGAACGGCACGTGCTCGGTGGCCTGGCTGGATGGCCCCGCGGTCGTCAGCCGTCTTCACCCAGCCCCGCCCGAGCCGCCGCGCCACTGGGTGAGGATCACCCAGCGCGGCGGCCGATGGCCCCGCGCAGACCAGGCAGCCGCGGGCACTGGCCGCAGTGCGGGGTCAGGACTCGTCGCCGAACACGGGGGCCAGGCGTACTGCTTGGCATCGGTACTGCTCGCCGAGGAGGACGGCGGCCGTCATCACGCCGCGTTCCCAGGAGGTACCGGACCGCTGGGCGAGGAGGTCACGGCGCCCGCCGTGGCGACTGCCGGCCAAGGTGGCGACGTCGACGACCCTCTCTTGAATTTCCCCACCGCCAATCGGCTCGGTTCCCCAGACCTGCTCTTGTTCCCCACCCCCGCTATCCGGCGATCGTGGCGAGGTTCGCGCGGACCCGGACCGCGCACGGGTGCTCCTCGCCCAGGACCCGGCCGCACGTCGCGGCCAGCTCACCGATCAGCTCGCGCGCCTCGGGCGTCCGGCCTTGGGAGTGCAGGATCAGGGCGAGGTCGGCGAGGTCGGCGCGGGCGCGCAGGGTGTAGGGGTGTGCGGCGCCCTGGTGCTGTTGCCGTGCGGCGATCACCGCCCGGGCCTCCGTCTCCGCCTCCTCCCACCGGCCCAGGGCGTGCAGGGTCTCGCTCAGGAGGTGGTGGATGGCCCAGATGTCGCCGTGCCTGGTGCCGAGCGCGGTGTCGATGTCGCGCGCGGTCTGGCGGACGAGCGGCTCGGCCTCGGCGGGCTGGGTGTGCAAGAGGACCCAGGCCAGGGTGAGGCGGGCGCCGAGGGTGCTCTCGTGCTCGGTGCCCAGCAGCCGGGCGGCGCGCTCGGCGGCGTCACGGGACAGGGCGAGCGCCTCGCTCCAGCGTCCCTGTTCGCCCAGGTTGTCGGCGAGCCGGGCGAGCGTGGTGAGGGTGGCCGGGTCGTTCGGGCCAATGAGACGTTCCTGCCCGCCAAGCGCGCGGCGCAGATGGATCTCACCGGCCTCGTAGTCGGCGAGGTTGTACAGCGGGAGCGCGTAGGCCGTGCGCAGTGCGAGAGTGTGCGCGTCTTCGGCTTGCCGGACGGCGAGCGGGCCGTCCAGCAGCTGGGCGTACAGGTGGGCGGAGGTGGCGAAGTCCCTTCGCAGAAGGCTTGTTCGGCTTGCGGTATGCCGTCGTCCAGGGTGGGTGTGGTCATGTCGTGAGTCCTCTCTCGGGTCAGATGCGGTGGGAGGGGCCTTGTCCGTGAGATGCGGGCAGGCCGGGTGCCGGTGTCGTGGGGCGGGGGCCGCCCAGGGGGATGGCGGCGAGCGGGGTCCACTCCATCTCCCACCGGGTGCCGCCCCCGGGTACGGGGCGTTCACTCCAGGTCACGTCGAGGAGATGAAGGTGGGAGACGGTCATGCGGGCGTGGCTGGGACTGATGGTGCGCAGCGTGCTCTGGAGCGGGTCGGAGTCGCTGTCGTCCCAGGCGTAGCCGACCTGTGCGTGCATCCGGCCGCCGTCGTGCGCGAGCGCCGCAGAGTCGTGCACCTCCCACAGCGCGGCGCGCGCCACGTTCTGGACTCGCCGGAGGTGTTCGTCGGGGTAGGTGTCGAGCAGAACCCCGGCCTTGTTCACGATGGGCGATCCGCACCACACGGTGCCCGGTTCCACCTCGGCCAGACGCCGCGTCAGGACGTTAACGAGGCGCTCCCGCTGGGCCGGTGTGATCTGCTCGGCCCTCGCCCAGGCGTCCATCTCGACGGTGATGTGGATCAGGTCGTCGGGCACGGGCCAGACCGGGTACGGCTCCATCGCCTGCCGGCAGGCAGCGGCCAGGGTGAACAGGCCGGTGTCCACCAAAGGGACGGGAGTTGCGTACAGGTGCAGCACGGACGTCCCCGACACCCACGGACGCCCCTGGAACCGGGGCTCGAACCGCTTCACGACGCCCTCCCGGAACCGGAAGCGGCTGCTATGCCCGGTGTCACGGCACTGAGTAGAGGGCTGCGGGTGCCGCGGCCACGTTTGTGGCGCAGGACGCCCCTGGCCGCGAGGAGGCCCCCGGTCCAGCCGGCGGTGAGAACGACGTCCTCCTGTCCGGCCGCCCGGAAGTCGGGAGCGGGGAGCCGGTGTCCGCCGGCCGGCAGGAGAGGGCTCGCCCCGGGAACGGAGGTGCTGGTGGACTGTGCCCGGCGTCCTCTCGGAGAGTACGGTTTCGCCGTCATGATGCGGATTCCTTCCGTCCGAGACGGATCTCGTGGACGCGATCGAAGCTGTACCTGCTGCGTACGGGGTCCTGGCGTTCCATCACGAGCCAGAGGGAGGCGACGGTCGCCGTGACGCGGCTGCCCGGCCGCAGACCGCGGCCGAGTTCGGAGGCAAGACGGTCCGCCTGCCCGGCCAGGACGCGGGTGTCGGTATTCGTGAGCCCGTAGCCTCCGCTCATATGTCCCCAAAAAAAGGGTTCGGCGGATGGCAGGGTGAGCCCGGCGGCGAGCAGGCCGGCCCGTACACGGAGATAGCACTCGTGTAGGCCGGCCTCCGGCCACATATCTGCCACAGCGGCGGAGCCCGAAGCGCGCGGCGGGCCGATCTCCACGTCGATCGGTGCCATGGAAGAAAGCTCGCGCTGGAGTACCGGGGCAGCAGTGTGGAGCCGCTGCTTGTCTACGCGCCGTCCGTCGCCGTCGAGGGTCTCGATCTTCTGGACCGTCATGTGTTCGCCGCCCGCGGCGACCGGAGCGATCACGTCGGGATAGCGGGCGAGGATCTCGCGCATGCGGGCGAAGTACTCCAGCACCTGGGGCTGACCGTGCGGCAGCCACAGCACGTGCGGCCGGACCCGGTCCTCCTCGGGCCCGTCCTCCGGTGCCCACAGCCGCCTCTCGCTCATGAACCGCCTCATCGGCCGCGCTCCGTCGCAGCAATTCCGGCCGGGGCGAGGGTGGTCCAGACGATCCGGTGGTCGGAGCCGGCCAGCGCGGCCTCGCTGTCCATCACGCCGTACGCCGTCAAGGCGGGGGCGACCGGGCGGGATACGAGGATCAGGTCGATGCGGCGCTCGCCCCAGGGATCGGGGTCTCCCTGTCCGTCCGGCCAGTGTCCGACCGTCGCCTGCCACGGGGCGCCCAGGTGGGCCGCGGCGTCGACCATGTAGCCGTCGCGCAGCAGCATTTCGGTCTGACGCCGGTCGGCGAGCTGCTCGCCGCCGATGCTGCCGTCCTGTACCTGGTATTCGAGATCGTCGTGGCGCTGGGCCGCGTAAGCCTCGGCGTCGTAGTAGCGGAGTGTCCCGTCCGGGCCGGGTACGCGGGCGGCGGACAGGGCGTTGAAGTCGCCGACGACGATGCTGGGCTTCACGCCTCCGGTGCGGCGCAGGATCATCTTGATGCGCCGGGCTTCTTCAGTGCGCCAAACGGGGCTGCCGGGGTGCCCGTGGTACGAGACCACGGTGAGGGGTTCGACGGCCCCGATGTCGAAGCCGGCCGTGGTCAGCCCGTGCCAGAAGTCCGGGGCGCCCAGGGGCCGATAGCTGCCGGGCACGTGGGCCCCGGAGGCGGGGTTCCACAACACGGCCGTGTACCAACTGCGGTGGGTGTTGGCGGCCATGGCCGTGCCGTGCGGACGCGCCGGGGTGGCGGGGACGGTAGCGGTCAGTCCGCAGTCCTCGGCGAACCCGGTGATCGTCTGGGCCGCGACGGCATCCCACTGGGCGGGCGGCGTGGCATCCTCGTCGACCACGATCTCCTGGAGGCCGAGGAAGTCGGGGGCGAGTTCTCGGACGGCCGTGACACGGGCATTCCAGGCGGCACTGCCGCGTGCGTCGAGGCCGAGCTTGTAGGCGTTGTAGTTGCCGATCTTTAGGGTCATGTGGTGTCTCCGCAGGGTCGGCGGGAATGCTGTCGCGTGCGTCAGTCGCAGGTGTCCTGGGCTGGGGCTTCGTAGCGGGTGAAGTGGGCGGGCAGGTGGTCGAGGACGCACAGGCCGAGCTGCATGGCCCTCCACGTCGCAAACAGGACCCACCCAGTGCAATCAGCCCCTCACCCAGCGGTACCCGAGCCGGGCGGCAGCAAGACCGTTCCGGTTTCGTCCTGGTAGGCCGCCTCCAACAGTCGATGGAAGCGGCGACCGCGGCTGTCACTTGCGGCGTGGGCTCGCCTTTCTCGCACGCGGATCCACCACTCCCGGCCCTCGGGTGTGGCGAACAGGGCGCCCGCTGCGTCGTGTACCCCGTCGGCCGACAGGGCGCCGACGCGATACAGCGCCTCCCAAGCAGAGACCCATGCGTTGCGATGCATGTGAAGGCGGCGCTCGCGGGGGTCGAGCGGCGTCAGGCTGCCCCAGATCTCGCGAAGTCCGGGACGCTCGACCTGAGCAGCGAGCAGCCGCTGGTGTATCCGTGCGCTCTCCAGGACGGTCCAGTCGCGGTGCCGGCGCTCGCTGAGAACGACGTGGGCAATGCCCGTGGCCGCGATGGTGAGCAAGGTGGCGGTCATTACACGGTTGCTGCGCATGGGAAATCACTTCCTTCTCTGACGTCGGCCAGGTACAGACGTTGGTGCGAGCGCGTTGTGAAGCCCCAACAGGTGTTGGGAAGCCAAGGGTCCGGTGAAGGCGAGTCGATAGAGCCGCGCAAATGCGGCGGTGTAGCGGGAGGTCTGTTCGCGGTGTTCAAGGACAACCGGCTTGGGAGTGACAGGGAGGACGACCCGGTGGCTGTCGATGATCACGAAGGGTTCCATGGGGAGTTCCTCCGGCGTACGGCCCGCGTGCAGGGGAATCAGCGACACCGAGAGGTTCGTCGCCTGGCGGAGAAGTCCCAGCAGGTGGCTGATCTGGGCGCGCATGACGTCGTGCCCGCCGACTTGGTGGTGGAGCACCGATTCCTCAAGCACGAACGCGACGGGTACGCCGTTCGGAAGAACGGCTTCGTCGTGACCGCATTCCCGGGCAAGCGGATACGAGCGAACGGCCTCCCGATATCCGTAGATCTGCAAGGGCCCCGGCACAAGAGTGGAGGCGTAAATCCGGATACGCCGTGCCCCATGCCATGGCACTCCCCAGATGGTGGGCCTGCTCGGGCCTGACGCGTGCCTTGCCCCGCCCGCGTTCCGGTGTTCGCCGCTTCGCGTGATCAGTGCCATCGCGGCCGTCGTCCGTCAAGGCCGGACAGGTCGGGCGTCCGCTTCTCTCGTACGACGTCGTCTCTGTTCATCTGTTGAGCCTTCTGGCTGGTGTCGGATCGTTCAGAACAAGGCGGGCTGGTTTGGGGACGCGTCCTCGTCGGAGCCAACCTGAGCGGGAACGCGGCCAGTGCGCTCGTTTTGCAGGTCCCACAGTTCGCGGAACAACCCGTCGTGCTGGGCCAGCAACTCCTCTGGGGTGCCGTGTTGGATCACACGCCCCTTGTCCAAGACAACGATGCGGTCTGCGACGGTCACATTGGTGAGCCGGTGGGTGACCAGGACGACCGCACGGTCAGCGGCGAGACGGCGTAGTCCGGTGAAGATGCGGTGTTCGGCCCGCGGGTCGAGGGCTGCGGTCGGTTCGTCCAGGACGAGCAGTCCGGCTGGCCGGTGGAAGGCTCGGGCGAGTGCGATTCTCTGCCACTGTCCGCCGGACAGTTCCTGTCCTCCCCACCATTCCTTGGCCAGCAGGGTGTTCAGCCCGCTGCGCAGTCCGTCGATGACCTCGTCGGCGCCCGCGGCATGCGCCGCGGCGAGCACTGCGGCGTCCCCGTCCTCGGTGGCCTGGCCGAGGGTGATGTTCTCCCTCGCCGACAGGGGCCAGTTCGCGTAGGACTGCGGTACGACGGCAACACGCGCCCAGGTGGCTTGCGCGTCCAAGTCCCTGGTGTCGGTACCGTCCCAGGTGACAGCTCCTCCCTGATCGGGCAGATACAGAGCCGAAAGGATCTTGCTGAGGGTGGTCTTCCCAGAGCCGTTCTCGCCCACCAGTGCGACGACTTCGCCGCGCCGGACCTCCAGGGAGACGTCGTCGAGGGCTGGGCGGTCGGCGCTCGGGTACTGGAAGGTGATGTTCTCGGCGCGTACGAGCGTGGGCGCGGCCGGCGCCCTGGGGCCGCGGTCGATGCGGTGTCCGCCGGCTTCGTCGATGAAGTCCGCCCAGTCGTCCAAGTACATGCCGGTACGGAAGAGTTGGGCTCCGTAGCCGACGATCCCGTCCAGTCCTGCGCTGACGCGTCCCAGCGCGAGGAACGCGGTGCCGAGGGCGGCGACCGAGATCTGCCCGGCGGACACCAACAGCGCCAAGGCCACCCACACCACGGCGTGGGCGAGACCTCCGGCGGCCCCACCCACCAGGGAGATCCTGGCGGAGCGCCAGGTGGCCTGGTCGGTCGTCGCGTCGATCCGCGCTCCGGCCGTGCGGTACTTGTCGAGCAGGAACGGCGCCATGGTGCCTGAGCGGACCTGGTCGGCGGTCTGCTTGTCGACCAGGTACCAGCGCAGCATGCCCAGTAGCCGCCTGTCCTTCGACGTGGCGAGCGAGGCGATGTAGCTGAGGCGTGCTCCTCGCACGCTGGCCAGACCCTTCGGCAGGGCGGCCAGGACAAGCAACGGCAGGAGGATGGGATGCACCGCGGTCAGGACGAGCGCCGAGGCGACCAGCGACGCCGATGCGGCGAGGATGTACTGGGCTTGGGTGAGAAGGTCCCTAGAGACCTCTACACCTCGGTCGGCGGCGTCCCAGCGGTCGTTGTATCCGGGGTTGTCGTACGCGGCCAGTTCCGCCTTGGTCGCCGCGTCGAGGAGCTCAAGTTCGGCTTCCCGGGCAATGCGCGGAGCGAGCCGGGCCGACAGCGCGCTGGAGACGATGCCGAGCAGGGCACGCAGACCAATTGCCCCCGACAGGACCACAAGAGACGGTACGGCGGAGCGGAGCTGGTCGCCGCTGATGTGCTGGGAGGCGACCAGCGGCTTGATCACACCGGTGGTGGCCATCAGCCCGAACGCCTCCAGCACCCCCGAGAGGAGTTGGACGCCGAGGAGGGTGATGACCGCGGCGCGGTCGACCTGCCAGCCCAGTGCGAAGGATCGGCCGATCAGTTGGGGCAGGCGCCTGGCCATCGCGCGGGAGGTGATCGCGTTGGCGGCCTCGATACGGCGGTCGCCTGGGATGACGAACTTCAGCTCCTCATCCGACACGTCCGTCTCACCAGTCGGCGCGGTTGTGGCAGCGGGCTTCGGGATGGTGGTCATCAGCTCCAGCTCTCCGCCGACACGCAGCACCTGGCCCGGATGCCGTCGATGCTGATCACTGTTTGATACGCCAAGGTGTCCCCCTGTATGCCGTGTGAGGTTGAGGCTGTCGCTCAACCCCCTTGGAATGTCGTGCAGTTGCGGGCCGCCTGTTGATCACGAGGGGCCTCCGTTCACCGCAAGGGCGGTGAGCTCGTCTTCGAGGTCCTCGAGGTCGCCGAGCACGCGGCGGATGGCGATCTGCCGCTCGTTCCAGTGCCGCTTCAGATCCAGCTCCGCGTCTGGAGGCAGGATGTACTCGGCGGTGGTGGCGCCGTAGAAGCTGAACAGCATGTACAGCAGCGCGATCCGGGCGCAGGCTCGCACCTCCTGGATCGGGAGGCTGGGGTGCTCCGACCGGTAGGCCCTGACCATGGCCAGGGCGCAGTCCGTCCAGTTGGCGCTGGTGGCGACGGTGCGCGGATCGAATGCTGCTCGCCCCAGTTCCCAGGCCGGCATCGCGGTGGCGCAGCGGAAGTCGATGATTCCGGTGACGGCATTGAAGAGGGTGATCAGGTTGGTGCGGGTGAGATCCGCGTGCAGGGCCTGTTCCACCAGTGTCTCGGGCAGTTGTTCCCGCAGCGCCGTCGAGTGGGCGCGTAAGTCCGTCCGCCGACGGTCGAGGTCTGCTCGCAGTTGGTCAAGTAGGTCATGGCCTTGTCGTGTGGCTCTGGCCGTCACGGTGTCGCACTTCGCTACCGCGTCGCCGACGGACTCCGTCCGCCAGCGGGTCTGCTGCACGCGCTTGGGCAGCGGGTACGCGGCGAGCACACGGTGCATGCGCCCCATGACGACGCCGATGCTTTCGGCGAGGGATACCGTCATAGCCGACGTGGTCACCCGGCCGGGGGCCTCGTCTACGACAGCCCATGCACTGCCTTCCGCGATGGTGACCAGGTTGTCGTCGGCATCGGGCCACACGCGTGGAACGGGGAGTTTCGCGGCCCGGCAGTATTCCGACATGTCCCACGCGTTGCGTGCCTCGTCCAGGTCGGCCATGGCCGGGTACTGCTTGACGAACAGCCGCAGCCCGTCGTCGGTCAGGACTCGCCAGTTGATCGTGTCTGTGTCCATGTGCACCGGCTCGACAACGTCGACGACGAGCCCGTATCGGTCCTCCAGCACGTCAGCCGCCAGCTGCGCACCCCGCTCTGCTTCGTCCATCTGGATATCACCGGCCTTCGTGTGCGTGGGGGCGGCGGGCAGTGAGGACGGTGAACGCGTTGTCCTCCGTGAGCACTCCGCTGTCGGCGAAGGGGGTGAGGGCGTTGGCGACGACCACCTCGAAGGCGTCACGGCGGTCGCCGAACAGATGCGGGGCCGCGAATGACGCCGAGTACAGGTAGCCCAGCACCTGGGAGATGGTCCACTGGCGGCGGACGGGCACGACGGCGGAGGTGACGTGCGAGAAGGAAGAGGCACGAAGTACCTCCTCATACGGCGGTCCCTGCGTGCTGAAGACCCCGTCGCCGGCCTTGCGTTGCTCGCCGAGGAAGTCCTGGACGACCTCGCGGGCGGCCTGCTGCCACGCAGTGCCGGCGGTCCACAGACTCCGGTCGCTGAACACCGCGACCACGCCGTCCGGTGCCAGGTACTCACTGAGGCGGTCAAGGAAGCGGGGTTGGTTCAGCCAGTGGAAGACACGGCCGCAGGTGACGAGATGCGGCTGCCATCCCTCCGGTGGCAGAAAGTCCTCCGCCAGCGCATGCCGAAGCTGCAGCCTCTGGGCATCGACCGCGACCAGATCGTCGAAGTACTGCCGGAGGGCGTGGACAACGAGTCCCGGGCCGCTGCCGATGTCCAGAAGACGGCGCGGACTGCTGGTGGGCGCAGCCCGGTCGAGAAGGACGGCGAGAGCGACAGGGACACCCGGACGGAAGCGTCGGTAGTAAGCGGGAGTTCCGGCGAATGCGTTCACGAACGCCAGCCACCCCACACGCGCTTGCCGTTCTCCAGGCGCAGGTTCTCCAACATGGTGTGCGCTTCGTCGACCAATCCGATGTCACGACGCTGGATCCCCCAGGACAGCGAGTCCAGAGCGTCCAGCGCCGCGTACACCCGGCACGCGACCTCTTCCTCCTCGGTCAGGTGACGGCCGTACCCGTGGTGGAAGGCAGCGGCGAGGTCGGGCTGGTGATGCAGGATCCGGTAACGCAGACGGCTCATGTCCCGGTAGACGGCGGGGCGGAGTTCGGCTCGTTCGAAGTCGATCACCCGCAGCAGTTGCTCGCTCTCCTCCCACATCCAGTTCTTGGGCATGTAGTCGCCGTGGCTGGCCACCCGCGGCAGGTGCGGCGGAGCGTGCTGGGTGAGCGAGCGCACCAGCGCGATGTCGTGTTCCGGCACATACATCGCGGTGCGGTCCAGGAGATCGCTGGCTGCTCGTCCCCACTCCTCCTCGGTTGATTCCGATGTCGGCCCGTCGCCTGCCGCAGCGTGATGCCGGGCGAGCAGTTCACCAGCCTGCTCGTACGCCTTGCGTTCCTGCTCGGCAGGCAGACGCAGTCGGTCGAGGCCGCGCCCGGAGACGGCAGTGACCAGGATGGTGCGCGCTTCCCCGTCCGCTGCGACCAGTTCCGGTGCACGGCCCGTACCGAGGGCGATCGTCCACTTCCGGTATGCGTCGACCTCGCGTTGGTGCAGCTTGGGCCCCACATGCTGCTTGGCGAACCACCGTTCGCCCCCAGCGCCGTTGATCTCCCACACGGACGGCCGGAAATCTCCGGGCCGGGCGTGTTCGGCAACCACGGCGTACGTGTCGGTCACCGACCCCACCAAATGGTGGAGTGCGCTGGGCATGTCAGTCACGGTGGTGCGTCCTTCCATTCGCTGAACCATCCAGTCAGACCACAAGTTGTAATCAGTCGGACACTTTGGGTGGTGTTTGTGTGCGGGTGGGTAGCTTGGCAAGAGCCACTGACAACGCGCTCTGGCCTGGTCATCTGCGCGCTATGGCGAGGCGTCTGCGCCTGATGGGCTCAGGCGCGTGCAAGCCACCGATGCCGCTCGCCGTCGGTGACCACACGCTGGTCATGGTCGAGTTCCAGTTGGGCGAGCCGGGCGTAGTGCTCGACCACATCCGTGCCGAAGGCTGCTTCCGCGAAGGCGCTGTTCTGGAAGGCGGCCAGGGCGTGGGCGAGGGTGGGCGGCACGGGCGTGCCGCCCACCCTGTAGGCGTTCCCGGTCTCCGCGGGGCTGAGTGCGAGCTTCTGTTCGATGCCGTGGTCGATGGCCGCCAGAGCCGCAGCCAGGGCGAGGTACGGGTTGGCGTCTGCGCCCGGCATGCGGATCTCAAGGTTGAGGCCGTCGCCGTGGCCGACAACGCGGATGGCGCACGTGCGGTTGTCGTGGCCCCAACTGAACGTGGTCGGCGCGCACGCGCTGGGCGTGAATCGCTTGTAGGAGTTGACGTTCGGCGCGTACAGCGGCCCCAGATCCGGCAAGCCGTCGAGGAGGCCCGCGACGGCGTACCGGCCGATCTGGGACAGTCCGCCGGTGGGTTCGTGCAGTTGGCTGATGCCCTTCGACCACAGCGACACGTGCAGGTGCAGGCCGTTGGCCCGGCCGGTCTCCGGGGCTGCCATGAAGGTGGGTGCCAGACCCGCTCGTGACCCCAGGGCGCGTACCGCGTGTTTGAAGAGGGGGTGCCGGTCGCAGGCGGTGAGCGCGGGCCCGTACGGGAAGGTCACCTCGACCTGGCCGGGGCCGGCCTCGGTCTTGATCGCTTCCACGGGCATTCCGGCGCCGGCGAGCGCACGCTGAAGACGACGGAGGAAACGGGCGGATACCGGATCGTGGTCGAGGGCGTAGTCCAGGTTCTCCATCGTCAATGGACGCAGGCCCTGAAATCCGGTCTGTTCCGCGTCTGCGTACGTGCCCTTGTAGAGGACGAACTCGGTTTCGATCCCGGCCTTGGCGTGCAGGCCGTGCCGGGCCAGCCGGGTCAGCTGCGCATGGAGGACCTGGCGGGGTGCGATGTCGATGGGTGTTCCGTCCTGGTGCACGGCGTCGCCGAGCACGATGGCGGTGCGCGGCAGCCACGGCACCACGCGCAGGGTCGACAGGGCTGGTTGCACGGACAGGTCCTGGTAGCCGGTATCCCATGAGGTCAGCGCGAAGCCTTCCACCGGGCTCATTTCGATGTCGGTGGCCAGGATGTACGCGCATGCCTCGGCGCCGTGATGTGCGACCCGCTTGATGAAGTGGTCAGCGTCATACCGCTTCCCCTTCAATCGTCCCTGCAGGTCGGGGACGGCCAGCAGGACCGTGTCTATCGCGCCCGCCTTGACGAGGTTCCGCAGGTCTGTGAGCGAGAAGGCCTTTTCGGAGTTGCCGCCCGAAGCGGGAGTGGACTCCGTGGCGAGGCGCGCCATGGTCCCGTTGCCGGTCGCGGCCCCCGTCATCAGACGACCTCGTCTTCGTACGTGCTCGCCGAGCTGTCGGAATTCTGGACCGGCACCTCGTACGAGCGTCGCCCCTTGAAACGCCACGAGATCCAGGCCAGAGCCAGAACCGACACCAGCGCGATCGACGCGTAGTTGAACGTGTCGACGGACACCAGCTCACCGCCCTCCGGTCGGGTCTGCGGCAGGCAGAAGAGCACGGTCACGAAGCCGACCCAGCCCACCGCTGTCCAGCCGATCGGCGTGCTCCACTTGCCCAGGTGCCAAGGGCCGCGCACGAATCGCTTGCCGGCGCGCAACCGCAGGTAGACCGGGATGGCGTAGGCGGGGGTGATCCCGATGACGTTGATTGAGGTGATCGCGGTGTAGGCGGTGGTGGAGTACAGCGAGGGCAGGGCGAGGACGAAGGGAACGGCGACGGAGAGCCAGACGGCCGGGACGGGGGTCTTCGTGCGGGGACTCAGGCGCCGCCAGGTGTTGGAGAAGGGCAGGGCGCCGTCCCGCGAGAACGCGAACACCATCCTCGACGCAGCCGCGAGTCCTGCGTTCGCGCAGAACAACTGCGCCACGATGACGACCAGCAGCAGGGCCTTGGCGGCGGTGGGTCCGAGCGCGTCGATGAAGATCTGGGCCGGGGGGACGCCGGTCGCGCTGCCCACGGTGCCGGCGTAGTCCTGGATCGCGAAGAGCATCCCGGCGAGCAGCACGAAGCCGACGATCCACGACCAGAAGATCGAGCGGACGATGCCACGGGCGGCACTGACCTGTGCGTGCACCGTCTCCTCCGACAGGTGCGCGGAGGCGTCGTAGCCGCTGAAGGTGTACTGGGCCAACAGCAGGCCCAGCAGCCCGACATAGAGCGGGTTGCTCCAGCCGGTGTGGTTGCTGAACTCGCCGAACACGAAGCCGGGCGGCTGGTGGTGGGAGGGTACGAGGGCGAGCGCGCCGACGATCACCGCGACACCGGTGACGTGCCACCACACGCTGATCGAGTTCAGGATGCTGACCAGGCGTACGCCGAAGAGGTTGAGCGTGGCGAGCAGCAGCAGGATGACCGCGAAGATACCCAGAGTCTTCTCCGGGGTGGGGGTGAAACCCCACTGCAAGTTGAGCCACGCGCCGGTGAACAGAGCGATCCCGTAGCAGCCGCCGGCCATCCCGCCCAGCAAACCGAGCAGGTTGAGCCAGCCGGTGGTGTAGCCCCAGCGGGGGCCACCGAGCTTGCTGGCCATGAAGTACAGGGCACCGCTGACGGGGTAGGCGGACGTGACCTCGGCGAGCGCGGCACCGACGGCCAGCACCATCAGCCCGACCACGGCCCAGCCCCACATCATGACGGCCGGCCCGCCAGTGACGAGCCCGAATCCGAAGAGCGTCATGCAGCCCGACAGGACCGAGATGATCGAAAAGGACAGCGCGAAATTCCCGAACGGGCCCATGCGCCGGGTCAGGGCGGGCTCGTAGCCGAGCTCTCGAAGATAGGCGTCATCGGACTTCCGATGTGCGGCGTGGCGGGTGGGATCTGAGTGGGGCACTGAACTACCTCCAGGGGATCAAGGGGCGGAAATTCTGACGGGAGCATGCCAAATGCTGGCTAATCGGCACTCAATGACGATCACGGGTACGGACCGGCACGGGGCCGGTGAGCGCGGGCGTAGGAAAGCGACTCCGCGCGTGCTCGAAGAAGCAGTGCCTCGCCGGGATCTGCCGTTGCTGCGCCGTCGTGCACCGACGTCCAGGGCTCGCGCGCCGCATAGGGCCCCATCGCCTCGAAGACCTCGGCTGCCTCCAGGTACCGGTGGCCCGCCCATAACGCGTAGGCGAGATGGTTGAGGTCGGCCACCGACCACAGCCCAGGAGGCGCCTTCTGGAACCAGTCGTGGAAGGCATTCAGCGTGTAGTTGAGCGCAGGTTCCTCCGCCCACTGTCGCCGCCACAGCGGATCAACACGGGCCCGGCGCTGCTCGATCAGCGCGTACACCGGCAGAAGCAGCAGTGGCGATCCGACGGGCCGCTGCCCCGCCACCGCCCAGCTGAAGTCGACGACCGCGGCCAGGGAGGCGGCTCGCGGGGCATCGAGAGCGAGCATGAACTGCAGCACGCGATGGTAGGCCTCGCGGTTGTACGGATCACGCTGGTTGACCTCGTAGAGCAGTCCCCACGGACCACTCGGCAGCATCGGTTCGGCGGACATCAGGCGGTGTTCACACCGCAGTTGGCGTGTGTCGATCTGCGCCAACGCCATCAGACACACCCACGGCACGGGATCGTGCGGCGCGCGACGAGCCGCCAGCAAGGCATCACGTCGCGCCTTGATCTCGAACTCGAAGGTCTGCGGATGCCGTTGGCGGTGTGCGCGCAACGCCCTCTCGACAGCGACGCGGACACTCATGAGTTGCGCGTCGTAGCTGCCCGGCTCTTCGTCGAGCCAGACGCTGACCACATCCGACCGCGCGGCTGCCACTGCCAGCAACTGAGTGCGCGACGTTCGCTGAGCCCAATGCCCGTCTGTCTTCGCCAGCAGATCCCGGGCCGTTTTCCAACGCCCCGCCTCCAGTTCGACCAGGGCCACGCGCAGGTCGTCGTCATGGCCGGCCGGGTGATACACGAGACGCATCAGAGTCCCTCGCCACGGACAACGCGACGCCGACGAGCGAGATCGGGACCGCTCTTCGTATGCGTGCGGACCGTACAAGCTGGCGCGCTGTCCGGAATGGACGTGAATGTCATCGAGGGCCTTAGACATGTGGGGGATGGGACCGCGAACGGTATGGGTGAAGTGCTGTCCGAGCGGCGGGAGGCTGGGCACCGAGTCGGCCGCCCTAGAAGCGGATCTGGCCGATCATGTTCGCGATGCTGGTAATGAAGCGGTTGATGTTCGGGGCCATGGACGTGCTCGCCAGGAAGAACCCGAAGAGCACGCAGACGATCGCGGGTCCGGGCTTCACGGTTTTCCCGCGGATCAGAACGACCACGAGGATGCCGAGCACCAGGACGAGGGAGATGCTCAGGGCCATCAGGAGGCTGCTTCCTCCGCAGACCCTCGCCGCTCCCTGCGAACCTGGCTCAGCGCACGGCGGAGCGCGTCGGGCCGAGTCAACGATCGCGGGCCGCTCGGGAGGACATGCCAGTGCATCCCCGGAGGGGTCGTGCTCTCCGCAGGCGGCACGACAACGTGGCATTTCTGACCCAGTGCGACAGTTCCCGGCTCCTCCCAGCGAGTCGCGGTGCCCACCGGAACCAGGAAGTACAGCCGCGGCTCCGGCCCACCGGCGTCCAGGATCACCGGGCCGACCGGCTCGTCACCCTCGTGGAGGATCTCGATCGCGCGCCGGCCCACGGCCTCCACGGCGCGTACGCCATCCCACCATTCACCCGCGGAGCACAGCTCGGGCTCGATTCGGTCACCCTCGACCGCACGTAACTCAACGAGCAGTCCCACCTGCACGACATCGACGGGCCCGAGTCGCGGCAGCGGACGGGACGCGAGCTGGATCCTCCAGAGCAGTTCGGTCTGTGCGAGCGTCACTGCCGACTCCGGTAAGACGAAGCGGCGTTGCGACCGCTGCCAGCCAGCCAGTGGCACTACAGGTGCGACTGGCCGCTGGGCGGCAGGCGGATTGGGGACGGCTTCAACTCGGCCGGGCGAGACAATCACCGGGATCTCCTGTGCGTCCGGACACACTGACGGAGCCGCTTGACCAAGCGACTGCTGTCACAAGGACGTTGGCTGATCCCTAAGATTGTTTACCGAAAGGGGATTAGGCACATTCCGAGGGTGATATCACTGAGGTGATTCCGGCTCCGGAAAGGTCGGGAACCACAGGCGCTCGGCCGGGGGAGGTACAGAGTGCCGCAGCAGGCGCAGCGACGCTGTGATCGCTGCGGCTGCCCCCTGAGCCAGTACAACATGGACATACTCTGCGCCGCCTGCGTTCGCGCACGGACTTGGGAGAAGAACACCCCTTCCATCCCGGAACGCATCTGGAACGACCCAGATGTGCGGAACGCGTTCGATGCTTGGGATTTTGGCCGGGCCAGCCGCCTCATCCGACTCCACGGTGGTCTCCGTCAGGACGACATGGCCAACCTCACCGGTCTCAGTCAGGCGTTTCTTTCCATGTTGGAGAAGGGCAACCGCCGCCTCACCAACATCGACAAGATCATCGAGTTCCTCACCGGCCTTGGTGTGCCCCCGGATCTGGTTGCGCTTCCGCTACCGCATGCTTTTGCCCCAGCAGCACAGGAGCGGTCAGCCCAGTTCGCTGGCGACGCTGATCCCAGCCTGCCCTGGACCGCGGCCCGTATGGTGGCAGCACTGGACACAGCGGCAGGAGGCAGCGCGATGGACCGTCGACGATTCCTCACCGCAAGCGGCGTCGCCCTCACTGCGTTCGTGAACGCGTGGGACACCGCCGAAGCCGAACCCCTCCATCGAGCAGCAGAGGGAAGCCGCCTCACCCACGACCTCCTCGATGGTCTCCAACGCACCACCGACAACCTGCGAACCATGGACGCGAGCGACGGCAGCGGCACCCTCACCAGTCTCGGCAACCGCCACCTCCAGTTCCTCCAACACCTCCTGGAAGAAACGTCGTACGACGAGGCCACAGGACGACGGCTCGCGGCGATCATCGCCGACACCGCCACCCAGACCGGATGGTTCGTCTTCGACTCCGGCGACCGCGACCGCCCACTCAGCTACCTCTACGCCGCACTCCGCGCCGCGAAGGCCTCACAAGATGTACGGCTCGGCGCCGGCGCTCTGTCCTACATCGCCATCCACGGCTACTCCACCGGGGCTCCGCACCACGCGGTCTCCGCGGCACAGCGGGCTCGCGGCAAGATCAGGAAACTCGGCACGCCTGCACTCGAAGCGATGCTCCTGACCCGACAGGCCCGCGGGCACGCCAAACTCGGCGAACGTCAGGCGGCCCTCGCCGCGCTCGGGAAAGCCGCCGAACTCTGTGCCCAGGGCCGCTCCGAACACGACCCGCACTGGCTCTACTGGGTCAACGAGGGCGAGATCCACGGACAGGCAGGCAGCTGCTACCTCGACCTCGGCGACCCCCGCAACGCTGTCGCCAGCTTCACGAAGGCCCGGGAGGCACTCAACCCAGCGGACCACCGCACGAGAGGGCTTTTCCTCTCCCGCGCCGCGACCGCCCACATCGAGCAGGGCGACATCGAAGCCGGCTGCGCCACAGCACAGGAGGTCCTCGACCTCGCCGAGACGCTTCAGTCGGCACGGTTCGAAAGTCACGTCACGAGCATGATCCAACAACTCCAGCCCGTCGCCCACACCCCGTACGCTCAGGACGTACTGGAGCGACGCGCCACCGTGAGGGCGACAGGGAGCCGAACTTGACCGACGCCAGGCAGATTCTCGTGCTCTGGGACATCGACCGCACACTGCTCTACGTCGGTGATATCGACCGGCAGGTATACCGGGAGACCTTCGCTGAGGTCGTCGGCCGCCCCGCGGAACGCCTTCCGGCCCGCGGCACCGGCGTCACCATGCCCCTCGCGATTCGATCCCTACTCCTGGACAACGGCGTCTCCGAGGCAGAGGTCCCCGGCCTGGTGCCACGCATGGTGGAGCTCCTGCCGCAGCGCCTGGCCGCGCACGCAGACGACCTTCGTGAGCAAGGCGTGCTCCTGCCTGGCGCCGTGAACGCGCTCAAGGCTATGCGCGCGCAACCAGGTTGCATTCCTACCGTCGTCACGGGGAACCTCAAGCCCAACGCGCTGCTGAAGCTCGAAGCGTTCCACCTCGACGGGTTCCTTGACACGGAGATCGGCGGATACTCTTCGGACGACGACCACCGCCCAGCTCTCGTCGCCGTCGCACAGAAACGAGCCCAGGCGAAGTACGGAACCACCGCCTTCAGCCGCTCCAACACGGTCATCATCGGTGATTCCCTCGAAGACGTCCGTACTGGGCTTGAAGGCGGCGCTCCGGTGATTGGAGTCGCGTCCGGCAAGACCACTGCCGCCGAACTCTCCACGGCCGGAGCCGACGTGGTCCTCGATAGTCTCGAAGACGTCCCACGGCTCCTGGACGCGATCATCGAGACGACCCTCGGCCGCGCCTAATGGCGGCTGCTCGCGAGAGTGCCTCAACTGCCCGTATTACATGAGTGATACCGGCACTCGCGTACCCCGCCTACGCTGTCGGGCGCAGACGAGAAACGGGGGTGCGATGCCAAGGCACGCTCGCGTATGCGCTGACTGCGGATGCCGCTTAAGCCAGTACAACGATGAGGACCGCTGTTCCGCGTGCGCACGCGGCAGGCGTCTCGACACCCGCCTTCAACGCCGCGTTCCAGACACCGTCTGGCAGCATCCCGAAGTTCAATCCGCCATCACGGAATGGGACTTCGGGCGGGCGAGCCGTCTCATCCGCGAGCGGGCGAAGCTCCGCCAAGACGACATGGCCCACATGACGGGGCTCAGCCAGGGTTTCCTGTCCATGCTCGAGGCAGGAACCCGCCGACTGACGAACCTCGACAAGGTCGCGCGGTTCCTCAACGGCATCGAAACACCCGACGCCTTTCTCCCCCCACCGTTCGGTGAACATCACGTGGCCCTCACGCCACTGCCGTTGCCGCTCCCAGGACCGGCCGCCCTCGATTTCCAGGTCGCGACCGGCGAGCGGGCAGCGGACCTCTATGAGCTCGCGACACAAGCTGCGGCCCAGTCCCTGCAGTTCGCGGAAGTGGTCACGAACAGCAACGTGAGCGACGTCGAGCTTGAGGGGTTGGAGTCCACAATCACCCGAATTGCGACGGACTACGTCCACGCTCCGCTGTACCCGCTCTTCCACGACCTGCTGTCGACGCGAGACCAACTCTTCTCGTTGCTGAGCGGCAACCAACCCCCGGGTCAAACTCGCGAGTTGTACCTTCTCGCCGGCACGAGCTGCCTACTCCTGGCCCACGCGTCACAGAATCTCGGCGACCAGGACTCCGCTGTCGCCCAACTCCAGACAGCCGGGACCCTCGCCGAGCATGCCGACCACGACGATCTCCGGGCGTGGGTCAAGGGCACCGCCGCGCTGATCGCGGAGTGGTCAACCCATCGGCACACTGCCCTGGAGTACACGCAACAGGCAATCCGATTTGCCCCCGTCGGCGAGACCCGGGTCAGGACCGCAGCGATCGGGGCCAGGGCCGCGGCACGCGTCGGAGACCGGAACACGGCACTGGCGACGCTCAAGGAACTTGAGCATGCCCGCGAGCGGCAAATGGACCCCAACGGACTCACCAGATTCGGAGGGTTGCTCACCTTCCCGGAAGCCAAGCAGGAGTACTACATCGGCGGAACGTACGCTCTCCTCGGCGAACACGAGAGGGCCGAGCAGCACGCCGCCGCCGCGATCGATCTGTACGAGATGGGCCCGAAAGAGCAGCGGTCGTATGGCGACGAAGCCCTGGCGCGCCTCGACATCGTCACTGCGCGCATCGCCGCAGGGGAGATCGAGGGAGCCGCCGAGCAACTCCAGCCTATCCTGGAGATGCCGGTCGACCGTCGTATCCGGCAGCTCGGCGACGCCGTGCAGGAAGTAGCTAGGCTTCTTGAAGAACCTCGGTTCGCCCGGAGCCGGGTTGCTCGCGAGCTCGCCGACGCCACTCGCGGCTATCAAGTGATCGACACGAGAGCGAAGGCCCTCACCTCATGACAATGACGGTCTCCGCCGAGTCCGCCGCCCGCATGGCCTGCCGGGCGTCAGGCATGGCAGAACGCTCCCTCGTCCCACTTCACCACCACGCCACTTCCGTGTTCCTTCTTGCCGCAGAAGGCGTTGTGGTGCGCGTCAGCCCCGTCTCGCAGCAGCGGCGCCTGGCAACGGCCGTCGCCCTAACGCGCTGGCTCGTCGCGAACCACTTTCCGGCGACAGAGCCTGCCGACGTGGCCCAGCCGGTGGCATACGAGCCGTATGTCGTCACGTTCTGGCGGCACTACCCGCAACCCGCACGCGGCGCGCCTCCGGCTGGACGGCTGGGCGATCTACTGAGAACCCTGCATTCTCTATCGTCCCCGCCGGTGACTCTGCCGAGGTACCAACCGCTTGCCTCACTCAAGACCGCCGTGGAATCCAGCACCTACCTGGCACCGGACCAGCGGGCGTGGCTCATGGAGCGCAGGCAGGAACTCCTCCACGCTTACGGAGAGCTCGATTTCCCCTTGGGGCACGGGCACATCCACGGCGACGCCTATCCTGGCAACACGCTCTGGGACGACCAGGACGTCAGGCTTGGAGACTGGGACGAGGTGGCATTCGGTCCGCGAGAGATCGACTTGGCTAATACGTTCCAAGGAGTCCGCTTCGGGCGAAGCGCCGGAGAGCTGGATGATTTCAGCGAACGATATGGCCACGACATCCGGCAGTGGTCTGGCCTTTCGGCTCTCTGTGAAATCCGAGACCTACACACACTCGGGTCCTTCATTCGGCGCGCGGATCAGGGAGATGCTGCTGCTGCCCAGCAGTTGTCTTATCGTATAGAGACGCTTAGAAACGCGGATGCCCAAGCTCAATGGGGCGCCACCTGAAGGAGCACAGAGCTCTCGGAAAACAGGCAAAATTCACGGCGTATTCATCGTGGCCGCCATACCGACGATCTCGCGTGCGCAGCCCCACGACAGCGTGACGCCGCTTCCGCTGTGTCCGTAGTTGTGGAGCACGGTGATCCTTGTTCCGTGGTCCTCCGCCTCGACTCGCACTTCGGGACGACTGAGCCTGGTCCCCACTCGGTGGGCGACGACGCGTGCTTTCGCCAGTTCGGGCCTGATCGAAGCGCAGCGGTCCACGATGGCTCGAGCAGCTTCGGGATCGTCCTGCAGACCCGCCTCACCGTCGAGCGCCGTTCCGCCAAGTACCACGGTGTCGCCGTGCGGGTAGATGCAGAGGAGATCGGAAGACAGACCCGTGTCTTCCGAGAAGAACTCCGTGATGCCGGGTTCTCCACGACCACGTGCTGACCCCGGATCGGTCGGACATCAGGGTCTCCAGCGAGATCCCCGCCTCCCAGACCCGCACAGTTAACGATTACGGAGGCAAGTCGAATCCGTCAAATGAACCGATCATCGCGTGCTGCACCGTCCCTCCTGCGTTCCTGAATCGGCGGAGCAGGTACTCCAGGTAGACCGGCATATCGATAAGAGGCACCGTGAACCGGTAGCCGCTTGCGAAACCGGCGGGCAACTCGTCCGGTTCGCACATGCGGAAGTCAGGCAGCACCGTGCTCCACTCAGGCGCCGGCGTTGGGTTGCGAGCCGCCTCGATCCCGCTGACCATGCGCACGCCGGTCGTCGGGTCGTCGGGTCGTCTGCGAGGCTTCGGAATTCGTTGAGGGAGGTGAGACTCCACTCGCGTACTCGTGCCCACGGTTCGACCAGGTACGGCCCCCACATCGCCCCAGCAGCGAGGGACGTATGACCCGGGACCTCTGCCGCCACCAGACGTACGGGAAACCTGGCTTCGAGGAGGGCAACACCTGTGGTCAGCCCAGAGATGCCCCCACCGACAACAACTATCCTCGTACTCACAGACACGGATCGACCGTAGCCTGCCGCCAGGTGCGGGCTCCTCTGAGACGGCGTGGACCGAAGCTCAGGCCCGTTCCGCACCTTCCGGTACGAGTCGGCTCGTGAAACCGTCGCTACGCAACCGCTCGAAAGCCGCCGCCACGTCGTCGGGAATCTCCTGCTCGATCATGAACTCTTGCTGTGGGTACACCATGAGCCGCTGCTGGGCCCCCACCAGCATGTCGATGACCAGACGCGCATCCTGGATCGAATCGACGTACTCGGAGAGCGCCATGGGCGTGGAGGCGCTCACCCACTCGACATCCGGCCAGAGCTTTCGCGCCGTCGCATAGGCCCGTCGCTCCTCGTACGGCTTGCTGACCAGCAGGACCGACGAGACGGGAACACGCTGCTCTTCGAGGAGAGCGCGGGAGAAACGGATGTTCTCGCCAGTGTTCCGGGCCTTCGGCTCGACGGTGATGGCGCACTCAGGAACCCCAAGCTCCACCGCACGGTCCTGATAGTGTTCGGCCTCACCACGGGGCATCCGTTCACGCGTCGTACGGCTGGTTGCTCCGGTGAAGACGATGAGCGGCGCCATGCCACGGTGGTAGAGGTCCGCGGTGGTGTCGGCCACTCCCAGGTCGTGGCTACCGAGACCGATCGCCACGGAGCAAGGGCGCAGCTCGTGACCCATCTGCTGGAAATCCCACAGCCGCCGAGCATCCGCCCATGCCTGCGTTGAGATCACTTGCTCTCGCTCCCCATGCTCGACGAGGACAGCTCCTCGCCGTTGAAAACGTACAAGACCTTGTCTTCCCCGCGTCACTCGGAACCGGTCGGCGACGAGCAACCCTCCGATGGGATCAGCTTACGTTCCAGATCACCGCGCCCTCAGACGATGTTTCGCCTGTCGCACCCTCCCTGCTGGGGGCCGGAAACGGGCACCGGGATTGGCTGGCCCGCGACGCCCCTCGCCCACCTCGCACGCGACTCCCTTGGCTGGCGGATCACAGGGCTTACGCAGACTCGAGCTCGGACTCTGCGGTTCGCTGGCGAGGGAGCGCGGTGGAGGCTTTGGGGCCACGAAGGATTGGGCCCGTGAGCTCGATGGGCACATCAAGGCCGTCGAGGAGCAGGACGATCTTGTCGATGTTGGTGAGTCTTCGCGCTCCGGATTCCAGCATCGATAGGAAGGCCTGGCTCAGGCCGGTCAGTGTGGCCAGATCATCTTGCCGGAGCGAGCCGAGTCTCCGGACGAGTAAGCAGACAGTCCCGAAGTCTCTTTCCTGGAGGGCTAATTGGACTTCACTTGACTCCCAGACGTGCTCCGGTACGCACGGTTGAGCCTCCGGGGCTTCCACCCACGCTAGGCGGAGGCATGCGTTGCAGTGTGCGTCGTTGTTATATCTACTCAGGTGGCACCCGCAACCGTGACAGCGACGCGGATGTCCCGTCATCCCGGGCGCCTGGGCAGTGCGGAGTGCCGACACGGAGATCTTCTCCTTGGTGAACCGAGATACCGATGGGGGCGATGGGGCGCCTCGCGTTATGCCCGGCCGATGTTGTCCGTGAACAGTGGGGGCGTCGCCCTATTGGTGCGTTGGGCGGCACCGGCAGCGAGGTTGTTCGTGATTCGAATGTGCGCGGCCTACGAGGCCGGGTCTTCCGCGGACCCACGGCGCTCTCTGCGCGCTTTACTCAGGGCTCGACGCAACGCGGCGGGCTGTGTGAGAGCCCTGGGAGAACTGGGCAACCTGTGCCAGTAGAGACCGGGCGGCTCGGTCTTGCCTGCTGGCGGGACGATGACGTGGCACTTCAAACCAAGGGCGACCGTCCCAGGCTCTTCCCAATCCGCGGCGGCACCCGCGGGTACGAGGAAGTAGAGACGAGGCTCCGGGCCTTCGGGCGCGAGAATCACAGGGCCCATGGGTTCGCCGACGTCGGTGAGGATGTCCATCGCTCGGAGGCCGATGGCCTCGACTGCGCGAATGGCGTCCCACCACTGCCCTGCGGCGCACAGTTCGGGCTCCTCGCCGATGGGCATCCATCGGGGCATAGGGGCGGATGCGCTCGGGTCAGCATCAGACATCATGCGAATGGTCTCCCCACAACTGGTTGTGAGGAGACCATTCCATTCTGCAAGCTCCGTGAGCGGACAGACTGTCCGGGGGATTCCTCCGCGAACCCCCTTGACGTCCCGTCAGGCTGTGGTAAGTCCCGCCCAACTCCCGAATGCAGAAAGCTCGTTGGAAGGATGCGTCTCCAACCGCAGCAGGGCAGACGTCGTCTCGCGGACAGACGGGTGGAACCTGACGTGGTTCGGTGCCACCTTGCGCGCCCGCTGAAGGTCAGCGAACGCCCCTGCCCTGTCCCCTGTCGTGAGCTTCGCCGAAGCCACGTCGATGAAGTGGTGGCTTGACCGCTCGCCAACCGTCGTTGCGGGCGGCATCCACTCGCCGCCAGAGGAGAGGGCCCACTCTCCAAGCCGCGCCAGAGCCTGCTCCGTGTCACCCATGTCGATCATCGCGTGCACTTCATGGATGCGGATGTTCGTCGGCCCGAATGACATCTCGTACGCGAGGGAATCACGGTCGTCGGCCATCCTGGACACCTGCTCCGCTTCCCGCAGGTAGTCGCTCGCGCGATCGGGGTTGTTCTCCCGCGCTTCGAGCACCGCGAGCTTGAGCAGGAGAGCGCCGTCCACTGCGAGCGCGTCCTCCGTGTACGAGCGTTCCGGCTGAATCCGCTCAAGCTCGCGTCGCAGCGCCAGTAGCTTGCGGCGAGCGGAACTGTAGGCGCCTTGCCGGAGCATCGCCCCGGTGACCAGGTACGCGGCAGTGACCTGCATCAACGGATCACGGGACTGGTCCGCGGCCCAACGGACGCGCTCCAGCGAGGTGGTGGAGAGATCGTGATGGCCCAACTTGTGCGCCAGAGAGTTGACCGCTCGGTAGGCGCGGGCGAGATGCCAGAAAGCCGTCCGCTCCTCATCGCCCTGGGCGCTGAGCGCCACATGCGTCAGCTCGGTGATGATCGGCGCCAGGAGCGGCCCCATGGGGGCGTACCGCGCATCGCGGCGCAGGGCCGCGACCTGGTCGACCTCCGAAGCGAGCACCGGCAATGCGCGGGGAGCGGCCTCCAGCTCGTCGGGCGTGTCGTAGCACAACATGATCCGCCGGAGCTCCGGGATCACCGCGTGAACGCCGTCCTCGGCCTCCGGCTCGCCGTAGTACGGCTGCCCCGTGAGAACCTCGACGCCGAAGTGCAGGGCTTTCGCGAGCGCCAGGACCAAGGAGAGCGGGGCCTTCCGCTTTCCGGATTCGAGCTTTTCGATGTAGCTGGGTGATACGGCGACTTTCTGAGCGAGTTGAGCGACAGACAGTCTCCGAATCTTGCGGGCTATTCGGAGCCGGTCGCCCAGCGTCACATTCTCAGCCATAGGCGGATCAATCCCTTCGCGACGGAGCACTCAGATCAGAGTACGGACAAGGCCCCTCCTGGCGAGCCGCGTCGCCAAGTGTTTACGAGGACGCCGTCGGCTGCCGATGATCTCGTGCGTGATGTGCGGGCAGCAGCCGTCGCCAGTAGCCCAATCCGCCAGCCGCGCCGCCCATCAGGAACGGCACTAATCAGGCTATTTGCGGTGGTTGGGCGGGATCCAGCCATGGTGAACCGACGTCGCGTCAAGAGGTGGGGCGCAGATACCCACGGACAGATTGTCCGGTCTCGCTCACTACCCAGTGGCATCGTAGCCTCGCGCTCAGTTGCCAATGGAGGTGGAGGGACGCTCCTCGTCCACCGCGCACAAGCACATCCATCTGACCGGCGAACCGAACACAGCACCACTCCACGCTGGCCGGAAACGCCTACTAGGGCGTCGCTGCTTAGTTATGGCGTGTCTGGGGAGACTGGTGTCTGGTGGGTTCCTTCCCTTTCACCAGACGGGACTGTCGTTGTGGGTTCGCAGAAGAAGCGGCCGGTCAGGCTGACCGCGCAGGATCGTGAAGAGTTGGTCCGGGTGACCACGACGGGTATTCGTCGGGCCTCGATGATCATGCGTGCGCGGGTACTGCTTGCACTGGACACCTCGGTGGGTCACGTGGATTCCAAGGCGGTGATCGCGGCCCGGCTCAACGTCTCCGGTGAGACGTTACGGCTGGTCGCCAAGCGTTTCGCCGAGACCGGTGGCGATATTCACGCCACGATCGCGCGGAAGATGCGCGACCTTCCGCCGGTACCCTCGCCGGTGACGGGCGAGGTCGAAGCCCGGCTGATCGCGCTGGCGTGCTCACAGCCGCCCCAGGGCCATACCCGGTGGTCGCTGCGGCTGCTGGAGAAGTACGTCGCGCTGGCCGAGGACATCCCCGACCTGGACCACTCCACCATCGGGCGGGTCTTAAAAAAACGGAACTGCGCCCTCACCTGAGAAAGTGCTGGACCATCCCGCCACGGGCGAACGCGGAGTTCGCGGCCCGGATGGAAGACGTGCTCGCCGTCTATGCCCGGCCCTACGACCCGGCACGTCCGGTGGTGTGCATGGACGAGAAGCCCTACCAACTCCTCGACCATGCCCGCGACCCGCTCCCAGCCCGCCCCGGTCACGACGCCCGCCAGGACAGCGAGTACATTCGCTGCGGCACGTCCTCCATCTTCGTATGGGTCGAACCCCTGCGCGGCTGGCGCCGC
The DNA here is from genome assembly GCF_029893585.1 of Streptomyces sp. LBL. Classification (GTDB taxonomy): domain Bacteria; phylum Actinomycetota; class Actinomycetes; order Streptomycetales; family Streptomycetaceae; genus Streptomyces. Next base: position 156,827 of record NZ_JARXYX010000007.1, read on the forward strand.
GTTCAGGCACTGTCCCGGCGGACCCGGACCGACTGGGCCGGCCAGGTCAGACAGCTGCTGAACGTGGACTACCCCGACGCCGAGACCGTGGTGCTGGTGATGGACAACCTCAACACCCACAACATCGCCTCGTTGTACGAGGCATTCGAGCCACAAGAGGCATTCGCCCTGGCCCAGCGCCTCGAGATCCACCACACGCCCAAGCACGGGTCATGGCTCAACATCGCCGAGATCGAACTCTCCGCGCTGACCCGGCAATGCCTCGACCGCCGGATCAGCGACCTCGACATCCTCAACACCGAACTCTCAGCCTGGCAGAACGCCACCAACACCGACCAACGTCAGGTGAACTGGCAGTTCACCACCCACGACGCACGCACCAGACTGCGCCACCTCTATCCCAAAAATTAGTCGCGACAGTCTACTACTTGGCAAATGCGGCCACACACTTCCACACTGCGCACGAGATTCACCACAGGGGGAAGGGGGTCCGATGCCCGAGCGGAAGGGACGCCGCGCCAAGGCACAACGGCAGAGAGAACAACGCCAACGGGCAAGCATAGCGGCGGCCGGGATCGCAGCCGCGCTCTTCGTCTTTTGGCAGTCGCCATGGCTCCTGCTGGGCATCGCCGGAACAGGGAGTGCGGGCATCGCCGCCTGGCTTCTGTGGAAGGCCCACAAACGGGAGCGCGCCGGCGACCGCACGTGGCGCGAACAGGACCGGCGCATGGAGCTGGAACGTTCCATGACCACCATCGACGCCATGACCTGGCAGGACTTCGAACACTACGTGGCCGAGTTGTGCCGCCGGGATGGCTGCACCAACGTCGCCGTGGTCGGCGGCTCAGGGGATCTTGCCGCAGACATCCTCGGTAACATGCCCGACGGGCGACGCTTGGTCGTACAGGTCAAGCACTACGCGCCCCACCGCACGGTGCCCAGTGGCGACATGCAGAAGTTCGTCGGCATGGCCTTCAACGAACACCACGCGGACGTCGCCCTGTTCGTTGCCACCTGCGAGTACGGCAGAGCTGCACGAGACCTCGCGATCAAGCACCAAATCGTAGCTCTGAACCGCAACTTGTTCGGCTCTTGGAATAGCGGAGCGCCACTGGAATCGCTCCTGTCCTTGAGTGGGACCGGCTGCGGAGTGCCCCGCCGCCGCTCGGCGAGAAGGCGCCCGGAAGAGGCTTCCTGATCTCTCCACGGGGGTGTCTGCAGCCTCCGCTGTCTGCCGTGGAGATCGCCCGCGAGGTGGTGGCCCCCACCGGGTGGATCGGCAGGGGCGGACACCAGAACTCGGTGGCGCCGGGGACCGTAATTCCCTCACGCTGACGGAATGCCGAACACGATCACCCCGCGCCTTGAGTACAGCTCCACAGCCGTACGCCCGCGCTGGGCCGACCTGCCACGGGACGTCCGTCGGCTTGTCTCCCGACGCCTGGGCGGCGCGGTGGACGCCGGGCCGAGCGCCGGAAGCGGGTTCACCAGCGGCTTCGCCGCCGTGCTCCATGGCGTCAACGGGCCCGAGTTCGTCAAGGCGGTCAACGCCCTGGACAACACCGTGATTGCCGACTGCTACCGGCAGGAGGTATTGATCAACCAGGCGCTCCCCGCAGAAGTTCCGGCGCCCCGCTTGCGGTGGATCGAGGAACATGCAGACGGGTGGATCGTCTTGGGATTCGATGCGGTCAATGGCGGCCGCATGCCCAGCGCGCCGTGGAACCCTGCCGAACTCGCAGCGACGCTCGACGCCTACACGGTCACGGCCGGAGCACTCTCCACACCATCCGAGGCACTCCAGCAGGTCGGCCTCAAGCCGATCGGTGACGGCAGCGACTTCGCCGACTGGCGCGGCCTCGCCAGCGGCACTTCCAGTGTGGAAGCCCTGCCGGCATGGGTGCCGACCAACCGGCTGGACACGTTGGCTGACCTCGAAACCCAATGGCGACAGGCCGTGGCCGGCGATGCAGTCCTCCACCACGACCTGCGCCAGGACAACGTTCTGCTCGATACGAACGGAGCTGCGTGGATCTGTGACTGGAACTGGCCGTGCCTCGGGGCGAGTTGGTTTGACCTCGTGCTCCTCCTGGCCACAGCGCACGCCGACGGACACGATGCCACCGCCCTCTTCGCGAGCCACCCAACGGCCCGAGAAGTCGACGATCAGCAGCTCGATGCGGCCCTGGCCGCCCTCTCTGGCTTCTTCCTGGTCTCCGGAGCACAGCCTCCATCAGACTGGTCCCCATACATTCGCCAGCACCAGACGTGGTGCGGCGAGGTCACGCTGCGATGGCTGGCCAACCGTCGCGGCTGGGCCTTCTGACCTGCGGCCATCCGGTCAGTGCGCGACAGGCAATCCACTCAGCGTCACGCCGGAGTGCCCTTAGTAGGGCTTGGTCAGGTCCGTAGTGGAGTGGGTATGTCGCGGTGGCAGGTGGGGCAGGCGCCGGTCCATGCCGCGAGCAGGGTCTGTAGCTCGCGGACGACCTGGTAGAGGCTCAGGCCGGCGCCCCGTCTTTTGGGGCCCGGGCCAGTCGTTGCAGGGTGCAGAAGGCATGGGCAACGGAAACGAGGGTCACATGGTGATGCCAGCCGGCCCAGGTGCGGCCCTCGAAGTGGGCCAGTCCCAGGGCCTGCTTCATCTCCCGGTAGTCGTGCTCGATGCGCCAGCGGAGCTTGGCCAGGTGGACCAGCGTGGTCAGAGGCGTGCCGGAGGGCAGGTCGGACAGCCAGTACTGCACCGGCTCGCTCTCGTCGGCGGGCCATTCGGCCAGCAGCCAGCACTCGGGCAGTTCCGGGCCGCGGGGCGTGGTCCGCTGGGCCGGCGGCCAGGGCGCCGGTATCCTCGCCGCCCTCGAAGTCCTCGACGCTGACCCGGGGCAGCTACCGGTAGCCACGACGCTCACCCGCGCGCTCGCCCGCGTGGACGGGGACGCGCTGGACGCCGCCGTCGGCGCGTTCGTGCAGGCCCACGCCACCGATCCGCTGGCCGGCATCGCCGGAGACCTGCCGGTGCTGCAGCTCGCCGCGGACGGCAAGACCGTGCGCGGTGCCCGCGAGCCGACGGCCTGCAGCTGCATCTGCTCGGCGTCTACCAGGTCGACCCCGGAGTCATGCTCGCCCAGCGGCAGATGCGCCACAAGCCGCACGAGACCGTGCACTTCACCGCCGCGCTGGACATGATCGCCGACATCAGCGGCGCGATCGTCATCGCCGATGCCCTGCACACCGTCGCCGACCATGCCCACTACCTGTACCGGCGGGGCGTCTTCGGCCTCTTCCCGGTCAAGGAGAACCGCCCGACCCTGTTCGCCCAGCTGGACGCGCTCGACTGGGACGAGACCACCAACCCGGGCATCACCGTGCACCGCACCGAGGAGGCCAACTCAGGCCGCCACGAGATCCGCATCGTGCGCGTCCAGCCCCTCGCCGAAGACCAGGTGCGTTTCCCGCACGCCACCCAGGCCCTGCTCGTCGAGCGGTACACCACCGGCCGCGGCGACGGAAAGACCCACGCCGACGCCCAGCTCGGCATCACCACCGCCCCGGCCGGCACAGCCGACACGGCGGCCCTCGCCCGATGCGTCCGCGGTCAATGGGCCATCGAAGCCCAGCACTTCGTCCGCGACGTGACCTTCGGCGAGGACTCCTCCCGCGCCCGCACCGGCAGCCTGCCCCGAGCCCTCGCGACCTTCCGCAGCCTCGCGATCAGCCTCGCCCACCTCGCCCACCTCGCCGGCTGGACGAACAACGCTGCCGCTCACGACCACTACCGCAACCACCCCGCCGACGCCCTACGCGAACTCGGTCTTACCCATCGCGGTGGATGAAGTCACCGGAGGCCAACCTGGCGTATTCCGGTCTCTATGCCTCGCGGTATCCCGGGTCACCGGCGAACGGCAGTGCCAGGGACCGGACAGCCTGACAGGGCCACTCTTCGGCGGCGTAGTAGAGCGAGTCGGGCGGGAGTTGGGAGCAGGTGGTGCAGCCGGTGAACGATCGTGCTCGCTGCTCCGCCCGGCCACCTGCCGTCTCGATATAGGGGGCCCACATCGCCCTGGGCTCGTGGGCCACGAGGTGTTCAAAGCCGGTCTCGTCCAGCCGCATCAGCAGGAAGCCGAGCAGTTCCTCTACCCACAGCGCGTGACGAGCCACCGCTCGATGATCCAGTCTTCAGCGCCCTGACGCAACGGTCAGGGGAGGATGACACGCGCACGCGACTCCTGTTCGTGATCAAAGGCTTCGACAACCTTGATCATCAGGGGTCGCATCTCTGATTACGAACCGGGCAAACCATAAACACCGGCACGCAGGCACGCGTTCGGCTCATCTCGCCAGCGGAGAACGCGTCAACCCTGGCGGACGGGTAGACCATGGCGTGATAATCCGGATGTACGCGAAGAAGATGGTCAGGAATAGTGCGAATGACGCAAACCGAATTATGAGACACTGGGCTGGAGGGGTCCAGCTCAGGCCGCTTGATGCGCGATTCGTACGCGGGCATCGGCGATTGGCGCGGATTCCTCTGCAGTGACGTCACTATGAGACAAGGACGCGGCTGCGGTGCCGCCTGCGAAATCTTGGACCGCCAGTTCGAACCACGTTTTCTTACCTGCCGTACAGGGTTCCGAGCCCCACTCGGTTGCCAATGTGGCGACGAGGACTAGGCCGCGGCCATGCTCGTCCATGGATGACGCCTGGGACGGAGCCGCCGCGATGGGGTCGACATCGGTGACTTCCACGCGGAGCCGCTCTCCGGTCCACCGCACGCACACCACGCACGCGGCCTTGGTGTGCGTGACGGAGTTCGCGACCAGTTCCCCGGTGAGCAGCTTCAAGTCGTAGATCAGTTCCTCGCTCAGGCTCAGCCCAAGTCGCCCAGCGCGGACCGCGACGCGCTCCCGTGCTGCCGGCACTCCCTCGACCAGAGGTGGGACCGTGAACGCGTAGCGCGATTCTTCGAGCGGGGGCAACATGGCTGGAACCTCTCGATGGGCGGGAGCTAGGGCGTCAACGCGATCCCATAAATGAACGGATCGCTCGCCGACCTCACCGGGCAGTGCCTCAGGGCAACCGGAGATCCGGTTAGAAGTCCAGCAAGTGGCGGATGACCACCATGGGTCCTGGACCGCCCAACTCCCTATCCCTCCGGTGATATCACCGGAGGGATGTCAATGGGACTGCGCCAGCCACTCGCCCAGCGCCGCGACGACCGAAATCTTTGCCCACCCCACGAACACACGGTTCTGTTCACCCTCGGGCAACGCGGCCAGCGTCCTGGCCGCGCCGTTCGGCACGAAGATCGACCACAGATCGGACCAGGAACGTGGGCTGTTTCCACGGTCTGCAGCGGCTGCAATCGTTCCGGAGCTACGCGTGTCCTCTGTGAAGGTTGTCAACCAGCCGTCAGCGTCCGTGTAGACAGCGGCACTCGCGAAGCACGCCTGCTTCGGGGCCAGGCTGGTGATCAGGCAGACGGTGTTGACGGCGTTCCGTCGGGACTTAAGGAAAGATAGGTGACACCATTGCAGATCTGTCATCGCATTTTGAGTCGGGTGTCCGGCCCGGCTCGTGTCGGCCGGGCACCGCCGTTCATTGCAACTGTGAATCAGGAGGCGAGAGTTGTTCCAGGGCACCATCCCGAACCCGATGCGCGCGATAGTGCGTGAGACAGCAGGTCTCTGGCAGCGAGGGCCTGTGTACGTCCCGTGCTGCGGCAACTTCACCATCGAACGGTCGCTGTCCGGGATGGGCTTCAAGCTGCATTCCTCAGATGTGTCCATCTACACCAGCGCCGTCGGCCGGTGGCTCACCAAACAGCCCGTCGGCATACGCCTCCGAGACGAGAGCAGCGACCAACTTCAATGGCTCGCTGACTCCTTGGATGACGGCGTAGGCACTGTGGCCACGATGATGCTCGGCACGCGCTTCCTGGCGAGCGTCGGCCGCGAAGGGCTCTGGCACGAACGAGTCGTGCGTTCCTACCGCGACCAGTGGAAGACCAAGCACGCTGAGACCACCGAGCGCCTGTCCGCCTCGGATGTCCAACTTGCCTCCTACGAGGTCGAAGACGTGCGCTCTTGGCTCCGAAAGGTGCCCCGCGACGCTCCGGTGTGCTCGTTCCCTCCGTTCTATGGCGGCGGCTACGAGAAGCTGTACGAGCCGTTGGAAGCCCACTTCACCTGGGATGCGCCGCAGTACGAGCCGCTGTCGGATGACGACGTGGTCGATGTGCTCGGCGCGATCACGGACCGCCCGTTCTGGCTAACTGCCTCCAACCATGACGTGCCCGAGCTGCACTCGTACCTGCGCGGCGTGATCAAGGCGACGCCGCGTGCGGCTCCCTTCTACGTGTACGCCAGCGAGGCCCGGACTCGGATCGTGGCCCCGCGTCAGCCGATCGAGCCGGTGACGGTTCCTCGCCTGCGTGAGGGTGACGAACTAGTGGGCCCGCTCATGCTGTCGCTGTTGAAGCCGGGCCAGTTCAATGCCCTGCGCTCCCGGTACCTCAATCCGAGGATCGCGCCTGGCGCGGCGAACCTGGCCGTTGCGGTCCGGGACGGTGGCGGGCGGCTGCTCGGCGTGTTCGCGATGGCGCCCAGCACGTTCACGCCGGACGAGGCGTACGTGCTCTCGGACTTCGCGGTCGCGCCGACTGACTACCCGCGGTTGTCGAAGCTGATCGTGCTTGCGGCCACGAGCGCCGAGGCGCAGTTGCTGTGTCAGCGGGCATTCTCGCGGCGGATCCGGCGGGTGGCGACCACGGCGTTCAGTAATAACCCGGTGTCGATGAAGTACCGCGGGCTGCTGCGGCTGAACAAGCGCAGCCCGTCGAACGAGGACGGCTGGAAGTTCCAGCTTCAGTACCAGGGGGCCATGGGCGAGCACACGCTGGCCGAGGCCCTTCAGATATGGGTGAAGCGGTGGGGTTCCCCGACGACGAAGACGGGAGTCTGACCATGGAGGACACGAACCGCCTCGCCCCGCCGCAGATGGTGCAGGGCGACCCCCGCACGCTGACGCTCCTCGACGTCAACGCGCGGTTCCTGCCGCACGAGCAGTTCCGGCAGCTCGTCACGAACGTAGAGCGCGACGGCTGCCTGACCTCGACGCCACTTGTGTGGAGCGACACCGAGTCCGGGCGGCTGGTCGTGCTGTCCGGCAACCACCGCACGCTCGCGGCGATCGAGGCCGGCCTGCCGCAGATCTGGTGGATGCAGATCGACGAGCCGCTGCCTCGCCAGCGGCAGATCGCGCTCCAGCTCTCGCACAATGCGATCGCGGGCCAGGACGATCCGGCGATCCTCAAGGAGCTGTACGACGAGCTGGAGTCGGTGGAGTGGCGGCAGTACACGGGTCTGGATGACAAGACTCTGGATCTGCTGGAGAAGGTGGACATCTCTTCCCTCGGTGAGGCGAACCTGGACTTCGCCAGCGTGCAGTTCATGTTCCTGCCCGATGAGCTGGAGAGAGCGGAAGCGGCGTTTGACGCAGCCCGGTCGACAGCCACAGCGGACCGGCGGTGGGTGGCCGGGCTGGAGCAGTACGAGCCGGTGCTGGACGCGTTGGAGACCTCCCGAGCCGCGTACAAGATCGGCAACAGCGCGACGGCGCTCGGCGTGATCCTCGCTGTGTTCGAGCGGCATGTGGGCGAACTGGCCGAGGGCTGGTTCGACGCGGCCTCCGGGGAGCCGACCCGGGCGGGGACGGCGCCGCTGGAGACCGTGTTCGGGGCACGGGTCGTACCAGTGGAGACGGCGGCCGTCGTACGGGCGGCGGTCGACCGGATGGTGAAGGACGGCACCGTGCCGGCCGACGAGCCGTGGCGGGCGTTGGAAGTCCTGGCCATGCAGCAGAACTAGGAAGGCCGTCGGCCAGGAGGTGAGCGGTGGCCGAGGGCACCGTGGAGTCCTGGGAGCGGCAGGGCGGGGAGTCGGTCCAGGCGTTCGAGGCGTTTGCCGTGTACCGCGATCTCGGTCCGGCGCGGAGTGTCACGAAGGTGGCACGGGAGTTGGATAAATCCCGCGCGCTGATGGGCCGGTGGTCGCGGCAGTTCGCATGGGTGCTGCGAGCGATGGCGTACGACCGGGAGCAGGACCGACTGTTCCTCGCGGAGCAGGCGCAGGCGCGGCGTGAAATCGCCCGCAGGCACGCGAAGTTGGCGCAGGCAGTGCAAAGCAAGGCGGTGGCGCGGCTTCAGGCGCTGGACCCTCGGGAGCTGTCGCCGTCGGAGCTGCTGCGGTACATCCAGGTCGCGGCAGAGATCGAACGCCGGGCCGTGGGCGAGGCACCGGCGGCCGGGACGGCTGAGGACCGGGACCAGGGCGCAGACGTGGCCGCTTTGTCGGATGAGGAGCGCCGGGCGCGGATGGATCAGCTGCGCCGGGAGTTGGAGCGTCGGCTGTCGGAGGGCGCCCAGTGAGCAGGGGCTGGGCGAAGCGCCGGATGGTCGAGCAGTTCGCGGACCCGTCGGTGATGACCGAGGAGCAGCTCAAGGCCGAGGTCGCGGAACTGCTCCGGGCCGATGAGCTGTCGGCCCGGCGGTGGGCGTGCGAGGTCCCCGGCTGTGACGGGCTGCCCCATGAGGGGTGGCTGCATCACCATGCCCGTGCGGCGCAGCGTCAGCCGCTGTGGCTGTGGACGGTGTGGATGCTGCTCACCGGCCGTGGCTGGGGCAAGTCACGGACGGCGGCGGAGGCGGTGCGTGAGTGGGCGCAGACGCCGGACTTGCAGATCGCGGTGGTGGCGAAGAACGCCACGCTGGTGCGGGACATCTGCTTCGAGTCCCCCAAGTCGGGGCTGCTGTCGGTGTTTTCGCCGGAGGAGGTGGCGAAGTACAACTCCAGCCTTGGCGAGACGACACTCAGGCTGACGAACGGCACGCTGATCCGGGGCTTCGGTGCGGAGACGCCGGACAACCTGCGCGGGTGGGCGTTCGACAAGGCGTGGTGCGACGAGTACGCGGCCTGGTCGCGGCACACCGCGCAAGAGGTCTACGACATGCTGTGGTTCTGCCTGCGCGAGGCGGCCACCCCGCAGATCGTCATCTCCACGACGCCGAAGCCGCTCCCGCACGTCAAGCGGCTCGTCGAGCGCGGCCGTACCCAGGAGAAGGCACACCAGGAGGGCGGGGCACCGCCCCGTGTGGTGCTGACTCGTGGCCACATGCGGGAGAACGACGCGAACCTGTCGGCGGCGGCCCGGGAGGAGCTGGAGGAGGGTTACGCCGGCACCCGGCTGGGGCGGCAGGAGCTGTCCGGCGAACTACTCGAGGATGTGGAAGGCGCGCTGTGGAAGGGATGGATGCTGGAGGTCGAGGGCTTCCGGCCTCGGCCCGATCATCTGCCGGACCTCCAACGCGTCGTGGTGGCCGTCGACCCGGCCACGAAGTCCCACGAGAACGCGGACATGACGGCGTTCACGGTGGCGGGGCGCGGCTTTCCGGTGGAGTCGATGTTCGGGGACGACCGGCCCCGCGGGTATCTGCTGCACGCGGAGCGGGACCGGTACACGCCGACGGCGGCGATGAAGCGGGCCGCTGCGCTGTATCACGAGCATCGCGCGGACTGCGTGGTCATCGAGGCGAACAACGGTGGTGACTATCTGCCTGCGCTGCTGGAGCAGGTGGACCCGACGGTGAACTGGCGAATCGTTCATGCGACGCGCGGGAAGAGGGCGCGGGCTGCTCCGGTGGCGCAGTTGTACGAGCAGGCGCGGGTGCATCACGTCGGGGCGGCGCGGTTGTTCGCGGAGCTGGAGGAGCAGATGACGACGTTCGTGGGTCAGGGTGAGACGGAGGATTCGCCGGACTTGCTGGACTCGGCGGTGTGGGCGCTGTGGGATCTGTTCCTTGATCCAACGATGCCGCCACCGCGGGGTGCAGCAGATCACCGACTCGACAGCCGACGCTGAGGAGCGTGGTGGTGCACGGCAGACGGTACACCGATCAGCTACTTCCTTGACGGGTGGGAATTCCAGTACGCGCAGAGCTCCTGCCAGTGGAAACGAGCCCTGGTGAAGGAGGCCCATCTTGGGTTCGGGAGGTTATCGCCAAGGTCTTCGAGAGCGATTCGTACGGCGATGTCTACCCATCGGGGCGAGTACCATTCCCCGACGGCATCGCGCAGTTCGTTCTTGTTCTTTGGTACGGACTTCAGCCACACGTCGGCAGCGTTTATCTGGGCTGCGGTGAGCGCGCGGCTGAGCAGGATGGGAACTACGTCACGGACGTAGGCTTCGCACTTCTTCTGGAAGTCCGTGGACAGTCCGATAGATGATTCTTGATTGCGCCGTAGCTCGATGCGATGTTGGAGGGCCCCCGGCGTGTGGTAGCCGAAGCCGAGAGTTCGAGGGGCCGGGGAGTCGATTCCATCGTCGGGCTCTAGAGTCATGGTGATCTGCAGGTGCGGCGGCACGTTCGCCGGATCTTGCAAGCGGGACAGGGCTTGCTGTGCTTGTTCTTCAGTGAGTGGTCCGACTTTTTGCCACAAGGTGTCGGACGATAGCGGGACCGAGGTGATCTCGGTCCAATAGATGAATCGCCGCGTCAACTGGGCGTGCACGGCGGCCAAGCGGTGTATGAACTCGTCTTCTGTGATTGCGAGGTAAGGAAAATCGTCGGTGAACCGACTCAGGTTCATCGTGCCCGTTTGGGCGTAGGCGCGATGGAGATCGCCAGCTAAAGATTGAAAACCGCGCCCCTTGGGGAGTCGTAGAGCACACTCAAGCGATCCGATTCGGCTGTTGCACCTCTGGCACAACGCGCCGCGCACGAAATCGGTCTCATGGTCATGGTCGATGGAGCGGGCAACGTGGCCGCAGATCGCGCAGTTCGGATGCCAAGACCGGTATTTCTCCTTCTCCTTGTCGGACATCTGGCTGTAGAGCAGCTTCACGTGACGCTCCGTTCGCTGGCGCAGGTGGGCGAGGTACTGGGAGTTGAGCATCGTATGTGTGGGCACTGACACTCCCTGCTGCGGAGGCCTGTGAGGTACTCGCAATGACCACCGGAGTCCTTGAGCGATACGGTTTCTCCGGCGCGGGGCCGACTTCCGGAGGGCAAAGTGGGCCTGCGCCAACTCGTGATCGATGCGTGGTCGTGGCTGAACTACAAGCCAGTGATGGCGGATGCTGGCCGTCCGGGAAGTCGCGCGTTTCCGGAGCTGGCCAAGACGTGGGTGCCGCCGCACGAGTTGCGGCGCCTGGCCGCGTACAAGGTGTTGGCCAGCTACGACTCCAACCAGGCCGGGCAGCTCGCGGCGGCCGGTGGGGATGCGGGCGCGCTGGAGCGGCGGGAGCTGGGTGACGCGGCGAACCTGGTGGACACCGCGCTCGGCTATCTCCTCGGCTCGGAGCAGAAGGTCGCCGTCGAGGGTGCGGAGCACGCTGACGAGGCGGTGCCGGGTGCGGCGGAGGCCGCCGCGGTGCAGGATCGACTCAGGAAGTGGGCGGACAAGGAGCTGCTGACGTTCCGGGTCCAGCAGGCGGAGCGGGCGGCGGTGCTGCTCGGGGACAGCGTGTTGGCGCTGGCGTGGAACCCGGAGAAACAGCGGCCGACGCTGCGCGCCTACGATCCGGGGTTCTTCTTCCCGCAGTGGGACGACGAGGACGATGACTTCCCCACGCGGGTGCATCTGGCGTGGGAGCTGCCGGCGGACGACGACGCTGGGCTGAAGGCCCGGGTGCGTCGGGTGACGTACGAGCTGGGGCCGATATCCGAGGGCGGCGAGGAGAGCACGGACGGCGGAGGTGCGTCGGGGCGCATGTATCCGTGGGAGCCGGGCCGCACATCCAACGTGACCTGCTACCTCACCGATGCGGAATGGCTGCTGGACGACCTGAAGAACGGGGAGACGCTGGACCGTCTACCCATGGGAAAGGCGAGCTTCCGAGTACGGCCGGACGGCACGGAGTTGAACCGGCTGGACTTGATGATCGACTTTGTTCCGGTGGTGCACATCGCGAACACGATCCCGGACGGCGGGGAGCACTGGGGCCGGTCGGTGCTCGCGCGGGTTCTGCAGGCACTGGATGAGCTCGCCGCCACGGACTCGGACAGCTCAGCGGCGTCCGCGACGACGGGTACGCCGATCATCGGGCTTGCGGGTGCGCGGCTGCCGGTGGACCGTGCGACGGGCAGGCCGCAAGAGCTTGAGGTGAAGGCCGGTGCGGTGTGGCAGCTCGGCGAGACGGGGCGGATGGATGCGCTGGACACGTCGCCGCAGCTGGCTGAGCTGAGGGCGCGGGTGGATCACCTGCTGGAGCGGATCGCGGCGAACTCGCGCGTGACGGCGGCTGGGCTGGGGACGCTGGACGCCACGGAGGTGCCGTCCGGGTACGCGCTGAAGTTGGCGTTGGGGCCGCTGGACGCGCTGATCGGGATGATGCGGCTCGCGCGGGAGCACAAGTACCGGCTGCTGTTCAAGATGGTGCAGCGGCTGTACCAGGCCGGGCGGGCGGAGGGTTGGACGGCCGGGGAGACGCTGCCGGCGCGGCTGGCGTGGGCGCCGCACACGCCGACCGACCGGGGCGCGGTGCTGGAGGAGGTCGTCAAGGCGTACGGGGCTGGGGTGTTGTCGCTGGAGACGGCGGTGATGATGCTGCTGGAGGCCGGGTATCCGATCAAGGATGCGTCGCAGGAGGTCGAGCGGATCCGGGCGAAGGCGGAGCAGGAGGCGGCCGTGCGGATGGCGAAGGCCGCCGCGCGGCGCGGGCCGGGTGAGGACGGCGAGGACCAGGAGGAGAGCGACGAGCCGGGTTCGGCCGGTGGACGCGCGAGGGCGGAGAAGGGCAGCGAGCGGGAGCCGGTGTCTGCGGGCCGGTGACCTGGATGGTGGGGTCGGTCGGCCGTTTCCTGCTTGTGTCCGGGCGGGTGGCTACACTGATCGGCAGCGCGGGGGCGCGCTCTGGAGGAGATGTATGGTCCGGCCCCTGCCGCCTCGCCGTCCTGTCGGCTTCCGCCGTGATGGGCGGCCGATCTATCCGATTCTCGGTGCCTCTTCGGAGGACGAGACGAATGACCAGCTGGACGAGGGCGCCGACGCGGGCGCTTCTGACCAGCAGGTCACTGTGACCCAGGATCGTCTGGGGAAGCTGCTGACGCGGGAGAAGGCCCAGGGCGAACGGGCCGCGATCAAACGCCTGTTGTCCTCCCTCGGCTTTGACACCCCGAAGGCCCTGTCCGAGTTCGTGTCCACGCAGCGGGAGGCCGAGCAGGCCGCGCTGTCGGAGGTGGAACGCCGCGAACAGACGGCGCAGGAACGCGAGTTGCAGGCTGCGCGCCGGGAGGAGCTGGCCGCCGAGCGGGAGCGGGCCGCGCTTCGCCGGGCCGCGCTGGTGGCGCTCGGCGCGGAGGGTGATGACCTGGTGGACGCGGAGCGTCTGCTGACCGTGGAGGATGAGGATGCGGACGAGGCGCACATCCAGTCGGCGGCCGAGGCGCTTCGAGCGCGCCGTCCTGAGCTGTTCGGGGAGGTCCGCACGGCGGTGCCGGCGGCTCCTGCGGGCGCACCGGCCGGGCGCGGCCCCACCCGTACGAACCCGGTGGCGAAGCCTGGTTCGGCAGGGCTGGAGATGGCCAAACGGCGGGGCCTGATCCCCGAGTTCCGCGAGGCGCCTGCCCAGTAGTCCGGGCCCAGATATTGGGGACCACGCCCCTTCAACTTCGTGGACGGCATCGCCTCTTTGGGCGGTGTGCGGATTCTGACCGCAGCGTCCATGGAGACACACATGTCCATCCAGCCTGTATCCAAGTCCGAGTACACGACCGCCAACCGTGAGTGGCTGGCGTCCCTACACGGCACCGACTCCGTCGACACGATCACCCTCGACCTCAACCTGTTCTGCGAGGGCACGCACTACGTGTGCGGCGACGGGTGCGAGCCTTACGGCCGGGTGCTGTCCGGTGTGCCGGTCGGACGGGTCGCGGAGTCCGGCCTGTATGGCCCGTATGACCCGGAGGCGCACTGCGGGCGTCAGATCCTGCGCGGCTTCGTGATCGCGGAGGCGCCGTTCGCGCCGGGGCAGACGCGGGTTCCGGCCGCGGTGCTGTGGCACGGCGCGGTGCGCGCGTCGAAGGTGCCGGGCGGCATCGAGGTGTCCGAGCTGGTGTGGCACCCGCGTGCCGCGCAGATCCGTTTCGTCTGAGCGGCGGTCTGAGCTGTGACGATTCAGGACTTGCTCAAGGACCTCTCGGTGATGGACCTGACGACGTTCGCCAGGGCCATCCCGTCCCCGAAGGACTTCCTTCTCACCCAGTCGATCTTCCCGAACGTGGAGATGCGGGAGGTGAAGTGGCGTACGAAGGACTCCGGCCGGTACGTGAACGTCGCAAAGTACCGCGCGTTCAACGCGAGCGTGCCGTTTGCGACGCGTGAGGCGTGGCAGACCTCCCGCGAGGGTGCGCTGCCCGCGCTGGGTCAGAAGCTCGTCGTCTCCGAGCAGGAGCAGATCCTGCTGGAGGCGTCGCACGGCTCGGATCAGGACCGACTGATCGAGCTGCTGTACGACGATGTGGAACGCCACGTCGAGGCGATCCGGTCCCGGCTGGAGCTGGCGGCCGGCGATGTCCTCCTAGACGGCCGGTTCACGCTGGAGCAGGAGAACGGCCTGACGCTGGAGGTGGACTGGAACGTTCCCGCCGAGAACATGCCGGTCGCCTCGCGGCCGTGGTCGGACCCGGCCTCCGACCCGATCGCGGACGAGCTGCGGTGGATCCAGCACCTGGACGACATCGGCGCCCCGGAACCCGAGCTGGTGCTCACCAGCCGCAAGGCGTTCTCGTACCTTGCGGCGAACAATGCCTACCGGGCGGCGTACTACGGCAGCGTGAACCCGTCGACCACGCCGACAGCGACGCTCACCCCGCAGCAGATCAACGTGGTGCGTGGAAACTACTCGCTGCCGCCGATCCAGTTCTACAAGGCCCAGGTGAGGGTCGACGGTAAGCCCCGCAAGGTGCTGCCGGAGGACCGGTGGATTCTGGTGCCGCCGGAGCGGGAGAAGTGGGCGCAGACCATGTACGGGGTGACGGCAGAGGGCCTGGTGCTGTCGCGCGGCTCGAACCCGGAGATCATCCGCGAGGACGCTCCCGGCCTGATCATCACCCGAGGTGTGCAGGATGATCCGGTGCAGATCTGGACCAAGGGCGCCGGGGTCGCGATGCCGGTCATGCACACCCCCGACGCGCACATCGTGGCGAAGGTCCTGTGATGGCGGGCCGCGGGCGGCTAAAGGCCGCGGTGTACGTACAGGACCCGGCTACCCGGGAGGAGCTGATCCTGCTGCCGGGTGAGTCCCCGGATCCGGAGGTGGCCGTACTGATCACCAACCCGGACGCGTGGGCTGAGGTACTCGAGGAGAGCGACTCGGAGCTGATTGCGGTCGGTGAGCCGGAGCCGACCGAGAGGGACAGTGCCGTGGAGGCTGCAGGAGCGGAGGCCGGCGGCGGGGCGAAGAAGCCGCAAGCGCGGCGTTCCCGCTCGTCCGGATCGTAGATATGTTGTCCGTAGGCCCGTCACCAGCATCCCCCGTCTGGTGACGGGCCCTACTTCGTTCGACGAAGGAGTCCCTCGTGGACGAGTTCCAGAGGTCGTGGCTGCTGGCGCAGCTCGGCCCCGATACGGACCCCGCCGACCTGGAGCGTCGGTTCTTCCGGCTGCGGTCGGTGCGCGCGGTCGCCCTCGAGGTGTTGGGCGAGCGGCGGGCCAAGTTCCTCGCGGACCCGTTGAAGGTCACCGTCGACGGCGTGGTGACGATGGACCTCCAGGAGAACTTGCGGGGTATCGAGCGACAGATCGAGCAGGTGCGCCAAGCCCCCGCCCCGGGCGACCCAGGCGACGAGGACGATGCAGCGGAGACGGTGATGGCGGTGACGTGGCTGACGCCGACGCGCCAGTACCGGTAATGGCCCTTGAAGCAGGAGTCGCATATCCGGGCTCGCCGAGCACGATTCTCCGCATGACGATTGCGGATTGTGTGAAAGTGAAACTCGGAGTCGTATTAACGGCGGGCTGGTGAGATGTGGATCATTAAATCTCACGCATTGAGCAAACCTCAAAATGATGTTGAGGAATACAGGTGACGATCGGGCGGAAAGAAAAGCGCGTTGCCATGGAATTGTAATTTCGTGGCGCATTAGTATATACTCTGGACTGATTCACTCCCATGTAAAACGCGTCCACGGTGCCCGAGGTTGAAAATGACAGATTCCCGCACAATCACGCCTCCTCTTCAGGGGAAGACGGCCGAGGTCTATGAGGGTGACGCCTATGACCTCATGGAGAAAATCCCAGCGGAATCTGTCGACCTGATCATTACTTCACCCCCTTACTGGGGACTCCGCACCTATGGCCTCGACCACAACGAGGAAATCCTGCGTGAATGGGAAGCCGAGGGTGGGAGCAAGGAGGAACCCCCGCCGTACGACTGGTACCGGCTGCATGGCGGTTGCCTGGGATTGGAACCACTTCCGGAGTGGTACGTGAGCCACCTGGTTGAGATCTTCCAGCGCAGTGCTCCGGCGTTGAAGCCGGGTGGTAGCTTGTGGATCAATATTGGGGACACGTACTTTGCCCGCTGGTCAAGCATTCGGATGGACGGCCGGCAGGGGCTTGGCGATAACCCGCGGATGCGCCGGAAGACTCCCATGGGAGGCTTCCGGCAGGAGAAGCAGATGCTGCTGATTCCGGCGCGGTTCGCTATCGCCATGCAGGACAAGCGGTGGATTCTCCGCAACGACCTGATCTGGGAGAAACGGAACGTGCCGCCGCGTCCGGAGAAGGACCGGCTTCGACTGGCACATGAGCACTTCTTCCACTTCGTGAAGCGACCGAAGGAAGGGCGAGCGAAGTACTACTACGACATGTCTGCGGTGGAGGACGGGGCTCGGGACGTCGTTAGGGTGAATGCCGCGCCGGGTTCGGACGGTCATTCGGCGACTTTCCCTGTGAAGCTGATCGAGCCCCGTATCTTGAGCTCGTGCCCTCCTGATGGTCTTGTGTTGGACCCGTTCTGTGGTACAGGCAGGTCGCTTGCAGTGGCTGTCAAGAATGGCCGCCGCGGGATGGGCTTTGAGATCACGTCGAATTTCTCGGCATCCGCGCGAGCGAACGCAATGAACCTGAACTTCGCCACCGAACCTGATGACGAGGTAGATCTTCCATCGCAAAGGGATACCGACCCGCAGTCTCAGCTGTTCTAGTCGGAAACCCCTTGCCGGATCGGCGACCGTCTGTGTGCCGTTCTGCTTTCCGAGTCGTGGCGGACACGGGGCGAGCGGTCGAGTCCAGGCCAAGACTGAGGCCACTAGATCGTGAACAGATCCTGCTGATTGGGCGGCGTCTTTTTCTTCTTCCTGACTTTGGCTACGAAGTCGGAGCGAAGGGCGCCGCCCTCTCGGCTTGAGGTCATGGCTTCTAGATAGTTCGGCAGCGTGGTCCGTGTGGATTCAACTAGGTCGAGGCGGAGCTTGCCGTCCGAGTCTAAGTCGCCGCTGTACTCGAATCCGGCAAAAGTAATGTCCCAAGGTGCGCCGTCTTTGACCGGAGTGAAATTGATCCGCGAGCGAAGTTGTTCCAGGATGCTGTGCTGCATGACGACATACAGGGGTACATCTATTTGCTTGAAGTATTCCCCCTTCACGGCCACCTGAGTCCCTAGGCGCTTGTAGACGTTTCCCGTGTTCACGCCATAGTCAACGGTGTCGCGGCGTCCCTTGCGTTCGGCCTCCGCAGTGAAATACGCGCGCCAGTTCGCGACGTCATCTGCTTCCCATGCTTCCCAAGCTGGACCGACCCCACCGCCCCGCAGATCGATCGCCTGTGTTTCGATAGCGATGAGGCGAGTTCCGTCAGGGGCGGAAGGGTCATCGGAGAAGGCGACGTAGTCGATGTTGAGTCTCGGCTTGCTCGTTGCCATGACTTCGGAAACTAGCGTTGCCTGATCGCTACCGAAGTAATCGGTCACCGCCCATTCGACGGGAGGGCCGTCCAAGCGATGGTCGCAGACCGCGTAAGTCTTTTGCTGACCTTTGTTCCAATTGGCGGCATAGGTGACTGAGCAGTACCCAAAATGGTACTGACGGTACTTCTCGCATAGGCCGCCGACGAAGGGGCATGCCTTCTCGCTCCGTGCCTTAGCGGCTTCAGGCGCCGCGCTGTCGTAGGGGAAGCCAAACGCTTCGACGATGGGGAAGACAGTGCCCCGCCCGTTCTGACCGTTACTCTGCACCATCCCGACATGGTATCTGGGGTGGCTTGAGTGTCTAACCTTCCTGCCCGTGCAGGGTAGTTGAGGACTATCCCTATCGACCCCTGGCTCTGACGGCGCAGGTGTCGTGCGATGGCCATGCTAAGGGCATGGTGACTGAGGAGTTACCGGAGGTGACGGGCTTCGACATGCCGCGGCGGCTGGGTAGGGTCGTGGTACACCGAGCTGGAGAGGTAGTCGCATGGCCAACGAGATTGTGATCGCGCAGACGACCATCGACGATGAGGACCAGGCGAAGACTCTGGCGCGGGGCGCGGTCGAGAGCAAGTTGGCAGCGGGCGTTCACATCGACGCGCCGATCACCGCCGTCTATTGGTGGAAGAACGAGGTCGAGACGGCGCGGGAGTGGCGTATCTCCTACATGACGACGACAGAGCGTCTCCAGCAGTTGGAGGCGTGGCTGTCCGAGAAGCACCCGTACGACGTCCCCCAGTGGATCACGCTGCCTGTGACCGGCGGGTCAGAGGCATACTTGTCGTGGGTCGTTGAGGAGACAACGCGGGGCTGAGGAGCGACGTACCGCGCGACGGCGTTCGTGTCCTGAGCTTGCCCGGGTATCGAACGAAGGTATCGGTTCAGGATGCGAACTGCCGCAAGTGATGGGCGAGTTCCCGCTCGCTGTTGGGGAGCCACGTGGCGATTTTCGCGGCACGTTCCTTGCTCATCGTGTTGGGCTTGGCCTGTGATGCGGCCGTGAACTGGCGTGATACGTAGACGCCTTGTTCGACGTCGCCTCCGCGTAGCAGGGCCGAGGCGAGGTCACCGAGCACGACGACGCCGCCATCCGGTAGTTCGTCCCCGAGGCGGTCGACCGCGGTGTCGGCTGTGGCGGTGAGTTCGGATCGCCCCAACTGCCCGTACACGGATAGGGCCAACGAATCCATCCGGTACGGCGTCACGAAGCGGACCCACGCCTGCTCGTTGGTGTGATCCGCGAAGTCGTAGGCGAAGCGTGCTCGATCAAGCGCACGCAGAGCCCCTGTCTCGTCGCCTACCGCGGCGGCTTCCTCCGCGTGCCTTCCGAGGACCCAGGCTGCGGCCGTGGCGTTGCCGTGGCCGCGCACGTCCTGGGAGGCTTGGATCAGGAGTTCCAGCTTCCTCTTCGGCGTCGGAGCCCCGTAGCTGGCGTAGGTGAGGGCCAAGGCTCTGAGGGGAGGATGCCCGGCTTTCGCCGCGCACTCAGTCGTGACGTCGTAGTAGGCGCCAGCCTTGTCGTTCTCGCCCAGGTCCCAGGCCACCCATCCGGCAAGGGCGGCGGTCTCCCCGGCGGCGATCGTGAGAGCCCGTTCGTGCTCGCCGGCATGAGGCAGGGCTGCGGTGATCGCGTCAAGGTGCGACTCAACGGTGCTTTGCAGGCGGAGGGCACTGAGATTGAGTTCCTGGACGTGCAGGTCAGCAGCTCGGGTGATGAGCGCGACCGCAGCGGGCTTGTCGATGCGGGAGCCCTTGCTGAGCGCGAAGGCGAGCCGCCCCCAGGGCTCGGCAGCCGCGCTTACGCCAATGGCGGCGCTGCCCAGCAGCTTGCGGCGCTTCACGTCGTCCTGGTCCTCCTCTTCACGGACGTTCCCCCTCCTCCGTCGGGCGCGGGCGGCCTTGGCCTCCCGCAGTAGTTCTTCGAAGGGGACGCCGCAGGCCACCGCGATGTGGGCGAGTGTGTGGTTCGTAGGGACGTTCTCGAACTTCTCGTAGCGGCTGATTTCCCGGCGGGTCATGGTGTCCCGACCGGAGACAGCGTTGATCGCGTCTGCCTGCTGCTCTTGCGTCCGGCCTGCGTCCTTCCGGAGCTGGAGGAGCAGCTCGGCGAACGGATCTGTCATGAGTGTGACCTTTGTCGTGGACGGAATCCAATCATGGCCTCAATTCCCCCCGGGGTTTCCCCCCTTGACAGATTTTTCCCCCTCTGGATTCCCCTGGTGGACGGCTTCGTAGCGCGGTGTGATGGGTGCATGACCAGGCTCCAAGAGGCGACCCCGCCGGGCGGGGGCACGGACAGAACTGCGGCGGTAGCACGCCGAGGGACGCCGCCCATATCCGGCGTGGACCCGAGATCGAGACGGGATTGGAGAACGCCGATGACCCCCACCACGGCCCTCGCCCCGGTCGCCTCCGCCCCAGATCACACCGCCGCGACTGGCTTCGAAGTTGACTTCCTTCCGGCCGAGTTGCGCGTCGGGCAGATGAGACGGATCACAGCAGCCCACCTGCGTCGCTGGCACCTGACCGCGCTAACCCACGACGCCGCGCTCGTCGTCTCCGAGCTGGTCACCAACGCCGTCCGACACGCCGAGGGAACTCCGGTTGGACTGAGGATGTGGCGCGCCGCGCACGAACTTCGCATCGAAGTCACCGACGGATCGCCGACACCGGCGCGTCTGCGTTGCGCGGGCGAGGCAGACGAGAGTGGCCGTGGGCTGTTACTCGTCGCTGCCATCGCGAAGGAGTGGGGCACGAGTCCCGACGGGACGATGACGTGGTGCTCCCTCGCGATCCCCGAAGGGGGATCGCGATGGTTGCAGTGACGGCCGGCGTGGCCGCGCAGTTGCTGACCCGGCGAACGTCCAACGACCACGACACGCTGGGCACGCTCCTCTACTCCCTGCGCCGCTCCCTCGTCGGTGAGGCGATCGACGAGCAGCTGTACGACGACCTGGACGCTGTACTCGACCAGTACGCACAACCCGCCCCGCACGAGATCAGGGTCATCGCGGAGCGGTTCCGGAGGACGACCACCAAAATCGTAGAGGTCGTTCCCTATCTCGTCCGGCCGTACCCGGTCGGGGCGATGCGGCGCCTGATCTACCTGAGCGCCGAGCCTCCCCACCCCGATGACGCACTGGGCCACCTCCGACGGTTCGCCCTCACCATCCTCGCGATCCTCGACCTGATGGGAGAGAGCGCCTCATGAACGCCCTCCACTTCGGAGTCTCACCATGACCACGAACCCGCAGCGGCCTGACATCGCCCGCGACCTGATCGACCGTGCTAAGAGATCACGGCAGTACCACTCCAGGCTCGCCCGCGGCCTCTTGAGCCGGACTGAGATCGACATGGGACGCCACAACGAACACGTCAACGCCCAGGTGCTCCGGCGGATCGTCAGCGAACACGGATGGCCGGGCAGGAGCCTGGTCGGAGAGGAGGGGGCAAAGTCGGCGTGGCAGATCGCTCTCCACGCTGACCACCTCGCCGACTTCCAGCGTCTGGCCTTGCGTCTCATGGCCACCACCGTGGAACGGGGCGAGGCGACCATCCAGCAGTGGGCACATCTGCACGACCGGTGCAGCATCAACGCCGGCGCGGCGCAAACCTACGGCACCCAGTACCGCAGCGGACCCGATGGTGTGGAACCCTTGCCAGTCCGAGAGCCCAAGCACCTTAACGCCCGCCGCGCGAGCGTCGGCCTGCAGTCATTCGCCACCGCTCACGAAGCCTTACGACGACGCCACACCCGCGAACCGGAATCCGGGCCGCCCGACGACACCGAGCACCGCGCCGCGGCACTTCCCGTGAAGACGGCGGCAAGAGGACCGCCGCCAGGAGCTCTTCAGCGCAAGCCTCTGCCGCGAAGCGAATCACCGCCGGTTGGGTGTTGGTCGAGAGCCGGGCCGACGCTTGAGGCTTCCCTCAGCGACAAGGTCGAAAACAGGCCAAGAGATCGCTGCAGGTCAAAGCAATCTTGTGGAGTCAACCCAGATCGAAATAGCCTTCGTTGCCCCCAAGGGGGGCTTCGATGCTGACGAGTTCCCCTGCAGCGACCCGAGGAGGAAAGATCCGTGACTGTTCTCACGCGAGACCTTCAGGAGACACGCAGCACCACCGTCCGCCCTACAGCCCTGGCCGCTGCGCTGAGGGAAGTCGCGGCGAAGCGAGAGGGTGACCTGATCCGCTTCCGTACGTGCTGCGCGGACCCACGCGCCAGCAAGTAGCGACGTGAGGTCAGGCCCCGCTGTGCGGGGCCTGACCTCACCTGCGCCCATGCTGCGCTGCCCTTGCTGGAGGAGAAACCTTGACGACCTTTTCACTACTCGACCGGCGAGGGGGAAAGCACTCCCTTATCGCCCAGCCTGGCGACACCGTCGCGTCCGTGCTGCTGCGCAACCACATACCCCCGACATCGGTCCTCACCTACAGCGGCCAGGAACGCATCGTCGTCGACGACCACGTCATAGACCCTGAGCAGACGTACGAGGCCCGGCTGATCGAGGGCTACGACTTGGCCGGAATCCGTAGGCTCTTCGAGAGCCGGGACAGCAGCGCCGCATACATCCGGAGGCGTCTTTCGGTCGCTTCCGATGGAGCACTGGCGATGGAGCGAGCGCCGCTAGATCTTCCGTCCGCCGCCGCGCATGTCGACACGATGGTGCGGGAGACCATCAACGAGTTCAAGCTGATGAGCGACGGCGACCGGGTAGTTCTCGGCCTGTCCGGCGGGGTCGACAGCGGGTCCCTCCTGATGTTGCTCGCTGCTCACCGGGAGGCAGAAGAACTAGCAGACGTCCAGATCGAAGCGGCGACCTTCCAGGACTTCGACAGTAAATGGTCGGAGACCTTCGACTTCGCCGCGGCTCTGGCTGCCAAGCACGGGGTGCGGCATCACGTGCTCGAAGCGGGCCTGGCTGAGGAGGTCTTTCACCTCAACCGGCCCATTGCGCAGATCCTCATGCTCTTGATGGAGACCGAGGACGCCCACTTCGCCATGTATGCCGACCACCACTCCACCCGCCGCGTCCTGGAGGTCTTCGCTGATCGTGTCGGGGCCCGGAAGATCGCGCTCGGGCTGCACACCACCGACTTGCTCGCCGGGATGATGAACGCCCACACCACCGGCTTCACCATGGGGCAAGTCCCTTCCCGCACAGTCGGTCCGTACGAGTACATCCTCCCTCTGGCGTTCACCCCGAAGCGGGAGTTGCACCTGTACTACACGCACCACACCGGCCACGCCCCGAAGCAGACCACGCCCAATCAGTGGGAATTCAACCCTACTGACCGGAACTTCTACTACTACCTCGCCGACCAGCTCCAATGGTCCTGGCCGGGTATCGAGACGTGGATGTTCACCGCCCACGCCCAGCATGCCGCTGCCCATCCCGCGGTCTTCAAGGAGTGCGAGAACTGCGGGGCCTCCGTGAGCCTGCAGACCATGGCCGATGCGCCGTGGGCGGGCGTGTGCGACGTGTGCGCGCTGCTCGACAAGCACGGCTGGATCCGCCACTAAATCTGGAGGGTGACCTTGAGCAGCAACCAGGAAAAGACAGCCAGGCGCAGGCTTCCGCTGATCACCGACCACGACTTGGCCCCCCTGAAGGCCGCCGGCGTCGTAGACGGCCACCAAGCGTTCCCCGTCGGCGACCACGAGACACTGTTCTCCAACGAGGAGCTGATCACCCCGCTCCAGCCCTACCCCGGGGCTGTACTGCCGCGCATAGCAGGCCGCACCGCGTACCCGATTCCAGACCGGCCCGGCGACTATGGAACCTACACAGACTTCCGCAAAGCACCCAAATACATGGCGCAGTGGGTTCACTGGAAGAACCGCGCGAACATGGTTCTCGAAGGCCGCTACCACGAGCTTCCCCCCGCGCACTTCGAGGGCATCTTCACCCTGGTCTGCAACTTCATGTGCCCGCACTGCACCCGCCGCGTCACCCGCACCAAATGGGTCGAAGACGGCACCTGGGAGCACAACACTGAAGTCGAGAAGAAGAACACGATGCACCCCGCCGGCCTCAGGCGGGTCATCGACCAGCTCGCGCTGCACCGCACCGACGACCAGATGGGCATCGTGTGGGGAGGCGGAGACCCGACCGCCAATCCCTACACCTACGACGGGATGATGTACGCCCGGAACCTGGGCATTACCTCCAGCTTCCTCACTAATGGCACCTTCCTCGAAGTAGACCGCTGCCTAGACGCCGACCCGACGCTGATCAGGATCAGCCTCAACTGCGGAACCGAAGAAACGTATCGCAAGTTCCACGGCTATCCGCGCGGATGGGACTACTTCGACCGGGTCAAAGCCAACATGCGCGATCTAGCTCGCCGCAAGCTCGAACGCGGCGCCCGGACTCTGGTCGGCATCTCTCTGATCACTGACGAGCGCAACATGGACGACACAGTCGCCGCCGCGAAGGAGATCCGCGCCGTCGTCGAGGAAGCCGGCCCCGGCATCGACTACGTCATCGCCCGCCCCGTCATGAACTACGAGCACTTCGACGACGATTGGGCTCGCGTCAAGGACGGCACCAAGCAGCGCGCCCTCGACTTGGTCAGCGATGGCGGCGAGGCGTGGAGCATCATCAACGACCTCGGCATTCCCCTCGTCCTCATCAAGGACTCTTACGAAACTCCACCGGCCCCCGAAACGTACGAGGGTACGGACTGTCTGGCCTACGGGATGTACGGCGAACTGCGCCACAACGGCGATGTCCAACTGTGCTCCGACTCCTACGGCAACCCCGAGTACACCGTCGGGAACCTCTTCGAGAACACACTCGAAGAAATCTGGAGATCCGACCGGCGTCGCGAGGTCCTGGACAAGGTCAACGCCAAGAAGTGCTTCCAGACGGCGTGCCCGCACAACTCTCGAGGCCACCACCACAACCGGGTCTTCCATCAGATCGAAAAACTCCGGCAGGCAGGGGAGATCGAGCGGGTCCGCCGCTGGATGGACGACCTCAGGGAAGTCACCTACCCCCTCGGACACTCCTTCTTCGTCTGACCGCCGGGCCTGCCTAGCTGCCCACCGGAGGCCCAACCATCATGAACACCACTGGAAGCACGCGCACGCGCACGCGCTGGCCACTGCCCGACCAGGTCGCCACATGGGGCGACCTGGAAGCATTCCGTGCCTCCCGCGTGGAAAGCGGGCAGTGGGTCTTCTGGGAGGACCGAGCCGACCTGGTCCTCCAAGCCCGCTACGACGACGTCAAACCCCTCCACATCGAACTGTCTCCCACCTACCTGTGCAACTTCGCCTGTCCTTGGTGCAGTTGCCGCAGCGCACGGGAGGACTGGTCAGACGACGATGTCTTCAACCACCCCCGCGCTACCCCCATGACCGTCATGCGGAAGGACAAACTCGACCACGTTCTCACCCACCTCGCCGAAGACCAGGTGGGCATCATGTGGGTCGGCGGTGAACCGACCATGAATCCGCTGATGTACCCCGCCGCTCTCCGCGGCACCGAACTCGGCCTCCAGCAATGCCTGTTCACCAACGGCAGCCTCCTCCAGCCCAAGCGCATTGCGACCTTGTTCGACGCCCGCTTGGCATTCATCAGGGTCAGCCTCAACGCCGTAACCCCTGACGTCCACCAGGCCCACCACGACTACGACCCCCGCCGCGGATATGCCAAGCGGGTCATGGACAACCTGCGCGCTCTGGCTGAGACAGGCGCACGCCGACAGGGATCAACCAAGGTCGGGGTGTCGGTGGTCGTCGATGAACGTAACCTCGACGACCTTGAAGCCACAGCCGAGCACCTATGCCGCCTCGCCGAGAAATACGGGCACGGCGCCGTCTCCTATGCGATCTTCCGCCCCGCATTCCCTTTGAACACGGCGCAGATCGACATGCGCCCGGACACCGTCGACCGCTTCCTCAACGCAGTCGGTCCGGACTCTCCGTGGAACCGGCGGATGCGCGAGGCGGGCATTGACGTAGTAGTGCCCGAACAGTCGCTCTCAACCCAGAACGAGACGCCAGCGGACCTTCCCGTCCGCGACGACATGGGATGCCTCTCCGCTGGCTGGTTCGGAGAGATCACCCCGAACGCCGACATGGTTCTGTGCTCAGACCAGTACGGCAACCCCGACTACTTCATCGGGAACGTCGCCACCACCCCTCTCACGGCACTGTGGGCAGGCGAGGGGCGCCGCACGGCCCTCGAACACGCCCGACAGACCTCCTGCTACACCACCTCCTGCCCTCGCAACGGCCGCGGCTACTTCTTCAACCGCATATTCCGGCAGGTCGAGAACCTGCGCAGGCAGGGACGCATCCACGAGGTGGCCGCATGGATGGAAGACCTCCGCGCCGTGCTGCCCCGCCCGACCCACAGCTTCTTCCTATGACCCCTGCCCACCCCCCTCTGCGGCGCCTGGGAGTGGGCGGCCCGGCGATACACCCCCTGGTGCTCGGGACTATGAACTTCGGTCCCCACACCCCCGAGCCTGCGGCGCACCGCATCCTCTGCGCGGCCGTCGACCTCGGCATCACCCTCATCGACACGGCCAACGTCTACGGATGGCGGCCCGGTGGAGGATGGACCGAGCAGATCATCGGCCGCTGGCTGAAGCGCAGCCCGCACGCCCGCGATCGAGTCTTGATCGCCACCAAGGCGTACCGGCCCGTGGACGACTGGCCAAACTCCGGCGGCCTGTCGGCCCTGAGCGTCCGCCGCGCCTGCGAACGCTCCCTGCGCAACCTCGGCGTCGACACGATCGACCTGTTCTTTCTCCACCATGTCGACCGGACCACACCTATCCACGAAACTCTCTGCGCCTTGGAAAGCCTCCGGACTCGCGGCCTCATCCGCTCCTTCGGCTACTCCAACTTCGCCGGCTGGCACCTTGCTCAAGCCCAAGAGACCGCGCGAACCGCTGGCTTTCCCGGCGGCGTGGCCGAACAGTGCCTCTACAACCCCATGGTCCGCGCCGCCGAACTCGACGTGATCCCCGCCTGCACCGAGTACGGCATGGGAACGCTGGCGTGGAGCCCCCTCAACCGCGGTCTCCTCGCCGGCCTCACAGGGGCAGGACCCCGCAGAAACGACCCGCGCACCACCGCAACCCACAGGCGCCACACAAGGGCCCTGGAAGGCTTCTGGGACGCCTGCGCGCATCTCGGCATCCGACCCGCCCAGGCGGCCCTAGCGTGGGTGCTCAGACGTGTCACCGCGGCCGTGATCGGTCCGCGCACCGAAGCTCACCTGCGAGACGCTGCTGCCGCCCTCGACCTCATCACCAGCGAAGAACTCTTCAAGACCCTGGACACTGAGATCGACGGCGCATTCCCGCCGCCGCGTCCCCTCGAGGGAGCCGACCCGTGAACGAACCAACCGTTGACGATCTTGTGCTCCTGCGCAGGATCCGGCGGGTGATCCATCGCCACCCTGAGACAGCGCACCGAGAGCATCGCACCGCCGCCTACGTCGAACGTCTCCTCACACGGTTCGGGCTTGCGCCCTTCCGCCCGGCCCCCACCAGCGTCGCCGTCCGCATCGGACCATCCACAGCCGACCTCGTGATCGGCTTCCGCGCGGACCTCGACGCCCTCCCCATCCCAGAAGAAACCGAGGCCCCGTACCGCTCAGGCATCCCTGGCGTCATGCACGCCTGCGGTCACGACGGGCACGCCGCAGCCGTCCTGACACTTGGCCGCCGACTTGCCGCCGATCCACCCCGCTCCCACGCCGTACTCCTCGTCTTCCAGCAAGCCGAGGAATCCCACCCCTCGGGCGCACCCCTCGCACTGCAAGGGCTCCCGGCCGACATGCGTCCCCCCTTGTTCTTCGGGCTCCACCTGTGGCCCGAACTGCCGACCGGCGTGATCGGCCTGCGCTCCGGCCCGCTCCTGGCCTCGGTGGCAGGCATCACGATCCGGATCACCGGTAGCCAGGGCCGCTCCCATGGAACACAGGCCG
Source organism: Streptomyces sp. LBL (assembly GCF_029893585.1). GTDB lineage: Bacteria > Actinomycetota > Actinomycetes > Streptomycetales > Streptomycetaceae > Streptomyces. The sequence goes on from NZ_JARXYX010000007.1 coordinate 184,744, forward strand.
AGGCCGGGGGCGTGGACGCTCTGAACGCCGGGGTACTCCTGTACGGCATGCTGCCTACCACGCCTGCGGGCCGGACACTGGACGAAGACCATCCGCATGCCCTCCACATCGGGAGGCTTGCCGGTGGCGTTCTCCCGCACCGCGTGCCAGTCGAGTGTGAGATCCGCGGCACGCTGCGAGCCCTCTCAGAGAGCGCCGAATCGGAAGCCCTCAGCCAGATACAAGCACTGGCAGCGATGGCTGCGGCCCGGACGGGCGCCGCCATCGACGTGAAAGTGGAGCAGGACATCCGGCCACCGCTGTGCAACACGGAGTCGGCCGTAGATCTGGCTGCCGAAGCCTGCCGGGCGACAGGAGCCACGTGGCGCCCCTACCCGCCCCGGCCGATCGGGGTCAGTGACGACTTCGGCTGGTATCTGAAAGGCGCCGACGGTGCCATGCTCCTCGCCGGATGCGGCACCGGCCCGTCGCCCGCCGATCTGCACACCTCGCGCTTCGACTTCGACGAACAGGCCCTCCTGCCCATCGTCGACGTCTTCACATGGCTAGCGCACAACCCGCGGAGGAGTACGCGGTGACACCCCAGGCAAGCCATCTGAGCCCCGCCCTGGTCGCGGTGGACGCGGAGACGGTCGGTGGCATCGAGCGCCTGTGGAGCACCCTTGGACTCTCCGACACTGCCCTCAAAGACCCGCAGCGACAAAAAGCATGGCGGCACCGGCTCTACGACACGGTCGGCGAGCCGTGGGAACAGGTTGTGCGGCAAGTGCGTGAGGGCCTGGACACCGAGCCGCATGCGGCAGTCATCACCTCGCACCCGCCACGGCAGGCGTCAGTACCGCTGCTCGCCGCCCTGTCAGCCGCCCTGGGCGCCCTCGTCGTCCCCCAGACGATGGGGCAGACGCTGCATGTCCTACGCCTACACGCCCCGGACGGCGCCGATACCCGCTGGCACACCGACGGGGCAGGCTGGGCCCGGCAGAACGACTTCACATGCCTGCTCTGCATCAAGCCCGCACAGGAAGGAGGCGCCACCGAGCTCCTCCCCTGGGCGGTACTGCGGTCCGCCCTCGCACGAGATCCAGACCTCTGGCGCAGGCTATGGGGGACGGATGTTCCGTGGATCCTGGACGACGAAAGCGGCGCTGGTACGGCCTTCACGCCAATCGTCACTTCGGAAGGCTTGCGCTACCTGCGCGAGCAGATCGAATCTGCCGCCGCAGCATTCCCGCACCTCGCCCACGACCTCCACGACCTGGACGACAGCTTGCACCAAGCACTACTGTCCACCACCGGCCATCTCGCGCTACGCCTCACCGAGGGCAAGGTCCTGGTGTTCGACAACCGGCGCTCTCTGCATCGCCGCGGCCCGCTGCCCGAGGGGAATGCCGGAGAACGGACGCTGGTACGAACGCGCCTCACCAACCCCACCTGGAGCAGGAACCTAAACGACCTCGATTGACGCGGAAGGGCCCCGCCGGCGACGCCCAGGGGCCCTCCTCACATCTCCTGGCATCATCCCAGGGGCTCGAGGATCTTCTTCCCCATGTAGGGAACCAGCACCTCAGGAAGCTCCACCGTGCCATCGGGCCTTTGCCCATGCTCCAGCAGCGCCGCCCACACGCGGGGCGTGACAATCCCGGTTCCGTTCAGCGTGTGCACGGGCGCCGTCTTCCCCTCCGCCGTGCGGTAACGGATGTTCCCCCGCCGGGCCTGGAAATCACTGAAGTGACCGACCGACGCGCACTCCAGCCACTTGCCGACACCAGGCGCGTAGACCTCAAGATCAAAGATCCGCGTCGAGGAGAACGTCAGGTCACCCGTGCACAGGTCCACGACCCGGTAGGGAAGCCCCAGCATGCGTAGCGGCTTCTCAGCATCAGCCAACAGCGCATCGAACTCCTCCTGAAACGTCTCGGGAGTACAGATGCGCACCAGCTCCACCTTGTGGAACTCATGCACCCGCTGAAAGCCCCGCGTGTCCTTCCCAGCCGAACCAGCCTCGCGCCGGAAGCTCGCCGTGTGCGTCATGTAACGCTTCGGAAGATCCCCGGGCTCCAGGATCTCGTTCTGGTGCAGACCTGTGAGCGGAACCTCACCGGTGGGCACCAACCACAGATCGTCCAGCGTGGTGTTGTACGCATCATCGGCGAACTTTGGCAGGTGGCCGGTTCCCTCCATGATCGGACCGCGCACTAGGTGAGGCACGACCGTCTCAAGATAGGTGTCCCGATGGATGTCCAACCCGAACTGCACCAGAGCCCGCAACAGCCTCGCCCCGTCACCGTACAGGAGCGCAAACCCTGATCCGCTGAGCTTCGCCGCCCGCTCGGGGTCGAATACCTTCAGGTCAGCGGCGATATCCCAGTGCGGCCGGTACTCCTTCCCCTGGAACATCTCCACGGAAGGCCCTTCACGCCGCAGAACGACATTGCTGTCCTCCGTGCTCCCGACCGGAGCATCCGGAGAGGGCAGGTTCGGCAGGCGCAGCATATGGTGGCGGAACTGCTCCTCCGCCTCCCGGTACTCGGCCTCCTGCTTGCTGATCTGCGCCTTCAGCTCCCCCAGGCGCTTCCGTTCCTCCATTGCTGCGGGATCGCGCTGGGCGAGGAGCTTCCCGACCTCCTTGGAGCGCCGGTTCATCTCGGCCCGAAGGGTCTCCAGCTCAGAGAGTGCCGACCTGCGGTCCAGGAGGGCAGCGTGAGCCTGGTGCACAGCCTCGGGGGACGTTCCCTTCTTCTCCAGAGCCGCTGCGACAGCTTCCACATCGTGGAGCAACAGATTCGGGTCGATCATCCTGCACCTCTCGAAGGGGGTAAGTGGCGCCGGACCGCCCCCCGCACGGAGAGGAGCACGGTACGCCACAAAGACATCGTGTCACGGTAGGGGGAATCCATGCGTCGCACAAAAACGCACGATCAGGTCGATAAGCGGGTTGGTAGGGGGCACTGCCAGCCGCCTGCCAAGGACCCCGCCGCGTGACGGTGGCCGTGTGCGCCGGGCGCTGTCCGACATCAGTCATAGCGTCGGCTGAATGGAACACCACGACAACTCCCAGCACCACGTGCAGATCACCGCTCACGGAGGCAAGGCCGACGTCGAGATCGACGGCAATCCGGTGGACCCGCGCGCCGTCAAGGCGTACTCGGTCACCCATCTCGCGGGCGAACGGCCGGAGGTCCTGCTGCACGTCGCAGACCGCGGCGGCACCCAGTGGTCCGGGATGGCCCGCGTCGCGGTCGCCGACCTCCCAGACCCCGGCCCCGCCGCGGCTGTGTTCCTTGAAGCGATCGATCCGGAGGCGCTGGAGCGCGCGGCGCTGGCTCGCCCCGATCTCGAGGTCGAGCCGAACTCGCTGACGAAGGCGATGCTCACCCAGCTCGGGGAGTGGGCACGTGGCCTTTGACGTGGACGGTGCGCGCCGCGTTGTCGACCGCATCATGGATGACCAGCTGGAGGTATGGCGGGACAGCGCGGGCCGTACGGACGATGTGCTGGACGAGACCACGGGCAGGCTGGTGCAGCCCGCGCCGGATGAGGAGCTGGTCTGGGACGGGCTCGGCGCGGTGATGCCGATCAGCCGTCCCGCCATCACACAGCCGGTCGGGGGATCGGTCGCCGTCGAACCGCCGACCACCGACTACCAGGCTGTGCTGCCGGTCGGCGCTCCGGCGCTGCGCCGCGACGACGTGATCCGCGTTGCCGGATCCATCCGCCCCGAGGGCCCACGCGATCCGCAACTGGTCGGCCGCCGCTTCCGCGTCTCCGACGAAGCCGTGGGCACCTACAGCGTGGTGCGCATCGTCCGGGTCCAGGTGATCGACTGATGGCCGTAGCCAACCCGCACCCCAACGCCCACCCGGACGCCACTGCCTTCCGCGACCCGATCGCGCTGGCCGCCGCGCTGGCCCGGATGGGCCCGGCGACCCGCGCCCGTACCCGGACGATCACGCGGCACCACGCCATGCTGCTGCGGGTCCGCATCCAGCGGAACGCGAGCGGCAGGCCCGGCCCGAACGTGATCACCGGGCAGTACCGCGCGTCGTGGGACGTGCGGATGCGTACCGGTGGCGGCGAGGTCACCGCTGAGGTGTTCTCCGACGCACCGCAGGCCAGGCGGCTGGAGTACGGATTCGTGGGCGTGGACTCGATCGGACGGCACTACCGGCAGCCGCCGTTCCCGCACGTCGAGCCCGCGTTCCGGCAGACCGAACCGGCGTTCATCCAGGCCCTGGCGGACGGGGTCCTGCCGTGACCGCCCGCCTGCCAGTCACCCGGGCACTCGCTGCGCTGGTCGAGCACGCCACCGGCCGCCCATGCGGAACCGGTGAACTCCCGCGCGTGCAAGGGAAATCCGGTTGGGAGCCTGCCGCCGCCCCGTACACGATCCTCGACTCGCTGCCCGCCGAGTTCAGCGGTCCACCCCTGTGGGACTGGCACGCGGACGCGGCCTGGTCCTACCAGGTCACCTCGGTCGGGGAACGGGGCGATCAGGTCGAGTGGCTGGCCGACCGCGTGCGCGCCGGCGTCGTCGGACGAAGCGACGGCCACTGGGCCCATGACCTGTACGTTTCCCAATTTCGCGTCATAGATAGGGAGTTGACCTACGACGCCGGAGGAGACCCCTCTGTGTCGGCGGCAGGCGCTATCGTGTCCTACGTGCAGCGGTTCACGATCACCGTAACCCCTGCGTGAAGAAACGTTTCTCCTGATCCTCACCGCGGAGGCCCGCGCGGACGCTAGGCCCCAGGCCAGGCGAACCCCCTTTGATCATCAAGGGGCAGGGCCTCGGCACGGGACGCTGCCCCAGAAGTGGGAGCGGACCTGTGTCCACGAGCACGAAGACGACCCAGACCCGATTTCTGCGGCGCGGCATCTCCAAGATCCTCTGGGCGCCCGACCTCAACGATCCGAAGTACCCCAGGCGCCAGGAGATCACCAAGGCCTTCGGCCTGACCGATGCCGTCTCGGACATCGAGGGCTGGGCCCTGGAGAACGACCCGATCGAGACCCCCGACATGGGCTCGACCTTCAACTCCTCGATCCCGGGCAACGACAAGGCAGAGAACTCCAGCCTGACGTTCTACGAGGACCGGTTCTCCGACGACATCGAGCAGCAGCTCCCCAAGGGCGCCAAGGGCTACGTCGTCTTCCTGCGCAAGGGCGACATCCCCGGTTCCCGCTCGGTCGACGTGTTCCCCGCGCAGGTCGCCACCCGTGCTGCCACGTACTCGACCGGGAACGAAGCGGCCAAGTTCAAGGTCGACTTCACCATCATCGACGAGCCGTCGCTCGACGCCCCGGTGCCCGAGGCGATCGCACCGCACCCGCTGCCCACGCCGGTCGAGGACTGCGACGACGAGCAGCACGACCACGGCGGCCACGACCACGGTGGTCACGAGCACCCGCACGGCGGTGAGCAGACCGACGTCACGGTGCTGCGGAGCATCGTGACCGCTGAAAGCGTTCACGAGCAGGTCGAGGACTGACCGTGTCGCGCAATGCACCGGCTAAGCGCCCGCCGTCCCCCTCATCCGACTCGGTGGAGGGGGCGTGGGTGGCCAAGATGGAACGCCTGCGCCGCCGGGCCCGGCCCCAGAACAAGCTCCGTATCTGTGACGACGACCAGCTCAGGCAGCGGTTCGAGGACGCCGAGCAGGCCGCCCGACGGGCCCGCTTCCTCGCCGAGGCGAACCCCGACGACGAGCGGGCCGCCCGCAGTGCCGGTGAGGCCGCGGCCGTACTCGAGGCAGCGCGGGCCGCGCTGGACGACGCCTCCGACTTCCTGACCTTCCTCGCACTGCCGCGCCCGGTCCTGGAAGAGCTGATCGCCCAGCATCCGCCGACCGAGCAACAGGCGGAGGAGGGTTCGGTGTTCAACCCCGATACCTTCCCGTCGGCGCTGATAGCGGCGGCGTCCTTCGACGGCATGAGCCAGGACGAGGCCGCCGAGCTGCTGGCCACGTGGTCGGCCCCGGACGCCGGACTGCTGTGGGAGGCGGCCTGGTCTGTTCAGCAGGAAAGCCGGGTGGAGCTGGGAAAAGGCTGAGCCGGGATGCGCAGCTGCGGGCCGAGCTGGAGCTGTGCGAGCGATACCGGATCCCGCACTCGCAGTTCCTCGGCGGCGAGGGCCGGTGGACGGACCTGGACCGGGCCAAGGCGCTGGCGTGGGCGCAGTGGCAGCGGTCGGTGTGTCCCGAGTGCCACACCCGGCTGGAGGAGTGGGATGACCAACGTGGCGGTGACGCTCACGCCTACGTCACCGACACGCTGCGCTGCCCCGGCTGCGAGCTGATCGAGCAGGAACGCGACCGCGTCCCGGCCGACCGCTCGGGCTACGGCGTGAAGATCCAGCTCCTGCCGCGCGCCCAGTACGAAGCACGCCCCTGATCCATCCCCGCACCCTGGAAGGAGGCCGCCCGCGGTGGCCGGGTTCACCCTCACCGTCGCGATGCGCGCCGAGGTCCGCGACCTGATCGCGGGAACCCGTGCTGCCTCCGGCCAGATGCGGACCTTCGCCGACCGTACGGATGCCGCCAACCGCTCCCTCGCGCGGCTGGATGCCAACGGGGCGTGGCTGGCTGCACAGTTCGCCGCACTGAATCGTTCCTCGCGCGCGGCCACCGGGGAACTGAACCGGATCACCGCCCGCGCCGCAGCCGCCCGTGCGGCCCTGCGCGCCGCCGGGGAGGACGGCACACGGTCGATGTCCCGGCTGCAGCGGGCCACCGCCGGGGCCGGGCGGCGCGGGGTGTCCGCCACGAACATGCTCGCCGGCGGGGCCCTCGTCCTGGGCACCGGCGAGATCATCGAGGAGGGCAACCGCTACCAGCGGCAGATGAACCTCTTCGGTGCGGTGACGGATGCGACCGCCGCGCAGATGAAGCGGGCAGCCGCGGTCGCCGAGGAACTCGGCAACGACCTGAGCCTGCCGACCGCGACGTCAGCGGATGCCGCTGAGGGCATGGTCGAGCTGAGCAAGGCGGGTTTCCGGGCGGATCAGTCGATCGACGCCGTGCGTGCCTCGCTCCAGCTCGCTGCCGCCGCCGACGTTAACTCCGCCACGTCCGCCCGCTACTTGGGCGACATCATGGATCAGTTCGGCCTCGGAGCTGACCAGGCCTCCCGCGCGGCGGACACGCTCGCGGCGACCGCGAACAACGCGTCCGGGTCCATCACCGACATCTACTACTCGATGCGGTACGCGGGCCCGGTCGCCAATGCGCTCGGCGTCTCCCTGCAAGACACCGCCGCCGCGGTCGGCATGCTCGGAAAGAGCGGCATCCTCGGCCAGACCGCTGGTACGAGCCTGCGCGGGGTCTTCGCCAACCTCGCAGCGCCGACGCCGATCATGCGGAAGGCGCTGCGCGACCTCGGCATCGAAGCCTGGGATGCCCAGGGCCGGTTCAAGGGTCTGCGGACGGTGATCGACGGCCTGTCGAAGGCCGAACACACCATGTCCGGACAGGACTTCACCGCGGCAGTGACCCGCGCGTTCGGCAAGCCCGCGCTCAGCGGCGCGGTGGCGCTCGCCCACCAGGGCACCGAGAGCTTCGACGCCCTGTCCATGGCCGTCGGGCAGACCGGTTCGGCGGCGGCCATCACCGCCTCCCGCGGCCAGGGCCTCACGGGTGCGATGACCCAGCTGCGCACCCAGGCCCGGCAGACCGGCATCGCCCTGTACGAGGGGATGGCCCCTGGCCTGGAGTGGGTCACCCGGCTGCTCACTCGCGGCATGGCTGGGGCCACCCCGTATCTGACCACGGCGCTGGAGTACGGCCGCAACCTAGCCGTGCTGTACGGGCCGGAGCTGAAGCAGAAGGCTGCATCCGGTCTTGGCGCGCTCGTCGATGAGGCGCGGCGGCTCGTCGGCCCGCTCGCGGAGCTCGGTGAAGATGCCCTGGCCACCGGCCTGAACCTGCTGATCAACGCGGCTCTGACCCTTGGCGAGGTCTTGGACCATGCCGCGGAGGGCGCGCAGCCCATCGTGGCCGCGTTCTCCACGCTGGGCGAGGAGGGCGGTGGGGCGGCGAGCACGTTCGACATCATCGCCGCCGTCGCCAACGTGGCCATGGACGCCGTCTCCGGCTTGTCCCTCGTCCTCGTGCCGCTTGGCCACGTCGTCGGCGGACTGGTCAGCGCCTTCGGGGCGCTGCCTGCGCCGATCCAGTCCGCAGCCTTGGCCATGCTGCTCCTGCGCCGTGTGCAGCCGACCCTGACCAGCATCGCGACCACGGTGTCCGGGCCGGTGCGCAGCGGGTTCCAGTCCCTCGCGCAGCAGATGCGGGTGCAGCAGGCACTCGCCGCCTCGGCGGGGGTGTCGCTGTCGCGGTACGGCGCCGCGTGGGCTGCGGTGCAGGCGCGGGTCGGATTCCTCGGCACCATGACCGCGGCCTTCCGTACCGCGAACGGCGCCGGAACGACATTCTCAGGCACCCTCAACGGCCTGTCCCGCGCCGCCGGTTCGGGCCTGCGCTCCGCCCTCGGGGGCGTCACCAACACACTCGGCGGCCCGTTCGGCATCGCCATGGCGGGTGTCTCCATCGGCCTCGGGCTCCTCGCCGCCCGCCAGCAGCGCGCTGCCCAGGCCGCGGCCGAACACCAGCAGCGCATTTCCTCGCTCACCTCGGCCCTGCGCGAGTCCGGCGGGCAAATCGACAGCAACGTGCGCCAGCAGGCAGCCCAGGTCCTGCTGGACACCAAGACCAACCAGGGCCAGCTCACCAAGGTCCTCGACCAGGCCGGCGTGCCGCTCGCGACCCTGACCGACGCCTACCTCGGCCAGGGCACCTCGCTGGAGTCGCTGCAGAAGCAACTGTTGGCCACGGCCAACGCCCACCGCGCCTACAAGGACGTGGCGGCCGGCAAGGTTTCCGTCCTCGACTACACCGACGTCGGCCAGCAGTACAAGGACGCCGCGGATGCCCTTGGCAGCGTCAAGGGCGAGATGACCGAGTCCATCAAGAACGCCCGCGAGCTGGCGCAGGCTACGAAGGGCACCGGGGACGGCACGTCGGCGTACGACCGGCTCAAGGCCGCCGTCGGCGGCCTGGCCGACGAGACCGCCGACGCTGACACCCGCACCCGGTCCCTGAAGTCGGCGCTCGACCTGCTCTCCGGCGGCCAGATCTCCCTCCAGGCCGCCGAGGCCAAGGTGAACAGCGCCGTCCTCGACCTGCAGGACGGCAGCAAGGGCGTCAACCGCCAGCAGGGCTACGGCAGCAGGCAACTGGTCAACCAGGACAAGACCCTGAACACCACCACCAGGAACGGCCAGCAGCTGTACACCCAGCTCACCGCGCTGTCGGATGCGGCGGCCGACGCCTCCGTGGCTGTTTACGACCTGGCCCAGCGCAACGGCGAGACCCTGCCGGCGGGGCTGGCCAAGGCCCGCGAGCAGATGAGCCGCGCCCGCACCGAGGCGATCAAGGCCGCGCAGGGCTACGGACTGACCCGCGCGCAGGCCGAGGGCGTCGCCGACAGCCTCGGCCTGCTGCCGTCGAAGGTGTCGCTGCTGCTGCAGACCAAGGGCATGGACAGCACGCTCGCGAACCTGATCGCGGTCCAGGCGGAGTTTCACCGGCTGCCGAACGCCAAGACGATCAAGGTCGACTCGCTGAGCGACGGGGCGCAGCAGAAACTGCGCGAGCTCGGCTTCACGGTCAAGACGGTTCCTGGCACCCGCCAGATCAAGATCACCGCACCAACGGCTGCCGCCCGCAAGGACCTCGACGGGCTGATCGACAAGCTAGGCCGGACCCCGAGCAGCAAGAACATCCGCGTCTCCGCGCCGACCGCCGCAGCCATCAAGAGCCTGGAAGCAGTGCAGGCCAAGATCAGGGCCACGCCCGGAGCGAAGTCTGTCATCGTGCGCGCGCCCACGGCACAGGCCCGTAAGGAGCTGGAGGCGCTGGGCTTCAGGATCGAGAAGGTCCCGGGGTCGAAGAACGTCAAAGTGACCGTGCCGACCAGCAGCCCTCGCAAGGCCGCCGACTCCATCCAGCAGCGCATCGACGCGCTGCGCGGCAAGTCGGTGACCGTCACCACGCGCCACGTGAGCGTCTTCTCGTCACTCGGCGACGGGGCCGAGGCCGCTGACGCCGTGCGTCAACAGGCCGAGAACCTTCGCAGGCGGGCCAGCAAGCAGGCCGACGGCGGCGTCCTCGACTACTTCGCCGACGGCGGAGTCACTGGCTCCGGCCGCTCTGAGCAGCACGTTGCGCAGATCGCCCCGGCCGGGAGCTGGCGCATCTGGGCGGAGCCCGAGACCGGCGGCGAGGCGTATGTGCCGATGGCGCCGTCGAAGCGCGACCGCAGCAAGGCCGTCGTGGAGAAAGTCGTCGGCCGCTTCGGCGGGCAGGTCGAGTGGTTCGCCAACGGCGGCGTACGAGGCCGCAGTAGCCGCGACTACAGCCCCGAACTGGCCAGCTCATTCCAGCGAGCCCGGACCTCGGAGGTCATGGCGGGCGTGGTGCGGGCCTTTGACATCCGCACCGGCAGCGACCGCCCCCGCACCCGCGTGGTCGACGCCCGCGCCGGCGGGCGTGTCCAGGTCGTCGTCGTGCGCGAGCAGCAGCCGCTGATCGGCACTATGCCGGTCACGGTCACCGACAGCTCCGCCACACCTGAGCAGATCGGCAACGAAATGATGCGCAACCTGCGCAACGCGCAGCGTGGCGGGAGGGTTTGATGACCACACCAACCAAACAGCCCCGCATCGAACTGGCCCCGTGGCAGTTCGAGATCGGCGGCTTCGTCTTCGGCCACGGCACCCATATCCCGATCGGGAACATCGAAGGGCTCGGCTCGCCAGCGACCCGTCCACAAGATGTGGATAACCCAACCGGGGAGGGCACCTTCCCTGGCCAGGACTTCTACGGCACCCGCACCCTGCGGTTCGAGGCCAGCATCAAGACACCCGGTGACCCGGCCAAGGCGGCCGACCTGCTGGCCCGCCTGGAGCTGGCCCTCGACGACCCGGACGCCCGCACCCGGCCCGAGGGCCGCCACGTGCTGCGGGGACGCTGGCCCGGACACCGCACCCGCCGTATGTACGGGCGCCTGCGGCGCGCGGAGGCCACCAGCGCCACCACGGCGATCAACGGGTGGATCCCGCTGGACCTGGAGTTTGCCGGCACGGACCCGCGCTGGTACGACGACGAGTTGTCGCAGCTGTCGTTGGGCCTCGACCAGGAGGCGAGGTCCAAGGGCCGCGACCGCACCGTGGACCAGACGCTGTGCGCGCCCGAGAGCCGGGACCACGCGGATCCGAACGACCGGCCCGGGTGGATCAGCAACCAGGGCAACGTGTCGTCCTGGCCCAGCATCCGTATCCACGGCCCGGTCGCCAACCCGCGGATCTGGAACACCGTCACCGGCCGCGTCCTGGAACTGCGCCTGGCTCTGCGCGCCGGGGAGTGGGTGGAGCTGGAGACCCGGCCCAGAACCCGCTGGGCCCTGCGCAACGGCAAGGTCAACGTCGCGAACGACCTCACCCCGCCCTCGCGGCTCGACCTGTTCGCCCTTCCGCGGGGCCGCTCCGAGATCGGCTGGAGCGGCGACGACCCCACCGGCACCGCGCGCCTCGAGGTCTCGTGGCGGTCGGCGTACACCGCCCTGTGAACGGAGAACACCAGTGACCCTTGTCCAGCCCCCGATGATGGTGCGCGGTGGAGACCACTCCGCCCGCGCCATGCGCCTGATGATTAGCGACCTGACACGCGGCCGGCAGGGCATCGCCGAGGCCGGTGACCTCAAGGTCCGTCCCCTGGAGACCCCCGGCCCAGGGGTCCGTGTCGGCGATGGCTCCGCCCTGATCCACGGTGTACGTCCCTGGCAGGGGGCCTACACCCAGACCAACATCGGCGACGCGGTCGTCGACGTCCCCCCGACCGGGCCATTCGCCCGCACGGATCTACTCGTCCTGCGCGTCGAGGACCCCGAGTACGAGGGCGAACGCGATCCCCGCCGGGAGGACATCGGCTACTTCCACCTCGTGAAAGGCGTGGACCAGGCCGCGACCGTGCTGCGGGAGATGACCGCCATACCTCTGGCCCGCATCACCCTGCCCCGCAACACCGCCGCGGTCACCGCCGACATGATCACCGACCTGCGACGGATCGCCAATCCGCGCACCGAGCGGACCCTGCACACCGAGCACCCGACCGACACGGAGAAGGTGCCCGCCCAGCACGGCCGTTGGGCGAACTGGCCCAAGGAAGCCGCCTGGGAGGTGGATATCCCTGTGTGGGCGACGAAGGCCACCATCGTGGTCAGCCTCTCCGGGCTGCGCGCCGAGGCCGGGAACATCTACGCCGAGCTGCGCACCCGCTTGGGCGAGCACAACGCCCCGCCGACTGTGGTTGACGACGACGGCACGACCACCCGCCGCGCCGGTGTGGTGCTTGCCGACACCTTCACCCTGCCTCCGGCGTACCGGGGCACTCGCCAGCGTCTTGCGGTGCAGATCAACCAGCTCGACAAGTACGGCGATGGCGACCTGACGGTGGCCAAGGGCACCACGGTCAGCGCGGACATCCAGTTCACGGAAAGCCCGGCGTGATGCCCGACTACCGCTACATCATCACCCGCGCCACAACCGGTGAGGTCCTGCACTGGAACCTGCCGCTGACCGAAGTCGAGTTCGGGCCGGAGAAGTCCGGACCGGGCTCACTCAGCGCGTCCCTGAATCCGACGTACATCCGCGCGATGAGCGACCTGCTCGACGACGCGGGAGACGTGGTGCTGCTCGTCGAGCGGAACTCGCACCTGCTGTGGGGAGGGCTGCTGTGGCGAGCCGAACCGGAAGGCCCCAAACTCCCCGTCGAGGCCTCCGGGTTCACCAGCTACCTGCACCGCCGCTTCGACGTGCACGGCAACCTTCACGGGCGCGGCCCGTACATCGAGGCCGACCCGTGCCAGGTCATCCGGGACGTGTGGGCGTACGCGCAAGAACAGCCGGACGGCGACCTCCAGGTTGTGGTGGACGACACCAAGTCGACGGCGAAGACCGGCACCGCGAAGGACCCCTACAGCACCTCCAAGACCGACCCCCGCAACCTGGGGGAGATCGTGGACGAGATGGCCGATGTCGACGACAGTCTGGAGTGGACCGAGACCGTCACCTGGCGCGGGCGCCGCGCCGAGCGGCGCATCATCCTGGGCGCCCCCCGCCTCGGCCGACGCCGCGAGGACCTGACTTTCACCACCGGCGCCAACGTGGTCGGCGAGCCCCACGTCGTCAAGGACGCCGACTCCTACGCCCAGTGGGTCATCGGCCTCGGCGCCGGCGAAGACAGCAAGCGCAAGGTCGTGGTCGACGGCGTCCGCAACGGGCGGCTACGCCTGGAACAGAAGCTGGAGACCAGCGAGAAGGACGAGACCAGGCTCAGGCAGCGCACCCGCCGCGAACGGCTGGCGCGGCAGATCCTGCCGACGCTCACCGAACTGGAGGTCACAGACCATCCCGCGGCCCCCGTCGAGGCGCTGCGCGTCGGCGACGACGTCCGCATCCGGCTGTACGAGCCGCACACCGCGTACGACGGCTGGAACCGCATCGTCGGCTGGACCGTACGCCCCGGCGAAGGCGAGACCCCTGAGCGCGTGACCCTCAAGCTGGAACGCACGCTCAGGCCGGAGGAGAGCGGCGACCAGGCGGAGGAGGCGTAAATGCCGGACACGATCGCCGAACTCGCGCGCCGCCTGGCCGGTCTGGAGCGCCGTGTTACCGTCCTGGAGCGGGCACGGCGCGCACCGTATCCACCGTGGCGGGACCTGCCGCTGACCGGAGACACGACGGTGCCCGACACCACGCAGCCTCCCCAGATCCGCGCCAACCCGTGGAACACCCTGGAATTCAGCGGCCGAATCGGGCTGAGTGGCGGACGGGCCGTGGACGAAGCGCCCGTCGCCCTGCTGCCGGACGGCTTCTGGCCCGCCGCGCCCCGCACCGTTCCGGTCGCCTCCGACGCCGTACGCCGTGAACTCCACCTCGACATCGACCCCAAGGGCCAGGTCACACTACGGGTCCAGGACGGCGGCAGTGTGAAAGCGTCGTGGTTGAGCTTGGATGGGGCTGAGTGCCGTGCGGATGGCCTCGATTAAGGAGATCACCTGGGCATCCGCTTGCACTAGTTGCAGTGTGTTGTGCAAGTCTCGACTCCAACTCGGTGACGACAGGGGCGGTTGAGACCATGCAGGTCCGGCGAACACAACAGGTTGATCGAGAGGGAGTGGCGTGGATCAGTCACCTCGTCACTAGCGAGCTGGGCTGGATCTTCAGGGAGCAAACAACCGTAGACGTAGGTATCGATGCCCATTTGGAGGTCTTGGACAGCGCCACTTCGAAGGCGACAGGGCAGCTCCTGGGTGTCCAGATCAAGTCGGGCCTGAGCTACTTCGGCTCTGCCACTGACGGCGGCTGGTGGTTCACCTGCAACGCGGCCCATGCGTCGTACTGGCTGGGGCATTCGCTTCCGGTCCTTGTGATGCTCTACAACCCTGTGACGCGACGGGTCTACTGGCAGCACGTCACTAGATGGACGGCCGTGGTGACGGGCAAGGGATGGAAAGTCTTTGTACCCGAGGATCAGGAACTGAGCGCGCAGTCCGTCCAGGACCTTCGTCCGCTCGCGCGGTCGACTTCAGAGATCTCAGCTCTCAAAAGTCTCTTCACCTGGGGAGTCGAGGGCGATAGCAAGTCCTCTCTTTGGGAGAGGGATATTGAGCTTTACCGGCACCTCCTCAGCGCACGCCTACATATGCTCTTTCCGGAAGTCGTTGCAACCAAGGACGTCCGCATTGACACCAGTCCGGTGGACATGGAGGTATGGCTGACGATCGGACTGATCGTCGAGGTCGCACTGATTCATCCCTCCAGCCGACTGGACAAGCTGCTCGACAAGAGCACGTATGCATACGAACCCTTGTTGATCGTTGTTTGCGGCGCCCGAGATCTCAATGACTGCCCCCAACTACAGAAGGCATCCTTCGAGGCACCGCTCTTCTGCACTGCATGGAGCCCTGAGGCTGGCGACGATGAATCTCTGATCGCGGCCATGGAAGCTGCCTTGCGGTGGATGGACCCACCGCTGGATACCATGGCAGAAGGGTGACCCTCCACCCAGGCTGCGCAGCCATCTCCCGGGGGACCGTCCCGCCCTAGCGGGTGCGGCCGAATTGCCGTATGGCGCAGGGGAGAAGAGCGAGACGAGCGTGGCAACTCCGTTGAGCGCGGACACATTCCTGTCCGCGCTGAAACACGCGGGCCTCGGTGTCGTCGAGCACGGCCGGTGGCGTACCCACAACCGCAATACCCACGGCAACTGGGGCCCCGTGAACGGGGTCATGATCCACCACACCGGCCCGTACTCGTCCGAGGCCGACATGGTGGAGCTGTGCCGTGTCGGCTACCAGGACCTTCCCGGACCGTTGTGCCATGGCGTGATCGACCGGTCTGGGACGGTCCACCTGGTCGGGTACGGCCGGACCAACCACGCCGGCATGGGCGACACCGACGTCCTGCTCGGGGTCGTCGCGGAGAAGCCGAGCCTGCCGCGGGACAACGAGGCTGACACCGACGGCAACCGGCACTTCTACGGCTTCGAGTGCATCAACGCCGGCCATCAGACGTGGCCGTCCGCGCAGTTGGACGCGATGGTCCGTGCTGCCGCGGCCGTGTGCCGAGCGCATGGCTGGAACGAGCACAGCGTCATTGGGCACAAGGAGTGGCAGCCCGGCAAGCCGGACCCGGGCGGCATCGACATGGACGACTTCCGCGCCCGCGTCGCCCGCCTCCTCAAAACCGACGGCAAGACGCCCGGTAAGCCGAAGCCGACGCCGGTGCCTCGGTACGCAGCCTATCCCGGCGCGGCCTTCTTCCGAGGCGGTCGGTCCTCGCCGGTGATCGAGGCCATGGCAAAGCGGTTGGTCGCCGAGGGCTGTGACTCCTACGACACCCCGGCCGGACCGGTGTGGAACGACGCGCATCGCCGTTCGTACGCCGTCTACCAGATCAAGCGCGGCTACCACGGCGCCGCCGCCGACGGCATCCCCGGGCCGCAGACGTGGGCGGCGCTGCACGTGCCACGCCTGGCCAGCACCCCCGACACGACACCCACCGCCCAGGAACAGGGGCACGGCCCCATGCCGCAGGCCCTCGCCGACATCGCGGAGCGCACCATCGCGACCTACCTCCAGTCGGTCCTGGGCCTGATGGCAGCCTCCAGCACCACCGACCTGGTGTCGCTCTCCGCCTGGCAGGCCGCCGCCGTTGCCACGATACCCGCGGGCCTGTCGGCGCTGAAGTCCACGCTCGGCACGGTCATCGGACGCACCGGCACGGCCTCCTGGCTGTCGGCCAAACGCGACCCGGCCACCCCCACGTACTGACCCGCAGCCGCAGACAAGGAGGCACCCGTGCCCGAGGGAGAGATCGCGCTGGCCCTCGCCGAACTGCGCAACGCCCTGGAAGTCGGCCTCGCCCGCATCGACGGGCAGCTGGCGCTGCTCGTGCAGCGCAGTGACCAGACGGACAAGGCCGTCGAGGACTTGGAGCAACGGGTGACCTCCCTGGAGAAAGGGAGGTGGCCGCTGCCGACCATCGCCGTCCTGACGTCCGTGTCAGCGGTGGCACTGACGTTCCTCGGCGTGGTCCGGGGCTGAGGCAGCACTCCTTCGCCGCAGCGGTGGTGTCCGCAATCGCTGGCCGGAAGCTGCGCGCCGACGAAGTGGCGGCCATGTTCCGGAAGGTCACGGGGAGAAGCGTGCACGCCCTGGGTTTCACTCCGCAGTCACCGGGAGACGGACCGCCCGACGCTCGTTGAGGGGGCCGTGCCTGCCCAAGGGCCCACGAAGTCCGCGTAGCTGGAGAGCGCGGGCAAAGAAATGGCCCCCGCCGGAGCGGGGGCCAGTTGGCCCTCTTGGAGAAAGACCACTGCCTACGATAACAGCGCCCGCCGAGGCGGCCGGCGGTGCTGTGTGGCTACGCTCTGGAGTCGGCACGCGCAAGGAATCAGCGGAGGACCGGGCGATGCATCTGCCGAAGCCGTATCTGGTGGGACACCAGGAGCTCGCCGCCCTGTACGGGGTCGAGGCGCAGATGGTGTCGCAGTGGCTTCATCCCAGCCGCCGCGTCCTGGACCCGGCGACCGCCATCGTCGTTTCGGGAGTGCGCTACTGGCCGCTGGGGTTCGCGTGCCGCTTCGGGCGCACCACGCCCCGGCCGAAACTGCTGGACGTCCGCTACAAGGAACGGCTCATTGCGGAACAGGGCGAGGGCTGGGAAGCCGACTCCCGAGACCAACTGCCCCCGATCGTCGGCCAGCAGGAGATCATCGAGCTTTTCCACCTGCCGTCCCAGGGCACTCTGGCGACGCGTGTCGCTGCGGGCAACTTCCCAGAGGAGGACTGGCTGTTGTCCGGGTCGATGCTGTGGCTGCTGGACACGGTGCTCGGTGCGGTGCCCGAGCTGCGTGCCAGAGCGCGCAGCCTGTCCTGGGAGGTCGATGACCAGGTGGCGGCTGCTCTGAATGAGGGCACCTACGACGGCCCGGGATCGAAGGTCCTGACGCGGGGACGGTACGCGCGAAAGGGCCCCTGACCTGCGTAAACGCTGTACATGGAGACGCAATGCGAATAAGATATGCATATATCCCCTCCCCGGGGGCCCGTTCGCAAAGGAGGCACGCGTGCAGCTCGTGTACACACCCGCCGGTGACGGCGTCGTCGTCATGGAGGCGGCGGAAATCCTGATCGTCGAAGTCGCCCTGTCGCGCCATGTGCTGGAGAATCCGTACTCCCACCTCGCCGTTCGCATGCTTGCGGACGTCTCCCGTGTCAACGAGGAGCGGGAAGCGCGCATGGAGGATCTGGTCGAGGGTGCCGCCGAGGCGCCCATGACCGCATGAAGGTGCGCCTGCGGTAACGGGGGTTGATCACATGCCCATACATCCCTCAAGATAGGTGACACATTTCGAGCTGCTCTTGAGGTGGTGGGGCATGGAAGGCGTCCAGGACGAGATACCTGGCCTGGTGATCCACACAGTGCGGCAGCCCGACGGCCAGGCGGCCACGATCCAGGCGCAGTTCGAGGCATTCCACCGACTTAACCCCTGGGTGCTGCGCGCGCTGGAGATCCTGACGGCCGACTACCTCAAGCGCGGCGCCACCCGCGTCGGCATCGGGATGCTCTTCGAGGTTCTGCGCTGGCGTTACGCCACGGCCACCGAAGGCGACGAGTTCCGCCTCAACAACAACTTCCGCAGCCGGTACGTCCGGCTCCTCATCGAGCGCCATCCCGAGTGGGCTGGCGCCTTCGAGGTCCGCAGCCTGCGGACCGACTGACCTCTTGGAGAGATCGTGACCGATGAACCATCCGCCGAGCCCGCTACCGTGGAGGGCACGGTTGTCGAAGCGGCCCAGGCGGGGGCCAGCCCTGCCGTCCCGGCGAGCGCCATCGTCCTGCGCGCCTACCAGGACGAGTTCGACCACAAGCAGCTCTCAACGCTGGCCCTGATCAGTCCCGGCCTGGCCGGCGCCCCGCGCGGCCATCTGGCCATGTTCTTCCACTACTGCGTCCGGACCGGCCTCGATCCGTTCGCGCGGCAGATCTACATGCTCGGCCGCACCAACTGGAAGGCGGCCGACAACCCTGACGAGCCCGAGAAGACGTGGACGATCCAGACCGGGATCGACGGCTTTCGCACCGTTGCCCACCGGGCGGCGGCGAAGGCCGGGGAGTCCATCTCCTACGAGGACACCGTCTACTACGACTCCGAGGGCAACGCCCACGACGTCTGGCTGTCGAAGGCCTACCCGGCCGCGGTCAAGGTCACCGTCCTGCGCGGCACCGCACGCTTCCCGTTTATCGCCCGCTGGGACGAGTTCGCCCCGACGTACTACGACCGCAAGCTGGGCGCGTATGTCGTGGCGAAGATGTGGCAGCAGATGCCCGCCCACATGCTCCGCAAGTGCGCCGAGGCTGGCGCGTTGCGCATGGCCGCGCCTCAGGACCTGTCCGGCGTCTACGTGGACGAGGAGATGGAGCGGGCCGATGCCGAAGGCGTCGTCCGTGAGGCGGAGGAAGCGACCCTGCGCCTGCGTGCGGCAGCCGGGCTCGAAGCGGGCAACGGCTCAAGCGACAGCGCGAGGGACGAGCCCGGTGGCGACTCAGGGGCCAGCGACCAGGACACGAGTGCGGCGAAGGCCGCACCGAGGAAGCGGGCGCGTCCTGCGAAGAAGGAGGCAGCGCCGCAGCAGGGCACTGGCCTCGAATCCGAGGAGGCGCCGGCCGCGGCGGAGCGTGCCCCGCGCAAGCGGGCCACCGCGTCCCGCCGCGCCACCTCCTGACCACCGCCCCATCATGTCGCCCGCGGTCGGCGGGCGACATGCCCCAGCCTCTTGGAGACCATCGTGACCACTTTGGCCATCGCGCCTGAGCGGCCCGTCAGCCTGTGGCCTGCCGCTCACGCGGCGGACGCCCGCCGTCCCCGCTCTTTGCAAACCAAGATCGGCGCGAGTGACACCGTGTGTGCGCGACGCGCCGGATACCTCCTGCACGGCCGCACCCCCACCGACGGCGGCGAGAAGCGCAAAGCGATCCTCGGCACCTGGCTGCATGAAGGGGCGCTCGACGCAGTCCGTAACGAGTACGGCTGGATCATCGAGCGCCGCGTCGAGGACGACACCATCCGAGGCCACATCGACGCCGTCCAGCTCGACGGCCGCACCGCCTCCCGGCTGCCGAAGCGACTGCGCCCGAGCCTCCCGGCCGAGGAGCTGACCGTAGAGGACATCAAGACCAAGAGCACCTTCCAATGGGACAACATCCTGCGGTACGGGGCCAGCGACGCCGAACTGCGCCAAGTCCTGCTCTACGCAGACTTGTTGCGCACCGAAGGCTTCGCCGACATCGACGGCCAGCGGCAGCTCGCCCGTCTCGGCCCGCTGCCCGTCGGCCGCATCCGGTTTAGGTTCCTCAACCGCGACTCAGGCGAGGACCACGTCCTGGAGATGCCGTTCACCGCCGAGCGGGCCCAGGGGGCGCGCTGGTGGGTGGATCAGGTGCGCGCCGCCGAGTCTCCCGAGGACCTGCCACGCACCTTTCCCGGACCGGGCCTATCCGCGATCTGCGACAACTGCCCGTTCAAGACGGCCTGCTGGGGACCGGCCATCGCCGGTCGCCGCCCGCAGAGCATGCTCATCCACGACGACGCCGAGCGGGAGCAGGCACTGGCCGAGTACGTCCAGGTGACCGAGCAGATCAAGCCGCTCAAGGACCGCCTGAAGGTACTGCGCGCCAGGCTCGACGGTTCCGAGGAGGGCGTGTACGGCGACAACGAGCTGTCGTGGAGCGGCGGAAACCCGACCAAGTTCGACGACGTGGACGCCATGGCCACGCTCTTCGAGCAGGCCGGACTGCCGGTACCAATGACGCCCGACACGGCACTGATGAAAGCCCAGCTAACGGCGGCCGGCATACCCGTGCCCGTGCGCCTCGACCACGAGCGGCGCACCAACGTGAGCATCAACGTCACCGTGAGCAAGAAACCCTGACCCGCTCCCGAGCAAGGGGCAAGGCCGCCGCTGGTCCTGCCCCTGCCCCAGTGCGGCCACGACCGAACGGAACACGGAAGAGGTACTGGTGAGCATCCAGCTGATGGTGGTCGCGGCCTACCTGCCGAAGGAGGTGATCAACCAGACGCAGAAGCTGGTCTTGATGAAGATCGCGGACTCTGCCGACGACCAGACACGTCTGGCCCGTCCGGGCCTTGAGCGGATGATGGCGTGGGCGGGCGTGGGCGAGAAGCGGGTCATCGGGGTCGTCACGGAGTTGGTCGGCCTCGGCTTGGTCGAGCGCACCGAGATCGGTCGCGTCGGGCGGCGCGCCGAGTACAAGGTCTTTCCACATGGTGTGCCCCCGATTCCGTCGACCGAGGAGCTGATCGAGTGGCGTCGAGGTGCGCGGCGCGCACCGACGAACTCCCGGCTGGCCCGGAAGGTGCCGCGGCGTAAGCCGTCGGCGGCAGCCCGCACCCAGCAGGACGTGGCAGCTCGGGAGGAGACACGTGCCTTGGACGGGGCGCGGGAGGAGGGAGGGTTTCCCCAGGGAAACCCTCAAGATGGGCCGGGGAGGGTTCCCCCAGGGAAACCCAGTGGGTTTCCCCACGGAGACCAAGAGGGTTTCCCCAGGGAAACCCCTTCTCTTCCTTTTCCTTCCTACGTCCTTCCTTACCCCCCTACCCCAGGGGCGGGCGTTGCGCGGGAGGCACAGGAGCACACCGAGGATCCGCCGTCGTCCGGCTGCCCGGCGCATCCGCAGCCTGCCGCCAACTGCCGTGCGTGCGGGACGAACCCGCGGGCCCTTCGGGAGCGGGCGCAGCGCGAGGCCGCCGAGAAGGAGCGCATCACCCAGCAGGAATGGCTGAGGGAGTTCTTCGCCGAGCAGGAGCGGCGTGTGGCCGAGACTGACCCGAAGGCGCTGGAGATGGCCCGCCAACGGGTGCGCGAGCTGGCCCGCCTGGGCCGCACACGACGCCCCAACTCCCGTGGTGGATAGGCGCCTTGGAAGATCATCACCATTGACGCCCCAATGTATGCGAATAAGATATAAATATTGGTTCGAAACCCCTTCGAACCCAAACCTCCTGGAGAAGCGCATGAACGCCACCGAAGACCGCGACCCCGCAGAGGCGGCGTACATCGTCGTGGCTGAGGTCGTCCACGGCCCGCACGCCGCCCCCGTTCTCGCCAGGACGCCGTTCTGCTCCGTCGGCTGCGCCGGAGTCGGCGTGTATCAGCTGACGCACTCGATCAGCGCCAGCAAGCAGGGCGCCGCCTTCGTCCTGCGATACCGCGACCGTCCCCTCGGCTGCATCGTCACCAGTGACGGACAGATGTGGCTGGTGCAAGCCATCGCCACGCACGAGCTGCCCATGTTCGGCTAAACGTGTGGCCCTAGATAGGTGACATGAATGCAACTGCGGACACCTCTTTGGGTGTCCGCCCCGCAACACCCCCTCTTGGAGACCCACATGACCACCCTCGCGGCACTGCCCGACCACACCCTTCGGACCGACCCGCTTTGGCAGCAGCTCTTCCGCAGCTACTGGCACGTCATCACCCCGCTGCGCTACCTCGGCTGGATCACAGACGTCGACCTCACCGACACGTTCCTCATCCGCGCCGATATCGGCGACGGAACAGAACTGGTCGTCGCCACCGAACACGGACTGCCCGCCGACCCCGCCGAGGTGACCGGCTGGTGCGTCATACGCCGGGACATCGACAACCCCGGACGGCACACCGTCCTGTACGACTCCGTGCCGGGCGGCCCGCAGCGCCATTGCCACGCTGGCCTGCTGCCGATGTTCGCGCGCATCGACGCGCTGAACGCCCCGCACCCCGCGTATCGGCTGACCGCATCGGCCACGTACTGCGCTCCATACGGCCTCAACACCACCCAGGGCGGAGCAAGCGAGACGCCCGGGATGGCCGTCGCCCGCTACTTCGAGTGGTGTCGAAGCCTGACGGCCGCCGAGGGATACCAGCGCGTCTGGGAGCGCCCCGAGCAGGACGGCTACCCGCTCGCCGTGCTGGAGAAGGACGGATACATCGCCACCGTCCGCGTCACACGCAGCACTGAGACGGAGGGCGCGTGATGGCCCTCCACTACCTCAGCGGCGTCCAGCTCCTGCGCCTGGCCGACGAGGCCAAGGCCCGCACCCTGTACGCCGACGTCATCGAAGCCCTCGAACAGCACTGCACGGGCGTCGGCGTGGACTGGTGCGGCAACGAGCTGAACATCACCGTCCCGCTCACGGACGATGGCGAGCAGCTGGTGACGATCGCGGGCCGCAGGTCGCTGCCCTGGCACAACGACCGCAGCGAGATCGGCGGCTGGAAGGCCGAGCACATCGACAACACCCACGGCACGTCCAAGATCATCTATGACACCACGACCGGCGAGGGTGAACCGCCCGGCGACATGTCCCTCGAACCTCTCGCCGAGGAGGTCGGCGCGTACGTCAACGGCTGGCGCCATGCCCGCTGAGGAGCGCGGCCGGTGACCGGGCTGCTGATCCTCCTGCTTGTAGGCCTTGCGGCGTTCATCGCCCTCGGTATCGAGGACAGCCGCCACCACCGCGCACTCCGCGCTCCTGATCAATCCTGACCACGGCCGCCCGGCCCCAGCCACCGGGCCGGGCGGCCCCACCCCTTGGAGACCACCCCACTTGCCCCGCGCCATATCCCTGCTCTGCGGAGCGGGCGGAGACGCCCTCGGCTTGAAGGAGGCCGGATTCGACCCGATCCTCGGCATCAACCACTGGCAAACCGCCATCGACACCTTCGAGCACAACCTTCCCGGTGCCACCGGCCGGTGCGCCGACATCCGCAACTACCCCATGCGCTGGCTGCCCAAGGCCACCATCATGTGGGCCTCGGTCATCTGCACCGAGATCAGCCCGGCCGGCGGGAAGAAACGCCAGCCCGACCCCGCACAAGAAGCCCTCTTCGAAGAAGAGGAGCAGTGGCGACAACTCCCGCCGGAAGCCTTCGAGATGACCCGGGCCACGGCGTGGTGCGTGCTGCGCGCCGCAGAGGCCAAGCGGTTCCCGTGCGTCGTGGTCGAGAACGTCGTGGAGTTCGCGACCCAGTGGGACCTGTTCCCCGAGTGGATCAGGTCCATGAAGAAGCTGGGCTACCGCGTACAGATCGTCTCGGTGTCGTCCGCGCACATCGGGTCGGAGACCAACGGGTACGCGCCGCAGTGGCGCGACCGTATCTACCTTGTTTATCTGGACACTTCTATGACCGACGGGTGCAGATTCACGCGGTCGTGTGTCACTCGATCGAGGCGAACGGCGTCGGGGTGCTCCGGTTCGTCATTGCTAGATGTTCAGCTTGGCTGCGACGAGTTCGGAGCGGGTCAGCTCCAGCAGTCGGCCCATCCAGTTCCGGCCTTCGAGCCCGTGTTGCCCCCAAAAGTTCGATCCGACCTCGGTGTAGATCAACCGGGTGGCACCTGTGGCCATCAGCGTCTCGGCGAACTCGGGGTGCTGCTGGAACTTCGCGCGCAGCAAGCGCGTCATGATGGCAACCCGAACTTGGGGCCAGTCGTCACGCAGGGTGGAAGCCTCAGCGAGTTTCTGTGCGTCATAAGGCCGTTCCGCGTCGAGGATCTCGGCCTGTCGGTGTTCATCAGCGACCGCCAGCGCCCAGTAGGCGTGCGCAACCGTGGGGTAGGTCCGGTTGGCTATGGCGATCGGGGCGGGGAACTCGTTGCGCAGCACGTGGGTGCCCGGATTCTCGGGCCAGCCGCGTGGGAAGACCACCTGGTTGAGGTGGACGCTGCTCTCGACAGGTTCAGTCCGGCCGTCGGCGGGTGTTTTCGTCTCGTGCTGCTTGCGCAGTTGCTCGCGCTCCGTGAAGTACTCCAAGGCGGAGGCGTGCATCGCTTCGGTGACCTCGACAGTGTTGCCGTTCCACAGCTCGATCTGGCTCCCCGGGCCGGTCACGATCACCCTGAGGGGGAAGTCCTTTCGGTCCATGTCGCCCAGGGCGTATCTCCGCAGGTGCTCCGGGATAGCCTCGTAGGCTTCACGAACGGCGGTCCGGTTGGACTCGGTCGGCTGCTCTCGGAAGACGTCGACGGCAGTGAGGCAGCGGCGAGTGGAGTCCGGGCGGCCGTTGAGTTTGTCGATGTCGTCGCGGACCTCGCCGAGCAGCATCTCGGGGGTCAGCCAGGTCTTCGGCTCGGCGAACTTCCACGAGGCGAGGTGGTGGGCCGATGCCCGGGCGCCTTCGGGCACGTCGGTGGCGACCCATCCGGAGGCGAGTTTGCCGGCGAAGCCCTCCAGGGTTTCCAGACCCCAGCAGTCGACCATTCCGTCGGCGTAGATCAGCAGGTCGGTGAGGAAGTAGTTCCCGCCGTTGCGGATGAAGGCATGCCGCCAGGTTCCCTCGATGCGCTCGCCATCCACGTTCCGCCATGTCCACCGTCGTATCGCCACGGCCGACAGGGTAGCCGTTCCCGCTATCACGTGATCTTCCTGGCGACGCTAGGCGGGTGGCTCGTCGCGGGGTTCGCCGAGGTCATCCAGCAGGGAGGAGATGCGCTCGGCGATCCGCCGGTGGCGTTCGATCTCACGGTCCCAGCCGCGGCTCTGGGCGTCGGCGATCAGTTGCTGTTCAACGCAGAGGCGTTCGCGCAGCCGAGGCGCGTACTGGGGCGTGGTGACGAACTTCGCGCAACTCAGGTAGAGGTCGCACTCGCAGGGCCCTTCCTGGGGCAGGCGCAGGCAGCGGCCGAGTTCGAGTTCGGTCTTGTAGAAGTTGGTCTTGAGCCAGTCCAGCGCGTCCTCGTCGAGTTGCCCGGAGCGCAGGGTGTCGGCGAGGGGGCCGGCGATGGTGGCGCCGGGCTGGAGCACGGCCTGGTAGTCGGCAAGGACGGTGGGGTCGGAGATGTGCGTGTAGGTCATCGACATGCCGGGGCTCTTGTGGCCGAGGACCTTCATGATGGTCTGGACACGAGCACCCTTCTCTGCGAGTTGGGTGCCCAGGGTGTGCCGGAACCGGTGGGGGTGGATCGCGGGTTTGCCGACGCCGTTGAGGATGGCCAGCTCTTCGCAGATCACGCGGAGCGGGTGGGCGAAGAGGTAGTCGGGGCCTGCGATCACGCCGTTGCGCAGGAAGAGGTAGCGCGTCGGGCGTCCGAGGTCGGGGTCGTGGATCCCGCGGTCGGATTGGGCCTGTCGCA
Source organism: Streptomyces sp. LBL (assembly GCF_029893585.1). GTDB lineage: Bacteria > Actinomycetota > Actinomycetes > Streptomycetales > Streptomycetaceae > Streptomyces. The sequence continues at coordinate 210,500 of NZ_JARXYX010000007.1, forward strand.
GTGCGGTGAGAGTACGGATGGCCTCGGCGGCTTCCTCGTGGAGTGGGACGGTGCGCTCTTTGAGGGCTTTGCCCGCTGCGAGCCGCAGTCGGGGCGTGCCGTCGGGGTAGGCGTCGAGGCAGTTGAGGTGGAGTTTGCGGATCTCGGTGCGGCGGGCGCCGCTCCACCGGGCGACCAGCAGCGCGCACCGCTGGAGGGGGCACTCGAGGGCCCGGACGCGGTCCATGACCGGGCCGAGCTGGTCGGCAGGAATGAAGCGGGGGACGCGTTCGATGACGCGGGGCATGTCGGCGTGCGTGATCAGGGGGCGGGCGGGGACGTCGTCCCATTCGGCGACGGCGGCGTAGCGGAAGAGCACGGCGACGGTGGAGATGATGCCGGCGCGGTAGGCCCGGCTCAGTGGCTGGTCTGGATGCTTGATCTTGTGCAGCCGGTGGACGGAGTCCATGAAGTCGACCAGGTCGGCCCGGTTGAGCTGGTCGAGGCTGGCAATGTGCGGGCGTTCGGTGTCCAGCCAGAGGCCGAAGCGGCGCAGCCCGCCGCGGGTGCTGGACATGCTCTCGGGCCGCAGGACCAGGGCGCGTTCGGCCAGAAAGCGTTCGAAGACGGCGTCGATGCGCGGTTTCCCGCTGAGCCGCGGCAACGGAACCGTCTCCTCCCGGGCGGGCGGTCGGCCGGTGATGCCGGCGTGGAACAGCGCAAGGCCGGTGCGATAGGCGTTGGTGCCCCACCCGGCCTTCAAGGTGGGACAGCGGTCCTCGCCGACGACCTGGAGCAGGCCGGGGATGCGCTCGCAGTGTCGGATGGCATGCCGCATTCCCTCGATCTCGTCGCTGGTGAGCGTGTGCAGGTCCGCGTCGCCGCGGTGCATCACCAGCCGGATCAACCCCCAGGGGACGCGGAATGCCGCGTCATCGCGGACGTGTCCGAGCGCGAGGAGCCGATGCCGCAGGTCCTCGCTCTGGTCACGCAGCGACAGGCCGAGTTGGTCGGCGACGAGGAACGGTTTGAGCACGCCGATGCCCAGCAGCCAGCCCCAGTCCATGCGCAGACGGCCGGTGAGCGCGAGGTAGGTCAGGTAGTGGCGGGCGTTGAAGTTGATCCATGCCGTGGCCGTGTCAAAGCCGGGTTCGGGGGCGCGGCGCCGGTTCTGGCCCTCGCCGTTGCGCCAGCCGAGCCGGACTCGGAGCGGCAACGCGAACCAGGAGGGCAGGTCCGGGTAGGTGCGGACGAAGCGCAGTCGGAAGTTGGCGTGCTTGCGGCGCCATGGAGCGGTGATTGGCAGTGCGTCGGTGAACGCCGCGTACTCCGCTTCTGCGCAGTGCCTGGGGACCGTGTCGGCGGAGGTGAAGGGCGATGACGCCGCTCGCAATGGGGCGTTCGTGCTCACGTGTCCTGCTCTCCGATCGCCTGTCGGTAGTCCTTGACGACCTCCGGATCGCTGACCCGGGTGTAGACCTTCATCGAGTCCGGCGTCGCGTGCCCGAGCCGCGTCATCAGCGTCAGCTCCCGCATGCCGCCCTCGAACATCCTGGTGGCGTGGGTGTGCCGCAGGCTGTGCGGCGTCAGCCAGGCATCACGCACTTCGGCCCGCTGTGCGGCCCGGGCGAACATCCGCACCAGCGCGTCGTAGCCCAGCGGTTCGCCCCGACGCTTGCCCCGGCCCCCGACGAGAAAGACCCAGGGGCTGTCCAGATCAGACGGCCGCTCACGCATCACGTAGGCGTTCAGGGCTGCCAGGGCCCGCCCTTCGTGAAGGTCGACCACACGGTCCCGGCGGGACTTCTGCTGCACTCCGCGCGGGTGGTCGAACCGCTTGCGGACCGTCACCCGGCGCTGGCCGTAGGAGATGTCCTCCAACTGCAGCCCCAGGACTTCGCCCGGCCGCAGTCCGCCTTCCCACATCAGCTCCAACAGCGCCAGGTCCCGGCGGGTCCGAAGCTCATCGACCAGAGCCCGGTAGACACCGTCCGGCATCGGACGCGGTACCGGCTCCACGGTTTTGACCCGCAGCACCCTGCGAACCGGCTGCTGCCGGTGGGCGTTCATCAACGGCGGCCGGTACCGGTCCGGCACGCGGGCCGCCGCCTGGTCGACCTTCTTGACGATCGGGTTGTCCCGGCCGGCGTACTTCTCGCTGGCGATCAGGAACTCGTAGAACGAGGACACCGCGGCCAGGACCCGGTTGCAGGTCTTCGCCGACAGCACCCGCCCCTCGCGCGTCGCGATGCCGAGCTCCAGCCGCTGAGCACGCCGCGAGGACGACGCCAGCCGCAGCCACTCCAGGAACTCCACAGCTCGGGCCGGCGTGAACCCGCCCGCCCCGATCCCGCGTTCCTCGCAGAACACGTAGAGCTTTTGCAGATCGTGAGCGTAAGCCCGAACGGTGTTCGGCGAGTACGCCCGCACCGTCAACAACCTCAAAAACTCATCGACTTCAATCACCGGCTCGCCGGACGCGTCGACCAACCGCACCTGGGGCTGGCCAGCTGCCGCATCGGGCACCTTCACCACTCGCACGTCCGGAACCCTACGCACGCGGCTCCGTGCACACAGTCACCTACAAGGTGGAACTGTCCAGATAACTTCGTGTTCACCCTGACCAGCGTGCGCCGCCCCAACCTGGCGCCACGCCCGCTGGCCTGCTGCATGTCGTGCGGCAGGGACGTGAAGGCAAGGCAGAGCTGGCGCGACCCGAAGGCCAAGGTCGGCAAGTACCGTGCCCAGTACGACTACCGGTGCCCGAACACCAGCTGCGGGCATGCCCTGGTCGAGCCGTATGTGCGTCCGGCCTCGGACATCATCCTGTGGGACGACATCGGCACCCGCATCGGCGACCGCGACAAGCCGCTCGTCGAGAACACGATGCGGCGTATCGAAGCAGGCCGGGCCAAGTACCCCTACCAGCCGAGCGTCATCACCCTCACACACGGCAAGGACGGCACGGACCGAGCCTTCGTCCCCTTCGAGAGGCCGCTCCCGGTCCGCACCACCAAGATCGGCGAAGCCCTCCTGGTGCCGGTGGGCGGCTCGTGGAACGACAGCGCGTACCCCGCCGACGGACCGATACGTACGCGGACCACGCGGGAGAGCGAGGCTCTGGTCACGGTCGACCCGGCGCCGTTCATCGTGGAGTACCGCAACAACTGCGACGCCTCGCCCGTGACCGAGCCGCTCAGCACCCTGGCCACGGCCCGCCACCACGGCCTAGTCGTCCCAGGCGGCGTCGTCCCGGCCCGAATCCGCAACACCCTGGTCATCCCCTATCGCAGGGGCAACACGCCCAAGAACGCCGGCGAGCCCCTACACACCCTGTCCACCCGCGACTCGGCCGCCCTCGTGCACAACGCGCCAGCGATCGAGGACTGCTACTTCCGCATGATCAAGCCGCGCGAGCATCTGTCGGCCCAACGCTTCCCCGACACCTTCGAGCCCGTCGGCAACCAGGCCGAACAGACCCAGCAGGCCGGTAACGCCGTGAGCGTCAACGTCGCCCGCTTCTTCGGCGAACGCCTCATGCCGGTCCTGACCTGACCCCCAGAAGAAGAGGAGAACACCGCTATGACCCCTGCCATATCCGATCCGCTGGACGTCCTCGCCCAGCAGCGTGAACAGCTCGATATCGAGCGTCGCCGCATCCAGAAGGCGCACTGCCTGGCCGTGCTCGACCACATCTCGGCAAAGGTCCGCCGTGGCTGCCCCGAGGCGGAATACGTCGGCTTCGCCTACCACGGCAAGACGCGTGAACTGGACCTCCTCGGCGTGCTCGGCGAGCAGACCAGCCCGCTCAGCGGCTTGCCCTGGCTGTGGGAGAAGAGCGACGAGGAGCATCGCCTCGCCGAGCTCGCCGTAGAGATCGAAGTCGATGTCCAGACCGCCCTGGAACCCTTCGACTCTCCGGCCTGGGCCACCGTGCGACGCAACTCCGCGAACGACGGAAACCTCTGGCTGGTCGAGCTGCCTCCGCCCGACCGGGCAGCGCGCATTGCCGAGCTGGTGCGCGAGCACCACCCGGAGGCCACCGCCATCGTCGTGGACGGCCGCAGCGCCGGGGGCCGAGTCATCGCAGTGATAGAGGGCGCCTCCCATGAGGGCACCGACAACCTTGCACGGCGGCGCTGGACACGCGAGTGCGACGACGCCCTGACCCGCCTGGTCGCACAGGTCTTCGCGCTACCGGCACTGGCAGACCGCCATCTCTTGCCGCCCAACGGTCGCTACACCCACCCCGACGGCGGCACCCCCAGCGACCGCGTGCGCCTGATGCCGCTGCCGCTAACCCCATAGCCGTCACGGAGATCGGATGAGCGGCCCTGGGCGGGTCAGCGAGGCGCCGTGCGCCGGGGACGGGCGCTTCACCCCCGACGACGCGACTGCGGACTCACTCAGCAGGCCGGAGATGCGCAAACTGCTGGCCGTTTGCCAGGAGTGTCCCTTCCGGGCGCAGTGCATCGCCCTGGTCAAGCCGCGTGGCTCCCTGTTCGACGGGATCTGCGGCGGGCGGCTGTGGCTTCGAGGCGAGGTCAGGGCCACCTGCGAGGGCGCCCACCCCGGCGAGCTCCGGGAAGGCGCTGCGTCTATCACTCACGGCACTCCGGCAGGGGCTCGCGCCCACAACCGACGCGGTGAACCGGCCTGCTCCCTGTGCCGGGAGGCCGGACGGCTTGACCAGGCGCGCCGACGCGAGCGCAAGCGTGCCTCCGGCCCGTAAGTACCCCTTTCAACCCCCTTCTTGGAGAGACAGAGAGACATGTTCACGATCAAGGCGGATGCCCTGTCCGCCATCCTCGACAAGGTCGCACCGCACCACCTCAAGGCGCGCGACACCGACGGCCTGGACGTGGTCGTCCTCGACTGCACCCGCAACCGACTCCACGCCGTCGGCGCCGGAGCACGCACGATCGCCGTAGCCCGCACACCGATCGAGAACACCGCGCAATGGACGGCCCCCATCGACTACGACGAGGCCATCGCGCTGCGCGCCTGGCTGGACACCTCCGACCACGTCCATGTGGAGCACACCCTCGACAGAGGCCGCCCGCTGCTGCGCTTCATCGAGGGCCCAGCGCAGATCACCATGCCCGTCGCCACCGACGCGCCCGAGCTGCCCTGGCGGGACATCGTGCGTCTGGAGGCGCACCCGCCGCTTGCTGAGCCGCGCGTTGTACAGATCAGCTCCGAGGATCTCGCCCTGTGGGAGGCGGCGGGCCAGGACATCGAGATCTGGGCCGCAGCCGGGGCGGCGGCGTTCATCGTCACCTCGGGCCCTGATTTCATCGGCGTGCAACTGCCCCAGCTCGAAGCGCCGGACGGGAACCCGCTGGACGGCTGGACTGCGTCCCTGCGCACGCGGTGGTTCCTGCACGAGGGACTGCCCTACGAAGTGGGGGTCGGCTACGCGGACCGTTGGGGGATGGTGTGGCGCATCGTCGCCCGTCCCGCGCCGGGGCAGGAGCCGACGGCCGTCTCTGCCGACCCGTCCGCCGCCGCACTGCCGCTATCGGTGGTACTCAATGCCGGCGGTCCCCTCCTGCGCGTCTCTGCCTGATCTTGATCCCGAGATAGGTGACACTTGTGAAACTGATAGAGAAGACCTCGGCGAATGAGTGCACTGCGCTCAATGCAACCGCCCTGGAAGGCGATCCAGGCTTCGGCCTCCATGTCCTCCCCATCGCATGGCGCGCCCTCCCCACCCACACCCACCCCACACCCCAACTGTCCAGTTCTGTATGCGAAGTGAAGGGAAACCAGTGAACAAGGCCCAGCTCATCCAGGCCGTCGCCGCCAAGGGTGGCCGCCAGCTCTCGCCGACCGAAGCCGTGGAGATCGTTCTCGACGTCTTGGTGCGCGCTGTCGTCGCGGGCGACCCCGTCTCCGTCACCGGCTTCGGCTCCCTCGCCCCCCGGCACCGTCCGGCACGCAAGGCACACAACCCGCAGACGGGCGCCAAGGTGACGGTCGCCGCCTCCCGCGTCGTGAAGTTCCGCCCTGGCGCACGGTTCCAGGACCTGTTGGCGCAACGCCGGCCGATGCCCGAGTCCGGCAACTGCATCCAGAAGGCCCCCAAGACGCCCCGCCCGTAACCCTGCACACCAGGTCGCCGTCCCGGTATGCGCCGTGGCGGCGACCGCCCGAAGGACACACGATGAACCACCCCGTGGGAACCGAGATAGAAGCCACCGCCCAGTGGCTGGAGGAACACGCTGCCAGCGGTGCGGCCAACGTCCTGCGTCGCGTCGCCCGCCAGCGCGACCAGGCGCGTGACCGGGAGGACTACACGGTGGACCGAGCGCACCGTTACCGCCTGGCGTGGCGCTCCGCACGCCGGCGCGCCGGGCGCCACGCGGCCGGGGTCACCGAACTGTCGCGACAGCTGGCCGAGTTGGAGTACCTGTTCAACGGGCAGGCGCGGCCGTCGGCTCAGCCCGTGCAGGAGGTCTACCGCGAGAACGCCCTGATGCGCATCGACCTGGCGCGCTTCCAGAACCTGGTCGAGCGCGCGGGCTGGATGCCCGATTCCGAGCCGCGGCGCCTGTGGCGGTGGCGTAACGGCTGGTGGGAACTGGCCTACCGCAAGAGGAACCCGAAGGACGGCTACCCCGACTCCGGGTGGTACCTGTGGGGGCCAGTCGAAGGCTGCTTCGGCGAGTGGACGGCCCGGCAGAAGGCCGACGCCACCATCGACGCCGACCGGTTGATCACCGAGCACCTCACCGTCCAGGCAGAAGCCGAGCGGTGAAGACCCAGCCCCAGAGCGCGCCCGTCACGCTGCCCAGCGTGCAGGCCACGGGGGAGTGGCAGCCGCGCGTCATCGGCCTCGACCTGTCCCTGACCTCGACCGGGATCGCCGGAACGGACTGGGCGCTGGCGGCCCGGCCCGGCCGACGGCGCAGCCGCGAGCGGCTGGACTGGCTCCTCGCGGCTATCGCGGTGAGCGTGAAGGACGGCACCAACCTGGTAGTCGTCGAAGGCGCCGCGTACGCGCAGGGCGGGCAGGCCGGGCACCACGAACTGGCGGGTCTGTGGTGGCTGGTGACGCAGTACCTGTGGCGCCAGCGCATCCCGTACGCCGTGGCCAACCCGCACCACCGCACGATCTACGCGACCGGGCGGGCGAACCCGGCCCAGCACGTTCCCCGCAAGGAGCGGTCCCGAGTGGCCTAGGGAATGGTGCGCAACGTGGTCGTGGCGCGGTACGGCGTCGAGTGCGACGGGCCGGGGCGCTACGACCAGGCCGACGCCACGATCCTCGCCGCGATGGGCCTCGACTGGCTCGGCTACCCCACGGTGCCGGTACCGGACACCCACCGGCGGGCCCTGGAAGCCGTGCAGTGGCCAGACCTAATCCCAATATCAGGAATTAGGGAATTGAATTGCGGAAAATAAATGCGAATTCAGAGGGGTGGATATTGATTTTGGGGTATTTGCCATTAAGATATAACTAAGGAATTCGGGAAACATTCGAATTGCAAAGGGGACTGGGAATGCGAATCCAGAACAACGGCTGCGGCTGCGAGTGCAACCGGCCCGGCGGCTTCTGCGGAGGCTGCGGCCACGCCGGATGCGGCGGCCGACGCCGTTAGCCACCCAGACCCCGAGCTCACACCGCGCCCCCGGCCCCACGGCCGGGGGTGCACCCATACGCGCAAGCGCCCTCTTGGAGACCACCGCATGACCTACACCCGAGGAATTCAGACCCTCGCCAACCACATCGGCACCGAACCCGAATACGTTGCCCGCGCCCTGCGCACAGCATCCCGCGCCCACGCGGTCATACGCGCCAACCAGTTCCAGCACATGACCGACGAGCAATTCCGGCGCCTCATGGGCAGCGACCGCCATGTTGTCGCCGTCGTCGCCAACCTCGCCCTGCGCTTCGCCGGGCGCATCGAGGACGCGCTGCTCCTCATGGACATCTACCACGCCAGCCAAGGCGCAAAGCCGCCCCGGCAGGTCATCCGCAAGGGCGTCGGAACGCTCCCCGAGCACCACAACCACCCCCACATCCAGCAGGCCATCCGCATCCTCGACGCTGCCGGACTGCCGCCCATCGTCACCGACGGCACACACCAGCTGCGCCCCGGCTTCCAGGTCCTGCCTGCTGGCGACGAGTTGCCCGGCTGGATCTTCATCGCACCCGACCCGGACTGCGGCGACCGCACCGGCTTCGCCGGCGGACCGCTCGGCTATCTCGCCGTCATGCGCTGGGCCGGATGGGGCGTCATGACTGAACCCGTGCTCGGAGGGCTGTGGGCCGTCGTCCACCCCGACCACCGCAACGACCCCTTCTCCTCCTGACCGCACCCGACCTGTTCCCGGCCGGCGTGCGCGGGCCGGGGCGGCCGACCCTGAAAGGCCAACTGCACATGAAGTTCCCGGTAGACGACGACACGCTCGCCGCATGGTCCTCCCTCCTGGGCCTCACCGAAGCACAGAGGGCCAGCACCCTCACGGAGATCGAGAAGACCCTGCGCGTCGGCTACGACCACCGCCCCGCTGAGCTCAGGCACTTCAGCTTCGAGGAGCTGATCGCCGACATGGGCGTCGACGAGCTGGCCCTGATGTTCCTGGTCACCGGCCTGCGCCAGACCGGACACCCCGAAGCGGCCGAAGCCGTCGAGATACGCGCCGCAGTGGCCGAACTCCAGGCCCATCACGAGGCCGACTGAATCCCGACACCGCAGCCTCACCGCCGCCCCGGCCGCGCACCGCGCACCGGGGCGGCCCCATGCGCGCACTCAGAGGAACTCCATGCCCGACGACGACATATTCCTGCCGCGAGCCGCCACACCCGCCGCGGCGCGGCCTGCACCCAGCTGGGCGAAGAAGGCCCCGCCCAAATCGAAAGCCGCCGTACGCCCCGCCAAGACCACCTGGCGCAAGGCCTTCGCCCCGCGCAACCCCCACGACCACGCCCACAAGATCGCCGGGAACGTCATGGACACCTGGTACCAGAGCCACGGCGGGAGCAGCATCGACGTCCCCCTCGGCACCGTCGCCGCGCTCGCGCTCCTGCGCCAGCCGCCGAACACCGGCACCGGCCTCGCCGACTGGATCCTGGGCCGCCAGCCGCACGAACTGCCCCAGCTCTTCAAGGAGATCTACCTCGGCCACTGGATCAAGCGCCCCGACCTGATCGACCGCGCCGTGCGCCTGCACGACTGGGCCTGGAACCCCGCCCCCGACCCCCACCAGCTCCGCGCCGTCCAGGCCGTCACCCACCGCGCCCTCAACCAGGGCCTGTTGGACCTCACCGGCCACGACGACCCCTACATGCGCGCCGAGACCGACGTCCTCAGCCCGCTCCTGACAGGCCTGCGCCACAAAAGCGACAAGAAGTGGCGCGGCGAGTACCACACACCGCCGGGCGTCAGCGACCTGCTGGCCCGCATGCTCGTCGACAAGGACTTCGCCCAGCCCGACATGGCCATCCGCGAACCCGCCGTCGGCTCCGGCACCATGCTCCGCTCCGTCGCCCAACGGCTGCGCGACCTCGGCCTCAACTCGCACGACTACCTCTGGTACGGCAACGACATCGACGCACTCGCCGCAGCCTGCGCCGCCGTCAACACGATCATCTGGGACCTCGGCCCACGCGCCTACATCGGCTGCGCCGACTCCCTCGCCCTCGAAGACGGCGGCTACGCCAAGACGCTCACCGAAGCCAAGGACTCCTTCGAGCAACGCGACCGGTACATGGACACCGCGAGCACCATCGCCGCGGACCGCCGCGCCTTCCGTCTCCTGGACGAGCTCACGTCCAAGGAACCGGCCTCCGCATGAGCGACGAGCACGACCTCGCACGACCCCGTGCCGCCCCCACGCGACAAAGGCGCCGACCTCCCTTCGCACAGCCCCAACCCACCAGCAGCGCCCACCCGATCCACCAATTCGCCCCCGACCTTGATGAGCCCTGGACCAAGGAGGACACCGACACCCCCGACCGCACGGCCGCCTACACCCACCCCGAAGGCCACCGCATCGGCCTGCGCCTCCAAGGCAACAACCTGATCATTCAGACCTGGATCACCGCAGGATCTCGACTGCCACCCATCCCCGACGGCACGGAGACGGAGCAGGCCGAAGCCCAGGCTGCCAACGACGCGCGTCTTCAGCCCGGCCGCACCTGGCACCGCATCGTCGCCCTCCGGCACACCAGCGACATCGCGGCGGCCATCGACGCCGTCCTGCGCGACGGGCTCATCCGCTCGCTCACCACCAAGCCCAAACGCATCCACGCCGCCACGTACGGGCCCACCCCAGAAGGCGGCACCCACGCCCGGCAGACCCACGCCACCACAAAGGAAGGAACCCAGAAGTGACCACCTCCGACCCCCGCATCGAGGTCAACGGCCCAGGCGACTATGCCGAACTCCTGCCGTTCCTCATCGGCCACCAACCCGAAGACACCATCGCCGTCCACGGCCGCATCGCCACCGGCGTCGGCACCGGGCCAACCATGACCCTGCCGCTCCCCGAGGACCCCGACACCTGGCAGCCCATCGCCGAAGCCTTCGCGACCCAGTTCCACCACATCACACACGACCACGGACGCCACGACGTCCTGGACATCATCGTCTTCCTCTGCCGCAACCCCCGACCCGGCCAGAGCGCCACCGAAACCGCCGAATCGATGCGGCCCCTGGCCGACTACTTCGTTGACGCCTTCAACAAGCCTCGCCGAGCCCCCGTCATGTCGGTCATCGCCCTCATCGACAACCACTGGTGGGCATACGAGTGCCACCTCCCCGGATGCTGCGAGGGCGAGCCGCTCCCCGGCCCCGATGACCCCAACAGTGTGACCGCACAGCTGATCCGCCTCGACCGCACCCCCGGCCGCCGCACCAGCGACATCACCCAGGAGTTCCTGCCCGCCGAGCCGGAAGACGCCGCAGACCTGCTCCGCGCCCTCGACAACGAAGGCGCCGCCTGGGCCCAGCACTGCGCCACGCCATCCGACGACGGCACAGTTCTGCAGGCCACCCACACGCTCCTGGAGACCGCGATACGCGACTTCCACAACGGCGCCACCGAACTCGCCCACGACATCACCGCCCGACTCATCTACGGCCTCAACGACGAATGGGCCCAAGACCACGGCCTCGAACACATCGAGGACGACGACCTCCCCCACACCCGCCGCCTGTGGGCCTTCCTCGCCCGCCGCTCCCTCCCCCCGTACGAGGCCGCAGCCGTCCCTGCACTCACCCTCCTCGCCGCTGTCGCCTGGCGGCAAGACGACCAGCCCACCGCACGCCTCGCCCTCCAACGCGCCCTGACCCTCGCCCCCCACGACGAACTCGCCGACGCCATCCACGGCGCCATCAACTACGGACTCGACGGCACGACACTCCTCCCCATCGCCCGCAAGGCGAAGGCCAAACGCCACGCCCGCACCCACAGCAGCGACGCCTACGAGAACTGAACGTCCAGGCCCCCGCGGCCCCGGCACCCCGCCGGGGCCGCGCCGAGGAGAAAGACCCGCGCATGACCACACCGGCCGAATCCGTCGTCTGGCTCCGCCCCGAATTCCAGGGCCGCGAAGACGAGCTAGTCCACCTCGCCGGCGCAGCCACCCTCGTAGGAGTCACACGCTCCACCGTCAGCAACTGGGCCAAGCGCCACGCCAACTTCCCCAAGATCGCACTGCTGATGGGCATCGGCGCCGGACGCGCGAAGTACGTGCCCTGCAACGAGTTCCTCGACTTCGCACGCGCCCAACTGAACAAAGAACGCGGCACTGCCCGAAAGACAGGACCCCACCGGCCCTCAGCCGCCATCCGATCCGAACAGATCTCCCACCACGAACGGCAGATCACCCGACTCGCGGAACTGGAGAAGCGACAGAAGAAGGTCCTCGCAGACACGAGGCGCGCCTTGCGCAAGCACCGTGCGCGCCTCGTACAGGCCCGTCAGGGACTGAAGGCCGAGATAGCGGCAGTCCACAGTCTCGAACTTGCAGACACAGCGGCGGACATGGATCGCACCGCATCACCGGACGGGAACGTGGCGCCGGGTAGTCTGTGAGAACACGGCTGACCTGCAAAGACGGTCACCGGCTCAGCCCCGGGTGCAGGGGAGGTGAGCCCGTGTTCAACTCGATGGCGATGCGAAGCTCCCCGGTTCTGGTTCCAGCTCCAACCTGCGACGTCGCCGTTCACGACAGCTCTGGGGCTCCTGCGTGGGCACCGGATGGGAACGCCATGGGTACGGAAGGACCAGGAAGGAGCTGGCAAGACCAGGTAGGAAGCAGTGGTGAAACCTGTCCTGACCTGGTGTTTCTCCGAAGACTCCGGCGTGATTGACCAAGATCAAGACGGACATGTGCTGACTCGTAATGCGTAGGTCTCGGGTTCGAATCCCGAAGGCGGCTCTATGGTGAACCCCAGGTCAGGCCCCTGACCTGGGGTTTCTCTTTTCTGCTGACCTTGGAATTCCGGCGAAAAGGGCACTCGCGTTCTATGTATCGCAATGCGTAGGTCTGAGGTTCACTGATGGTATTCGCTTTGCGTTGGCATCGCTGTGACCTGGGTGTTTGCGGCCCGGGGGCCTCTGGCTCCATTTTTGATGCGTGTCTGGTGGCCGTTCGGTGGCCATTTGTGCAGCGAGGGTGCAGCAGATGGTCCCTCAGCTGTCCGGCTGGGGCTGTGCCGAGCGCACGTGCTTGTGCAGTCTGAACAATCTCGCGTCTCGCTGACTCCGGGCCCGGGCACTCTCCTCGGCGACCCGGTGAACGGGGCCGCGTCACGCGTCCGCGAAAGGCGGCAGCAGGACGCGGAAGGTCGACCCTTGGCCCGGGGAGGTCGTCAGTTCCGCGCGGTCGTGGTGTGCGGCGACTAGGAGCGGGGAGAGGTGGGCTTGATCCGCTTTGACGGACATTCGAGATCAGGGGTTCTGACCGAGACCGAGACCGAGACCGAGACCGCGGTGCGGCTGTGGGTCAGCCAGGCCGAGGTCGACGCCGGTTAACGTGACGGCCTGACCAGCAGTGAACGCGAACAGCTGGCCGCGCCGCGGCGGGAGGACCGCTGGCTGCGTGAGGACGTCGACATCCTCAAGCGGGCCACGGCTTTCTTCGCGTCAATGTCAGGCTGTTGGCGATCGGCGGGTGGGCACGGGCCGAAGCCGCCTTTGGTGGTTGGTTCTTGATGTGCAGCCCTCCGGTGGCAGGATCCTGTCGACCGGTGGGCTGGCTCGTTTCTTCGCTGCCCCGCGCGGCGGTGGCTTGTCGGCGATGTGCCGCCCGCCGGTCACAGGCCGTCCGGTGCGGTGTGGCTTGATAGGAGCGTGCCGCTGGCCCGATTGAGGCGTGCCCCCGGCACCGGACGATCACCTGAGCATCCGGCATCGTCGCAGGGAGGCACGTTGATCGTCGTCGGGATGGACGGACACAAGAACACGCACACGCCGGTGGCGGTCGATCCGTTGGGAAAGAGGCTGGCGGAACTGGCCGTCGCCGCCAGACCCCTCGGCCATCTCAAGGCGCTGGCCTGGCTGCACGGCTTCGGTCCGGTGCTGGTAGCAGTCGAGGACTGCCGCCACTTGACCGCCGGTTCGAGGCCGACCTGCTCAACAGCGGACACGCGGTGGTACGGGTGCACACCCGGCTGATGGCCGGCGCGCGACGCTCGGCCCGGGAGCGCGGGAAGTCCGACCCGATCGACGCCGAGGCGGTGGTCCGGGTCGCTCTGCGCGAGCCCGACCTGCCCAAGGCATGCCTGGAAGGGCCGAGCCGCGACATCAAACTGCTGATCGACCACCGGCGCACGCTGGTGGCCCAGCGCACCGCGATCGGCGACAAGCGTGAGATCAGCTGGATGAACCGCCGGATGCGTGACCCGCATGTCCGGTGGTGTGAGAGGAGGGACGGGCGACCCGTCCCTCCTACTCGATTTTCTGCTGTCCCCGAGAGGGCTCCTCGGCTCGCGCGGTCGGTCGTGAGCGTGGTGCTGTCGGCGGCGGTCATGCCTGCCGAACGCCCGCCGGGGAGCGTCATCGAGGTGTCCTGGATCCGCATGGCTTGAAAGTACCCTTATAAAATTCCTTCGTGAAGGTATTCTTTCGTTCTGGTCGGGACGGCCGCCTGTGACGGCTACCTCTGGAAGGACACTCGGCGTGGACGACGTGATGGATGACCTGCGGGACCGGTTCGGCTCGGGGGCGGGTGCCCTCGCCGACGAGGAGCTGACGGCCGCGGTGGCCCTGGCGGTGCACCGCCTCACCGGGGCGAGAGAGATCGAGCTCGACGGGGCCGGGCCGCTGCGGCTGCACCCGGGACTCACCTTCCGCGAAGTCGCCGAGCGGGTACGAGTGTCGGGCGCCGGGCTCGGTGTCGTCACCGAGGCCGAGACCGAGCTCGATGGTGATGTGGACCTCGACCGGGTCGTGCTGCTCGTCGAGCGGCTCGTCGCGGGGCCCGACCTGCCCGTGGGGCGCGTCGATCTGGCGTACCCGGAGGAGCTGGAGCAGTTGCGCGCGTGGAACGACACCGATCGCCCGGTGCCCGCGACCACGCTCGTGCGGCTCATCGAGGAGAGGGCGGCGCGCAGCCCCGAGGCCGAGGCGGTGCGCGACGAGGACGAGGCCGTGGACTTCGCCCGGCTGGGACGGGAGTCGAATAGGCTCGCCCGGCTGCTGGTGGCCCGAGGTGCGGGCCCGGGGCGGACGGTCGCGGTTGCGCTGCCCCGGTCGGCGCGGCTGCCGGTGGCGCTGGTGGCGGTGCTCAAGTCCGGGGCGGCGTATGTGCCGTTGGACCTCGACCATCCGGCGGGACGGCTCGCCGCGGTGGTGGAGGACACCCGGCCGGTTGCCGTGATCGGGGGCGGGGCGCGTCTCACCTCCCTGGAGTTCCTGGACATCGACGTCCTCGACCTCGACGCTCCCGCCGTCCGCGCCGAGCTCGACCGGCTGCCGGACACCGACCTGCGCGCCGACGACCTGCCCGGCGGTCCCGCCCGGCCCGCGGATCCCGCGTACGTCATTCACACCTCCGGCACCACGGGGCGCCCGAAGGGAGTCGTGGTCTCCCATGCCGCGATCTGCAACCGGCTGCTGTGGATGGGGGAGGAGTTCGGGACGGGGCGGTCCGACCGGGTGCTGCACAAGACACCCGTCGGGTTCGACGTGTCCGTGTGGGAGTTGTTCCTTCCGCTGATCAGTGGGGCCGTCATGGTGGTCGCGCGGCCCGGCGGGCACCAAGACCCCGGATACCTCGCCGAGTTGGTGCGGCGCGAGCGCGTGACCCTCGCGCACTTCGTGCCGTCGGTGCTCCAGGTCTGCCTGCAGGATCCCGAACCGTGGCGGGGTACCGGGCTGCAGCGGATCGTGTGCAGTGGCGAGGCCCTGCCCACCGAACTCGCCGCGCGGGCCGTCGAGGTGACCGGCGCCGAGGTCCACAACCTGTACGGGCCCACCGAGGCAGCCGTGGACGTCACGGCCTGGGCGTATTCGGCGGCGGACACCACGGCGACCGTTCCCATCGGGCGGCCCGTGTGGAACACCCGGACCCACGTTCTCGACGAGGTGCTGCGGCAGGTGCCCCCGGGCACGGTGGGCGAGCTGTATCTGGCCGGTGACCAGTTGGCGCTCGGGTATCTGGGGCAACCGGAGCTGACCGCACGGCGGTTCGTCGCCGACCCCTTCGGTCCCGCCGGGACCCGGATGTACCGGACGGGCGACCTCGTGCGCCGACTGCCGGGCGGCGAGCTGGAGTTCGTCGGGCGCGCCGACCAGCAGATCAAGCTGCGCGGGATACGGATCGAACCGGCCGGCATCGAGGCGGCGCTGGTCGCCCACGCGAGCGTACGGGCGGCCGCGGTGCTGCTGCGCGAGGACCGGCCGGGGCATCCCTGCCTCGCCGCGTACGTGGTGCCGAGTGAGGGTGCCCCGGAGGCTGGTGCGGACATCTGGCGGGCCCATCTGGCGCAGTCGCTGCCCGAAGCCATGGTGCCGAGCGTGTTCGTCGCCCTGGACCGGCTGCCGACCACCGTCAACGGCAAGCTCGACCGTTCGGCGCTGCCTGTTCCGGAGGCGCCCGAGGTGGCCAGGGCGGGTGGTGGCCAGGAGCCCCGCACCGTGCGGGAACGCGCGCTGTGCGCCTTGTTCGCGCGGGTGCTCGGCCTGCGGCGAGTCGGCACGCACGACAACTTCTTCGACCTGGGCGGCCATTCACTGACCGCGGCCCGCCTGTCGACCCTCGTACGGTCGACTCTCGGCGTCGAGTTGTCGATTCGCGACCTGTACGCGCAGCCCACGCCCGCCGCCCTGGGCAAGCGCCTCGACGGTGCGGCGGCCGCCCGGCTTCCGCTGACCGCCCGGCTGCGGCCCGCGCGCGTACCGCTGTCGGCGGCCCAGTCGAGCCTGTGGTTCCTGGACCGGATGGGCGGCGGCGGAGCGACGTACAACATGCCGCTCGTGCTGCGGCCTCGCCGGCCGCTGGACGTGGACGCGCTGCGGGCAGCACTCGCCGACCTCGCCGACCGGCACGAGATCCTGCGCACCCGGCTGGTCGCCGTCGACGGCACTCCGTATCAGGAGATCGCCGACGTTGGCGCCGCACAGCCCGGGTTGAAGGTCGTCGACTGCCAGGCCGCGGAGATCGAGGCGCAGCTCGCAGCCGCCGTGCACCGTCGCTTCGACCTGGAGAAGGACACTCCGCTGTGGGGCGCCGTGTTCGGTCGTGACGGTGCGGGGCAGGTCGTCGTGCTCGTGCTGCATCATGTCGCCGGGGACGGCTGGTCTTTGGGGCCGCTGGCGCGGGAGCTGAGCCACGCCTATGCGGCGCGGGCGGCGGGACGGGCTCCGGAGTGGGAGCCGCTGCCCATCCAGTACGCCGACTATGCGCTGTGGCAGCGCGAGCTGCTGGGCAAGGGCAGTGAACTGGCAGAGCAACAACGGGAGTTCTGGCGTGATGCGCTGGACGGGCTGCCGGAGGAGAGCGCGCTGCCCCTCGACCGGCCGCGTACCGGGGCGGGCACCGGGGCCGGCGGCCATCTCACCGTGCCCGTCGACGCACGGCTGCACGGTGCGCTGCGCCGGCTCGCCGAGGAGTCCGGCGCCAGCCTGTTCATGGTGCTGCACGCGGCCCTCGCGGCGCTGCTCACTCGCTGTGGCGCGGGCACCGACATCCCCGTCGGTACCCCGGTAGCCGCCCGCCAGGACACCACGCTCGACGGGCTGATCGGACACTTCGCCAACACGCTGGTGCTGCGCGCGGACACCTCCGGCGACCCCGGCTTCCGCGCACTGCTCGCCCGGGTCAAGGACGCGGACCTGGCCGCCTACGACCACCAGGACCTGCCCTTCGAGCGGGTGGTCGAGGAGCTGAACCCGGCTCGCATGCCGGGCCGTCATCCGCTGTTCCAGGTGATGCTGGCGCTCCAGAACAACGCGGACGCCGAACTGCGCCTGGGGGAGGAGGTGTTGCCTCTGGTGCCGCAGGAGACCGCCACCGCGAAGTTCGACCTGTTCTTCAACGCCGTCGAGCGGCCCGCCGAAGGCGGCATCGACGTCCGCGTCGACTACGCCGCGGACCTGTTCGACCCGGCCACGGTCGCCGCCCTCGGCGACGCCTGGCACGCCCTGCTGGAGGCCGTCGTCGCCGACCCCGACCTGCGCGTCGGCGCCCTGCCCGCACCCCGCCCGACATCCTCGGAACCGGCCGTGGCGCCCGTGGAGCGCCTGGTCCTCGCGCAGGCCGGCATCCGGGACGCGGCGGCCGTCGAGGGGCCGGACGGCCGTCCGGTCGTCCTGGCCGTTGCGGACCGTGAGGGCGCGGTGCGCCGGGCCGCCGAGGCGACCGGGTTGCGCGTGGTCGCCGTCTCCGCCCTGCCCCGTACGCCGCAGGGGGCGATCGACCGGGCAGCGCTCGCCTTCCTGCCGCTGGTCGACGACGTACTCGCCGCCGACCTTCAACGGGAACTCACAGCGTTTCCAGGCGTGTTGACGGCCGCCGTCGCGCTCGAGGCGGACGTACCGGCGATGGCGGCGCTGCGGTTCACTACTGCCGCGGCCGCTGTGCCGGCTTTTGAGACGCCGTCACAGGTGGCGCCGGAGGACGGCGCGCCGCCGGCTCTCAGCGAGGGGCCCCCGGTCGCCGAGCCCGTCGTCGCCACGCTCCCCGAGGCGCTGCTGCGGGCTGCGGAGGCGGGGCCGCAGGGCGAGGTCGTGCATGTGCGGGCCGACGGCACGCAGGTGCGCCGGAGTTACGCGAGCCTGTACGGCGAGGCCACCCGGGTGCTGGGCGGTCTGCGCGGCCGGGGGCTCGTGCCCGGCGACGCCGTGATCCTCCAGTGCGAGGACAACGAGGACTTCCTGGCCGCGCTATGGGGCTGCGTCCTCGGCGGCTTCGTCGTCGTACCGCTGACCGTGCCGCATTCGTACGACACCCCGTCCGCGGCCCGCGCCAAGCTTGTCGGCGTCCACGGCATGCTCGGCCGGCCCTGGGTGATCACCTCCGGGCGGCACGAGAGCGCGCTGCGGACGTTCCTCACCACAGAGGAGCCGGTGCGGCTCGCCACCGTCGGCGCGCTGCGCGAGGCCGCCGCCGACACCGCGATCCACCCCGCGCGGCCCACGGACACCGTGCTGATGCTGCTGACCTCCGGCAGCACCGGACTGCCCAAGGCCGTGCGCCTCAGCCACCGCAACATCCTCACCCGCTCCGCCGCCACCGCCGCCGTCAACTCCCTCACCAGTGACGAGACGTCGCTGAACTGGATCCCGATGGACCACGTCACCGGCGTGGTGATGTTCCATCTGAGGGACGTCTATCTGGGCTGCCGCCAGGTACACGCCCCCACCGGTTGGGTGCTCGCCGATCCACTGCGCTGGTTCGACCTCGCCGACCGCTACCGGGTGACCGTCACCTGGGCACCCAACTTCGCCTTCGGCCTGCTCGCGGAGCATGCCCACCGCATGGCGGACCGCACCTGGGACCTGGCGCCGCTGCGCTTCATCACCAACGCGGGCGAGGTCGTCGCCGCCACCACCGCCCGCCGGTTCCTCGAACTGCTCGCCCCGTACGGGCTGCCGGGCACCGCGATGCACCCGGGCTGGGGCATGTCGGAGACGTCCTCCGTCGTCACCGACGCCGTGTTGCCGGCCGAGCCGGTCCCGGGCGAGGGCGCGGTCGTCAGCTGCGGCCTGCCCTACCCCGGGTTCGCGATGCGCGTGGTGGACGACGCCGACCGGATCGTGCCCGAGGGCACCACCGGGCGGCTCCAGGTCCGCGGCACCTCCGTCACCGAGGGCTACCACGACAACCCCGAGCAGAACGCGGAGGCCTTCACCACCGAAGGCTGGTTCGAGACCGGGGACCTGGCCTGTCTGCGCGACGGCGAGCTGTATCTGACCGGCCGCGCCAAGGACGTCATCATCATCAACGGCGTCAACCACCACAGCCACGAGATCGAGGCCGTCGCCGAAGAACTCCCCTTCGTGGAGCGGTCGTTCACCGCCGCCTGTGCCGTTCGCACCGACCCGGGCGCCAGCACCGACTCCCTCGCCCTCTTCGTCCACCTCACCCCCGGCACCGAGGAGGCCGCCGCCCTGCGCGAACTGCGCGGCAAGGTCACCCGCGAGACCGGCGTCGCCCCCGCCCACCTGGTGCCCGTCGAGGCGGACGACATCCCCAAGACCGAGATCGGCAAGATCCAGCGCACCCTGCTGCGCCGACGCTTCGAGGCGGGCGAGTACGACACCGTCGTGCAGAGGGTGGAGCGGCTGCTGGGGACCACCGCGACCGTACCGGACTGGTTTCTGCGGCCGGTGTGGCGACCCGCTCAACTACCGGACGGGGAAGGGCCGGTGGGGGCACTGCTCGTCGTCGCCTGGCCGTCGTCCTCGACCACGGCCGAGCGGCTCGCGGAGAAGTGGCGGGGTGTGGGCGGGCTGTGCACCGTTGTGTCCCCGGGTGAGGCGTTCGTACGCCGTGACGCCGCCGACTACCAGGTGCGTTCCGACGCCGTCGAGGACTGGGGCGTACTCCTGGAGCGGCTGGCAGAGGACGGGCGGACGCCCGATGCGGTGGCCCTGCTGACCGATGACGGCCAACTCGACTCTTCGGAAGTTCTGTTGGTCCTGTCCAAGGCGCTTGCCGTGTGGGCACGCCCCGTCGCCGTCCATCTGGTGACCGCGCACGCCTGGGCCGTGCGCGAGGACGACCGGCCCTCCTGTGCGCACGCCGCCGCGGGCGGACTGCTGAAGAGCCTGCGGGCCGAACTGCCCTGGATGACCGGGCGGCACATCGACCTGGAAGAGCTGGTGGGGTCGGCGGAGCTGGGCGAGCTGGCTGCCGGGCTGCTGGCCGCGGAGCTCCGCAGCCCGGACACCGCGCCCGAGGTCGCGTACCGCGACGGGCGGCGGGAGGTGCGGATGCTGGAGCGCATTACCGGCCCCCTGCCGCCCGCGCCCGCCCAACTCCCAGGCGCACCCGACGGGTTCCACGTCGTCAGCGGTGGCCTCGGCGGCCTGGCCACCGAGATCTGCGCGCACCTCCTGGCCACACCCGGCACCCGCCTCCTGCTGCTCGGCCGCTCGGACGCGAGTGAGCGGTCGGACGCGTACAACCGGCTGCGCGCGCTCGGCCAGGTGCGCTACGAGCGCGCCGACGTCATCGACCAGGAGCAGGTGTACGCCGCGGTCGAACGGGCGGCGCGGGACTGGGGCGCCCCGCTCGCCGGGGTGTTCCACCTGGCCGGCGGCTTCGACCAACGGCCCGCGGTCGAGTACGAGGTGGCCGAGTGGAGGGAGGCGCTGGCCGCCAAGGTCACCGGCGGTCAGGTGCTGGCGCGGCTCGCGGCCGGGCACCCGGGGGCGGCGTTCGTGGCGTTCTCCTCCGTCAACGGCTACTTCGGCGGGGCGCTGAGTGGCGCGTACTCGGCCGCGAACGCCTTCCTCGACGCGCTGGCCGTGCACCAGCGCAGGGTCGTCGGCGTCGATGCGCGCAGCCTGGCCTGGAGCCGCTGGGACGAGCTCGGCATGAGCCGCGGCTACGGTCTGGCCACACTCACCGAGGCCCGCGGCTACCGCACCGTGGAATCGACCGCCGGCCTGCGCAGCCTCCGCGCCGCGCTCGGCATGGCCGAGCCGCACGTCCTGATCGGCGCCGACCCGGGCGCCCTCTGGGTCGGCAGCCATGTCCACGCCCCGGTGCGCCCGCTGTACCGGCTCGCGGCCCGCGTCGCCCTCGCCGACGGCACCGACCTGGGCGCCCTGCACCGAGCCGCCTCCGAGGCCGCGGCACGGATCGGCGCGGGGGACGGATGGGCGCTGCGGTCGGCCGGCACGGCGGTCGCGGACGGGCCCGCCCCGCAGCGCGACGCACCGGATCAGTGCCGGCGAGAGGCCCTGGAGAACGAACTGACCACCATCTGGCGCGAAGTCCTCGCCACGGACCAGGTCGGCCCCCTGGACACCTTCTTCGACCTCGGCGGTACGTCGCTGCTGCTGATCCGCGTGCAGACGCTGATCGGCGAGCGGCTTGGCCACGAGCTCACCGTCGTCGACCTCTTCGACCACCCCACGGTCCGGGCGCTCGCCGCCCATCTGTCCGCCGGCAACGGCGAGTCGGCTCCCGGCCCCACGCCCGATGCCGTGTCCCCCACCCTCCGCCGTGCCCGCGACCGGGCAGCCCGGCACCGCGCCGCTCGCCCTGCCCGCCGCCCCCTGGACACTGAAGGGACCGTCCGTCATGTCTGACTCCCACAACCACCCCATGGCCGATGATGTGGCCGCACCGGAAGCCTTCGACATCGCCGTCGTCGGACTGGCCGGCCGTTTCCCCGGAGCCGCCACGGCCGACGAGTTCTGGCAGCTGCTGGCCGAGGGACGGGAGGCCGTACGGGACGTCACGGACGAGGAATTCCTCGCGGCGGGCGGTGACCCGGCCGACCTCGACGACCCGTCGCTGGTCCGCAAGGTGTCCGCGCCCGACGGCATCGACCTGTTCGACGCCGCCTTCTTCGGCTTCAGCCCGGCCGACGCCGAACTCCTCGACCCGCAGCAGCGGCTGATCCTGGAGTGCGGCTACCACACGCTGGAGGACGCCGGGTACGTCGTACGCCCCGAAGAGACAGTCGTCGGCGTGTACGCGGGGGCCGACGACAGCACGTACTATCCGGCGCACGTCTACCCGCGCTTCGCGGGCAGTCCCTCCTCCGTCGCGCAGACGCACGCCTCCATCAGCAGCTCGATGGGCGCGGTGGCCACCCGGATCTCGTACGAACTCGGCCTGACCGGACCGAGTCTGACCGTCCAGACCACCTGCTCCACCGGACTGGTTACCGTGCACACCGCCTGTCAGGACCTGCTCGGCTTCAAGTGCGACCTCGCGCTGGCCGCCGCGGTCAGCATCAACCCGTCGGGCCCGCTGGGCTACCGGCACGTGCCCGACGGGCCGTTCTCGCCGGACGGCCGGTGCCGTGCCTTCGACGCGGACGCCGAAGGTACCGTCTCCGGCAGCGGCGCCGGCGCCGTCGTACTCAAGCGCCTGGAGGACGCGCTGGCCGACGGCGACCGCATCCGGGCCGTGATCAAGGGCACGGCCGTCAACAACGACGGCCGCCGCAAGGTCGGCTTCACCGCGCCCAGCGTCGAGGGGCAGACCGAGGTCATCCTGGAGGCGCAGGCGGTCGCGGGCGTCGACGCGGACTCCGTGACGTACGTGGAGGCGCACGGCACGGGTACCCGCATCGGCGACCCTATCGAAGTCACCGCGCTGACCCGGGCGTTCCGTGAGTCCACCGACCGGCGGCAGTACTGCGCGCTGGGCTCCGCCAAGACCAACATCGGCCACCTGGGCGCCGCCGCGGGCATCGTGGGCCTCATCAAGACGGTCCTCGCCCTGGAGCACCGGGCCATCCCGCCGAGCCTGCACTTCGACACCCCCAACCCGCTCATCGACTTCGCATCGAGTCCGTTTCGGGTGCCCACGCGGCTGGAGCCCTGGGAGAGCCCGGACGGCCCGCGTCGCGCCGCCGTCAGCGCGTTCGGGGTCGGCGGCACGAACGCCCATGTGGTGGTGGAGGAGGCGCCTGCGACCGTAACCAAGACCAACGCGACGGACGCAAAGGCCAATTGGCAGGTGCTTCCGCTCTCCGCCCGCACCCCCGCCGCCATCACCTCCATGGGCGCCGACCTCGCCGCCCACCTCGACGACCACCCCGCCGTAACCCTCGGCGACATCGCCCACAGTCTGTGGACGGGCCGACCGGAGATGGGGTATCGGCGCGCGGTCGTGGCCACGGACGCCGCGGACGCCGTCCGCGCGCTGAGCGGCGCCCTGCCCGCGGCCGACCACGTGGGGTCCGGCCGTGTCCCAGCCGTCGCGTTCCTGCTGCCGGGCGGCGGCACCCAGTACGTCGGCATGGGCGCCGGCCTCTACCGCGAACTGCCCGTCTACCGCGACGCCATCGACACCTGTGCCCGCATCCTGCGGCCCCACATCGGCCACGATCTGCGCACGGACCTGTACGAGAACACCGAGCCGGGCAGCCCGGAGGCGTTCCTCTCCCTCGTCGCCACCCAGTACGCCCTGGCGAGCACACTGCTGGAGCACGGGGTCTGCCCCGACGCGCTGATCGGGCACTCCCTCGGCGAGTACACCGCGGCCTGCCTGGCCGGGACGCTCTCCCTGGAGCAGATGCTCCCACTGGTCGCCACCCGTCTCCGGCTCATTGTCGCGGCGGGCGGCGCCACCACCAGCGTGGCCCTCGGCGATTACGAGCTGCATGCATACCTCGCCGACGGCCCCGGCGGGGTGTCCCTGGCCGCCGTCAACGGCCCCTGCGCCTGCACGGTCGCCGGACGCGAGGACGCGGTCGCCGCGCTTGAGGCGAGGCTCGCCGCGGACGGCGTCACCTTCCGGCGGCTGCGCATGCCCGCCGCCGCCCACTCGATGATGCTCGACCCCGTCCTGGACACCTTCGCGACCGCCCTGCGCGGCGTCACTTTCCGGCCGCCGCGCATCCGGTACGTCACCAACGTCACCGGCACCTGGATCACCGATGAGCGGGCGACCGACATCGGCCACTGGCTCGCCCACACCCGCGAGACGGTCCGCTACGCCGACGGCATCGCCACCCTGTTCAACCGCGACACCCCGCTGCTGCTGGAGGTCGGCCCCGGCGAGGTCCTCACCACGCTCGCCCGCACCGCACTTCCCGACGCGGCCCCGCGCACCCTGCCCACCCTGCGCCACGCCAAGGCCGAACGCCCCGACCTCCAGGTGTTCGCCGAGACGCTGGGCCGGCTGTGGAGCGCGGGCGTGCCGGTCGACCTGGCGCGGTGGAACGGTACGAGCGGTACGCGCCGCCGGGTGCCCCTGCCGCCGTACCCCTTCGACCGCCGCAGCCACTGGATCCCCGCACCGGGAGCGAGCAGCCGTCCAACCGACCTTCCTGAAAGGGAGGTCGAGGAGGCCTCGCGTGCCCCGCGCCCGCACCTCGCCGTTCCCTTCACCGCCCCGCGCACCGCGGCCGAGCGGGCCGTCGCCGCGCACTGGGAGGATGTCCTCGGCATCACGGGCATCGGCGTCGAGGACAACTTCTTCGACCTCGGCGGCGACTCGATGCGCGCGGTGCTGCTGACCAACAGGCTGCGCACGGCCGGAGTCCTGGACGTGCCGGTCAAGCGGCTGCTGGCCGCGCCGACCATCGCCGCGCTGGTCAGCGACGCGGCCGAGGACGCCTTCGCCCCCGTACTGGCGCTGCGCTCCGGCGGTACCCGGCGCCCGCTGTTCTGCGTGCACCCCAGCATCGGCACCGCCTGGTGCTACACCGCCCTGCTGCCCCGGCTCGGCCCCGACCAGCCGGTGTACGGGCTCCAGGCGTACGGACTCGACGGGCGGCACCCCGTCGCCGAGGACGCGCGGCGGATGGTCGCCGACTACCTCGGGCAGGTGCGCGCCCTCCAGCCGCACGGCCCCTACCGGCTGCTCGGCGGGTCGTACGGCGGAGTCGTCGTGCACGCCATGGCCACCGAACTGCGCCGCCAGGGCGAGGAGGTCGAGCTGCTCGCCATGATGGACTCCCCGCTGCCCGAGTTCCTGGCCTCGGTGCCGGTGCCCGGCCAGGAGGACGCCGAGCGGCAGATCGCGGCGATCCTCCAGGGCGACGGCTCCGAGATGCCGGTCGGCGCCGACGACGTACGCGCCATGGCCCGCGTCTTCGCCAACAACCTGCGCATCTCCCCGGGCTTCGAACTCGGCCGGTTCGACGGCGAGTTGCTCTTCTTCACCGCCGACGACCACGGCTCCGTACCCGAGGGACTGCCCGCGCCCGTCGCCGCCGAGCCGCTCGCCGTGCAGTGGCAGCGGCACCTCGACGGCGCCGTCCACGACCACCAACTGCACTGCGGGCACTACGAGATGACCCGCCCGGAACACATCGCCCGGGTCGGCGACGTACTCGCCGCAGCGCTGCACGCCCTTGATCACCGAGTGCCCGCCCTCGCCGGAAAGGACTGACCGTGCCCGGCCCCTTCGAGCCCACCGACGGCCCCGAGGACACCCACCTGCTGCTCGTCAACGACATCGGACAGCAGAGCCTGTGGCCCGCGTTCGCCGCGATACCGGACGGCTGGACCGTTCAGGCCGTTGAAGCCGCTCACCCCGTTCACCCCGAGGGAGACCCGCGATGACCAAGGAACTCTACGAACTCGGTGACGCTCCGCCGCTCGGCGAGACGCCCAAGCGCATGTACGCCTCCGTGATCCGCCCCGAGCGCTACGGCCGCCCCGCCGACGCGTTCCGCACCGAGGTCGTCGACACCCCGCGGGCGGGCCGCGGCCAGGTGCTGGTCAAGGTGATGGCGGCCGGGGTCAACTACAACAACGTGTGGGCGGCGCTCGGCCACCCCGTCGACGTCGTCGCCGCCCGGCAGCGCCGCGGCGACACCGAGGCCTTCCACATCGGCGGCTCCGACGCCGCCGGTGTGGTGTGGGCGGTGGGCGAGGACGTCCGCACGCTGAAGCCGGGCGACGAGGTAGTCGTGCTCGGCAACCAATGGGACGAGAGCGCCGAGGACATTCGGCTCGGTGCAGACCCGGCGACCTCGTCCACGCAGACGGTGTGGGGGTACGAGGAGAACTTCGGCTCCTTCGCACAGTTCGCCGTCGCCGACGAGTACATGTGCCACCCCAAGCCCCGCCGACTGTCCTGGGCCGCGGCCTCCTGCTACATGGTCACCGCCGCCACCGCCTACCGGCAGCTCTTCGGCTGGCCCCCGCACACCGTGCGCCCCGGTGACCCGGTGCTCATCTGGGGCGGCGCCGGCGGCCTCGGCTGCATGGCCATCCAACTGGTGCGCTGGGCCGGGGGAGTTCCGGTCGCCGTGGTCTCCAGCGACGAGCGCGGCGAGGAGTGCCGGCGCCTCGGCGCCAAGGGCTACATCAACCGGCGGGAGTTCGACCACTGGGGCCGGCTGCCGCACACCGACGACCAGGAGGCGATGGCCCACTGGCTCAAGGGCGCCCGCGCCTTCGGCCGCCGCTTCTGGGAGGTCCTCGGTGAACGCCGGGCGCCGCGGGTGGTGTTGGAGCACTCTGGCGCCGACACCATCCCGACCTCGATGTATGTGTGCGACAACGCGGGCATGGTCGTGATCTGCGGCGGCAGCACCGGCTACAACGGCGACGTCGACCTGCGCTTCCTGTGGATGCGGCAGAAGCGGCTGCAGGGTTCGCACGCGGCCAACGCCCGCCAGGCCCGCGAGATCACCGAGCTCATCGACCAGGGCATCATCGACCCCTGCCTCTCCCTGACCTACGGCTTCGACCACATCGGCGACGCCCACCAGCTCCTGCACGACAACCAGCACCCGCCGGGCAACCTCGCGGTCCTGGTCGGCGCGGCGAACGCGGAGGAAGGGGCGGAGGCTTGAAGACAAAGAGCGAGGGGTGGGCGTCGGACGGACACCCACCCCTCGTCCTTCCTTGACGGAAGGCCAGTCAAGCGTGGTCGGCGGCTACTTGGACCTCCGCGGCACCACGGTCCGCAGGATCTCCTCGACGCGCTCGGCGATGTCGGCCCGGTCGTTCAGCACCCACGAGATGTGCTGGGCGCCGAAGAAGGCGGAGACCAGGACCCGCGCGGTGACCTCCGGGTCGGTGTCGGCGGACACCTGCTCCTCCTCCAGGGCCTGCTTGAACCAGCCGGCCAGCGACTGGGTGTAGCCCAGGTACGGCATCGGCATCTCGGCGCCGATGAGGGAACGCTCTATCTGCAGCCGGGCGCCCGCCTGAACCATGATGTCGTCGCGGAAGGCGAGTGCGGTGCGCACGAGGAGTTCGGCCACGGCGTCGAGCGGTGACAGCTCCGCCTCCTGCACCTCCTGCCCGATCACCTCCAGCAGGTGGTAGAACTCCTCGGCCACGGCCTGGGCGAGGGCCTCCTTGTTCGCGAAGTGGAAGTAGACGGCGCCCTTGGTGACGCCGGCGAGCTCGGCCACGTCCAGGACGGTGACGGCGGGAAAGCCCTTGGTCGCGAACGTCTCGGCCGCCGCGTCGAGCACCTGTCCGCGGGTGCGCACGGCGCGCTCCTGCTTGAGGCCCGTGTCCTTGTGGCGGGGGGCGGTGGCTCGGACGGGCCGGGACCTCCGGGAGCTGCTTTCCGCGATCATGGTGTTGTCCATCCTTGCTGCGCTGACACGATCGATTACTTGAAATATACCTTCGAGAATGTATTCTAAGCCGCGGCTCGATGAGCACAAGCTTCGTGCCGATGTTGCCGTCTGCGTGAATACATTCACTGAGGGGACAGACCATGCATCAGCCTGCCATCATCACTATTTCCGCCGACGCCGCCGAGCGGCTCGACGCGACGATCCCGGCCGCCCGGCGGCCCGACCGCCCGGGGCTCAGCTATCTGCAGCCGGTTCCGCGGCACATGGTCCACCGGGCCGCGATAGCCGAAGTCTTCCTCACTGACGCGGTCCGCACCGGCGAACACAGCTACCTGGTCGCCGCGCAGTGGCCGCGCGACCACGCCCTCTACTCTCCGGGCAGCGACGGCACGAGTGACCCGCTGCTGTTCCTGGAGACGATCCGGCAGTCGCTGGTCTATCTCGCGCACGCCTTCTACGACGTACCGCTCACCCATCGCTTCATAGGCTTCGGCTCGGAGTTCGAGATAACCGACCCGGAGGCGCTGCGCATAGGCGGCGAGCCGGTTCCGGTGGTCCTCGAGGCGCAGTGGCTGTGGGTGGGCAACCGCCCGCCGAACCGTTTCGGCATGCGGCTCGAAGTCGCACTCACTGTCGGCGGACGGATCTGCGGGCGGGGGGCCCTGCATGTCGTCGCGGTGGACGACAAGCGGTACGCGATGCTGCGCGGCCGGGGCGCGAAGCCCGCCGGTGCCGCGGTGCGGGGACCGGCCCCGCGCGCCGTCGAGCGGGTGCACCCCGCGGCGGTCGGCAGGCTCCGCTCCAAGGACAGTGTCCTGGTCCGCGAACAGGGCGACGAGCCCTGGCAGTTGCTCATCGACGTCGAGCACCCGATCTACTTCGACCACCCCAGCGACCATGTGCCGCTGATGGTCACGGCCGAGGGCTTCCGCCAGCTCGGGCATCTGCTGCTGCACCAGGCCGGCCACGGCGGCGTCATCGACCTCGTCCGCTCCACCCCGCACACGCTGCTCGGCATGGAGCTCGACTGCCTGGCCTTCGGCGAGCTGGACGAGCCGATCGACCTCGTGGTGCGGGAGCGGCGCGCGGGCTCCGCGCCCGGCACGGTGCACCTGACGATCGAGGCCGTGCAGGGCGGCAAGGTGCTCACGGCCTGCCGGGCCACCTGGGGCCTCGCCGGCCGGGGCGCGGAGGGGCGGCTCGGTCATGAGGTCGCGGTTCCGCGCTCGGCCTGAGCGGGCTGCGCGGGCCGAACGGCCGGGGAGGGCTGCGCGGGCCGAACGGCCGGGGAGGGCAAGGAAGTTCGGGGGGACTTGGGGGGCTGGGGGGTTTGGGGGGGCCGGGTGGTCTGCGGTTCGGACGGGAAGCCGTCCCACAAGTCGCGCACCCGGTCCGCGAGTCCACGGCGCTCCGCGTCGGGAGCGGTGTAGTAGGCGCCCACCAGGATGACGGTGGCGAGGTCGGCCAGCGAAGCCGTCGGCGGACCGTCGCCCAGCGCGCCCTCGGCCCTGGCGCTCTCCACCGCCTCCGCCGCCAGGCGGCGCAGATCGTCGAGCAGCTTGGGGGGTTGTGGCGCCGCGTGCGCCTCGTCCATCACCAGACGCAGCGCGGCGTTCATCCGTACGTCCGACTCGATCCGCTGGGCCAGCGCACAGAAGAGGGTGCGCAGCCGCTCGCGGGCGGGGAGGTCCTCGCCCCGGGCCTGGGTGACGAGCGTCTCCAGCACCTCGTCCAGATGTCCGGTCAGCGCCTGGGCCAGGTGTTCCTTCGAGGCGAAGTGGCCGTACAGGGCGCCCTTGGTCAGTCCCGTACGGTCCGCCACGTGTTGGAGGTTGGCCCGCGGATAGCCGTACTGGACGAACTCGGCGGCGGCCGCGTCCAGGACCAGTTCATGAGTGCGGCGGGAGCGCGCCTGCTTCGCCATCGCGTGTCCCTTCCGGGGGTGGGTGATCAGAGGGGGGCGGCCAGTACCGAAAAGAATACCTTCTTGAATGCACTTTTTCTGTACGTCGGATCCATCGGTTTCGGACCAGGAGTAGCCGAATGTCACACGCCACCACCCTGCCTACGGCCACCACTCTCTCGACGGCCGCCGAGCACGCTCGACAGGCCGACACGGAACGGAAGCTGGCCGACGAGGTCGTCGCCGCACTCACCACCTCCGGCCTGCCCGGACACTTCGTCCCGCGCCGCTGGGGCGGGGCCGAGGGCGGCTTCGCCGGCCTGCTCGACCAGGTCGCGGCGCTCGCGGAGGGCTGCACCTCGGCCGCCTGGGTCGGCATGCTCTGGGCCGCGCACGGCCGCTTCGCCGCCCAACTGCCCGAGGAGGGGCAGTGGGAGCTGTGGGGCTCCTCGCCCGACGTACGGATCGCGGCCGCGCTGATGCCGCCCGCGGGTTCGGCCGATCCCGTCCCCAACGGATGGGATCTGAGCGGTACGTGGCAGTGCGTCAGCGGAATCGACTTCGCCGACTGGCTGCTGGTCGCCGCCCCGGAGTCGTACGAAGAAGGAAGGCGCATACGGGTGTTCGCCGTGCCGGCCCGTGAAGTGAGCGTCCAGGACACCTGGGACAGCACCGGGCTGCGCGGCACCGGCAGCCATACGGCAGTCGTGCGGGACGCCTTTGTCCCGCACCACCGTTCCTTCCTGCTGGCCGACCTGATGCGCGGCAGCGAGGACCCGGACCTCGACCGGTGCCACACCGCCCCCGCCCAGTTGGCCGGAGGGCTCCTGTTCTGCGCCCCGGCTCTGGGCGCCGCGCGCCGCGCCCTGCGGGTGTGGTCGCGGTGGGCCGCCGCGAAGGCGACCGGCAGCGGCCGCCCGAACCACGACAGCGCGGCGGTGCGCGAGACGCTCGCCTCCGCCTCCGCCCGCATCGACGCGGCCGGGCTGCTGCTGGAACGGGCTGCCCGCCGTGCCGACACCGAACCCGTGACCGAGCTCATGGTCGCCGGTAACCAGCGGGATGCCGCCGTCGCCGCCGACCTGCTGGCCGGAGCGGTGGACCGGCTGTTCCGCACCGGTGGCGCGCACATCCGCGACGGCGGCGGCGAACTCCAGCGCCTGTGGCGCGATGTGCACACCGTCGCCTCGCACGGCGTGCTGCGCTTGGAGCCGGTGGCCGCCGCCTACGCCTCCGTGGCCCTCGCCGGTACGGAAGCGGCAGATGCGGCGGAAGCGGCAGATGCGGCGGAGGCGGCGGACACGGCGGAGGCGGCGGCTCCGGCCAGTGCGGCCTCCCGCCCCAGGTAGAAGTCGATCTTCCAGTCCAGGTAGCGGAGCGTCGAGTCGAAGTTGCGGGACTGTGAGCGCAGCAACTGGCGGTGCGACTCCAGGAGTTCACGGCGGGTGGCGATGGTGGAGTCGCCCGCCCGGTACAGCTCGACGTAGTGGTTCATGTCGGCGGGCGACATCCCGGTACTGCGCAGATGGTTGAGGAACTCCAGCCAGCGCAGGTGCACCGGGCTGTAGGCGCGCTCGCCGTACGGGTCCTCCTCGGCGTCCTCGATCAGGCCCTGGTCCTCGTACCAGCGCAGCGTCTGCGGGTCGAGCCCGCTGAGGCGGACGACTTCGTCAAGGGAGTACGTCTTCGCGTGGGCGTACCCGTGGGCACTCGCGTGCGGGTTCCTGGGGGTGTGTGCAGGGGTGTTCGCGTGCGCGGAGGTTCCGGCTGCGGACATGATGATGGCCCTTCGTTCGGGTGGGGGCGATGGGACTGTGGGGCGGGGCTTCGGCTGGAGTCAGTGCCTCCAGGAGGTGGCGCTGCGGTGCGCGGCGGGTCCGGTCCGGCCCCAGTCGGCCGTGTGCCGGACGGTGTCGGCCGGGTCGTCGGACGCGTCCTGCTGCCGTACGGCGCCGAGGAGGGCCGCGGTCGCCGCGGCGAGCTCCTCCGGGGTCGGCGTGCCGCGCAGGACGCGCAGGACGAGGGTCTCGGCTTCGCTGCGGCTGCTCATACCGGTGCTCATACCGGCTGGTTCCCGTGCTTGCGGGAGGGCAGTTCGGCATGTTTGGCGCGCAGCATCGCCAGTGAGCGGGTGAGGACGGCGCGGGTGTCGCGCGGGTCGATCACATCGTCGACGAGCCCGCGCTCGGCCGCGTAGTAGGGATGCATCAGCTCGGACTTGTACTCCTTGATGCGGCGCGCCCGTACGGCTTCGGGGTCGTCCGCGGCCGCGATCTCCCGGCGGAAGACGACGTTCGCGGCACCCTCGGCACCCATCACGGCGATCTCGTTGGTCGGCCAGGCGAGCGCCAAGTCGGTGCCGATGGAGCGGGAGTCCATGACGATGTAGGCCCCGCCGTACGCCTTGCGCAGCACCAGCGAGATTCGCGGGACGGTGGCGTTGCAGTACGCGTACAGGAGTTTCGCGCCGTGCCGGATGATCCCCTCGTGCTCCTGGCCGACGCCGGGCAGGAAGCCGGGTACGTCCACGAGCGTCACCAGCGGGATGTTGAAGGCGTCGCAGAACTGCACGAAGCGCGCGCCCTTTTCCGACGCGGCGATGTCCAGGACGCCCGCCGTGGCCGCGGGCTGGTTGGCGACGATGCCCACGACATGGCCGTCGAGCCGGGCGAGCGCGCAGACCAGGTTGGCCGCCCAGGTGGGCTGGATCTCGAAGTAGTCGGCGTCGTCGACGACCTCCTCGATGACCCGGTGGATGTCGTACGCCTGGTTCGGCTCGGCCGGGACCAGGTCGAGCAGACAGTCGCAGCGCCGCTCGGGATCGTCGTCGGGCCTTTGCCGGGGCGGGAGTTCACGGTTGTTGGCCGGCAGCAGCGAGAGCAGATGCCGTACGTCCTCCAGGCAGCTCGCCTCGTCGTCGTAGGCCGCAGCGGCCACCCCGGAGACGGAGGCGTGCACATCGGCGCCGCCGAGTCCGTTGTGCGTGACCTGCTCCCCGGTCACCGTCTGGACCACGTCCGGGCCGGTGATGAACATCTGGGAGATGCCGCGCACCATGAACACGAAGTCGGTCAGCGCGGGGGAGTATGCCGCGCCGCCCGCGCACGGGCCGAGCATCACGCTGATCTGCGGGATCACCCCGGACGCCTTGGTGTTGCGCTGGAAGATGCCGCCGTATCCCGCGAGGGCGCTCACGCCCTCCTGGATACGGGCGCCCGCCCCGTCGTTGAGCGACACCAGCGGCGCACCCGCCGCCAGCGCCAGATCCATCACCTTGTGGATCTTGGCGGCGTGGGCCTCGCCGAGAGCACCGCCGAAGATGCGGAAGTCATGGGCGTACGTGAAGACCGTGCGGCCGTGCACGGTGCCCCAGCCGGTGACCACGCCATCCGTGTACGGCCGCTTCGCCTCGAGCCCGAAGCCGGTGGCCCGGTGCCTGCGCAACGGCTCGATCTCGGTGAACGAGCCCTCGTCCAGCAGCAGTTCGATCCGCTCACGGGCGGTCAGCTTGCCCCGCTTGTGCTGCGCTTCGTTCCCGCCGGGGCCGGGCCCCTCGTACGCCTGCTGCCGGATGAGATCCAGCTCGGCGAGGCGGGTGCGGGTGGAGAGGACGGCGGGGGTGTCGTGGGCTTCGGGCACCTCGGGACGTGCGGGTGGAGGGTGAGCGACGGCGCGCTCCTCTATGACGGTCATGCGTGAGGCCTGCCTTCGGGGATCGATGGTGGTCCGTGTTCATCATGACCAAATAAAATTCCTTTGTGAAGGTATTTTATCTTGTCTTTGCCGGGCGGGTTCCGTCAGCGCGGTGGGGGCGGTGTGACGCGCGAAGGTCACAGCGCGAAGGCGGCCTGCCGCACGGCATGCGAAGGCCCCGGGCCGGGGCGAACCCGGACT
Organism: Streptomyces sp. LBL; assembly: GCF_029893585.1. Lineage (GTDB taxonomy): Bacteria > Actinomycetota > Actinomycetes > Streptomycetales > Streptomycetaceae > Streptomyces. Next base: position 243,917 of record NZ_JARXYX010000007.1, read on the forward strand.
CGGGGCCTTCGCGTGATGGTCGTGGCGGTGGTCGCCGTTCTGGCGGTTGTGGCGGACGTGGTGGAGGCGGTTGCACCGCCTCGGCCCGCCTAGTCGCCCGCCTTGTGGGTCAGCCGCGGCAGCAGGAACGCCGTGGCGGCGGCCGTGGCGAGGAGCATCGCGACGCTGATGACGAAGCTGGTGTCCATGCCGTGCTGGAAGCGGGAGGTGTCGGCGATCAGGGCGCCGAACGCGGCCACCGCGAGGCAACTGCCCACCTGACGCGAGGTGTTGAGGACCGCGGCCGCGGTGCCCGCCCGCTCGGAGTCGACGTGCTCCAGGATCGCGGCGGTCAGCGACGGCACGGCGAGCCCGCCGCCCAGGCCGATCGGGACCAGGAGGAGGACCGGGATGATGAACGAGGTGTGCGGGGTGACCGTCAGCATGAGCAGCGAGCCGCCCGCCATGATCAGCTGGCCGATCGCCATCGGCACCCGGGCTCCCTTGCGGGCGGCCAGCTTGACGCCCGCCATGTTGACGACCGAGATCAGCGCGCACATCGGGATGAACATCGCGCCGGCACTGACCGGGGACGCGCCCCGCACCTGCTGGAAGTACATGCCGAGCAGGAAGATGGCGCCGTAGAAGACCGCGTTGATGGTGAAGCCGGCCGCGAGGCAGACCAGCACCGTACGGGACTTGAAGAGGCTCAGCGGAACCATCGGCTGCTTGCTGCGCGACTGCGTGGTGACGAAGAGCGCCGCGGCGGCGGCGGCCACCACCAGGGTGCCCAGCACGCTCGTGCTGGCCCAGCCCTCGCGGCCGCCCTCGATCACGGCGTACGTCAGACCGGCCAGACCCACCACCACGGAGAACTGGCCGAGCAGGTCGACCGGGGCCTGGCGGCGCGGGGAGGGGGCGATGCGGGTCAGCAGGGCGAGACCGATCGCGCCCACCGGGAGGTTCAGGTAGAACACGGCGCGCCAGCTCAGACCGCTGGTCAGCATGCCGCCGACCACCGGGCCGATGGCGACGGCCACGGAACCGGCCGCCGTCCAGATCGCGATGGCCCGCGCCCGCTTGCCCGGGTCGGTGTAGGACTGGCGGATCAGCGCGAGCGAGGCCGGCACCATCAGCGCCGCCGCGCCGCCCTGCACCATCCGGGCGCCGATCAGCGTGCCCAGGTTGGGCGCGACACCGCAGGCCAGCGAGGCCACGGTGAAGGCCGCGAGACCCCAGGCGTACGCCCGGCTGGCGCCGACCCGGTCCGAGAACGTACCGGCCGACAGCATGAACGCGGCGAACATCAGGGTGTAGCCGTCCACGATCCACTGCAGGTCCGCCATGGAGCCGCGCAGGCTGCTGGAGATGGCGGGCAGGGCGACGTTGACGACCGAGCCGTCGAGGGAGATGACGAAGAAGGCGAGCAGCGCGGCGGCGAGGACGGTGTGGGGGGAGGTGCGCCGAGGTGCGGGCGGTTCGGTGGCCGGGTCGACCGGGGTCCGGTCGGTCCGCGCGGCCCGGGTGAGGATGGCCATGGGAACTCTCCTTGGAAGAGGGCGAGTTGAGGGTGGGGGAGGTGACGGTTACGCCGGTGGTGCGGGGGTCGGTGGCGGTGCGGGTGCCGGGGTGGGGCGCCTGTGCTCAGGCGTCGACCGGTGCGGCGCGTCGGCGGCTGAGTTCGGCGAACTCCGGGTTGGTGCCGAGGACCCCGCCCTCGCCCCAGCGGTTCTGGGGAATCTCGTTGATGTAGACCGTGATCTTGTCGAGGGGTGCGCCGATGACGCGGTGCACCGTCGCCGTCAGCTCCTCGATGAGCTCCTGGCACTTCTCGTCGGTCTGGTTCGGCCACGTGGTCATGGAGAGGATGGGCATGGCGAAGCTCCTGGTGTCGTACGGGAGTTGAGGTGATGCGAAGAAGAAGGGGGCACTAGAGGCCGGCCGACGCCCCGCCGTCGAGGGTGATCGAGGCGCCTGCGAGGTGCCGGGCGGCGGGGGAGAGGAGGAAGGCGACGAGCTGGGCCACGTCGCTCGGCTCGGCCAGGGTGCCGAGCGGGGTCTGGGCGGCCACCTGGGTGGTGACCTGGTCGGCGGTGGCCCCGGTGCGGTCGCCGAGCGTCTTGGCGATCTCGTCCCACAGCGGGGTGCGGACGGCGCCGGGGTCGACGACGTTGACGCGGATGCCGGAGCGTCCGAGGTCCTTGGAGACGGCCTTCCCGAAGGTCGCGAGGGCGGCGTTGACCGCGCTGTTCACCGGGAAGAGGGGGTCGGGGTCCTTCCGGAAGACCCCGCTGACCAGGACGATCGAGCCGCCGCCGGCCTCGGTCATGGGCCCTTGGACCGCCCGGGTCAGGCGGACCGCGCCCATCAGCTTGCCGTTGAAGGTGGCCTGCCACATGTCGTCGGTGGTCTCGTTCAGCGGGGCGAGCGGGCCGTCGCCCGCGGCGTGCACCAGGCCGTCGATCCGGCCGAGTCCGGCGACCAGTTCCGCGACGGTGGCGTCCACCGAGCGGCTGTCGTTGATGTCCGTCTCGTACGTCACGAGCCGGCCGGCGCCGCCGGTGCGGGCCTCGATCGCCTGCCGGGTCCGCTCCAGGCGGCCCGCGTCCCGGCCCAGCAGCGCCACGGTGGCGTCGGAGCGGGCGAGCTCCTCGACCACGGCCGCACCCATGCCGCCGGTGGCTCCGCTGACGACGATGACGGGGGCTACGGGGGTGGTGGGGGCGTTCGCTTCCACTGTGTCCTCACTTTCCCGGGGGTGGTTCCCGGTTCGTGTGCCCGGGGATGCTTCCCGGTTCGTGGCGTGTGCGGAACAGGCGTACAGGCAGCCGGAGTTGAGGGCCGCTGGACTGCTTCCGCGTATTGCTCCGGTGGACTGGGAAGCGTGTCCGGCCTGGTGATGAAGAAGGTAGCCCGATCCCGAAGCACGCGCAACCATCTAGTTGGTTTTCTGTCGCGGTGGGTGGGCGGGAGAAGGGGAAGGCGCAGGTCGCCGAGGGGATGCGGGCGCGAAAAAAGGGAGCTCGGCAATGCCGAACTCCCTGACTCTCGGGCTTGATTCACCTGATTCTTGCGAGGATGCCCCGGCGTTCACGCCGGGGAGGAATCGCATCCCGTGACGGCGGCGCGGAGCGTCGCCGTGTCCGGTCTCCTGGGGCGCGGAGCGCCCGCAAAGCCGCCGACGGAGCCGGAAAGCGAACGGGTGTGGCCGTGTTCGCTGGTCGGGGTGACTTTGCCGTAGTGGGGGTACGGGTGTGCGCATGTCGCACGTACGGTCTCCTCGTGGAGGCCGGGGCGATCGGGCGGGGCGTGGGCGGGGGAATGTCGTGTCGGTGGTGAAGGGGGCCGGGGACGCCGGGCATGCCCGGTGGTCGCGGTACGACCGGATGATGGCCCGCCGCAAACCGAAGAAGGGGCAGCCCGGATCGAAGGGCTACCGCGAGGCGAAGAAGCTGCGGGCGAAGGCGTACAAGAAGGCCGCCCGGCAGCGGCATGACACCGGCCGCAAGCGGGCGAAGAAGGTGGTCCGCGACCACGACCGCATCGCGGTGGAGGACTTCCGCCCGAAGTTCCTCGCGAGGTCGACGATGGCCCGCAAGGCCGCCGATGCGGCGATCGGCGCCACCAAGCAGGCCCTGGTGGAGATGGCCCGCAAGCACGGCCGGATCGTGCACCTGGTCCACCCCGCGCACACCACGATGGACTGCGCCCGGTGCGGAGCGAGAACCAAGCACGCACTACCTCTCTCGGAACGTACCTACACCTGCGCCGCGTGCGGAACCGTGTCGCCCAGGGATCCTTGACCAGGCCCAGGAGCGCCGGCAGCAGGGTCAGGGTAAGAACTCCGCCCGCGTGATGCTGGCCCGGGCTGGTCTCAACCCGGCTGGTGCTGATGGCGGAAGACCTCCCGGAGCGCCGCTCCGGGAGGCAGCCTGAGCCAGGAATCCCCTCCGCTCACCGGAGGGGAGGATTCAAGGAGAAACTCATCGGTCGTCGCCCGCTCTTCTCGGCGACCTCGCGCCGGGGAGAGCCGTGGGGAGAGCCCGGCCCTCAGACCGACCCCTGCAGCACGTTGTCGATGATGGAGTGCCCGTGGGCGACGATGCTGGCGCGCAGCAGGGCCCAGCCGGACTCCGTGTCGCCGTCGGGGCCCAGCATCAGCCGGCGCTGCTGGGGCACGATGAACGGCCAGGACGCGAGGCCGACGAGGGCGATGAGGACGCGGGCGGCCGCCGTGGGGTCGTCGATGCCGAGGGCGACGCTCAGGGCGGCCGTCTTGTGGACGTAGTAGGCCTCGCGCTCCTTCTCGTCCGGGATCGGGCCGGCGCCGTAGTGCAGACCTTCCCAGGCGAGCAGCCTGACCAGGTCGGACTCGCGGTGGTAGTCGAAGACGTCGCCCACGTAGGCGCGCAGGCCCTCTTCTGTGGTGGGGATGGGGACGACCGCGGACATGTGCGCGTACACCCGGGTCATGACGGCCGCGAACAGGGCTTCCTTGTTGCCGAAGTACGCGTAGATGCGCTGCTTGTTCACTCCGGAGCGCTCGGCGATCCGGTCCACGCGCGCGCCGGCCAGACCGTACTCGGAGAACTCCGCCTGGGCGGCTTCCAGGAGCTTGGCGCGGGTCTGCTGTCCCTTGGGTGTCTCAGCCATGAAGGGAGCCTATCCGAGGATGCAACCAACTGGATAGTTCAGAAAAACCAACTAGATGGTTGCGTCGACATCGAACCTCGTCTACGGTTCTTCACATCGGCCCGCCGCCCCGGAAAACCGGTGCAGGGAACGGGAGTTCACCCTCGTCGCGAGGGGTTCACCCAGGCCCCGTACGCCCTCCGGCGGCAGGATCCGTACGTCAGTGACAGCTGCACCTGCACCTCCCGCCCGCGGCATACCTCCCTGATCGAGGACCGCCCCACCAAGGAGATCCATATGTCAGCCACCACCCGTACCCTGCTGATCGTCGGTAACCGTTTTGTCGGATTCGCCGCACAGGATGACGTCCTCACGGTCACCCAGTTCGTCGAGGAAATGCGGCTGGGGGTGTACTCGTGGGACACACGCCCGATCCAGGTCCGCGCCGGACAGGGCGTCACGGCCGACGACTGGCAGCTGGTGTCCGAGCAGGCCCTGCTCCTCGGCCTCGCGGAACGGCTGGACTTCCACTTCGAGACGCCCGTGCTCGCTGCCCGCGGTGAGGCGCACAAGCATCGAAGCAGCAACATCCTGATAGCCGACCTGCGGCGCGACGGGGAGCTCTTCTCCGCCAACCTGCGGGTGCACAACGACAACGAGCTGCTGCTCGACCACCAGACCGGCGAGCACGTCCAGGGCATGGTCGCGGTCGAGGCCGCCCGGCAGATGTTCCTGGCCGTCAGCGAGCGCTACCACGCCTCGCGCCACCTGAACCGGAAGTACTACTACGTCATCGAGTCGATGAACACCGACTTCGAGAACTTCCTTTTCCCGGTCGACGCCACGATCGAGTACCGCACCGTCAGGGCCGACATCGACAACCCCGACCGCCTCTCCTTCGCCGCCGACATCAGCATCCACCAGGCCGGCCGCCGCGCCTCGGTCACCCACGTCACGTACACCGCCTTCGACTCCCCGGTCATCGAGGCCAAGGAGCACAAGCGCGCACGGTTCGCGGTGGAGCACGTGGCACGGACGGCGGCGGTCGAGACGGCCGTGGGTGCGACGGCCGTGAGTGCGGCGGCCGAGCAGCAGCCCGCGCTCGTCGGCGCCTGAGCGCCAACACCCGTATCCAGCACACGACTTCAGCAACTCCCCTTACGTGCAACTCACTTCACACATCAAGGAGACCCGTCATGTCCGCTGCCCTCATCACCGCCACCGAGCTCGACGTCAAGCCCGAGCAGGTCGAGGCCGCCGCCGCTGCCTGGCAGAAGCACAACGACGCGTCCGGTTTCGAAGGCCGGATCCTCTACCGCGGTCTGGAGACCAACTCCGTCCTGGAGCTCGCGCCGCTGGAGGGCTTCGACCGCATGGAGGAGCTGCGCGCCGACTGGTGGAAGCTGTGGGAGGCCGTCGGCCCGCAGGGCGAGGGCGACTTCCGCCGCCAGATCCTGCAGTTCGTCGAGGCGCCCAAGCCGGCCGCCGGCGCCCTGCCCGACACCCGCTACGTGCAGATGCGTCACGTCGAGGTCGTGCCGCGCGTCTACCGGCAGTACCGCGCCTGGCGCGAGGAGACCATCTTCGACGTCGTGCGCACCTCGGACGAGGTCGAGAGCTTCCAGGCGTTCCACTCGCTGGCCAGCACCGAGCCCGGCGTGATGTTCGTGTCCGGCTTCAACGCCGACCCCGCGAAGTACATGGAGGCCTTCACCTCCCCGCGCTACCAGCAGATCGTCCGCGAGGCGGGCGACACGTACATCACCGGAGGCGACCACGGCCTGTACACCCGCATCTACGAGCGCATCACCGCCGCCTGATCCACCTCCCCGGGGCGCTGTGGTCTCCGTCCTCCCCCGTCCGGGGACCACAGTGCCCGCCTCCCCGCAGCCGGTCGCGGGACCCCCGAAAGGCGTCCCGTGGCCGGCCGTTCGTACCGGCTCGTGCCGCCCGTGCCGGCCGCCCGTACAGGCAAAGGAGCACCGACCATGACCATCGCATCCACATCCGAGGCCGCACTGGAGGCCGCGCCCGTCACCGTCCCGGCCGCCGCGCCCGCCACCGTCCCGGCCGCCGCGCCCGCCCCGTCCACCGCCATGACCCGGACCTACGACCTGAGCATCACCACCCAGGGTCCGCTGTACCCGCCGAGTGAAATTGTCGACGAGAACGGCGACTTCGTCGTCATCGGGCGCATTAACCGACCCGGCCCTCTCGGCACCGTCGTCTCCGAGTGGGGCAGCGCGGTGGTCTCACCGGACAGCCCGCTGCCGCCGCTCGGCCAGAACCTGCCGTACGACATCGTGCGCGAACTCGACTGCGTGGACCCCGTGTCCACCGACGCCGGCACCGAGCTCCACACCCTCCCGCTGCCGCTGCCCTGCAACAACTACCCGATGCTCTTCGCCCCCGAGCAGCGCCCTGACGCACACGAGGTCAAGCGCCCCAGCTACCCGCTGCACGGCGCTCCCATCCCGGACCTGCGCGAGGAGGACGGCCCGAAGGTCCGCGAACCGATCACCCTCGGCCAGTGGGTGAAAGCCCGCGCCCAGCTGGAGGTTCACGTCCCGGCCCACCGGCGCGGCGCCGACTTCAAGTTCGCCTTCACCGGCCTGATCCCCGACAGCCTCTACACCGTCATGTCGCTGCGCGAGCACGACCTCGACCCGGCGGGTCCGACCCGCCCCGGACCGCTTGGCGTGCCCAACGCCTTCATCAGCGACAGCAACGGCATGGCCCACTACCGGGCGACGCTGCCCAACCCGTTCCCGGCGGACTGCACCCCGGGCGCGAACCGGGTGATCAACGTGGTCGTGCTGTGGATGAGCTACCAGCAGAACTATGGCGGCGCCATCGGCCACTTCGGCCTCGGCGGCGACATCCACGCCCAGCTGAAGCTCCGGGGGCCGAGCTTCCGGGAGTTCACGACGATCCCGGCGAACTGACCTGCCCAGGACGCGGTCCACGGCCGTATCGACGTACGCGGCCCACCGCCGTATCGACGCCGCGTTCCGCCGTAACGCATCGAGCCCCGAACCGAGGAGTGAGTCCACATGAGTACCGCCCAGCCCATCGGCATCATCAGCACCGGTTCCTACCTTCCCGCCACCGCCGTCGGCAACGACGAGGTCGGTGCCGCGGCGGGGGTGACCGCAGAATGGATCGAGCACAAGACCGGCATACGACAGCGGCGCCGCGCCGCTGTCCACGAGGCCACCTCCGACCTCGCCGCGGAAGCCGCCCGGCGCGCCATCGAACAGGCAGGCCTGACGCCCGACCGCATCTCGTACGTCGTGGTCGCCACCTCGACGCCCGACCATCCGCAGCCCGCCACCGCCGCCATCGTCCAGCACCTCATCGGCGCGAGCCGCGCCGCCGCCTTCGACGTCAACTCCGTGTGCAGCGGTTTCATGTTCGCGCTGACCGCTGCGGACCGGATGCTGCGTGCGGAGCCGGAGCCGGAGCCGGGGGAGCAGGGGCGCGGGAGCGGGCCGGGCGGCCCGTACGCCGTCGTGATCGGCGCGGACATCTACTCGCGCATCCTGGACCGGAGCGACCGCAAGACGGCCATCCTGTTCGGCGACGGCGCCGGCGCGGTCGTCCTCGGCCCGGTGCCCTCGCACCTTGGCTCCATCACCACCAGCCTGACCACGCGCGGCGATCAGCACGGGCTCATCAGCGTACCGGCGGGCGGCAGCAGGCGCCCGGCGTCGGCGGCTACGCTGGAGGAGGGCGCCCACTACTTCACGATGGACGGGCGGGGCGTGCGCGGGTTCGTGCACGACAACCTGCCCGGAGCCATCCAGGAACTCCTCGCGAAGGCGGGCGTCGGCGGCCGCGAGGTGCGGCACTTCGTGCCGCACCAGGCCAACGGCGTGATGCTTGCCGAGGTCTGGCCCGACCTCGGCCTGGGCGCCGCCCGCATGCACCTGGCGCTCGCCCTCAACGGCAACACCGGGGCGGCCTCCGTGCCCATCACCCTGGACCTCGTCCACCGGCGCGGCCTGTTCGCCGAAGGGGACCTGACCGTGCTGTCCGCGTTCGGCGGGGGCATGTCCGTCGGATCGGCACTGCTGCGCTGGGCGCCGACCCGGCACGCCCGGCCCGCCCCGGTCCGTACGACGGCCGCGGTGGAGGCCCGGATCCCGTACGGGGCGAACCGGGAACCGGCGCTGGCGGGCACCCGATAACGCACCCGCGTGCGGACGAGCGCCGCCCGAGGACAGCCCCGTACGGACAACGAGTAAGGCGAACAGACCCATACACGCGTCAACCAACCCCCGGAGGAGCCGACATGACCATCATGGAGACCGAGCCCATCGCCCCGCTGACCGCACCCCGGCTGTACGTCCTGGCGAACGGAACGCTTGCCTCGGTGCAGGGCGACGGGCGCTGGTACCTGATGAATACGAGCCCCGGCGCGAAAACGCCCGTCCTGCGCCTGGCCGGCGAGACCGACGACCCGGCCCTGGAGCCGCACATCTGCCGGAGCATCGACTGATCCCCGTGCACGCGCTTTGAGGGGCGACGGCCTTGGACCGTCGCCCCTCAAAGCGTGTGGTGCGACTCCTCAGTCGAGCGGCAGTGCGCAGTTCCCCGAGCAACCCTCGGAGTGCTCGTCCCGGCCCATGGACCAGCAGGCCAGCGCGCGGCCGGGGTGGGCGCTCGCGGACTGCTCCCGACGCCGGTCCAGGTACTCCCGTACCGCGGGGTCGTCGCCGACGCCGCGCGGATGGCCGACGCAGTCGAGCATCGGGAAGTCGGACGGATGGTCGCCGACGGCGAAGCAGTCCAGCGGGCTGATCCCGGGGTGCTCAGCGAGCATCCGCAGCACCGCCGACCGCTTGCCCTCGCCGATCACGGGCTCGGGCACCTCGCCGGTATAGACGCCGTTCTCGACGGTCGGCGAGGTGCACAGGAGGTGGACGGCGCCGACCCGTTCGGCGATCGGGTCCAGGCAGGGGGCGAAAGACCCGGAGACGAGGACGACTTCGGCCCCGGCGGCGCGGTGGCGCGCCAGCTCCGCCACGGTGGAGGCGATGAAGAACTTCGGGTCCGCCGCGCCGAGTGCGAACCACACCCGCCCGAGCTGCGCCATCTCCGCCGCGCTCTCGCCGGCGTAGGCGCGGTAGTAGGCGCGGTTGACCTCGGCCCGGGGTGCTCCTGCCGCGGACTGCCGCCGCAACTCCCCGGCGATGCGCTGGTACCGCTTCTCCCCTTCCGCCTCGTGACGGCGTACGAGCTGGAAGCGGAGGAAGTCGAACATGCTCTTGAGGCTGATCAGTGTCTCGTCGACGTCGCAGAAGACCAGGTAGGCGGGACTGTGCACCTCTTCGGTGGCAGCCACTTCAACTGTTGTCGCCAGGCTCATGGACTTGTCCTTCCCTTAGCGGCACGGTTCCGCACCACAGTAAAATTCGTTTGTGAAGGTATCATTTTGAGCAAGGGGGTGCCAGAGGGGGCGAGCGGGAGGCCGAGGCGTCGCCGAGATGCACGGCACGCAGCCGCTCCAGCGCCCGCTTCAGGCGGTGGCCAGGGACGTCCCGCCAGATCGAGTAGCCGACAGGCAGCGCCGCCTGGAAGCTAGGCCAGTCGATTCGGCAGAAGCTCGAGCACGCTCGATCTCCGTGTCGTAGTCGGCCGCGGTGTCAGTTGGCGGCCGAGAGCACGGGCTGCCGCTGTGTCTTCCAGGGGCAGCCCGCCGAAACGCCGCCGGGTCCATTGGATACGGCGGCGTTCGGCGATCGCGTCGATCAGGTGGCGCAGGGCTCGGTTCTCGGCGTGGTTGGCCAGCCAGACCAGGGCTGCTGCCGGGCAGTCGAGGGCGGTGAGCGCGCCGACCACGGGACGGGCGAGAACCCTCAGCAGGCCGAGAACCTTGAGGTAGGGCACGTCCTCCGGCCCACCGAGGCGAGCCAGGTGCGGTGGATCTCATCGGTGGCACGGACCGTGTCCGGATTGGATAGCAGGGGTGCGAGAGTATCCCGCGCACCTGCTTGGGCCTCGCGCCAACCTGGACGTGCACGCAGTTGTGGCGGGTCAGGCACGGGTAGCCACCGTGAGGCAGTCGACCGGCGGGCTTCGACTGGTACAGGCGCAGCGCGTATGCGTACAGGGAGGGCCAAGGGGCGGGGACTCCACCGCCTGCCTGGGCGCTCATCGGGTGGGGTAAGACTCGATTCCATAGGTCATGCTGCGGATCCTGTCACCACTGGTTGGTCGATGGCTAGGGGTTTTAGCTGGTCAGGAACGGACCTGAAGGACGGGCTCGGGAACAGCCGACCGGCGAGGTCTGCACCGGCCACGCTGGAAGGGGCCGTCTCTGGAGCGACCTGCGGGAGACCCGGCACGCGTACGAAGGGGCTGTGGGAGGCCTACAATTTCGGTGACCCTGCTTCTTGCCACCAGTGGGGCCTTCTCGGTGGCCAGCCGGTGGCCGGACGCCTTTGGACGGTGCAGCACCGGGTGGCGCGGGTCAACTTGTTGCACGCGCTCTGATCAGGCACAACGTCACTACGCGGCACGACGAACCACCACGCAACACGATCCCTCACGGTCTCGTAATGCGTAGGTCTCGGGTTCGAATCCCGAAGGCGGCTCTGTGGTGAACCCCAGGTCAGGCATCTGACCTGGGGTTTCTTGTTTCTGTTGACCTTGGAATCCGGGCTAATCGGACACGTGCAGTCTACGCATCGCAACGCGTAGGTTCAAGGTGCAGCTTCTGTAGTGATGTCCAGAGGTGTTGCCCCTGAGCTGGGCTTTTGTGGTGACGGCGGCGTTAGCTGATGAGCTATCAAGGATCAAGTGTGGCCAACGTGCGGCCATGCGTGCAGCAACAGTGCTGGGATGGCCATCAGGAGCCATCTTTCTGGGCTCAGCGCTCACAGATGCCTTGTAGGTAGCCGACAATCAGGCCGAGGGTGCAATCTTGCCAAGCGGGCACCGTGGCCGACAGTGAATCGCCGACCCCGGCCCCGGGGCTGGTGGGCTCGCATGTTGAGGTGTTCGCGAGCCGCTTGACGCGCCGGACACGGTGAGTGATTTGCTTCGGGCATCGTGGCGGCCGTCCCGGGGGTCCGCCTCGACCGTTGATGCACCACTCGCCCAGCACACCGGGTCTGCTGTGGAACGAGCACGGCGACAAGCCCCTCGCCGTCACTGATCCACTGGGACGGACCACGCGGTACGGGTATGACGAGGCGGGGAACACGACCGAGGTCACCCTGCCCGACGGCACGGTGGCGCGGGCCGCGTACAACGCGTTCGGGCTGCCGGCGGAGGTCGTGGAGCCGGGCGGGGCGACCTGGCTGCACACCTACGACGAGCAGGGGAACCTGCTGACGACCGTCGACCCGGTGGGCGCCGAGACCCGGTACGTGTACGAGGCGCAGGGCCGCCCGACGGCGGTCACGAACGCGCTGGGCCACACCCGCACGGTGGCGTACGACGTGGCCGGGCTGGCCGTGGCCCTGACGGACGAGTTGGGCCACACGACGTCGATAGGCCGGGACTCCTTCGGCCGTGTCGTCGAGGTGACCGACCCGCTGGGACACAGCACCCGGCTGGGCTGGACACTGGAGGGCAAGTCCGCCTGGCGCGCATTGGCGGACGGGGCAAGGGAGTCGTGGAGGTGGGACGCGGAGGGCAACCTCCTCAGCCACACCGACTCCGCGGGTAACAGCACGCACCACATGGCCGCCCCCTTCGACGTCACCGCCACTCGCACGGACCCGGACGGCACGACCTGCTCCTTCGCCTACGACACCGAACTGCGCCTGACAGGAGTCACCAACCCCCAGGGGCTGACATGGTCGTACACCTACCACGAGGCGGGCCGCCTGGTCGCGGAGACGGACTTCAACGGGCGCACACTGACATACACACATGGCATGGCGGGCCGGCTGACCTCGCGCACCAACGGCGCGGGAGAGGCTCTGCGCTTCACGCGGGATGCGCTTGGCCGGGTGACCGAAAAGCGGGATGACGCCGGCGACGTGACGACGTATGCATACGCAGCGACCGGACAGATGACCTCAGCGGTGAACCCGGACGCGGAAGTCGTCTTCGAACGCGACGCGCTGGGCCGCACCACGTCCGAGACGGTCAACGGCCACAGGACCACCCCCCGGACGGATCCGCTCCGGCTCAAGGCAAGGGGAGCGCCCGAATCTGATCGGGGCGCGGCGGACGCCAAGGCCAGACCCAGTGCGACAGCTATGGAGCCTCACAGACCGTTCATGGGTTGTGGAACCGCGCGCGTTTGGTGCTGCGGGGGTCAGGTGCTGGATGCCTCGAAGGTCTCGATCGTGCAGCGTGCTGCTCCGCTGCGCTCGATCCTGGCGTCGCTGGTGAGCAGCGGAACACCGAAGCTCTCGGCGAGGGCCACGTAATGCGCGTCGTAGACGGAGAGGTTGTTCGACAGCTCGCGTACGCGCTGCCACAGGACCAGCGTGGGGTGCAGGTCGAGGGCGAGGGCCTGGTAGTCGGTGATCGCCTTCAGGGCCTCCTTTTCCGTGATCTTCGGCTTGCCCCCTCGCCGGCCGCGGGCCAGCCCGAAGGCGGCCGAGGTGATCTCGTAGTCCAGTAGGCCGGGCGCCGCGAGAGTGTCGGCGCGGCCTACTCGCTCACGGATCGCGGTTCCGGTCTTGCCGTGGTCGAGGAGGAAGTGCACGAGGCTGGAGCAGTCAATGACGATCAACGTCGGTCCCGCCCGTCCTCGACGGCGTCGAGGATGTCGGTCGTACTGAGCTCGGTGCGGGTTTCACGCTCCAGGCGTGCGGCCATCTCCGCGAGGGTGGGCTTGACGGCCTCCCGGGAGAGAAGGTCCAGGGCGTACGCCTGGAGCGACTTGCCCGCCTGTGCGGCGCGGACCTTCAGAGCGTTGACTGTGTCGTCCGGGACATCCCGAATCGTGATCGCGGTCATGCCGTCATTTTAGCAGCGGTGCAGGCAATATGCAGTCGTCGCGAGTTGGCGGGCACGGAAGGGGCAGCGGATTCTGTGATCGCCGGACGCGGAACGTCTCTGTGTGTCACCGTGCGATCGCGCTATGGAGCCGCATCCACCCTTTGAGGAGCACGATGCCCGCACCCACCCTTGAGCAGAGCACGGCTGTCGATACCTTCCGGCGTGGGGAGCACCTGGTCCTGCAGGCCGGCGCCGGAACCGGGAAGACGACGACGCTGGCGATGCTCGCGGCCAGTACAACCACATCAGGCCGGTACATCGCGTTCAACAAGTCGATCGCGAACGACGCGGCGTGATGAGCGCCTTCGACGGTACCCAGCTGGCCCTGTCCCAGTCCTTCCGTTTCGGCTCCGCGCTCGCCGAGGAGGCCAACCGGTGGCTGCATATCGTCGACTCGCCGATCCGGCTGACCGGCACCCCGGTGATCAACACCCGCCTCGAACGTGTCGAGGAACCGGACGCGATCCTGTGCCGGTCCAATGTCGGCGCGATGCTCGAAGTCATGCGCCTGCTGGAGGAAGGGCGCCGCGTCGCCCTCGTCGGCGGCGGCGAGGCCCTGCGCGCCCTTGCCCGAGCTGCCCGCGACCTCAAGGCCGGCAAGCGCAGCACCCACCCCGAGCTGATCCTCTTCGATTCCTGGGGCGAGCTGCAGGAGTACGCCGAATACGACCCGTCGGGCCGTGACCTGCTTCCCCTGGTCGATCTTGTCGACGAACACGGCGTCGACGTCATCCTCGACGCGGTGGACAAACTCTCGGTCGAGCAGGGCGCTGAGATCGTGGTCTCCACCGCCCACAAGGCCAAAGGGCGAGAATGGGCCTCCGTCCGCATCGGCGAGGACTTCACCGAGCCGATGGACCAAGAAGAGACGGACGAGAACGGTGACCCCTTGCCCGGAGACATCGACGACGCCGAAGCTCGCCTCGCCTACGTCGCCGTCACCCGCGCCCGCCACCGACTCGACATCGGCGGCCTGGGCTGGATCAACCAGCACCCCGATGGCAACCCCGGCGGAACACATCCGCGCCAAGAGCGCGAAGCTCCCTCTCCCTGGGACACGTTGGGATCCGCTCCGAACTGAGCCGACCGCCGGGGGTGCCTGCCGATCGAGGGCACACCTCCACTCGCTGCCGACGAAGGTGCTTTTGTCGAGGTCGGACAAGCCCTCTCATCTGCCCGTCTTGCGTCGTCAGGAGCTACGCTGACAGCCACGCAGTGCCCTCGCTGACCTCTTCCTGCTGCCTCACCGGTGGACAGCCGGTGGACAGACGCCTTTGGACGGTGCATCACGAAGAAGCACGGGTCAATCTCCAGCACGTGCTCTGACCAGCACAAACGTCACCGGACAGTATGGCGAAGCACTAAGCAACACGATCACTCATGGTCTCGTAATGCGTAGGTCTCGGGTTCGAATCCCGAAGGCGGCTCTGTGAAAGCCTCAGGACTCACTCGCCGTGACCTGGGGCTTTTGCTTTTCCCTGACGTAACTTCTGTTGATGCGTCAGCCCAGAGGCCCCGCCATGCGCTCCCTGGTGGCCGACCGGTGGCCAAACGTGCAATCCGCGTGCAGCGGTGGTTGCCCTCGGCGGGTGCCTCGGAAGGTGATGAGCCGCCAGAGCGTGTATAGCCGGTCCGTCGCGACGAAGTCGAGGAAGACGGCAGTCTGCTCCGGGGTCCAGACCATGACCGGCAATGTCCGCGACCGCGCCGGCGTCGCCCTTCGCGCCGGTGGCCCCGGCGGCTCCGCTCCAGCCGTCGCCGCGTCCGCTGCTCGTGCTCCGCCGGAGGCGCGGTGTCGGGCGATTTGCCCCTACCGGCCGGATGACACCGTGACGAGCACACGCGGCGAGTCAGAAATGCCCGAAGAGACCCCCGCGCCGCCGTCTCAGCTCTGCGCCGTCGAGCACCAGGACCGGCGGCCCTCGCCGTGCTCGCCGTCGCCGGAGAGGCCGACAGCGCGACCGCCCCCGCCCTGCGCACCCAGGCCCAGCGGCTGACCGGCTCCGGACAGATCCGCGTGACGCTGAACCTGGCCGAGGTCACGTTCCGCGACTCATCCGGCTCACAGGAGCCGGCACACCCCGTGGTCCGCGAGGCCGGGGCTCAGCCCCTCACGCGCGGGGCCGCGCTTTGCGGCGGCAGGTCCTCCGGGAGCAGCAGGCGCAGGTCGTCCCGGCTGGGAGCGGGCATTGAGCCGAGGCGGCCGGCCTGCCGGGTCATCATCGTTTCCAGGATCTGGCGGGCCGTGCGGGCGTTACCGAAGGAGCGGTCGCGCGGCAGGCTGTCCAGGTGGATGCGCAGCGCGTCGACCGCTTCCGGCGCGCAGTCGTACCCGTACCCGGCGGCGTGCCCGCTCAGGATGTCGACCATCTCGTCCGTGGTGTAGTTCTCGAACTCCACGGAACGCGAGAACCGTGAGGCGAGGCCGGGGTTGGACGAGAGGAAGCGCTGCATCTCGTCGGTGTATCCGGCGGCGATGACGACGACCTCGTCGCGGTGGTCCTCCATCAGCTTCAGGAGGGTGTCGACGGCCTCGCGGCCGAAGTCGGAGCCGGAGCCCTCGGGGGTGAGCGTGTACGCCTCGTCGACGAACAGCACACCGCCCAGGGCGCTTTCGAACGCCTCCTTGGTGAGCTGCGCCGTGTGGCCCACGTAGCGGCCCACCAGGTCGGCGCGGGCCACCTCGACGAGCTGGCCCTTGGGCAGGACGCCGAGGGAGCGCAGCAGGTCCGCGTAGAGCCGGGCGATCGTGGTCTTTCCGGTACCGGGCGGGCCGGAGAAGATGAGGTGCTGGCTGATCTTCGGCGTGGGCAGTCCGGCGGCCTGGCGCTGTCTGGTGGCGGTGAGCAGGTTGACCAGGGCGGTCACCTCGTTCTTGACCGCCGTCAGACCGATCATGGAGTTGAGCTGGGCGAGCAGTTCCTCGGAGCCCGGTCCGCTGTCGGCCGCGGCGGCGCTGTTCTCCCCCACGTCCTCGGGCAGCAGGAGACTCAGGTCGCTCTCCGCCGGGTTCGTCATGGAGCTGAGCCGGGATGCCTGCCGGTCCACCATCTCCTCGAACACCCTGCGGGCCGCGCGGCCGTTGCCGAACGTGGCGTCGCGCGGCATCCGTTCGTAGTGCTTGGCGAGGGCTTCCAGGGTTCGCGGGTCCAGCTCGTACCGGTGGGTCCCGCACATGTTCTCGGTGATCGTCACCAGCTCGTCGACCGAGTAGTTGGCGAATTCGATGGTGCGGGTGAAGCGGGATGCGAGGCCCGGGTTGGAGGAGAGGAACGTGTCCATGTCGTCGGTGTATCCGGCGGCGATGACGACCACGTCCTCGCGGTGGTCCTCCATCAGTTTCAGGAGGGTGTCGACGGCCTCGCGGCCGAAGTCGGCGCCGGATCCCTTGCTGTCGGAGAGGAGGGTGTACGCCTCGTCGACGAACAGGACACCGCCGAGCGCCTCGTTGAACGCCTCGGTGGTCTTGATGGCCGTGCCGCCGATGACCTGTGCGACGAGGTCGGCGCGGGAGACTTCCACGAGGTGGCCGGAGGGCAGCACTCCCAGGTCCGCGAGGATGCCGCCGTACAGCCGGGCCACGGTGGTCTTGCCGGTGCCGGGCGGGCCCGAGAAGACCAGATGGCGGCTCATCGGCGGTACGGGCATGCCGAGTTGCGCGCGGCGCTGGGCGAGCTGGTTGAGGTTGACGAGAGTCCGCACCTGATGCTTGACGTCGGCGAGACCGACCAGTGTTTCCAGCGACGCCAGGGGGCCTTCGGGGACCTTGTTCTTCTCGCCGCCGGGGCCGGCCGCGCCGGCTCCCTCGAGCAGGGTGTCGCCCCAGGCGTCCGTCACGGCGTTGCCCGCGCTGTTCAGGTCCTCCACCGTGAGCCGTTCGCTCGCGCGGGACTGCCGCATGCCCGCGCCGCGGTTGTCCCGGACGGTGCAGCCGACGACGGAGACCGGCTCGGAGCTGTCGATGCGGATGCCGTCGCCGACGCTGCCGGTGATCTGGCAGGCGTTGAGGGTCGCCCGGCCGCCGTTCGTCACCAGGATGCCGTGGGCGGCGGAGTCCGTGATGTGGGCGCGGAGCACGGACAGTTCGCCGCCGCTCTCCACGCTGATGCCGGATGCCGAGCCGGATTCGATCGAGCAGTCACGGACGGTGCCGAGGCCCTCCGCGCCGACGGAGACGGTGGCTTCGCTCGCGCCGCGCATGACTGTGTCGCGGACCTCGGGGTTGCCGCCCGAGGCGATCCGGAGCGCGGCGCCGCCGGCGCGGTCGATCTCGCTGTGTTCCAGCCGTCCGCGCCCGTCCTCGACCACCTCGACGCCGTGGCTGCCCGGCGCGGTGATCCGCGCGCCGCGCACGAGCGGGTTGGCGCCGGCCCGTATGCGGATCGCGCCGGCGGCCGAGTCCGTGATCACCAGTCCGTCGAACTCCGGCGACGACTCGTCCTCCAGCAGTACGGCCGTGCCCTTGTCGGCGCAGTCGCGGACCATGGTGCTGGTGAGGGTGGGCGAGCTGGACCCGGTCACCCGGATCGCGGGGGCGGCGGCGCTGTCGAATTCGCAGTCCTGGAAGCTGCCGCGGGAGCGTTCGGTGACGGCGAGTCCGTTGCCCTTGGTGCGTGCGGTGCGGCAGCTCAGCAGCTCGGGGTCGGCGTTCGAGGCGAGCATGATTCCGGGGCCCGTGGTGTCCCGGACCGTGACCTGTTCGAGGAACGGGCGGGAGGCGCTGGTGATGTAGACGCCGACCGAGGTGTCGTGCACGGTGGTCCGCACGATGCGGGTGGCGCTGCGGCCCTCCAGGGCTATGGACGGCTTGTCGGTGCCGGAGATGTCGCAGTCCTCCACCTGGCCCTGTGCCTCGTCCGAGGCCAGGATGCCGTTGGCGCGGGCATCGCGCAGACGGCAGTCCCGTACGGTCGTACGGGCTTCCGCGCCGATGACGATGGCGGAGGTGCCGAGGTTCTCGACGAGACAGCCGGCGATGATGCTGCCCGTGGGGGCGGAATCCACGATTCCGGCGCCGGACGGGTTGCTGACCCGGCAGTCACGCATGGCCACGGAGCCCGATTCGCGGGCCAGGACGGCCGTCCAGCCCGAGCCCACGACCGTGCAGCCGTCCATCGCGACCTGGCCGCGCGGCGCGTCGACCACCGGCAGGTCCTCGGTCCCGCCGCGCAGCGTCAGGTCGGTGAGCATCACGGCGTCGGCGACGAGGGAGACCGCGGTGCCGCGGCGCGGGCAGATCTCGGCCGTGCCGGGGCCGCTCTCGGCGACGATGGTGACGCGGGTCTTGACGGTGAGGTTCTCGGGGTAACGGCCGGGACCGACCCGTATCACCGCTCCCGTACGTGCCTTCGCCAGGGCCTCACCGATGGTCCGGAAGCTGTCCGGTTGGTCCGGGCAGACCCTGAGCAACTGGCGTGACACGCTCGATCCTCCTCGTTGTGGTGTCGCCGCCGCGCGCCTCCTCCCTCGCCGGGGCGGGGAGGGGCAGGTAGTCCGGGGATGCCGGGTGCGGCGGTGCGCACGCGGTGAAGGCTACGGGACCGGGGCCGTCATGTTCCAGGAGGGACCGGGGACTTCACCTGCTTGTTGGCGCTGAGTCCTATACAGAGGTATTCGGGCGAGTTGGACCCGTACGCGCCTTTGTCGTATGTACGCGGGTCCCCACCCGTGCGTTCCGCGGTCATCAACGGCGCCTATCATGCGCGCCATGCGCCGTGTTCGTATCTCTCGCCGCCCCCGAACGTCGGCGCTGGCCGCCGTCCTGCTCGTGGCCCTGCCGCTGACCGCCGCCGGAGCCGTGCCCGCCGCGGCCGATCCGGTGGAACTGCCCGTCGTACGGTCCGCGCTGGAGGCGGACGAGCCATGTGCGGGAGCCTCCGCCGAGCACGCCGAGGCCGAGCCGTGGACACACGGGGCTCTGGGGATGGCCAGAGCCCGGCCGCTCTCGCAGGGCGCGGGGACGACGGTCGCGGTGGTGGACACCGGGGTGGCTGAGGACGCGTCCGGCCTGTCCGGGCGGGTCTCGGCGCTCGGGGACGCGGGCCAGGACTGCGTCGGGCACGGCACGTTCGCCGCCGGACTGATCGCGGCGGCGCGCGAAGAGAGCGAGGGCGAGGGGCCGGCGGGGCTGGCGCCCCAGGCCCGGATCCTGGCCGTACGGGGTGCGGACGAGCGCGGTGTCGCCACGGCGGACGGGGTCGCCGCCGGGATACGGGAGGCGGCCGACGGTGGGGCCTCCGTCATCTATGTCGCGCGGGCGCTGCCCACCGGCAAGGCGGTCCTGACGGACGCCGTCGCGTACGCCAAGGGGAAGGACGCCCTGGTGGTCGCTCCGCTCGCCCCGGACTCGATGCCCAGGGACCGGTCCACCGGCGGTACCGTGACGCCGGAGCCCTGGTACTGGCCCGCGGCGGCGCCCGGGGTGCTGGCGGTGACGGATTACGGTCCCGACGGCAAGCGGCCGACCAACGCCCCGGTGGTGCCGGGCGCGGACCTGGCGGCTCCCGGCGACGCGGTGGTGAGTGTCGGGCCCAAGGGGGACGGGCACTTCATCGGCTCGGGTGCCTCGCTCGCCGCCGCGAACGTCGCGGGGGCGGCGGCGCTGGTGCGGGCGCGCTACCCGCGGATGACGGCGGCGGAGGTCTCCCGGCAGCTCACGGAGGCGGCCTACCCGGCGGCGCCGCCGCGGCTGGACCCGTATGCCGCGCTGACCGCCTTGCTGGCAGCCCGTCAGGGGGCCACGCCACGACCCGAGGCGGCGGTGGTCCCGCCCATGGTGTCGTCGGAGCCGCGCACGCGCGCGCTCGTCGTGGGTGGCGTGGGCGGCGCGGTGGTGCTGCTCGTGGCCGCCGGGGCGGCGGTCATCCCGCGGGGACGCGCGCGGGGCTGGCGGCCGGCGGACAGCAGGGGGTAGGGCGCGCGGCGCCCGGGCCGAGCTCAGAAGCTGTTGTCCAGACCCCCGCAGCACTGGTGCTACGCCGCGTACCAGGGGCTCGGACAGGGGTCTCGGAGATGCAGAAGTGCGGCTCGCGCTCCAACGCGTCGTGCCAGGTCTCCTCCGTCACGCCGAAGTTGTCGAGCATGATCTCGGAGCGCATCCACCCGGGCGTCAGCGCCACCGCTGTGGCGCCCCGTGGCTCCAGTTCGCGGCTCAGTGCGAAGGCCATGCGGAGCACCGATGCCTTGGCGAGGTCGTAGAAGAACGAAAGCCGGTAGTTGTCCTGGTTGTACTCGGCCGTGCCGTCGGTCATCTCGACCACCAGCCCGCCCTGGTTGCGCAGGAGCAGGGGCAGGGCGTGGTGGCTGGTGATCGCGTGAGTGTCCACCGCGAGCCGCAGCAACCGCAGCCCTTTGTCGAGGTCGTGCTCCCACACGGGGGCGTCCCAGGCGAAGAGGTGCTCACCGCCCCAGATGTCGTTGACGAGGACATCCAGGCGACTCTGTTCGGCTGCGATGCGGTCCACCAGGCTGCGGACCTCGGAAGGGACGAGGTGGTCGGTGGGGACCGCGATGCCGCGTCCGCCCGCCGCGGTCACCAGGTCGGCGGTGTCCTCGATGGTCTCGGGGCGGTCGTACTCCGATCGCTGCCCCCGGGTGCTGCGGCCGGTGACGTAGACGGTGGCCCCGGCCGCGCCGAGCTCGACCGCGATCCCCCTGCCCGCTCCCCGCGTCGCCCCTGCGACGAGAGCGACCTTGCCCTCCAATGCTGCCATGTGCGTCCTTCCGTATCCGAGTGCCGCTGGGCCCACGCCCGGTCGGACGGTGGCGACATGATGGTTTCGCGGAAACCCGACATCTTCTGTCGCCTTTCCAGTCGCATGTTGCTGAACGCGAGTCGGACTCTTCCGCGGACCCGTCGAGAGCGACTCCGACTGCGTGCCCTGTCGAAGACGGCGTCGCGTTCACGAGCCGGGGGAATCGGCAGCCTGACCGGGTCCGGCCGCCCCCGACTCAGCCGTACGCTCCGATCCGCCGCCCACGGCCGCCAGGCCGGGGACGGGCGGCCCGAGGGGACCCGTCCCCGGCCTCCCGGGGCTGTCGGGGCGTCACGGCGCCCCGACCTCAGAGCGTTTCGTCCTCCAGCACCGCCGTCTGTATCTCTGTCGACTTGCGCCGGGTGACCCGCGTGCCTCGTCCCGGAGGCAGGTTGCGGCCCTTGAGGCTGCCCAGGACGTAGCCCTCCGACGGGGGGCACGACAGCAGCAGGACCGGGGTGTTGACCTCCTGGAGGCGGCGCATGACGGTTTCCCCGAGGCCGCGGCCCGCGCCTCCCGCCGAGCGGGAGACGATCAGGTGCAGACCGACCTCGTAGCCGAGCGCCAGGTGGTTCATCAGCGGGTCGAAGGGCGCGTTCATCGGGCCCGTGCCCAGCATGTCGTAGTCGTCGACCAGGATGAACAGCCTCGGCCCGGTCCACCAGTCGCACAGCCGCATCCGGGACGGTGTGATCTCCGGGCCCGGTGAGCGAGCCGCGACGGCCCTCGCGGCCCCGGAGACCAGGTCCTTCAGCGCGTCCATGGACACCGCGTGCCCCAGGCGGTATTCGTCCGGGATCGCCTCCACCAGCGCGCGGCGGTAGTCCACGAGCATGATCCGGGCCTCCGCGGGCGTGTACCGGTCCATGATGGCCTTGGCCGTCAGCCGCAGCATGTTGGTCTTGCCGCTCTCCGTGTCGCCGACCACGATCATGTGCGGCGTCTCGGAGAAGTCGTGCCACACCGTGGTCAGCCGCTCCTCCTCCAGGCCGATGGCCACCCGGAAGTCGCCCTCCGGCGCCGGCAGTTGGGCGACCGGCAGGCGGGTCGGCAGCATCCGTACCGGCGGGGCCGGCGGGCCCTGCCAGCTCTCCTTGACCGCCGCGACCAGGCCGGCGACGCCGTCGGTCAGATCGTCGGCCGACTCCACGCCGTCGATGCGGGGGAGCGCGGTGAGGTAGTGCAGTTTGGCGTCCCGGGTCAGGCCACGCCCCGGCAGGCGCGGTACGGTCGCCGCGCGGCGCATGTCGATCTCGGAGTCCATCGGGTCACCCATCCGCAGTTCCAGGTGGGTGGCGGCCTGGTCGCGGATCGACGACGTCAGCTCCACCCAGCGGGCGGTGGTGACGATCAGATGGATGCCGTAGTTGAGGCCGCGCGAGGCGATCGAGCCGAACGTCTGGATCTGCCGGTCGAAGTCCTGACGCACCGTCGACCAGCCGTCGATCACCAGGAACACATCGCCGTGCTTCTCGTCGGGGAACTCCCCGGCGGCGCGGCGGCGGCGGAAGGTCGCCATGGAGTCGATGCCGTGGTCGAGGAAGAACCGCTCCCGCATCGCCAGCAGCGTGGTGACCTCGGCGATCGTACGGCTCACCCGCTCCTTGTCCAGGCGCGCGGCGACACCACTCATGTGCGGCAGCCCGGCCAGCCCCGCCAGCGTGCCGCCACCGAAGTCGAGGCAGTAGAACTGCACCTCACGCGGCGTGTGGGTGAGCGCCAACGAGGTCAGGATGGTGCGCACCATCGTGCTCTTGCCGCTCTGCGGGCCACCGGCGATGGCGATGTGCCCGCCCGCGCCCGACAGGTCGACGGTCAGCAGGTCGCGGAGCTGGTCGAAGGGACGGTCGACGATGCCGATGGGGATCTTGAGGTGTCCGCGGCTCGGCGAGCCGACGGTCGTCAGCCCGAGCTCCGGGTCAGGGGTGAGCGGCAGCAGGACCTGGTCCAGCGTCGCCGGCAGGTCCAGCGGCGGCAGCCACACCTGGTGGGCCGGCGGACCGGCGGGGAGGAGCCGTTTCACGGCCACGGACAGCAGCGTGTCGCCGGTCTCGTCCGGCTCCCCCGATGGCTCGGGCTCCGGCGCGTCGGGCAGCTGCCTGGGTACGACGTAACTGTTCGTCCACGGCACGGTCTGGCTGGCCACCCGCGCCTGGTTGGCGCTGCCGCCCCGCTGCTGGTACGGGCCGGAGACGTACGCGGCGCGGAAGCGGGCCAGCGCCTCCACACCGGACTTGAGGAAGCCGCTGCCGGGATGCGGCGGCAGCTGGTAGGCGTCCGGCACGCCCAGGACGCCGCGGCTCTCCATGGCGGAGAACGTACGCAGGCCGATCCGGTAGGAGAGGTGGCTCTCCAGCTGGTGCATACGGCCCTCGTCGAGCCGCTGCGAGGCGAGCAGCAGATGCACGCCGAGGCTTCGGCCGAGCCGGCCGATCATCACGAACAGTTCCATGAACTCGCGGTGCGCGGCGAGCAGTTCACTGAACTCGTCGACGACGACGAACAGGCTGGGCAGAGGTTCCAGCGGGATCCCGGAGGCCCGCGCCTTCTCGTAGTCGAGCGCCGAGGTGTAGTTGCCGGCGGAGCGCAGCAGCTCCTGGCGGCGCATCAGTTCGCCGTGCAGGGCGTCCTGCATACGGGAGACGAGCGCCGCCTCGCCGGCCAGGTTGGTGATGACGGCGGACGTGTGCGGCAGTTCGTCCAGGCCGAGGAAGGTGGCGCCACCCTTGAAGTCGACGAGGACGAAGTTGAGCGTCTCCGAGGAGTTCGTCAGAGCGAGCGCGAGGACGAGCGTGCGCAGCAGCTCGCTCTTGCCGGAGCCGGTGGCGCCGATCAGCATGCCGTGCGGTCCGGTGCCGCCCTGGGCGGACTCCTTGATGTCGAGCTCCACCGGCTGGCCGTCCGCGCCGACCGCGATCGGCACCTTCAGCCGGTTGGGCCCGGTGTGCCGTCGCCACAGCTCGGGCGGGTCGTGGCGGTGCAGGTCGGGGATGCCGAGCAGTGCGGTCAGTTCGACGTTCGTGGCGAGCGGTTCGGCCGAGTCCGAGCTCGTACCCAGGCCCATGCGGTACGGGGCGAGCCGCCGCGCGAGCGCCGTCGAGCCCGTCGGGCCGAAGCCGTCGGGGCGGCCGAGCCGGGTGGTCTGCTCCTTGCGGTCCCGGTCGGTGCGTACCAGCGCGAACGAGTCCTCGGTCACCTCGAAGCGGAGGGTGACCCGGCCGGGCCGCCAGCTGAGCGCTCCGGTGAGGTCCAGTACGACGGCGTTGCGGAAGCCGGGACCGTCCAGGCGGTGGCCGCCCGGGACGCTGCCCCCGTCCACCACGATCACGGTGAACGGCTCCTCCCGCCCGGGGACGGCGTCAGGGTCGAACTGGGGCCTCTCCATGAACTCGGCGCCGAGCAGGTCCTCCAGCTCGTTGAGGGCCGAGACGGTCATCCGGGTCGGGCCCGCGCCGTCGGTGTCGTGCGGGTGGAGGCTGTGTGGGAGCCACTTCGCCCACTCCCAGTCCGCGCGCCGCTCGTCGGAGACACACAGGGCGATCCACACGTCGTCCGGCGAGTGGAATGTGGCGAGTTGGGCGATGATGGCGCGGGCGGTGGAACGTATCAGCTCCTCGTCGCCCCGGAACAGTACCCGGGCCCAGGCCCGCAGATAGATCGCGATGGGCTGCTCGGGCACGGTCCCGTAGGCGCGGATGAAGCTGCGCAGGGCGTGCGCGCTGAGCGGCTCCAGGTCCTCGACGGGGGTGGTCGCACTCGGGGTCAGCTTGAGGCCCAGCTTCTGGTCGCCGACCGCCACCCGGATCTCGCCGAAGTCCTCGTCGCGCGGCCTGCGTTCCCACAGCCGTGTCGTGCCCACCATCGACCACAGGGCGGCCGGCTCGGGGTGGCGCCAGGCCAGCGCCCGCTGCTGGTCGACGACGGCGCCGCGCACCTTGCGCCGGATCTGGGTGAGATAGCGCAGATAGTCCCGCCGCTCGCCCTTGAGGCGCTGCTTGCGTTCGCCGCTGCGCTTCATCATCTGACCGATGAGCATGGCGGCGGAGGCGACCACCATCAGTCCCAGGGCGAGATAGATGAATCCGCCGCTGCCCCTGGTCATGCCGGGTCGCATGAACATGAACATCATGGAAACGGACATGAGCGCCATGGGGAGATACGTCCACACGGCGGTGGTGTCGGGCACGATCTCGGGGAGCGTCGGTGGCTCCTGGAGAGTCAGCTCCCCGTCGGGCATATCCGGGCCGCGGCGTCGGGCCGGGCGGCGGAACAGGACCACACTCAAGGGGCCGTCTCCTTACGGGGCAAAGTGGGAGAGCGGGGGCAGAACGTCACTGACGGGCTTTGACGCCCGCTCGTCCGAAGAGTTCTGTGCCATAGGCCACATCGTCCACGGCAGGCGGCTGATACTACGATCGTCGCTCCGGGCGACAATAACCGGCCCATTGAATTGTTTCCGAACGCGACCGCGAAGTGCGATGTTCGACGACGCGTCATCCAGCGTTCCCCCCCCATTCTCAGAAGTGCCAACGGAGAAGCGTGAGCCATCCCGATGACTGATAATCAGGTGGCCGAGCTGTGCCGTCTGACGGTACGAGCCCCCGCCAAGAGCATCGATCTCGCCGTACCCGCCGACGTTCCCGTCGCGGACCTCCTGCCCGCTGTCCTCGGCTACGGCGGCGACGACCTCGAAGAAGCCGGTATCGACCACGGCGGCTGGATTCTCCAGCGCCTCGGCGGCGAACCACTGGACGAGGAACGCACCCTCGACTCGTACGGGTTGAGGGACGGCGACACCCTCTATCTCAGACCTCGCGACGAGGCGCTGCCCGAGGTGCACCTCGACGACCTGGTGGACGGCATCGCCACCACCATGCGGGAGCACCCGTACGGCTGGAGCCCGAAGGTCAGCCGGCGGCTGCTGCTCGGCGTCGTGGTCGCGGTGCTCGTCGGCGGCATGGGGGTGATCGCGCTGCCGGGTGGCTCCGCGGTCTCCCGGGCCGTGTTCGCCGCCGCCGCCGGGATGCTGCTGCTCGCGGGCGCCGGCGCGGCGAGCCGGGCCGTCGGGGACTCCGGCGCCGGAGCGGTGCTGGGCTTCATGGTGGGGCCGTATCTGGTGCTGGCCGGCTGGCTCCTGCCGGGCGGTCAGCTGAGTGGTCCGCACCTGTACGAGGTGCTGGGCGCGCGGCTGCTCGCCGCCTCCGCGGCCGGGGCGGGCGGCGCGGTGCTCGCGCTGGCGACCGTGGCCTCGTTCGCCGCGCTCTTCATCGGCCTGGCCGTGATCTCGGCGTTCGGCGCGTTTGCCGCGATCCTGATGCTCGCCACTGATCTGGCTCCGGTGCACGCGGCCGGGATCATCGCCGTCATCGCGGTGATCCTCGGCGCGTTCGTGCCCTCGCTGTCGTTCCGCATGTCGGGGATGCGGATGCCTCCGCTGCCGACCAACGCGCGGCAGTTGCAGGAGGGCATCGAGCCGCATCCCACCTCCTCGGTCGCGGCCCGCGCCATCCTCGCCGACGGCTGGATGACGTCGATGTACGGGGCGGTGGGCGTGGTCTGCGCGGGCTGCCTGGCCGTACTGGCCCGAGAGGCCGAACTGGCAGAGACGATCATGACGGTGGCGCTGTCCCTGCTGCTCGTCCTGCACGCTCAGGGCCTGGGCAATGTCTGGCAGCGCCTCTCGCTGGTGATCCCGGGCGTGGGCGGCCTGCTCCTGCTGGTCCTCGTCTATGTACCGGACTACTCGCCGGGAATGCGGCTCGTGTCGGCCGCGGGCCTGCTCGCGTTCACGGCGGGCATCGCCATCGCCTCCTGGACCGTTCCCGGGCGGCGGCTCGTCCCGTACTGGGGGCGCCTCGGGGAAATCCTGCACACGGCCATGGCGATCAGCCTGCTGCCGCTGGGGCTTTGGGTGCTCGGCGTGTACGGCACGCTGCGCGCCATCAACGGCTGAACCGGAGGGAACGAACGCACCATGCAGTCCAAACGTGATCAGGTCCAGGCGCACATGTTCGTCATGGGGCGGCTGACCTCGGGCATGTTGCGCGCCGACCCGGACGCCCCGGAGAGCCCGCAGGGCAGGACCAACCGGGGCGTGGTCATCGGCATCGTGATCGCCGTGCTCCTGTCGGCCGGGTCGTTCGTCCTCGGTCTGCTCAAGCCGGGCGCCAAGGACTCCTGGCGGGAGGCCGGGACGCTCGTCGTCAACAAGGACACCGGCTCCCGCTACCTCTATCTGGACGGCCGGCTGCGGCCGGTGCGGAACTACGCCTCGGCGCGGCTGCTGGCGGGCGCCGACATGAAGGCCTCCGCGGTCGGCTCCGGCTCGCTGAAGGGCACGCCGCACGGGGCGCCCGTCGGCATCGACGGAGCCCCGGACGCGGTGCCCGACGGAGGGGACCTTGACACCGGTGCGTGGCAGGTGTGTTCGGGCAGCGCCACCGGTTCGACGAGTACGGTCCTCGCCGTGGGCACGAAGTCCGATGCCGCGGGCCTGGCCACCTCGAAGACGCTGCTGGTGGCCGGGCCCGACAAGGCGGGCTATCTGGTGTGGCGGGGCAGCAAGCTGCGGCTGGACCCGGACAGCCGTGCCCGGGAGGCTCTCGGTTACGGTTCCACCCCGCTGGTCCCCGTGTCGGGGGCCTTCCTGAACTCCCTGCCGTCCGGGCCTGATCTGACACCGGAGGAGGTACCCGGCAAGGGCGAGGACGGACCGTCACTCGGCGGCCGGGAGAGCCGGGTCGGCGAGGTGTTCCGGGTCACGGTTCCGGGCTCCGCCGAGCGGTACTACCTGCTGCGGAAAGAGGGCCTGACCCCGCTCACCGCAACGGGGGCCGCGCTGGCGCTCGGCGATCCCGACACCCGCGAGAAGGTGTACGAGGGCGGGGCCGCGAAGGTGACGGCCCTGGGCGCGGACGTGTTGAGCGGTCATCTGGCGCCGGGCGCCGGCGAGTCCGCGACCGGCACGGATCTGCCCGAGGCGCCGCCGGAGGCGGTGGGTATCGACGAGGACCGGACCGCGTGCGTACGGGTCGAGTCGGGTGAGCGGGGGCCGCGGATCAGCGTGGCCCTGGTCCAGCCGGGCGCGCTCGGCCCGGTCGCCCAGGCGCCGCCCGAGGGGCTGACGCCGGCGTGTCTGCCGGTCGGCCGGATCACTGTACGGCCGGGCGGGGGCGCCTTGGTGCGCGCTCTCGGCGCGGGCGGGACCAAGGTCGGCGTCACCGTCTATCTGGTGACGGACACCGGCATGAAGTACCGGGTGGGATCGGCTGACGCGCTCGCGGCGCTCGGCTATACGGAGGGTCAGGCACAGGGGCTCCCGTCGCCGTTGCTGGCGATGCTGCCGACGGGCCCCGACCTCACCCCGGAGGCCGCCGTCGTGGGCCGCAGCGGTACGACGGCGCCGCGCTGCGACAAGGAGTGAGCCGTGCGACAGCTCCTCAGGGGGAGGCGGAGTTTTCACCAGGGTGAAATCTCCGCCGGGAACCGTCCAAAGCGCACACTAGTCATGAAGAAAGTGACGTGAGCCATTGAACACGGAACTACCCATTATCTAGGCTCACTTGTCCAGACCAACCGGACGAAGACCTTCCATGTCCGGTCGTGTATGCCGCCAGGGTCCAACGCCCGGCGGCGAAATCTCAGGAGGCACAGGCCCATGGCAGGTCCCAACGGTAGGCAGCTGTCGGAAGACCAGGCGACAGCGAACGGCATCACGGCTCTGGGGAGCGGTTTCGACGGTGTCCAGAGGTGCCGACAGGACGTCGAGAGCATGAAGAACAACCTGGGCTCCGGATACGGCGGCGGCGACGGCGGTGCGTACCAGAAGCTTCTGGAGGCGTGGGACCGACAGGCGGAGGTCATCTCCGTCAACCTCAGGAGCATGATCGAAACGCTGGAGGAGACGCGCAAGGCGAAGGGCATGCAGCAGTCCCAGGCAAGCGAGGCCGTCCAGCAGCAGCACAATCGGGCCGACGCGATTTTCAACGCGTTGCACGGCTGACCCGACCGGTAGCCCACCTGTCGGACAACCCCGGTCAGGGGTTTTCCGTTGAGGTTCCCCCCAACCCATACCTGACGCAGTCGCTGCGAGACGAGGTCGAAGATGCCTGACTTTACCGACGGAAAAATCTACGTCGACTACTCCCACATGAACAACGCCGCCGACGACATGGTCCAGCAGACCAAGGCGATCGACAGCATCCTCGCCAACCTGGACAAGGAACTCCAGGCGCTCAAGGAGTCCTGGGAAGGTGAGGACAAGGACATATACGGCGACAAGCAGACGGCGTGGAACAACGCGGTCGAGGAGATGAAGAGGATCCTCGCCGAGAACTCGGCCCTGCTCACCGACGTCTCGGACAGCTACCAGTACAGCGAGAAGTCCCTGACGCAGCTGTGGGAGACCGTGCGCATCGGCGGCTGACCGCGTAGGCGACACCCCACCCCTTCGGGCGGCCGTCCGCGTGCGATGTCATGCGAGCGGCCGTCCTTCGTGCAAGCAGGAGGAGTACGGCATGGCGGAGAACACACCCACGGTCAATCTGAACAAAGCCTGGCTTGAGAGCTTCATCGAGAAGGATGTGGGCCCGTTCCGGGAGGCGATCAGGTTGATCAGGGAGGACGGGACCGCCCCGGCCGACGACGCCCTGCAGGTGCCGGCGGTGGGGAATCTGCTGGCAGGGAACGGCGCGAAGGCGGCGTCGGGATTTTACGACGGACAGAAGGTTCCGATCGCGATCGGCACGATGGCTGCCGACGAGGGGGGGCGGGTCAACGGCGGTTACCTGGTCAAGTCGTTGAACGCCGTTCTGGAGCAGCTCGACGGCATCCTGAAGAACCAGAGCGAATTGTTCGAGGAGATCGAGGCCAACCTCAGAGACACCATCGCGGAGATGTCCAAGACGCAAGAAGAAAGTCTGGAAAAGATCGACGGAAAGAAGTTCGTCAACTTCTTCGAGGACGTCGACGATGTGCTCTCCGAGGGCAGCGGGAGCAAGGGGGGTGGCGACGACGACGATGACTGATCCTGTCGCGTCCTCCCCGCGAGGCTGCTGAATTTTCTCGTACCAGCCGCGTACCTCTACCCCGTACGCCCCCTGATTCACCCCCCTGCCCCGTACCTCCTCACCGAAAAGGGCATCCCGGCATGGCGCTCGATTCCAGCAAGGTCACCACCGCGCTCACCAGCGCGAACGACAAGTGGGCGGAGGCCATCGGCTTCTTCACGGGATTCGTAGCGCCACCCCGGGCCGATCTCTTCGACACGCTGGTCGGCAATGAAGGTATCCCCCAGATGAAGGTGGAGATATCTGATGTCGGCTATGTCGACTACGTCGACACCGAAGACTTGAACTGGCTGTACGAGAACGCCGGCTACGACATCAACAACACAGACTTCGTTATCCCGTTCTACTCGACGAGCGGCGGTGTGGGGTCGGACGTTTCGATGCACAAGGCGCGCATCACGCTGCTCGGTGAGAAGTCGTCGGGCGGACCGCCGACCGGCGGCTATGTGGAGGGCGGGACCTTCACCAGCAGCATCGACGGACATCTGGGGATGGACGGCAAGCCCACCTGGGACACGACGAAGCTCACGCAGTACAGCTACGGCACCGGACTGGCGCTGGAGAAGCTGCGGAACGACGAGAAGCTCGGCACCCATGGTTTCGCCTGGAACGGCCTCCCCGTGGATGACGCCGCCTCCGTCTCGCTCGGGACCTTCGATGTGGTGGCCGGTTCCTTCGACCGGGTCGCCGAGTTCTTCCTGAACCAGCAGCGGATAGTGGAGGAATGGCAGGGCAGACTCGGCACGGAGGAGAACGACGCATGGCGCGGCAAGGCGGCAGGTGTCTTCTGGGACCTCATTTCTAAAATCAACAAGCAGTACACCGATTACGCGGAGGACATGAGTCCGAACGGGAGTTACTTCTCGAAGCAGGGGAATGAAGTCCGGCAGGCGAAAAAGGATTTCCAGAAGGCGGTGATAGACCTTCACAACGTCTGGATGAACTGGGAACTCATGATGGGAAACCCGCTGCGCTGGCTCAGTGATCTGCTGACGGACGTGATGAAGTATACGTGGGATCACAACATAACGAAGATCGGTTACGAGATCGAGTCTGCCGGGGACAGTTACTACACGAATTATGTGGCGGAAGAGGGATTCGACAACAGGGCCAAAGCGGAACGGCCGGGCGCCGCGCTGATGGACTTCGGCGACCTGAAGGATCTCACCACCTGGGAGGCTATCGGGAACAAATCCATCGAGATGTGGCAACAGTCCGTCAAGGACAATCTTGAGGCCGCCGCGATCGATGCCATGGAATATGTTAAAAACAGCTGGAGCAGCAGCAATTTCGACCTGGGGACCGTCAAGTCCCGAGGCGGAAGTACCCTCAAGGAGGGGTACGACGAAGCCAAGGCCGAACAGCTGGAGGATGACAACAAAAAGAAAGAGGATGATGCGAAAAAGGCTGCTGACGAGGCCGCTAAAAAGCAAGAAGATTTCATGAACTGGCAGAAGGATCAGGCAAGGATCGCGAAGGAGGAAGCGGCGAAGGCGAAGGCCGAGGCGGACGCCAAGGCGGCCGCGCAGGAGGCCAAGGCGGACAAGGAGAAGGCCGAGGCGAAGGCCGAGAGGGAGAAGGAGAAGGCCGAGGCGGACGCCAAGGCGGCCGCGGCGGAGGCGAAGGCGGACGCCAAGGCGGCCGCGGCGGAGGCGAAGCAGGAGGCGAAGGAGAAGGAGCAGGACGCCAAGGAGGCCGCGCAGGAGGCCAAGCAGGAGGCGAAGCAGGCCGAGCAGGAGGCCAAGCAGGAGGCCAAGGAGAAGGAGCAGGAGGCCAAGCAGGCCGAGCAGGAGGCCAAGCAGGACCGCATCCGCACCGAA
The DNA here is from genome assembly GCF_029893585.1 of Streptomyces sp. LBL. Classification (GTDB taxonomy): domain Bacteria; phylum Actinomycetota; class Actinomycetes; order Streptomycetales; family Streptomycetaceae; genus Streptomyces. Next base: position 276,137 of record NZ_JARXYX010000007.1, read on the forward strand.
CAGGAGGCCAAGCAGGAGGCCAAGGAGAAGGAGCAGGAGGCCAAGCAGGCCGAGCAGCAGGCGAAAGCGGAGTCCAAGCAGGCCGAGCAGGAGGCCAAGCAGGCCGAGGCGCAGGGGCGTCAGGAGCAGATGCAGATGCTCCAGATGAACCAGGCCAAGGCCCAGCAGGAAGAGGCGAAGAAGGAGCAGGCGAAGAAGGAGGCGGAGCAGGAGGCGAAGCAGGAGGCGAAGGAGGCCGAGCAGGAGGCCAAGCAGGCCGAGCAGGAGGCCAAGCAGGAGGCCAAGGAGAAGGAGCAGGAGGCCAAGCAGGAGGCCAAGGAGAAGGAGCAGGAGGCCAAGCAGGAGGCCAAGGAGAAGGAGGCGGAGGCCAAGCAGGCCGAGCAGGAGGCCAAGCAGGACCGCATCCGCACCGAACAGGAAGACAAGCAGGAAAACCTCCAGGCCGAACAGGAGAAGAAGCAGGCCGAGCAGGAGGCCAAGGCGGAGGCCAAGCAGGCCGAGCAGGAGGCCAAGCAGGAGGCCAAGGAGAAGGAGGCCGAGGCCAAGCAGGAGGAGCTCCAGCAGAAGCAGGAGGCGAAGCAGCAGGAAGCCGAGGCCAAGCAGGAGCAGCTCCAGCAGGAGCAGGAGAAGAAGCAGCAGGAGGCGGAGTCCAAGTTCGACAGGCAGAGCCGGGGGCTCCTGAACGGCGGCGATCTCTCACCCACCGACATCTCCGGCCCGGTCAACGATGGCTCCCTGAACCTCCCCGTCAACGACGGTTCCCTGGACGTCCCCGGCGGCGGCCAGTCGCATCTCGACTCCAACGGCCGGCTGGTGACCGAGTACCCGGACGGCAGCTCCACCACGATCGACCCGATCACGCACAGCTCGACCGTGACGCAACCCGACGGATCGACCGTCTCCGGCCCGCTCAACACCGGTGACCTGCTGCCCAATCCGGACGGCAGCACGACGCAGCTGGACCCGCAGGGCAACGTGGTCACGGAGTACCCGGACGGCACCGTCCAGAAGGTCGACCCGGACACCGGCATCACCACGATCACCAGCCCGGACGGCACGACGAAGTCCGGCTACCTCAACGACCCCGGCAGCTCGCTGCCCGACTACGACTTTCAGCCTTCCGGCTCCGGCTCCCTCAACAGCGGCTCCCTCGGCGGGTACGACTACAACTCACCTTCCTACGACTCCTCCGCCTACGAGGAGGAGCTGTACGACGACACCCCCTACGAGTCGCCCCAGGACATTAACGCGGCGGCGTCCGCCGCGCCGAGCAACAACCGCACCCAACTGAACAGCGGGTCCCTCCCGGGCTTGGGCGGAGCCGGCGCGGGCGGCGCGGGCTCACCCATGGGCGGCGGCATGGGCGGCGCGGGCTCACCCATGGGCGGCGGCATGGGCGGCGGCATGGGCGGTGGCATGGGCGGCGGTATGGGCGGCGGCGCGGGTGGCGGTCAGGACTCGAAGGCCGAGCGCGTCCGCAATGTGATCGACGGTGATGTCGTCAGTAACCGCCGTCCACGGGCGGGCGGCGGCCCCGGCCCCGGGAACCGCGGTTACGCGGACGACGAGGTCAGGGTGGCGGCCAGCGGTAACACCGCCGGTCAGTCCCCGTTCCTCCCGCCGATGGCCGGCGGGGGAGCGCCCGGCCAGACTCAGACCCAGAGCGGTGACCGCGCCCGCGACTCGTGGGTGCCGGAGGACGAGGACGTGTGGGGAACGGACGAGGGCGGCGCGCCGGCGGTGATCGGTCGGTGAACGTGACCGTGCTGACGCCGTATCGGATGTGCAGGATGTGTACGACAGGGGAAACCCGCCCGACAGTTGGAGAGGTCCGATGAGCGAGCCGATGGAGCAGAAGATTTCCCAGGCCATGGCCGATCTGGCGGCCATGCAGGACGCCGTCGCACAGGCCGAGAGCGAACTCAGCCAGGCCACGGCCACCGCGCGGTCGCGTGACCGCGCGGTGGAGGTCACGGTCGGCCCGCAGGGCGAGCTGACGGGGCTGAAGTTTCCGGACGGCAAGCACCAGAGCATGACAGGACCGCAGTTGGCGGCATCCATACTGGAGGCCGCGCAGGATGGACGCGCGCAGATGGCGCGTAAAGTTATGGAGACTTTCGCTCCGCTGACGCAAGGGAGCGGCGGGGTGGAGGGCCTGGGCGTGGACATCGACTGGGAGCGGATGTTCGGTTCGGCACTCGGCGGAGGGTCGGGAAGCGGTATGGGGCGGTCGGCGGGAGACCGTTTGCGGGACGAGATTCACGAGGACACGGACGACACACTTCCGAGGGGACGGTAAGCATGAGTTGGGGTAACTACGAGGCGGATGTCCCCGGTCTTGGGGAGGGTGCCGCCATGATTTCGGGCCTGTCGGCCGAGACTGACAAGGTCGCTGACGATTTCATCTCCGACATGGCGACCTACCGGCGATGGGCCGGCTATTCGGACGATTTCTACCACCAGGTCAACCCGAAGTACCAGGCGAACAACGACATGTGCGTGTCGATGCTCAGGAACATGAGCAGGGCCTACGCGGCGCTCGAGTCGGCCACACTCGGCAACCTGCGGAACATCGAGGGCGCACAGTCCTACGCGCAGGACGCGATCGATCTGCAGCAGTCGAAGCTCGACTCCTCCCCCGATGAGTACGGGGGCGGAAGGCACTAAGTGAAGGAGATCGACTATCCTCCGGATGTCGCGAGGATGCTCTTTGTCCTGATTGGGGAAAAGCCCATTCAGGCCAGGGAAAATTTGGCATGGGAAAGCCAGCATCTTTATCTTTCGCTGCAGAAAGCTGTGGTCAAACTCCGGGAATCGGCGCTGGACAAGATCGCGAAGGCGCGCGATTCCCTGCCTCCGCAGGTAGCTGACCACTACATCTCGGGCCTGACCATGCTGATCGGTGACGGCAGCGGTTCCGATCCCGTGCAGGGGCTGCTCAATCAGCTCGATGATCTCGCCGACGCTCAGGGCATCTACTCCCAGAAGATCCAGGGGTCGAAATGGGAGATCATTTCCGAGATCATCATGCTGATCGCCACACTGGCGTACCTGGCGGCCCTGGCCACGTTCACCGGTGGCGCCTCGTTGTCCCAGATGCTGCTGGCCAAGGCCAGGGGCAGGCTCGCGGTCCTGCTGATCGTCGACCGGCTGCTGCGGCTGACGCACCTCATGCCGACCCTCACGGAGGCGTTCGAGGAGGCCATTCAGACGCTGGCTGTCAGGCTGGCGCAGATCGCTCTGAACACCGGTGGACGCAAGCCGAACGGTGTCGACTGGGCCGATGTCGGAAAGTCCGCCGCGTTCGGTGCGCTCACCGGTGCCTTCATGGGGATTTTCGAGAAGATCCTGACCCCGCTCAAGAACATCTTCAAGAATCTCCTCGACGATGTGTTCATCAAGTTCAACATCAGGCGGGACAGCCCGCTGTTCACGGCGATAGTGAACGGCCCGCCCGAGGCGGTGACGATCTTCGTGGTGTCCGGTGCCGCGGAGGGCGCGGCCGAGGTCATCATCAACGGGGCCTTCGACGGCAATTGGGCATTCAAGTGGGAGACGTTCGTCGGCTCCGGTTCCAGCGCTGTCCTCGAGGCCGGCGCGTCGCTCGGTCTCGGGGCCGCGGGCCTGGTGGCCTACAACAAGTATTTCAACACCGATCTGCTCGACAAGATCAATGCCCTGCCGAAGCCCGGTGACACCCTGGGAGGCGGTCCGGGGCCGTCCAAGTCCTCGCGTTCTTCCACCTCTTCTTCGAACTCTCCGGATCCGCTGAACGGCAGCGGGGATTTCAAGCCCGGTAACTCTTCCCTCTTCACTTCCGGCCCCCCGGCCCCGGGCAAGACGTCCTCCAGCGGCTTCCCCGAGGGCGTCGATCCCTTCCGCGACGGCCCCGGCATCACCACGCCCCCGCCGCTCAGGCCGAACCCGCTGCCCATCAGCTCCTACGACGACGGGGCGGACACGCCCAGCCGCTTCACGACGACGGATGACGACTCGACGAACCGGCTGCCGGACGGCACGAACGGTACGGACGGTACGGACACGACGAACGCGGGATTCCCGCGGCCGTCGTCCGCGTACACGCCGAACTCCTCGTCCTTGACCGACACCACGCCCCTGTCCTCGGGGTCGGCGTCAAACGGGTCCCTGACCGGGCCCAACTCCGTGCCTTCGTCGCGTACGTCCAACTCCCCGTACGCACCGGACACCGACCTTCTGCCCGACGCCGATCCCGGTCTCGACTCCGTATCCGACCTCGACGCGGCGAACAATCCGGCGAACAGCCTGCCCGGGTCGCTCGCGGACAGCCCCTCAGGGCTGACGGGCGGCTCGAAGTCGACCACATCCCAGGGAACGTACGACACGGACAGCAGGTCCGACACCGACAGCGTGTACGACGCCGACGAGTCGGACAGCGTCTACGACTCGGACGCCACGGACTACACGGACTACACGGACTACACGGACGACGCGGACGCGCGGACCGGCCTGGAGGGCAAGGCGAGCAACCCGGACGGGATGCCTGACCTCCAGAACGATTCCTCCGGACAGGACGTGCCCGGACGGGGCAACGCCGTCCGGAACACCGGAGCGTCGGGCGCGCAGGACGGCACGGACCAGTACCTGCCCGGTCAGCAATCCGAATCCGACCCCGAATCCGATGCTGTCGCGGCCCCTACCCCCGTGGTCACCTCGGCCGGCCCCACCCCAGCGGTCGACGCGGGAACAGGCAGGACCACCGGCCCACAGAACACCCCCCAGACACTCGGCAGCCAAGGTAACCAGGGCACGCAGGGCAGCCAAGGCGCGCAGGGCAACCAGGGTGCGCAGGATCAGTCGGGCAGCCGGCCGGGCCAGTCCCAGCAGGGCCGTCCGGACCAGCCCGGCGCGCGCACGCAGCCGGAGCAGTTGGACGAGGCCGAACTCACCGACGATGCGGAGGAGTTGGCCGGGCCGCCGGCCGGGAACTCCCGTCCCGACGACGTCATCGCGGGCCTGGCCGGGTCCGGGGAAAGCAACGGTGCCCTCCCCGAGGGCACGACCGCACCCCCGCCCCCGCCCCCGCCCCCGCCTCTGCCGGGCAGCCCGGACGCGGCCGCCCCGGGGCTGCGCACGTCCTCCTCCGACGCCTCCCAGCTGTTCGAGGGGCAACCCGCGCCGCCGACCCGCCCCCAAGCGGCCGAGACCGGCATACCCGACACGACCACACTCACCGGCGACAACACACCGCCCGGAAGCGACACACCGCCCGGCACCGGCACACTGGCCGGCACCGGTATACCGCTCGTAACCGGCACACAGGTCGGCACCGGTATACCGGTCGGCGACGGCGTGCCCGCCGGGCAGGACATGTCCCTACCCACCGCGCGGACTCCGGAGCCGGCCGTGCCGGTGGCCGATCCGGTGCGGCCGGAGCAGTGGCGGCCAGGGCTCACGGACGCCCCGGCGATGCCGTTGCGGACCGAACGGTTCGACCCGGACCGTGACCCCGGGAGGGGAAGTCTGGGACCGGGGCTGCTGGACGGCCGGGACACGCTGATCCGTATGTGGGTCCAGCGGATCCAGGCCGACGACCCCAAGCGCCGCTGGGTACGCAACGTGTCCGTGCACCTGCCGGTGAAGTTCGGGGAGGGCTTCGACCCGGGCGACCTGGGCGCGTTCCAGAAGCGGATACAAACACGCCTGGACACCCACCTCAACAACGGTCTGCGGCTGCCCCGTTCCGGCGACCAGCTGCACATCAACCTCGTCCTCACCCCCGCCCCGGACCATGCCGAGGCCGTGGAACTGAGCAGGACGCTCCACCCCGGCGGCTCCGACCAGCTGCATCTGCGTCTCCACGCGCCGGACCCCGCGGACTCCCCCGAAGAGGCCGCGGAGAAGCAGACGCGGGACGACGCGACCGTCCTGCACGAATCGCTCCACTACGCCGGACTGCGGGACCGGAGCACGTCGGGCGAGTCGCTGTTCCGCCGTCTGCTGCGGCAGAGCGACAGCTACGGCCTGATGGCCGACCCCACCCGCCTGCCCGACCCGGCAGGCCCGGCCGTCCCCCTCCACTACCTGACGACCATCGAGAGCGTCATCGACACCGGCACGGCGGTGCGTGACCACCCGCTGTCCGCACGTGGAACGCTGCCTCCGGCCGCCAGCATCGACAACCTCGCGCAGGCCCTGCGGATGCTGGCGCCCGCCGACTCGCCACCGGTCCACCCGCCCTCGCGGGCCGACGGGAACACCGTCGTGGCACCGGACATGGCGGATTCCGAGGCTGTCGCGGAGCCGGCCGCCCCTGTCCGGACCACGTCCACCACGCCTGGCGACGACACTGTGCCCGGTACGGTCGCCGAGATCTCCGAGCCTGCCGAGAGCCCCACGATTTCCGACGACACCGTGCTCGGTACGGTCGCCGGCACCGACACTTCCCCCGACACCAAGACCGGCACCGACACTTCCCCCGACATCAAGACCGACACCGACATTTCCACCGACACCGACACCCCCGCGCCCCTCGGCGATCAGCAGACGCAGTCGGACCCGGCTGTCGTCCCGGCGGTCCCCGGGAAGAGGTGGATCCACTCCACTCTCGACCAGAGCCGCCCTCCCCTCCTGGCGCGTGACATGGCTCCCCCGGGAACCGGCCCCCGCCCGAAGGCCCGGTTCGAGGACGACGACTCCAGCATCCCCGCCTACATCGACGACCTCCAGTCACTCCTGCCGGACAACCTCCCCGAACACGTACGCCGGCAACTCCTCGCCAGCCCCCTCACCTTCGGGCAGAGCCAGGTCGTCCTGCGCGGCATCGGGCAGGTGACCGCGGCCATCGACGCCGAGCTGCAGGCCCGGCCGACCGCACGCCCCTCCGACAGCGACTCCGAGCTGATATCCGATATCTGGCACGTACTCCGGAACCGGCCGAAGGCCGTCGCGACGGACCGGGGCCGCCCGTTCACGTACGTCAACGCGGACGGTGAGATCCGCGTCCTGCACCTCACTGCCCGCCACTACGGCCAGTGGGAGCAGTTCAAGGACGACTTCGGCGATCCCGCGAAGATCGACAGCATGTACCGGGCCAACGCGACGCTCGGGCAGACCAAGAACATGCAGTCCACCACCCAGGTGGGGCTCGGCACGTCGCTGGGCCCGGTGGGCGCCGATCCGTTCAGCGCCTTCGGCCGTGTCGCCCTGCGGTTCGGTTTCATCAACAAGGTCGGTTATTCACTCAACGACCAGCACGTGAACCAGATGGAGTCCCGTTCCTTGGACGGCTCCCGCGCGTACCTGGACCACGTCCACTACGCGATACGTGTCACCGACGGCATGGGGCGGCTGGTGACGGGATCCGCGGCCAACCCCGGCGAGCGGGTGGAATTCGGGTTCGCCGTTCGCCACGGGATGCTGGTGCGCCTGCCCGACAGCGTGACGAAGATGTCGAAGCCGGGCCGGATCCCCCGGTCGCTGCAGCTGAACCGGAACTCGAACTACCGGTCCGTCAACATCGAGGGGTTCGGCCCCGTCGCGCTGATCCGTGACTGGGCGGCCGGGCGGATCGGCGTCCTGCCGGGCAGCACCGCCTACCGTGAGCTGGACACGCTCTTCTCGAGCGAGAGCTTCCAGCGGCACGGCGGCATGATGTGGAACAGCCGGTTCACCAGCCCGCCGCTGTTCGCCGACGACCGGCACAAGACACCGCTGGGCGTCTTCGTGGTGGAGCAGGTGGTACCCGAGTCGGCGAAGCTCGTCGGAGAATCGGCGCTGTACGAGCTGCGGGACATCAACAAGTGGAACGTCCGCAGCGAGAGGAACCGGGCGAAGGGCACCAACCTGGGGTTGGACGCCGTCCTCGGGCCCTCGTTCAACTTCTTCGACCCGCGCAACGCGGACTTCGACCTGCGGTTCCAGTCCGGGCCGGCCTTCCGTTACCAGTTGGCCAAGCTCCGCTCGACCGGTCTCGGCGGCAGTGGAGCCAGCAAGATAGTGGCGCAGCTCAAGCACCAGAGAACCGCCCTCTACCTGGTCAAGAAGTCGGTCTATGTGCGGCTGAGTGGCGACAGTGGCACGCCGATACGGTTCCACACCTGGAGCCTGGACCGGATGGCCAGCTCCGAGGCGCGGCGACTGGCCGGGTGGGACGACGGGATGACGGTGACCCCGCGCCCCGGCCTGCCGGCTCCCTTCGCCCCGGCCTACCTCACCCAGGACCGGCCTCGGACCCTGGGCATGTTCAGGGTGGTGGACTTCGCCTTCTCGAACGGCGGACGGACCCGCGACGCGGGCGACGGCACCGGCCGCACGCTGCTGGAGGCGTTCGCCGACCAGCTGGTGGCAGCCGTCGCCGCAAAGTATCCGGGGGCGGTGGCGCCGCTGGAGCAGCTGATACCCCCCGAGGCGAAGAGCTGGAGCGCGCGCGTCAAAGCGCTCCAGGAACCGGGCGAGATGCTACGGAAGGCTCTCACCCGGTCCGCACCCACGCAGTGGCGCAATGCCAGGCATTACCAGATCGCGCTCTCCAACACGCTGGAGATCATGGGCATGCTCGCCCAGCAGGGCATCTCCGCGAACCTTGAGGCGCTGACCACGATCGGCATGCGGATCCGGTTCGTCGACCCGGGCCGGATCGGGCAGGGCTACCGCTACACCTGGGTGCACGGAGACCTGACCAACCGGCGGTACGAGGGCAAACGGATCGACCAGGGGCTGCGCTTCGGCACCCAGGGCGCCGAAAAGCTGGACGGCCAGGTGAGCTGGAAGCGTGGCGCGGAGTTCGGGGTGGAGGGCACCCTCTCGGGCCGCAGCAACAGCGTGGACGACTCGGGCTTCCGCCGTCAGGTGCTCGGCCTCACGATAGGCGCGCGCAAGGGGTGGCAGCAGGACGCGGAGATCGGCTTCGGCTCGACGGCCGGCAACGAGATGCTGTCGGTGACCAACAAGCCTTCCCACCGGTACCGCTTCGACATCACACTGACCGCGAGCGAGGGCGGCTACTGGCGGCCCCGCGGCCTGATACGGGGCATCGGGCTCGGTCTGCCCGGGCTGATCGTCCGGGGGCAGCCGCAGGACATTCTCATCGGACCCGCGCGCGGTGGCGGCCCGTTGACCGGGCAGGTGCTGATCAGCATCCCGGAGCTGCACGCTCCTGCCGAGGACCCGCACGCCGACGGGGCGCTCAACCCCTACCTGGCCCCCGAGCCGCCCGTCCGGTCCATGGACAGCGACGAGGCTCTCGAACTGGCGACGGGCGACATCATCACGCCCGGTGCCGCCGCGCTGCTCGCCGGGCGGGGTTCGCAGGCGTTCCGGGATTTCCGGATGCACCCGTTCGCGATCGTGAGCATGATGCCGTCGGCCGTACTGGTAGCCGGGGTCGGCCAGGCCATGAGCGACGCGTCGGGCGCGGCCTGGCAGCTGGTGCAGGAGGGTGCCCCCACCAGGGAGGCGGTTGTCCGCACCTTCCAGCCCCAGTACATGACATCGGGCTTCGACCAGAGCTCGGGACCCCTGGGCATGGCGGGCAGCGGCCTGATGGCCAAGGGGCCGTACGGAACGCTGTGGGCGAGTTTCCGGTACGTGACGACGGTGGACGGCCTGCGCGCCCTCACCCCCTCGGTCCCCATGGACACCGAGCTGACGTTCGGCGGCACCCGGCAGGCGTCCGGCAAGTTGGGCAAGAGCCGCAGCCTCGTCTTCGGCGGCCAACTGGCCTTCTCCTCCACCCACACTCCCGGCTCCGGCATGCTGGGCAGCTACGGGCTCGTCGCCAACCCCTTGTCGAAGACGAGCGCGGCGAGCAGGACCGTCAGCCGGACCGTCTCCACCGACATGAGCTGGAGCCTGACCGGCAACCAGGTGCTGGTGGCGGGGGACGTCGAGCACTGGTTCGCGATGATGACCAGCCGGGTCGGGATGGGCCGCATCGGGACCGCCGTGGCGGGCAACTCGCTGACGCCGGGCCTGATCGCCGGTGCGGCGGGCGTGACCAAGCAGTCTCCCGGCGGTCTTCTGGGCCATCTGCCCGAGAAGAGCGCCCACGAACTGGGCCTGATCAACGATGGCATGGGCCCGGTCCCCCGCTACGTGGAGCAGCTCTGGACGCCCAAGTCGTGGCTGCGCGGCACCGCGTTCGACACGTACCCGATCAACGCGCTGGACCCCACTGCCGCGATGAGCGCGTTCGAGGGCAGGATGCGCGGGCTGGGTCTGGACGAGGCGGACCGGCAGCGGATCCGGCGGCTGGTGACGGGCCGTGTCGTACGTGCTCTGAAGGGGGACATGACGACCACCGCCCCCTCGGTGCCCGTCGAGACCGGCCGATGGGGCTGGGGAGGCGTGTGGATCGGCGACCGTTGGGTCCGGGCGCGGGCCGAGCTGGTCGCCGGGGAGCCCCGGTTCATGGGGCTCGACCACGGCGTGGAGATCGAGGAGAACAGGGAGGCCAGCGAGACCGTCCAGCAGAGCTCGGACGCCTCGTCCGGATCGGACTTCGGGACCGTCGTCAGTGAGATGGTGTACACCGGCGACCCGGCCGCTCCGGCCGCCGGGCCCACGTACTCCGAAACCGGCTCCAACCGCAAGTCGGTCGCGTCGAGCCACTCCACGACCACCACCGTGATCTACCGGTCGCCGTCCACCGAACCGCATGCGCGGATCATCACCCCGTACCGGCTGCGTATCACCCTGGAGGCCGACGACAGCCCGGCCGCGGCCTCTCCTCCGCCCCTGCGGGACGCTCCGTCCGAGCGGAGGGCCTCGAACGTCGACCGGTTCCTGGGCAGGTTGTACATCGTCGAGGAGCACGACGCGGGCGAGCTGCGTGAGGACATCCCGCTCAGCCTGATGAGCCCGGTGCCGGTCGGCCCGTCCCTTGCCGACAACCCGCTGTCCGCGCCGGACCTGACCGACGTCCTGACCAAGGCGCCCCGGCCGGGAGCTCTCCCGGCGAGGAAGCCGGGGCAGGCACTCGTGGTTCGGTACGGGGACGGTGTCGCGAGGCCGTTCACCTTCCCCGAGAACGGTTTCCACGTCCGCGGGATCGTCGGGGTGGAGAACATCCGGGCGGCGAACGACCTCGCGCTGACCAAGGCGTACGACCCGGGCTTCTCCCTCGCCGCCCTCCGGGCCGACGGTGGTCCGGCGGAGGCGGACCTGACCGAACTCCTCCAGAAGGCCAAGAGGACCGGCCTGACCCGGCTCGGTACCGGATCCGCGCAAGCGCTGGAGGACGGCACCAGTTACGCGGCGCTCAGCGCGTTCTACCCCGACACCCTGGAAGCCGACCCCTACCAGGTGGCGGGCCTGGTGGAGAAATACCTCCTGCTCGGCACCGACTCCGGCGAACTGTCCCTGAGCTCTACGCCCGACTTCAGTGCCGCGACCCTGCTGACGGTCTCCAACGGCAGGCGGCTGGAAGTCCTCAGGCGGATCAGCGAAGGCGCGAACACCTCGGTGTCGAGCGACAATTCCCAGGACGCGACGTTCGGTGCGGGCGCGCTGGTCCAGGGAGCCAGTGGCTTCAACCAGCCGGGCACGCAGGCCACCGGCCCCCGTGACGCCGAAAGCGACGCGACCGTGGTCGCCGCGGAGCAGCTGACGTCGCGTCACCTGAAGCCGGCCACCGGCCGGTCGTTCCTGTTCGCGTTCCCCGCCACCTGGCTCAGCGTCGCCGCCGTGCACCGGGGCGTCCTGGACTCCAAGGCGGCGAACAGGATCCGCGGCGGGATCATGAGCAACCGGCCCAGGACGGGACCGCAGGCGCTCGAGTCCGACGCGTACGTCATCGCCTGGGTACGGGAGGACATCGCCCAGGAACTGCGGCTGATCGACGACACGAACTTCCCCGCCGCCGTCAGCGAAGCGTGGGACGCGGTCAAGGGTGTCAGCGACGACTGGGTCGCGGCGGACGAGGCCTACTGGGAGAAGCGCCGCACGGCCGTCGGCCTCCGGGACGAGCGGGACGCGGCGCTGAGCGCCCTGACGGCGGCGAACGCGACGGTCGTCGACGCGCAACTGGAGCACGACGCGGCGGAGAGCGCGTACGAAGCCCTGGACACGGTGCCCGGGGAAAACGGTGACGCCGGGAAGACCGCCGCGTCGGCCGGTGACGCGGCGGCTGCCCAGGCCCGGTACGAGACGGCGCGACAGGCCCTCGACGCCGCCAGGGAAACGGCCGAAGCCGCGCGGAAGAGCTCGAAGGCGGCGACCGACGCCTACGCCGCACTGCCCGGCCGGCTGGCCGAGCTCAGGGAAACAGCGGAGACGCTGGCGAGCGAGTACCACCGAATACGCGCGGGCGCCGACGACCTCACCCGGTGGCACCAGCTCGCGGCCACCGAGCAGGGCCGGGCGCGGCTCGACGGTGTCGACGAGCCGCCGGCGGTGACATACGAGTCCCCGAAGAAGCCGGAACATCCCCGTTACACCGCCTCCGGCACCGACGCGGACAGCCGCCTCACCTCTCCCGAGGGCGTGGAATACACGCTCCACGACGTGTCCAAGGACGGCGGCTCGTTCTTCCACGCGGTCGCGCAGGGCGTCGACCGGGCCGACGCGGAGCTGCTTCCGGCGCTGGACGTCGACGTGACCGACCCGGCGGCAGCGGTCACCAAGCTGCGGACGCTGCTCGCGAGCAGGCTGACCGACCCGAGCGAGACCGGTCTGCTCGATTTCGTCGCCCAGGACGAGATGGACACCTTCACCGCGGACGAGGTCGCCGCGACGGGACTCGACCTGAAGCAAGGCACCCCGGAACGCGACGAGTTCGACGCCCTGGGCGTGGTCCCGCACTCGGTGGACCTGACCCCGCGGACCAGGGCGGATCTGGCGGCGGCACTGGTCGTCCGCCCGCGCGACGCCGACGACGAGGCCGGGGGGAACAACTCCAGCTCCGACCTGCTCCCGGAGCTCGCGGTCCGGGCGTTGGGCATACGGATCACCGTCGTCAACAAGGACGGCAGCTTCCAGGACTTCGCCCCGGCGTCCGCCGCCGACGGGAACGCCGAGATCCTCCAGGGGAAGCTGGGCGTCGCCGTCCCGGAGAACTCCGCACCGGTGCATGTGGTGCTGAACCTGTCCGACAGCGGCTACAAACTCGCGCTTCCGGTGGCAGTGCGGCCGGCCACGCCCTCGATGGGCGACGACACCGACGGATCGGTCAAGGACACGGGGGCGCCCCCCGCCAAGGGCGACGACACTTCGGCGAAGGACACCGGCGGGACCGAAGTGGGTACGGAGTCGGGTACGGAGTCGGGTACGGAGTCAACGGCCAAGGGGGCCGGAACCGACGCCGGGACGGACGCCGGGACGGACGTATTCACCAAGGTCGTCGACAGCGAGAAGGGCGCCGACAGCAAGAAGGTGACCGGTCAGGACCTCGACGGGACCGATCAGGGGACGGACGTATCCGCCAAGGGCACGGACACGGACGGTGCGAAGGAAGTCCTGCCGGGGACGGACGAGACGGCCAAGGGCAGCTCGGATCTGGAGCCGGCCAAGGACAGCTCGGGAACCGGCAAGGGCAAGGGCAAGGAAACCGGCACGCCCGAGCCCAGGGTCGAACGGGGGCGGCCGGTGCCGGTGCCGCCCGACGGCCGGTGCATCCTCTCCTCGTTCATGGCGAGTGCCTCCCCGCACATCCGCGACCGCATCCCCGACCTTGAGACGTCCCACCCCGCCGCCCACGCCTGGCTCACGGTGCCGGAGGCCGTACGCGACGAACTGAGCCGCCGTGCCGGGGAACACAGTCCGACCGACCTGTCTCCGGCTGTCGCCGACGCCATGCGTTCCCAGGTGCTGGAGTACCTGCGGCGTGCGGAAGCGAACGGCGACGGGCTGGACGGTCCGACCCGCATGCAGTTCCGGGGACATCAGACGGCGAACCTGTCGCGGCGCTTCGACAAGATGAAGCGCGCGCAGCTGCTCGCTCAGATCGCACACCACGGCGTCGACACCTTGACGCCGGAGGCACTCGGCGACGCCGCTCTGCGCACTCGTTACGTCGCGGCCCGTACGGCATCGCTCGAACCCGGCGTCACCGAGGCGGACGTGGTGGCGATCGCCCGCACCGCCGAGAGCCTCGACCTCTTCAACTACCTGGACAGGCAAGGACTGCTGCCAGCCGTCGATTCCCTCGGTGTCGCCGGACTGCGCAAGCTGCTCAAGGACGCCTACACGGCGAGCTTCGCCCCTCTGGAGTCCGACGAGTACGCCGCGATCAGAAGCGCCGTCGAGAACTGGGGAAAGAGCTGGAACACGCCGGAAGGCGAGATCTTCGCACCACTCGTGGCGCACGCCTTCGACCTGAGGGTCGACATCCTGGTACCGCGCCGAGGGGCTGCCGCCCGACTGCTCACCACCGTCGGGCCGGAGTCGGCGCCGCAGGGGATCCAGGTCTACTACACGGGCAACAACCACTACGAGGGCAGTGACGCCGAGCCGGTCGAGCGGGCCACGGAGCCCACCGAGACGGTGGAGCCTCCGGCGCCTCCGTCGTCTCCCGTGCTTCCCCCGGTCACAGAGTTCGAGGCTGCCACGTCGGCCATGTCGGACACGGAGCCGACCGCGACGGTGGAGCCTCCGGCGACTTCGGAGCCCACGGTGACCACGGAGCCCTCGGTGACCGTGGAGCCTCCCGCCTCTTCGGCCCTTACGACGGGTGACGGCAACGGCGACGACGCCGACCGGGGCGGGAGCAACAAGGGCAAGGCCAAGGAGCCGGACGGGGACTCGACCGACCTCGCGATCGACGACGCCCGCCGCGACCACGAGGCCGCCCTCGACGCCTTCCGCGAGGCCGCCCGTGCCGTGTCGCGGCTCACCCAGGGCGTGGAGACGAACAGCAGCGGCAGCCAGGACGCCGCGAGGCTTTATGACGCCTGGGAAGAGGTCGGCCGGGCGCAGTGGGCGCTCGACGGGGCCGCGAACCAGTTGCGGAGTCTCGGCGCCGATGCCGCCGAGGAAGCCGCCATCGCGGCGATTGTCCCGCGGATCAGCCGTACGGACGCCGAACGGCGGCTGGCCGCCGAGCTGGTGACGGCCGAGGACCTCTTCGAGGACTCGCCGCGGCTGGGCCCGGACGAGACACTGAGTACGGACGAGCTGAACGCGGCGGGCGTCTCGTTGACCGGGGCCCCGTTGATCGAGCTCACCCTGAACGGTGCGGTGCGGGTACACGGCAGCGGACTCGAACCGCGTGATCACGTACGGCTGTTGATGACCGGTAACGGTCCGTGGGGTGAGGCGTTGGAGGCTGTGGCGGCGCGGGCGTCGCGTCGTGTGTGGCGGGAGGCGTACGAGGACTTCGCGCTCGCCACCTCCCGGGCCTCCGGAGTCCCGGCCGAGACGGATCCGGAGGCTGTGTGGCGGCGTGCGGCTTCCCTTGTCCTGCCGTTGGAGTTGCACCCGGTTCTCGCGGACTCACGTCATGCGGGGAGTGAGTTCCGGGACGCTGTGCGGGAGGTGGCGGAGCATCTGGCGGTGCATGGGCTGGACGCACGGTCGGGTGTGGATGTGGCGGGCCGGTTGCGGCATGGTCTGGGGCTGCTGCCCCGTGGCGCCGGCGGGGCGCCCGGTGCGCCAGTCGGTGCCTCGGGCGCGGGGCAGCCGGCCGGCGAACCGGATCCGCTGCCGCAACGGTCGAGTATCCCGTTCGAGAACGGTTCCACCACCCTCGGCCCGGGGCGGACTCAGAGGATTGAGGAGCTCGCGCAACGGGTCGCGGAGGCGGTGGCCCTCAACATGCGGGCCGGCGCCATGGTGCCTCAGGTTCGGATCACCGGGTACGCCGATGACTCGCGGACCGCGCAGGGACGTGCGGTCGCCGTCGAGGGTGTGTTCCGTGCGCGGCTGGAGACCGCGCTGCGGGAGCTCACCGGACGGGACGGTCTCGGCCGCTCCGTCCGCATCGACATGGCCGCCGGAAGCAGCCCCGACGGGCAGGCGACGATCGAGATCGCGGTGCCGCCGTACACGGGCGCTGTCCGGGTGCTTGCCTCGCTGTCCGGCGCCGGCGCGTTCGACATCAAGGCGCTGGCCCGGCAGATCCTGCACCTGGAGCCGGACGCCCAGGTCGGCGAAGAGCAGCGGCGCGAGTTGTTCACGTTGGTGGAGGCGGCGACGGCCGAGCCCGTGCGGGATGCCGGCTGGGCGTCGAGTCTGGCGGCGTTGGGCGCGTATCACCTGGCTTCGGCGGGGCTGCTCCATCCTGAGCGGCACATTCTCGAGGCGGACGGTTCCTACCAAGGGCTGAACCTGACGGCCGGCCAGGTCGGTCCTGTGGATACGTCGGAGTTCTTCCAGCGGCGTGGTGGCGAGTTCCAGGGGCCATTGGATCCGCTGTGGTCGAGCGACGCGGGTGCGTATGTGGTGGTGGCCAAGGGTGGTCATGATCATGTGATGCTTCCCTGGGGTCAGGGCGAGCTGCGGGTGTCGTCGGAGGAACTCGTCGAGCTGTTGGCGAGGGATCCGGGGCTGCTGGCCGGGGGTGCTGAGAAGCCGGTTGTGCTGGTGTGGTCGGGGGCCGGGGATCAGGGGCTTGAGATGCCCCGGAGGATCGCGTTCAGGTCCGGCAAGGACGAGGTGTGGGGGCACAGCGGCAGCGTCGATCTGGTGTACGACTCGGCGAGTGGTCTCAACAAGATCGTGGTGGAGAACCTCCGGTCGTCGGCGGGGCTGCCGTTGGGCGGTTGGTTCCCCGGTCACAGTGATGATCTGGGGCCGGACGGGGAGGTCGAGGAGGGCTGGGTCACCGCGCTGGACGGCACGGTCATCCCGGACAGTGAGATCAAGGTTCGGACCATCGCCGATGAGGGTCGGCCGATCGGCCGCGTTTCGATGTCGGATGCCGACCTGGTCGTGAACGAGCCGATGTTCGATCGTCTCGGGGAGATCAAGGAGGCCGTGCAGTTCGATCCGGCCAGCGACAAGCCGTTCGGTGACGCGGAGCCGTTGCTGAAGGTCGATGGTCCCGCCTACCACTGGTATCAGCACGGCATGCCGTCGCGTGGTGTGGTGGAGCGGACGGGGGGCCGCTCGTCCAAGGAGGTGGACGGTCCTGAGACGGGGCGGTTCATCAAGCGCCGTCCCAGCATGAAGAAGCTGGGTGAGAAGGCGGTCATCGATCTGGGCGCCTGCTGGGCCGACGCGCTGGCCGAGGACCTGCCGTATCTGTCCGATGCCGCGCTCGCCCCGTATGTGTTCGACCCGCTGGAGATCGTCTCGTACGCACAGGGCGTGGCGAACGGCAGCGAGGCGGCCGGGGTGCTCGCCGGTGACCGTCCCAATGGGCTGTTCCGTAATCGGACGACCGTCAAGTGGGGGCCGATCGCGAGTCCGTCGGGCGAGAAGGGTGTGCGGCGGCTGCTGAAGCTGGAGCCGAAGCCGGGAGAGCTGGCCGGGCTGGCGGTGTCGGCGGGGCTGCACAACGGTTCCGGTCCGGTGCCGCAGGAGACTCTTGATACGACGATGCGGTTGGTCCGCGCGTTGCGGCGGACGTTCCTCGTGGACATCGAGGACAGCAAGGCTGACCCGGCCGGTGAGTACCGGCAGTTGCTGCGGGGCATCGGAGCCCTGGAGAACATGCGGGCGGCGGACAAGCATCTGCCGGTGACCGGGCCGTTCAGCTTGAACCATCTTCACCTGGTGGTGCACGCGCGCTACCAGCGGACGAGTAATGAGGCGCCGACGCCGGGCGAGATCAAGAAGGTCCTGCTCGATGCGGCGAAGCGGGCGGACGAGGCGGCGTCCGGCACGGTGTCCCTGCACGACTACGTGAGAATGCCGTCTCTCGACTGGGCGTTGAAGCGGCTGCACGGCGAGAACCTCGCCCCGTTGGCGGCGGATGTGCTGCGGTTGCCCGACGCGCAGGCCGTGACCAGCAGGGACGTGACGAAGCTGGTGTGGGGGACGGTCAAGGGCGCCGAAGCCCTGCGGGGGGTCGACGACCCGGTCGCCCTGGCGAAGAAGGCTCTGCACGTGTCTGCCACGAGTCCGGATCCGACGCCGGACGAGGCGCGGGACAGGCTGTTGTGGCTGATGGCGGGGGCCGCCGTCTCAGGGTTCGATCCGTCCGATCCGGCCGAGTTGGCCGCGTTCGACCTGGTGCGCAACGGGGCACTGGACGACAGCACGCGGGTGTTCACGTCCAGGGGCGTGCCGACGGGGCGCAATTGGACCGGCAATCCGGTCAACGGCCCGGTGGGCGCGCAGCGGTATGTGGTGTCGCCGGACGGGACGGTCGCGGCCGGGGTGCCGTTCGATCCGGAGTGGCGGCAGGTCGGACCCGGTGCGCCCGCGGACGCGATCCTGGTGCTGGCGGACAGTACGAACGGGCATGTGTCGATGCCGTGGCCCGATGGTTCCCGTCGTTGGATACCGGGGAGCGAGATCGCGGCTCTGCTGCGTCATGACCAGGACGGGCAGAGGCTTGCGCTGCGTACGCCGTTGTTGATGGTGGGCAAGCACACCAATCCTGGTGGGCTTGCGCAGCATGTCGCGGGCCGTGTCGGGACGGCGAGGGCGACGTCGCTGGCGGAGCTGCCGGGTGGGGTGGTCTTCGACGCGGACCGTGGCGAGAACGTGATCGTGCTGACCGGGGACTCGGCCCAGCAGCCGGCCCACTGGCAGACACGGGAGCCCGCCGCCTTGGCTTACACCACCGACGAGCAGGGCACCCTCCACACCTTCCCCGGACAGGCCCCGGCGGCCTCGCTGTCTTCTTCCACCCCTGTGCCGGTGAGCGGATCCGACAGCGACAGCGATGCTGGTGGGGGTGACGGCGCCGTCGGTCTCGGTATGGGGCTGGGGCTCGGCCTTGGGCTTGGTCTCGGCGTCGGTGGCCCGGGCAGCGAATCCGACAGCGGATCCGACAGCGACAGCGACAGTGGTGGGAGTGACGGCGCCGTCGGGCTGGACCTCGGCCTCGGCCTTGGTCTCGGTCTCGGTCTCGGCGTCGGTGGTCCGGGCAGTGACGATGGCAGCAGTAGCGATGCTGGTGCGGGTGACGCCGCCGTCGGTCTCAGCCTCGCCGGCCTGGGCATCGACGACGGCAGTGACGCGTCCGAGGAACCGCCCGTAACTCTCTCCGTCGATACGCCGCTGCCGTCCGCGCTCACCGGGGTTCCCTTCGCAGACGGCTCCGGGGTCCTGAGAAAGGATCAGGTCGCCGAGGTCGCCGCGCTGGCGCACCAGGTCGCACGGGCAGGGGCGCTCGGCGACCTGGCGGACCTCGCGCCGCCCCCGCTGAAGGTCACTGTCAAGATCACCGGATATGGCGACAGCGATGCCGGGCCGGCCGGGCAGGCCGGCGCGGCGCCTACCGGACGGGAGCGTGCCGAGGCCGTCGAGGCCGTCTTCCGTAAGCATCTGGCAAAGGCGTTGACGCACCTGCACTCGACGTACCTGACAGGCTCCTTCGAGATCACGGTGGACGGCCGGGGTCCGGATGCCGCCGCCGGTGAGGGGGCGGCGGACCGGCGGGTGACGGTCGAGGTGGGGTTGCCGCCGTACGTGGAGGCACTCTCCACACTGGAGCGGCTGAGCACGCTGCCCGGGGACAGGGCGCCGGGAGCGGGTCTCCTCACGTTCGATCCGGATCCGCTGGCACGCCGGATCCTGCATATGGACATGAAAACGTTCGGGTTCGTGGACGAGGCGACCCGGGCCGAGCTGTACGCGTTGGTGGCCGACGCGGTCAGGGACGGGCGGGCGAACTCCCTGGCGGCGTTGAGTGCGTATCACCTGAAGCGGCTGGATCTGCTGGGTGACGGGACGCGTATCAAGGCGTCAGGTGGCCTGGCGGGGGGCCGCGACTTCAGGGGCAGGGGCAGGGGCAGGGGCACGGGCACGACGGTCACGGACGTGGAGACCGCGACCTATGTCCGGTTGAACGACCCGAAGTCGGCCACCCCTCCGGCGCCGTGGCATGTGCCGGGGAAGGCGGTGCAAGATCCGTTGTTCCTGGTGGTGGCCGAGGGAGGCCATGACCATGTGATGGTGCCGGGGCCGGGCGGTAGGACCATCCGCGTGTCGCTGGAGGAGTTCGCGGAACTGCTGGCGATGGATCCGGATCTGGCCAAGCTGGGTCCGGAAGTGCCTGTCCTGCTGGTGGTGCCGAACGGTGGTGATCAGGGGCGGGAGATGCCGGACCTGGCCTCGGCCCGTGCGGGGAAGAAGGTGTGGTCGCACAGCGGCAAGGTCACCCTGGAGCCCAACCCGGACCAGGCGAAGTCGGGATCCGTGATCGCGATGGAGGCCGATCCGAAGGCGGGGGTCCTGCTGGGAGCCTGGATGGTCAGCTTCCCTGACGATCTGGGGCAGTTCCTCACGGCGTCCGGGGAGCTTCCGGCGGACATGGCCGGTGGCGAGGTGGTCCTGCTGGACGGGCGGCGAATTCCGGACCGGCAGATCAAGATCCTCACTCTCCTCTCCGAGCACCGGTCGATCGGGAGTGTCTCCATGACCGACCTTGATCTGATGGTCAGGCAGGGGTGGCTCGAGCGGTTCAGCGAGTTGTTGACCACCGCTCCTGTCGACCCCGTCACAGCCAAGCGCGTTGGCCCGGAGGAGCCGGTGCCGTGGGACGGGACTGTGTACTACTTCCAAGTGCACGGCCTCCCCCGCCGCGCCGTCCTGTTCACGCACGCCGAGGAACCCGCGATCATGCGTGGTCCCGAGGCGGGCAAGTTCGTCCACCGCCGTCGGAGTTTCCGGAGGCTGGACCAGGAGGCGCGGAAGCTCGGCCAGAAGCTGGCGATCGTCCTCCCGTCCTGCTGGGCGGACGCGCGCGCGGAGGACGACGCCGGCATGAATGCCGGCAGTGACGCGCCGTACGTGTTCGACGTGCTCAGGTCGCTCTCCATGTCCCAAGGGGTCTCCAACGGGAGCGGTGGGCCGGTGTTCGCTCCCAACCGGCTGCACTACGTGCACTCTGACCAGGGCATCAACAGGCGGCATGGGATCTCCACCTCTGTGTCGGGTGTGAGGGGTGCGTGGGTGGAGCGGTGGCCGGAGCCGGAGGACACGGAACTCGACGCTCTGGCACGGATGGCCGAACTGCACACCGGCAGTGGGCCTGCCTCGGAGGCGACGCGTGAGACCACCCTGAGTCTGGTCCACGCGCTGCGTGAGACGTTCGGGGTGCGGGTCGAGAAGGACAAGGACGATCCTTCGGGTGACTATCAGCGGTTGCTGCGGGGGGTAGGTGCGCTGGAGAGGATGCGCCTGGCGGATCCGGAGCTGAGGGCGTTCGGCGGCCCGTTCACTCTGCATCTGCTGGCGCGTGTGACGCGCGGGCAGCTGGCCGGGGCGGGCAGCGTCAAGCCGCTGACGGAGGCTGTGGAGGCTGACGATGTCCGGTCGGTGTTGTACGCGGCCGAGGGTGTGGCCGCGGCGGGTGCGGCGGACAGGACGAAGCTGCGTGACTTCGTTTCCATGCCTACGGTGGACCGGGCCGTGGAGCTGTTCGACGGGCTCGGCAAGGGCGAGGCCGGGGCGAAGATCCGGGACGTGCTGTGGGGTGTGAAGCCCGACCGGATCGGCGCCGAGGAGCACGCCAAGCTGTTCTGGGGCTCGATCATGGCCTTGGAGGCACTGGGGGAGGTCGCGGATCTCAGGGCGCTCGCGGACAAGGTTCTGCACCGGGATTCCGCCCAGGTGCCGGCCCCGGATCCGGTACAGGGTCTGACCGTGGACTCGCCGTTGTTGTGGCTGGTGGCGGGGGCCGCGGTCTCCGGGTTCGACCCGCGCGATCCGTCGGAGCTCGCCGCCTACGACCTGGCACTCAAGGGCGCACTGGACCAGGACACGTTGCTCACATGGCCCAAATCCGGCCCTCCGCAGGGGCGCAACTGGAGCGGCCGGGCGATCACCAGGCCGATCCTCACGAGCCAGTACCTGATGTCGGAGCACGGCACCATCGCCAAGGCGCAGCCTCGCTCTCTGCCGTGGGTCCCTAAGAATGTCGATCCGGGTAAGCTCCCGCCGCCGCCCGTCAATCCCTTCTTCCTGGACCTGGGAGCCAGCCACGACGGACGCGTGGACATGCGGCTGCCACGCGGCACGGTCCCCGGTGTGCCGTCCGACGAGATCGCCGCGCTGCTCAAGCACGACCGGGAACTGAACGGGCTCCAACTGTCCGAGCCCATTGCTCTGCTGGGGACCCATACGGGAGCTTGGAGGACTGATCTGGCCGGCGCCATCGCCGCCCGGTCCGGCACGGCCCGGGACGTGTACACCCCCGCCCTGGGGGCTGAGCCGGTGCTCGATCCGAATTTCAACATCACAGTCCTCGTGATGACCGGGAAGCCGTCGGACCACGCCCCGGCGACGGACTGGCTCCGGAACGAACCTCCGCCTCTGGCGGATACCGCGGCACCCGCGCCCGAGCCCGTCCCTGCCCCCGTCACCGAGGCCGCCCCCGTCACCGCGGCCGCGTCGTCCTACGCGAGTGAATCCGAGGCCGACGGTGACGGCGTGGCCGACAGCCACAGCGATGATGACGGCGAATGGGCCGCCACCGCCGACCCCGGCGGCTCCTTCCACGACAGCGACAGCGACACCGACAGCGACACCGAGAGTGATGACTACGAGAGCGACGTCGCGGAGAGCAGCGAGGAGAGCGAGGACAGTGACGACAGTGACGACAGTGACGACAGTGACGACAGTGACGACAGCGACGACAGCGACGCGTCCGCCATCATCTCTCCCGATACGCCGCTGCCCCCCGCGTTCACCAGGCTTCCCTTCGCAGGCGGCTTCGGAGCCCTGACCACGGGTCAGGCCGCCGAGGTCGCCGGACTGGCCCGTCAGGTCGCACGGGCGGGGGTGCTCAGCTCCCTGGCGGGCCTCGCGCCCTTCCACGCGCCGATAGCTGTCAGGATCACCGGATACGGCGACAGTGCTGGGGTGATGCCGGGCCTGCCACAGGCCGAGGCCGTCGAGGCCGCCTTCCGTCAGCATCTGGAGGAGGCGCTGGAGTACCTGGACGCGGACGACCTGATGGCGAGCTCCTTCGACATCACTGTCGACGACCGGGGTCCGAACGCCGCCGGTGGGGGGGTGCCGGACGGGCAGGTGACGGTCGAGGTGGGGTTGCCGCCCCACATGGAGGCCCTCTCCACACTGGATCGGCTCAGTCCGCGGTTCGCGGGCGGAGTATCGGGTTCGGTCCGCGTCGCGTTCGATCCGGAGTCGCTGGTGAACCGGATCCTGCACAGGTCCGAGACCGCCACCGTCGACGAGAACGACCGGGCCGAGCTGTACCAGCTGGTGACTGACGCGATCAGGGACGGGCGGGCGACGAACCTGGCCGCGTTGGGCGCGTATCACATGCAACAGCTGGGTTTGCTGGGTGACGGGACGCGTATCAACGCGTCCGGTGGGCGGGTGACGGGGCGTGACTTCAGGGGCACGGGCACGCCGGTCACGGATGTGGAGACGGCGACCTTCGCCGAGACGAAGGACGGCCAGTTCGTGTCTGCCCCCGAGGCGCCGTGGCGGGTGCCCGGGGAGTTGGCGTCGGGACCGTTGTTCCTGGTGGTGGCCAAGGGTGGCCACGATCATGTGATGGTGCCGGGGCCGGGCGGTACGACGATCCATGCGTCGCTGGAGGAGTTCGCCGAACTGCTGGCGATGGATCCGGATCTGGCCAAGCTGGGTCCGGAAGTGCCTGTCCTGTTGGTGGTGCCGAACGGTGGTGACCAGGGACGGGAGATGCCGGACCTGGCCTCGGCCCGTTCGGGGAAGAAGGTGTGGTCGCACAGCGGTACCGTCGACCTGCTGCCCACGAACCCGGCGAAGCCCCCTACGGATCCGGCGCATCACAAATCCGTCATCGCGATGTCCGACCGTCGTTCGGAGGACCTGCCACGCGGGACCTGGATGGTCAGTTTCCCCGACGATCTGGGGCCGTTCCTGACGGCGTCCGGCGAGATTCCGGAGGAGATGGCCGGCGGCGAGGTGGCCGTGATAGACGGCCGGCGTGTTC
The DNA here is from genome assembly GCF_029893585.1 of Streptomyces sp. LBL. Taxonomy (GTDB): domain Bacteria; phylum Actinomycetota; class Actinomycetes; order Streptomycetales; family Streptomycetaceae; genus Streptomyces. The sequence goes on from NZ_JARXYX010000007.1 coordinate 300,111, forward strand.
CGGACCGGCAGATCAAGATCTCCACCATCGTCTCCGGGTACCGGTCCATCGGAAGCGTCTCCATGACGAACCGTGACCTGAAAGACAGGGAGTATTGGCTCAGGCGATTCGACGAGTTGTTGACCAATGCCCACGTCGATCCCGTCACCCATGAGCAGGTCGGTGCGGTGGAGCCGGTGCCGTGGGGCGGCCGAATAGTGTACCACTTCCTCGTACACGGCAATCCCGGCCGTGTCGGCCTGCATACGCGCGACGAAAAGGTCGCGATCACGCGTGGTCGCGAGGGGGGCGGGTTCATCGCGCGCCGTCGAAGTTTCAAGAGGCTGGACCGGGAGGCGCGGAAGCTCGGCCAGAAGCTGGCGATCGTCATGACGTCCTGTTGGGCGGACACGGTCGCGAAGGGCGACGCGGATGTGCACGCCGGCAGTGACTCCCCGTACGTCTTCGACGTACTCAGGACGGTCTCCATGTCTCAGGCGACTTCCAACGGGAGCGGTGGGCCGGTGTTCGCGCCCAACCGGCTGCACTACCTGAACACCGCCCCGGACGGCACACCGCTGAACGAGCTCCCCACCTCGGCGTCGGGTGTGAAGGGTGCGTGGGTGGAGCGGTGGCCGGAGCCGGAGGACACGGAACTCGACGCTCTGGCGCGGACGACCGAACTGCACACGGACCCCTGGCCTGCCTCGGAGGTGACGCTGGAGGCCACGCTGGGGCTGGTGCGTGCGCTGCGTGAGACGTTCGGGGTGGGGGTCGAGAAGGACAAGGACGATCCTTCGGGTGACTATCAGCGGTTGCTGCGGGGGATCGTCGCGCTGGAGAGGATGCGCCGGGCGGATCCGGAGCTGCGGGCGCTCGGCGGCCCGTTCACTTTGCATCTGCTGGACCGTGTCACGCGCGGGCATCTGGCCGGGGCGGGCAGCGTCAAGCCGCTGACGGAGGCCGTGGAGGCTGACGATGTCCGGTCGGTGTTGTACGCGGCCGAGGGCGTGGCCGCGGCGGGTGCGGCGGACAGGACGAAGCTGCGTGACTTCGTGTCGCTGCCCACCCTGGACCGGGCCGTGGAGCTGTTCGACGGGCTCGGCAAGGGCGAGGCCGGGGCGAAGATCCGGGACGTGCTGTGGGGTGTGAAGCCCGACCGGATCGGTGCGGAGGAGCACGCCAAGCTGTTCTGGGGTTCGATCATGGCCCTGGAGGCGCTGGGGGAGGTCGCGGATCTCAAGGCGCTCGCGGACAAGGTTCTGCATCGGGCTCCGGCTCAGGTGCCGGCCCCGGATCCGGTGGAGAGGCTGAGCGCGGACTCGCCGCTGTTGTGGCTGGTGGCGGGGGCCGCGGTCTCCGGGTTCGACCCGCGCGATCCGGCGCAGCTCGCCGCCTACGACCTGGCACTCAAGGGCGCACTGGACCACGACACGCTGATCCGGCCCACCGCCAACCTGATGCAGGGGCGCAACTGGAGCGGCAAGACGCTCACGCGTCCGATCGTGACGGACCATTACCTGATGTCCGAGGACGGCACCCTCGCGCAGGGGCAGGAGCGCGACCTACCCCGGACTCCGCCGACCAACTCTCCCTCCACCAGGCTTTTCTTCCTCGAGCTGGGGGGAAGTCACGACGGACGCGTGGACATGCGACTGCCACGCGCCACGGTCCCGGGCGTGCCGGCCGACGAGATCGCCGCGCTGTCCAGGTTCGATCCGGCGCTGAACGGGCTCCCACTGACCGTTCCCCTCGTCCTTCTGGGGACCCATACGGGAGTCCGGAGGACCGCACTGGCCGAAGCCCTCGCCGCCCGGTCGGGAACGGCTCGGACCACGTACACCCCGGCCCGGGGCGCTGAGCCGGTGCTCGATCCCGCAGAGAACACGATGGTCACCGTCATGACCGGGAAGCCGTCGGACCACACTCCGGAGACGGACTGGCTCCGGAGCCGGCCTCCGCGTCTGGCGGATGCCGCGACAGCCGCGTCGGCTCCCGCCATCGCGCCCATCGCCACCCATCTGCCCCCGCCACCGGCCACGGGCGGGCAGTCGTCGGCGTCGGCGTCGGCGTCGGCGAGTTCCGCGGCGAGTGGGCCGGCGAACCTCCCGCCCGCCGCGCTGGCGGATCTGGCGTCTCGTTTGCCGAAGATGTCGTCGGGTGAGCGGGCGTGGGCGCTGGACGAGCTGTCGCCGGCGGATCGTGAGGACTTGGCGTCGGACCCGGTGGCGGTGGACGCGTTGCGCAGGGCGCTTTCGGCGTCGGAGTTCGCTTCGGTGGCGGCGGCGTTGATGGTGCAGATACCCGTGGGCGTGGACCGGCAGGCGCTGGCGGGGTATCAGGCGCGGACGCAGATCGCGCGGATGCTGCGGGATCCCGAGGTCGCGGTGAAGCTGCTGAAGGACGGCAAGCGTGTCGTGATCGTGCCCAAGGACGTCTCGATGACGACGCTGCGGCCGTGGCTTGGCATCGCGGGGAAGAAGATCTCTGCGTTGGACCATCGTGTCTGGGACGTTGTGCGGGGGGTGGGAGGCAACCAGACGGGGGTCACGGAGGAGAATCTCCTCGGTGACCTGACGAGTGTGCCGGGCGCGGAGACTTATGCGGATGGTTACTCCACGACCACGCACGAGTTCGCGCACACGATCCATCTGCACGCGCTGAGCGACGCCGATCGGCGAGTCATCTCGAACGCGTACGCGGCCAAGCGGGCCCAGGGAAGAAACGGGAAGTGGTCGGACGGGCCGATGGTCAACAGCGCCGGCCAGCAGACCTCCAACTACGGCTCCTTGAACGAGTACGAGTACTTCGCGCAGGTCGTCAACACCTACCTCGGCACGAACGGCGGGCTGGACCCGTACACGGGCCAGAAGCGGCGTAACACGGCGCACTGGGTGCGGAACAACGAGAAGGCGCTGCTGCCGATCCTCAGGCGGCTGTTCGGTCCCGATCCGGAGGCCGCGTCCTCGCACGTGAATCCGGTGGCGGACATCGACATGTACGACGGTTACCAGGCGTTCTGGAACCAGGTGGAGACCGTCTACCATCCGGAGCCCCCTGTTCCCGCCCCTCCGCCGTCCGAGCAGTCCGCTGTTCCCGCACCCCCGCCGCCCAAGTCCAAGCGGTCCACCAGAGCCAAACTCAAGAAGCTGTTGAACATCGGCAGCGGCGTCTTCCACGCGCCGCCGCCTGCCGGTGACAGCCATCGGAGCCGCGCCAGTCTGTCCGACGGGCGCCCCGCCATACCGGTGGAGCCGGCCGACCTCTACCGGCTGCGCTACCAGCACGAGGCCGAGGCGTACGAGCGCAGGCTCGGTGACTACCTCTCGGAGCATCCGGAGGTCATCGCGCAGATGGCCGCGTTCGCCCGTGTCGTCTGGGACAAGACGCCCGCATGGATGCGGGGCATGCTCGGCACCGATCAGATCATCGTGGCCGGTGCGGTCGGGAATGATCTACAGGCACTGGAGGAGGTCGTCCAGCACGGCAACTTCCGCGAACAGTCGACTGTCGTGTGGAACGCGCTGCGATTCAACGTCTTCCACTACTTGCTGCAGACACCGACCACCCACCCGCCGCGGATCAAGGAGGAGCACCGCTGGCGTGGCCTTCCGCCCGACCGGGTTTCGCCGCGCTCCCCGCAGTACGCCCGTCCTCCCCTCAGCCCCGCCGAGAGAGTCTTCTCCTCGGGCGGCACCACCTGGAAGTCGGGCGAGGAACTGTCCAGCATCGCGCACCGTCTGCGCGAGGAGACCCCGGGGAGCCCACAGACACTGGAGCTCTCTCCGCACGCGTCGGCACAGCGCACCGGCGGACTGATCATGACCGGCGCATCCGGTACCGCCTACGCCCTGCTCAACGCCGCCGAGGGCGCCAACCGGCGCTGGGAAGCGAACTTGGACCTGCGGTGGATACGTCTGGGAATCGTCGGCATGATGCTGTCCAACCGTGACCACACGCTCCACGAACTCCTTTCGGTGACAGAGCTGTGGGCCAAGGACGACGCTCACCCCGACCGCCGCGAGCTGGGCTTCGACTACGTCGACAACTGGGCCCGTTACAGCCGCCTGTCGCCGCTGCCGGAGCAGGAGCTGCGGGAACGCGTCGCCGTCGGCGGGCGGTTCCCCGACGAGCGGGTCCTGGAGTTCTACACGGACGCGGAGCCGGAGCCCTGGTCGGAATCCGCCGTTCCGCGGCTGTCTCAGTTGCTGTCCGAGGATTCGTGGTGGCGTCTGTTCATCGACGCCAACGTGCACGACGACGCCTTCCGGAGAACCCCCGGCGACCCGGGGGCCGTGCTGGACATCCGCAAGTATCCCGGCTACCGGCAGAGCATGACCGCGGCGTACCGGGAGGTACTCGACGGCGGGCGCATCGGGCGGGACTGGTCGCGTATCGACGCCGACGCGTACGAGGAACTGCACAACATGGCCACGCGGCATCTCGTGGCGGGTGCCGGGCAGAACGTGGCGACGACGTGGTCGGGCGACGCTCGTGGCAGGACCACGAGGCGCGATACCGGCTCCGACGCTCTGGCCTCGGACATCAAGGACGAGGTGCTGCTCGGCCGCCGACTGGTGTATTCCCTCAGCGAGGGACCGCTGAAGCCGGGGGAACCGAAGCCTCTGGTGATCTTCCACCATCAGCAGCGTGGCGGTCAGATCGCCATCGCCTACGCTCCTGAAGAGACGCGTGAGCTGGTGCAGGCCGCGCTGGACCGTTACTACGACGAGGTGGCGGTAGCGGTCGGGCCCGAGGACAAGCTCCGGGCCATCGCCCGGGTGACCCGGGCCCTGCAGATCCTTCAGTCGTTCACGGACGCCAACAGCCGGGTCAATGTGCATGTACTGATGCAAAAATTCCTGCTGGAGCAGGGATTCCGTCCGTCGGTGCTGCTGAACTCGCGCTCGCTCTTCCTCGGCGGGTTCACGGTGCAGGAGATCGCCGAGGCTCTCAAGGAAGGCATGGAGCGGTTCGACCGGCATGTCCGCTCGGCGCGGTGGGACGGGTTCAGCCGGCCTCAGGGGCCGCGGGACCCCGAGCAGGTGGACCAACTGGCCGCGGCCTTCGGACTGACCGAGGGCACCGCGGAGGAACGTCTTCAGCAGGTGACCGACACGGTATGGACGGACCGGGCGCTGTTCGGCTCCGAGTCGCAGGGGCCCGAGAGCGCGGATCTGGCGCGGATGGCCGCGATCCGGTCGCTGACCGGTCAGGTGCTGACCAGTCGGATCCGAAAAGACTTCCCGGGCCGCACCGCCGCCCAGGCGATCACCGACTACGCCCGGGAGGTGTTCGAGCTCCCTTCGGTGGACGAGGTGAGCATTGATCACCTCGGTGCGCTGGCCGACGCCGCCACGCGGGCGTCCGCCCTGGGCCGGCCGCTGGACGTCGGCGTACTGCGCTCCCTGGCCACCGCGCCGCCGGTGGATGCGAAGTCCGGGCCGCACGACAAGTCGTCCGGCCGCTCGCGCTCCGCGTCGCCGGGCGTGGAGCCGTCCTGGGACGCGCTGGTCTACGAAGCCCCGTCCGATGACAGGAAGCCGCTGGAATTCCTGGTGTCGGACCTGGCCGAGACCGGCCGGGTGCGCGATGCCGATGAGCTGGGTGAGGCGCTGATCCCCTCCCTCGCCGCGGAGTCGGTGGGAGGCTTCCGGATCGTGCTGCGGGCCGGTGCCCGGTCGCTGGGCAGTGATCCGACCGGCTTGGTCTCCCAACTGGCGGACGAGATGTCGGCGCCGGTGGATCTGCTGCTGGCCGGTGGCAACGGCACCGTACGGCTGCTGCGGTTCGACGACCGCGGCGGACACGAGGACCTCGGCCGGGTGGATGCGGAGTCCGGGCCGGGCGTGGAGCCGTCCTGGGACGCGCTGGTCTACGAGGCCCCGTCCGATGGCAGGAAGCCGCTGGAATTCCTGGTGTCGGACCTGGCCGAGACCGGCCGGGTGCGCGATGCCGATGAGCTGGGTGAGGCGCTGATCCCCTCCCTCGCCGCGGAGTCGGTGGGAGGCTTCCGGATCGTGCTGCGGGCCGGTGCCCGGTCGCTGGGCAGTGATCCGGCCGACTTGGTCTCCCAACTGGCGGACGAGATGTCGGCGCCGGTGGATCTGCTGCTGGCCGGCGCCGACGGCACCGTACGGCTGCTGCGGTTCGACGACCGCGGCGGACACGAGGACCTCGGCCCGCTCCCCGCCACGAGCGCCCCGGCTCAGCTGCCTTCCCACCTGCCGCCGCCACCGGCCGGGCCGCACGACGAGGCGACCGCGCGGCTGACGGTCCCGGAAGGGCCTGTCCGGCTGCCTACGCCGGCGAACTCGCGAAGTATGCGTAACGCCGGGAGTGAGCGCGACGACGCCGAAGAGACAGGTGAGGTCGAGCGCTCCGCCTCCGGCCTGACCAGGCATCTGATGACCGACGACTACGACGTCATCGACACCAGCGACGACGGTGTGCTCTTCCGCCATCCGGGCGACGAGTACTTCAAGGAGGTCAATCCGCTCGGTGGAAGGGATCGCCGACAGCTCAAGCTGCTGCTGCCGGGCCAGGACTACGTGGAGATTCCCACCGACGCACGGCCCCCGCTGCGCATCTCCGAGGACCGGACTCTGGCCATCTATTCCCGTGGCGAGGACGCCTCTGCCGCGCAACAGGTCTACGCGACACGGAAGGTCATCGAGGATTCGTCCGTGCGGCTGGCGGCCTCGGGAAGTTACCTTCGGCTGAAGCCGGATGAGTCCGTCGCCATCATCCCGCGCAGAGCGGATGGCACCCGTGGTGAGCCCTTGTTCAAGGTCGAGCCGGAATTCCTGACCCGTGACGGTCGGCCGGGGGAGGAGAACTGCCGCGACTTCGCGCGCATGCTGTCGGGTGACCGCTCCGTCTCCCACCTGGTGTTCGGCGACCGCGCCCGGAAATCGGTGTTCACGGCTCCGGCCAATGCTCTGGACGTCTGGGAGGTAACCGGTACACATCATCTGGCGCAGGGGCTCGGCGAGGTGGCGGACGGGACTCTCCGACCGGAGGAGGTGACCCCGCGATGGGCGTCGGCGCGGGCGCATGCGGACGACCGGCCCATGGGGGGCGCGGACGGTCCGCTGCCGGGCGAGACCTACGGCAGCGCGCTGAGCCATGAGCGGAAGGACCATCCGCCACGGGAACTGGTGAGGCAGGCGGCTGAGCGGATCGGTGTCAACGAGTACGCGTGGGCTGAGGTCGGCGAGGGATATGTGACCCAGTCGATCAGCTCCGTCGACGAACAGGGCAATCCGGTCCGGGACCGAAACTTCGCCAAACCCGGTGATCAGGCGAGCGTCATCTTCGGCTACCACTTCGCGAAGGTCGTGATGGCCAGCGAGGACGGCACGCACCAGATCACGATGGAGAATTACTCACGCAAGGGATTCATGCGTGATCTGCTGTCCCAGACCGTCGAAGCCAACCTGGACCGCGACACCGACGGACGTCTGCGGAGGCTGGAAGAGGAGCTTCGCCGCGAGCTCGACGCGGCCCGGCGGCATGGGGCGGCTGAGGAAGAAGTCACCGTCCTGCACGATGATTTGCGGGCGGTGGAGGCGCTGACCGCCGCCGCTCGGGCGGACGCCGTGAGCCGGAATGCCACGCCGGGCACCGCGGCGCACACCGAGGCCCAGGAGAATCTGAAGCAGGCCAAGACGCGTGCCCAGATCGCTGTCAGGCGCATCGCCGACCTGATCAAGGGCGATGACCAGTGGTACTTCAACATGCTCAGCCGACGCCCCGGCGAGACCATGCACGAGACCAATGCCGCCCTGCTGTCGACAGGCGAGGCCTTGAAGCCCAACCCGCTCACCGCCGTGGTGCTCCACGGACACAGGGCGAAGCCGCAGACCGTCACGTTCACCGGGGATTCGCACACGGTGGACGCCCACCAGAAGAAGTTCCTCATCCCCGATCTGACCCGAACCCTGGCCAGGATGGGGATGTGGAGCGCCGATCAGGGCCTGCACCTGCCGGACATCACGGTCACCTGGCACCGCGGCAGCGACCCTGGCCCGCGGCAACGCAGGTCGAAGGAGATCGGGCGGATACGGGCCAAGGAAGTCGAGCGGGAGCTGCTGGACAGCCTGCAGGAACAACTGGACGAGTTCCAGGGAGGCGTGGACGGAAACCGTCTCACCGCGGACCAGTTCCGCATCGCCGTAGTGGGCGGACGGGCACGTGGTGGCGTCGGACCCGCGACCGAACGTGACGTGACCATCACGGTCGATGACCACCGCGCTGTTCCGAAGGAGGCCCCTTCAGCTCCGAAGGAGGCCCCTTCCGCGGCTCTCCCCGACCGGACGCGATCCACGCACCGGAGGGGCGCGTCGGGGTCGGCGTCCGCGCCTGCCTCCGGGGCCGGGGCGGAGCCGGGGTCGGCGTCCGCGTCCGGGGCCACGGTCCGGCCGGGGTCCGGGGCGGCACCGTCCACTGCTCAGGACGAGGGGATCAGGACCACCCACGTCACCTTCTCGGAGGGCGCCTCGGCTCTTGACGAACGTCAGAGTGACCGCCTCGTCGATCTGGCGGACCGGTTGACCGAGATCGGCCTGCTGGACGAGCTGGCCGGGGTCATCCGCCTCAAGGTGGCCGTTACCGGGCACAGCGGTATCGCGGCGTCCGCGAGGGACCGGGCCGGCCGGGGAGTCTCCGACCGGGCTCACGGGCGGGCGAAGACCGTCGCCGACGCGCTCCGGGACAACATGCGAAGGTCCCTGCGCCGGACCGGTCGGGACGAGCCGTCCATCGCCGGGCTGGTCGACGTGAGTGACTTCGAGATCAAGGCGAACGTACGGGACGGGCAGAGCGGCGACGGGGACCGGCGGGAGCAGCGGCGGCGGGTGACGGTCGAGGTCACGCGGTCGCGTTTCTCGGAGGCTGTGGAGCGGCTGGACGCGCTGCGCAGGGCGGACTCCGATCCGGCGGTGAGTGGGGGGTTGTTCGCCCCGGAGCCGTTGGTGCGTCGCGTCCTGCATCTGGGTGCGGATGATCATGTGGGGAGTGGGCAGCGGCGGGAGCTGTACGCGCTGGTGAATGAGGCGATGGCGGCCGGTCGGGCGAACAGCCTGACGGAGCTGGGCGTTTACCACCTGGCGAAGCATGGTGCGCATTCCTCGGGCAACAGGATCACTTCGCCGAGTGGCAGGCGTGTGGGCCGTGATCTGACGGGGAAGCCGGTTTCGAAGCTGGAGACGCGTTCGTACACCCTCCAGGCGGAGGGTGGTCCTCCGGGCCGGCCCATCGACGGGCTCTGGCATCGCAAGGCCGGGGCGAAGCCTCCGTATGTGGTGGTGGCCGAGGGTGGTCATGATCATGTGATGGTGTCGTTGTCGGGTGGCTCTCCCCGGCGGGTGCCGATGGATGAGTTCATCGGGTTGTTGGCGCTGGATCCGGATCTGGCGGGTCTTCCCGCCGATGTTCCGGTGGTGCTGGTGATTCCGGGTGCGGGTGCCCAGGGTCTGGAACTGCCGCGCGGGGCCGCCGCGAAGTTGGGCAAAACGGTGTGGGCGCACAGCGGCGCTGTGGGGACGCAGACCGACCCGAAGACCGGCCTGAGCCAGATCGTGGTGACCGACCCGCGGAAATCCCGTAAGCCGCTGGGGGACTGGTTCCCCGGGCGTCCGGGTGATCTGCGGCCGGAGGACCTGGAGGCCGCGAAGGACGGCTTCCTCCGCACGACCGACGGGACGCTCATCCCGGACAGCTCGATCAAGACGGCGACCCTGGCGCTCGACGGAGACACCCACGGCCGCGGCATCTTCACCGACGAGGACATGTATGTGCGGGAAGGCGGCTACAAGAACCTTCCCCGCGTGGACAAGTACTTCACATACGATCCCATCACCGGCGCGCAGGAAGGCGGCGCGCAGGATGTGCCGTGGGCCGGGCTGAAGGCGTACTTCTCGGCCGGGCACGCGTTGCCCAAGCGGTTCACCGTCGAGGATGTCGATGGCAGGCGCTGGAGGGTGGACGGCGATGAGTACGGGCGCTATCTGACACGGCGCCCCAGTGTGCGGCGGCTTGCCCCCGAAGATGTGATCGTGGGCATGTCGTGCTTTGCCGACGCGGTCGCGGACGGTTTCCCGGATGCCGGCGACCTCGGCCGTGACACCTCCGCCTTCGATCCGCTGGACACTGTCTCCGCCGCTCAGCTGGTCGCCAACCAGACCGGGCACACGTACTTCGCGGCGGACCGGACCTCCGGTTTCCATCCCGCCAGGAACGCCCACTTCATCACCACCGATCCGACGCTCCGTCCGCGTAGGTGGCGTGAGGTGCGGCCGGAGCCGTACGGGGCGGAGCTGGACCGGCTGGCGCGCATCGCCGGTCTGCA
>NZ_JARXYX010000008.1 GCF_029893585.1 Streptomyces sp. LBL
TGTGAGCGTGGGGCCAGACCTCAGAACACTGGTCTGGGACAGCCCAGTTGAGACCGGGCTGCCCACTTGAATGGTGCGACCTCGTGTCGCACGCGGAAGCTGTACCGAAGCTGCATGACGGTCACGGTACATACTTGGGTTGTGGGCGAGATGCAGAAGATCAGGACTGGTCGGCAATGTGCTTTCGTGATGCATGTCCACTTGGTCTTTGTGACCAGGTTCCGGCACAAGGTGTTCACCGATGTTCATCTCACGCGCATGGAGGAGATCATGCGGTCGGTGTGCGCGGACTTCGAGTGCGAGCTGGTGGAGTTCAACGGCGAGGACAACCACGTACACCTCCTGGTGAACTTCCCGCCCAAAGTCGCCGTCACCAAGCTCGTGAACTCCCTCAAGGGCGTCTCCTCGCGCCGCCTGCGCCAGGAGTTCCCCGACCTGGTCCGCCACTACTGGCGGGCCAACAAACTATGGTCGGGGTCCTACTTCGCCGGGACGGTGGGTGGCGCCCCGCTCACCGTGGTCAGGCAGTACATCGAGCAGCAGAACCGGCCGGTGTGAGCACTGCCCGGCTCCACCGGGACCAAGCCGTCGCGGCGCTCCGCACCGCAGGTGGCGAGCACCCCATGCCCGGCTCCGCCGGACCAGACGCGGCGACGATCCGCCTCGCAACAACATGATTCGCTTCACCCCCGGCGTGAACACCGGGGCACTGCGAATGAATCCCGGTAGCCGGCTGGCAGGGCGGCCTCGTCGGGCGTCTCGCTGCGGTGCGGGATCAGCAAGACCGCCCGCCCCGCCACCCGGGCGGGAGCCGGGGCAACGGTCGCGGCGGCCCGGTCCTGCTCGGCCAGCCGATTCAGGACCCGCTCGGCGATCACCGGCTCCTCCCGCTCGGCCTGGACCTCCTGAAGCCGCTTGGCCAACTCCTCGGCGAGGGTGTCCAGTTCACTGCGGCGAGCCGTGATCCGCTCCAGCTCCTGCATCCCCACACCCTCCCCGCACTCTCCCGGCGTACCAGCCCGGTCACGGATCGTAAGAGCGGCAGGGCCGCCAGCGCAGCAGAACCCGACAACGCCTCCGGCCGACAGGTCAGACGATCTTCACCGTGGACACCGGCCGACGACCAGCGCGAGTATCCCGCCCGCCCCTCACACCAGACCCACGACCTGCAACTTCACGATGCACACTGCTCATTGGGCAACGCATGTGGGCAAACACATGTAGGCCAGCACGGGTGGGCCAGCACGAGTCGGCAAACACCCGTGGGCCAACGCCCGCAGGCCTACGACCGTTGACGCCCGTGATACGAGTGGCGCGTGTGCTCCGTGTGCTCCCGCATCAGCTCGGTCGCGCGCCGCTCGTCCCGCTCGGCGATCGCCGCGATCAGGGCGCGGTGCTCGATCCAGGACTGGTTGCCGCGCTGCCGGGCGACCGGCGTGTAGTACCAGCGCACCCGGCGGTCCACCTGTGCGGCAAGTTCCCCAAGGACCGCGTTGCCGGCGAGTTCCATGATCTTTGCGTGGAAACGCGCGTTCACGGCGACCGCGCTGTCCACGTCGTCGGTGGAGACGGCCTTCTCACCCTCCGCGCACAACTCCTCCAGCGCTGCGATCCCGGCGCTGCCCGCGTTCGCCGCCGCGAGGCGCGCCGCCTCCGCTTCCAACAGCGTGCGCACGGTGAGGAGTTGGTCGGCCTCCTCCTCGGTCGGCTCGTGCACGAACGCGCCCTGGGCGGGCCGCAGATCCACCCAGCCCTCGGTGTTCAGCCGCTGCAACGCCTCGCGCACCGGCTGCCGCGAGACCCCGAGATGCCCGGCGAGTTCGCTCTCGACGAGGTGCTGGCCGGGCTGCAGGGCACGGGTGGTGATCAGCTCGAGCAGGGCCTCGTAGACCCGGTCGCGCAGCGGACCGGGTCGTTCGAGCTTGGGCACTGCTCCCTGCGGCAGTCCTGTCGACAGCATCGCGGTCCCCCTCCTCGGCGGGCCGTGCACCACAGCCGTGAAGCCGGTGTGCCGCCGGGCGCCCTGGCATCAGGCACCGGGCGCCAGGCACCCGGTAGCGCCAGTATCGATCGTCTTTCGTCTACAGTCTACGGTGCGCAAAAGCCAGACAAACGGGAGGTTACCCGCGTCGCACCACGTTCGACCTCGTTACAACCTCGACACATCCCGACGCGGATCGGCACAGATCGGCACATCCTGCCGTATGTCGTCACACTGCGCGACACCGCACCGCACCGCACCTCACCGCACCCCACCGCACAGCACCTCACCGCATTTCACGCACCGCCCCGCTCAGGGACAGCGGACCACCTGTCCGGCGTACGACAGGTTCCCGCCGAACCCGAAGAGCAGCACCGGGCCCCCCGTGCCGATCACGCCCTGTTCCACCAGCTTGGAGAGGGCCAGCGGGATGCTCGCGGCCGAGGTGTTGCCGGATTCGACGACATCGCGGGCGATCACGGCATTCACCGCGCCCAGCTTCTCGGCGAGGGGGCCGATGATCCGCAGGTTCGCCTGATGGAGCACGACCGCGGCAAGGTCCGCCGGCTCGAGGCCCGCCCGCTCGCAGGCCTGTCGCGCGAGCGCCGGCAGCTGGGTGGTGGCCCAGCGGTACACGCTCTGCCCCTCCTGCGCGAACCGTGCGGGCTGCCCCTCGATCCGCACGGCGTGCCCCATCTCGGGCATGGAACCCCACAGGACGGGCCCGATCCCCGGCTCCTCGCCCGCAGCCGACGCCTCCACGATGGCGGCCCCCGCCCCGTCGCCGACGAGCACACAGGTTGTGCGGTCGGTCCAGTCGGCCACCTCGGACATCTTGTCGGCGCCGATGACCAGCGCACGGGTCGCCGCACCAGCGCGCAGGGTGTGGTCGGCGGTGGCCAGCGCATGGGTGAACCCGGAGCACACGACATTGACGTCCATCGCGGCGGGCGAGGGAATGCCCAGCCGCGCGGCGACCCGGGCGGCCATGTTCGGGGAGCGGTTCACGGCGGTCGAGGTGGCCACCAGCACCAGGTCGATGTCGGCGGGCATCAGGCCGGCCGCAGCCAGCGCCTTGGCGGCGGCGTGCGCGGCGAGCTCGTCGACGGGTTCATCAGGGCCCGCGATGCGCCGCGTAAGGATGCCCACCCGGGACCTGATCCACTCGTCGCTCGTGTCGACCATTCCCGCCAGGTCCTCATTGGTGAGCACCTTGGCGGGCTGGTAGTGACCGACGGCGGCGATGCGCGAGCCGTTCATGGGTGAATCCCCCTCATTGCACTTCAGGTAGCGGGATTCACCAGTCTGATCAGTGACTCGCGGGTACGACGGCAGGTGATGCCACAGGAAACAGGCACCCGGGTTGTCAGCTTCCGTCATACCTCTGGGCGCCCCGAGACTTCCTGACAGTCACCCGGTGAACAACTGGGTCGCCTTCTGTACGAGTTCGTAGACACCGTAGACGAGCGGCGTGCCCACCCAAAGCCAGGCGAAGGCGATCAGCCCACGTCGGTCAGGCGGACTCTGACTGCTGTCGCTGGACATCGGCGGTCTCCTCCCTCGGGGCGGGGATGTGATGACGGATGTGGACGGGCCGGACGAGTTCGTTGGCGACGAAGCCCACGACGAGCAGCCCGATCATGATGACGAAAGACAGACCGTACAGCGACGCACCGTGTTTGCCCGCCTCCTCCTGCCGGTCGGCGATCCAGTTGACGATCAGCGGCCCGAGGACACCGGCCGTGGACCACGCGGTGAGCAGCCGGCCGTGGATGGCGCCGACCTGGTAGGTCCCGAAGAGATCCTTCAGATAGGCGGGGACGGTGGCGAACCCGGCGCCGTAGAAGGACAGGATCACCAGGGCGCAGAGGATGAACAGCGGCTTGGACGAGTCACCGAACAGCGCGATCAGCGCGTACATCACCGCGCCGACGCCCAGGTAGACGCGGTAGATGTTCTTGCGGCCGATCAGGTCGGAGGTGGAGGACCAGCCGATGCGGCCCGCCATGTTGGCCGCCGACAGCAGGGCGACGAAGCCCGCCGCGGCCGACACCGACACCGGGGTCGAGGTGTCCCCGAAGAAGTCCGTGATCATCGGGGCGGCCTTCTCCAGGATGCCGATGCCCGCGGTCACGTTCATGCAGAGCACGACCCACAGGCACCAGAACTGCGGAGTGCGCACGGCGTTGCGTGCGGAGACCTGCGGGCCCGCCAGTACGCTCGGCGCGCCCCCGACCGGCTTCTCGGTACGAGGTACCCGCACCAGCAGCACGCCCAGGGTCATGAAGACCGCGTACACCAGCCCGTGGACGAGGAACGCGAGCGCGATGCCCGAGCTGTCGCTGCCGAACGACTTCAGCATCTGCGCCGACCACGGCGAGGCGATGAGCGCGCCGCCGCCGAAGCCCATGATGGCGATGCCGGTGGCCATGCCGGGCCGGTCCGGGAACCACTTGATCAGTGTGGAGACCGGCGAGATGTAGCCGATACCGAGGCCGATCCCGCCGACGAACCCGTAGCCGAGGACGATCAACCAGTACTGCTCGGTGGCGGCGCCGAGGGCGGAGAGCAGGAAGCCGGAGGAGAAGCAGATCAGCGCCACGGTCATCGCCCAGCGCGGTCCGTTGCGCTCCACGAGCGTGCCGCCGAACGCGGCCGACAGGCCGAGCATGACGATGCCGAGCTGGAAGGGCAGCGCGCTCTGTGTGCCGGTGAGGCCGAGAGCGGATTCGAGGGGCGGCTTGAACACGCTCCAGGCGTAGGCCTGGCCGATGGAGAGGTGGACCGAGAGGGCGGCAGGCGGAACCAGCCAGCGGCTCCATCCCGGGGGTGCGACTGGGGGACTCATGATCCCCAACGTTATGAAGTCGGCGAGGAGTTGAGAAGACGGCACGTCGACGGTATGCGATGAACGGTATCCAACACGCGCCGAACGGTCGTACCGACCGGTTTCACCGACCCCTGCCAGGCACATCGGCCCCTTGGCGCCGTTGCAGCATGCTCCGTCGCTTCGATCTGGAACACGCCTTCCGCTTCCTGACGCAAGACCCTGAACCGACCACCGTCAACGACCCGGGACTAAAGTCCCAGGCTTGCACAGCGGGCGCCACTGGTTGTGGTGCTGCGCTTGCGTCCGGTCCCGCCCTCGGGTTTCGGGGGTGGGTCTGGGGCGGTTGACTGCGCCCCGCGTCGCCACAACTCTTCCGCGCGAGCACGGATGTTGCGGGAGCCGTTCCGGTCCGCGTGATCAACGAATCCGCAGGACCGGCACGCGAACCACGCCTGGGAGACCCGGTTCGCCTGGTCGATGTGGCCGCATTCGGTGCAGGTGCGTGATGTGTACGCCGGATCGACGTACACCACCGGCACCCCGGCCCTCTTGGCCTTGTACGCGATGAACTGTCCCAGCTGGGCGAAGGACCAACTGGAGTGGGTAGCCCGTTGGGGCTTGCGAAGCCGTACCCTCTCGCGGATGCCCGTCAGGTCTTCCAGGGCGATGCCGCGCGAGGTGCGTTCTGCCTCGGCCACCACATGTTTCGCGATCTTGTGGTTGATGTCTTTCGCCCGCCGTGCTTCCTTGCGCCCGCGCTTTTTCAAACGGCGCTTGGCGGACGGGGTGTTCTTCTTCTGCAGTTTGGTGCGCAGGGTGCGTTCGCGCAGCCGTCCCCGGTTCAGGGCGCGTCCGGCCATGATCTGGCCGTCACTCGTGGTGGCGATGTTCACGATCCCCAGGTCGATGCCGAGGAACCCATCCGGGGCTGTGCTCGGTTCGGTTTCGGGGATCTCGCAGGTGGCGTTCAGGAACCACATGCCGTCCCGACAGAGCAGGTCGGACTCGCCCTTGCGGTACAGCGCCAGACAGGCCAGCTGCTTAGGGGAGGCGGCGAACGCCACCCCCTTCATCCGCCCGGACAGGGTCCAGACGGAGACGGTCCGCTCGGTGATCTGCCAGGACAGCATTCGGTCGTCATAGGGCTGCGCGCCCTCGGGCCGGAACGTGATCGGCTTCTCCACCGTCCGCCGGTACCGCTTCGACCACGGCTTGCCCAGGTGCCCGGCCTTCAGGTTCGCCGCCAGCGTGCGGTAGGCGTCACAGGTCTTCTTGATGGTGTGCTGAGCGGCCTGCGCGCCCAGCCCCCACCGCCGCCTGACCTCGGTGTAGGTGTGCTCACGCAACGCGAAGTTCCGCTTCACATCCTTGGCGAAGGCCACCTCGGACACCCAGCACGCCGCCTCGTTACAGGAGCGCAGGGTCGCCTCAAGCGCCGCCGCCTGTACGGGCGTCGGCAACAGCTTGACCTGCACCACCAGCTTCATGACACCCGAACCTACACAGCCGCCCGCACACACAGACGCCTTCCGCACACCCGCCCCACCATCCAGTGACCCACCGACCGTATGTTCGACATTGACGGCTCCGCCGGACAGCCCTGCGGGCGCTCCGCGCCCGAACTCCCGGACACTGCGACGCTCCGCGTCGCCACCACACGATGCGATTCCTCCCAGGCGTAAACGCCTGGGGTTCCTCGCAAGAATCTCGCTGAAACATGCTCAACAGTTTCTGCCGCCCTACCCGTTGACGCCGGCAACACGCGCCCCTTAGGGTTGGATGAAACGTTTCAATCAGTGTGGCTTTTCCTGCGTGCCGCCCCCGCCTCACGCGGCTCCGGCGCGACGAACTGCTCCCGGAAGTGCCATGCCCTGTCCTGCGCCCCCGGTCCTTCCGTCCCGAGGAGCAAGGTTGAGCGACAGAAGAGCCGTTGAGATCGTGACCACCCATGACGGCCCCGAACTTTCCCGGCGCACCGTCCTCGCCCTGACCGGCGCTGCCGCGCTGGTCGCGACCGCCCCGTCGGCTTCTGCCGGGCCGGCGTCAGCCACCCCGGCAGAAGTCGGCAACGGGTCTCAGGCGGCTCGCTTCGCGAACCCCCGTTCCGACAGCAGGCCCACGATCCTGTGGTTCTGGAACGGCACCGTCACCGACGACCTCGTTCGCGAGCAACTCGCCGACATGCGCGACAAAGGCATCCGTGAGGTACTCGTCTTTCCCTTCGAGACCGCGGAACTGCAGCCGCGTTTCTTCAGCGAGGCATGGTTCGACCTCATCGGCTTCACCCTTCGTGAGGCCCAACGCCGCGGCATGCACGTGTGGTTGTTCAATGACGACTACTTCCCGAGCGGTCGAGCGGGCGGACTCGTCGTCGCAGGCGGCAGGGTGGGCGACCGGGTCCTGCCTCCGCGACCGAAATACGGACTGAAGGGCGTCGGACTGGCTCAACTGGACGTACCCGGCGGCACCACCGTCCGGCTGGTCGCCCAAGGGCTCTCGGTCGTGGACGGTCAGCTGATGGTCGACGCACGGACGCGCGACGGGGTGACCCTCCTGCGCGACGGATCCGACTGGCGGGACTACGACGTGCACGCGGTCGTACGCATCGAGCAGGCCACCGCCGGGCTGATGGTGCGCAGCGCCGACGAGTCCAACGGACTGTTGGTGGACCTGCGCGCGGACGGGGGAGTGGACCTGTGGCGTCAGCGCGAGGGCCGGTTCGACCTTCTGTACCGGGGTGGGGATGTCAGCGGGTTCGTCCCGGCGGAGCCTCACCGGCTGGACGTGGTGCTGCGCGGTTCCCGAGTGCAGATCTCCCTGGACGGGACGGACCTCCCTCTCCTTGAGGACAACGCTGTTGCAGCCGGCCGCGTCGGGGTGAGGGCCACCGCGAGTCAGCGCTCCGCGTGGGACGCCCTGTCCGTACGCGATGCCGACGGCGATCAGCTGTACAGCCAGTCATTCGACAGCCCGGACGCGCTGGACAGCTTCCTGCTGCCCGAGCCGGCTCCGCTCGCCGGCGCGGCGGCCTGGCCGAAGGGTGCGACATCCACGGACAGCCTGATCGACCTCACCGCCGAGGCACGCGCCTCGGGCACATGGACTGCCCCCGGCGGGCAGTGGCACGTCGGGCTCTTCCCCGTACGGGAACTGGCCCAGAACGCGGACCCCAGCCGCAACTATCTGAACCTGCTGGACGACGAAGCCGTCGATCTGTTCCTGGAGACCGTCCCCGGCGAATACGTCCGCCGGTTCCCGTGGGCGGTCGGAACCGTACTGCGCGGCTTCGCCGACGACGAGCCGTTCCTTGCCTCGGCCGACTCACGGCAGTTGAACGCCCTCCCCTGGTCGACGACGCTGGAGCGGGAACTCGACCGGCTCGGCGCCCGCCCCGGCCCGGCACTGGCTGCTGCCCTGACCAGCCTCGGCGCCAAGGGCGAGCCGCTGCGTGGCACCTATTGGCGCGCGGTGTCGAACCGCTACGCCGCCGCCTACTATCGCCGCCAAGGAGCCTGGATGGCGGAAAGGGGGCTGCGTTTCATCTCCAACCCCCTGTGGGACGAATACGGCCCGGCGGAGCAGATACGCAGTTCCGGCAACCTCAACACGAGCAACCAGTGGGCACAGATCCCGGGAACCGACCTGATCGGCGACCACTACCAGCGCGGATACCACCGCACCCTGTCCCGCTGGCCCGCCAGCGCCGCCCACCAACTCGGCAAGGAACGCGTCTACCTGGAAGCGATGGGGGCCACCGGCTGGTCCGTCACACCGGCTCTGACACGCGAGGTCGTCGGCGCGTTCGCGGTACGTGGCGTCAACCACACCCTTCTGCACGCCAGTTTCACCAATGAGAAGCAGATCGTGTACCCGCCGCCGTTCCAGCCGGTGAACCCCTGGTGGGACCATGCGCAGCCGCTCAACGACTGGATCGGCCGCCTGATGGAGGCATGCCGGGCGCCGGCGGCTCCCCACACCGCTCTCCTTCAACCCCAACGAGCAGCCGAGAACTACCAGGACACCTCTCTCGCGGAACAACTCGACAAGGACTTCACCGCCGCCGCCCACGCGCTGGAGGACTCCCAGGTCGACTTCGATTTCCTCGACGAAGGAGCACTTGACGACGATCCGGCGCTCCGGGCCGTCGCCCGGCCCGATGGGGCACACCTGGTTGTCGGCCACCAGGAGTACCGCGCTGTGGTGCTGCCCCGGACTCCCATGCTGGCCCTGGGCACTGTCGAGACGCTGCGGCGCTTCGCGCGCGGCGGAGGCACGGTCGTGGCCGTCGGGGATCTTCCCGGCCAGGAGTCCGGCGGTGACCATGCCGGCCTGCGCCGTGCACTGGATGGGCTGTTCGCCGAACGGTCAGCGCACCGAGTCACCGACGTGTCGTCCGCGGCAACGGCGGTGGTGTCCGCCGGCTGCGCCGCGGCAACTGTTTCCCCGCACACCGCCGACGTGCGGGTGATGCGGCTGGCATACGGCCATGACACGGCGTTCGTCGTGACCAACGAACACGCGGCGGCCGTGGCTGCCACCCTGACGCTTCCGGCGGCCGGCACACCGGAGATATGGGACCCGGACACCGGCACGGTGACGCCCGCGGGAGTGTGGCGCCCCGCCCCGTTCCCCGGCCGGCGCACGGACGGCACAGCGGTGGAGGTACGGATCGAGGCCAGGGCGACGCTGCTGGTCGTGGTGCGCAAGGTTGTTCGCCAACCCCTCCATGCCACTTCGTCCTCGGCTCCCGTGGAACGGATCCGCACGACGGCACACGGTGCTCTCGCAGTCGTCGTGGCGGACGAGCCAGGCCAGGTCACGGTGGCCGCCACCGACGGACGACGCACCTTCAAGGGCAGCACCGAGGTGACCGATCCGCTCACCGCGATCGCCCTGGACGGCGACTGGACCTTCCGCTTCGACCGCGAAGGAGCCCCCTCCCTCTCCCAGCCTCTGCGCTCCTGGACGGAACTGGACGCAAGACACTCCGGAACGGCCGACTACGAAAAGACCTTCCAGATGGACGCTGGGACTCTGACCGAACGCCGCTGGACGCTGGAGCTTGGAGACGTACGCGACGTCGCCCGCATCTCCGTCAACGGCACGATACTTGGATCCCGGCTGTGGTCCCCGTACCGGATCGACGTCACTGACGCACTGCGGCCAGGACGCAACACCGTGCATGTCCAGGTGACCAACACCGGAGCAGACGAACGCGGTGAGGCGGTCGCGTCAGGACTGTTGGGTCCGGTGACCCTGCACCCTTCACGGACGGTGGAGGTATCGCTGCGACGTGCCTGAGCCCTTGGCCGCAAGACCGGCTCAGACCTGCCGATCGGCGGGGTGTTGGCTGGGAGAGTGACAGGTGGTGATCCTTGCGGTAGGCCGGTGGTATGCGGTATGCGGTATGCGGTACGCGGTACGCGCAGGATGGCGGGCGCGGTCTTCTCCAGCGTTGTCCCGGGTCGCGGCGCTTTCTCCGCAGGTCAGCGCAATTTGGCAGAGTAAAGGGACGTCAGGCAGGTAGCCGGTGCAGAGCCTGGGCGCGGGCGACGACCGGTAAGGAGGTCGACTCCACCAGATGCCCGAAGGACGTGCCGTCCGCGGCCTCCCGCAGTTGTTCCTGCCCACCAGAACAGCATCACGAGAAGAAGCCCAAGGCGCACTTCAACGACATGCTCACAGCCCGCAACCAATCGATCAGGCCCACACGTCTTCGGTGTCCGAGCATGATCGAGTGTGACCACCGGTGCCGGGCTCAGCTCAGCCCCGGCAGGCTGCGCACTTCCACGATCCGCAGGAGCCGCGCAAGGAGCAGGAACAGCAGGGCCATGGCGATGCCGCCCGCAGCGAGCGAGAGCGCGGGCGCCAAAGAAACTGACGTCAGGCTCTGGCTGCAAGAGCGGGCGATGAGCCACCCTGCAGCCCCGGCGACGGTGGCGGCTGCGGTCAGTTTTGTGTAGGTGCGACAGATCCGCCGGCCGTCGAGGAGCCCCTCCGTGCGCCGCCGCAGGCGCAAGGCGGTCACCAGCAGGCCGATCGCGTAGGACAGGGCGTAGGCGGCGGCCATCCCCGTGACCGCCCAACGCGGGGGCAACAGGAGGTGGCAGGCTGTGGCGAGAGCGATGTTGATGCCACTGATCCACACCGCCATCCGGAACGGCGTGCGGGTGTCCTCGAAGGCGTAGAAGCCGCGCAGCAGGAGGTACTGGGCGGAGAACGGGATCAGTCCCAGGCCGAAGGCTTGCAGCATGTGGCCCAGGGGGACAGTGGCTGCCGTGTCGGCGGCGCCGTGGGCGAACAGCAGCTGAGCGATCTGCGGACCGAAGGCGAGGAAGAAGAAGGCAGCCGGCACGATGATGACACCGCTGACCCGCAGCGCGCGGGACAGGTCGGCGCGCAGGTCCTCGACGCGATGCTCCGTCACTGCCCGGCTCATGCGCGGGAGCAGGGCAGTCACGAGGGAGACAGTGACGATCGACTGGGGCAGCATCCATATCTGCTGGGCGTAGCTGTAGGCGGTGTAGCCGACGCCGTCGCGAGGCAGAGCAGCGTCGGCGGAGGAGGCCAGGCGGGTGACCACTGTGCTCGCCACGAGGTTGGCCAGCACGAACAGTAAGGTCCAGCGGGCCGCGTTCACGCTCTTGCGCAGGCCGGTGCCGCGCCAGTCGAAGCGCGGCCGGAATCGAAAGCCGGCCGCGCGGGCGTAGGGAATCAAGGCGAGTGCCTGGAGGGCGAGAGCGAGTGTGGTCCCGATCCCGAGCAGTCTGACCTGGGCGTCGGTGACGTCCGAGACCTGTTCGGGGGCGGTCATCAGGCCCAGGTAAAGGCCGAACATCGCGATCAGGACGAGATTGTTGAGGACTGGGGTCCACATCATCGCGCCGAACCGGTTCCGGGCATTGAGGACTTGACCGAAGATGCTGAACACGCCGTAGAAGAAGATCTGCGGGAGCAGGAAGCGGGCAAAGACCACGGTCAGCTCAAAAGCGTCGTGCGTGGCGAGTGTGTCGTGCTGGTAGACGCTGATGATCTCAGGGGCGGCCCACGTGGCCAGCGCGGTCCCCACGCCGAGGACGCACAGCACCAGGGTGACCAGGCGTTGCTCAAAAGCGGCGCCGCCGTCGGGATCTTCCGCGCGGGCTCGAACCAGTTGGGGAACCAGGACAGAGTTGAGCGCGCCGCCGATCAGCAGGAAGTACAGGCTGGTCGGCACCGTGTTGGCCTGGTTGTAGGTAGTGGCCAGCAGCCCCGTGCCCAGCGCGGCGGCCTGCAACACCTGCCGTATCAGCCCGGTGGCACGCGAGACAAGCGTTCCCGCCGCCATCAACGCGGACGACCGCAGCAGCCCGCCCCCACCTCTCGGCTTCTTCAGGGCCGCGTGCCTCCGTCTTGTGGACCGCTCTAACCGCTCGGACGACGTCTCCTCGATCATGGGCACAATCTACGATCCACACCTCGCCCATCCGAAGGAGCCTCGGAAATCGAGGTCCAGGACAAACCACCCAGGGCGCCGTTGTCGGCCAACCATCACCGCGAGTCACAGCCGCCAACCAGAAATCAAATCCGCTCGCGGTGGAGCACGACGCACCCCTGACCGACTCGGCGTGCGTGTACTGCGGCAACTGCATCGAGGTGTGCCCGACGGGGGCGCTGTCGTTCACGTCGGAGTTCGACATGCGGGCGGCCGGTACGTGGGACGAGTCGGCGCAGACCGAGACGACCACGGTGTGCGCCTACTGCGGAGTGGGCTGCAATGTCACCCTGCACGTGCAGGACAATGAGATGGTCAAGGTCACCTCGCCGCACGACAATCCGGTGACCCACGGCAACCTCTGCATCAAGGGCCGTTTCGGCTACCAGCACGTACAGAACCGGGGCTGATCAGGACATGGGACGAGTCACGGAACGACGCAAGGTGATCCGCATCCGGGACGGGGTGGTCTCCAGCCGCCCGGACACGCTCGTCGCCGAGGAACCACTGGAGATCAGGCTCAACGGCAAGCCGCTCGCGATCACCATGCGCACCCCGGGCGACGACTTCGCGCTCGCCGCCGGGTTCCTGGTGAGCGAGGGTGTCCTGGCCGCCGCGTCCGACCTACTGAACATCGTCTACTGCGCGGGTGCCACGGTCGACGGATCGAACTCGTACAACGTGGTGGACGTGCGCACCGCGCCGGACGTCTTGATACCCGACATCACCCTCGAACGGAACGTCTACACCACCTCGTCCTGCGGCCTGTGCGGCAAGGCGAGCCTCGACGCGGTCCGTACGACGGCCCGCTGGCCCATCTCCGACAATCCCCCGGTCCGCGTCGACCCCGAGCTGCTCACGAGCCTCCCCGACCGGCTGCGGGCGGCCCAGCGGGTCTTCGACCGGACCGGGGGCCTGCACGCGGCGGCCCTGTTCACCGAGGAGGGGGAGCTGGTCGACATACGCGAGGACGTGGGCCGGCACAACGCGGTCGACAAACTGGTCGGCCGCGCCCTGCAGAACGGGGACCTGCCGCTGTCCCGCACGCTCCTGCTGGTGTCGGGCCGGGCCTCCTTCGAGCTGGCGCAGAAGGCCGTGATGGCGGGCATCCCGGTGCTGGCGGCCGTCTCGGCGCCGTCGTCCCTGGCGGTGGACCTGGCCGCGGAGACGGGGCTGACGCTGGTGGGCTTCCTGCGGGGCACCTCCATGAACGTGTACGCGGGCGAGGACCGCATCGCCCTGCGGGCCGCCGCCGCCGGGGGCTGACCGGTTCTCCCCGCTGCACGGCGGCGGGGCCCCGGCCGGCGGGGAGCGCCCCCGCGCCGCGGGGGCCCGCCTCAGCCCGTCGTGTCTGCGCCCTCCGCAGCCGGACTGAAGGTGAGGGGGGAGGCGGAGGTCACGGGCAGCGGTGTGCCGGTCGCCTCGCGGCCCGCTCTCGTCGTTATGCCCGGGGCGTAAGTACAAGGCGTTTGCCGGGACATGGGACCAAAGTCGGGACAACGATCATGTCGATGCGGGACGCGGGGTGACGGAAGATGATGCGTCCGGCAGGGTGCCATCCGCCCTGGCCGGGCCGCTCCACGCACTGATGATCGAAGGGACCGGACATGCTGGTAGACCACATCGAGACCCCTGACCTGGCTCCGCAGACCTACCTCGACGACGAAGCCCCCGAGGTGGCCGTCGACGCAGCGGAGGAGCGCGCCTGGCTCCCGTCGTACCAGGCGGTCCGGACCGCCTGACGCGCGGCGCGTCCGCCCGGCACCGGGTCCCGACAGGGGCCCGGTGCCGGCGCGTTGCGTCCACGTTCGCCGCCAGACTTCGAAGGACGGTTTCTCGTGCCCGCTTCACCTTCCGCCGCTGAGACGGTCACCGACCGGGCGGCACAGGCCGACACCCTGCTCTGCGCCGATCAGCAGTTCGGCGACTCCGCCGCCATCGGCGAGCGCAATCTCGCCCGGTTCCGGCTGGGTCTGACCATGCTGGCTCGGCATGACGACGGGGCAGCGGACGTGCTGCGCACGACGGCCGCGGCGGCCGACGAACGCCTCCGTCCGCTCCTGTACGACCCGGTGCTGCGCAACTGCTTCGAAGTGGACCTCGCGCGACTGGAGAGCGGCGAGCTCCAACACAGTTCGTTCGGGGCCTTCGTGGCCGCGGGGGCGTCCGCCTCGGCGGCGGACCCGTCGTCGCCCATGGGGCCCTGCGAAGCCCTCACCCGCCCCCACCGGCAAGCCTGGCCCGCTCTCGGGAACGCCTGGGTACTGACGGAGCCGACGTCGGACGACAGTGCGCAGAAGATGCTGGCCGAACGCCTCATGGAGCTGTTCCGTGACGCGCTCGGCAGCCGGACGGCCGGCCCGGTCGATCCGACGGACAGCGTCCACGCCGTCCTGGGTGAGGGCGCGGAACTCCTCGCGACGCTACTGCCCGCCGCGGGAGCCGGTGTGCTGGGGCACGTCACCATGGTCGGCTTCACCCACCGGGAGAGCGAGGAGGGCCCCCTGCAATCCATGTCCGGCGGCGACCCGCTCCCCTCGACGGTGCTGCTGGCGCCCGAACGCTGCACGTCCCCGTGGCTCGCCGCCGAGAGCCTGCTGCACGAGGGCGCGCACCTCAAACTCTTCGACGCGCTCCGTACGGGCTCCGTCGTCAAGAACGCCACCGAGCGCGTCCCGATCCCGTGGCGGATCGGTTCCTGGACGGTCATCCAGGTGTTCGTCGCCCTGCATTTCTACGTGCACCTGCTGGTCTTCCGGGCCGCGGCGGCCACCGCTGGGGAAGAGGTCCGGGAGAGGTTCGGTCCGCCCCCGTCGGTCGAGGACCTCGACGAGCCCAGCCCCGGCACCCCCGCCGCCCGCAGCGGGCAGTACCGGACCAGCGTGGAACGGGCCCGTCACCTCGCCGAGTGTGTGCTCTCGCTGCCGGAGGAGGCGCTCACCGAGAACGGGCACCGGTTCGCCCGGTGGCTCCTCACCGCGCTGCGTCTGGTGGACGACGACGCGCCGCTTCCCCCGGATCGGGCCGCGGCCACGACCGGGCGGACGCAGCCGTCGCAGCCGTCGGCGGTTTCCCCGACAGGCGCCCTCCAGCGGGTCACACCGGTGGACGCATGCGCGCTGCCCGGCCTGGGACAACTCGTCGTCAGCCCCACCCGGTCGGCCCGCATGCACTGGCTGAACGCGCGCTCGTGGACGGTCTACTCCCTGTGCGACGGGCGTGACCTCGGCTCGGTCCACACGGCCTACGCCCGAGCGGCCGGTCTCCCGGCCGGCTCGGAGGAGGTCGGCCGGCAGGTGAGTGACAGCGTGCGCCGGCTTGTGGCCGCCGGCCTCGTCACCCAGGACACATGACGGTCCGCGCTCCGGGCACCGATCCCGTCGGCCACCACCCTCGAACTGTTCCGCTCCTCCGCTCCTCCCCTCCTCCGCTCACCTACCTGCCAAGCCCGTGCCGGGGCCGACCGTCTCCAGGCCGGCCAGCCGTGCGGACACAATGGCCTCCAGCCGATTGGAGACATTGATTTTCGGCAGGATGGCCGAGACGTAGTTGCGCACGGTCTTCTCCGAGATGAACAGCTCCTGTGCTATCCGGCGGTTTCGGTAGCCGAACGAGACGAGTCGCAGTACCTCCCGCTCCCGGTGCGTCAGCGCCGGGAAGGGGAGCGTGCTGTCGTCTCGCACCAGCCGCGCCAGGAGGGCGGAAAGTTCGCCCCCGGCCCGCGGGCCCAGCGTGACGTACCCCCGCTGCACGGCCCGCACGGTACGCAGCAGGTCCGCCGTGTCGGTGTTCTTGAGCAGGTAGCCCGTGGCCCCCGCCAACAGTGTGGTCAGCAGCAGGTTGTCGTCGTCGTGCTCCGGGGACACCGAGGCGACCAGTCGCGGCGCCGGGTACTGTCGGCGCAGCTGCTGAAGCAGCCCGATCCCCGCGCGGCCGGGGAGGTCGAGGTCGACGATGACCACATCGGGCTTCTCCTCCCGAACCGCCCGAACGCCGGTGTACGGGTCGTGGGTCCCTGCGGCAACGGTGATCCCATCACCTTCGAGCGCGGAACGTAAACCGCTCAGAATCAGCGGGATGCTCTCTATTACCACCACGCGCGTACCGACATCTCGGACCGCATCGGCCATTCTGACTCATCCTTACACCCGCGTCGGTGTGAGCTACCACGAAGCGCTCTTCCCCACACCGTCATTATCAACTTCCGGGTGAAGCGTAGAACCTCCGTTGACCGGCGGGCCGGCACGCGGCATGGGGCCCCGATGACGTCCCGCCGAAGGCGCTGTCGGCGAATTCCTCGTCACCAGGCTCGGGAAGGTGCTGCTGCGTCCGTGACGGGCCCACCGCGCCGGTTCGCGCGTCCGTGACGCGCCCACCGATCCGGTTCACGTGACTGACGGATCGTCAGACATAGCATCTCGTGATGTTCGGACCGAAAAAGGGCAGGAGCCCCATGTCGGCATGGCATCACGCGCGTCTGAGACCCACCCTGGCAGCGGCCTTCACCGCGATGGCGCTGGCCGCCACCCCCACGCCCCCTCCCACTCCCGTACCCGACCGGCCCGAATCCCACGCGGCGGAGTTCGAGCAGCAGGTCCTCTTCAAGGCCTCCCAGGACCCCGGCTACGCCTGTTTCCGCATCCCGGCGATCGTGCAGACCGTCGACGGGACCCTGCTGGCCTTCGCCGAGGGGCGGGTCGTCAACTGCGGTGACGCCGCCGACATCGACATCGTCCTCAAGCGCTCCACGGACGGCGGCCGTACCTGGGGCCCGCTCCAGGTGGTCAGCGAGGGCGGCGGCGACACCCACGGCAACCCCGCCCCGGTCGTGGACCGGACGACGGGCCGCATCCTGCTCGCCGAGACCTACAACACCGGCCGCACCGACGCCGAGAGCTGTACCGTGCCCTGCGACCGCACCCCGCGTCTGCAGTACAGCGACGACAACGGTCTGACCTGGTCGGCGCCGCGCGACCTGAGCCCCGAGATCCGGCCCGCCCAGTGGAACTCCTGGTACGCCACCGGCCCCGTGCACGGCGTCCAACTCACGCACGGTCCGCACGCCGGACGGCTGGTGTTCGGCGCCAACACCGAGACGTGGGACGGCAGCCGGGTCACCACCAACCACGCGGCCCTGGTCGTCAGCGACGACGGCGGCGACCACTGGAAGGTCGGCGCCACCGACTCCTGGCCGATCCCGGCGGACGGCGCGTTCCGGCAGAAGCCGTCCGAGTTGACCCTCACCCCACGCCCCGACGGTTCGCTGCTGGTCAGCGGCCGGGAACAGGACGGCACCGACCTCGGCCACCGCACCCAGGCCGTCAGCCTCGACGGCGGCGACACGTTCGCCGCCCCCTTCGCCGGCCTCCCCGACCTGTACGCGCCCCAGGTCCAGTGCGCGACGCTCCCCTTCGACGACCGTGTCCTGTTGTCCTGCCCCGGCGATCCCGACCGCCGTCGGACCATGATGATCCGCTCCTCCTACGACGGCGGCACCACCTGGGACAGCGCCGACCGGGGCACGGTCGTGACCACCGACTGGTCCGGCTACTCCGACCTGGCCCCGGTCGACGAGGACACCGTGGGCCTGCTGTACGAGGGCGGTACCGTCGACGCCCGCGACGAGATCCGTTTCGCCCGCTTCACCGAGGACTGGCTCGGGCCGCGCCGGGCCGCGGATCCGACCACCGTCGACCTCTCCCCGGGCGGGCTGCCCGCGGCCGTGCTCGGCGGGGCGAAGGAGACGGACGGCGCCCTGGGCGGCGCCCTGGAGTTCGACGGCACCGACGACGCCGTGCGCCTGCCGTACCGCAGCCGACTCCTCCTCGGGACCAAGGAGTTCACCGCGTCCCTGTGGTTCCGGTACACCGCCACGAGTGGAGAGCAGCCGCTGCTGTGGATGGGCGGGGTCGGCAACGGTCAGCCACAGGTCACGCTGAGCGCGGATCCCGCGGACAACCGGCTGCAGGGCCAGATCACCGTGCGGGACGGCGCCACGACGGTGCGCGCGGCCACCGTCAGCAGCACCGCCGCCCTCAACGACGGTACGTGGCACCGACTGGCTCTGCGCCGCGACGGAGGTAGCTCCCGCGCGGGCGGCGCCGGGCGCGAGGAAGGGCTCGGAGAAGGGCGGAGGGAAGGGCGGAGGGAAGGGCGGAGGGAAGGGCGACTGACCCTGTTCGTCGACGGCACCGCGATCGGCGGCACCGCGGACGTGTCCGGTTCCGTCAGCCGCAACTCGCCGTTCGGGGTGCACATCGGGCAGCGGATGGACAGCCGGGCCTTCTTCACCGGGGCGATCGACGACGTCCACGTCTGGGACCGGGCGCTCACCGACGCCGAAATCGCCGCCCGAACGGCGCCCCTGACGGACACGGTTCTCTGGCTGCCCATGGACCAGGTGAGCGACAGCCGCTAACGTCCCGGAGCGTGCCCGAGGACGGACGAGCACGACCGCGGACGGGAACCGGGGCCGGCCTGCTCCTGGCCCTGGTTCTCACGGCTGTGCTGCTCACCGCGCTCCCGGACGACGACTCCCGCCCCGATACCGACGCCTGCGGACCGCACACCGTCGCCTCCTGGTCGGCGGACGACCGCCTCACCGCCGAGTTCGCCCGCTACGGCGACGACGCCGCCCGCGCCGACGACTGGACCGGCGGCGACGGCACCCACTCGGTGCGGCTGCCGGACGGCCGGGTGCTGTGGCTGTTCTCGGACACCTACCTCGGCCAGGTGCACGGCCCGCCGAACCCGGTCGGCGAGTCCTTCGCCTGGCGGGACGGCAGCGCGCCCCTGGTGCGCAACTCGCCGTCGTGATGCGGGACGGCCGCCTGGAGACCACACTGCCCGCGTCCCTGTTTCCCGACCCCGGCCCGAACCAGTGGCGCTGGCCGGTCGCGGCCCGCGTCGAACCCCGCTCCCCCGGCTCCCCCGGCTCCCCCGGCTCCTCCGGCGCCTCCGGCTCCTCCGAGCAGGTGTTACGGGTGCTGCTGTGGGTGCGGACCGCGGGAGCGGCGCCATGGGTGTACGGCGTCCCCACCGCCACCGAGGTCGCCACGCTCTCCCTGCCCGACCTGCGGGTGGAGTCCGTGACCGAGGTGCTCGACCAGCGACTCGTCCAGGATCCGTCCCGGCGGGTGCTGTTCGGCACGACGCTGGCCGAACGGGACGGCTGGACGTACGTCTTCGGCGGCGACGACGGACAGGCCGCGTCCCGGCCCGCCTCGCACGCGTATGTGGCGCGGGTACCCGAGGGCGGGCTCGGGGACCCGGCCGCCTGGGAGTACGGGGACG
Source organism: Streptomyces sp. LBL (assembly GCF_029893585.1). Classification (GTDB taxonomy): domain Bacteria; phylum Actinomycetota; class Actinomycetes; order Streptomycetales; family Streptomycetaceae; genus Streptomyces. The sequence continues at coordinate 19,579 of NZ_JARXYX010000008.1, forward strand.
GCTCAGCCTGGACGGCACGCGGCCGCCCGGCGGCGGTGCTCGGGGACGGGCGGCGCACCGGGGTGGGCAGCGCGTTCTCGGTGGTGCGCCAGGGCGGCACGTACGTCCTGTTCACGATGGCCGCGGGCACGCGCGGGCTGACCACGGTGACGTCGTACTGGGCTTGCTCCCCCATCGGGCCCTGGCACGGCCCGGCGAAGGACTTCACCCCCGCGCTGCCGGCCGGGCAGGTCGCCGCGTACAACCCGCAGGTCCACCCCGTCCTGAGCGACGGTGAGCGGCTGGTGCTCAGCTACGACGTCAACTGGCTGGAGCCCACCGGGGCCGCCGCGCAGCTCAACCGGAACGTGTCCCTGTACCGACCGAGGTTCGTGGCCCTGCGGCTGACCCGGTCGGGGTGACCCCCTCGGTCTCCGCGGCCGTCCCGGGCTCGGGCACATCACGCGAGCGGCGCTTGGCGATCACCGCGCACACCATCAACTGCATCTGGTGGAAGAGCATCAGCGGCAGCACGGCGAGCGAGGCGTGCGCACCGAACAGGACGCTCGCCATCGGCAGTCCGGAGGCGAGGGACTTCTTCGACCCGGCGAACTGGATCGCGATGCGGTCCGCCCGGTTGAAGCGCAGCGCCTTGCCGCCGTACCAGGTCAGGGTGAGCATCACGGCGAGCAGCACGGCCTCGACGACGAGCAGTCCGCCCAGTCGGACGGCGCTCACCTGGTGCCAGATGCCCTGCACCATGCCCTCGCTGAACGCGGTGTAGACGACGAGGAGGATCGAGCCGCGGTCGACGTAGCCGAGGACCTTCTTGTGGCGGGTGATGAAACCTCCGATCCAGCGGCGCAGCACCTGCCCGGCGAGGAACGGCACGAGCAGTTGCAGCACGATCTCGATGAGCGAGTCGGCGGAGAACCCGCCCCCGCCGCTGCCGAGCAGGGCGGCCGCGAGCAGCGGGGTGATGACGATGCCGGCCAGGGAGGAGAAGGAGCCCGCGCAGATCGCGGCGGGCACGTTGCCGCGGGCCATCGAGGTGAAGGCGATCGAGGACTGGATGGTCGACGGGACGAGAGTGAGGAAGAGCAGGCCCTGGTAGAGCGGGTGGGTCAGGAACACCGGCACGAGTCCGCGGGCGGCCAGGCCGAGCAGCGGAAAGACGACGAACGTGCAGGCCAGGACCGTGCCGTGGAGCCGCCAGTGCTTGAGCCCGTCCAGGGCCTCACGGGTGGACAGGCGGGCGCCGTAGAGGAAGAACAGGAAGGCGATGGCGGCCGTGGAGGCGCCGGAGGCCACGTCGGCGCCCGTCCCGCGCGCGGGGACCAGGGCCGCGAGGCCCACCGTCCCGAGCAACAGCAGGATGTAGGGGTCGATCGGCATCCAACTCGGCCATCGCAGGCGTTTCACGGTGCTCCACTTGCTGATTGTCATACGCATGTACGGGTGCATGTGCGTGTGTAGGGGTGCATGTATGTGCGTGTGTAGGGGTGCATGTGGCGTGTGCGGTCGGGGCCACGGAGCGCCCCGTCCATCGTCCTCCTCCGGACCTTGATCGGGAATCCGGCATACCACTCTGACTGTCATCACGTTCCGCGATAGCCTGGAGTAGCCTGCAGACGTGTACGACCCCTCCCAGCTGCGTACGTTCCTGGCGGTGGCGCAGACGCTGAGCTTCACGCAGGCCGCCCACCGCCTCGACCTGCGCCAGTCCACCGTCAGCCAGCATGTGCGGCGGCTGGAGGACGCGGCCGGACGGCAGTTGTTCAGCCGGGACACGCACTCCGTGGAGCTGACCGAGGACGGCGAGGCGATGCTGGGCTTCGCGCGCCGGATCCTGGAGGTGCACGAGCAGGCGACGGCGTTCTTCACGGGCACAAGGGTGCGCGGCCGGCTGCGGTTCGGCGCGTCGGAGGACTTCGTGCTGACCCGGCTGCCGGAGATCCTGGAGGGCTTCCGTTACGACCACCCCGAGGTCGACCTGGAGCTGACGGTCGAGCTGTCGGGCACGCTCCACGAGCGGCTGGCGGCCGGGAAGCTGGACCTGATGCTGGCGAAGCGGCGCCCCGAGGACCCGCGTGGACGGCTGGTGTGGCGTGACGAGCTGGCGTGGATCGGTGCGGAGCGACTGCGGCTGGACGCGGACCGTCCGGTGCCGCTGATCGTGTTTCCGCCGCCGGGCATCACCCGCGCGCTCGCACTGGAGGCGCTGGAGCGGCAGGGGCGGGCGTGGCGCATCGCGTGCACCAGCGGCAGCCTCAACGGGCTGATCGCGGCGGCCCGGGCGGGGCTCGGCGTGATGGCCCACTCCCGCGGGCTGATCCCGCCCGGCCTGGTGCGCGTCCCCGAGCGGGCCGGGTTGCCGGAGCTCGGCCGGGTCGACTTCGTCCTGGTGCACGGCCCCCGCCGTACGGCCGCGGAGGGCGCCGCCGACGCGCTCGCGGCGGCGATCCTGGCGGGCGGAGACCGGCTGCACCGGCGCTGACCGGTCAGCGCGCCGCCTGTCGGCGGGTTGAGCTGCCTGCCGCGGCGCGGGAGGGGCGTGGCCAGGCGCGGAAGAAACGTGGCCGCGCGCGGGAGGGACGTCGCCGCGCGCGGGCCGGACGCCGGCCACCCGGCCGTGGTCACCGAGGGTGCTCGCGCCGGCCGGGCCTGCCCGCTCCGCCGAGGGTGACCGTGACGGATCCGGCCCGGCGGGCGCTGACAGAGGAAAGGGCCGCGCGCCCACGCACAGGCCGACCGTTCGCCGTCCGGGAAGCCTGCCGCCCCGGGCTCAGCAGCGTCATCGCGTCGTACAGATTCGGTGGAGATTGCGGGACCGAAACGTACCCAACCGTCAGCTTTCTGTCCGACCCTTACCCATGTGAGCGCATTTCTCGTCACCGATCGTCACCGATCCATGCACACGTAAGCACTGTTCGTGTTCGACCCCTCTCCCGAACCATCCCCGGGTGGGGTAGCTTTCACGGCGCTGTGGGGAGCGTCACAAGAAGCGGGGAGCGGGGTTTGCGCGAGTTCACCAACCCTCCGTCGGCCTTGGCGCCGCCGGTGGGCGGCCTGGCCGACGTCGTCTTCCAGCATGCCCTGGAAGACCCGCTGCACATCGCGCTCGGCCGCAAGGACGACGACGGCCGGTGGCGGGACGTGACGGCCGCCGAGTTCCGTGACGAGGTCCTCGCCCTCGCCAAGGGCCTGCTGGCCCAGGGCATCCGCTTCGGCGACCGGGTCGCGATCGTGTCCCCCACCCGCTACGAGTGGACGCTGTTCGACTTCGCGCTGTGGTCGATCGGCGCCCAGGTGGTGCCGGTGTACCCCACCTCCTCGGCCGAGCAGTGTTTCTGGATGCTCTACGACTCCGAGTGCACGGCGGCGGTGGTGGAGCACGAGGACCACGCGATGACCATCGCCACCGTCATCGACCGGCTGCCGCAGCTGCGCCTGCTGTGGCAGCTGGACTCGGGCGCCGTGCAGCAGCTGTACGACGCCGGCGCCCACATCGACGACGAGGTGGTGCACCGGCACCGGCAGGCGGTCACCCCGGACTCGGTCGCGACGATCATCTACACCTCCGGCACCACGGGCCGCCCCAAGGGCTGTGTCATCTCGCACGGCAACTTCATGTACGAGGCGGACACCGTCCTCCAGCGCTGGGAGCCGGTGTTCCACACCAAGAAGGGCGACGAGGTGGCGACCCTGCTGTTCCTGCCGCTCGCGCACGTCTTCGGGCGGATGGTGGAGGTCGCCGCGATCCGCGGCAAGGTGAAGTTCGGCCACCAGCCGCAGATGAGCGCGGGCGCCCTGCTGCCCGACCTGGCCGCGTTCAGGCCGACGTTCTTCCTCGGGGTGCCGTACATCTTCGAGAAGGTCTTCAACGCGTCCCGCCGCAAGGCGGAGAAGGAGGGCAAGGCCGGGCCGTTCGAGAAGGCCGTCGAGGTCGCCGTGAAGTACGCGGAGGCGACGGAGGCGAAGGCCTGGGGCATCGGGCCCGGCCCGTCGGCGGGTCTGCGTATGCAGCACCAGCTCTTCGACAAACTGGTCTACTCCAAGATGCGGGCGGCGATGGGCGGCCGTATCCGGCATGCGATGACCGGCGGCTCGGGCATGGACCGGCGGCTGGGTCTGTTCTTCGCGGGGGCGGGCGTGCACGTCTACGAGGGCTACGGACTCACCGAGACCACCGCCGCCGCCACCGTCAACCCGCCCGAGCGCACCCGCTACGGCACCGTCGGGCAGCCCATCCCCGGCATGACCGTGCACATCGCGGACGACGGTGAGATCTGGCTGCGCGGCGACAACGTCTTCCAGGGCTACCTCAACAACCCCAAGGCCACCGACGAGACCCTGCACGACGGCTGGCTGGCCACCGGCGACCTGGGCTCCCTCGACGAGGACGGCTACCTCACGATCACCGGCCGCAAGAAGGAGATCCTGGTGACCTCCGGCGGCAAGAGCGTGTCGCCCGGTGCGCTGGAGGAGCGCGTCCGCGACCATCCGCTGGTCTCCCAGTGCATCATCGTCGGCAACGACCGCCCGTACGTCGCCGCCCTGATCACTCTGGACCAGGAGGCCGTCGAGCACTGGCTGACGATGCGCGACAAACCGCAGATGCCGCCGGCCCGACTGGTGCGGGACGCCGACCTGGAGACCGAGGTCAGGCGTGCCGTGGTGGCCGCCAACACCCTGGTCTCGCAGGCCGAGTCGATCCGCACCTTCCGTATCCTGGCGCAGCCCTTCACCGAGGAGCACGGCTTGCTGACGCCGTCGCTCAAGCTCAAGCGCAAGGCCATCGAGAACGCGTACGCGGGCGAGGTCGAGGCGCTGTACCGGGCCTAGCGACAGGCAGTGTTCGCGGGTTGAGCACGCAGCGGGCACGGAGATCGGTCCCGGTCAGCGGAACGTCAGGGTTGCCTGTGCGCTCTCGCGCACTGATGCTTCGTCCACGCTGACCGGCCTGCCCGCACCGGAGAGCGACCTTCAGGCGAGGAGAGGTCACGACCATGTTCGTTCCCCCTGCCGGCCCGCGGACCCGCGTGATCATGGACAACGACTACGCCGGCGACCCGGACGGTCTGTACCAGCTCGTACACCATCTTCTCTCCCCGTCCGTGGACATCAGGGGCGTCATCGGCTCCCGACACGGCAAGAGCATGCCGGCGCCGGACGAACACCACGCGCGCGACGCGTGTCGGCGCGTCACCGAGGTACTCGAGCTGATGCAGCTCACCGGCAAGGTCCCCGTGTTCCAGGGGGCGAACCAGCCGATGAAGGACACCACGACCCCTCAGGAGACGGCAGGAGCCGAAGCGCTCATCGCCGAGGCGATGCGCACGGACACCACGTCGCCGCTGTACGTCGCTCTTGGAGGACCGCTGACCCAACTGGCCAGCGCTTACCTGATGGAGCCGAGAATCGCCGACCGGCTGACCGCTGTCTGGATCGGCGGACCGGAATACTTCGGAACCGCCGCCCCGATGGAGTCGCAGGGCCCGGAATACAACATCGGCATCGACATCAACGCGGCGAAGGTCATCTTCAACGACTCCCCCATTCCCCTGTGGCAGGTGCCGCGCGACGCCTACTTCCAGGCGCTCGTGGGAATGACCGAACTGGTCGTGCACGTCAAGCCCAAGGGCCCCATCGGCGCATACCTGTTCGCCCGCCTCAACGACGCCCACGAGCTGTTCGCCGAGAAGGGCGGCAATCTGGGAGAGGTGTACGTCCTGGGCGACAACCCCATGGTACTGCTGACGGCCCTTCAGATGCCGTTCGACCTGTCCGCTTCATCGAGCAGCAGTCACCAGATGGTCAACGCACCCCGCATCAATGACGACGGGTCATACACCCACGGGAAGAACGGCCGCATGATCCGTGTGTACACGCAACTCGACGTCAGGCTGATGGTCCACGACTTCTACGCCAAACTCGAGGCGCACCACACCGGCTGACGTCCCGACGACGCTTCCCCGGCGTAGGAGTTCACGCACTCCCGGCGACACGGCGACACGGGGGCCTCGGGGCTCTCGGGGGCCTTCCGGACGCAGGAGCGCACCGGCCGACCAGCCTGATCCCGCCCTGGCTGATCGACCGGGCTTCCGCTCCTGTCAGCAGACACCGCTGACGCTCGTCGAGAGGCGGAAGGATCGCCTCGAACTCGGCTGCCGGCAATGTCTGCTGTTACAGGTCAACGCTCTGCACACCCCAGGTCAGCTGATATCGACTCGGAAGATCTTGTCCGAGCCGTCCGCCTCACCTCCGTTGTTGTCGCTGTTGGTGGTCGTCAACCACAACTGGTCGGCGCCCGGCACCGCGGTGACCGTGCGCAGGCGACCGTAGGTACCGACGTAGTACGCCGCCGGGGTGCCGACGCTCTCGTTGTCGCCGTTGATCGGGATCCGCCACAGGCGTTCGCCGCGCAGGGACGCCATGTAGACGACGTTGCGAACGATCGCGATACCGCTGGGCGAGGCCTCGGAGACGTTCCAGGTGGCCTTCGGGTTGGTCATCCCCGAGACGCTGCAGTTGCCCTCGCAGGTCGGCCAGCCGTAGTTGGCCCCCGGCTTGATCAGGTTCAGTTCGTCCTTGGAGCTGTTGCCGAACTCCGCCTCCCACAACCGGCCGTTGCGGTCGAAGGCGAGGCCCTGCGGGTTGCGGTGCCCGTAGCTGTAGACGTAGTTCCCGAACGGGTTGCCGGGGGCCGCCTTCCCGTCCGTCGTCATGCGCAGGATCTTGCCGTTCAGGGAGTCCTTGTCCTGGGCGAGATCGGGTGTCTGGGCCTCGCCGGTGGAGACGTAGAGGTAGCCGTCGGGGCCGAAGACCAGGCGACCGCCGTTGTGATAGCGGTTCTTCTTGATGCCCTGGAGCAGCACCTTGTAGTCGCTGAGCTTGGTGCCGTCGTACGTCATACGGACCACGCGGTTGCCCTCGGACGCGGTGTGCATGAAGTAGACGTAATGGTTGGTCGCCCACTTGGGGTCGACGGCGACGCCGAGGAGTCCGCCCTCGCCGTTGGTCGTGACGGCGTTGGGAACGGTCCCCACCTGGGTCTTCGCGCCGGCCTTCGTGACCTTCCAGACACGGAAGTCGTCCCGCTCGGTGACCAGGGCGGACTGTCCGTCGGGCATCCAGTAGGTGCCCCACGGGATCGTCCAGCCCGTGGACAGGGTGGCGACGGACGACGGGACACCGCCGTCGGTGGCGCACGCCTTCGTCGTGACGTTCACCGTGTTGCTCTGCGCCGAGACGTTGCCCGCCGCGTCGCGCGCGACGACGTTCAGGGCGTACGGGCTGTCGCAGGCGAGCCCGGTGAGGGTGGTCGACGTGCCGCTGGTGACCGACTTGTAGACCGTGGTGCCGCTGCGCACGTCGTACCCGACGACCGCCCGGTCGTCGGTCGAGGCGCCCCAGGTCAGGTCGACGGCGTTCGACGTGATGCCGGACACCGACACCGTACCGGGTTTGGCCGGCGGTGTGGTGTCGGAGCTCGCCTTGGTCGTGCAGTCGACGACCGGGCTCGCGGAGGACGTGTTGCCGGCCGCGTCCCGGGCGATGACGGTGAGGTTGTACGTCGTACCGGGCGTGAGGCCGGTCACCGCCTTGGAGGTCGAACTCCCCGGCGCCTCACCGATCTTGTTGCCGTGCTCGTAGAGGTCGTACGTCGTCACGCCCACGTTGTCCGTGGCGGCGCCCCAGGCGAGAGTGAGGTCGTCCTCACCGATGTCCGGGCAACTGGGCTGGCCGGGGCGGGTCGGGGCCTGGGTGTCGGCGGCCGCCCCGAGGCTGACGCGGTCCAGGTTGGGGCCGCCACCGTCGCTGGTGGCGGTCGCGCGGATCTTGTTGGACCCCGCCTTCAGGGGCACGTTCACGGTCTTCGTCGCCCAGGTGTCCCAGTCGGCCGTCGCCGGGAAGGACACCCCGGAGGCGACGACGGTGCCGCCCACGGAGATGTCCATCGGCCGGTCCACGGCGGTCCCGTTGGCGTACCGGACGGCCAGCGACGAGGTCCCGGCGGCGGTCGCGCTCACCGTGAACTCCACAGAGGAGCCGGTGACGTTGGTGTAGTCGACGAAGCCGGTGCCCGTGTAGCCGGTGTGGTTGGTGGCGACGGCGCCCTGGGAGATGGCGGCGTCCTCGGCCTGGTAGTCGGTGGCCGCCAGGGCGCTGCCCCCGGTGAAGCCGACGAGCGGTACGGCGAGGGCCAGGGGAATGGCCCACACCAGTGTTCTGGTGGGTCGTTTCATGATGGTGTCCCTCAGCCGGTGTACTGGGTGAAAACCTTCAGGTAGTCGTACGGCTGCTGCGACACGCCGCTGCACGCGTCGCCGTCGTTGCCCGAGCCGCAGGCGCGGTCACGGTTGACGGACCAGTAGGTGAGGCGCCCGATGTGGTGCTCCTGCGCATAGGCGAGCATGGTCTTGAAGTCGGCGACCCGCACCCGCTCCCCCGAGTCGTCGGTGTTGCCGTTCATCGACGACAGCCCGATGTGGGCGTAGGCGGTGGCGTCGCTGTAGCCGTAGGCCGACTTGACCCGTGCCTTGAGTCCTTCCATGGCCTGCGTGGTCAGGGTGCCCATGTTCGTGGTGCCGCCGCCGAAGTCGAACGGCATGATGCACCAGACGTCGTTCGCCAGACCGGAGTTCGCGGCCCGCTTGATCATGTCGACGCCGGTGGAGTCGGGGCCGCTGGTGGTGGTGCCGAAGGTGATGACGGTCTTCAGGCCGGGGTTGTTCGCCTTCACCGTCTTCAGCGCGTCGACCACGCGTTGCCGCACGGTGGCGTTGGACCACTCGGTGTCCTCGATGTCGATGTCGAGGGCCTTCAGCCGGTACGCGTCGATCACCTTCTGGTACGCGCCGGCGAGCGCCGAGGCGCTGGAGCACTTCTCGCCGAGCTTGTTCCCGCTCCAGCCGCCGACGGAGACCATGACGTCACCGCCGGCGGATCTGATCGCGTCGATCCTCGACTGGTCGGTGCCCCCGGTCAGCGGGCGCGAGCCGTCCCACTTCGGGTTGCAGCCGCCGTCGGAGAGGATGAACGCGAGCGTGAACCACTTGACGCCGGTCGCCGACATCACCGAGGTGGGGTTCGGCGGGTTGCCCCAGCCGAGGTACTCGTAGGGGGCGACGGCCATGCCCGGTGAAGCGACCGCGCTCTTCAGGGAATTGACGGGCTTCACGCGGATCAGCCGGGTCTCGCCGGGCCGCAGAGTCGCGCTGTAGGAGTCGGCGATCACGCCCTTGTGGGAGCCGGACCACAGGTCGGTGACGTCACCGGAGCCGGTGAAGCCGACCTCAGACCAGTCCACGGCGACGGTCGCGTTGCCGGACGTCCCGGTGTTGAACAGGGCCACGACGTACTGGCCGTCGCTCTCCTTCTTGCTCCAGACCTGCTTGACCCCGCTGTTCACGATCCGCTTGGCGGCGACGCCGTCCTGGTTGACTCCGATGAGCCGGTCGTTCGTCAGCATCGCCTTGTCGACCGGGTCGAGATCGGTCAGGTCGGTGCCGAGCAGCAGCGGTGAGGCGGCCATCGCCCAGAGGGTGAAGTGGGACCGGCGCTGGTCGGCGGTGAGGCCCGCCTGGTCGCCGTTGCCGATCTCGAGGGAGTCGAGGTCGTTCCAGCCGCCCGGACCGGCGTGCGGCTGCCAGGAGGCCGCGGTGTTGAAGCGGGAGGAGACGTGGGACCAGTCGGTGAGCGGGTAGCCGCTGCCGTTGTCACCCGGACCGCAGTAGCACTCCACGTCGCCCTGCGTGCGCCAACTGTTGGCGAGTTTGCCCCAGGTGGGGGCGTCCGCGATCGCGAGGTTGTTGGACAGCGCGAAATTGATGGGCCGTCCGGTGGCGCGCAGCGCCTTGTCCCAGGCCTGGACGTCGGGGATGTCCTGGCTGCCCACTCCGTCGATCTTCAGGTAGTCGACTCCCCAGGAGGCGAACTGCCGCGCCCAGGAGTTCACGAACTCCTGCGCACCCGGCTTCTGGTAGTCGATGTAGTACATGTTCTTGCAGTTGTAGTTCTTCTCCGTCTTCGATGTGTCCGCGATGTCCTTCGCGTGGTACGAGGTCCCCTCGATCGGCGTGTTCTTCGTGACGGCGTTCTTGGCGATGCCGGGCGTCACGTAGAAGCCGAACTTCAGGCCCTTGGAGTGGATGTAGTCGGCCAGCGCCTTGATGCCGCCGGGGAACTTGGCCGAGTCCACGGACCAGCGGCCGTAGGAGTCGACGACGAAGCCGTTGTCGTCGCACTTCTGCCAGAAGTCGTCGAGGTTGATGTGGACGAAGCCGTGGTTCTTGAGGCCGCTGGACACGAGCGCGTCGGCCTGGGCCTTGATCTTCGCCTCGGTCGGCCAGCGGCGCGTGAAGCTCCAGCTGCTCCAGCCCATCGCGGGCCGGACCGACTGGCCGTTGTCGGAGGCGGCCGCCGGACGGGCGGCGGCCAGCAGCGGGACGGCCGAGGCGATCAGCAGCCCGACCAGGGCCACGATCAGTGATCTGACGCGGGTGACGCGGGTGATGCCTGTCATCACTGTCCCCTCTTCGCGGGAGTCGCGTACGAGGTGCCGATCCACGCCTCGTCGATCCGCAGCCGCTGGTAGCGGGTCGTGTCGGTGGCCGCGGCCCAGGTGGAGTCGACCTCGAGGCGTACGTAGCGGGCGTTGGCGGCGGTCAGGTCGATGCCCTGCATGCCGCGGCGGCTCGGCAGCTGGCCGGTCTTCACCGGGCTGCCCCACGTCGAGCCGTCGGCGCTCAGGTACACCTTGTAGTCCTTGATCCGCGCCGACTGCTCGGTGTCCGAGCGGGCGTAGGCGACGGAGTCCTCGCGCTGGTTGAGCCCGACGTACTGGACCTTCTTCGAGCTACCGAGGTCGAAGGTGAGGCTGACCGGGAGGGTCTTGTTGTTGTCCCAGTAGGTGCGGTAGTCACCGTCACCGGCGGCCGAGGCCGCGTGACCGCTCGCCGAAGCGCTCGCGCTCACCTTGACGCCGGAGAGGATGCCCTGGCGGCCGGTCGTCGTGACCTTGAACACCGTGTCGTACGGGTCCCAGTCGCCGAGGCCGTCCAGGGTGAGTACGCCGCCCGACTGCGACCACGAAACCGCCGCTCCGGTGCGGAGGTCGGTGACCGACGCGATGCGGTAGCCGTTGTCGCGGATGCGCAGGGTGCTGGTGCTGGGCGGGGTCAGGACGTGGATGTACTGGCGGTTGGCGTTGGTCTTGCTGATCGTGGTCACGCCGTGCGCGCCGTCGTTCCAGAAGCCCGGCTTGAGACCGCCGTACATGTAGCCGCCGCCCTCCGTACCGTGCAGGGACTCCCAGATGGGGTCGAGGTAGGAGTTCGCGAAGGTGTTGAAGTCGGCCTGGTTGGCCGGGAACTTACCGTTGACCTGGGCGGTCTCCGCCATCAGCGCCTTCACGGACGAGCCGACGTTGGTGACGAGACGGCCGAAGGTGAGCATCTTGTCGACCGCCGGGTCGGTGCCGCCGTACCACCAGGCGCCGGTGGAGGGCAGCTTGAAGTCGGCCTCTGTGAGGCGGGGTTGGGCCGTGTAGACCGCCTGCGGGTAGTCGTACGCCGGCGTCATTCCCGTCTTCTGCTCATTGCTGATCATGTCCATGATCGACGTGTCTTCGTTGTTGTTGCTGATCGTGTAGTTCGGGCGCTTCTGGTAGATCTGCGCGTAGAGGTTGTTGCTCTCCCAGTACGCGTTGTCGTTGTCGATCCAGAAGCCGCCGAGGTCGGGGTAGCGGTCCATGACCTCGAAGAAGTTGTCGTAGCTGAACTGCCCGAAGCCGTCCCGGGTGGTCAGGTCGACGTCCTTGCCCTTGTACGAGGAGTACGCCGCCGAGTCGAGCCACTCGTTGCCGCCCTCGGCGTGCCACTGGGGGTCGTCGGTCATGTAGAGGATGACCTTCAGCCCCTTGGCCTTCGCGGCGGTGACCAGTTCGCCGAGGAAGTCCCGCTTGGTGGAGCAGGAGCCGGGGATCTTCGACGGCCAGGCGCGGGCGTAGCCGAGGCGGCTGTGGAAGGAGGCGAGGACGATGTACTGCGTGTGCAGCTTCTGGGCCTCCTTCACCCAGTAGTCGGCGTTCCAGCCGCCGTTCGTGACGTCGCTCTCCCACTCGGTGCAGCTGGTGTGGGCGGGCGCGGTGCGCAGGCCCCAGTGCAGGAACAGGCCGCCGACGGAGTTGCGCAGGAATTCCTGGCGGGGGTTCTCCAGGTCGAGCGGCTTCGCCGCCGTGGCCGCGCAGTTCTCGCTCGACCCGCTGCCCGACACCCGCAGCGCGCCGCCGGAGGTGTTCTGCGTGTCCGTCAGGCAGTAGCCGGTGACGTTCTGGAAGCCCACGTCGTGCGGGGAGTTGCTGCCGCGCTGAGCGGTGAAGCCGGTGAACCTGATTCCGCTCGCCTCGTTCGCGATGACCGCGGGGCGTCCGTCGTCCGCCGCGGACCTCACCGAGCTGTCGGTGAAGGTGACGTTGTCGGCGTTGTGCAGGTACCAGCCGTACGCCGGCCGGGTGCCGATGGCCTTCGGGTTGTAGTCGGCCGGGTCGTTGCTCGGCACCGCGGTGGACATGGTGCCGTTGCCGCCGGGGACCGTGATGTTGACGTTGGTGAACGTCACGCCGTCGATGCGGTGGCCGCTCTCGCCCCACAGGGTGGGGCTGAAGGAGGGGCTGTTGCCGGTGGCCGTGATGTTGTCGTACGTGACGTTGCTGATGGAGCCGACGCCCGGGTTGTTCCCGCACCGTTTCCGGGTGCCGATCTTCTGCATGATCGGTGAGTGGACGTCGGTCATCGTGATGTCGCGGTAGTGGACGTCGGAGATCTTCGCGCCGTCCATCGACACCATGCCGAGGCCGGACTTGTCGGCGCCCTCGATGCGGATGTTCTCGAACCGGTAGTCCGAGAAGTCGCCGCAGGTCTCGGAGCCGAACATCAGGGCGTTGCAGCAACGGGCCGACAGATAGGAGTCGTTGACACGGACGTGTCCGTTGGCGAGCTTGGCGCCGAGGGCGTAGTCGCTCTTGAAGACCAGTGCGTCGTCGTTGGCCTTGATGCTGGCGTTGGTGATCGTGACGTCGGTGGTGGAGATGATGTTCCAGCCGTCGCGGTCGTTCGCCGTGTCGATGGTCAGGCGGTCCGAGACGACGTTCTTGCAGCCGTTGATGAGGGCCGCGAAGTGGCCGCCGCGGCGGAGCGTGAGCCCGTCCCCGATGCGCAGTCCGTCGCACCGGGTCAGCGAGATGATCTTGTCGGCCTCCCCGGAGTCCGGGTTGCCGGTGATCAGGTTGCCCATGCCGTCGATGACGCCCTGGCCGACGAACCCGATGTCGGTGAGCCGGTCGCCGTAGATCATCGCGTCGCGGAAGTGGCTGTGCCCGTAGTCCTGGTAGGCGTCGTACGGGTTGGACTCGGCCTTGTCGTAGGCGTCGGCGCTGGAGCCCTGGATCGTGGCGCCCTTGTCGAGCTGAAGCGTCACGTGGCTCTTCATGCGGATGGTGTTCTTGGACTTGTAGTCGCCGGAGGGGAAGCGGACCGTGCCGCCTCCGCTCGCCGAACCGGCCGCTGTGATGGCCTTGTTGATGGCGGGCGTGTCGTTGGTGGAGCCGTCTCCCTTGGCGCCGTAGTCGCGTACGTCGAAGACGGCAGCGGCGGCGGGAGCGGTCGGCTGGGCCGCGGGGGCGGTCGGCTGGGCCGCGGGGGCGGCGGGTTGGGTGAGCCCGAGGACGACGGCGAAGGCGAAGAGGACGATCGCCGCGACCCGGTGTCCGGGAACGGTGGGGGGTCTCATGGGGCGGGGCTCCTCATCCGAGCTGGTAGCCGCGGAGATCGGTGAGCAGGAGGTAGGTGTTCTGCAGGGATCCGGAGGTGTCGCCGAGGGAGCGGTAGATGCCCCACTTCGGGCGCACACGGTCGGCGAGGAAGGTGTCGACCCCGGTCTTCGACGCGTCGATGACGGTCGAGCCGCCACTCTTGAGGATCCAGCGGACCGAGCCCGCCGAGCCGTCGCCGACCTTGATCTGGAAGTCGACGTCCGTCCATTTGTCGTGCAGGGGTTCCAGATCGGTGCGGCCGATGAGGATGTCGTCGATGGCGAGCTTCAGCTCGATGGTCTGCTTGCCGTTGACCCGGCGCAGGGACTGCACGACGATCGGCGAGGTGCCGGTGCCCGGCTGCTTCATCTGCATGATGTGCGTGAAGGTGGTGGTCGCCTTCAGCGAGCTCGGGATGTACATGGAGTACGTGACCCGCCAGGTCTGGCCCTCGGTCCACTTCAGGTAGCTGCTGCTGCCGGTGCGCAGTCCGGTGACCTCCTGCCGCTGCCGGTCGGTCGACGTGTCGCGGTCGACCGTGTGCATGTTGAAGCGCCAGTTGTTGCCGGTGGCGTAGATGTGCGGCTGTCCGGCGGTGTGCGAGTCCGCGCGGTCGTCCTCGATCGACTCGAAGGCGCCCAGACCGTCACCGCTCGCGGACGGCGCCCACTTCTGCTGCCAGGAGGCGGCGTGCGCCGTGGTCGCGGCCGGCAGACCGACCGCGGCTCCCGCCGCGCCGCCGAGGGCGGCGCCCAGCAGCCTCCTTCTGGATGTGCTCATGACACTAATCACCTCGCAGCTGTTCGTTCATGATCAGGAAGGCGCCCAGCCCGTGGAAGTCGTTGGTGGCCCGGGTGCGGGCGATGTAGTAGGCGTAGTCGCCGACGTTCGTGCCGACGGAGATGTCGGCGAGATCGGTGCGGCCGTCCGCACCGACCGAGAGCTTCGCCAGGACACCCTGGTAGCCGCGGCGGGCGACGGCCGCGTAGTGCCGGTCGAGGTACCCCTTTTGGGCGCCGCGGGAGAGGGCGTAGGTGAACATGCTGGAGCAGGACGTCTCGGTCCAGTTGTCGCTGCTGCCGCCCTTGTCCATCACCTGGAACCAGCGCCCGGTCGCCGGGTCCTGGTACTTCTCCAGGCCCGCCGCCAGTTTCCGATAGATCTTGAGGAGTTGGGCTCGGCGGGGGTGGTTGGCGGGGATCGCGTCGAGCACGTTGGTGATCGCCATGGAGTACCAGCCGACCGCCCGGCACCAGTGCTCGGGGGCGAGCCCGGTCTGCGGATCCGCCCAGCTCACGGTCTTCGACTCGTCGTAGGCGTGCCTCAGCAGCCCGTTCGCGACCTGGAGGTGGCTGCCGTAGAGGGAGAGCTGCTTGGCCGCCTCGTCGTTGGCGTACGCGCTGTCGCCGAACTCCTTGCCGTACTCGACGAGGAACGGGTTCACCATGTAGACGCCGTCCGCCCAGAGTTGGCTGGCGCGGCTGGCGGTGTCGGCGTGCCAGAAGCCGCCGTCGGAGGTGCGCGGATAGGTGTTCAGGCGGTCCCGGATCTTCTTCGCCGCCGTGCGGTAGCGCTCCTCGCCCGTCTCATGGTGCAGGATCACCAGCAGCCGGCCGGCCTGCATGCTGTCCAGGCTGTTGAAGGACTGGTCGATGGTGCCGTCGCTCTTCACGAAGCGGTCGACGTAGTCCTTGATGTAGGTGAGGTAGCGGGCCTCGTGCGTGCGCCGGTAGGTGAGGTACTGGCCGTACAGGTAGAGGCCGACCGGGTAGGACCAGCTGCCGATGGTGCTCGGGGTGTAGCGGGCCATGGTGGAGTCGACCAGGGCCACGGACCAGTCGGGGGCGGTGGCCGGGCGGTTCGCGGGCTGGTTCGCGGGCTGCTCGCTCGCGGCTGCGGCCGGGGGCGAGGCGGCCGCCGGCAGAGCGGACAGGGTGACGGCGGCCAGGGCGACGGTCGTCAGCGCCGCGGACAGGCGTCGGCGTCTCATGTTCCTCCCTTTCAAGGGGCCTTGCGGTGAGGCCTTGCGGTGAGGCCTTTGCGGTGAGGCCTTTGCGGTGGGGCCTTGCAGTGGGGTCTGCGGTAGAGGGCGAGGCTTGCCGGACCCTTTCATCCGATGTCTGGCGGAAGGGGGCCTCTGTCTACGCGGTCGACGTCGTGGTCTTGTTCATGACGGCGTACCTGCTTTCCGGACGGTGGGGGGTGTGGAAAGCCCAGGACAGCTTGGTGTTCACATGCGTGTACCACGTTCAGCGACTCGTTCGACAGCGCCATACAGAGTTGCGGCACGAGGCGGCGTGGTCAATGGTCCGGACTGAAGACGTCGGATGCGTTTCCGGCCAATCTCCGGCCGACCCTCGTCCTCCTGGCGCTGAGCCGTCCGTCAGTTCCGCTGGATTCCGACGGATTCCGCGGTCAGGAATGCATCACGGCCCGTGATCGTTGACGATGGGAGTGCCATCTGACGACAACCGTAAGGATCAACAGCTCGTGAGCAGCCAGGTCCCCCCGATCATCCTCAACAACGGCGTCGAGATGCCCCAGCTGGGTTTCGGCGTCTGGCAGGTGCCGGACGACGAGGCGGAGCGGGCGGTCGCCACCGCTTTGGAGGCCGGGTACCGCAGCATCGACACCGCGGCGATCTACGGCAATGAAGAGGGCACCGGCAAGGCCATCGCCGCCTCGGGCGTCCCGCGCGAGAACCTCTTCGTCACCACCAAGCTCTGGAACAGCGACCAGGGGTACGACTCCACGCTGCGTGCCTTCGACACCTCGCTGGAGAAGCTCGGCCTGGACTACGTGGACCTGTACCTGATCCACTGGCCCACCCCGTCCCGGGACCTGTACGTCGACACGTACAAGGCCTTCGAGAAGCTGTACGCCGACGGCCGGATCCGGGCGATCGGTGTATCCAACTTCGAACCCGGTCACCTGGAGCGGCTGACCGCCGAGACGTCCGTCGTTCCGGCCGTCGACCAGATCGAGCTGCACCCGCAGCTGCAGCAGCAGGCGGCCCGCGAGTACCACGCCGAGCAGGGCATCGCCACCGAGGCCTGGTCGCCGCTCGGCCAGGGCAAGGGCCTCCTGGAGGTCCCGGCGATCGTGGCCATCGCGCAGAAGCACGACCGCACCCCGGCCCAGGTCGTGCTGCGCTGGCACGTCCAGCTCGGCAACGTGGTGATCCCCAAGTCCGTGACCCCGTCCCGGATCAAGGAGAACATCGAGGTCTTCGACTTCAGTCTGGACACCGAGGACCTCGCGGCGATCAGCGCCCTGAACGAGGACCGGCGCCTGGGCCCGGACCCTTCGACGTTCAACGGAGGCTGACCCCTCCTCCTCACCCTCCTCGTCCTCCCGGTCGCCGGCGCGCCCCGACCCGCTCTCCCGCGGCGTCCGGGGCGTGCCGCGGCTCGTGGTGGCGCCGCCGCTCGTGATGGCGTAGGCGCTCGTGATGGCGTAGGCGCTCGTGGTGGCGTAGGCGCTCACCAGGATCAGTGCACGGCCCGCCGCCCACTGCGCGAGCGTCTGCCGCTCCCTCAGTACCGGGTCGCCGAGCCCCGACGCGCCGGCGGGGGTGAGCAGCAGCCGGACCGCTCACCTGCGGTGGGGCCGCGGCGAGTCGAGGGCCACCGACGCGGGAGCGGTGTCCGTACGGGCCCCGGCGGCCTCCTCCGGGCGGGGCCGCGGTACGGCGTCGTGGCGCGCGCCCGCGCCCCCACGCCGCACTCACACCTCTGGCGCATCCCGTGCCGACAGGCTTGACGCGACCATGCAGAGGGGGCACCTTGGTTCCGCCAGGTAAGGAAACTTTCCTAACAGAAGGGTCCCCCACAGTGCGTATGCGACCACTGACCCTCTCCGTGGCTTGCTCGGTTGCCCTGCTCACCGCCGGAGTGCTCCCGGCGACCGCCACCGGCGCCACCTCACCGACATCCGCCCAGGAGGGCACGGTCAGCGCGGCCGACCTGCTCGCCAAGGTGACGGGTTGCTCGCAGCTCTCCAGCGGCAAGTACAAGACCGACGACGAGACTTCGGCCACGATCCCCGTGTGCGGCAAGAACGGCGCGGTGTTCTGGAAGGCCGACATGGACGTCGACTGCGACGGCCAGCGCACCTCGAACTGCAACGAGGACACCGACCCCTGGTACCAGGACGACACGGCGTTCCACCAGTCCAACGGCAAGCCGCTCAAGGCCGACGCGCTGCCGTACGTCGTCGTGCCCAGCTCCAGCAGCATCTGGAACTACTCCGGCGCCGGCATCAAGGGCGGCGGCGTGGTCGCCGTGATCTACAACAACAAGGTCGAGTACGCCGTCGTCGGCGACACCGGCCCCACGAAGATCATCGGCGAGGCCTCGTACGCCACCGCGAAGTCCCTCGGTATCGATCCGGACCCGGAGACCGGCGGAGCAGAATCCGGGGTGACCTACATCCTGTTCAAGAACTCCCAGGTGTCCCCCATCGAGAACCACAGCGCGGCGGTCACCCTCGGCGACCGCCTCGCACAGCAGTTCCTGAAGGACAACTGACCTCCGGCGCCCGTTAGTTGGGCTGCCCGATCGGCCGTATGACGACCCTGTTGACGTCGACGCCGACGGGCTGCCCGACGGCCCGCCCACACGATCGAGTCGGCGATCTGGTCGGCGGTGAGCAGATGGCCGGGCGGCAGACTGCCGTAGCTGTCCCAGAACGGAGTCTCCACCCGGCCCGGCGCGATCAGCGTCACGCCCACCCCGAACTCGGTCACCACTCTCCAAGTCAAGGGCGACTGAGGGTGCCGGGCACCGACGGTGGGTCTCAGCCCGTTCGCTCCGCCGGGTGCACCGTGCGCTCCGCCGTGTACACCGTGTGCGTCGCCAGTACGAAGAGGTCCCGCCGCCGGTGCACGCTCGCCGGGTCCTCGGGATCGAGCAGCCGGTCGAGGGTGGCGCGGTCGGTGGCGTCGAGGCGGTCGCCGAAACCGTCGCGCAGACGGGAGAGGACGGCGGTGACATAGGCGCGGGCCCGGTCCGTGGTCGGCGCGGGCAGGTCGAGCTGGAAGCTGCGCGTACCGGTGTGCCGCAGACCCGCGGCGGCCATCAGTCCCGGCCAGTCCTCGGTCTCGGCGACGGTACCGGGCAGGTCCGCGCGCATCCGCGCGAACCACTCCTCCTCCAGCACGTCCAGCCGGGCCTGCAGCCCGGGCCGGCCGATGCCGAGGTCACGGGGCAGGAAGCGGGCGGGCAGGCCGCCCTCCATCAGCGCGAGGGTGCCGCCGGGCGCGAGCCGCGCGGCGAACGCGGCGATCGCGGCCCGCTGGTCGCCGAGGTGGTGCAGACTGCGGCCGGCCCACAGCAGGTCGGGCGGGTAGTCCAACGCGTCCAGCACACCGGGCAGTTCACCGGCGAGGATGTCGAAGCGGTCGGCGACGCCGAGCCTCGCGGCCCGGGTGCGGGCCCGCTCCAGCAGCGACTCGGCGCTGTCCACGGCGACCACCCGGGCGCCGGGAAAGGCGTCGGCGAGCAGACAGGAGACGACACCGGGGCCACTGCCCGCGTCGACGATCAGCCCGGGCTCGGTCTGCTTGTGCCCGAGCCAGGCCAGGGCCCGCTCGTACAGGGGCGTGAACAGCTCCGCCTGGGACTCCAGCATCGGGGCCATCTCGCCCCAGTCGACATCGGTGTGGTCGTGGTGGTGTCGGCTGCGGTCCTGGTGATCGTGCAGATGGTCGTGCGCCATGGTGGCCAGCCTCTCGTCGCGCTGGGGCCAGCGTGCGCCGACGCACCGCACGGGGGCTACTGATGTTGCCGCGATGGCAACAAACCGACGGCGGAGAGGGCGGGCAGCTACCTTCCCGAGGGTGGCGCAGCCGCCGCTGGATCCGGCGGTGCCCTTCGATCTGGAGCGGGCGGACGGGGACCACTCCGCTGTGGAGTTCGCGATCCGCCGGGGTCTGGCCCGCGAGGGCTGACTCCGGCGGATCACGTCAGGGTGTCACAGCGCCGGGTAGGCGTTCTTCATCAGCTCCTGGAACTGGGCCGAGAACCAGTGCCCGGAGACCGGGGCGTTGGGCAGGGCGCCGGACAGGTTGTTTCCGTTGCGCGGGTTGCCCGTGTAGGTCGGGTCGCACATCCGGTCGAAGCCCTTGCCCTCGTCGTTCGGGATGGCGCTGCTGGAGCCGTCGGACTCGCCCGGAGGCTTCATCCAGACGTAGGCGTCGATTCCGGCGGCGGGGGCGGCCTGGGGGCGTTCGCCGAGGCCGGCGCCGGACTGGTTGCACCAGTTGCCGATGTGGATACGGCGGTCGTATCGCCCGCCGTTGATGTAGGTGTCCACGTCGGTCGTGGCGCCCGGGCCGGTCGGCCGTGCGGTGCCGCCCCAGCCGTTGCGGGAGGTGTCGATCAGCATGCCGATACCGGAGTTGAAGCCGGTCGACACCAGTTGGTTGCGGAACGCCTGGGCGAAGGACAGCTCGTCGACGTACCGGTTCCAGTCGACCCACTTCGACTCGCGGACCGACTTGCCGGCCACCGAGTCGTTGATGGTGAAGTTGTTCTCCTTCAGGGCGCTGTAGTTGGCCGTGTTGGTGATGAAGCCGTGGACGTCGTTGACGGTGGCGCCCTCGCTGGTGGCCGCCTCCTTCATCACGGTGGCGCTGGCGGCGAAGTTGTCGTCCCAGCCGATCCAGCCGTGGTGCCCGGCGTCGATGTAGTTGTAGACGTTGGGCACGTCACCGAGCTTGTTCAGGGCGTAGCCGACGCCCTTCTGGTAGTTGCCGTTGGCCTTCATCACATCGCACTGCGGGGTGGCGGTGGGCCGGCCACTGGTGTTGGTGACGAGGTTGGGCAGCGAGTCGATCTCGATGGTGGTGACGATCCGCAGCCCGGCGTACTTGGTGTCGGCGAGGATCGCCTTGATCGGGTCGATGTACTGCGTCTTGTACTTGTCGATCTCCGTCGGGCCGAGCTCGCCGTTGGAGGCGAGGGCGGAGCAGTCGCGGCCGGGCAGGTTGTAGATCACCAGCTGGACGACGAGTTGGCCGGAGCCCTTCTGCTTCAGTGCCTCGTCGAGGTGGGCGCGCAGGCCCATCCCGCCGTTGACGCCGTTGATCGCGGCGATCCGGTCGAGCCAGACGCCGGTGGGCTGGTTGGCGATCCGGCTGCCGCCCGGCTCGGCGGCGGCCTTCGCGGACCACTCCGGGTTCACGTACACCTTGGCGCCGCTGTAGGGGTTGTCGACCCGGGTGCCGCCACCGGGGTCCGTCGGGTCAGTGGGGTCGGTGGGGCCGGTGGGGCCGCCGTCGACGTTGCAGGTCACGCCGTCGAGAGTGAAGGCGGCCGGGATCGCGTTGGTGCCGCTGTAGGTGCCCTGGAAGCCGAAGCTGACCGAACCGCCGGTGGCCAGCGAGCCGTTGTAACTCTCGTTGGCCGCGGTGACGGCGGCGCCACTCTGGCTGAGCTTGGCGCTCCAGCCGCTGGTGACCTTCTGGTTGCCGGCGTACGACCACTTCACCGACCAACTGGACTTCGCCGCACTGTTGTTGGTGACGGTGACGTTGGCGGTGAAGCCGGTGTCCCACTGGTTCTGCACCTTGTAGTCGACGGTGCAGGGTGCGGCGGCGGCGGTGCCGACGGCGCCGGGAACGACGGCGAACGCCGTCCCGGAGGCCCCGGCGACCAGCGCCAGGGCGGCGAACATCGCGGTTCTGGTACGACTCATGAGCGCGGGTTTCCTTCTCGGTTGTGGGCGACTCGATTGCGGACTGACTCGGTTGCGGACTGACTTGGTTGCGGACTGACTCGGTTGCGGACTGACTTGGTTGCGGACTGACTCGGTTGCGGGCCAGGCTTGGTTGCGGGCCGGCTCGGTTGCGGGTGACTCGGTTGCGGGCCGGCTCGGTTGCCGGTGGCTCGGTTGCGGGTGACTCGGTCGCGGGGCCGGCTTGGTTGCCGGTGACTCGGTTGCGGGCCGGCTTGGTTGCCGGTGACTCGGTTGCGGGGTTGTCAGCTGTTCAGGGCGCGCAGATGGTCACGCAGCCCGGCGCCGTACGCGGTGGGCGTACCGTCGTAACGGGAGATCAGGGACGGACCGGTGCCGCAGTCCCAGGTGTTCCAGGTCCAGCCCAGGTAGGACAGGCCGCGGTCGTCGAACCACTTCATGACCTGGTCGACGAAGCCGTGCGAGCAGGTGTTCTCGCCGATCTCCCCGGCCACGAGCGGTACTTGGGCGGCGACCGGGGCGAGCGTGGAGTTCCAGCAGCTCTCGTTGGCGCAGGTGTTGAAGTTGTACACGTGCCAGGCGGCGGCGAGATTGCCCGCCGGGTCGGTCGGCCGGTACGTGAGCCACTGGCTCAGGTCGTTGGAGTACGCCAGTCCGCCGGCCAGGATGAGGTTCCTGGCGCCGGTTCCCCGGATCGCGTCGACGAGGTCCTGCATGCCGGCGACCTGGTACCCGATGCCGGGACAGGTGCCGCCGTCCCGCCAGCACTGCCACGCCTGGGTGGTCGTGGCGGTGGCGCGGTCCGGGTAGGGCTCGTTGAACAGGTCGAAGCCGACGGTCGCGTCGTCCTTGAAGGTGTTCGCCACCGAGGTCCAGAAGGCCGGCGAGTACTGCAGGTCGGGCATCGGCTTCTGGCAACTGGCGTGCACGTCGGAGCAGCCTGCGGAGTTGCCGGTGTACTGGCCGTAGGACCAGTGCAGTTCGAGCAACGGCGTCATACCGTGCGCCTTCACCTTCGCCACCAGGTCCTTGACCGCGTCGATGTAGTGGGCGCCGGCGTACTGCGGTTGGATGTTGGAAAGGCCCAGCCAGCACTCCTCGTTGAGCGGGATACGGACGGTGTTGGCCTTCCAGTCGGCGATCGCCCTGACGGAGGCGTCGTCGACCGGGCCGTCCCAGATGCCGCGGCCCTGCACGCACATGAACTCGCCGCCGGAGCGGTTCACACCGAGCATGCGGCGGGTCGCGCCCGAGGCGTCGACCAGCCTGTTGCCCACGACGCGAAGGACAGGGGCCGTGCCGTCGCCAGGGGCGGGTGGATCGGTCGGATCGGTCGGCCCGGTGTCGGCGTTGCAGGTGGTGCCGTTGAGCTTGAACGAGGTCGGTACGGCGTTGCTGCCCGACGAGGAGGCGACGAACCCGGCGCTGACGCTCGCGCCGGTGCCCAGCTGCCCGTTGTAGCTCTCGTTGGCCGCGGTGACCGTCGTCCCGGACTGGGACCACTTGGCGTTCCAGCCCTGGTTGACCTTCTGGCCGTTCGCGAAGTCGAAGGCGAGCTGCCAACTGCTCACGCCGGCCGTGTTGTTGGTGATCTTCACGGTTCCCTGGAAGCCGCTGTCCCACTGGCTGGTGACGGAGTACTCCACCGAGCAGGCGGGGGCGGCCCCGGACGCCGTGACTGCCGTAACCGTCATGGACCCGATAAGAGCGAGGGCGCCGGTGACGGCTAAAAGTACTGAACGCGGAGGGTGTCGCATGAGCGACTCCTTGCAGATCAGCGCGCCGTGACAGACGCGTCGACTGATGGAATCGCTCCCACTGGTGTCAAGGAAGGTAGCGCCACGTGACGGCAAAGAACAGAGGGGTAGCCGACTTTCCCTCGACACCGCTCATCGAATCTTTTCGACTCTTCAAGCATCTTGACCCCTCTCACCCCCGTCCCCACTATGGGAGCGCTCCCACTGGTTCAAGCCTTGACTTCTCCGAGCCGCAAGGAGGAACCAGCACATGTCCCCCAGGAAGAGACGCCGGGCCACTCGGCGTATCTGGACCGCTGCCCTGGCGGCCCTCGCGCTGCCGCTCGCGATGCTGAGTACGGGTTCGACTCCTGCTCAGGCGGCGCCGCTTCAGTGCAGCGTCGACTACAAGACGAACGACTGGGGCGCCGGTTTCACCGCGGATCTGACGATCACCAACCGCGGCACGGACGCCGTCAACGGCTGGACCCTGACCTACGGCTACGCCGGCAACCAGAAGCTGGCGAACGGCTGGAACGGCGTCTGGTCCCAGTCGGGCCAGGCGATCACGGTGAAGAACGCCTCGCACAACGCCACGATCGCCGCCGGCGCGGCCGTCTCCGCGGGCGCGCAGTTCAGCTACAGCGGCACCAACGCGGCGCCGACGAACTTCGCCGTCAACGGCACCAGCTGCACGGGCGCGCACCAGCCACCCATCACCGTGCTGACCAGCCCCGCGGCGGGCGCGGTCTACACGCAGGGTGCCGCGGTCCCGCTCGCGGCGACCGCCGCGGCCGCGGACAACGCGACCGTCAGCAAGGTGGAGTTCTACGACAACACCACCCTGCTCGGCACGGACACCAGCGCGCCCTACTCGCTCTCCGCCTCCGGCTTGACCGTGGGCAGTCATTCACTGCTGGCCAAGGCGTACGACAGCCTGGGCGCGTCCGCGGAGTCCACGCCGGTCGGCATCACGGTCGCCTCGGGTCCCGTCGTGGTCGCCTCGACCAGCCAACTGGCCGTCCAGCAGGGCAAGACGGCGACGTACGACGTGAAGCTGTCGACGCAGCCGTCCGCCAATGTGACCGTGACGACCGCCCGCACCACGGGCAACTCGGGCCTCACCGCGACCGGCGGGGCGTCGCTCACCTTCACGCCCTCGAACTGGAGTACCGCGCAGAAGGTGACGATCACAGCGGACTCGTCCGGTACCGGCGCGGCGACCTTCGAGTCGACGGCCACCGGTCACGGCAAGGCCTCGGTGACGGTCACCCAGATCGCCGCGTCGAAGGAGTACGACGCCCGGTTCCTGGAGCTGTACGGCAAGATCACCAATCCTGCCAGCGGCTACTTCTCGCCCGAGGGGATCCCCTACCACTCGGTCGAGACGCTGATCGTCGAGGCACCGGACCAGGGACATGAGACCACGTCGGAGGCGTACAGCTACCTCCTGTGGCTGCAGGCCATGTACGGCAAGGTCACCGGCGACTGGACCAAGTTCAACGGCGCCTGGGAGATCATGGAGAAGTACATGATCCCCACCCACGCCGACCAGCCGACCAACTCCTTCTACAACGCCTCGAAACCGGCGACGTACGCACCCGAGCTGGACACCCCGAACGAGTATCCGGCGAAGCTCGACAACTCGGTCCCCGTCGGTTCGGACCCGATCGCCGGTGAGCTGAAGAGCGCCTACGGCACGGACGACGTCTACGGCATGCACTGGCTGCAGGACGTCGACAACGTGTACGGCTACGGCAACTCGCCCGGCACGTGCGAGGCGGGCCCGACGGACACCGGACCGTCGTACATCAACACCTTCCAGCGCGGCGCGCAGGAGTCGGTGTGGGAGACGGTGCCGCAGCCCACCTGTGACGCCTTCAAGTACGGCGGTACGAACGGGTACTTGGACCTCTTCACGGGTGACGCGTCCTACGCGAAGCAGTGGAAGTTCACCAACGCCCCCGACGCCGACGCGCGTGCCGTCCAGGCCGCGTACTGGGCGGACGTCTGGGCCAAGCAGCAGGGCAAGGGCGGTGACGTCTCGGCGACCGTCGGCAAGGCCGCGAAGATGGGTGACTACCTGCGCTACTCGATGTACGACAAGTACTTCAAGAAGATCGGCAACTGTGTCGGACCGTCGACCTGCCCGGCCGGCACCGGCAAGGACGCCTCGCACTACCTGATGTCCTGGTACTACGCCTGGGGCGGCGCCACCGACGCCTCGGCGGGCTGGGCCTGGCGCATCAGCTCCAGCCACGCCCACGGCGGCTACCAGAACCCCCTCGCCGCCTACGCACTCAGCTCCTACGCCGACCTGAAACCCAAGTCGGTGACAGGGCAGGCGGACTGGGCCAAGTCGCTCGACCGGCAGCTGGAGTTCTACCGCTGGCTGCAGTCGGACGAGGGCGCCATCGCGGGCGGCGCGACCAACAGCTGGGCGGGCCGGTACGCGACCCCGCCCGCCGGGAAGTCCACGTTCTACGGCATGTACTACGACCAGCAGCCCGTCTACCACGACCCCCCGTCCAACCAGTGGTTCGGCTTCCAGGCCTGGTCGATGGAGCGAGTGGCCGAGTACTACCAGCAGACCGGCGACGCGGACGCCAAGGTCGTCCTCGACAAGTGGGTCGACTGGGCGCTGTCCAAGACCACGATCAACCCGGACGGCACCTACCGGATCCCCTCGACACTCCAGTGGTCGGGCCAGCCCGACACCTGGAACGCGTCAAGTCCCGGCGCCAACAGCGGACTTCACGCCACCGTCGCCGACTACACCAACGACGTCGGGGTGACCGCCTCGTACGCCAAGACCCTGACGTACTACGCGGACCGCTCCGGCGACACCCAGGCGGCGAGCACGGCGAAGGCGCTCCTCGACGGCATGTGGAACAACGACCAGGACGGCCTGGGCATCGCCGTCCCGGAGACCCGCGCCGACTACAACCGCTTCGACGACGGCGTCTACGTCCCCTCCGGCTGGACCGGGACGATGCCGAACGGCGACGCGGTCAACTCCTCGTCCACCTTCGAGTCGATCCGGTCCTTCTACAAGAACGACCCGGCCTGGTCGAAGATCGAGGCCTATCTGGCGGGCGGAGCCGCGCCCTCCTTCACGTACCACCGGTTCTGGGCCCAGGCGGACATCGCCACGGCCATGGGCTCGTACGCGGAGCTCCTCGAATAGTCCCCGCCAAGCGCTCCGCGGGTCGGGCGGTACGTGAGCTGTGGGCCCCGTCTGTGGCTGGTCGCTCCCACGCGGCGAAGCCGCAGATCGATACAGCAGCGCCCGTCTCCGGAGCGCTTGAGAACTCCGCGCGCGCGGTCTCGTCACCTGCTCGGTGACGTACAAGGTCACCAACCAGTGGTCGGGCGGCTTCCAGGCGGACGTGCGGCTCACCAACACCGGGTCGGGGGCCTGGAACGGGTGGTCACTGGGCTGGACCTTCACCGACGGCCAGAAGGTCACGCAGGCCTGGAACGCCGAGGCCGCGCAGTCCGGCACGGCGGTGACGGCGAAGAACGTCGGCTGGAACGGGGCCGTGGCGGCCGGCTCGTCGGTGGGGTTCGGGTTCACCGGGAGCTGGTCGGGGAGCAATCCGAAACCGACCGTGTTCAAGCTGGGCGACCAGAACTGCAGGGTCGGCTGAGTCCGTGAGGCGCCCCCGTCCGGACACGGGTTCGGACGGGGGCCGGGCGAGGGCCGGGCGAGGGCCGGAGGGGCTGTGCCGGAGCCGCGCGGGGACTGCTTCACACCGCCGGTGAAGATCGCCGTCTCCGAGTCGACGTCGGGGGCGGGGGCGGCCTCGGCCTGCGGTTCTCAGCGGCTCATGGGGTGTGGACCGTCGGCCGCGGTGCCGTCGCCATCCCGTTGCCGAGGAAGAAGCTGGGGTGCGGCGGCTGATTGTACGCCGTATTCTGCCAGGCGAGTGCCGTGCGGTACATCGTGTCGTGCAGCAGCGTCGTGATCCTGGTGCCGGTCTCGACCGGGGTCGAGTAGATCCGCAGGGCCGTGTTGTCCGAGGTCGGCCAGACGGCCTCCTCGCGCCAGTCGCCGAGGATGTCCCCGGACAGGGACGGGGTCGCCTTGGTGCCGTTGTTGGAGTGGACTCCGGAACCGGTCAGCAGGCGGGTGTCGCCCGAGGTGCCGTACTTGTCGATGTGGGTGCCGTCGAGGAGTTCGCGGACGGTGTCGCCGTCCCACCAGCTGACGAAGTTGGTGCTGGAGGGCTCCCTGCCGAGGGAGGCGCCGGTCGCCGAGCGCAGGGTGGTGTCCGAGGCGGACCATGCCTCGGCGCCCGCGCTGCCGGCGTAGATGTCGGCGGCGACCCCGCGGCCGTTGTCGGCGCCGGAGACGGTCTGCCACAGCATGCTGCCGGTGCGCGCGTCGGCCATCCAGGAGCCCGGCTTGCTGGTCTCCTCGTCGACCTTGAAGTACTCCAGGCCCGCCCGGGAGGGGTTGAGGTCGCCGAGGTGGGCCGCGTCGCCGTGGCCCTGCTTCGTCGTCCACAGCCCGGAGCCGTTGTCGTCCACGGTCATGGCGCCGTACACGATCTCGTCCTTGCCGTCGGCGTCGACGTCACCGACCGACAGGGCGTGGTTGCCCTGCCCGTCGTAGCCCTTGCCGCTGTTGGTGGAGGAACCGGTGTCGAAGGTCCAGCGGCGGGTGAAGGCGCCGCCCCGCCAGTCCCAGGCGGCGATGACCGTACGGGTGTAGTAGCCCCGGGCCATGATCAGGGAGGGGCGGGAACCATCGAGGTAGGCCGTCCCCGCGAGGAAGCGGTCGACGCGGTTGCCGTACGAGTCGCCCCAGGAGGAGACCGTGCCGCGGGCCGGGACGTGGTCGACGCTCTGCAGGGCCTTGCCGGTCCGGCCGTCGAACATGGTCAGGTACTCGGGGCCGGACAGGACGTAGCCGCTGGAGTTGCGGTGGTCGGCCGAGGAGCTGCCGATGACCGCGCCGGTGCCGTCGACCGTGCCGTCGGCGGTCTTCATGGCGACCTCGGCCCTGCCGTCGCCGTCGTAGTCGTACGCCTGGAACTGGGTGTAGTGGGCGCCGGAGCGGATGTTGCGGCCCAGGTCGATCCGCCACAGCCGGGTGCCGTCGAGCTTGATCCCGTCGACGAAGGTGTTGCCGGTGTAGCCGGACTGGGAGTTGTCCTTGGCGTTGGTGGGCTGCCACTTGAGGACGAAGTCGAGGGCGCCGTCCCCGTCGAGGTCGGCGACGGAGGCGTCGTTCGCCTCGTAGGTGTAGGCGACGCCGTCGGGGGTGGTGCCGCCGGCGGGCGGGGTGATCGGAACATCCTTGTAGCCGGTGCGGAGTTGGACGGCGTGCACGGAGTCGGCCTGTTCCACGCCACCGACGACCGCGCGGACCGTGTAGTCGGCCTGGGCGGGTGCGCCGGAGTGGAAGTAGTTCGTGGAGCCGGTGACGGGCGTGGAGTTGACCTTGGTACCCGCACGGTAGACGTTGAAGGAGACGTCGTTCGGGTCGGTGCCGAGCCAGCGCCAGCTCACCAGGTTGCCGGCGTCGGTGTGCACGCTGACGACTCCGCGGTCGAGCTTCTCGACCTGGCGGGCGGTGGCGGCCTCGGCGGTGTCGGCGGTGGTCAGTCCGGCGCCGACGAGGGTCGCGGCGGCGGTCACCGCGGCGAGCAGCGCGCGGCGTCTGCGGTGTGCGGGAGCGAGCGGCCGGGGTTGCGGGTGCGCGTGCGGGTGCTGCACGGGACGAACCTCCTGGGGGACGGACGGATTCCGTTCCCTGTCAGTCGCCACCGCGCGGGCTCGGGTTGCCGCCCCTCCCGGTCGATTCACCGATCCTGACCGGCACCGGTGCCTGGGGCATTCCGCCCGGATTCAGGTTCCATGCCTCGACGGTGAAGTCGCCGCGGCCGGTGCCTGTCGTGCGGGCCTGCAGCCGCCAGGGTCCGTCGGCGAGCGGATAGAACCTGAGGGTGAGAACCTGGCCGTCGGCGAGATGGATCTCGGCGATCGAACGGTCCACGATCACGCGGAACTCGACGGGAGCGCCGGGAGCCGCCGCGGCCGGGCACGGAACGACGTACGAGCCGCCGCGCGCCCGTGCGTCCAGTGATGCGTGGCCGCGGTCGACGGTGAGTCGGCCTGCGGTGGGATCGATGGTGATGTCGAGGTACTCGGTGCCGTCCGCGGAGGTGACCAGGCGCAGGCCGCTGGTGCCCGTGGGGTCGGGCGTCAGGACGGCGGTGAGGTCGAAGGTGCCGCTGATATGGCCGAGTTCGGCTGTCTCGGACCGGCTGAGGTGTCCGGTGCGGTGCAGTACACGTGCGCCGCGCAGGGCGAGCAGTTCGCGGCGGGGCGTTGGACGACCGTGCCGTCGGCGGTGAGGGTCACCTCACGGGGGAGGGTGAGGACGCCGGCCCAGCCGGCTTCGTCCACCCAGTCGGCGTCGCGGGCCTCCCAGGCCCAGCCCCACAGCAGCCAGCGGTCTTCTTCGGGTGCCTTGAGCAGGGCGGGGGCGTAGAAGTCCGGGCCGTGGTCCAGCGGTACCGGCGGTGCGGACGCCGTGAAGCGGCCGTCTTCCTCCCTGCCGGTGTGGACCGTCGTATGGCTGGGGCCTCCTTGCGGGGTCCAGTCGCTGACGATCAGGACGGCGCGGTCGCCGAAGGTGGCGTATTGAGGGCATTCCCAGCCCACCGCTTCGGCCGTGGAGGCGGGCCTGCTGGAGTGGAAGGGACCCCGATAGCCCCAGTTCTCCAGGTCGTCCGACTCGTAGAGAAGTGCCGCGCCACGGCCGTCGGCGAGGGCGGAGCCGACCAGCATCCGCCAGCGGCCGTCCTGCTGCCAGACGTAGGGGTCCCGGTACATGGTGGTGTCGGCCGGTGGCTGTGGGATGAGCAGCTCAGGCCGCCTGGTCCAGGTGTGGCCGCCGTCGTGAGACTCGGCGGTGGTGACCGGCTGCCACCAGCGGTCGGTGCGGTGGGCGGAGTAGAAGGCGACCAGGCGGCCGTCGGCGGAGATCGCGTTGCCGAAGAAGCAGCCGTCGGCGTCGTAGCCGTCGGGGGTGAGGGCGAGGGCCACCGGGAGCGGTTCCCAGTTGATCAGGTCGGGGCTGCGGAAGTGGCCCCAGTGCATGGTCGCGTGCTGCGGTCCGTGCGGGTTGTACTGGAAGAACACGTGGTAATGGCCCTCGTGGAAGACCAGCCCGTTGGGGTCGTTGATCCAGTTGCGGGGCGGTCGCAGGTGTACGGCGGGCAGGTGAGGGTCTGCGGGCGGCGTGGACACACGGGACCTTTCGAAAGGTGCGGCAAGGCGCAGTGGGGGCGGAGCAGGAGAGAGCCTGCTCGCGGCGGGCCATCGGCCCCGGGCGCTCGTGTGCCTGACCGACCGGGTGTCACTGGGCGCCTACCAGGCGCTCGCTGACGCAGGTCTTTCGGTGCCCGGCGACGTGTCGGTGGTCTCCTTCGACGACCAGGACATCGCGTCCGCACTGCGCCCGGCACTCACCACCCTGAAACTGCAGCACTACCAGCTCGGCCGCCTCGCTGTGGAGCTGATTCTCGGCGATGGGCCGCTCCAGGCAGCCGTACACCGGGTGCCCCTGCCGCTTCGGGAACGCGCCTCCATCGGCGCCCCCGCCCAGGGCTGATCCCCGCCGGGCAGCGCTGTACCGGTGTCACTGGGCCCCGTGGCCTGGGGCGAGCGCCTCCACCTTCCGTGCGAGCTCGAAGTCCAGCTCGGTCACCGCGCCGCCCGCACTGTGCGTGTTCACGCTCAGGGACAGCGTGTTGTAGCCGAGGGTGAGGTCGGAGTGGTGGCCGAGTTCCTCCTGGACCTGGGCGATGTGGACGACCATCGCGGTCGCGGCGAAGTGATTGCCGAGCCGGTAGGACCGAGTGAGACGGTCACCGTCGATCGACCAGCCGGGCAGCTCCGCGAGCCGGTCCTCGATCTCCTTCTGTGACAGCGGTTCCACGGGCATGACCTCGCTCCTTCCTGGATGCCGGGTGCTTCTTCAGCCTGCCACAGGTGGGCTGCTTCGGTCC
Source organism: Streptomyces sp. LBL (assembly GCF_029893585.1). Taxonomy (GTDB): domain Bacteria; phylum Actinomycetota; class Actinomycetes; order Streptomycetales; family Streptomycetaceae; genus Streptomyces. The sequence continues at coordinate 50,832 of NZ_JARXYX010000008.1, forward strand.
TGGTCAGGAAGGTTCCCGCTGGTCAGCCGGGCAGCCGTCCGTTCGTGGTGGCGGAGACCGTTTCCTCTGCCTGACCGTCGTGCAGGCGGAGACCGTTCCTCTGCTGCCGTCGCCGTCCATGTGCCGGGTGCCGTTCCTCGACTACGGTCGTCCGTATGACCACTGTCGCCCCCGGAAGCGCCGCGCCCGCCGCCACCCCCGCCGACCAGGGCGTCGGTCCCCTGCTGCGGGCGTGGCGGGAGCAACGGCGGGTCAGTCAGCTGGAGTTGGCGTTGCGGGCGGACTCCTCGGCCCGGCACATCAGCTTCATCGAGACGGGCCGCTCCAAGCCGAGCGAGGATATGGTGCTCAGGCTGGCCGAGCACCTGGACGTGCCCGTCCGGGAGCGCAACGCGCTGCTGCTGGCGGCCGGTTACGCGCCCCGCTACCCGCACACCCCGCTGGACGACCCGGCGTTGGCCGCCCTGCGCGAGGGACTGCAGCGGCTGATCCAGGGCTACGAGCCCTACCCGGCGCTGGTGGTCGACGCGCTGTACAACGTCGTCGCGGCCAACCGGGGCGTCCTGATGCTCCTGGACGGCATCCCGGAGTCCCTGCTCACCCAGCCGCTCAACGCCATGCGGCTGACTCTGCACCCGGAGGGGCTGGCGCCGCGCATCCGCAACCTGCGTGAGTGGCGCGGGCATCTGCTCGCACAGATGGGACGGCAGATCGCCCTGCACCGCTCGCAGCAACTGCGGGCGCTGTACGAGGAGGTCGCGGCGTATCCGGTGCCGGAAGCCGGGGCGGAGGCTGAGACGGAGGCTGAGACGGAGGCGCCGGAGGAGGGTGGGGAACCGGCGGAGTCCGCCCTCTGCTTCGCGTTGCCGATGCGGATCGAGCACGAGGGCCGGACGCTGTCCTTCGTCTCCTCCATCTCCACCTTCAACACCCCGATGGACGTGACCGTCGCCGAACTGGCCATCGAGACACTGCTCCCGGCCGACCCGGCGACCGTCAAATACCTTCACTCGCTGCTTCCCTGACGGGCCCCTGGCCGATCACCCACGAGGTGAAGGAGCCGCGGAGTAGCGCGGCAGTGACACAACAGCGGCTGTGAGCGCTGAGACTGATGACGGAGCATGAAACACTGCGTCGACCTTCGACGCGTAGGGGAGGCGTGGGGTGAGTGAGCGGCGTCCTGCGCCCACCGTGGGTCAGGTGGTCCTGGGCAGGCGGCTGCAGGAGCTGCGGGAGAGCGCCGGCCTCAGACGCGAGGAGGCCGCGCGGAGGCTGCGGGTGGCCCCCGCGACGATTCGGCGGATGGAGACGGCCGACGTCGCCCTGAAGATCCCGTACGTGCAGGTGCTGCTGGAGACGTACGGCGTCCCCGAGGACGAGACGGCCGCGTTCGTCGCGCTGGCCGAGGAGGCGAACCAGCCGGGCTGGTGGCAGCGCTTCCACGACGTGCTGCCGGAATGGTTCAGCCTCTATGTCAGCCTGGAGGGAGCCGCGCAGATCATCCGCTCCTACGAGCCGCACTTCGTCCCCGGCCTGCTGCAGACCGAGGACTACGCCCGCGCCGTCATGGAGGCCGGGACGATAGGGCAGACAGGGCCGGAGACGATCGAGCGGCATGTGTCGCTGCGGCTGGCCCGACAGCGCCTGCTGGAGCGGCCGAACCCGCCCCACCTGTGGGTGATCATGGACGAGACGGTGTTGCGACGACCCGTGAGCATCCACGGCAAGGTCATGCGCGACCAACTGGACGCCCTCCTCCAGTTCGCCGAGGGCGACCGGGTCACGCTCCAGATCGCGGAGTTCGAGCAGGGCCCGCATCCTGGGACGTACGCACCCTTCTCCCTCTTCCGCTTCGCCGAGCCGGAGCTGCCCGACATGGTCTTCACCGAGTACCTCACCGGCGCCCTCTATCTCGACTCCCGCCGGGAGGTCGCCACGCATCTGGAGGTCCTGGACCACATGTCGGCGCGGGCGGCCTCGGCGGAGCGCACGAAGCAGCTGCTGCGGGAACGGCGCGAGGACTTCTGAGCGGAACCCGGTCAGGCGGCCCAGCCCAGCCCAGCCCATGAGCACTGTCAGGCCGCCCCGCCCTTCTGGTCCTTCCCGTCCTTCTCGTCCTTCTCGTCGTCGACGATCTCCGCGTCCACCACGCCCTCCTCGTCCTGCGGTGAGCCGTGCCCGTCGGAGGCGTCCTCCGGCGGAGATTGCGGGGCCTGGGCATACATGGCCTGGCCCATCTTCTGACTGACGGAGGCGAGTCTCTCGACGCCCGTGCGCAGGGCGTCGGTCTCCGCCTTCTGTTCCAGGAGCCGCTTGACCTCGGCGACCGCTGTCTCCACCTCCCCCCTGGTCTCGGCCGGGACCTTGTCCTCGATCTCGCGGTTCTCGCGGACGAACTTCTCGGTCTGGTAGACGAGTTGTTCGGCCTGGTTACGGGTCTCCGCGGCCTCCCGGCGGGTGCGGTCCTCCTCGGCGTACTGCTCGGCCTCCCGCATCATGCGGTCGATGTCGTCCTTGGGGAGGGCGGAGCCGCCGGTGACGGTCATCTTCTGTTCCCGGCCGGTCGCGAGGTCCTTCGCCGAGACGTGCATGATCCCGTTCGCGTCGATGTCGAAGGCGACCTCGATCTGCGGCACGCCCCTCGGCGCGGGCGGCAGGCCGGTGAGGTCGAAGACGCCGAGCTTCTTGTTGTACGCGGCGATCTCACGTTCGCCCTGGTAGACCTGGATACCCACCGAGGGCTGGTTGTCGGCGGCGGTCGTGAAGATCTCCGAACGGCGGGTGGGGATCGTGGTGTTGCGTTCGATCAGCTTCGTCATGATGCCGCCCTTGGTCTCGATACCCAGGGACAGCGGGGTGACGTCGAGCAGCAGGACGTCCTTCACGTCACCGCGGATGACGCCGGCCTGGAGAGCCGCGCCGACGGCCACGACCTCGTCCGGGTTGACGCCCTTGTGCGGGTCCTTGCCGGTGAGTTCCTTGACCAGGTCGGTCACCGCGGGCATCCGGGTCGAGCCGCCGACGAGGATGACGTGGTCGATCGCGGCGAGCTTGATACCGGCGTCCTTGACCGCCTGGTGGAACGGGGTCTTGCAGCGGTCGAGGAGGTCGGCGGTGAGTTCCTGGAACTGGGCCCGGGTCAGCTTCTCGTCGAGGTGCAGCGGGCCCTCGGCGGACGCGGTGATGTAGGGCAGGTTGATGGTCGTCTCGGAGGAGCTGGACAGCTCGATCTTGGCCTTCTCGGCGCTCTCGCGCAGCCGTTGCAGGGCCATCTTGTCGTTGCCGAGGTCGACGTTCGTCTGCCCCTTGAAACGTTTGACCAGGTGCTCGACGATCCGCTGGTCCCAGTCGTCGCCGCCGAGACGGGTGTCGCCGTTGGTGGCCTTGACCTCGATGACGCCGTCGCCGATCTCCAGCAGCGACACGTCGAAGGTGCCGCCGCCGAGGTCGAAGACGAGGACCGTCTGCTCCTCGCCCCGGTCGAGTCCGTAGGCGAGGGCGGCGGCGGTCGGCTCGTTGATGATCCGCAGGACGTTCAGGCCGGCGATCTCCCCGGCCTCCTTGGTGGCCTGCCGCTGCGGGTCGTCGAAGTACGCGGGCACGGTGATCACGGCGTCCGTGACGTCCTCGCCGAGGTAGGACTCCGCGTCCCGCTTCAGCTTCTGCAGCACCCGCGCGGACAGCTCCTGTGCCCGGTAGCGGGTGCCGTCGACCGCGCCCTCCGCCGGGAACCGCCAGGTCGCTTCGCCCATGTACCGCTTGACCGAGCGGGCGGTGCGCTCCACGTTCGTCACCGCCTGCCGCTTGGCGACCTCGCCGACGAGCACCTCGCCGCTCTTGGCGAAGGCCACGACGGACGGTGTGGTCCTGGCCCCCTCCGCGTTGGCGACGACGGTGGGTTCACCGCCCTCCAGCACGGCCACCACCGAGTTCGTGGTCCCGAGATCGATTCCGACCGCACGTCCCATCGCTGTCCCCTTCCGGCGCCAGGGAGCCTCCCCATTCCAGCACAAAACCTGAGTGCCTACTTGTCAATGGGAGGTCCTGTCAAGGGACGGGTACCCAGGCTCGCCGGGGCGGGTACCCACCCCGCCTTACTCGGACTGGTACCCCGCCGGGCGCTCGTCGGGTCGGCCGACGCGCAGGGCGAGGGCGCGGCGGGGGCGGTCGGTGACCAGGACGTCGACGCGCGGGTCCCCTAGGAACGTCCGCAGCGGCAGGTCGTCATTGACCGTCCACACCATGGTGAGCAGGCCGTGCCGGGCCGCCTCACGCAGCACGCCCGCCCGCGCCAGCCGGTGGTGGACGGCGACCCCGGAGGCGCCGCAGGCCCGGACCCGTCGGATCGGAAGCAGCTCACTCAGCCGGGTGGCCGCCAGCCGGGTGGGAGCGATCTCCCGGCGGTCGCGGCCCAGGGACAGGGCCGTGCGTACGCGGGGGAAGGCGCGGGCGATGGCCGCCACGGAACGATCCTCCAGAGTGGTGGCGACGAAGCCGTCGGTGCCGAGCAGGGCGGTCGCCCGGTCGATCACCGCGCGCTCGTACCCCACCTCCTTCAGGTCCAGGTGCCCGGCCAGCTTTCCGGCGATCAGGGACATGACGTCCTCCACGACGGGGACGGCGTATCCGGCCCGCTCACTGAGCTCGGCGTGGGTGAGCGTCGACAGGGGCGGGCCGGCGGGTCCGACGCGGGGGTCGTGGAAGACGACGAGGACGCCGTCGGCCGTACGGCGAATGTCGAACTCGGCGTACTCGGCGCCGGAGCGGACCGCGTCCTCGTACGCCTCCCAGGTGGCTGCGCCGGCGTGTTCGGAGCCGCCCCGGTGCGCGGACACGGCGGGTCGTCGCGGCATCGGCGGGTCAGCTCCCGGGCGGGGATCGGGGCGCGGGCACCGGTGCGGGCCGGCCGTCGGGCGGGGACAGGAGGGAGCCGGAGCGTCTGCTGACCCCGGCGGACGCAGGTCCTCGGGAGTCAGGGGCACGGTCAGCACCGGTACGGGCAGTACGGCTTCGCTGGACCTCAGATGGGGCTCGAAGCGGCCGAAGTCGAGCCGGTCGACGAGCGGCCGGAGGCGGAGTGCTGCGGGCGGGCCCGGGCGTCGAGGCTGAACAGCAGGACCGCGCGGGTGAGTTCACGGGTCGCGGAGTCGAGTGCCGTCGTCCCGCTGGAGGTTCCTGCCACCGTCCCCGTCCTTCCGCCGCCGTTCAGCTGCTTACCCGGACCGGTGTCCGCGAACCGGCCGGGCGCACGCACAGGCCGCCCCGGCGCGGGGCGGCCTGTCGGGTGCCGTGTCCCGGACGCGGCTCAGGCGAGCTTCGCGGACAGCGTGATCGGTACGGCCTTCAGGGCCTGGCTGACCGGGCAGTTGACCTTGGCCTCCTCGGCCGCGGCGACGAAGCCCGCCTCATCGAGGCCCGGCACCTCGCCCTCGACGGTGAGGTGGATGCCGGTGATGCCCTCGCCCGGCTGGAAGGTGACGTCGGCGGAGGTGACGAGCTTGGTGGGCGGGTTGCCGGCCCCGGCGAGGGCGTGCGAGAACGCCATGGAGAAGCAGCTGGAGTGGGCGGCCGCGATCAGCTCCTCGGGGCTGGTCTTGCCGTTCGCCTCCTGGGTACGGGCGGCCCAGGTCACCGGCTGCTCGTCGATGGCGCCGGAGGAGTCGAAGGTGACGACCCCGTTGCCCTCCAGCAGGTTGCCTTCCCAGATGGTGTGTGCGGAGCGCGTGGTGGCCACGGTCTTTCCTTTCGTATGGTCCCGGTTCCGGGGTTACGGCACCATCCGATCACACTCCGGCCCAGCTCACTCGCAAGACCGGCGCACGCGGACCGAACAGCAGCCGGGCTCCCCGCGCGATCGGTCGGGCGGGCTCTCGGCGCACCCACTGGACGTCGCACCAGGCGTCGATTCAGGCGGCGCGTCGTTCCGGCTGTGCCTCCACCGGGACCTGGGGGCCGTCCGGTTCGCGCAGCCAGCGGCGCAGCACACGGTGGATGTGCTCGGCACCGACGAGTTCCGTCCCGCCCTCGACGGGCGCGGACAGGACGAGCGGCGACAGCACGAAGGGTCTGCCCTGGGCGCCGCCGAGACCGCCGTGCGAGCCGATCTGCTCCTCGAACGCGAGGACCTCGCCCTCGGCCGGGTCGTACCAGGAGTTGACCATGATGTCTGCGGTGTGCGGGAAGGAGTGGGTGCGGCGGACCGCGGCGGCGGCGCCGGGCCCGAAGTCCGCGAGCGGGCCCGGGTTCTCGTCGAGTTCGTCGAGCGGGATCTCCGCGCCGAACGGGCCGAGGACGACCCCGCCGTGCGACTCGCTGCGGACCAGCAGGAAGCCGATGCCGGGGTGATTGGCGAGCGTCGCCAGCAGGGCGGGGTGGCGGGCGTCGATCTCCTCCTTGGTCATCCGGTGCGGCACGTCGGGGAAGGAGACCAGGCCCAGGTTGCCGGAGGCCAGCACGACCGGCTCCGCCGGGCGGGAGGGCCGGTACTGCTCGCGGCCCTCCTCGACGGGCCGGCGCAGCGCGGCGCGCACGGCCGCGCGGGCCTCGGCACCGCTGTGGGTACGCCGCGCCCGGCGCGGCACGGGCAGCCCGGAGCCGGCCCGCACCAGGTCGCCCAGGGTGAGGCCGTAGCGGGTGCGGAAGGTCTCGCCGGGGCTCTGCCCGTGGTCGGAGAGCACCACGATCCGGTACGGGCGGGGGGCGTGGTCGGCGACGTTCTCGATCAGCGCGAGGGACCGGTCGAGACGCTCGAGGACCTTCTCGGCGTCCCGGCTCATCGGCCCGGAGTGGTGTGCCACTTCGTCGTACGCGACGAGGTCGGCGTAGACGGCGGTGCGCCCGGCGAGCAGGTCGCCACTCACCGAGGCGACGACGACATCGCGTTCGACGACGGTCGCGAAGGCGCGGATGAACGGGTAGAGGCCGCCCCGCCTCACCCGGGGGCGGACCTTGCGGAAGCGGGTCCGGGTGGACTCGCCCATCTCGCGGCCGACTTCGGCGACGAAGGACATGGCGGTGCGCACGGAGTTGGCCGGGTCGGAGAAGTAGGCGAAGTAGCCCGCTCTGGAGCGGGTTTCGCGGCTGCGGCGGCGGGTGGCTATGGACAGCACCAGGGCCAGTTCGTCGGCGCCGCCGGAGAACAGATTGCCGCGGCTGGCGCCGTCCAGGGTGAGCAGTCCGCCGTCGCCGGTGGCCTGGACGGCACGACGCTGGAGTTCGGCGGCGCTGGTGGGGCGGTTGCAGACCATGACCTCACCGCGGTCCTTCTCGTACCAGCGGAAGGCGGGGACGTCGTGGTTGCTGCCGTGCAGGATGCCGAGCTGGCTGGCTCCGGTCTGGCTGGACCAGTCGGTGTGCCAGGGGGTGAGCCGGTGGGTGGCCTTGCGGCCGGCGGCCGCGCCGCCGACCGCGCTCTCGCCGTCGTTGCCACCGTAGTTGCCGCCGTCGGTCTCGCCGTCGGTCTCACTGACGCCTAGCCAGCGGGCGACCGTGGGCATCACACCCTTGCCGACCGCGTCGAGCAGCACGTCGTGGCCCACGCCGTCGAGCTGTATGAACACGGTGCCGGGGGTCATGGGGGCCGCCGGGCCGGAACGGCGGCGGCGGTCGGCGAGACGGTACAGGCGGCGCCGGTAGGCGTCGTCATCGCGGACGGCCAGCGCGGCGCCCGTGGCGGAGGCGACCGCGGACATCACGGCGGCGACCACGACCGCGGTCTCCGGGGCGGCGTCGCCCTGCTCGGCGGGGTTCAGCCGCAGCGCGAGCACCAGCAGCGCGCCGTTGAGGAAGAACACCAGCAGCCCGAGCACGAGCGCGGGCACGAGCAGCAGCAGCCGTACGAGAAGGGGCCACACCAGGGCCGACAGGAGACCGAAGGCGCCGGCGCCGAACGCGGCGGTGACGGCGATCCGGGTGGCGCTGTCGCCGTCGGCGGACTGGAGCCTGAAGTCCGGCAGGATGCCCGCCAGTACGAGCATCGTCAGGGTGGAGACCCCCCACACCGCGACACTCCGCCCGATCTGACTGACGACCCGCCGCCAACGCCCTGCACGCACGCCCCGCCCACCTCACGTCCCGGCCCGTCGTCGCTGCGGGCGTGAGCCAAGCCTGTCATATGCTTTTTCCGCCGGAATCCCCCACCGGAATCCCCCACCGGGATTCCCCACCGGGATTTCCGCGGCCGGCCGCCGCGGGTCTGCCAGGCACGCTCGGCGACGTGCGTGCGGTGGGTGCGTTGGGTGCGGTGTTGCAGTACGGGTGGAGCGCTCAGCGTCCGTCGTACCCGGCCGTCGGCATCGACAGCCGCCGGTGCACCCGTGCCTTCATCTGGGCGTCGTACGACGGCTCCGCGTGGCCGACCGTCTCCACCCGCACGCCGCGCCGGGCACACTCGGCGGTGAACTCGTCGACCGACGACAGCGCGCTGCGCAGCACCCGCAGGCTCGGCGCGACGAACAGGTCACGGCCGGGCCGCACGCCCTCCCACAGGACGCCGTGGTCGGGGCGCAGCGCACGCACGAGGAGTTCCCGGGTGACGACGTAGCCCCGCTCGGCGGCCCAGCGGGCGCACATCGCGTGCTGGCTGCGGGAGTCCACCAGGAAGGGGTCGTCGTCGAGCTCCTCCAGGGGCGTCAGGCTGGCGATCGCCGTGACGCGTAACGGTCCGGGCGGGCCGAGGGCACCGCGTACCTGTCCCATGAAGTCCCCCCTCACCTCCGGGTTTCGTCGCCGACCCTACTCCTGCCCGTAGGCTTCGGGGGAGTCGCGCGAAGGAGGCAAAGAGGTGCCGGTGGAGATCACCTGGTGGGGTCACGCCACCTGCACGATCGAGGAGTCGAACGTCCGTGTGCTCACCGATCCTCTGTTCACTCGTCGGCTGGCGCATCTGCGGCGCCGCCAGGGTGCGCTGCCGCCGCCCGGAGCCTGGCGTGCCGACGTGGCGCTGGTCTCCCATCTGCACTCCGACCATCTGCACCTTCCCTCGCTGGCGCGGCTCTCGCCGGGCACGCGCCTGCTCGTGCCCCGGGGCGCACGACGCGCGGTACCGGGGCTGCGCCGGCTCGTCCACCTCGATGTGAGTGAGGTGGCGCCCGGGGACGAGACCCGCGTCGGCGACCTGCTGATACGGGTGGTGCCCGCCCAGCACGACGGACGGCGGCTGCCGCTCGGGCCGCACCGCTCCCCCGCTCTCGGGTACGTCGTCGAAGGCGAGGCCCGCACCTACTTCGCCGGGGACACCGGCCTGTTCGACGAGATGGCGAAGGAGGTCGGGCCGATCGACGTGGCCCTGCTGCCGGTCGGCGGCTGGGGGCCCTACCTCGGTGAGGGCCACCTGGACGCGGGGCGGGCCGCGGAGGCTCTGGCCCGGCTCCGGCCGCTCAGCGCGGTGCCGGTGCACTACGGCACGTACTGGCCGATCGGGATGGACGCCGTACGCCCGCACGAGTTCCACGCGCCGGGCGAGGAGTTCGTGCGCCTCGCGGCCGAACGCGCTCCGCAGGTGGCGGTGCACCGGCTCGTGCACGGGGAGAGCGTGCGGCTGAAGGTCGCCCGATGAGCTCGCTCGCCGCCGCCTTGACGGGCGTGACACCGGCCTCCACCCAGCAGGCCATCGGGTATCCGACGCTGTTCGTGCTGGTGCTGCTCGGGGCGCTGGTGCCGGTCGTGCCGACCGGAGCGCTGGTGAGTTCGGCCGCCGTGGTGTCCGTCCACCAGGCGGCGCCGTACGCGCCGGCGCTGGTGTTCGTGACGGCCTCGACGGCCGCGTTCCTCGGTGACATGGCCCTGTACTGGCTGGGACGGCGCGGCATGAAGTCGAAGAACGGCTCGCGCTGGCTGGAGGCGATCCGCTCACGCGCCCCCGAGGACCGGCTCGCACAGGCCCAGGAGAAGCTCGCCGACCATGGGGTGGCGGTGCTGGTGCTGTCCCGGCTGGTGCCGGCCGGTCGAATACCGGTGATGCTCGCCTGTCTGATGGCGAAGTGGCCGATACGGAGGTTCGCCCGGGGGAATCTGCCGGCGTGTCTGGCCTGGGCCGTGACGTATCAGCTGATCGGGATCCTCGGCGGGTCGCTCTTCAGGGAGCCCTGGGAGGGTGTGGTCGCGGCGGTGGCGCTGACCGTGGTGGTCGGCGCGGCGCCGAGTGTGTGGAAGAGGGTCCGGAAGCCCGCCGCGCAGTAGCTCAGGGGGGTTCAAGGGATCATCAGGGGTATCAAGACGCATCAGGGGCGCAGGGGACTCAGGGGTGTAGGGGACTCAGGGGCAGCACCCGGGAGCCTCCCACCGGCAGGTCCCACAGGTCGTCCCGGTCCAGTCCCGCCTTCTGCCAGGCCGCCCGCACCCGGGTGAGCGGCTCCAGAACCGGCTCCGCCGACAGGACGAACGTGGCCCAGTGCATAGGGGCCATCCGCCGGGCCCCGAGGTCCTGGGCGGCGCGGACCGCCTCCTCCGGGTCGCAGTGGACGTCGCGGAGCCACCAGCGGGGGTCGTAGGCGCCGATGGGCAGCAGGGCGAGGTCGATACCGGGGTAGCGCTCGCCGATGCGGGCGAACCAGTGGCCGTATCCCGTGTCCCCCGCGAAGTAGACGCGCTGTCCGTCCGGAGCGGTGAGGACCCAGCCGCCCCACAGGGTGCGGCAGGTGTCGGTGAGACTCCGCCTGGACCAGTGGTGGGCGGGGACGAAGTCGAAGCGGACTCCCGCCCGTCGCCCACCACCACCCTCGACCGAGGCGCCTGGCGCTGCGCCCCGCGGATGCAGTTCGGCCGCCTCCCACCAGTCCAGCTCCGTGACGCGGGTGAACCGGCGGCGGTGGAACCAGCGGCCGAGCCCGGCGGGAACGAACACCGGGGTGTCGCGCGGGAGTCGGCGCAGCGTGGGCGCGTCCAGGTGGTCGTAGTGGTTGTGGCTGATGACGACGGCGTCGACGCGCGGCAAAGCATCCCAGGCGACGCCGACCGGGGTGATGCGGGCCGGGGTGCCGAGGATGCGGCGGGACCAGACCGGGTCGGTGAGGACGGTCAGCCCGCCGATCTGCACCACCCAACTGGCGTGCCCCGCCCACGAGACGGCGACCGTGCGCGTGTCCACCCGGGGCAGCGGGCCCGGTGCGAAGGGCAGTCCGGGGATGTCGGCGAGGCCCTCCCGGCCGGGGCGGATGGAGCCCTCGCGGGCGAAGCGGGCCATGGACTTGAGGCCGGGCAGCGGGGCGGTGAGACGGTCGTGGAAGGTCCGCGGCCACACCCGTCGCTCGCCGACGGGGCGGGGCGCGGCAGGCGGCGCGAAGGGTGTCGAGGCCGCCGGAGCATCGGCTTCCCGGGAGGGCGTGCTCGTGGTCGACTCGGACTGCTGCGTCATCGAGGAGGCTCCCATCGCCCTGCGTCGTCGCGGAGATCGTCGCGGAGGTCGTCGAAGATCGATTCCAGAAGGGTCAACCCGCGTTGCACATGTGGCAGTTCCAACGGCGCGGGTGCGTCGAGGCATTCCGCGGCCTGCTCGTCCGTCCCCCCGCCCAGCAGCGGGCCGGTGGACAACCGCACGCGCAGCGCCCCGAGGTCGTCACCGAAGCGGTGACCGCCGGGGGCGGGCATGCCGAGCCGGGCGGCGAGGAAGTCCTCCAGTTCCTGCGCGTCACCGACGCCGAGCGCGCCGAGCGCGGGCCGCAGGGGGTCCAGGTCGACGTAGAGGTGCCGGCCGGCCTGCGGTGGCCGGGCGACGGCGCCCGCGGTGACGACGACGGTGTGCGCGGCGGCGGCCACGCGCGCGTGCAGCCGTACGGCGGCCCTCCGGCGGGCGGTGACCGGCTCGGGCTCACCGAGGGCGTACCCACCCGCGGCAGCGACCGGTGCGGCGACCCGGGCGCCGAGCGCGGTCAGGACATCGAGCACGCGCGCGTGGAGGCCGTCCCCGTCGGCCTCGCCCACGGGGAAGCGGGCGACGGCGGCCGGCCAGCCGGTCGGCAGCAGGGCGCCGGCCAGATCGCTGACGACGGTGACCTGCTCGGGCAGCATCTCGGCGGGGCTGAGCAGCACGGTGTCGTGCGGGTCGTGCAGCGTGTCGCGCCAGGTCTCGTCACTGACCAGGTGCAGACCCTCGCCGACGGCGGCCTGGACGGTCTCGTGCAGCAGTTCGGGCGGGGCCACGGTGGCGGTCGGGTCGTCGGCGACGGACAGCACGAGCAGCCGCGGATCGCCACCTTCGGCGCGCACCCGGCCCAGGGTCTCCAGCAGGGCGTACGGGTCCGGGACACCGCCGGACTCGGCCGATGTCGGCACATGGAAGACGGGTCTGCCCAACAGACGTGCGTACGGCGCCCACCAGGCGGCACAGGGCCGCGGCACCAGAACGTCTCCGCCGAGCGCGGCGGTCAGCGCCAGCAGCAGGGCGGGGGCGCCGGGGGCGGCCACCACCCGGTCGGGCTCGGTGGGCAGGCCCCGCCGGTCCCAGTAGCCGCAGGCGGCTTCCAGCAGGGCGGGCCCGCCGCCGACCGGTTCGCTCTCCGCACGGCCTGCCGCGGCGGCGAGTACGGCGGACAGTTCGGGCAGCACGGGCAGGCCGTCCTCGGGAAGCGGCGGCCCGAAACGGACGGGCCCGTGGCCTTCCGGGTCCGTCCGCGGCATCCGTACCTCCGTGTGCGGGCCCGTGCGGGCCTGTGGGGCTGCTCGTCTCTTCCGTCGGTCGGCGCCGACGTGTCCGAAGGCTCGGGCGGGGTCTCGGGCGGTGCGGGTCGTGCCCTCGGGCTGTGAGTACCCAGGGAGGCGGGGTGCCATGAGTGCCGATCCGGGTTGCGCGGATCACACGCGGCGACGGCGTGAGGCGAGGGCACGACCGGTGCGGTGGGCCGGCGGTCGACAGCGGCGGCGCCGAAACGGGTCAGTCGTCCGCGGCGGGGCCGGAACGAGTCAGTCGTCCGCGGCGGGCTCCTTGCGGCACAGGCGGTGGACGGCCGCGCCGCACGCGCCCGCGATCAGCAGACCGCCCGCGACCAGGGCGGGCACGGAGCCGCTGAAGGCGCCGCCCTCGCCGGCCCGGGCCCCGCGCTGGATGACCGCGCCCCCGCAGGAGTCGGCGTGCGGCTCGGTGCAGGGGTGGGTGGTGGCACAGGAGCTGCCGTACGACTCAGTGCACGGCGGGGCGCTCCCCCGGCTCACGGTGAACGTGCCGCTCCACGGCTTGCCCTGCCCGCCGGGCGCCACCGGACAGGTGCCGTCCACCGTCCAGGCGGAGTCCTGACCGACACCGGCCTCGGGCGGCTCCACGCCGGCTTCGGGCTCGACGCCCGCCTCGGGCTCCACGCCGGCCCCGGACTCCACGCCGGCCCCACCGGCCCCGCCGGCCCCGCCGGCCCCGGACTCCAAGCCAGCCCCACCGTCCTCGCCGTTCACACCGTCCTCGGCTTTCACCGCAGCCGCGACAAGGGCGGTGCCGCTGTACCTCGGGCCCGCGGCCTCGTCGTCGCTGCCGGAGACCAGCTTCAGCGGAACGCTGCCCGGGTCGAAGGCCTGCGAGGTGGCGGTGATCGACTCGGGCGGGGAACCGCCGCTCGGATCGCAGGAGACGGAGACGGTGACGCTGCCGCCCGGGGACGCGGCGCTCGGGCTGACCTCGGCGGCCGACTCCGCCGCGGCGGTCGGTTCCGCGAAGACGGTCGGCACAGTGAAGCTCAGGGCGGTACCGGCCAGGACGGCTGCGGACAGGGCACGTGCGCTGCGGCGCATAGGGCGGACTCCTTCGGCCGACTGCGGGGACACGGCGGTCGTGCCCCCGCAGCCATCACAGCCCGCCCACCGCCGGGCCGCGCGCGGCCGGACACCATTCGCGGGACGGCGACGGCCGAGCGGGTGACAGGCCGTGACCGACGGGCACCGGCCGGTGTGCGGGCCCGTGACAGAGACAGACCGGCCGTTGCACGGCCCGTGGCAAAGGCAGACCGGCCGTTGCACGGGCCCGTGAGAGAGGCAGACCGGCCCGCGCCCACGCCCACGCCCGACACGGACCGGCCCGCCCATACACCCAACCCGTGGTCCACTCAGGCCCCATGGTCCACTCAGGCCCGCGGCCGGCACCCGTTGCCCGCGCACTCACCCCTCACACCCCTCACATCCCTCACGAGCTACGCCACATCCCGGAGGACCTGCTCCCGCACCCGTCCGCAACACCGGCTGATCAGCCGGGACACGTGCATCTGTGAGATCCCCAGCTGTTCCGCGATCCGGCCCTGGGTCATGTCCCCGAAGAACCGCATGTACAGAATCGCCCGCTCCCGCTCGGGCAGCGCCGCGAGCCCGTCCCGCACGGCCTCCCGGTCCACCACCGTGTCCAGCGCCGGGTCGGACGAGCCCAGCACGTCGCTGAGCGAGTAGCCGTCCTCGCTGCCGGGCAGTACCGCGTCCAGGGACAGCGCGGTGAAGCTCTCCAGAGCTCCCAGGCCGACGCGGACGTCCTCCTCGCTCATGCTCGCGTGCTCGGCGATCTCCGCGACTGTGGGGCGGCGCCCGGAGATGGTCTGGGACAGGTCCTGGCTGGCGAGGCGCACCCGATTACGCAGGTCCTGGACCCGGCGCGGCACATGCAGGGTCCACATGTGGTCGCGGAAGTGCCGCTTGATCTCGCCGGTGATGGTCGGCACGGCGTAGCTCTCGAACGCGTTGCCGAGCGCGGGATCGTAGCGGTCGACGGCCTTGACCAGGCCGAGCGCCGCGACCTGGCGCAGGTCCTCAAGGTTCTCGCCGCGGCTGCGGAACCGCCCCGCGAGCCGGTTCGCCATGGGCAGCCATGCCTCGACGATCAGTCCACGGAGGGCGTCGCGCTGCTCTCCCGGGGGGGAGCTCGGCGAGCGTGCGGAAGGCTTCGACGGTGTCGGGGGCGTCGTCGTGCGGGTGGTGCTTCGCGCTCACTTGAGTGGGCATGTGCGTCGCAACTCCCTTGGTTGTGCTTGGGGTGGGACGGTCACCGCGGGAGCGCGTCTGCAGATCGAGCAGGCGCGTCCTGGGCAGCTGAGGGCCGCTCCCACGGACGTGCCTCCGGTCCGAAGCACTGAGAGTGCGCCTGCCCCCGGCCCCCCGCCGCAAACACCGGGCAGGTTTTCCGGGGACGCCGGGGTCACTCGTAGGGCTGCAGCGTCTCTAGAACTCTGTGTGTGCCTGTGGTTTCCAGGCTTTTCGGGCGTGGCGTGGCCGTGTGCGGTCACCGTCCGGTGGTCCGAACCTCGGGGTGAGGGGGTGGACTTCGGTGGTGTGCAGGTGGTGGAAGCCGGTCCGCTCGGCGGCGCGGGTGCGCCGCCGACAGGTTCTGTGTGAGAACGGCATCAACGGTCTGCTCGCCGCCTGGGGGCGGGCCGACAACCAGCCCCGTTTCATCCAGTCCCGGCACGAGGAGATGTCCGCGTTCCAGGCGGTCGGTTACGCCAAGTTCAGCGGCCGTCTCGGAGTGTGTGTGGCGACCTCGGGGCCCGGTGCGATCCACCATGGGGCCGGACCAGCGTCAGCGCCGGTCACGTTCGGCGGGTGGACGACGACGGGTGGACGGCGGGCCTGGCCCAGCCGGCTGCCGCCGCACAAGGGGCCGAGCAGTGCCGGTAGCGCCGGTGGCGCCGGTAGCGCCTACGTTCGGCGAGCGACGCGAGCAGGCAGGGGCGGATGCCGTACGGGCATCCGCCCCCTTCGTTCGGCGAGGGAGGGTCAGACGGTGACGGGCTGCGGCACTGCTGCCGGGGCCGCCAGGCGGCCGGTGCGGTGCAGGCCGTACAAGGCGGTCGCGCAGGCGAAGCCGAGCAGGCACAGACAGATCCACGGCAGCGCGGGCATCCCCGCCTCGCGGGCCGCGTCGAGCGCCACGCCGGTGAGGAGGTTGCCGAGCGTGATGCCGATCCCGCAGATGGTGTTGTAGAGCCCGTAGTGCGTGGCGACGAGACGGTCCCCGGAGAGCCGGACGATGGTGTCCATCTCGAAGGGGTACGCGATCATCGTGCCGACCGCCAGGAGGAGCGCGGCCAGCGTGGGCGGTACCGCGGCCATCAGCCACAGACCGGCACCGGACCCGGGGACGGGCAGAGCGGTGGCCGACAGCAGGGGCACGAAGGCCAGGCCCATGACGGCCAGTCCTCGCGCCAGCGCCTGGCCCGGCTCGTACCGGGCCTTGCACCAGGCGGTCACCCTGGTTTGGCCGACGATCGTGCTGAGTCCGGAGACCGCGAAGAGAACCGCTACCGCCGCGGTACCGAACTCTCCGTCCCCGCCGACCCGTCGTACTTCCAGCGGCAAGGCGAGATAGACCTGGAAGGAGAGGACGTATGAGCCGATCATGGCTGCGGAGAAGAGCAGGAACGGACGGTTGGCGAGGATGCCCCGCCATTGGGTGAGGACGCCGTCGCGGTCCTGGTTCTCCTCGCCCTTGGCGTCGTCGGCGTGCCGGGTGGGCAGCGCACGGATCTGCACGACGCTCAGCACTGCGAAGATACCGGCGGCGACCAGGCAGGTGATGCGGAAGTCCACGCCGGTCAGCACCATTCCGACGAGCGGGCCCAGCAGGATGCCGGCCTGGTAGAAGATGTTGAACAGCGCGAACGCCTCGACTCTGCGCTCCCCCGCGTCGGCGGCGAGATACGCCCGGACCGCCGGGTTGAACAGCGCCCCCGCGAGGCCGGTGGCAGCGGAAGCGGCGATCAGCGCGGCCAGGGAGTCGACGAGGCCGAGCGTCGCGAAACCGACCGTGCGCAGCACGCAGCCGGCGATGATCAACGGCTTGTAGCCGAACCGGTCGGCGAGCGTCCCACCGACGAGGAACATGCCCTGCTGGCTGAAGTTGCGGACGCCGAGGACGAGTCCGACGACCCAGCCGGCCAGTCCGAGCGTCCCGGAGAGGTGCGCGGCCAGGTAGGGCATGAGCATGTAGAAGCCCAGGTTGATGGTGAACTGATTGACCATCAGCAGTTGGACGCTGCGTTCGTAGGTGCGTACCTGTGCGAGGGTGCCCTTCACCGGCTCTCCTCCACGGACGCCAGGGTGAGCGGGTCGACCACGGCGGTGCACCGCGTCCAGTGAGCCACTTCCTTTTCGTCCACGCTCCCGATCACCTCGGGCTCGGGAGCGGGAGGGCCGTCGAGGAGGCCGTGGGCTGCGCAGTAGTCGTCGTCGAACACCGTCCCGAGGTAGCGCTGCGGACCATCGGGGAAGACGGCCGCGATCCGGGTGTCGGCGGGGAGGGTGCGGGCCAGCCATCCGGCGACCAGGGCGACCGCGCCCACGCTCCACCCGCCGGTGGCGTAGTGCGAGCCGGCCAACTGGCGGCAGGTCCAGACCGCCTCGGCCGGGTTCACCCAGTGGACCTCCGAGAAGGCGTCGTAGGCGACGTTGCGGGGATAGATGCTGGACCCCAGGCCCCGCATCAGCCGCGGCCGGGCCGGCTGGCCGAAGATCGTGGAGCCGATGGTGTCGACGCCGACCACCTTCAGCCCGGGATAAAGCTGCTTCAGCACCCGGGAGACGCCGGCGGAGTGCCCGCCGGTGCCCACGCTGCACACCAGGACGTCGATGTGGCCGAGTTCGGTGGCCAGTTCCAGGGCGAGCGGGGTGTAGGCGGTGGTGTTGTCCGGGTTGTTGTACTGGTCCGGGCACCACGATTCGGGGTGTTGTGTCATCAGATGCTGGACGCGCTCGCGGCGGGCCTGCTGCCAGCCGCCGGTGGGATGGGGCTCGGAGACCACGGTGACCTGGGCGCCGTACGCGGTGAGCAGCCGGGTCATGGACGTCTCCAGGCCCGGGTCGGTGACCAGGGTGACGGGATGGCCGTAGACCATTCCGGCCAGGGCCAGGCCGAGTCCGAGGGTGCCGCTCGTGGACTCGATGATGCGGGCGCCGGGGCGCAGATCGCCGCGGGCGCGGGCCCGCTTCACCATGTGCAGACCGGGCCGGTCCTTGATGCCGCCGGGGTTGAAGCCCTCCAGCTTCGCCCAGAAGCCGCGGTCCGGGGGTGTCAGCGGCTGGGACACCCGCAGCAGAGGCGTGTTGCCCACCAGCGCCGACAGGGCCGACCGGTCGGGCAGGGCAGCGGTGTTCGTGAGTGACTGCATGTCTTTCGCTCTCGCTCGATGAATGCGCGGTGGCGTGCTCATCTCGCGCCACGGCCACACGGCGGACGTTCGTTGTCGGTCCGAGGTGGGGAGCCGTGGCGCGGCAGCCGTGCGATGCCGGCTGCTGGCGGGAGGTCTAGATGCGCCACCGCGAGGTGCGGACCAGCGCGGTTCTGCCCGTGTGCCGGGTGCGCAAGCGATACGGCCGACGGTGAACGAAGCCAGTGACCAGCACCCCGAAGACGCCGACGGGCAGGGTCGCGCCTGCGTCGGCAGGAGGATGCTGAGCGGCCTGGGTCGTCGTCCGGGCGGCCTCGTCCAGGGCGCAGTGCTCGTTCCCGTGGTGTCCGTGCGGCACATAGGGCGTCGCTTCGCTCGCCACCGCCGACCAGGCACCCGATGCCGTGGCCACCGCGGGTACCGGGCGGTCCGGCCCTGCCAACTGCCCATGTGCAACGCCGCACAGGCCGATCACCACGAGCAGGACGCCGGACAACAGAGCCACGAACGGCTGCGGCCGACGCGAGTCGGGCTCGGTCCGTAGGGGGTACACGGGTGTTCTGGAATGTGTCGGCACAGGTCCTCCGTGCGCCGGCTCCTTCTTCGGCAAGGACGGCAGCCGCGGCGGAGCAGGGGCGAGCAAGGGGGGGGTGGGGGGCAGGACGGCATCGACGATCCGGAGTCGGCGCCACGTTGAGGTGCGCGAACCCGTTGCTCGTCGTGCGGGAGCCGGTGAACCATCCCCTCACCATGAGCCGGTGACGGGCATGGCCGGAACGGCCGGAAGACGAAGGGGGCTCCGGCTTCTAGACCTGCTGAACCACGGACATTCTCACGGCTGTCGACGACGTGACAGGCAGCACCGACTCGTTGGCACCCGGCTTGTCCAGGACGCGCCCGATGACGGCCGATTCGCTGACCGCCACCGCACAGCTCGGCGGTGTCAGCACCGGGCCCTGCTGCGGCTGCCCCGAGAGGCAGTGCTCACTCGGGTGTGAGGAGCCGTGGCCGTCATCCGGGTCACCTATCGCGATCAGCCGGGACACCACTGCCTCGCCCTCAGCGGCGGGAGCTTCCTCGTGCGCTGCGACGGCAGGCGCGACCGCGCTGGTCACCAGGTGTCCTTTGACACTCTCGGTACTCAGTCCGTGCGTGAACCCGACGCCGGACAACAGCACAGCCATGGCCAGCACGCGAAGCAGCGGGCCCGCAGAAACACGGGCCCGCACTATGCACGGGAGTAACCAGGCCGTAATCACACCGTGATACTAGCGGCTCATGGACCTTGCTCCGCCGACTCCCCGCAACATCACCTCAACGAGCCACGGACATGACCGGTTTGCGTCGGCGAGGTCGTTGCCGTGCGTTTCCAGGCGGCGCTGTCAGCCGCGGAGAAGCGATTCGAGGATGTCGATCGCGATCGGGATCGACTCCTCCGCGACGTCGAAGGTCTCGCTGTGATGGGGGCCCGGACTCCCCGCTCCGACCATCAGGTACGCGCCCATGCCACCGCGCCGCTGGACGTGCCGGATGAGCAGGTTGGCGTCGTCGCTGCCGGCGAGCACCTGGGTCCGGACGATCTCGGTGACCTCGCGATGGGTCTCGGCCGCCTTGACGATGAGGTCGATCAGCTCGTCGTCGGGAGCGACGGTCGCCGACTGTCCCATGAGGGCGATGTTCACCCGCACACCCTGTGCCAGGGCCGCCCCCTCCGCGATCGCCCGGACCCGGTCGACCAGCTCGTCGACCACCTCGTCGTCGCTCGCCCGGGCCTCACAGGTCATCACCGCCGAGGAGGGCACGATGTTCACCCCGTCACCGGCGACGAGGGTGCCGACGTTGAGCCGGGTGTCCGCCGAGCTGAAGCGCGGGAGCCCCATGATGCCCAGTGCCGACGTCGATGCCGCGAGCAGCGCGTTGCGGCCGGCTTCCGGTGCGCCGGCCGCGTGCGAGGCCTTGCCCACGAAGTCGATTTTCAGCTTCCTGGTCGCCAGGCCGCCGGTGAAGCTCCCCACGACCCCACCGACCGCCATGTCTCCGGCCATGTGCACGGCGAGCATGTGGTCGATGTCGTCGGCCGCCCCGGCGTCGATCATCGTCTGCGCTCCCCGGACCCCCTCCTCGGCGGGCTGGAACAAGATGCGCAGTGAGCCCGCGAAGTCGCGGTCCGTCAGCCGGTGGAGAAGGCCGACGCCGATGGTGGTGTGCGCGTCATGGCCGCAGGCGTGCATCGCGCCGTTCGTCGAGGCGAAGCCGTTCGCCACCGGGAAATGACCCGCATCGGCCGATTCACGCATCGGGAGCGCGTCCATGTCGACGCGCAGGCCCCAGCGAGGTCCTGGACGGGCGCCCATCAGGTCCACGACGAGTGCGGTGCCGTTGTCACGGAAGTACCGGGCCCGCTCCTCCGGGACACCGGAGTCCACCGCGCGAGCCGCCCACTCGTCGAGGGTGGCCTCGGACGGGAAGTTGACCACCGGTGAGAGGTCCTGGACGGCCCTTCCTGTGAGGACGCGCACCGGGAGTCCGTCGAGCTCTCGTTCTATCCGGGTCGCCGTCCCGATTTCCAGGAATGCGGGCTCCGCGTTGCGGTGCAGTTCCCGGCGGAAAGCTGTGAGCTGCTCGAAATCCACGCCTGACCTCTCGTTTCCACCGTCAGCGACCGCAGGTGCGACCGCCCGGCCGAGGCTATGGGAGGCACCGCCGATCCGTGCCCGGCAGCGGCGCGATGGCACGGAACATCGAAATTGCCGACCTGCGATGCACGAGATCGCCGAGGAGCGTCGGCCGTCGACGCAGACGCGGTCAGTCCTCGAACACCGGGTGATGGCCCAGAGGGACGAGACGAACATGACGGCCGTCGAGATCGAGGAGGTGGCCGGCTCGCTTCGCGATCCTTGGCACGATCCAGCGGTCTTTGACCAGCACTTTGGGGAAGATCGAAGTCAGCCGGTTCTCGATCTCGTCGACCTCGTACAGGCCGCGCACCCAGAGGAACACCGCGAGGTTGGCGTCACCGGTCACGGAGGCGCACAGGCGCACATGGTTCAGCAGCCGCAGCGAGCCGACGACGCGCTCCAGGTCCGAGGGCTGGACGTCGAGCCACAACGCGGCCGCCGCCGACCAGCCCATGAGGGAATGTGAGAAGTCCACTCGCCACGTGACCCAGTTCGCCGCGAGTACCGCGTCGATGTCCCGCGAGATCATGGAGAGGGATCGGCCCAGCTCCGGCTGCATGTCGGCGGCACTTCGACGGACGTCCGCCCCCAGTGCGGCGACGACGGCCCGGTGGAGGGGTTTACGCGTCTTGGGAGGGTCGGACGGCCGGAGGTCGTGCAGTGCCTTGACCTGTTCCTTGGAGAGTGCATGCAGCCGCCAGCTCGAACCCTCGAAGAAGATCCTTCGGAAATAGTGGGTGCGCAGGCCGACGATGCCAGGAATCACCGCGATGCGCTCGTCTATGTACCGGTCCATGGAGAGCAGGCTGTCGGTCGAGATCATGATGTAGAGGTCACGGGGTCCCGAGGTGCAGTTCACGCTGGAGACGGATCCCTGTCCGCCGAGCTCACCGATCACGTGTTCCCGCCGGCCCGGGGCGCAGCTGATCTCGACCAACGCGGAGATCATCTCCTCGCGGAGTTGTGTCGCGTCGCCCTCGGAACAGCTCGTCCAGGCCTGCCGCCGGCTGGTGAGAGTCGACCATCGCCGCGAAATGGTCGAGGGGTCGACGCGGAGGATCTTCCCGAGCTGGGCCCACGAGACCCGGGGATGGATCTGGAGCGCATTGAGGATCTGGGCGTCCAACGTGTCGACCATGCACGGCAGCATGCATCCGGACTCTTGATCCTTGCAAAGCGCTGCGCGTGCCGGCGTCCACGGCATCGGTGCGGCTCGGCGTCGGAAACAGCGGCAATCCGAAACCAGCCAGAAACCCGGCGACCCGGACTTTTGGAAGGACCGTGCACCAGAACCGCGCGATTTCCCGGTTCCTTGCGCGGTGTGCTCCGCAACGACTCGGAAGGATGCGCGCGGCTTAGGCTCCGGCCATCGTTTTTTGGCCATGGGTTTGGGAGGCAACGGATGCGTTCGACGCGTGCTGTGCTGGCGGTGGTGTCCGTACTGGGGCTGGGTGTCGCCGGCTGCGGGGTGAGTGAGGATGCCGCGAAGGGATCGACGGACACCATCAACATGTCGTTGAACACCGATCCGGCCACCTTCGATCCGGCGCTGGCGAAGGGCGGCGACGACTACACGGTGACACGGCTGCTGTTCGACACCCTGGTGCGCAAGGACTCCGGCAACCGCCTGGTGGGCGGCATCGCGTCGAAGTGGAAGGCGGTCGACGCCGCGCACTACACCTTCGACATCCGCAAGGGGTTGAACTGTTCGGACGGCAGCGCGCTCACGCCGTCGGTGGTGGCACGGTCACTGACGCGGTTCGCCTCTCCGAAGACCGGGTCGTCGGGCCGCACGCTGGCACTGGGCCCGGCGACGGCGACGTTCACGGCCGACGACGGGGCGGGCACGGTGCGGGCCACGCTGTCCGCTCCCTGGGCGGACTTCCTGACCGGGCTGAGCCTTCCGCAGGCCGGGATCGTGTGCCCGGCCGGCCTGGCCGACCCCGGGAAACTCGCGACCGGCAAGGTGAAGGGGGCTTTCTCCGGCCCCTACACCCTGGCCTCGTCCCAGCCGGCCGTCGCGTACAAGCTGGCACTGAGGCGCGACTACACGGCCTGGCCGAAGTTCGCCAAGCCCCTGCAGGGAAAGCCCGCCGAAAACATCGACCTCACCCCGATCACCGACTACTCGACGATCGCCACCCAGCTGCTTTCCGGCAGCCTGGACGTGGGCGTGATCGTCGACGTCAACGCGTCCCGGTTCGACGGTGACGCGAAGTTCACCACCTCCCTCACGTCGAACACCACGACGTATCTGATGTTCAACGAGCGCTCCGGGACCGCGTTCGCGGACCGGCCCGATCTGCGCAAGGCAGTGGCACAGGCCGTCGACGCACAGGCCTTCAGCGACATCGTCAGTGGCAAGCGCGGCAGCACGATCAGCTCGGTCGCGGCGGCCAAGGTCCCCTGCGTCAACACCGACAAGTCGTTGCTGGCGGCCACCGACCCCGCCGCCGCGGCCAAGAAGCTGGCCGGGGTCCGCGTCCACATCGTGGGCACCACCCTGCTCCGCGGCGGCAACGACTACATCGCCGAAGCACTGCGCAAAGCCGGCGCCACCGTCAAGGTCGACTCCCTCGACAACACCAACTGGGCCACCGTGACCACCGCGGGCGGCAAGGACTGGGACATCAACGTCCAGGGCGACAACAACGTCATGGGCACGCTCACCTCCTCCCTGCTGCGCGTCATGGGCCCGGCGACCGAGGACGGCGGCCGCAACAAGATGGGGCTCGTCAACGACGAGGGGTACAAGGCCGTCGAGCAGGCCATGAGCAAGGTCGACCCCGCCGCACAGTGCGCCGCCTTCGCGTCGGCGCAGAAGTCCTTCCTGCAGCGGGTCGACGCGGTTCCGCTGTCGACCGTGCCGAACACCACGATCGTCGCCAAGGGGTTCTCCGTCCGCGCCTTCGACGACTACCTCGACGCCGCCACCCTCCGCATCACCGAATAGCTGGAAGGCCGCCCAGATCATGAGTTCTCTCAGTTCCGCGGAGCTCCCGGCACGTCCGCACCGCCTCCCGCACCTCTCCTCGCCCTGGCTCGGGTTCGCCGTCCGGCGGCTGATCGGCCTCGCCGCGGTCTTCGTCTCGCTCCTCGTCGTGTCGTTCCTGATCGTCCAGCTCATTCCC
Organism: Streptomyces sp. LBL; assembly: GCF_029893585.1. Taxonomy (GTDB): domain Bacteria; phylum Actinomycetota; class Actinomycetes; order Streptomycetales; family Streptomycetaceae; genus Streptomyces. The sequence continues at coordinate 74,706 of NZ_JARXYX010000008.1, forward strand.
GGCGATCCGGCGGCGGGAATCGCGGGCGCCAACGCCGATTCTGCGGACATCGCACGCGTCCGGGTCGAACTCGGACTCGACCGACCGCTCGGGCAGCGGTTCCTGGACTACGCCGGAAACGTCCTCTCCGGGCACCTCGGCACGTCGTTCATGTACCGGCAGCCCGTGGAGACGATCGTCTTCAACCGGCTCCCCTTCACGGCGACCATCGCACTGGCCGGAATCGTCATCGTGCTGCTGGTCTCGATTCCGCTGGGCATGACCGTCGGGGTGCTGACGCAGGGCGGGCGGCGCGGGTGGCTGGACACGGTGTTCGGAGTGATCACCGGCTTCCTCGACGCGATTCCGGGCTACATCATGGCGTCGTTCCTCGTCGTGATGTTCGCCGTGGGCATCGGGGTGGTGCCGCTCTATCCCCCCGCGTACACGCCCCGCTTCGGGGCCCAGTCGTTCATCCTTCCCGTCGCGTCGATCGTGATCGGCCCGATCTGCACCGTTGCCCGGGTCGTCCGCCGCGAGACGGCGGTCGTGCTCGACCAGGACTACACGAGAACCGCGCGTGGCTGGCGTCTGCCCGCCCTCAAGCGGTACGTGAAGTGGACGCTGCCCAACATTCTCACCACCACGCTCACCCTGAGCGGGCTCATCCTGACGGGGATGATCGGCGGAGCGATCGTCATCGAGTCGGTGTTCGCGCTGCCGGGCCTCGGCAGCGGCATCATCAAGGCCATCCTCGACCGGGACTACCCGGTCATCCAGGGCATGGTGATCGTCATCGGCATGATCGCGGCGCTGGTCCATCTCCTCGTCGACGTGCTGCTGGGGCTGATCGACCGACGCACCCTCGGGGGTTCGCATGTCTCCGCGTAACCGACGGCACCGGGCGAACCCCGGACTCGTCCTGGGTCTGGCGCTGCTGGGCGTCATCGTCCTCATCGCCGTACTGGCACCCGTCCTTTTCACCGACGGGGCGAACGAAATGGGCAGCCGGTTCGCCGCTCCCTCGTCCGGGCACTGGCTCGGAACCGACGCCGCCGGTCACGACATGCTGCTGCGCAGCCTGGTCGCCACCCGTCTGACCCTGGTGATGACGGTGGGCGCCACGGCCATCGCGGTCATCCTTGGCGTCGGTCTGGGCACCGGCGTATGGCTCATGCCGGCCCGCGCCCGGGAGATCTGCCTTCGCGTGATCGACGCGATGGTCGCCTTCCCCGCGCTGCTTCTCGCCCTCGTCGTCGCGGCGGTCCTGGGCGCGGGGGGTTCCTCGGTGGTGATCGCCATCGGAGTGGCCGGTATCCCCTACTTCGCACGTCTCACCGCGAACCTCGCCGCGAAGGTCTCCCAGCACGAGTACATCTCGACCGCGCGCCTGCTCGGGGTGAGCCGGCCGCGGATCGTGCTGAGGCACATGCTGCCCAACATGGCGGAGCCGCTTCTGGTGCTTTCGGCGTCGACGTTCGCCAGCACCCTCACGGCCCTGTCCGCCCTCTCGTTCGTCGGCATCGGCGTCCAGGCGCCCTCGTACGACTGGGGAAAGCTGCTCAGCGAGGCGTTGCCGTCGCTGCTGGCGGACCGGCCGTACCAGATGGTGGGTCCGGCGGTTCTCGTGATCGTGACCGGCCTCGCCGCCGTGCTGATCGGCGACGGGCTCGCCGCCGCGGCCAACCCACGAGCGGGGCGGAAGACCGCCGGCCGGACGAACGCGCGCGACGCGGGGCAAAAGACACCGGTCTCGGGGGACGAGCAGGCCGGGCATCTCGTCGACGTACGGGGGCTGTGGATTCACCACGGCGACAAGGCGCTGGTCAAGGGCATCTCGTTCGGCATCAGGAAGGGCGAGATCGTCGGGATCGTGGGAGAGAGCGGGTCCGGGAAGACCCTGACCGCGATGGCGCTCGCGCAACTCCTGCCCGACGGCCTCACCTCGGACTGCGGTCGCATGGCCCTGGGCGACCTCGATCTTCTGAGGCCCGTCCCACCAGGTCTGCTGGCCGACCGGGTCAGCCTCGTCTACCAGGACCCCGGCTCCACGTTCAACCCGGCACTGCGCATGGGCACCCAGCTCACCGAGGTGCTGCGCACCCACAAGGGGCACGACAGGCAGGAGGCGAAGCGCCGGATCGTGGACGCGCTGCGGGTGGTGCACATGACGGAACCGGAAGACCGTATGAAGCAGTATCCGCACGAACTCTCGGGCGGCATGCGACAGCGCGCGATGATCGCGGCAGCACTGGCGACCGATCCTCACCTGATCATCGCCGACGAACCGACCACGGCTCTGGACGTGACGGTCCAGGCGGAGATCCTGCGCGAACTGGGTCGCGTCAACAGCCGCTTCGGCACCTCGATCATGTTCATCTCGCACGACATCGGCGTGGTACGCGCCCTGTGTCATCGCGTGATCGTCATGTACCACGGCGAGGTGGTGGAGGAGATCGCCGCAGCGGACCTGACGGTGGAATCCGCCCGCCATCCCTACACGAGGGCCCTCCTCGGAGCCACGCCGGACATCGGCAGTCCCGTGGCGAAGCTGCCCGGCATGTCCTGGGCCCCGGACGCGACGAAGGAGCACGCACATGGCTGAGGAAGCGGCGACTGTCGAGGTCCGCGACCTCGAAGTGAGCTACGGCTGGGGACGGAGTGCGACACGCATCCTCCACGGAATCTCGATGGATGTCGCCGCGGGACGCACCGTCGGTGTCGTCGGCGAATCCGGATCGGGCAAATCGACGCTGGCGAAGGCGCTGACCGGCACGCTCCGGCCGACCGCGGGGAGCGTGCGGATCAGCGGCGCGGACGTGTTCGCCACCCGCGGTGCGGACCGTGAGGCACTGCGGCGCAAGGTCCAGCTGATCCCGCAGGACCCCTACTCCTCGCTCGATCCCCGTCGGACCGTCGGGGAGGCACTCGCCGAAGCGGTGGACCCGCGGCACGCCCACGTCAAGAAGCACCAGGACGAGGTCGTGCACTGGCTCGACATGGTCAGGATGCCGGCGGACACCATCCACCGGTATCCCCACGAGTGCTCGGGGGGACAGCGCCAGCGGGTTGCGATCGCCCGCGGACTGATCCTCGGCCCGGAGGTCGTGATCGCGGACGAGATCACCTCGGCGCTCGATGTCTCGGTCCAGGCGGAGATCCTCAACCTCATCGCGAAACTGCGCGAGGAACTCGGTCTGACCATGGTGTTCATCTCGCACAACCTGGCCGTCGTCCGGCACGTCAGTGACGACGTCATGGTGATGTACCGCGGCGACATCGTGGAACACGGTACGGCCGCGGATCTCTACGAGCGTCCACAGCACGCCTACACACGTGCGCTGCTCGACGCGGTCCCGGGCGCCCCCGGCTTCGACATCACGCCGCACCCGCAGGAGAACAGCGTGTGACGTGGAGAGACGGTCTCCGTCGCCTCGCGGAAAAGAGTTCGGTCCCCAGGTCACAGACGTGGGGACCGAACTCTTTCACTTGCGTCCGACCGATGCGGCAACGGGCGAACCGACGGGGACCGCGGGGGACGGGGCGACGGCCGGTTCGGGTCGGTCGGCGTCCTCTCCCGGCAGCAGCAGCTCCTCGTATCGGCCCAGCGCCAGCATCACGCCGAGCATGACGAGCGGAATGATCACAGCGAGCACCGCCATGGCATGTCCTTCTGCAGGAATGTGCGCGGGGGGCCCGACTCGGGTCTCCCGGCATTGGGGGTGCAAACCCCGTGTCGGCCTCCGGTCCTCGGGTACGCGGTGGCCACTTCGAAGGATCTGGAGGGCGAACATGCAGCGAGGCAGCGACCGGCTGAGCCGCCACCGCGACGACGAGATGAAGCACGAACTGCAGGGTCTGCTGCGGTCCGGGCACCCCACGCGAACCGAGGAGTGGAACGACCCCGAGCCGACCGCCGACGACGACCCCGAGATCGCGGGCGGTCCGGTGACCCCGGGCCGCGCCGGAGCGTCCCTGGAGGCGGTCCGGCTGGAGCTGGCCCGGCTCCTGGGCCGCAGCTCGTTCCCCGCGAGCGCCGGGGACCTGGTGCGCGTCCTGCGCCGCAAGAACGCCCCCGACACCCTGGTCGAGGCCCTGGAACGGCTGCCGCGCAGGGAGCGCTACGCCAACGTCCAGGAACTCGCGCGGGCCGTGACCCGGCGGGAGGGACCGCAGTGACGGCCTACTTCGTGAAGGACGTGATGACACCCGGGGTGGTCGCCGTCCGCCCGGACGCCTCGCTCGTCGAGGCGGCGCAGCTGATGCGCGCGCAGGACATCGGCGATGTCCTGGTGGCCGACGGACAGCGCGTCGTGGGGATGCTCACCGACCGGGACATCACGGTGCGGGCCATCGCCGACGGCGTCGACCCGTTGACCGTGAGCGCCCACGCCGTGTGCACACCGGACCCGGTGGTGGTGGCTCCCGACGACCCGGTGTCGGCGGCGATCGCCCTGATGCGGGCGCACGCCGTACGGCGGCTGCCGGTCGTCGAGGACGGGCTGCCGGTGGGCATGGTCAGCCTCGGCGACGTCGCCGAGGCCGAGGATCCGGACTCGACGCTCGCCGACATCAGCCGGGCCGAGCCGGACGCGGAGCGGGGCGGCGACGGGCGGGAGGTCCTTTGAACGGGGACCGCCGCGCTTCGAGAAACTTTCCAGGAAAGGTGGTCGAACCACCATGCGCATCGCGTTTCTGACGACACCCGAAGGCGTCGAGCAGATCGAACTCACCGATCCGTGGCAGGCCGCGAAGGACGCGGGCCACGACCCCGCGCCGGTGTCGACGGAGCCGGGTGAGATCCAGGCCTTCCACCACCTCGAGCTCGTCACCAGCCGCAAGCCGGACGACCTCAAGGCCTTCTGCGAGGCCTACCTCGACGTGTTCGCCCAGGAGGCCGCCTGACGGAGCGCACCGGCGGCACGGGAACGGCCGCCGGTGCGCCGCTGACCGGCCAGGAAGGGCTCAGGAAGAGCTCAGGAGCTTTCAGGAGCGGGGAGTCGTCGACTCCCCGCTTCCGCGTTCCCGCGCCCCTGCGCGGGTGCGGCCCGCGGCTACCGGGCGGCGCGGGTTGCGGCGCAGGAACTCGCCCTCCAACTGCGCCATGCGCTCGTTGTGGGCCCGCAACGCGTCGTTCGACCCGTACAGGAGAGTGTCGTGCCGGGTGCGGTGGATGGTCTCCAGCTCCTTCATGAGCTGCTGGTCGTCCAGCCGGCCGGCGTCGAGTCCGGTCATGGTTCTGTCCCGCTCGTCGTGCCTGTCCCGCTCGTCGTGTTCGTTCATGCCCTCCGAGTACCCGCCCGGCCCGCACTACCCCCGAGCGGCATCCCGCCGCGCATCTGCGGCAGCGCGCGGAGCGTGAGCTGGAGCGGTTCCTGGCCGCCCGGGAGCCCGGCGACGACGGACGCGCCGGCGCGGTCGAGGGCGTGCCCGCGCTGGTCGAGGCGGCGCGGGAGCACCGTATCGGCGAGTTGCTGCTGCTCGACCGACAGGGTCCCTGAGGGTTACCGGGCCCGTTCCACGCGTCGTTCGTCCCAGACCGGCTCCGCCGTCTCACGGACCCGGCCGTCGCTGCCGAAGACCAGGTAGCGGTCGAAGGAGCGGGCGAACCAGCGGTCGTGGGTGACCGCGAGAACCGTACCGTCGAAGGCCTCCAGGCCCTCCTGCAGGGCTTCGGCGGACTCCAGGTCGAGGTTGTCGGTGGGCTCGTCCAGCAGCAGGGCCGTGACGCCCTGCAGTTCCAGCAGGAGGATCTGGAAGCGGGCCTGCTGGCCGCCGGAGAGCCGCTCGAAGGTCTGCTCGGCCTGGTTCGTCAGCTCGTAACGCCGCAGCCGGGACATGGCGGCGCCCCGGTCCTGGGCGTGCTCCTTCCACAGGATGTCCAGGAGCGTGCGGCCCTCCAGTTCGGGGTGCGCGTGCGTCTGGGCGAAGTGCCCGGGGACCACCCGCGCGCCGAGCTTCCACGTGCCCGTGTGAGCCACGTCGCCGCCGGCCAGCAGCCGCAGGAAGTGCGACTTGCCGGAGCCGTTGGAGCCGAGCACGGCGACCCGTTCGCCGTAGAAGACCTCCAGATCGAAGGGGGTCATCAGACCGGTGAGTTCGAGTCCCTCGCAGGTGACGGCCCGTACGCCGGTCCGGCCGCCCTTCAGACGCATCCTGATGTCCTGCTCGCGCGGCGGCTCCGGCGGTGGGCCCACCTCCTCGAACCTGCGCAGCCGGGTCTGGGCGGCCTGATAGCGGGAGGCCAACTCGTGGCTGATGGAGGCTGCCTGACGGAGGCTCAGGACCAGCTTCTTCAGCTGGGCGTGCTTCTCGTCCCAGCGGCGGCGCAACTCCTCGAAGCGGGCGAAGCGCTCGCGCCGGGCCTCGTGGTAGGTGGCGAAGCCGCCGCCGTGCACCCAGGCGTCGGCGCCCGCGGGCGAGGGCTCCACGGACACGATCTTCTCCGCGGCGCGGGCGAGGAGTTCACGGTCGTGGGAGACGAACAGGACCGTCTTGCGAGTCTCCTTGAGCCGCTCCTCCAGCCATCGCTTGCCGGGCACGTCCAGGTAGTTGTCGGGCTCGTCGAGCAGCAGCACCTCGTCGGTGCCGCGCAGCAGCGCCTCCAGCACCAGCCGCTTCTGCTCACCGCCGGACAGCGTGCGCACCTGCCGCCACTGCGCCTTCTCGTACGGCATCCCGAGCGCGGCCGTGGTGCACATGTCCCACAGCGTCTCGGACTCGTACCCGCGCGCCTCGGCCCAGTCCGAGAGTGCCTGCGCGTACGACAGCTGGGCGGCCTCGTCGTCGACGGCCATGAGGGCGTGCTCGGCCTTGTCGACGGCCTGCGCGGCCTCGCGGATCCGGGGCGTCGCGACGGACACCAGCAGGTCGCGTACGGTCGTCTCGTCCCGTACGGACCCCACGAACTGGCGCATGACGCCCAGGCCGCCGCTGACGGTGACCGTCCCGCCGTGCGGTTTCAGCTCGCCCGAGATCAGCCGCAGCAGTGTCGTCTTGCCGGCCCCGTTGGGGCCGACGAGGGCCACGACGGCCCCTTCGCCCACCCGGAAGGACACATCGCCGAGCAGCGTCCTCCCGTCGGGGAGGTGGTATTCGAGGTGCGCGGCTTCCAGATGTCCCATGAGGAGGCAGTCTGCGTGCGCGGGACCGCCCACGACAAGCTGAATACCCATCGGTCCGGCACCCGGACCGCACCGTCACGGCCCGTGCGGGTGTCGTACCTGATCCGCGGGCAGCTCGACGTACGGGGCGTGCACGGCGGCCGTCGCCGCGGCCTTCTCCAGCCCGGCCGGTACGTCAGCCGAGGAGAAGCCGCCGGAGGCGCTGACCGTCTTCCACCCCGGCCCACATCTGATCACCCGTCAGTCCATATCCCAAAACGTGGGTCTCATCATTCGACATGCGCGCGTACGGTGATGTGTGTCACCGGAGGGGCCGCGAGGTGCCGGTGAACCGGTATGCCGGTAGACCGAGAGGGGATCAGCCATGTCCAGGACACGGGAGACCGCCGTCTACACGCACGGGCACCACGAGTCGGTGCTGCGCTCGCACACCTGGCGCACCGCCGCCAACTCGGCGGCCTATCTGCTCGGCTCGCTCAAACCCCATATGAAGATCCTGGACATCGGCTGCGGTCCGGGCACGATCACCGCCGACCTGGCGGAGCTGGTCCCCGACGGGCACGTCACCGGCGTCGACCGGGCGCCGGGGATCCTGGACCAGGCCCGGGCGACGGCCGCCGAGCGCGGTCTGACCAACGTGGGCTTCGCGGTCGCGGACGTGCACGCGCTGGACTTCCCGGATGACACGTTCTGCGTGGTCCACGCCCACCAGGTGCTCCAGCACGTGGGCGACCCGGTGCAGGCGCTGCGCGAGATGAAGCGGGTGACCAGGCCGACCGGGTTCATCGCCGTCCGCGACTCGGACTACGCGGCGATGACCTGGTACCCGGCGTCCGCGGGGATGGACGACTGGCTGGACCTGTACCGCCGGGTGGCCCGCGCCAACGGCGGCGAGCCGGACGCCGGGCGCCGGCTGAAGTCCTGGGCGCTCGCAGCGGGCCTGACGGACGTCACGGCCACCTCCAGCACCTGGACCTTCGCCACCGCCGAGGAACGGGCCTGGTGGAGCGGCCTGTGGGCGGACCGCACCCTGAGTTCCGAGTACGCGGAGCGGGCCACGGAGGGCGCTCACGCGACCTGGGAGCAGCTGCGGGCCGTGGCATCGGCCTGGCGGGAGTGGGGCGCCCGGGAGGACGGGTGGTTCGGTGTGCTGCACGGAGAGATTCTGTGCCGAAAGGAAGTCTGAATCCCCGTTTTCAGGAAACCCTGATTGCAGGAGGTTCACACTATGGTTCCGATTCTGCTGGTACTGCTGCTGGTGCTGATTCTTTTCGGTGCTGGTTTTGCGGTGAAAATACTCTGGTGGATTGCCTTGATCGTCCTGGTGCTATGGCTTCTGGGCTTCCTGATGCGGGGTACCTCCGCGGGCGGAGGCAGGGGCCGCTGGTACAAATGGTGAATTGACCCCGTGAATCAATCCCACCCCGGGAACGAATCCCGGGGTGGGATTGATTCACGGGGCCCGGGGTTCATTCCCGGGGAAGCAGCGGTCCGAGCGGCCCGAGGTCCAGATTGAGGTCCTCGGGCCGCAGGCCGTAGCGCTCACGCAGCTCGGTCATACGGTCGTCGAGCAGCATCAGGGTGAGCCCGATGCGCTCCTCCTGCTCCTCGTTGAGGTCGCCGGTGTCGAACCGGCGCAGAGCCTGGCGCTCCATGAGCTGGCGCAGCAGTTCCACCACGGTCAGCACGAGTTTGACCAGGTCCCGCTCGACGGTGTCGGGCTCGAGGTCCAGCCGGTTGCGTCGCTCGGTCACATCAGTCTCCCCATGGTGACGGCACTTGCTCGTTCACGGAGCTGATCAGCGCGTTCAGGTCGATACGGACGAGGTCGACGTCCGCGATGCGCAGGGTGATGTCCCCGGTGATGACGACGCCGCCGGCCAGCAGCCGGTCCAGGAGGTCCACCAGGGCGACCTCACGGCGCTCGATCACCGTCACCGGTCCTCCCCCTCCTCGCCCGCGAAGGAATAGGCGGCCCAGGGGCCGGTGAGTTCCACCCGCATTCCCGGGATGTCGTCCTTCGTACGATCCACCAGTTCCACGAATTCCTCGGATTCGGAACGCGGCACGAGATAAGCCGCGTTGAGCAGGTTCTGTCCCGGGACGCCGGACAGTGTGGGGTTCTGCGGGGCGTGCAGCCGGGAATCCTCGGCGTGCGTGGAAAGCGTCTCGTGCAGTCGGGTCGCGAAGGACTCCGCCTGCTGCCACCTCTCCTCGCGCGAACGCACCCGCGTACGCCGCTGGCGCAGGTAGTCCCGGCCCGAGGTGGCCTTTTCCGGTCGGGCCTCGACGCTGTCCGTCTTCTTCGCGGGTTCCTCCGGCTCGGCGTACACCTTGACACCCCACTCCACCCGGCCGTGCAGCCGGTCGAGGGTGCGCCGGAAGGCGTCCTCGCGCGCCTCGATCATCACCCGGACCCCGCTGTCGTCGCGGAAGACGGTGCCGAGCCGCAGCGGCAGCGGAGTGGTGACGACGGTGAGCGCGTCGATCACGCCCTGGTGGGCGCGGGCTGTCGCGGTCAGCCAGTCCATGTCCTCCAGATGCCTGTGGAGCGGTTCTTCGGCGAAGTCCCGCTCCGGCACATGACTGACCACGACGGCCAGACCGTGGTGGTGCAACAGTCTGGGCGGATCGCCGGCCACCCCCGTCAACTGCGCCTGCAGCGGCGTGTCGAAGGGGTGACAGACGGCGTAGGCGTACCGCAGTCCGGTCATGAGCGTTCCTCCTCGGCCCGGACCGAGGAGGAACGCTCCTCCTCGGTCCGGGCCGGCTCGAGTTGTTCAAGTCGCGCCAGCCGCTCCCGCAACTCGGCGTTCTCCCGGGAGAGTTCGTCGCGTCTGGCTCGGGTGGACAACGCCGGGTCGTCCTCCCACCAGTCGATTCCCATCTCTTTGGCCTTGTCGACCGAGGCCACGATCAACCGCAGTTTGATCGTGAGGAGTTCGATGTCGAGCAGGTTGATGCGGATGTCACCGGCGATCACGATGCCCTTGTCGAGCACCCTCTCCAGGATGTCCGCGAGGTTGGCGCCGCCACCCTGGCCGTAGGGGTCGGGCAGCCGGCTGGGCGTGCTCATCATCGACTCCCGCGCCCGGCGTCGGCGTACTCTTCCTCGCCGTCCGCCGCCTCGGCCTCCTCGTCCTCATCCTCGGTGTACTCGTCCTCGGAGTCGGTGTCCTTGCCCTCTTCTTCCTCGTCCTCCTCGGCGTACGGGCCCTCCTCCTCGTCCTCGTAGGCGTCCTCGTCCTCGTCCGCGGAGTCCTCGGCGGGCTCGTCCTCGGCCGTGTCCTCGTCCATGTCCTCGGCCTGGGCGGCCTCTTCCTCCTCGGCCACCGCCTCGTCGTGATCGCGGACGACTTCGCCGTCGCTGATCTCGCCGCGCCAGCCCTCCTCCGCCTCGCCCTTGAGCGTGATGAAGCGGACGAAGTGCTTGAGGTCGAGCCGGGCCCGGCGGCCCTGGGCGCGCCAGATGTTGCCGGTCTTCTCGAAGAAGCCCGAGGGGTAGTACTCGATGACCAACAGGACGCGGGTGAGGTTGTCGGCGAGCCGGTGGAAGGAGACGACGCCCTTCGTGTTGCCCTTGGCTCCCTCCGTGGTCCAGGAGATCCGGTCGTCCGGCACCTGCTCGGTGGTCGTGGCCTTCCAGCTGCGGCTGGACCAGAAGACCTTCAGCTGCCAGTCGGAGGTGGTGTCGTCGGCGCGGCTCGCGCTCTTGACGCCCTTCGCGAAGGTGCTGAAGTCCTGGTACTGGGTCCACTGGTCGTAGGCCGTGCGCAGCGGCACGCCGACGTCGACGTACTCGATGATGACGGTGGGCTTCCCACCCGCGCCCTTTTTCTTGCCCTTGCCGCCGCCGAGGTTCTTGAACGCTCCGACCACGCTGTCCTTGGCGCGGCCGGCCCCGACCCCCACCGCGGAGCGCAACGGTCCCTTGCCCTCGGCGAGCTTGCGGCCGCCGTCGAGGGCGAGTTTGGCGAAGCCTGGGCTGTTGCCCTCGGCGATGTCGTTCAGCTTTCCCGTGGTCTCGCCGAGCTTGCGGCCGGCGCCGACCAGCAGGCGCTGGGCCTGGGCCCCGAGGTACTCCTGCACCTCGAACTTGAGGCGGTCCACTGCCTCGCTCTTGGCCACGTCGGTGAGCGGATTGTTCTTCGTCGCCTTGTCGGTGGCCCCCTGTGCGGATCCGAGAGTCTCGGTCATCACTCACCGCCTCCCTTCGGCCGATGGCGTGCGCCGCCGCCCGCACCGCGAGCCGCGGCGGTCTTCTTGCCGGTCGTCTTGCCGGTCGTCTTCTTGGCCGCCGTCTTGCCGGCAGGAGCCTTGTTGGCGGACGCGGTCTTCCTCGCGGGCACCTTCCTGGCCGGGGCCTTCTTCGCCGACGTCTTCTTCGCCTGCTTCCGCGGCGGCTCAGGCTCCTCGTCGGGCTCCTCATCGGCCTCATCGGCCTCATAGGTGTCTTCGGCCTCGTTGCCCTCGTCGGTGTCCTCGGCCTCGGGCTTCTCGTACTCCTCCTGGGGCTCCTCGTCCTCGGAGTCCTCGGAGCCGAGGTCCGGCGTCACGCCCGCGAGCTGGTCGCGGACCTGGGAGGTACGGCCGCGCAGACGGTCGGCGACGGCGTCGATCTGCCGCTCGACCAGGGCGCCGGAGGCGGCCTTGCCGACCCCGCGCAGGTCCTCGCGCAGCTGGTCCCCGATCTCCTTGAACTGCGGGTTGTTCTGCAGTTGACCGGAGATCAGATCGGCGACGCCCTTCGGGCTCAGATGCATCTTCTTGCCCGCCACGACGCTGCCGATGGCGAACGCCAGTTTCATTTTCTTGGTACGTCCGAGGACGTATCCGGCCCCTATCGCGAGGCCCATTCCCACTCGGTTCATCGTGCCGTCCCGTCGCCAGTCCCCGCGCCACCGCGCAGGCCTATCTCCAGTCGGTCCAGCAGTTCGTCCTCCTGCCGGTCGAACTCCTCCTCGTCGATCTCGCCCGCCTCCAACCGCTCCTCCAGCCGGGCGAGTTCGGCCCTGACCGCGCTCGGGTCGTAGTAAATGCGTTCCGCCTCGCTCAGGACCTGTCTCATCACCCACCCAGCGCCCCGCACAGGTGCGAAGGGCAGGAGGAACACCTCTCCGATGAGTCCCACGGCCTCCTCCTCATTCCTCCGCGCGGCCGGGGCCGGCCGTGGAGCCCGCGTGCTCCGCGGGGCCGGGTTCGACGAAGCTGTACGGCGGCAGCGGACCGTTGACGCGCACATCGAGGTGCGGAAGGCTCGTGCGGACCTGTTCCACCTCGTTCAGGAACTCGGCTGCCTGGTCGCGCTCCACCAGGAAGGACACGTTGGCGAGCCAGCCGGTGGACTCGGGGCCCACGCTGATCGCGTCCGTGACCCGCTCCAGGGCCTGCTGCACCGCGGCGGCGTCCTCGCCCTCACGGGCCTTGACCGCCGCGACGACCATCTCGCCGAGTTTCAGCTTCTGCTCGTAACTGCCGCCGCCCGCCTGCCGGTTGGCCTCGGCCAAGGCGCGGACCTGCGGGTTCTCGGACATCACGCGGTGCAGCACGGCCTCTTCGTCGTGAGTGACCTTGACGTTGTACTCGACCTTGCCGTCGAGCGTGCGCAGCCGCTCGCTGTAGTGGTCGGCGCGCTCGGCGAGCACTCCGGTGACGGCGTCGTCGTCAGGGGCGACACTGCCGAAGCGCATCGGCAGGACGCAGCCGTCCGCGCCCGCCTCGCTCAGGACGTTCTGGTGGGCGAGGAGATCCTTGCGCTTGGGACGCAGCCCCTCGGGCGCTTCGCTGACGACGGCCGCCAGCTCGCCCACCTCCAGGATGCGCACGGGGCGCGGCGGGTCGCCGACGCCGCCCAGGCCCTCCGGGGGCGAAGGGTGGGACGCGGCAGTGATGCCGTAGACGTACGTGCTCACTGCTCCTCCTCCTTCCTGCGCGACGCCGTCGACTTACGGGCACGCGGCCGGGACTCGGACTGTCCCTCCTCGCGCGCCTCCTTGAAGGCGCCGGATATGGTCTCGGCGGCACCGGACAGCGCGCCCTTGGACTTGCCGCGCGCACCGGACTCGGTCATCTTGCCGACCAGGTCGGGCAGGCCCGGGTCCTTGCGCGGCCCGGACTCCAGGTCGAGCCGGTTGCACGCCTCGGCGAAGCGCAGATAGGTGTCGACGCTGGCCACGACGACCCGGACGTCGATCTTCAGGATTTCGATGCCGACCAGGGAGACCCGTACGAACGCATCGATGACGAGACCCCTGTCGAGGACAAGTTCCAGAACGTCGTAGAGGCCACTGCTGCCGCCTCCGCCACCGCTCTGCTGGGCCGGGACAACGGTCATGCCGACCGCGCCTCCTTCTCTGTGGGCTGGTTATGGATTTTCTGCGGGCTGGTTACAGGCTGTGAACGGGCGGGTGGGCGGGTGAGCGCCCTAACGGCCGCCGCCCGCCTGGTGTGCGTCGGACCGCCCGCGTTCGTAACGGCGGACCCGTCGGTAGCCGGTGAGCTGTCCGTCCGTGTCGAGTTCGACCTGGTAGCTCGCCATCAGGCTCATCGTGTCGGGCACACGGACCAGCTCGAGGACCTCGACCTCCAAGGCCCAGCCGTCCTCGGTCTGCTCGAAGGACGACACGTTCTCGACGGACATGCCGGTCAGCTCTGCGAGCTGGGCGCGCGCATGACGGAGCACTTCCATGGGCTTCGGCCGCCGACCGGCAGCCTCCCTGTGCTCGGGACGGCTTCCGGTGTCCGGTTCCGCGTCCCTCTCCGTGTCCCCTTCCGCGCCTCTTTCTCTCCCTTTGGATGAGCTTTGTGAATGCTGTGACTGCGATGTGTTTTTTGTGTTCGTCATAGCCACCTCTTTCTCCGGGTGGCCGCTCCCCCGTTGGCCAAACCTTCAGGAGGACATCCCCACGGATTGGTGCGGGCCCGCTCCACGGCGTCGGCGATGGTCCACCGACGGGCGTCGAGGCCGGGGTCGTCCAAGGCGCGGACCTCGTCGAAGTCCTGGCGCCCGTTGACCGGCACCACCACGTGCAGACCACGCGAGCCGGTGGTCATCAACACCGACGGCGGTTTCAGCTCGCCCAGCAGCTCCCCCAGCAGCCGGGCCGCCTCCCGCACCGCCTCGAAGTCGTCCCGGGAGTCTCCCGCCGAGTCGAGGTCGAAGACCATCCGGTCGGGCCGGTCGACGCTTCCGGCGCGCCGGCCGCCGCGCCGTCGCCGCTCACCGCTCGCCGCTCACCGCTCACCGCACGATCGCCTCCTCCACCAGCAGCCGCCCGGCCGCCGCGATCGACCCGGCGTCGATGCCCGCGGCCTGCAACTGCTCGTCCGGGGACGCCGAGCCCGGCATCGCGCGGACCGCGAGACGCACCAGGCGCGGTACGGACCGCCCGTCGACGAACGCGTCGAGGACGGCATCGCCGAGGCCGCCCTCCTCATGGTGGTCCTCCACCGTCAGCAGACAACCGGTCTCCTCAGCGGCCCGGCGCAGGGTGAGCGTGTCGACGGGCTTGACGGAGTACAGGTCGATCACCCGGGCCCGGATGCCCTCCCCGGCCAGCGCGTCGGCGGCGGCCAACGCCTCCGGCACGGTCACACCGGCCGCGACGATCGTCATCCGGTCCTGCAGGGAGGAGCGCAGCACCTTGCTGCCGCCGATCGGGAACTCCTCGTCGGGACCGTAGATCACCGGGCTCTCGCCGCGTGAGGTACGCAGATAGCGGACGCCCTCCAGGTCGGCCATCTCCGCGACGAGGTGCGCGGTCTGGTTGGCGTCGCACGGGTACAGCACGGTCGAGCCGTGGATCGCCCGCATCATCGCCAGGTCCTCCAGACCCATCTGGCTGGGCCCGTCCTGCCCGATCGCCACACCCGCGTGCGAACCGACCAGGTTGATGCCGGAGCCGCTGATCGACGCCATGCGGATGAAATCGTAGGCGCGGGTGAAGAAGGCCGCGAACGTGGAGGCATACGGCACCCAGCCGCGCGCGGCGAGTCCGACGGCGGTGGCGACCATCTGCTGCTCGGCGATGTAGCACTCGAAGTAGCGGTCGGGGTGCTCCTTGGCGAAGAACTCCGCACGTGTGGAGTCGCCGACCTCGCCGTCGAGGGCGACCACGTCCGCGCGTCCGCTGCCGAGCGCGGCGAGCGCCTGGCCGAAGGCATCGCGGGTGGCCACGCCCTTGTCGTCCCGGTCGGAACCGTCCTTCTCGAAGCGGGGCAGCTCCAGATGTCCGGCGGGTACGGAGTGCAGCATCCGGGCGGCGGGCGGCTCGTGGACCTCGACGCGGATGTTCCGATGGGCGCCGCCGAGTTCCTCGATCGCGTCGTCGGCGTTCTTCAGCGGCTTGCCGTGCAGGCCCTCACGGTCCTCGACGTCCGCCACTCCCTTGCCCTTGAGGGTGCGGGCGATGATCGCGGTCGGCTGGCCCTTGGTGGAGGCGGCCTCGCCGTACGCCCGGTCGACGGCGTCCACGTCGTGGCCGTCCACCTCAACGGTGTGCCAGCCGAAGGCCTGGAAGCGGCGGGCGTAGGCGTCCAGGTCGTGGCCGTGCCGGGTCGGGCCGCGCTGGCCGAGCCGGTTCACGTCGACGATCACGGTGAGGTTGTCGAGGTGCTCGTACCCGGCGTGTTCGGCGGCCTCCCACACCGAGCCCTCGGCCATCTCACTGTCACCACACAGCACCCACACCCGGTAACCGGTGCGGTCCAGTCGCTTCCCGGACAGCGCGATGCCGACACCGACGGGCAGCCCCTGCCCCAGCGAGCCGGTCGCCGTCTCGACCCACGGCAGCTGCCGGGGCGTGGGATGCCCTTCGAGCCGGCTGCCCAGCTTGCGGAAGGTGAGCAGTTCCTCGTCGTCGACGGCACCGGCCGCCTTGTAGGCGGCGTACAGCAGCGGCGAGGCGTGTCCCTTGGACAGCACGAAGCGGTCGTTGGCCGGATGGGCCGGGCGGTCGAAGTCGTAACGGAAGTGGTTGGCGAGGAGTACGGCCATCAGGTCCGCGGCAGACATCGACGAGGTCGGGTGCCCGGAGCCCGCGGCAGCCGCGGCACGTACGCTGTCGACGCGCAACTGCTGGGCCAGTTCGACGAGTTGGCCGGTGTTCATGAGTCTCCTTCAACGGGGGTTCGGTCGGTGCGCGGGACCGGGCCGGGGGCCTTGTGGGGCCCGTCGGCGGGCGGGTCTCCGGCGGGCGGGTCTCCGGCGGGCGGGTCTCCGGCGGGTTCGCCGCAGGCCTCGCCGAGCACCAGGCGGACGTGCGGCAGCGTGCCCGACAGGGAGACGGTGACCCGGCGCGGCTCCAGGATCCCGGCCGCGACCTGGGGCAGCAGGGGCAGGTACAGGAAGTAGTCGGTCGGGTTCAACAGGGTGATGTCGGCCTTGCCGCGGGACATCCGGGACAGTTCTCGGGCCGTCCGGTATCCGGCGAAGCCGGCACCGACGAGCACAATGCGGGGTCGACTCACGGTTCGCCTCCGGAGCTGTCGCGTGCCTCGGCAGCCTTCCGCGTCCCCCTGGTCAGGGCAGCCAAACGTGCGCCCGGTCGCCGCGCCCGCCCGGTTTCCGCCACGACCGCCGGGTACTCGGCAGGCGAACCACCGTCCCCCCTGTGGAGGGACACCCCCCATGCCCGAGTACGGCTACTTCCTCTCGTGCGAGCAGTACGGTCCCGCGGAGCTCGTCGAGCAGGCGCGGATGGCCGAGCAGGCCGGGTTCCAGGCACTGTGGATCTCCGACCACTATCTGCCGACGCCGAGCCGGAAGCGCCCGTTCGTCATCACCGTGCTGGTCTCCGCTACCTGCGCCACCACCGCCGGATGGATCCGTACGGTCGGGCAGGTCACCGCCGTCTCGATCGGCAGGGACACCGCCTCGGACAGAGCGCCGATCACCGACCAGACGAACGGGCTCTGGCCCTGTTCGTCGTTCCACGGGTGGACCGGGTGGCTCACCGCCCTCACGGACCATCTGACCGAGCACGGCCTGGTGCTGGAGACGCTCGCCGGGCCACTACCATGTCCTCGGTGACCAGGGTCTGCACCTGCTCGAAGTGCCTGGGGGAACCCGGCATCTACGACCCCACCGGCCCCGGCAAGCTGCTGTTCGGCTTCTTCGCAGCGATGGCAGAAACGGAGCGAGAACATCCGCGAATCCACGCTGGAGGGGCTGGAGACCGCGGCCCGCAAGGGCAAGTACGGCGGCCGGCCCCCGGTGATCACCGAAGACATGCTGCACACCCTGCTGCGGCGCAAGGCGCTCGGCGAGTCCGTCGAGCAGATCCAGCCCACCCTGATCATCCCCACCGGCAAGCGCGAGGGACAGAACCCGTCCCTCGCCGGCATCTACCCCTGGGCGGTGGGGCGAACGACGATGTCACCTACATCGACCCCGTCCGGCTGCTCGATGGCGAAGGCGATGGCGCGGGCCACCGCGTCCGGCGAAAGACCGATCTCCATCAGCTTGTCGATCTGGTCCTTCACAGCCGGATCCATGCGCTCTGCGAAATCCGTGCGGACGGCGCCGGGTGAGACGACGGTCACGCGGAGGCTGTCGCCGGCCTCCTGGCGTAGGCCCTCGGAGATGGTGCGCACGGCGTTCTTCGTGCCGGCGTACACCGACTGGAGCGGCACGATGCGCAGTCCGGCGGTGGACACGGTGTTGACGAAGTGCCCGAAGCCTTGCTCCCGGAAGACGGGAAGGGCCGCGGCGATCCCGTACAGGACCCCTTTGAGGTTGACGTCGATCATCTCCTCCCAGTCCTCGACGCGCAGGTCGTCGAGACGGGAGATCAATCCGATCCCGGCATTGCCGACGAGGACGTCGAGCTTGCCGTACCGATCGCGGGCCAGCTTGACGAGGCCGGACATGTCCTCTCGGCGTGTCACGTCCGTGCGGACCCAGGCGGCATCACCGCCGGCCGTTTCGATGCGGGCGGCCAGAGCCTCGAGGCGCTCCGGACGGCGTGCCCCGAGGACGATCTTCGCGCCGCGCTCGGCGAGCAGAAGCGCGGTCGCCTCGCCGATTCCGCTGCCGGCGCCCGTGATCGCCACGACCTTGCCTTCGATTCCCGACATGATGGGCGTCCTTCCGGAAGAGGAATGAGGGCGGGCCATGCCCTACAGTGAAAGTGGAGGCCCCGCCACTTCATCCACACTAAGTGGCGCCGCCTCCACTTGGCAAATGGTGATGAGGAGAGAGCCACAGATGGCCCGAGATGCAGGACGCCCGCTGCGGGCCGACGCACAGCGCAACCGGGACAAGATCCTGGCCGCCGCGGTGCGCGTGTTCACCGAGGTGGGACTCGACGCGCACTTCGAGCGCATTGCCAGGGAAGCGGGCGTGGGAACCGGCACCCTCTACCGCAACTTCCCGACCCGAGAGGCCCTGATCGAGGCGGCGTACCGCAACGAAGTGGCCCGGCTGTGCGACGCCGTCCCCGGCCTCCTTGCGGCGATGTCGCCGCCTGAGGCCCTGCGAGCCTGGACTCGCCGCTTCATCGACTACGCCACCGCCAAACTCGGCATGGCCGACGCCCTGCGAGCCGTCGTCAATTCGGGAACCAACCCCTACGCCGACAGTCACGAGATGATCCAGGCCGCCCTCTCTTCCCTCATGGACGCCAATACCGCTGCCGGAACGATCCGGTCCGACATCAGCCCGACCGACATGTTCGCCGCCCTCGCCGGCATCGCCCTCACCTCGGCCAAGCCCGAGCAGCGAGAGCAGGCCGAACGCCTCCTCGACCTCACCCTGGACGGACTGAAACCCGCGCCGCCGCGGCTCCCCGAAGACTGACGGCACGATCCGGCCGTTGCCGGCGCGGCCGGTCTTCGTGGCGGTCCGGTTGTCGATCGGCAGAGGGGGGTTCGCCGTGTCGGGCCACCGGCTATGTCGGTGCTCCAGCCGGTCCGGCAGCAGCTTCAGCGTGAGGTCGTCGAGCGGGCGTCCTCGTCCGGCGATGGTCGGCCGGCGGGTGCCGATGTCGACATCGTCGAGCATGCCGGTCAGCTCGGCGACCTCGGCTGAGCCGCGCAGGGATCCGTCCTGTTCCACGGCCGGGTGCCAGATTCGGCTGGGCAGGGCAGCATCACCCACGTGGTGACCGTCGGCATGCTGGCCAACACCTGCATCGAGTCGACCAGCCGCTACGCCATGGAGCTGGGCTACCACGTGACCCTGGTACGCGGAGCGACCGCCGCGTGGACCCGGGAGATGCTGCACGCGGCCCACGACCTGAACGGCCCCTCCTACGCCCACGCCATCCTGAGCGCCGACGAGATCGTCACCGCGTTCAAGGGGGCACACGTCTGAGGCACCGCAGAACCGCTCCTCGGGGCAACCCCAACCCGATAGCCGCACGTCGAAGGTGCCCTCCGGCTGGACCGACAGAGCCCCTCAGCAATTTCATCGTCCCAGGCCAGGAAGGCACTTTCGTCCGTCCGCCCCAGAGTCAGCCATCCCCGAAGGAAGCGGGGAAGCTAGGCTCGCCGCATGGATATTCTGGGAGCCACGCTGCGCGTCTGCGTCGACGACCTGGAGACTGCGGTCCCCTTCTACGAGCGCCTCGCGGGCGGTCCGGCCCTCCGCTTCGAGCGCGGGGGTGTCCAGGTCGCCGCGGTCGGCTGCTTCCTGCTGATGAGCGGGCCCGAGGCCGAGCTGGAGGTGCTGCGGAAGGTCGCCGCGACGATCGCCGTCAAGGACGTCGACGAAGCCAACCGGGTCCTGACGGAACTGGGCGCCCGCGTCATCGCGGGCCCGGTCGCCACCCCGGCGGGCCGCAACCTGATCGCGATGCATCCGGACGGGGCGATCTACGAGTACGTGGACCGGGGCGGCGTGTGACGGACGGGAAGGCTTGGCTCGACCGTGCACCGCGCGCTTCCGCCTCGCCGAGGATCAGCCGGAAGCCCGCATCCCGGCGGTGACGGCCCAACGCTCGTGGTCCCGCCAGGCCCCGTCGACGAAGATCATGTCCGGCGAGAAGCCCTCCAGCCGGAACCCGCAGGAGCGGGCGAGCGCGATGGAGGCGGCGTTGCCGGGCTGCACGTTGATCTCCAGCCGGTGCAGCCGCATCGGCCCGAACGCGTACCCGATCACCAGGTCGAGCCCTTCACGCATGAGTCCGCGTCCGGCGGCGTGTGCGAAGGCGCCGTAGCCCAGGGCCCCGTTCTGGAAGCCGCCCTGGACGATGTTGTTGATGTTGATGAACCCGGCGACGGCCCCGGCGGCGACCCCGTCCTCACCGCTCTCCGGGGCCTTCTCGCACACCAGGAAGCCCGCCTTGGCAGGGTCCTCGATCAGCCGCCCCGCGTACGCGGTGTACGCGGGCGAGCTGGTCGGCGGAAACAGCCACGGCTGGTGCAGTTCCTGACTCTCCCGGGCCCGGGCGGTGAACTCGGCACCGTCCTCGTAGGTGAAGTGCCGGATGCCCACGCGAGGGCCTTCGGCGAGGTAGCGGGAAGCGTGGTGAGGCACCCCGCCACCCTACGGCCCGGTCGCCCGCCACGGGTACCGGCGTCAGCGGAGTGCCGGTCGTCCGCGTCAACCTGCCGGCATCAGCGCAATGCCCGTCGTCCGCGTCAACCTGCCCGCGTCAGCGCAATGCCCGTCGTCCGCGTCAACCTGCCGGCATCAGCGCAATGCCCGTCGTCCGCGTCAACCTGCCGGCATCAGCGCAATGCCCGTCGTCCGCGTCAACCTGCCCGCGTCAGCGCAGTGCCGGCTCGTCCAGCGTCAGCGTGCCCGCGTCGGCGTCGAGTTCGGCGGCCGCACCGAAGGGGACCGTCGACGCCCCTTCGCAGTGCCCGAATCCGAACTCCTCCACGACGGGCACACCGAGCCCGCCGAGCCGGTCCGCCAGCAGCGCCCGGAGACCCTCGTACGCCTCGCACCGCTCCCACGATCCCAGCAGTACCCCGCGCACGCCTTCGAGCCAGCCCGCGCGCAGGAGTTGGGTGAGATAGCGGTCCAGACGGTACGTCTCCTCGCCCACGTCCTCCAGGCACAGCAGTCCGCCGCGCGCGCCTGGACGGGCGTGCGGGGTGCCGAGTTCGGCGGCGAGCAGGGACAGACAGCCGCCGAGGGTGACTCCCCTGGCCCGCCCGGGGACGAGGGCCACGCCGCCGGAGGTGATCGTGCGGACCGTCTCCGGGGCGAACAGGGTGGCCCTGAGGTGGTCCTGGGCCCGGGTGTTCTTGACGAAGTCGACGCCGGCCGCCATCGGCCCGTGCAGGGTGACCAGTCCGAGGCGGGTCGCGAAGGCCTCGTGCAGGGCGGTGATGTCGCTGAACCCGACGAACACCTTCGGCCCGGCCGCCCGCATCGCCTCCCAGTCGAGCAGGTCGGCCATGCGCTGCGCTCCGTATCCGCCGCGTGCGCACAGCACGGCGTCCACGGCCGGGTCGCACCAGGCGTTCTGCAGATCGGCGGCCCGGTCGGCGTCCGTGCCCGCCAGGTAGCCGAACTCCCCGTGCCGGTCCAGCACATGGGGTGCCACCACCGGGTCGAGGTGCCAGCCGCGCAGCACGTCCAGGCCGGCCTGCAGCCGCTCCTCGGGCACGGGTCCGCTGGGCGCGACCACGGCCACCCGGGCGCCGGGAGCGAGGCGGAACGGCCGCTGGAGTTCCTTCACTCGACGAGCTCCAAGGCTGGGACGGCGGGCGGATTCAGGCCGAACACCTGGGCGTACAGGGAGAGTTCGGACTCCAGTACCCGGACGGTGGTCTCCGCCCGCCGGAACCCGTGCCCCTCCCCCTCGAACGTGAGGTACGCGTGCGGCACCCCACGGCCCGCCATCCGGGCGAGGAAGCGCTCGCACTGGGCGGGCGGGCAGATCACGTCGTCCAGGCCCTGGAGCAGCAGGAAGGGTGCGGTGATCCGGTCGGCGTGCTCGCTGGGCGACCGCTGCGCGTACCGGCCGGGGACCTCGGTGTACGGACCGATGAGGGTCTCCAGGTAGCGCGACTCGAAGTCGTGGGTCTCCCCGCTGCCCCAGCCGGCCAGGTCGAGGACGGGGTAGAGGATCGTTCCGCAGGCGTAGACGTCGGTCGTGACGAGCGAGGCGGCCGCGGTCCAGCCGCCCGCGCTGCCGCCCCGGATGGCGAGCCGGTCGCGGTCGGCGGTGCCCTCGTCGGCGAGGGCCGTCGCGACGGCCGCGCAGTCCTCGACGTCCACCACGCCCCACTGCTCCCGCAGCAGGTTGCGGTACTCCCGGCCGTATCCGGCCGAGCCGCCGTAGTTGACCTCGGCGACCCCGATGCCCCGCGAGGTGAAGTAGGCGATCGCCAGGTCGAGGACGAGCGGCGCACGTCCGGTGGGGCCGCCGTGCGCCCACACCACGTACGGCGGCAGTTCCTCGCCGGGGGCCGCGCAGCCGGGGTGGTGCGGCGGGTAGATGTGGGCGCGGATCTCGCGGCCGGCCGGACCGGTGAAGGTGCGGATCTGCGGTTCGGGGTAGTACGCGGGGTCCACGGCGTCGTGGTGCGGGGCGCCGATCACCCGTGCCCGGCCGACGGGGGCGCCCTCGGGCGGGCCCGTTCGAGCCTGCGGGAGGGTGTCCAGTTCGACCACCTCGTACGCGCTGCGCGGACTGGCCCCCACGGCGAGGACCCGCCCCCCGTGCACGGCGAGGCTGGGCGCGAACTCGGTCCAGGGTCCCGCCGCGTCGACGAGTTCGCCCGTCTCCGGGTCGAGGACGCCGAGGGTGGTGGCGCCGCAGCCGTGGACGACCGCGATCAGACCGCTGTCCAGCGGGGCGAACCAGCGGTACCCGAGCTTCCACAGGGGGCCGCCGAACTCCTCCTCGCGCGGGGCGAGTGAAGCGAGATGGGGGTCCTCCCGCCCGAAGGGGGAGGGAGGCTCACCGTCGCGGTACAGGTTCCACCAGCCCGTACGGTCGCTCGCGTACAGGAGCCGGCCGTCCGCCGACCACTCCACCTGCGCGAGGGACTCCTCCGGCCCGCCGGCCACCGTGCGCGCCGCGCGGAAGGTGCCGTCCGCACCGACCTCGGCGACGAGCAGTTCCGTGCCGTCCCACGGCATCCGCGGGTGGTCCCAGGCGAGCCAGGCGGCCTGCCGCCCGTCGGGCGAGAGCCGCGGGCCGGTGACGAAACGGTGCCGGTCGTCGCTGAGTTCGCGTACGCCGTCCCGGTCCTCGGCGGCCGAGCCATCCAGCGGTACGGCGGCCGGCACCCGCCGTACGTCGTCGGGAGCGTCGCCGGTGAACTCCTCCAGTACGCACCACACTTCACCGCGTTCGAGACGCATCTGCGGGTCGACCCAGCGCAGTCCGCCACCCACCGGGGAGACAGGGGTGAGCGGGACGGGTTCGCCGCCCGGACGGTACCGGTACAGGCGCTGGTCGGCGAAGTGCACGAAGACGACGAGGGGTTCGCCGTCGACGATCGCGCCCGCCCAGGGCTGTCCGCCGTACTCGATGACCCGGCTGCGTACGTTCCACGGAGCGGGCAGCACCGACTCCCCAGTGCCGTCGGCGCACCGCCGCATCAGCGTCCGCCGGCCGCCCTCGGCGGGCCGGGGCTCGGTCCACCAGGCCTCGTCGCCGACGAAGCCGACGTACTCGGGGTCCCCGTCGTGCGCGGCGGCGAGGGCCGCGCCGATGGGCGAGGACCAGGAACCGTAGGCCAACGTCTGCACTTCGTCCCCCAGATGCCTAGGCGGTGCGCAGGAAGCGGTCCAGGACACGGACCCCGAAGTGGAGGGCCTCGACGGGCACCCGTTCGTCGACTCCGTGGAAGAGTGCCTGGTAGTCGTAGCCCGCCGGGAGCTTCAGCGGCGTGAAGCCGTAGCCGGTGATGCCGAGCCGCGAGAACTGCTTGGCGTCCGTGCCGCCGGACAGGCAGTACGGCACCACATGCCCCTCGGGCGCGAACTCCTCGACAGCGGCCCGCATCCTCGCGTACGTCGGCGATTCCAGCGGCGCCTGGAGGGCGACCGACCGATGCTGGAACTCCCACTCCACGTCGGGCCCGGTGAGCCGGTCGAGGGTCGCCCGGAACTCGTCCTCGGCGCCGAAGAGATACCGCCCGTCCACGTACGCCACGGCCTCGCCCGGAATCACGTTGACCTTGTAACCGGCGTCCAGCATGGTCGGGTTGGCGCTGTTGCGGACGGTGGACTCGACGAGCTTCGCCGCCGGTCCCAGCTTGCCCAGGAGCGCGTCCACGTCGTCGAGGTCGGCCTCGATGCCGTGGAGCGCGGCGAGTTCGGTGAGCGAGGCGCGCACGGTCGGGGTGAGCTTCAGCGGCCACTGGTGCTCGCCGATGCGGGCGACGGCGGCGGCGAGCCGGGTGACGGCGTTCTCCCGGTTCGCCTTGGATCCATGGCCGGCGCGACCGCCGGCGGTGAGCTTCAGCCAGGCGGTGCCGCGCTCGCCGGCCGCGATCGGGTACAGCTCCCGCCCGCTGCCGTCGTGGAAGGTGAACGCCCCCGACTCGCTGACGCCCTCCGTGCAGCCCTCGAACAGCCCGGGATGCTCGTCGGCCAGGAACCCGGAGCCGTCCTCGGCGCTGGCCTCCTCGTCGGCGGTGAACGCGACGACGAGGTCCCGCCTGGGCCGTACCCCCTCCCGCGCCCAGCCACGGACGACGGCGAGGATCATCGCGTCCATGTTCTTCATGTCGACCGCGCCCCGCCCCCACACGACGCCGTCGCGGATCTCGCCGGAGAAGGGGTGCACACTCCAGTCCCGGGCCTCGGCGGGCACCACGTCCAGGTGACCGTGGAGCAGCAGCGCGTCCGCCGACGGGTCGGTGCCCTCGATCCGGGCGACGACGTTCGTACGGCCCTTGGTGCGTTCGAGGAGGGTGGGCTCCAGGCCCGCCTCGGCGAGCCGCGCGGCGGCGTACTCGGCGGCGGGGCGCTCCTGACCGTCACCGCCGCCACGGTTGGTGGTGTCGATGCGGATGAGGTCCGAGGTGAACTCGACGACCTCGTCCAGGGCCGGCTGGTCAGCCATACTGCTCCTCCACGGCAGCCGAGACGATCGTGGTCACCGCCTTGAAGGTGCGGATCCCGTCATACATGGTGTCACTCGTGTACGCCACCTTCCGTTCACCGGTCCGGGCCACGCCGGGCACGACGGTGGCGGCCATCGCCAGGTGTTCGGCGTCGAATTCCAGCGCGATGGTGAACGGCCCGCCCCGCACCGGTTCCTGACGGACCGCCAGGGATGCGGCCGCCTTCGCCGCGGCGCGGATCTCGGCGGCGGTCCTGGCGGGGGTACGGCACACCGCCGCGTACCGCGACACATGGTCCTTGACGGCGACCTTCAGCGCCTCGGGGGCGTAGCCGAGCGCGTCCTCGCAGGCCACGTCGTCGCCGGTGACCAGGATGACGGGCACGCCGTACTCGGCGACGACGTGCGCGTTGAGCAGGCCCTCGCTCGCCCGTACGTCGTTCAGCCAGACCCCGGTGATGGAGTTGGCGAGGTAGGTGTGCGCGAGGACGCCCTCCATGCCGGCGCCCGCGTGGTAGCCGACGAAGGCGATGCCGTCCACGTCGCCGTGCTGCACGCCCTCGACCATGGACAGCGACTTGTGGCGGCCGGTGAGCATCTCGGTCCGCTCGTCGAGCTGCTCGAGAAGCAGGTTGCGCATGGTCGAGTGGGCCTCGTTGACGAGGATGTCGTCGGCGCCCCCGTCGAAGAACCCCCGGACGGCGGCGTCGACGTCCGAGGTGAACATCGACCGGCACCGCTCCCACTGCGGGGTCCCCGGCAGCACGTCGGCCGGCCAGGTCACCCCGGTGGCGCCCTCCATGTCGGCGCTGATCAGGATCTTCATGCTGCGCCACGTTACGCGCCGCCGGCGGAACCGGCCAGGAAGCACGGAAACCGCGCGGCTCGCTTCGTGTGGAGCCGTCGGCCCGGATCAGATGGCCGGATCAGATGGCCGGATCAGATGGCCCGGGTCACATGGCGCGGGTCACATGGCGCGGCCCGCCACCAGCCACCTCGACGGCAGTTCGATCCGGGTGCCGTCGGGCCGGTGCTCCGTGGTGGTGAGCGGAAGTGCGCCGCTCGCCAGGACGGTCAGCCCGGCCGCGTTCAGGTATCCGGGTATCGCGTCGTCGGCGACCTCGCCGGGCGCGATGCCGTGCCGGAAGACCGGGGCCAGTTTGGGCGGCGGGCCCTCGGCGCTCTGCGCCAGGCCGAGCAGGACGGGTTTGGCGTCCTCGGACAGCTCGACGAGGAAAGCCCGGCCGCGCTCTCCGACGAGCGCGGCGATCCCGTCCACCAGCGGCTGCCGGTCCTCGGGGCCGGCCTGGTGCAGTACGCCCCGCATGTACACGTTGGCGTCGCCGAGTTCCGCGTGCAGGGTCTCCACCGCGCCCTTTCCTACGGCGTCCAGCAGTCGGTACGTCGCCTGTCCCGCCGGGTCGGCGTGCCGGGCGTGGTCGAGGGCGGCGGCGGAGATGTCGGCGCCGATGACCTGGGGGAAGCGGTCGGCGAGGAAGCGGGTCTGGGTGCCGTTGCCGCAGCCGAGGTCCACCATCGGCAGGCCGTGGTCGGCCAGGTGAGGTTCGAAGAGGGCGAGATGGGCACCGGCGGTCAGCGCCGGCTCCGCGTCCCAGAACACGGCCCCCTGCTCGCCGGGAGCCTCACGCCAGAAGCCCTCCCAGGCCTCCCGGTTCCCGCTCTTCACGCTCATGACCAACTCCCCAGGATGCGCAGGCCGCCCGCCGCGAGTGACGGGCCAGTACGGTGTATCGCGCCCTGCGCACGCTCACAAGCGCCCGGCGCATTCCTTCACGGCTCATGCGAAAGGAGTGCGCCGGAGTGCGCTCGGTACACCTTGTGCACCCATGCGTCCCGTACGCGTTCTGCACCCATGCGTCCCGTACACCTTGTGCACCCCCTGCGTCTCGTACACCCCGTACACCCCGTACACCCTGTGCGCTGTTCGCGCCGTGAGCCCGGCGCGCCGCGGGTGCCCAGCGCCGCGGCGGTGCCAGCACCGCGGCAGCCTCAGCGCCGCGGCAGCCTCAGCGCCGCGGCAGCCTCAGTTCGAACCACACGGTCTTGCCGGCCTTGGTCCGGCTGGTGCCCCACTCGCGCGCGAGGGTGCTGACCAACCGCAGACCGCGTCCGATCTCGTCACCGGGACCGGTGTCCAGCAGGGTCGGCAGGTCATGGTCGTCGTCGTCCACTTCGCACAGCAGGGTGTCGCCGCGCACCAGACGCAGCTCGACGGGCCGGCTGTGGGAGTGCCGTACGGCGTTGGTGACGAGTTCGCTGACCATGAGCTCGGCGGGATCGGCCAGCCTGGCAAGCCCCCACTCGTGAAGTTGCTCGCGCACCACCGCACGGGCCCGGCCGACCTCGGCCGGGGCGAGAGGCAACCGCCACTCGGCGACGTCGTCGGGCTCGATGCCGTTGAGGCGGGCCATCAGCAGGGCCACGTCGTCCTTGCGGCCACCCCGGGTGTTGAGGGCACGGATGATGGTGTCGCAGGCGTCGTCCATGGAGGCGGCCGGATGCGCGGCGGACTCGCACAGGGTGGCGAGTCCCACGCCGATGTCCTCGCCGCGCACCTCGACCAGCCCGTCCGTGCACATCACGAGCCGGTCGCCGGGCTCCACCCGCACCCGCACCGCCTCGAAGGGCACCCCGCCGACACCGATGGGCGCGCCTGAGGGCAGGTCGAGCAGTTCGCCGGCGCCGTTCCCGGCCCGCACCAGGACGGGCGGGATGTGCCCGGCGTTGGCGAGCAGCAGTTCGCTCGCGATCGGGTCGTAGACGGCGTAGAGACAGGTCGCGAGGTAGGTGTCGCCGAGGCGCTGGGCAAGGTCGTCCAGGTTGCGCAGCAGTTGGGCGGGCGGCAGGTCGAGGGCGGCCATGGTCTGGACGGCCGTACGCAACTGGCCCATCATGGCGGCCGAGTTGAGGCCGTGTCCCATGACGTCTCCGACGACGAGGGCGGTGCGGGCGCCGGGCAGTTTCACGGCGTCGAACCAGTCGCCGCCGACCCTGCCGAGGAGCGTGCCGGGCAGGTAGCGGGTGGCGACGTCGCAGCCCGCCATGCGCGGCGGGATGTGCGGCAGCATGCTGTCCTGGAGGGTCTCGGCGACGCTCTCCTGGTAGGTGTACATGCGCGCGTTGTCGAGCACGAGACCCGCGCGGGCGGCGAGTTCGGCGCCGGTCACCCGGTCCATGTCGTTGAACTCGACGCGCTCCGGGTGGCGCAGCAGGATCATGAAGCCGAGGACCACGTTGCGGGCCTTGAGGGGCACGATCAGCATGGAGCGGTTGGTGATGAGGGGCCGGATGTCCCGCTTCTCGAACTGCGAGGCGATGGCGTGTCCCATCTCCTCGCTGATGCGCGGCACGAGCACGGGTTCGCCGCTGGTCATGCACTGGAAGAACGGGGTGTGCGCCGGGAACGGCATGGCCTCGCCGACCGGTACGACGTCGTCCCAGCGGCCGGGTTCGTCGGTGTGTTCGAGGGCGACCCGGTGCCACATGGTGGTGGTGTCCGGCACGCCTTCCGGGAAGCCCTCGCCGGCGACGACCTGTTCGCGCAGATAAGTGCCGGCCACGTCGGTGAAGCGGGGCACCACCGCCTTGCTGACCTCGCCGATGGTCCGGGACAGGTCGAGCGAGGTGCCGATGCGTCCGCTGACCTCGTTGAGGAACTCCAGGCGTTCGCGTACGGCGGCGTACTCGAGGTCCTCGGCCTCGTCGGCGAGGTCCCGCGGCAGGGGTTCGCCGGCCGCGACGGCGCGCGCCGTCCGTTCACGGCGGGCCTTGCGCTCGGCACGCCGGGCCACACCCCAGTCCGGGGTCACCGGGACCCGGTCGTTCTGACTGAACTCCAGTACGGGATAGCCCAGTTCGAGGATCTGCGCGACGATGCGGGCGCTGTCGTCGACGCTCATGCTGGGCAGAATCTCGGGGAGCCGCCGGGCCAGTTCCTCGGCGCCGGGGAACTCGGTGTGCAGCGCGAAGGCGGGGGCGATCCGCTCGACGGTCATGCCCTCGTCCGGGTCGCGCTGCCGGAGCCCGTCCGCGTCCGCGGCGAGGACGAGCAGCCGCTCCCGCCCGGGGCCGGCCAACGGGTAGGCCCACCACAGGACATCGGCCCTCCCCCGCCCCGCGGACGGGGCCGTCCCCGTCTCGCCGCGCTCACGGTCGGACTCGGACACGGTGAGCCGGGCGCGGCCCGCGGCCGGGTAGGCCAGCTGCCCGCCGAGGGACGACTCAAGGCCGGGGCCGAGGCCGTCGTAGGTCCCGTACGACCCGTAGACCGCGCCCTCGTCCGTCTCGGGCAGTGCTCCGGAGACGGGCAGCAGATCGACCACCGGCCGGCCGATCGCCCCCTCCTTGGCGACGGCGAACAGGCGTCGGGCGCCGGTGCTCCAGTGGGACACCAGTCCGTCGCGGTCCACCACGACGACGGCCAGCGGGATGCGCCCGGCCGCGGCCGGTTCCGCCGCGCCGGTCCCAGCTTCGGGGCTGGGAAATGTGTCTTTGTCGGTGCCACGGTCCATGGCCCGGATCCTCTTTCCCCACGGCTCCGCAAGATCTGTGCTGCCGTCACCACCGTACGGCGTCGGTCGGTCACGATGTGCGGCAACAAGGGAATCGACCGCTCGGACTCGCACCAGCGCACGCCCCCGCGCGCCCGCGCTGACCAGGGGCGATGGCCACGAACCGGGGTTTCTGAGGGATTTTCAGCTCTCGTGTCCCAGCTGGAGATCGCGTTCCGTGCGCCCGCCGCCCGCCACCTGGAACACGGTGGCGACCGGCGGGTAACCCGAGGCGATGACGGTGTACTCGCCGGAGGACAGGTCGACGAACCGGAACGTTCCGTCCGGGCCGGTGGTGACGGTGTCCACGACGTTGCCCGCAGCGTCCAGCAACGTCACCCGCGCGTCCTCGACAGGCCTTCCGCCGGTCGCCCGCACGGTGCCGCGCAGCACGGCCCCGCCGGCGAGTTCGACATCCTGGCGGGTCTCCCGGGAGGCCTGCACGGTGACCTGGAGCGCGGCCGGGCGGAAGGCGGGCGCACTGGCGGCGAGGGTGTACTCGCCGGCCACCAGCTCGGTGATGACATAGCTGCCCTCGCGCCCGCTGCGGGTGCTGGCGACGACCTCACCGTGCACGTTGGTGAGGGTCACGGTGGCCTCGCGCACGGGCGTGCCGTCCGCGGTCAGCACGCTCCCGGCGAGGCGTCCGGCGCCGCCGAGGACGATGTCGAGTTCGACGGGGCGCTCGCCGACGCTCACGGAGACCGCCTGCGGCTGGTGCCCGCCCGCGGTGGCGATCAGGACGTACGCTCCCGAGCCCGGCGTGGACAGCGCGTACCGGCCGTCCTCGCCGCTGGCGCCCCGACCGATCTGCTGCCCGGTGACGTCGATCAGGGTGAGCGCCGCGCGGGGCACGACGGTGCCGTCGGGGTGCTGCACCGTGCCGCACACGGGGACTCCGGCGACGTGGGGCGAACGCGGCGGGACGGGGATCCCTCCGCCCGGGAAGTGGGGGAAGGTCTGCGGGCGGGGGATGTTCACCTGCGCGGTCTCCGGCTCGGAGGCAGGGGCGTTGTGGGACGCTGCACTGGTCAACAGGGGGGTCTCCTTGATGAAGAAGGCGAGGAGCAGGCCGAGGACGAGCACCGGCACGAGGTACAGGAAGATCCGCGGCATGGCGTCCGCGTACGCCTGGACGTAGCCGTCGCGCAGCGCCGGGGGCAGCGCGTGGACGAGTTGCGGGGTGAGGGACGCCGGGTCGGGCAGTGCGGCGCCCGCGCGCGCGGGCAGGCGTTCGCGCACGGAGTCGGTGAGCCGGTCCGCGAACAGGGCGCCGAAGACCGCCGCGCCGACGCTGCCGCCGATCTGCCGGAAGTAGTTGTTGGCGCTGGTGGCGGTGGAGATGTCGGCGGGGTCGACGGAGTTCTGCACGGCGAGGATCAGCACCGGCATCACCATGCCGATGCCGGCACCGAGGACGGCCGTCCAGATGCCGTAGTGCAGCCGGGGTGTGTCGGCCTCCAGCCGGGACAGCAGCCACATGCCGAGCACGGTGAGCGCGGCACCGAGGATCGGATGGACCCGGTAGTGCCCGGTGCGGGTGATGAGCTGTCCCGAGATGATCGAGGCGCCCACGATGCCGCCCATCATGGGGAGCATCAGCAGGCCGGACTCGGTGGCGGAGGCCCCGTCGGCCATCTGCAGGTACGTCGGCAGATAGCTGGTGGCGCCGAACAGGGCGACACCGATCACGAACCCTACGAGAGCGGTGACGTTGAAGACGGAGTCCCGGAACAGCCGCAGTGGGATGAGGGGTGCGACCGCGAAGTACTCGACGACGAGGAAGAGCGCGCTGGCCGCCACCGCTCCGGCGCCGATGCCGAGGATGACCCGCGAGTCCCACGCGTACGCGGTGCCGCCCCAACTGGTCAGCAGCACCAGGCAGGTGGAGGCGGCGGCCAGCAGCAGCGCGCCGAGGAGGTCGAGCCGGGCCTTCACGGTCTGCTTCGGCAGTTTCAGGGCGAAGGCGACGACGATGAGGGTGATCAGGCCGAAGGGCACGTTGGCGTAGAAGCACCAGCGCCAGGAGAGGTGGTCGGTGAAGTAACCGCCCAGCAGGGGCCCGGCGAGGGAGGCGAGGCCGAACGCGGCGCCGATCAGCCCCATGAAGCGACCGCTTTTCCGGGCGGGCACGATGTCCGCGATGATCGCCTGCACCCCGGTCAGGAGGCCGCCCGCGCCGACGCCCTGGACCGCGCGGAAGGCGATCAGCTGGT
The DNA here is from genome assembly GCF_029893585.1 of Streptomyces sp. LBL. Lineage (GTDB taxonomy): Bacteria > Actinomycetota > Actinomycetes > Streptomycetales > Streptomycetaceae > Streptomyces. The sequence continues at coordinate 106,574 of NZ_JARXYX010000008.1, forward strand.
CCATGGTCGCGGCCCGGCCGGCGAGGGCGGAGCCGACGACGAAGACGACGATCGCGAACTGGAAGACGCCCTTGCGGCCGTACAGGTCGCCGAGCTTGCCGTAGATCGGCAGTCCGACGGTGGCGGTGAGGAGGTACGCGGTGATCGCCCAGGACATCCGGTCCAGGCCGTGCAGCTCGCCGACGATCTTCGGCAGCGCGGTGGCGACGACCATCTGCTCCAGCGCCGCCAGCAGCAGCGCGAGCAGCAGCCCGAAGAAGACCAACCGCACCCGGCGCGGACTGAGTTCCGGCGCGGTGGCCAGGCCGTCGGGCGGACCTTCCAAGAGGGGTGCCGCGACCGGTTCATCCGGTACCAGAGTCGTCCCGCCCACGAACCGCTCCCCTCGTCGCACCTGTCACACAATTCCCGCATCAAGCGACAACTACGAACAAGCACGACGAGTTACGGCATACAGTGGGTACCGGCGAATATCCACTCGAACCGGTGAGGGCCAACGCCCTGTCACCGGCGGCGGGTTGGGCCTACCGTTCGACCTCGGCGGCCAGCTTGTCGAGCATGGCGTCGTAGATCCGGCCGAGCCCCTTGGGCGCGAAGGTCTTCTCGAAGAAGCCGCCGACGCCGCCGGCGCCCTGCCAGGTGGTGGTGACGACCACCCGGGACCTCCCTTCCCCGGCCGGGGTGACCCGCCAGGTGGTGACCATGGAGGAGTTGCGGTCCTTCTCGACGAGTTCGCCGTCGGTGGGCTCGCCGACCTCCAGGAGGCAGTCGCGCACGCGCTTGCTGGTGGCCTGGAGCTTCCAGTGGACCAGGGTGCCCTCGCCGTCGCCGCCCTCGCGCACCTCGTACTCGCTGAACTGCTCGGGCAGCAGCTTCGCGCGCGTGCCGGCGTAGTCGGCGAGGGCGTCGAACACCTTCTCCGCGTCCGCCGCGACGATCCGCTCCGTAGTGGCCTCGACCTGCGCCATTGACTTCCTCCAGGACCTGGGTGCTCGGGGTTTCGGCCAAGCCAACCACCCAGGTCTCCGGGCGCCCAAATCGGGGTCGCGGAAGCGGTCGGAAAGGGCCCTCGCCCGATCACGTGAACAGACGTTCCCTTCCGGAAGCAGTGCTACCGAGGAGGCCTCAGCTGAGAGCATCCGAGCGCATCCCACGGCCCAACCGGGTCAACTTTCAGCTGATCGCGTTCCTCCAGGTCCGCCGACCGGGACGATGCCGCGGGGACCGTGACTCTCGCGGCCCGAAACCCTCCGTCCCGGGTAGGACTCCATGAGAAAACGCGCAGCCGTGCTGGGCGGCGTCGCCCTCGTCGTGGCCGGAACCTTCACGGCCGTCCCCGCCGACGCGAACACCTCGCACCCCGCACAGACCCCGCAAGCCCCTCAGGCCGCGAAGCCCGCCTGGAAGAAATGCGGCACCGACGACTATCCGAAGCTCCAGTGCGCGTCCCTCAAGGTGCCGCTCGACCACGCGAAGCCGCACGGGAAGCGGATCACGCTCGCGCTGTCGCGCGTCCCGCACACCGCGAAGAAGTACCAGGGCCCGCTACTGGTCGATCCCGGCGGCCCCGGCGGCAGCGGTCTGACGCTCGCCGGCTTCGTCGCGTCCTCGCTGCCCAAGGCGGTCGCGGCACAGTACGACGTCATCGGCTTCGACCCGCGTGGGGTGGGCGCGAGCAAGCCCGCCCTGGACTGCAGGCCCGGCTTCTTCGATCCGGTGCGCCCCGACTCGGTGCCGAGCACACCCGCGATCGAGAAGGCCAACCTGTCCCGCGCCACGTCCTTCGCCGCCGCCTGCGGCAAGAAGTACGCGCGCGTGCTGCCGTACATCGACACCGTCAGCGCCGCACGGGACATGGACGCGATCCGCGGGGCGCTCGGCGCGAAGAAGCTCAGCTACTTCGGCTACTCGTACGGCACCTACCTCGGCGCGGTCTACGCCAAGCTCTACCCGGACCGGGTACGGCGCCTGGTCCTGGACTCGATCGTCGACCCCACCGGCGTCTGGTACGACGACAACCTCGCCCAGGACCGCGCCTTCAACGACCGCCACCGAGCCCTGATGGCCTGGATCGCCGAGTACGACGACACGTTCCAGCTCGGCACCGATCCGGAGAACATCGAAGCCAAGTGGTACGCGATGCGCGCGGCCCTCGTCGAGAAGCCGGCCGGTGGCAAGGTGGGCGCCTCCGAGCTGGAGGACACCTTCCTCCCGGGCGGCTACTACAACGGCTACTGGCCCTACCTGGCCGAGGCGTTCGCGGCGTACGTGAACGACAAGAACGCCGACCCACTGGTCGAGGCGTACGAGGACTTCGCCGCCGCCGACGCGTCCGCGGACAACGGCTACAGCGTCTACACCTCCGTGCAGTGCCGTGACGCCTCCTGGCCGCGCGACTGGAACCAGTGGCGCAAGGACAACTGGGCGGTCTACGAGAAGGCCCCGTTCATGACCTGGAGCAACGCCTGGTACAACGCGCCGTGCGCGTTCTGGCCGACCAGGTCGCTGAAGCCGGTGGACGTCGCCAACGGCAAGCTGCCGCCGGTCCTGCTCTTCCAGGCGACGAACGACGCGGCCACCCCGTACCAGGGCGGCCTCACGGTGCACCGGATGCTCGCCCGCTCCAGCCTGGTGGTCGAGGAGGGCGGCGGGAACCACGGCATCACCCTCAGCGGGAACACCTGCCTGGACAAGTACCTGGCCTCGTACCTGACCGACGGCAAGGTGCCGCGCGGCCACGGCGAGGCCGACGCCGTCTGCCAGGCGCTGCCCGACCCCGAGCCGCTGAGCACGGACGGGTCGACGTCGCGGTCGGCCCACGGTCCCGTCCTGCACAGGCTGCTCGGCGCCCGCGGCTGAGACCCCTGCCGAGTCGAGGTCCCTGAGCGGGCGTTGAAGGACACCGTCCAGGATGGGCGCTCAGTGCACTGACGGGTGCGGTACGCGAAGGAGCGGTGAGCTCTCATCGCTGCCCGGGTCCGGTGATCCGGGCCAGCGCGTGTACCGCCGCCTCGGCGAGCGCCGGGTGCGCGAGTGCCTCGCCGAGGACCGGTCCGGCCCGGGTGTCGCCGAGCGTGCCGAGACCCTCCACGCACGCGAGCGCCACCCGCCGGTACGGGTCGTGCGGGCGCAGCCGGCGTTGCAGGGTGGTGATCAGCGCCGGTACGGCCTCAGGGGCGCGCAGTTCCACCAGGAGCAGGACCGGGTGCAGGGCGTAGGCCACGCGCAGCTCGTTCGTGGCGAGGGCGGCGGCGGCGCGGGCGGTGCGGGGATCGCCGAGGCGGGCCAGGGCATGGGCGGCGGAGGCGCAGCGCGGCGGGTCACGGTGATTGAGAAGGAGGACCAAGGATTCGAAGGCCCGCCGGTCGCCCGCCTCCCCCAGTCGGAACGCGGCCAGTTCCCGGGCCCACAGCGGTTGTCCCGGCTCGGTGAGCACTCCGGCCAGCTCGTCGATGTCCTCGGTCGCCACCAGACGGTCGTAGACGGCCGAGGACCCCGCCTCCCGCCGTAAGCGCTCCGTGAGCGTTCGCAACTCTTCGTCCATGAATCCGAGATTAGGTGCCGCGCCCGCAGGCCGGGAGCTACCTCACAAACTCGGGGGCTGGCGCGCTCGTTACCCGCGGGTTAAGCTCATTCGAGCGAGTCACCCACTCGCGGATCTGCTTGTGGTGGCCTGGTGACGCAGCCGCCGCGAGAGAGCAGTCGGTTCGGTACCTCGCGTACCTGAGTGACAACTCGGCCTCGGGACAGGGCCGGTCGGTTCCGCCGTTTCCGAGCGTGTGCACGCCCGGCAGCACGGCACCCGGGCGTGTGCGCCCGTCAGCCCGGCACCACCCGCCCTCCCTCCTTTCGCACCCGGTGCGCCCGTCGGCCCGGCCTCGGCCGGTCCCGTCGGCGCATCCGGCGCGCTCCCAGTCGTCACCCTCATTCCTGGAGTCCCGCGATGGCCACTCCCCTGTCCGACACCCCTCTGCCCCCGCTCCGGACCGTCGCCGTCGTCGGCCTCGGCACCATGGGCACCGGCATCGCCGAGGTCCTGGCCAAGGCCGGCCGTGACGTCGTCGGCATCGACATCGACGAGGCCGCGACCGCCAAGGCCACCGCCGCCCTGGAGACCGCGACCGCCCGCGCCGTGAAGCGCGGCCGGCTCACCGAGCAGCAGCGCGCCGACACCCTCGCCCGGGTGCGCACGTCCACCGATCTGCGGGCCGCGGCCGACGCCGACCTCGTCATCGAGGTCGCTCCCGAGTCGTACGAGATCAAGCACCAGATCTTCCGTGAACTCGACGGGATCGTGCGGCCCGGGACGATCCTGGCGACCGGTACCAACGCCCTCTCCGTCACCCGGCTCGCCGCCGACTCGGCCCGTCCCGAGCGCGTGCTCGGACTGCACTTCTTCAATCCGGCGCCGGCGATGAAGCTGGTCGAGGTCGTCTCGTCGGTGCTGACCGCGCCCCAGGCCGTCGCCGCCGTGACCGACCTCGCCCTGGAACTCGGCAAGGAACCGGTCGCGGTCGGCGACCGGCCCGGATTCGTCGCCGACGGGCTGCTGTTCGGCTACCTCAACCAGGCCGCCGCCATGTACGAGGCCAAGTACGCCTCCCGCGAGGACATCGACGCCGCGATGCGGCTGGGCTGCGGACTGCCGATGGGCCCTCTCGCCCTGCTCGACCTGATCGGCGTCGACACCGCGCGCACGGTCCTGGAGGCCATGTACGCCGAGTCCCACGACCGGCTGCACGCTCCCGCCCCGATCCTCAGGCAGCTCAGCGAGGCGGGCCTGACCGGCCGCAAGTCGGGCCGCGGCTTCTACACCTACGAGGCTCCCGGCAGCGCGACGGCCGTGCCGGACGCCCTGACACCCTTGTCGGGCAGCCTTGAGGTCCCCGGTCGTCCGGTCCGGTCCGTCGGCGTCGCGGGGTCCGGCACCATGGCGTCCGGAATCGCCGAGGTGTTCGCCAAGGCGGGGTACGAGGTCGTCCTCGCCGCCCGCAGCGAGGAGAAGGCCCAGGCCGCCAAGGCCCGTATCGGTAAGTCGCTTTCACGTTCGGTCGACAAGGGCCGGCTGACCGCGGAGGCCGCGGCGCAGAGCCTGGACCGGATCGCCGCGGTGGGCTCGTACGAGTCCTTCGCCGAGGTCGACCTGGCCGTCGAGGCCGTCGCCGAGGACCTGGAGGTCAAGCAGCAGCTCTTCGCCACCCTGGACAAGGTCTGCAAGCCGGGCGTGGTGCTCGCGACCACGACCTCCTCGCTCCCGGTCGTCGCGTGCGCCCGCGCCACCTCGCGTCCGCAGGACGTGATCGGCATGCACTTCTTCAACCCGGCGCCGGCGATGAAGCTGGTCGAGGTCGTCCGTACGGTGTTGACGGCCGACGACGTCCACTCGACGGTGCGCGAGGTCTGCGTCAGGATCAGGAAGCACGCGGTCGACTGTGGAGACCGTGCGGGCTTCATCGTGAACGCCCTGCTGTTCCCGTACCTCAACAACGCGATCAAGATGGTGCAGGAACACTATGCGTCCCTCGACGACATCGACGCGGCGATGAAGTGGGGCGGCGGCTATCCGATGGGCCCCTTCGAACTCCTCGATGTCGTCGGGCTCGACGTCTCCCTGGCCATCGAGAAGGTCCTGCACCGCGAGTTCCGCGACCCCGGCCTGGCCCCGGCCCCGCTCCTGGAGCACCTGGTGGCCGCGGGCTGCCTCGGCCGCAAGACGGGCCGCGGCTTTCGCGAACATGCCCGCCGCTGACCGGCCGGGCGACTGGTTCGAAACGGAGGCGGACTGGGGCGGGCTGCTCGACCCCGGCAGCTCTTCCCCGCCTTCCCGGTCCGGTACTCCCGCGCCCGTCCAGGGCGGGGGACCCCCTGGACACGCGCAGCAAGCTGCACACATGCAGTACGTTCAGGTCATGTCCCAGCCCGCCAAGTCCGTACGTACACCAGTCACGCCCGACGCGCCGGAAAGTGCCGCAGGCGGTCGCGCCGCCGCCCAGCGCCTCAAGATGCGGCGCGAGTTGGCGGCCGCCGCGATGGAGCTGTTCGCGGCCAAGGGGTACGAGGCCACCACCGTCGACGAGATCGCGGCCCGGGCCGGGGTCGCGCGCCGCACCTTCTTCCGCCACTTCCGCTCCAAGGAAGAGGCGATCTTCCCGGACCACGACGACACGTTGATCCGGGCCGAGGCCGTCCTCAATGCCGCCCCCGCGCACGAGCACCCGCTCGACACGGTGTGCCGCGGCATCAAGGAGGTCATGCGGATGTACGCGGCCCGGCCGGAGATCTCGGTCGCCCGCTACAAACTCACCCGCGAGGTGCCCACCCTGCGCGAGGCGGAGATCGCCTCGGTGGCCCGTTACGAGCGGCTCTTCACCCGCTACCTGCTCGGCCACTTCGACGAGCACGCGCACGACGACGACGCCAACGACGACCCGCTGCTGGCGGAGGTCGCCGCGTCCGCCGTGGTCACCGCCCACAACCACGTCCTGCGGCGCTGGCTGCGGGCCGGCGGCCAGGGCGACGTCGAGGCACAGCTGGACCACGCCTTCGCGATCGTGCGCAGGACGTTCGGGACGGGCATCGGTGCCGGGCGCACCGTGACCCCCCAGCCGGCCACGGCGACGGTCTCCACGCACGGCGAGGTACTGGTGACGGTGGCCCGCACGGACGCCCCGCTCGACCAGGTCATGCGAGCCATAGAAGAGGCCCTCCGGGACCGCTGAGCCGCCTCCTCACCCGCCTGCTCCCGCGCGACGACGGCGCGACCACGGCCACCCCTCGGGGTGGCCGTTTTCGCATGTCAGGACCGCTTTTCGAATCACTTCAAGGCGCCTTTGAGGTGCCTTCGCGACCCTCGCTCGATCGATCATCGCTCATTTGTTGCGTAAAGATTTCACCTGAGAGCACTTTCTGGCACTCAGTGCCTTGCGAGGTGACACGCGGTGTCATACCTTGAAGATGTCCGGGCGGCCGGCGTGCAGAGATCTTTCGTACGTCGGCTGTCCCCGCAAGCCCCCCAGGGCCTGCGCGCCCGGGCGCCTGCGTCACAGGCAACCTCCCGCGCCACAAAGCGCTGCCGAACAGCACCTCCGCCGAACCGACGGCACCTCTCCCCCCCTCAGCAGCACCGACGTAACCCTCAGCACCCCTCCCTCAGGGTGCGCACCGCCGGAGGCAACAACGTGACTGTGAAGAAGATTCTGGACGCGATCCAGTCGCCGGACTCCACGCCCGCCGACTTCACCGCTCTGCCGCTCCCCGAGTCCTACCGTGCGATCACCGTGCACAAGGACGAGACGGAGATGTTCGCGGGCATGCAGACCCGCGAGAAGGACCCCCGCAAGTCACTGCACCTGGAGGAGGTGCCGCTGCCGGAGCTGGGCCCGGGCGAGGCCCTGGTGGCCGTCATGGCCTCCTCGGTCAACTACAACTCCGTGTGGACCTCGATCTTCGAGCCGCTGTCGACCTTCGGCTTCCTGGAGCGCTACGGCAAGGTCAGCGACCTCACCAAGCGCCACGACCTGCCGTACCACATCATCGGCTCCGACCTCGCGGGCGTGGTCCTGCGCACCGGCCCCGGCGTCAACGCCTGGCGGCCCGGTGACCAGGTCGTCGCGCACTGCCTGAGCGTGGAGCTGGAGTCGTCGGACGGCCACAACGACACGATGCTCGACCCCGAGCAGCGCATCTGGGGCTTCGAGACCAACTTCGGTGGCCTCGCCGAGATCGCTCTCGTCAAGTCCAACCAGCTGATGCCGAAGCCCGGCCACCTGTCGTGGGAGGAGGCCGCGGCTCCGGGTCTGGTGAACTCCACCGCGTACCGGCAGTTGGTCTCCCGCAACGGCGCCGACATGAAGCAGGGCGACAACGTCCTGATCTGGGGTGCGAGCGGTGGACTCGGCTCGTACGCCACGCAGTTCGCGCTGGCCGGGGGCGCCAACCCGATCTGCGTCGTCAGCAGCGAGCAGAAGGCGGCGATCTGCCGGTCCATGGGCGCGGACGCGATCATCGACCGCACCGCCGAGGACTACAAGTTCTGGAAGGACGAGCACCACCAGGACCCGAAGGAGTGGAAGCGCTTCGGCAAGCGCATCCGCGAACTCACCGGCGGCGAGGACGTGGACATCGTCTTCGAACACCCCGGCCGCGAGACCTTCGGCGCGTCCGTGTACGTCACGCGCAAGGGCGGCACGATCGTCACCTGCGCCTCGACCTCCGGCTACAACCACGAGTACGACAACCGGTACCTGTGGATGTCCCTGAAGCGGATCATCGGCTCCCACTTCGCCAACTACCGCGAAGCCTGGGAGGCCAACCGGCTCATAGCCAAGGGCAAGATCCACCCGACGCTCTCCAAGGTGTACTCCCTGGAGGACACCGGGCAGGCCGCCTGCGACGTCCACCGCAACCTCCACCAGGGCAAGGTCGGCGTCCTGTGCCTGGCTCCCGAGGAGGGCCTGGGCGTGCGCGACGCGGAGAAGCGCGCCCAGCACGTCGACGCCATCAACCGCTTCCGGAACATCTGAAGACAGCGGAGGCCGAAGATGACCGAGCGTCAGTCGCAGACCCGAGAAGATCAGTCGCAGACACGAAAGGAGAAGGACCGGCCGTGGCTGATGCGCACGTACGCCGGTCACTCCACGGCCGAGGCGTCCAACGAGCTGTACCGGCGCAACCTCGCCAAGGGTCAGACGGGTCTGTCGGTGGCGTTCGACCTGCCGACGCAGACCGGATACGACTCCGACCACATCCTCGCCCGCGGCGAGGTCGGCCGGGTCGGCGTGCCGATCGCGCACCTCGGTGACATGCGCCGGCTGTTCCAGGACATCCCCCTGGAGCAGATGAACACCTCGATGACGATCAACGCCACCGCCATGTGGCTGCTGGCGCTCTACCAGGTCGTCGCCGAGGAGCAGGGCGCGGACGTCACCAAGCTCCAGGGCACGACCCAGAACGACATCGTCAAGGAGTACCTGTCGCGGGGCACGCACGTGTTCCCGCCGGTGCCGTCACTCCGGCTGACGACCGACATGATCGCGTACACCGTCTCCCACCTGCCGAAGTGGAACCCGATCAACATCTGCAGCTACCACCTGCAGGAGGCGGGCGCCACGCCGGTCCAGGAGATCGCGTACGCGATGTCGACGGCGATCGCGGTGCTGGACGCCGTGCGCGACGGCGGCCAGGTGCCGCAGGAACGCATGGGCGACGTCGTCGGCCGTATCTCCTTCTTCGTGAACGCGGGCGTCCGCTTCGTCGAGGAGATGTGCAAGATGCGCGCCTTCGGCCGCATCTGGGACCAGATCACCCGCGAGCGGTACGGCATCCAGGACCCCAAGCACCGGCGCTTCCGTTACGGCGTCCAGGTCAACTCCCTCGGCCTGACCGAGGCGCAGCCGGAGAACAACATCCAGCGGATCGTCCTCGAGATGCTGGCGGTGACGCTCTCCAAGGACGCACGCGCGCGTGCCGTGCAGTTGCCCGCCTGGAACGAGGCGCTGGGCCTGCCCCGCCCCTGGGACCAGCAGTGGTCGCTGCGCATGCAGCAGGTGCTGGCGTACGAGAGCGACCTGCTGGAGTACGCCGACATCTTCGAGGGCTCGACGGTCGTCGAGGCCAAGGTCGGCGAGCTGGTCGAGGAGTCGCTCAGGGAGATCGAGCGGATCGAGGAGCTGGGCGGCGCGATGGCCGCCGTCGAGTCGGGCTACCTCAAGTCGCACCTCGTCGCCGCGCACGCCGAGCGCCGCGCTCGTATCGAGTCCGGTCAAGAGTTGATCGTGGGCGTCAACATCTTCGAGACGACCGAACCCAGTCCACTCACGGCCGATCTCGATACAGCCGTACAGACGGTCGATCCAGCTGTCGAGGCCCAGGTCATCGCCTCGCTCCAGCACTGGCGTGACACGCGCTACCAGCCCCCCTTCAACCATCCGCGCCCCTGCAAGGCGCTGGAGAAGCTGAAGGAGGCCGCCAAGGGCACCGACAACCTGATGGAGGCCACCCTGGAGTGCGCCCGCGCCGGGGTCACGACCGGCGAGTGGGCCGGGGCGCTGCGAGAGGTGTTCGGTGAGTTCCGGGCGCCGACGGGCGTGTCGTCCGCGCCGGTGGCCCTCCCCGCCGAGGCGGGCTCGGCGCTGAGCGAGGTCCGCCGCACGGTCGACCGGACGGCTCAGGACCTCGGTGTCGGCAAGCTGCGCTTCCTGGTCGGCAAGCCAGGTCTGGACGGGCACTCCAACGGTGCCGAGCAGATCGCCGTACGGGCCCGCGACGCCGGCTTCGAGGTGGTCTACCAGGGCATCCGGCTCACCCCGGAGCAGATCGTGGACGCGGCCCTCGCCGAGGACGTGCACGCGGTCGGCCTGTCGATCCTCTCCGGCTCGCACGCCCAACTGGTGCCGGATGTGCTGGAGCGGCTCCATGTGGCGGGTGCCACAGATATACCGCTGATCGTAGGTGGCATCATCCCGAACGGGGACGCCGAAAAACTCCGGGCAGCCGGAGTCGCGGCGGTGTTCACCCCGAAGGACTTCGACATCACCGGAATCATCGGCCGCATCGTCGACGAGATCCGGAAAGCGCACAAGCTCGACCCCCTGGAGGTCCCCGCATGACAACGCCCGTCAACCGTCTGCGTCCGCGACGCTCCTGCCTCGCGGTCCCCGGAAGCAACCCCCGCTTCCTGGAGAAGGCGCAGGGTCTCCCGGCCGACCAGGTCTTCCTGGACCTGGAGGACGCGTGCGCGCCCCTCGCCAAGCCCGAGGCGCGGCACACCATCGTCAAGTTCCTCAACGAGGGCGACTGGACGGGCAAGACGAGGGTCGTGCGCGTCAACGACTGGACGACCGAGTGGACGTATCGAGACGTCGTCACGGTGGTCGAGGGCGCCGGACCGAACCTTGACTGCATCATGCTGCCGAAGGTCCAGGACGCGCAGCAGATCGTCGCGCTGGACCTGCTGCTGACGCAGATCGAGAAGACCATGGGGTTCGAGGTCGGGCGGATCGGCATCGAGGCGCAGATCGAGAACGCCCAGGGCCTCAACCATGTCAACGAGATCGCGTGTGCCAGCCCACGTGTCGAGACGATCATCTTCGGCCCTGCCGACTTCATGGCATCGATCAACATGAAGTCGCTGGTCGTGGGCGAGCAGCCGCCCGGCTACCCGGCGGACGCCTACCACTACATCCTGATGAAGATCCTGATGGCCGCCCGCGCCAACAACCTCCAGGCGATCGACGGCCCCTACCTCCAGATCCGCAACGTCGACGGCTACCGCGAGGTCGCCCAGCGCGCCGCCGCCCTCGGCTTCGACGGCAAATGGGTGCTGCACCCGGGCCAGGTGGAGGCGTCCAACGAGATCTTCTCGCCCTCGCAGGCGGACTACGACCACGCCGAGCTGATCCTGGACGCGTACGACTACTGCACCTCCGAGGCCGGCGGCAGGAAGGGCTCCGCGATGCTCGGCGACGAGATGATCGACGAGGCCAGCCGCAAGATGGCCCTGGTCATCGCGGGCAAGGGCCGCGCCGCGGGCATGCGGCGCACCAGCACGTTCGAGATTCCGGAGGCGTGAGCATGCAGTTCGGCCGGACCTACGAGGAGTTCGAGGTCGGGGCGACGTACAAGCACTGGCCGGGAAAGACGGTCACGGAGTACGACGACCACCTGTTCTGTCTCCTCACGATGAACCACCACCCGCTCCACATGGACAGCAACTACGCCGAGAAGACGACGGACTTCGGCAAGAACGTCGTCGTCGGGAACTACATCTACTCGCTGCTGCTCGGCATGTCCGTGCCGGACGTCTCCGGCAAGGCGATCGCCAACCTGGAGATCGAGTCGCTCAAGCACGTGGCGCCGACCTTCCACGGCGACACGGTCTACGGCCAGACGACCGTGCTCGACAAGTGGCCGTCCAAGTCGAAGAACGACCGCGGCATCGTCCACGTCGAGACCAAGGGATACAAGCAGGACGGCACGCTCGTGTGCGTGTTCCGCCGCAAGGTGATGGTGCCGACCGAGACGTACACCAAGGAGCGCGGCGGCGAGCAGCCGGGCCGTCCCGAGCTCAAGGAACAGGGGAAGTAGCCATGGCGCGACTCGCCCAGACAGCCGGTCTGACCGACATCCAGCAGGAGATCCTCTCCACCGTCCGCGACTTCGTGGACAAGGAGATCATCCCGGTCGCCACCGAGCTGGAGCACCGCGACGAGTACCCGCAGCAGATCGTCGACGGGCTCAAGGAGCTGGGGCTGTTCGGTCTGATGATCCCCGAGGAGTACGGCGGCCTGGGCGAGTCGCTCCTGACGTACGCGCTCTGCGTCGAGGAGATCGCCCGCGGCTGGATGTCGGTCTCCGGCATCATCAACACCCACTTCATCGTCGCCTACATGATCAAGCAGCACGGCACGCAGGAGCAGAAGGACCACTTCCTGCCGAAGATGGCGGCCGGCGACGTCCGTGGCGCCTTCTCGATGTCGGAACCGGGCCTGGGTTCGGACGTCGCGGCGATCACGTCCAAGGCGGTCAAGGACGGCGACGAGTACGTCCTGAACGGTCAGAAGATGTGGCTCACCAACGGCGGTACGTCGACTCTGGTCGCCGTACTCGTACGAAGTGACGAAGGACACTCCCCCGAAGAAACGGCCGCCAAGCCCCACAAGTCGATGACGACCTTCCTGGTCGAGAAGGAGCCCGGCTTCGGAGAGGTCCGTCCCGGACTCACCATCCCCGGGAAGATCGACAAGATGGGTTACAAGGGTGTCGACACCACCGAGTTGATCATGGACGGCCTGCGCATTCCGGCTGATCGCGTGCTCGGCGGCACCACCGGCCGAGGTTTTTACCAAATGATGGACGGCGTCGAGGTCGGCCGAGTCAATGTGGCGGCGCGTGGCTGTGGCGTCGCTCAGCGCGCGTTCGAACTCGGCGTCTCGTACGCCCAGCAGCGTCACACTTTCGGCAAGCCGATCGCCCAGCACCAGGCCATCCAGTTCAAGCTCGCGGAGATGGCCACCAAGGTCGAGGCCGCGCATGCGATGATGGTGAACGCGGCACGCAAAAAGGACTCCGGGGAGCGAAACGACCTTGAAGCGGGGATGGCGAAGTACCTCGCCTCCGAATACTGCAAGGAGGTCGTGGAGGACGCCTTCCGGATCCACGGCGGCTACGGCTTCTCCAAGGAGTATGAGATCGAGCGCCTCTACCGTGAGGCTCCGATGCTGCTGATCGGTGAAGGTACCGCCGAGATCCAGAAAATGATCATCGGTCGCAGGCTGCTCGAAGAGTATCGACTCCAAGGCTAGATGTCCGGGTTCGGGGTGTTACCTTCGAGAAGAAGATCACACCCCGTCAGCACTGTTCAGCAGCCGACTCGGCTTCCTGGCTTGGCCAGTTGCGGCCCGCGACCGGTACGATCCGGGAAAGCCGCCGTCCCCCTCACGCAGCGCGGCATCATCCGCTACGAAGGTCATCCATGCCCCACAGCCAAACCTCTGCACCTCGCGACAGCCTGGCAGGCGTACGCCTGGCGCGCGGAGCATCGCCGTGGCTCCTCCCGACCGTCGCCACCGCAGCCCTCAGCCTGGTACGCGCGCGCAAGTCCGGCGCCGCCAAGGCCGTCGCCGTGCCCGCCACCGCGCTCGCCGCGGGCATGCTGTGGTTCTTCCGCGACCCCGAGCGCGAGATCGCCCAGGGCCGGGTCATCTCGCCCGCCGACGGTGTGGTGCAGAGCATCATGCCGTGGAAGGACGGCCGCACCCGCGTCGCGATCTTCATGAGCCCGCTCAACGTCCACGTCAACCGTGCGCCGCTCTCCGGCGCCGTGTCGTCGGTCGAGCACATCCCGGGTGGGTTCGTTCCGGCGTTCAACAAGGAGAGCGAGAACAACGAGCGCGTAGTCTGGCATTTTGACACCGACCTCGGTGACATCGAGATGATCCAGATCGCCGGCGCGGTCGCCCGTCGTATCGTGCCCTACGTGCCGCAGGGCACGAAGGTGGAGCAGGGTGACCGTATCGGCCTGATCCGCTTCGGCTCGCGTGTCGACATCTACCTGCCCGAGGGCGTGCAGGTGGCGGTCGAGGTCGGTCAGAAGACCGTGGCTGGGGTGACTCGCATTGACCGTGATTGATCCGGAAACGCAGGCGGGCTGGGTGCCTGAGGCAGACGAGGTGGACGACGAGGAGGAGATGCCCCTTTCTCTCCGCCTCTCAATAGCGGACACCCTCACCCTCGGCAACGCCACATGCGGTTTCATGGCGGTGTACTTCACCACCACCGGGATCCTGATCCCGCACCTCACCGACAGCCAGGAATCCGGCATGGCCCGCAACAGCGCGGCCACGGCGGTCATCCTGATGCTGTGCGCGGCCGTCTTCGACCTCTTCGACGGGCTGGTGGCCCGGAAGCTGCGCTCCTCCCCCATGGGTGCGGAGCTGGACAACCTCTCGGACCTGGTCAGCTTCGGTCTGGCCCCGGCGTACTTCGTCCTCGTCTACGGCATGGTGGCGGACGACGCGTACCAGCGAGTGGCGGCGGTCGGAGCGATCGTGGTGCTGCTGGCGGTGGTGCTGAGACTTGCCCGCTTCTCGTGCGTCACGGTGAAGGACGGCACCTTCCAGGGCATGCCGTCGCCGTTCGGCGCGCTGACGGTGGTCTCGATCGTGCTCCTCGAGCTGCCGTTCGTGGCGACGCTGCTGGCGATCCTCGGTACGGCGTGGCTCATGGTGAGCCGGGTGGAGTACCCGAAGCCGCGGGGGCGCCTCGCGGTGGCGATGCTCTCGTGGATCGTGCTGTCGATGGGGCTGCTGGCGGCGTGGGCGTTCGACGCGCCCGGCGGGCAGCTGCTACTGCAGACGGGGTGTGCGCTGCAGCTGGTCATGGGGGCGGTGATTCCGCTGTTCGCGACGGCTCGGCGGGTGAACACGTTCCGCGACAATCGGCGGGAGGCTCGGGCGGCGCAGGTTCCGTAACGAGCGGTGATGTGGTGGGCCCCGGACCGGGTTGGGTTGGTTCGGGGCCTTTCGCTTTGTCTGCTCGCTTTGTCTGCTCGCTCTGACGGCGCTTTGACGGCGCTTTTGTCTGCTCGCTTTGTCTGCTCGCTTTGTCCGCACCCGGCGTCGAGGTGCACCTCGCTGGAAGCGCCGCTCCCTCGTGTGGGCCAAGGTGTTCGGGATCAGGTCAGGAAGTCCCGAGCGATCCCCTCCGCCACCCGCTCCAGGATCGGCCCGGCGTCCGCCATGCACGTCGCCACGTCCGGCTCGGCATCGGTCAGCGGATAGGCGCGGCGGATTCCGGCGCGACCCAGGGCCTCCGGGCGCAGGGCCAGGCGGCCGCACACCGCGATGACCTCCTTGTTCGCCGCACGGGACGCCGCCGCGACGCCCGCGGGTGCCTTGCCGTGGAGAGTCTGCTCGTCCAGGGAGCCCTCGCCGGTGATCACCAGCGTCGCGTCCTCCAGAGCGGCCGCGAAGCCGAGGACGTCGAGCATGACCTCGATACCGGCGCGGAAGCGGGCGCCGAGGAGCAGGGCGCCGAATCCGATGCCGCCCGCGGCGCCGGCGCCGGGCGAGGCGGCGTACTCCGCGGCCCGCGGCCCCACCGTCTTCTCCAGCACGTTCGCGTAGTGGGCGAGTGCCTCGTCCAGCACCCGCACGTCGTCCGGCGAGGCACCCTTCTGCGGGCCGTAGACGGCGGGTGCGCCCTTCGGGCCGGTCAGCGGGTTGTCGACGTCGCTCGCGAGAACGATGTCGACGGAGGCCAGGCGTGGGTCCAGGGCCGACAGGTCGGCCGACGCCAGGGCGGCAAGGCCCTCGCCGCCTGGTGTCACCGGCTCCCCGTCCGCGTCCAGGAATCGCGCGCCCAGCGCGGACAGCATGCCGGCGCCGCCGTCCGTGGTGGCACTGCCGCCCACCCCGAACACGATCGTCCGCGCCCCCGCGTCCAGCGCGGCCCGCAGCAGCTCGCCGGAGCCGTACGTGGAGGCCGTGAGCGGTGCGAAGACGCCCGCGGGCAGCCGCTGCAACCCGCTCGCCTCCGCCATCTCCACGACCGCGGTGTCGCCGCGCAGCGCGAACGCGGCCGTCACCTCGTGGCCGAGCGGCCCCGCGACCCGGACCTCACGCCGTTGGAAACCGGCCGCGACCGCCGCGTCCACCGTCCCGTCGCCGCCGTCGGCCACCGGCAGCGACTCGACCGCGAGGTCGGGCAGGACGTTGCGCAGCCCGGCCGTGACCCGCTCGGCGACCTGAACGGCCGTCAGCGAGCCCTTGAACTTGTCCGCGGCGATGAGCACCCTCTGGGCACCGTTCACTCCAGCGTTCGCCACCTTGACATCCCCTTGCTCTCCAGGCCCGACGCACGTCAGGGCCAGTCGCGCCGCTGCGACCTTAACCGGAGGTCGCCTTCGCCGTCATTCCCGACCGGCCCGTGGACGGAGTCCCGAATCGGCCCGTGGACGGCGTCCGGGAACGCACTGTGTGCATGGTCCGGACCCCGCGCGGTCGTTCCCGGAATCGGGTAGACCGGAGCTATGAACCCCGTGGGCACTGAGTCACAGCTCGCCGACCGCGTCCTCGGAGGCTGGCTCGGCCGGATCTCGGGCAACATGCTCGGCAAGCCGGTCGAGCAGGGCGACCTCTGGACGCGGGACCGCATCGACCGCTATCTCCGGCAGGCCGACGCCCTGCCGCTCACCGACTATCTGCCGGAGCCGGTCGGCGAGGGCGACGGCTGCGCGCTGCGTCCCGAGTGGCGTCAGTGCGTGCGCGGCCGCATCCACGGCAGCTGCCGCGACGACGACATCGACTACGCCATCCTCGGCCTCGACCTCCTGGAGACCCACGGCTTCGGCTTCACCACGGAGCAGATCGGCGACCTGTGGCTGCTGCGGCTGCCGTATCTGCAGACCTTCACGGCGGAGCGCGTCGCGTACCGCAACCTCGCCAACGGGCTGAAGCCGCCGCTGACGGCGACGTACGAGAATCCGTACCAGGAGTGGATCGGGGCGCTGATCCGCGCCGACATCTACGGCTGGACCAGCCCGGGCGCCCCACGCCGCGCCGCCTCGCTCGCCCGCCGGGACGCGGTGCTCTCCCACTCCGGCAACGGGGTGTACGGCGCGATGTGGGCGGCGGCGCTGATCGCGGCGGCGTTCACAGCCGGGTCGGTACGGCAGGCGGTGGACCAGGCGCTCGCCGTCATCCCGGGCAGCAGTCGCCTCGCGCGTACCGTACGGCGGGTCGTCTCGCTCCATGACACCCGGATGACCTGGGAGGACACGCTCACCACAGTGGCCGAGGAGACCGCCGGGCTCAGCTGGATCCACACCGTCCCGAACGCCGCCGTGCTGACCGCGGGGCTGCTGTACGGCGACGGCGACTTCACCCGCACCATCACGCTCACCGTGCGCGGCGGGCTGGACACCGACTCCAACGGTGCGACCGCGGGCTCGGTGGCCGGCGTACTGACCGGCGCGGACGCCATCCCCGAGCAGTGGAAGGACCCGTTGGAGGACACGGTCCGCAGCGCGGTGTTCGGCTTCGACGGGGTACGGATCAGCGCACTGGCGGAGCGGACGGTGCGGTTGGCACAGACGGAGCCGGAGCTGTAGCCGTGGCCCGGCCGGAGGGCCCGGGGAAGCTGGTTACGCTTCCGGGATGACCACCACTCAAGACTACGCCGCCTACATCGCGGGACTCCCCCGTGTCCTCGCCGGGGCCGCCGCCCTCTTCCAGGACGCCGAGGGACGGGTACTGCTCGTCGAGCCCAACTACCGTGAGGGCTGGGCGCTTCCGGGCGGCACCATCGAGTCCGACGACGGCGAGACCCCCCGCCAGGGCGCGCGCCGCGAGACCGCCGAGGAGATCGGCCTGGACCGTGAGCTGGGCCGGCTGCTCGCGGTGGACTGGGTGCACGGGACCACCCGGCCGCCGGTGGTGGCCTACCTGTACGACGGAGGGGTCCTCGGCGAGGACGACTTCAAGGCGATCCGGCTCCAGGAGGAGGAACTCCTGTCCTGGCGGCTCGTACCGCGCGAGGAACTCACCGAGTATCTGCAGGGTTCGCTGGGCCGCCGCGTCCTGGCCGCGCTGGACGTCCTCGACGGGGGCGCCGGGACGGCGGAGCTGGAGAACGGCCACCGGGTCGGCTGACAGCGGAGCCCCCACGATCGACCAAGGCCGACGAGGCGTACGCCAGCTTGGTGAAGTCATGCGAGCGACGGACATCTTCGAGCCGGTCGTCGGCCGCGCGACCTCGCCGAATCGAGAACTCTCCCGGTAGGTCAGAAGGGCACGCCCGCGCGCTTGGCAAGCCTGGTAAGGCGTGGGTTGCTGCGGCGGTGCAGCGAGGTCAGCACGCGCATCAGCTCTTGGCTTGTCGGGTGCACCCGCGCCATCTGCGGGGCAACGTTCCAAGCCTCCTCAAGGGACGCCAGCGCGGAGTCACGGTCACCCAGCGCGAGATGCGACCGGCCCAGGTTCATGTGCAGGGGGCCGATGCGGGTGGCGGGCAGCGAGGTGCCGCCCCGGATCAGGTCGTCGGCAGTGTCCAGCGCGCGGCGGTGCTGATCCATGTCGGAAAACGTCGAGATGACATGGGTGGCCGTCTGGTCCGGCCCGAAGTGGATGCCGTGCTCGTCGCCGTCCTCGCCGTACGCCTCGGCCGTCCGCCAAGCTGCCCTGATGTGTTCCTCGGCTGCGGCCTTGTCCTTGAGCCGACCGGCCAAGGTCAGGCCGCGCAGGTGCAGGATGCCCAGGCCGAACGCGCGGTCGCGTCCCTCAAGGGTTGACTCGGCCTCGACGATGGCGCGGTCCACGATGGCCATCCCGCCCCCGAAGTCACCCGAATTGAGGAAGGCCCCGGCCTCGTCTCGGGCGGCCACCGTGGCGGCGATCGGGTGGGCACGCTCGGCGGCCAGCCGCTGCTTCATGACGGCCAACTCCGCAAGATGCATCCACCGGTGCCGGGCGGCCAGCCAATAGACCACCGAGTACACGTCGGCGACACGGGTCCAGGCGGCGGGCGACTGGGCGGCGTGGGCGTATATGGTCGCGTCGGCCAGCACACCGGGCAGCTTCCGCAGCACCGCCGACAGCTCGGTCCGATAGCGGTGCTCGTTCAGCTCGGCCAGCCCGCGAGGCAGGTCCTCAGGGTGGGCCGGTGGCGCGTCTGGGATGTCGAACCGCCGGATGACGTAGTTGAGGGCGGCAAGGCTGTTCTCGTCTGTGCGCTCGACCGGAGCCGTGCCCAGCAGCTCATCAAGGGTCAAGCCCATAGCCTGCGCGAGAGCGGCAGCAACGCCCTGGGTCAGCGCGCGGTCGCCGACTTCGATCTTGCTGAGCAGCGAGACGGACACGCCTGCCCGCCGGGCAAGGGCAACCTGGCTGAAGCCGCGCGCTTTGCGGCAGACGGCCACGTTCGCTCCGGGTCCGGGAATCATGGTCGCGCTCATATTGTGCGTCTTCCCCACTCGACTTCCGTTACGTCCCATCGTCTCACCGTGGCCACTCAAGCGCCCTGCTGTTGTGCAAGAGGTGTGCAAGTCCGCTTTGCACGATGGCAGTTCTCTTGTGTGAGACAGGTATGCGCAAGTGGGACGAGGGGTCATGGCACCAACACACGAGAATCCGACGACAATGCTCAGCCACGGCAGACTGCCGTACCCGCAAGGCACTTTCGTCGAAGACGTTGAGACGGAATGTCAGGGCGAGCTGCAAGGCGTGATCGAGGAACGCGTCAAGGAGACCGGACAGATCATCAGCCTCACCGCGTACGTGCGCCCGAGAGGGGGTGGCATCGAGTGGGAGGCCCCTTTGACCCGTATCAAGCCCGTCGACGGGAACGGTTAAGCCTGCCCACCAAGCGCGCGGCACTCGTCACCTCGGGCGACGTGATCGGCTACGAGGGCGTGTGGCGCACGGTCAAGAAGACGACGACCGCCCGGGGTCCGATGGGCGGGTTAGCTGTGGTGGTCACCTGGGAGGAGGGCGGCTCGGCCCGCTTCCCGGCCGGTGATGACCTGCTTGTCCGAGGGCCCGACGCCGACTGACGAGAACCCCGCGGTCGTCCCGCGCTGCTGCTCCGCTTCCTTGGTGTGCTTGGGGCAGCGTCCGCCCGTGGTCAGTTCCGGGCTGCCGGGTACCGAGCACGGGGGCGGGGCTTTCGCGGCATGAGGGATCACCTCCAGAACAGGGTGAGAGCGGGGCAAGGAAAGGGGCCGAAGTGGGGTGTGCTTTCGGCACAAGTTGTGTTGGATTGCTGCATGACCCGAAGCACCGAGAGCACCCAGCAGCGTCCCCCGTTCGAACTCCGCTGCGGCAATGTGCTTCACGTGACCGTCCATCGCGTCCCCGGATGGCTGGTGGCAGCCGTCGCCACAGCCACGGGAAGCGGCCTCGCCGCATACTTCACGTCCCGGTGACCGATGCCGGATCGGGCGCGCTGTTCGTTTTTGATCATCTGATCGCCCCGGTATCTGCGGAACTTGACGTACCGCCCGAGACACGGTGTCCTGCGTCCATGACCAGGAACACGAGTGGCGGCGGCAACGCTCGTTCACGAACCCATGCCTTCGAACTCCACCCCGAGGGGGTTGATGTGAGCGTGCACCATGTCCCCAATAACCCCATTGCCTGGCTCGGGGTCGCTTTCTTGGCTCTTGGTGCCGGGCTGGTGCACCTCAGCGGGGCACTGGAACGGACGGAAAGTCCTCACCCTTCTTGATCAAACGGCATGCGTGACATAGCGGTTGAACGTGCCCGTCCGTGTCCTCGCCACCGAGAGCGAGCGGCTGCACATGGTCCACGTCCACCACGTTCGCGAGGACGAGCGAGCCGCACCGCGAGCACCACCACGGGCACCGACCAGAGCACGGAGCCGAGCGGCCCCCGAGAACATTCGGACCAGTACCGCCCGGCGGACTCGCCGAGCACGTACCGAAGCGCGTCGTTCGTAGACCTGGTGGTGACCCTCGCAGCGGCCCCGGTGAGTGGCGGGCTCGGTGCAGTCAATACACCGCATGCTCACGGGCGTACAGGGGGCGCTGGCATCTTCTCTTCTCGTGAGCGCCCCATTTGGGGTGTCACGGACATAGAATTATTGGGCTAGTTGTCCAGGGAGGGGAGAGTTCGGTGAGTGCTGAGCAGTGGTCCAGGGTTGTTTACATCGCTCTTGGGGTCGTCTCGGCTGCGCTGTTCGTGGGATTGGCAATTGCCCTGTTTTGAGCTGGATGCACAGCCGTGGTCTCCGCAAGCTGTGCCACGGCACCGGGCATCGGGGGAACGTCCGTGCCGTTGGCTTCGGCTTCGGTGTCAGCGGCTACGGGCACGACTTCCGCTGCGGGGTCCAGCTCACCCGTCATGGTGAAGTCCACGCGGGACGTGTCCAGCTTCCGCCATCCGCCACACTGGACGTCCAGCCGCACCCCCGCTTCAATGAGCATGGCTCGCTGGCCCGCCGTGTCCGCGTCCGTCCACTCGTCCGCGAACGTGCGGCCCGTGGGGGGCACGACGCGTTGCGGGTCGACCTTTTCGCGGGTCTCCAGCTCGGCTAGATCCGCGCATGTGGCTCATGGACCGGATGGCACGGTCAAAAAACGCCACCAGACAAGCGCGTCGTACTCGTCCGGACGGGCAAGCCATCCGCCGAGTTGCGGACGGTCGAAGGGGCCGAACGCGGACGCGCTCACGTCCAGGTCGACGGCTTCGCGGAGCGCGTCACCCTCGCCGAAGTCGATTCCGAGGGCTGCCGCTGCGATGTCGTCGGGTTCGCGCTGCCGCTCGGGGCTGGTGGTCTCGTCAGTGAGTACCGAGAGCCTGACGCACCGCACACCCCGAAGGGTCTCGGTGTAGTCCGTCCCAACCAGGGGGTTGCGGGTAGTCGTCATGCTCTCTTTGGGGACCAGAGAGTTCCTGACGTTCTCGCCCTTGACCAGCACCGATGCCACCACGGCCACACTCCAGAACCGCTAGAACGGAGTGTTGGGAGACCCGGAGGGCAACGAGTGATGCGTGGAGCGCGGCGCAGCGCGCCGGCTGACCTGAGCGGTACAGCCAGGACCGCAGGCGCGGCTAGAACAGCGCCGTTCCGCTCTCGAAGTCCAGCAGGCGCTGCTTGCGGTCCAGGCCGCCGCCGTATCCGGTGAGGCTGCCGTTCGCGCCGACGACGCGGTGGCAGGGCACGATGATGCCGATCGGGTTCCTGCCGTTGGCGAGACCCACCGCGCGGGAGGCGGTGGGGCTGCCGAGGGCGTCGGCCAGTTCGCCGTAGGTGCGGGTCTCGCCGTAAGGGATCTTCCGGAGTTGTTCCCAGACGCTGCGCTGGAACGGGGTTCCGTGCAGACTCAGTTGGAGGGTGAACTCCTCCGACTCGCCCGCGAAATACGCCTCCAGCTCCTCCTCGGCCGCCGCGAAGGCGGTTTCGGCGCGGGCGCCGAAGGTCTCCTCCGCGGGGCGGTGGCGCTGGTCGGTCATGTAAAGGCCGCACAGGACGCCGTCGTCGGCGACGAGGGTCAGGGCGCCGTAGGGGCTGTCGATCACGGTGTGCTGCTTGGTCGAGCTCATCACGAAACACCCTGCGTGGGAAGGAAGTTGATCGGGTGGCTGTCGGTCGCCCACAGGTACTGGACCGCGTACGCCCGCCAGGGCCGCCAGGCCGCCGCCCGGGCCGTGAGCGCGGCCGGGGTCGAGGGCAGGCCCAACTCCTGGGCGGCGCGGCGGATTCCGAGGTCGGTCGGGAGGAAGGCGTCGGGGTCGCCGAGGGCGCGCATCGCGATGACGTCGGCCGTCCAGGGGCCGAAGCCGGGGAGCGCGAGGAGTTGGGCGCGGGTCTGGGTCCAGTCGCTCTCCACGCCCAGGTTGAGGGTACCGTCGGCCAGTTGGCCCACCAGAGTGGTGAAAGTGGTGCGGCGGGTACGGGGCATGGCGAGTGACTCGGGGTCGAGCGCGGCGAGCGCCTCGGGGGTGGGGAAGAGGCGGGTGAGGCCGCCCTCGGGGTCGTCCACCGGGTCGCCGTACGCCGTGACCAGGCGGGCCGCGTGGGTGCGGGCCGCCGCCGTCGAGACCTGTTGGCCGAGGACCGCGCGCATGGCGAACTCCGCCTCGTCCACCGTGCGCGGGACGCGTCGGCCGGGGGCCTTGTCGACCAACGGGGCGAGGACCGGGTCCGTGCGCAGGTGGTCGTCGACCGCGACCGGGTCGGCGTCCAGGTCGAGCATGCGGCGGCAGCGGCTGATGGCGACGGTCAGGTCGCGCAGGTCGCTGAGGGCGAGGCGGCAGGCGATGTGGTCCGGCTGCGGGGTGAGCGCGACGATGCCGTGGCCGTTCGGCAGTCGCAGCGTGCGCCGGTACGCCCACCCGTCTCCCGCCTCTGCCATCTCTCCTGCCTCTGCCCTCACCGCCCCTTTGTCGGGGCGATCCGCGCCGCCCGCCCGCCTCATGTCGCGCCACTCCTCGACACCCGGGACCGCGGTCGCCACGAGGTGGCCGAAGAGGTTGTCGGGGTTGAGGGGGGCACGGAAGGGGAGGCGCAGGGCGAGCGCGCCCGCGGCGGCCGGAGCGAGCCCACCAGAGGCGGCCGGGGCGAACGCGCCAGAAGCGGACAGGGCGTTCTTCCTCGGCACCCGGGCGCGCAGTTCGCTCGGGGAGAGGGCGAAGACCTCGCGCACGGTGTCGTTGAAGCCACGGACCGAGGAGAACCCGGCGGCGAAGGCGACCTCCGCCATCGGCAGCGGAGTCGTCTCGATGAGCAGACGCGCGGTCTGGGCGCGCTGGGCGCGGGCGAGCGCGAGCGGGCCCGCACCCAGTTCGGCGAGCAGCTGGCGTTCGACCTGCCGGGTGCTGTAGCCGAGCCGGGCGGCGAGTCCGGGGACGCCCTCGCGGTCCACGACCCCGTCGATGACGAGACGCATGGCCCGGGCCACCAGGTCGGCGCGCTGGTTCCACTCGGGGGAGCCCGGGCTGGTGTCGGGGCGACAGCGCTTGCAGGCCCGGAATCCGGCCTGCTGGCAGGCCGCCGCGCTCGGGTGGAAGGTCATGTTCTCGGGCTTGGGCGGTACGACCGGGCAGCTGGGCCGGCAGTAGATGCGGGTGGTCAGGACGGCGGTGAAGAACCAGCCGTCGAAGCGCGCGTCCTTCGACTGGACGGCGCGTACGCAGCGCTCCCGTTCGTGGTGCATCCCGTTCTGCATGCGTCCAGCATCGAGCACGGTGGGGTGGCCCGGCTGGCAGGAATACGACATCTGCCTGCCCGCGACCGGCACCTGCGTTCGTCCCGGGGGAGGTGCCCCTGGCGGGGTGCCGCCCATGGCCGGTGGTGCGCAGAGCGGGGTGCTGCCCATGGCGGCGGCCAGGGGGCACCACAGACCCGCCGTCACGGTGCCGGGGCCTGCGCCGGTGCCGGGGCCTGGGGACACCGTCCCCAGGCCCCGGCACCGCGAAGGACCGCCCGCCGCGCGGCTACTCCGTCGCCGTCGGCCGCCGTGAGGCCGCCGTCGCCCCGTCGACGTCCCGCAATGGACGCAGCCGGTAGGTGTAGGCGTAGTCACGGTCGGCCAGGAGCTTGTACTCGTCGTGCGTGTGAGCCCCCCAGCTGTTGTCGCCGCCGACTCCCATCTGCCGGTGGTTGACGCGCAGGACGACCTCGTCGCGCGGCGTGAGCTGGTAGTCGTGACGTGCCCCGACCGACAGGTCCTCCGGAGTCAGGTGCGAGGCGCTGACCTCGATGAGCGGCTCCCCGCTGACCAGCAGCCCGACGCCGTCGCGTCCGGTCAGCGCGGCCCACCGGACGTCGGTCTTGTTGCCGTTCTCCTGCGGACGCAGATAGGAGGTCCACTGCCCGGCGACGGTGCCGGAGTGCAGGCCCACGTCGGTGCCGTGGTTGCGGTCCCACATGTTCTCCTCGGGACCGCGGCCGTAGTAGTGCAGACGGTCCAGATGCTTCGGCAGGAACAGCAGGGTGCCGACCTCGGGGACGTAGGGCAGGCTCGACGCGCCCGGGTGCAGGGTGTTGTCGACCTTGACCTCGCCGTTGCCGAAGACGGTGTACGTGATGGTGTACGTCGACTCGACGGTCGTCGGCAGGGTGCCGCTGACCTTGATCTCGACGGCCCTGTCGCGCAGGGCACGCACGGTGACGTCGGTGATCTCGCGCCGGGAACCCGCGTCGCGCCAGGTCTGGTTGCGGGTGTGCTGGCTGTTGCCCCGGTCGTTGTCGGTCGGCGCCCGCCAGAAGTTCGGCACGGGCCCCGAGGTGATCAGCCGGACGCCTCCGGCCTCGTACGACGTGATGGTCCCGCTGCTCTTGTCGACGGTGACGGAGAATCCCCGGCCCCGGACGGTGACGGCCTTTCCGGTGTCCTCATGGCGCAGCGCCGGGACGCTCTCCAGGGGTACGGGCTTCACGGCCGGGCTGCTCGCGTCGACGGGGAGTTGCTGCTTGGCCGTCTCGAAGCCGGCCTCGGCCCATTTCGTGGGCGCCTTGGTGGTGAAGGAGAGGTGCAGGAAGTACTCCGTGCCGGGCGCCGGGTTCGCCGGCAGCCGCACCGGGATGGTGATGTTCTTGCTGGTCAGCGGGGCGATGTCGAGCTGGTCGCGGCTCAGTTTGCCGCGCTGGACGACCTTGCCGTCGGCGACGAGCCACCAACTGCCGTCGAATTCACGGACGTTGGTGAACAGGTACTCGTTGGTGAGGGTGACCCGTCCCGAGGTGACGGTGTCGCCGGACGCGGGCGCCGCGTTGATCGCCTGGTAGATCTGCTTGACCTCGGCCGCCTTGCCGGTGTGGCCGCGGTCTGCGGTGACGATGCCGTCACCGGAGAACGCCCCGTCGTTGGGGTTGTCGCCCCAGTCGCCGCCGTAGGCGAGGAACGTCCTGTCGCGGGGCCGCTTCTCGGTGAGGCCGACGGTGGCGGCGTCGAACCAGAACCGCACCTCGTCGCCGCCGGGGCCACGGGCGTCGGAGGCCAGCTCGGCCGCGCTCAGGGCCCGGGCGTACACGTGCGCCCGCCGGATGGTGCCGCTGAACTCGCGGGTCGGGTTGTCGACGTCGGTGGCCAGGGCCAGCGGCGCCGAGTTGATGCCGGGGCGCCGGGTGGTGCTGCGGGTGGCCCGCACCGAACCGTCGACGTGAAGGGTAAGCGTGCCGGCCTCCGCGTCGAAGACGCCGGCTATGTGGTGCTCGCGTCCGGACCAGTCGTCCGGCAACGCCCAGCTCGCGGTGACCCACTCGCCGCCGCCGTGGATGAAGAACTCCAGGGTCCCGCCGGACTGCTTCAGGGCGTACTGGGTGTCGCCCTTGGCGAGGATCGGCTGGTGGGGTCCGGTGACGTGCGGGGTGACCCACGCCTCGAGCGTGAGTGAGCCGGTGAGGTCGAGGCTCTCGTCGCGCGGGAAGACGGTGCCGCCGAGGACGCCCGTGCCGCGGGCGAAGGTGCCGCTGGGGGCGATGACCTCGCCGCGCAGGGCTGCGGGCCCGGACTCGGTGAGCAGCTTGCGTGTCGGGGTGGGCCAGCTCAGGGCCTGGTCGACGAAGTCCCAGATCCAGCCGCCCTGCAGCACGTCGTGGCGGCGGACGATGTCCCAGTACTTCTTGAAGTTGCCGCTGGAGTTCCCCATCGCGTGGGAGTACTCGATCATCACGTACGGCCGGGTGTCGCCGGTGTCCTGCGCCCGTGCCTCGACGCGGGAGGGGCTTTCGTACATCTTGGAGCGGAGGTCGCTGATCTCCGGGCGGTCGTCACCCTCGTACTGGATGACGCGGGTGGGGTCGTAGGAGCGTATCCAATCGTGCATGGCGTTGAAGGTGCTGCCGCCGCCCGCCTCGTTGCCCAGCGACCAGATGACGACCGAGGCGTGGTTCTTGTCGCGGTGGACCATGTTCTGGGCCCGGGCCACACACGCCGCGGTCCACTCGGCGTGGTCGCCGGGGTACTCGTCCCGGATGCCGTGCGTCTCGAGGTTGGTCTCGTCCACGAGGTACAGGCCGTACTCGTCGGCAAGTTCCAGCCACAACGGGTTGTTGGGGTAGTGCGAGGTGCGGACGCTGTTGATGTTCAGCCGCTTGATGAGGCCGATGTCCTCGACGAGGTCCGCGCGGGTGAGCGCCGAGCCGTGCACCGGATGCATCTCGTGCCGGTTGGTGCCCCGGAAGGAGACCGGCTTGCCGTTGATCCGCATCAGCCCGTCCTTGAGCGCGAACTCGCGCAGACCGACCCGGTGCGAGAGGGTCTCGATCACCTTGCCGGCCGGGTCGCGCAGCTGGAGCACCGCGGTGTAGAGGTTCGGGTGCTCGGCCGACCACAGGCGCGGAGCGGGCACGGCCTTCGCGGCCCGTACGGTCGTCTCGGCGCCGGAGTCCAGTGCGACCGTCTGCTGCAACGGGCGGGACCAGACGGGGTGGCCGTTCCCGTCGTACAGCTGAGTTTCGACGGAGTACTGACCGGCGCCCTTGCCGCCGTAGTCGCGCACCCCGGCGGTGACCGACAGTTCGGCGGCCTGGTAGTCGTCGCTCAGCGGGGTGTCCAGCTTGAAGTCACGCAGGTGCACGGCGGGCGTGGAGTAGAGGTGGACCGAGCGGAAGATGCCGCTCAGCCGGATCATGTCCTGGTCCTCCAGCCAGTCGCCGTCGGAGTAGCGGTAGACCTCGACGGCGATCTGGTTGGTGCCGGGCTTGAGGTGCGGGGTGATGTCGTACTCGGCGGGGTCGTAGGAGTCCTCGTGGTAGCCGACCAACTCCCCGTTGATCCACACGTAGTGGGCGGACTTCACGCCCTCGAAGTGCAGGAACGTCCGCCGTCCCGACCAGTCCCGCGGGACGGTGAAGGTGCGCCGGTACTGCCCCACCGGGTTGTACCGGGTGGGGACGGCCGGCGGCTGCGCCTCCTCGCCCTGACCGTTGGGGCCCCACCACGGGTACGTGATGTTGATGTAGATCGGACGGTCGTAGCCGTGCAGTTGCCAGGCGGAGGGGACGGGGATGGTGTCCCAGTCGCGGTCGTCGACGTCGGTGCGGTGGAAGTCGATGTCCCGGTCGTCGGGGCGGTCGGCGTAGGCGAACTTCCAGGTGCCGTCGAGGCTGAGGCGGTACGGCGAGCGGGTGCGGTCGGCGGCCAGGGCCTGTCTGACGTCCTGGTACGGCATGAGGGTGGTGTGCGCGGGCTCGGCACCCAGCCGGAAGACGTCGATGTGGCCGTTCCACTCCGGCGATCCGTCCGCCGCCGCGCGCGGACCGGCCGCCCGTGCGAGGCCGGGCGACGCGGACAGGGCGAGCGCGCCGAACACGGCGGCGCCGCCTTCCAGGAGACGGCGGCGGCTGACGAGCGGACGGTCGGCGTGGGGCACGTGCGGGTGCGGCATGGCGGGGCCTTCCTCGGTTCGACAGTGGGGTGCGCGGACTGAGGGTGCGTCAGCCAGGAAACCCTAGAACTCGCACACAATCGAAGCAATGATCCTGTCGGACTTTGTGCGGTCCTGTTGGTCGAGGGAGTGTGGGTCGCATCAGCACATGACTCCCGACCGCATGCGACACGGGGCCCTCTTGCGACACGGGGCCTGCGTGCGAGGAGGGCCTGCATGTCCTGCGTGTGGCACGCCCCGCCTGGCACGCATGTGACGCAGGCCACAACAAAAACGGCACCGTTTCGATAATGCCGGGGTTAGGCTGACGCCATCGAGGTGAACGAAACCGTTTCGTTCAGAAGGGGGGAGCATGATCACCGTACTCATCGTCCACCAGCAGGCTCTGCAGCGACTCGGTCTGCGCATGCTCCTGGCGGCCCGCCCCGGTCTGACCGTCGTCGGGGAAACAGCCGACGAAGCCGAGGCTATTCCCTTGACCGACCGACTCCGACCGGATGTGGTCCTCATGGACGGCCGCGGTCTCGGTACGGGCGGCATCGAGACGGTCCGCCGTCTCACCCGGTCCTCCCGCGTGCTCCTCCTGAACCCCACCGGGCACGACCCTTACGTCGCCGCCGCTCTGCGCGCCGGGGCCGGCGGATTCATCGAACCGGATGCCACCCCCGACCAACTGACCGCGGCCATCCACACGGTCGCCGTCGGAGACGCCGTCATCTCCTCCGGCCTGACCCGGGAACTCATCGACATCGTCCGAAGACAGCGCCCCGTCTCGGTGCCCGCCCCGGCGCCCCGGCTCGACGCCCTCACCGGGCGCGAACGGGACGTGCTCACAGCGGTCGCCTCAGGATGCTCCAACGCGGAGGTCGCCGAACGGCTCTCCATCGCCCCGACGACCGTCAAATCCCACGTCAGCCACATCCTGACCAAGATCGGCGCACGCACCCGCGTCCAAGCCGTGATCTTCGCCTACGAGACCGGCCTGCTGCACCCGACCATGACACCGCACGTGTCGTCGACACCGCACGCATCGTCGTCCTACCAGCGGGTCATGCCCGACGCGGCGTAGCGACGGCTCGTCATCCCACCCAGCCGGCGAACACCTCGTACGCCCGCTCGTCGAAGAGCACGAACCGGACCTCCTCGACCGCCGTGTCCGTGGCCCGCACCGTCTCCACCGCGATGCGGGCGGCGTCCTCCAGCGGCCAGCCGTAGATGCCGGCGGACACGGCCGGGAACGCGACCGTCCGGGCGCCCAACTCGTCGGCGACGCGCAACGATTGCCGGTAGCAGGAGGCCAGCAGCTCCGACCGGTCCTCCTCCTTGCTGTAGCGCGGACCGACGGTGTGGATCACCCAGCGCGCGTCCAGGTCCCCCGCGGTCGTCGCGACGGCCTGGCCGGTGGACAGTCCCTTGCCGTGGTGACCGGCGCGCAGTCGGCGGCAGTCCGCGAGAATCGCGGGGCCGCCCCGGCGGTGGATGGCGCCGTCCACGCCGCCTCCGCCGAGCAGGGAGGAGTTGGCCGCGTTGACGAGGGCGTCGGCGCTCTGCCGGGTGATGTCGCCCTGGACGAGGGTGAGCGTGGTCATGCTCCGCGCAGCCTCCTCCAGACGGCCTTGGCCGCGTTGTGCCCCGACATGCCGTGCACCCCGGGCCCGGGCGGGGTGGCCGACGAACAGATGAAGACGGCCGGGTGCGGGGTGCCGTACGGGAACAGGGAGAGCTTGGGGCGCAGCAGGGTCTGGAGCCCCGAGACCGCGCCGGAGGCGATGTCGCCGCCGACGTAGTTGGCGTTGCGGGCGGCGAGTTCGGGGGGTCCGGCGGTCGCGCGGGCCAGGACGCGGTCGCGGAATCCCGGGGCGAAGCGCTCCAGTTGGCGTTCGATGGCGTCGGTGAGGTCGCCGGTCCAGCCGCTGGGGACATGGCCGTACGCCCAGAAGACGTGCTTGCCGGCCGGGGCCCGGCCCGGGTCGACGACGCTGGGCTGCACGGTGATCAGGAAGGGTTTGTCGGGTGCGCGGCCCTCGCGGGACGCCGCGCGCAGGGCGGCGTTGATCTCGGCGCTGTCGGCGCCGATCTGCACGGTGGTGGCCCGGTGCGCCTCGGGCGCGGTCCAGGGCACGGGGCCGTCCAGCGCGTAGTCGATCTTGAAGGCACCCGGGCCGTACCGGAAGTTCGCGTAGTAGCTGCCGAAGCCGGCGATACGGGCCAGGGCGGTGGGCGAGGTGTCGAAGACGTACGCGCGGGCGGGCGGCAGGTCGTCGAGGCGCTTGACCTCGTAGTCGGTGTGGACGGTGCCGCCGAGGTCCTTGAGGTAGGCCGCGAGCGCGTCGGAGACGGCCTGGGAGCCGCCACGGGCCACCGGCCAGCCGCGGGCGTGCGCGGCGAGGGCGAAGACCAGGGCGATGGCGCTGGTGGCGAAGCCGCCGAGCGGGGCCATGACGTGAGCGACGAGACCGGCGAACAGTGTCCTGGCCCGCTCGTCGCGGAAGCGGCGCATCAGCCAGGTCGACGGGGGCAGACCGACGAGGCCGAACCGGGCGAGGGTGACCGGGTCGCGGGGCAGCGCGGTCAACGGCAGGGACATGAAGTCCCGGGCCAGGGTGTCCCACCGGGGCAGGAACGGCTCGACCAGTCTGCGGTAGGTGCCCGCGTCGCGCGGTCCGAACGAGGCCGCCGTCTCGCCGACCGACCGTGCCAGGACGGCGGCGGTGCCGTCGGTGAAGGGGTGCGCCATGGGCAGGTCGGCGTGCAGCCACTCCAGGCCGTACCGCTCCAGGGGCATCGCGCGGAACGCGGGGGAGCTGATCGCGAGCGGGTGGGCCGCAGAGCACGGGTCGTGCCAGAAGCCGGGGAGGGTGAGTTCCTCGGTGCGGGCGCCCCCGCCGATGGTGTCCCGAGCCTCGAAGACGGCCACGGAGAAGCCTCGCCGGGCCAGCTCCACGGCAGCGGTCAGCCCGTTCGGCCCCGCACCCACCACGACCACATCGAGCATCGACGGCACCTTCGGACTCCTTCGTCAGCCGACGGCCTGTGAGGATCAGGATATGACGGAGTACGGACAGGGTGGAGCGGGGGCGTCGCCGGTGGTGGGGGCAGGGCTTCAGCGGCAGCGAGCACCGCGTCGGTGACAGCTGGGGCTATCGCGTCGGTGACAGCTGGGGCTACCGCATCCGTGACAGCTGGGGCTACCCCTCCGTGACAGCCCAGGCGCTACCGCGCCCCCAGCAGCTCCGCCACCCGGCGGGCCGTGGCCGCGTCGCGGGCCGCGGTGAACGGGAGCGTGTTGTGGCCGGTGATGCGGAACGGCTCGCCCGAGCGGGTCAGGTGGGCGCCGCCCGCCTCCTCCACCAGGAGCAGTCCGGCCGCGTGGTCCCATGCGGCTTCCCACGAGAACGCCGTGGCGTCCAACTCGCCCCGGGCGATGGCCAGATACTCCAGGCCGGCCGAGCCGCACGCGCGCGGTGCCACGCCCTCGGTCCACAGGCCCAGCAGGTCCTGTTTCTGTTCCTCGGTCGTGTAGTCCGGGTGCGAGTGAGC
Source organism: Streptomyces sp. LBL (assembly GCF_029893585.1). GTDB lineage: Bacteria > Actinomycetota > Actinomycetes > Streptomycetales > Streptomycetaceae > Streptomyces. Next base: position 138,463 of record NZ_JARXYX010000008.1, read on the forward strand.
CACGCGCAGCTCACGGCCCGGCTCCGGAGCGCCCGGTATCAGCCGCTCGCCGTCGAGGAACGCGCCCTGTCCCCGCACGGCCGTGGCCATCTGGTCACGGGCGGGGGCGTACGTCCACGAGGCGAGGAGGACTCCACGTCGGGCGAGCGCGACCAGCGTGCAGAATCCGGTGTCGCCGTGCACGAACTGCCGTGTGCCGTCCACCGGGTCGACGATCCAGACCGGGGCGTCGGCCTGTATCGCCTCGTACGAGATGGGGTCGGCGTGCACCGCCTCCTCGCCGACCACGACCGAGCCGGGCAGCAGGGCACCGAGCGCCTCGGTGAGATACCGCTCGGCGTTGCGGTCGGCGTCCGTCACCAGGTCGTGCGGGCCGGTCTTCTGGTCGACCTCGTGCGCGGCGAGCCGGCAGAAGCGCGGCATGATCTCGGCCGCGGCCGCCTTGCGGACGGCCTCCTCCACGGCGGCCGAGTGGTGGGCGAGAAACTCGTCGATGGTTTCCTTGTCTCCGATCATGGCTCCATGAGAGCACGCGCCACTGACAATCCCCGCCCGTCCGGTGCACAGCGGGTGGAATCACCATGAATACCGGAACCCGGCGGATCACCAGGAATGCCGTACGCCGGCGCTGCGAGCGAGGCCGACGTCGGGCTCAGCGACCGACCGCGTACCCCTGCATGCCCCGCGGGTTCGCCGCCGCCGACAGGATGCCGGTCCGCGGATCCCGGGCGACCGCGCACAGACGTCCCTCCGACCACGGGGCGCCCACGGTCACGTCGTGCCCGCGCCGCCGTAGCTCCTCCACGACGTCCGGGGCCGTCCGGGACTCCACCGTGACGCTGCCCGGTCGCATGCCGCGGGGGTAGAAGGAGCCGGGGAAGCTGTCGTTGTGCCAGTTCGGGGCGTCGACGGCGCCCTGAAGGTCGAGCCCGCCGCGGACGTGGGCCCGCAGCGCGACCGCGAGGAAGAAATGCAGCTGCCACTGGTCCTGCTGGTCCCCGCCGGGCGTCCCGAACGCCATCACCGGCACCCCGTCGCGCAGCGCGATCGAGGGCGTGAGGGTGGTGCGGGGACGGCGGCCAGGGGTGAGAGTGTTCGGCAGGCCGTCCTCCAGCCAGGTCATCTGCAGCCGGGTCCCGAGCGGGAAGCCCAGTTCGGGCACGACGGGGTTGGACTGCAGCCAGCCGCCGCTGGGCGTGGCGGCGACCATGTTGCCCCAGCGGTCGACGATGTCGAGGTGGCAGGTGTCGCCCCGGGTGCGGCCGTCGGCGCCGACGTCGAGGGCGACGCCACGTGCACTGTCGAGGGCGTCCACCTCAGGCTCCCCCGGGGCCGGTTCCCCTGGGATGGCGGACGTCGTGGGGTACGTGGCGACAGTGGGTTCCCCGGCGCCGAGTACGTCGCGGATCGCGACCGTCGGCTCCCCGACGCCCAGCCCGTCGAAGCCGGGCTCGTCATCGGCGACCACGCGCGCGTGGCCGCTCAGCCGGGGCGCGCGCCCGCCCGGACTGCCGGGCCGTAGCTCGTACGAGGCCTTCTCCCCCACCAGCTCCCGCCGCCCCGCGTTGTACGCGTCCGACAGCAGCGCGTCGAGCGGCACCTCGGCCGCGTCCCCGTACCAGGCCTCCCGGTCCGCCATGGCGAGCTTGCAGCCCTCGATCAGCAGGTGGACGTAGTCCGCGGAGCCGTGGCGGGGCAGCTCGGGCGGGAGCAGGGCGAGCTGCTGGAGAAGGACCGGGCCCTGGCTCCAGGGGCCGGCCTTGCACACCGTCCAGCCGTTCCAGTCGTACGTCGCCGGCACCTCGTAGGTCGCGGACCACCCGGCGAGGTCGGCCGCCGTGAGCGTGCCGGTGTGCCGTTCGCCGCTGGTGTCCATGGTGGGCCGCCGCGCCTGCCGTACCAGCGCCTCGGCGACGAACCCGGTGCGCCACACCTCCCGCGCGGCCTCGATCTGCGCCTCCCTGCCGCCGGCCCCGGCGACCTCGTCGAGGAGTCGCTTCCAGGTGGCGGCGAGGGCCGGGTTACGGAAGAGCTCGCCCGGCCGGGGTGCCTTCCCGCCCGGCAGATACACCTCCGCCGACGTGGTCCACTCCGTTTCGAACAGCTCCCGCACGGTCTCGACGGTCGCCCCGACGTTCTCCACGGGCGCGTGCCCGTGTTCGGCGTACCCGATGGCGTATGTGAGGACGTCGGCGAGGGACTTGGTGCCGTGGTCCCGCAGCAGGAGCATCCAGGCGTCGAAGGCGCCGGGAACGGCGGCGGCGAGCGGCCCGGTGCCGGGGACAAGCTCCAGGCCGAGCCCCCGGTAGTGCGCGACCGTCGCCCCGGCCGGCGCGACGCCCTGCCCGCACAGCACCCGCACCTCCCCGCCCGCCGGGGCGAGCAGGATCGGCACCTCACCGGCGGGCCCGTTGAGATGCGGCTCGACCACATGCAGCACGAACGCCCCCGCGACAGCGGCGTCGTACGCGTTCCCCCCGTCCTCCAACACCGCCATCGCCGACTGCGAGGCCAGCCAGTGCGTGGACGACACCATGCCGAAGGTGCCTTGAAGTGTGGGCCGAGTCGTGAACTGCATCTCTCACCCCGGTGTTTGCGTGCGTCGGTCGACCCATCCAACATCAAAACGGGCCGTGGGGAGAGTCCGAGGAGAAAGAGCGCGAGGCCATCTCCTCCACGTGCCCGTCGCCCCCTCTGCCCTGGAGCAGTTGTTGACGGGAGCTGTTGTCGGTCGGTTCGGTCAGTTCGCGCGCTCCAGGTTCTTGCTGAACACCAGGGAGTTCACTGTCGCACCGGTCTTCACGTGCGGGCAGTACTTGGTCTGTTTGGTCGAGACCGAGGTGACGTACTGCACGCCCAGGCCAGGTTGCTCGAACGCCGGGGCGACAGGCCCGGTACACACGAGGGTGTCCTTCTTCACCCGGTACAGGCGGTAGTCGTAGGGGTACCGCGGGTCCTGGGTGTTGAGATTGGACGGCGGAATCGAGCGTTCACCGTACTTGGCACCGGCCGGCGCGAGGAACTTGCCGAACTCGTTGCCGAAGCGGTCCAGGAGCTGGCCGGGCTTGAGAGTGATCTCGGCCGCGATCACGTTCCCGTTCATGTCATGGGCGAAGCCGTCGTCGGGGACCAGCGAGTACTTCCAGTCGCCCTGCCCGGAGTCGGCGATCGGGTCCCACCACTTGTTGAGGAACTCCACCGGGGTGAGGGTGCCGAACCGATCGTAGCCTTTGAGGATGGTGCCGAGGATCCCGGTACGCGGCAGCTCGGCCGGGCCGAACCGCCAGTCGTTGCACTCGAATTGCGTGTGTGCGTAAGGGTAGGGCGACGGCACCAGCCCCAGGCAGCGGGTCTCCTGGTCGTCCGCTCCGGGCTGGAGGTCCTGTTGCCGCTGCTTGCCCTGGTCGGCTGTCCGGCCACCCGCCGGCGGCGGAACGAAAACCGCCGGTGTCAGGGAGCGATGGGCGGTGGATGTCTGCGTGTCCACGGCAGCGGACGGGGGAGCACTGAGCAGAAGGGAACCGGCAAGGCCGGCCGTAGCGGCCACACTCGCACTCCATTGACGTATTGCCACTGATACCTCCGAAAGATCGAGTCCACAGGGCGTCAGGAGCACCCCGACCCATCACAGAAGCCCCGGCGAGGCACAGCAACACGGGCGGGCCGAACGGGCGTACCCGCCACTCGTTTGCCAGAGGCGGCCCGACGCCACGTGGAGCGCGGCCACACACCATCCATCAGGGCATCGAACCATCAGCACATCGAATCAGCGCTCCACCGCCGCATCACCCCATCGACGCACCGCCGCATCGCCCCATCGCCCCATCGCCCCATCGCCCGGACATAAGCGGATACTTGGCGCACCGGCGGCGCACCACCACAGTCACCGGGCAGCCACGGAGCGAGTTGGCTCTTCCGCCCCACAGGGAGTCGTGTGAGACTGGCGTCCCGTCCGCAGTGCGGACCCCGCTCCGCACCGTCCCCCACGAAATGTGCGCACGTGCGTTCCAGTTCTCTGCCCCTGCCGCTCGCCCTCACCGCGCGTCTGTCGCCTGTCGTCGTGCTCGCCGCGGCGGGCTGGGCGATGTCGTCCGGTCCGTTCGCCGCGACGCCCGCCGCCGAGCACAAGGAGGAGCGGAAGACGGCGAACCAGCCCGCCTCCGCCTCCGCCCCCGCGACAGCGGCGGCCTCGAAGGCGTACTCGGCCGCGCCCTCGCCGTGCGCGAGCGTGGCGAAGAAGACGATCACGTCGCTCGTTCCGGGCGCCAAGACGGCCGGCAAGGAGATTCCGTCCACGGACGCGAAGCTGCGCCGCACCTGTTCCTGGAACGCGCTCAAGGGATACGACTACCGCTGGCTGGACGTGTCCTACGAGATCGTGGAGTCGGACGCCGCGGCGCAAAAGTCGTACCAGGAGACGGTATCGGAGAAGAGCGGCGGCGGAGAGGTGCCCGGTGTCGGCGACTCGGGCTACTCCGTCGTGAACCTCGCCACCGAGGACAAGCAGCAGACCCGCGAGGGCGTGGTGCTGGTCCGTGTGTCCAACGCGCTGGTGACCGTCACGTACAACGGCAGCGACTTCGAGACGAAGAAGGCGCCCAGCGCGGACGAGATCAACAAGGGTGCCATCAAGGCCGCCAAGGAGGCGGTCGCCCCGTTGCAGGACGGCGGGAAGAGCTGAGCCGGGGGGCGCCCGGAGGGCGGCCGGAAGCCGACCCGGAGGGCGGCCCGCCCCGGCCGCCCACGCATTCGATCTGTCGATTAAGTACCAGCAGTACCGCGAGGTACGCGGCTTCGGCATCACTTACCTGCACCAGAACGAGCACGCTACCCCAGTCGGGGGACTGGGGTAGCTACGTGCTTGGGCGTCCTGACGCGGTGCTGAATCCTTGCCATCAGAGCGACACGTTCAACCTCGCGGTCCGTCGGCGGGAAGGTCCTTAGCGCAGTCAACCGCGCTCAGTTGCGCGGGAGCCCGCCATCAGCGCCGCGTACAACACCAGAGAGGACCCGAGGCCGATGGCCCAGCCGTAGTCGGCAAGGGGTTTGAGGAAGGGGATCAGTCCGTCGACCGGGAAGGGACCTGCTTTGCTCCCCTTCGCGTCCAGGGTGGAGTAGGAGCCGCCGACGGCCAGGACCGCGCCGACCGCGAAGGACACCAGCGCCCGCCAGTTCCAGCCGCCCGTGTACCAGTAGCGGCCCGACGGGGTGTAGAGGTCGGCCAGGTGGAGGCGGGTGCGGCGGATGATCCAGTAGTCGGCGATCAGGATGCCGGCGACCGTGCCGAGCAGACCGCCGACCACACCGAGCCAGGTGAAGATGTACAGCTGGGGCGAGGAGATCAGCTTCCACGGCATGATCAGTACGCCGATCACACCCGCGATCAGCGCCCCGGTACGGAAGTTGATCAGTTTCGGGGCGAGGTTGGCCAGGTCGTACGCGGGCGAGACGATGTTCGCCGCGATGTTCACGGAGATCGTCGCGACGAACACCGTGATCAGCGCGAAGAGCAGCCCGAAGGTGTTGTCCGTCTTCGAGGCGAGCGCGACCGGGTCCCAGATCGCCACCCCGTAGACCTTCTCCGAGCCCGAGGTGACCAGCACCGACATCAGCGCAAAGAGCGTCATGGTGGTGGGCAGGCCCAAGGTCTGACCCCAGATCTGCGCGCGCTGGCCGCGTCCGAAGCGCGTGAAGTCCGGAATGTTCAGGCTCAATGTGCTCCAGAAGCCGATCATGCCCATCAGGCCCGGGAAGAAGACCTTGTAGAAGTCGCTGCCCCAGCCCAGTTTCGACGGCTCGTCCAGGAGGGTGCCGAAGCCGCCCGCCTTGTTCGCTATCCAGATCAGCAGGACCAGCGCGCCGACCAGCACGAAGGGCGCCGCCCAGTTCTCGAAGCGGCGCAGGGTGTCCATGCCCCGGTAGATGATGGCCAGTTCGATGGCCCAGAAGATGACGAAGCAGAGCCAGAGCGTCCAGGGGTAGCCGCCCACCTTCGACGCGTCCGCCCAGCCGCCGAAGATCTTGCCGAGCAGGACGAAGACGCCCTGGCCGCCGATCCACGTCTGGATCCCGAACCACGCGCAGGCCACGGCCGCCCGGATCATCGCGGGCAGGTTCGCACCCCGGATACCGAAGGAGGCGCGGGCCAGGACCGGGAAGGGGATGCCGTACTTGGGGCCCGCGTGGCCGGTGAGAAGCATGGGGAGCAGGACGATGGTGTTGGCCAGGGCGATCGTGAGGACCGCCTGCTTCCAGTCCATGCCGAGCGCGACCAGGCCAGAGGCCAGGGTCCAGGACGGGATGCAGTGCGCCATGCCGATCCACAGCGCCACAAAATTGTAGGTCGTCCAGGTGCGCTGGGATTCCGGTACGGGGCTCAGGTCGTCGTTGGCGTAACGGCCGTCGGGGATCTCGGTGGTCGGCGAGGGGGACGGTATCGCGGTTTCGGTCATGAGCAGGCCATTCGTTCAGGGGAGTTGGGGACGGGAGGGGTGGTGCGAATGGGCCGTGCGGGTGTGCGGGTGTGCGTCGGTCCCCTCCCCGGGACGGCGGGGAGGGGACGTCTGGGTGGCAGGAGTGAGGTCAGGCGTTGACCGCGGGGATGATCCGCTCGCCGTACGTGTCGATCACCGACTCCTTGGTGTCCTGCATGTTGTACAGGGCGAACTGGTCGACCCCCACCGCGCGCAGGGCCTTCAGCTTCTCGATGTGTGTCTCCGCCGTGCCGATCAGGCAGAACCGGTCGACGATCTCGTCGGGGACGAACGCCGTGTCCGGGTTGCCGGTGCGGCCGTGGTGCGAATAGTCGTACCCCTCACGGGACTTGATGTAGTCGGTGAGTTCCTGCGGGACCATGCCCGTGCCCTCGCCGTACTTCGACACCAGGTCCGCGACATGGTTGCCGACCATCCCGCCGAACCAACGGCACTGATCGCGGGCGTGCGCGAGGGCCTCGGGCGAGTCGTCCTCGGTGACGTACCCGGGGGCCGCCACGCAGATCTTCACGTCGGCCGGGTCGCGTCCCGCTGCCACGGCGGCATCGCGTACCGCCTTGACCATCCACTCCGTCAGGTACAGGTCCGCCAGCTGCAGGATGAAGCCGTCGGCCTCCTCCCCCGTCATCTTCAGCGCCTTGGGACCGTACGCCGCCATCCAGACCGGAACCTCACAACCCTCCTTCGCCCAGGGGAACTTGATGGTCGCACCCCCAAGGTCCGCCTCCTGGCCGGCACCGAGCGCCTTGATGATGCGCATCGCGTCGCTGATCCTGGCCAGGGTGTTGGGGGTGCGGCCCGCGACCCGCATCGCGGAGTCGCCACGCCCGATGCCGCAGATCGTGCGGTTGCCGTACATGTCATTGAGCGTCGCGAAGGTCGACGCGGTCACCTCCGGGGTGCGGGTGGAGGGGTTGGTGACCATCGTGCCCACCATCAGGCGGTCCGTCTTGGCGAGGATCTGGCTGTAGATGACGAAAGGCTCCTGCCAGAGCACCGCCGAGTCGAAGGTCCAGCCATGCGTGAAGCCGTTACGCTCCGCACGCTGCATCAGCTCGATCACCTTCGTGGCCGGTGGGTCGGTCTGCAGGACAAGTCCGAAGTCCATGGCTCTGGCTGCTCCTAGCTGAGGTACTGACAGGTGGAGCGCGGGGTGTACGTGCCATGACCTGCCCGGCCCTTGAACTCGCGCTGTTCGATGACGATCTCGCCGCGCGACAGCACGGTCTCGACCCGTCCGGTGATCCGCTTGCCCTCGTACGCCGAGTAGTCCACGTTCATGTGGTGGGTGTCCGCCGAGATGACCTGCTCGGCGGTCGGGTCGTAGATCACGACGTCGGCGTCCGCGCCCGGCGCGATGGTGCCCTTCTTCCCGTACAGACCGAACATCCGCGCCGGGGTCGCGCAGGCGATCTCGATCCAGCGGCGGCGCGAGAGGTGCCCGTCGACGACGGCCTGGTGCAGCAGGTCCATGCGGTTCTCGACGCCCGGCAGGCCGTTGGGGATCTTCGAGAAGTCGCCCCGGCCGAGCTCTTTCTGGCCCACGAAGCAGAAGGGGCAGTGGTCGGTGGAGACGACCTGCAGGTCGTTCGTCCGCAGGCCTTTCCACAGGTGGGCCTGGTGCTCCTTGGGGCGCAGCGGCGTCGAGCACACGTACTTGGAGCCCTCGAAGTCGGGCTCGGCAAGGTTGTCCGTGGACAGGAAGAGGTACTGCGGGCAGGTCTCGCCGAAGACGTTGAGCCCCTGATCACGCGCCCTGGCCAACTCGGCGACCGCCTCCATCGCGGAGACGTGCACGACGTACAGGGGCGCGCCGGCGACCTGCGCCAGCTTGATGGCGCGGTGCGTGGCCTCAGCCTCCAGCAGGGCCTTGCGGACCTCGCCGTGATAGCGGGGGTCAGTCTCCCCGCGGGCGAGTGCCTGCTCGACGAGGACGTCGATCGCGATGCCGTTCTCCGCGTGCATCATGATCAGGCCGCCGTTCTCGGCGGAGCGTTGCATGGCGCGCAGGATCTGGCCGTCGTCGCTGTAGAACACACCGGGGTAGGCCATGAACTGCTTGAATGAGGTCACCCCCTCCGCCACCAGAAGGTCCATCTCCTTGAGTGTCTCCTGGTTCACATCGGAGACGATCATGTGGAAGCCGTAGTCGATCGCGCAGTTGCCCTCGGCCTTGGCGTGCCAGGCGTCCAGGCCCTCGCGCAGGGTGTGGCCGACGCTCTGCACGGCGAAGTCGACGATCGTGGTCGTCCCGCCCCAGGCGGCGGCCCGGGTGCCGGTCTCGAAGGTGTCGGAGGCGAAGGTGCCGCCGAACGGCAGCTCCATGTGGGTGTGTGCGTCGACGCCTCCCGGGATGACGTACTTCCCGGTGGCGTCGATGGTGCGCTCGGCCGTCCAGGCCGCAGCGGCCGGAGTGCCGGAGGCGGCGAGGGCGGCGATGCGGCCGTCCTCGATCAGGACGTCGGCGTGGATCTCGTCGGACGCGGTGATGACGAGACCACCGCGGATGACGGTACGGCTGCTCATGTGTGAACGCTCCGCTGGGTCGTGGTCGAAAGATGCGGGTCGTCGGTGGTCGGCGTCGGTGGCCGATGTCGGTGGCTGGTCGCGCCCTGCGGCGGAGCGGCACAGGGACGCCGCCCCGTGCCCCTCACCACGGCTGCGCCCCTCACCACGGCTGCGCCCCTCACCGCGGCTGCGCCCTTCACCGGGGCGCGGATTCCCTTGCTCAGGACGGTGTTACTTGATGGTGTCGCTTGACGGTGTTACTGGATGCTGTTACTGGATGCTCCTCAGAGCGGCTTCGAGGATCGCGGCGCCCTCCTCGGCCTCCGCGACGGTCAGGGACAGCGGCGGGGCCACCCGCAGGGCGCTGGTGTTGTGCCCGCCGCCCTTGCCGATGAGCAGCCCGCCTTCGCGGGCCGCCTCCAGCACGGCTGCCGCGGCCTGCGGATCGGCCTGGTCGGTGCCGGGCCTGACCAGTTCGATGCCCAGCATCAGCCCGCGTCCGCGCACCTCCCGTACGCCCGGAATCTGCGCCCCGGCCGCCTGCAGCCGCTCCCTGAGCAGACCACCGACGCGCCGGGCGTTGCCCTGGAGGTCGTGTTCCACGAGGTACGTCAGGTTGGCGAGACCCGCCGCCATGGTGATCTGGGTGCCGCCGAAGGTCGAGATGCTGTTGGAGTCCAGGCAGTTCATGATCTCGGCGCGAGCCACCACGCCGCCGATGGACATGCCGTTGCCGATGCCCTTGGCGAAGGTGAGGAGGTCGGGCGGGCCGTTGTGCCCGTGGGCCTGCCAGCCCCAGAAGTGGTCGCCGGTGCGGCCCCAGCCGGTCTGCACCTCGTCGGCGATCCACAGGATGCCGCGCTCGTGCAGCACCTCGCGGAAGGCCGCGTACAGGCCGTCCGGGGGTGAGGTGAAGCCGCCGACACCCTGGATCGGCTCGGCGATCAGAGCCGCGGGCGGGCGGGTGTGGCCGAGGAGGTCGTTCAGATCGTCGACACAGGCGGCGATGAAGTCCTCGTCGCTCAACGAGGCGTACGGACCCCGCGTGCGCACGCCTCCGTGGACGTACAGCGTCTGCAGCGGCGACAGCGAGGTCGGGGACCAGCCGCGGTTGCCGGTGATGCCGACCGCGCTGAAGGAACGGCCGTGGTAGCTGTTGCGCATCGCCAGGATCGTGTTGCTGCGGCGGTACGTCGTCGCCAGCAACAGGGCCGTGTCGTTGGCCTCGGTGCCGGAGGTGGTGAAGAAGACGCGGGCGTCCGGGATGCCGCTCAACTGGGCGACACGCTCGGCGAGTTCGACCATCGGCCGGTTGAGGTAGAGCGTGGACGTATGGATGATCCGCCCGGCCTGCTCGCTCACCGCCTTGGTGACCTCGGGCAGGGCGTGCGCGGTCATCGTCGTCAGGATGCCGCCGAAGAAGTCGAGGTACTTGTTGCCCTCGGCGTCCCAGACGTACCGGCCCTCGCCGTGCGTGATCTCCAGCGGCTCCTCGTAGTAGAGGGCCAGCCAGTCGGGCAGCACGCTCCGGTGGCGGGCCATCAGGTCCCTGGTCACGGCTGCACCAGCCCCTCGTAGGCGTCGGGACGGCGGTCGCGGTAGAACGCCCACTGCTGCCGCACCTCTTCGATGAGATCGAAGTCCAGGTCGCGGACGACCAGTTCCTCCTCCTTGTCGCTCGCGGTCTCCCCCACGAACTGGCCACGCGGGTCCACGAAGTACGACGTCCCGTAGAAGTCGTTGTCCCCGTACTCCTCGACGCCCACCCGGTTGATCGCGGCGACGAAGTACTCGTTGGCGACCGCGGCCGCCGGCTGCTCCAGCCGCCACAGATGGGAGGAGAGACCTCGGTGGGTGGCGGACGGGTTGTACACCAACTGGGCGCCGTTCAGGCCGAGTTGCCGCCACCCCTCGGGGAAGTGACGGTCGTAGCAGATGTAGACGCCGACCTTGCCGACGGCCGTGTCGAAGACCGGCCAGCCGAGGTTGCCCGGCTTGAAGTAGAACTTCTCCCAGAAGCCTTTGACCTGCGGGATGTGATGCTTGCGGTACTTGCCGAGGAAGGTGCCGTCCGCGTCGATCACGGCCGCGGTGTTGTAGTAGAAGCCCGACTGCTCGACCTCGAAGACCGGGACGACGACGACCATGCCCGTCTCGCGCGCGAGCTCCCGCATACGACGTGTGGTCGGCCCATCGGGCACCGGCTCGGCCCAGCGGTAGTGCTCCGGATCCTGGACCTGACAGAAGTAGGGAGCGTTGAAGACTTCCTGGAAGCCGATGATCTTGGCGCCCCGGCGGGCCGCCTCGCGGGCGTGCTCCTCGTGTTTCGCCACCATGGACTCGGTGTCGCCGGTCCAGGTGGCCTGGACCAGAGCGGCACGTACGACGTTGGCCATGAGCTGCTCCTTTGACGAGCGTAAGAAAATCTACGCCCGTAGACGCAGGCTGTAGAGGGACGAACGTAAGCCTCCTGAAGGGGCTTGCCAAGACCATCGTCGTTAACCCGCTGAGTCGATCACGTTTCACACCTCTGTGGGTGAGTCGCTGGGCCGGTGAGCGGAGTGCCAGGGAGCTCGGCGGGAGGAGGGGAGCACGGAGGTGCGTCCGGGGGCGCTCGGAGCGCGTCGGGGGAAGCTCAGCGGGGCGTCGGGGAGGGGCAGGGAGGGGCTCTGCGCGGCGGACAGGGGGGCTCTGCGGCGGACAGGGGGGCTCTGCGGCGGACAGGGGGCTCTGCGTCGGACAGGGAGGGGCTCTGCAGAGAGTCAGGCGCTGAATCCTGCGACGCGAAGTGCGTGCACCAGGTCCCAGTGGCGCTCGTCCGAGACGCCCTGGGCTGCCTCCACCAGGAGCGGGACGAGCGTGTCCGGGTCGGGTTCGGCACTGCGGGCGGCCTCCTCAGGGGTGCGGACGCGCACGTAGGCGTCGAGGAGGGCGCGGACCTCGCGGTGACGGCCCTCGGTCGCCAGCGCGAGCACGGCTTTCCCGACCTCGGCGGCGGGCCGCCCGACGCCCTGCCGCAGGATCTGCTCGCCGTCGATGCTGCGCCCGGCCTCGACCAGCGCGTCGGCGGCGGCGACGAGCCGGTCGGCGGGCAGCGAGGCTGCCTCCCAGAGCAGGGTCGCCCAGTCGGCGCCCAGCCCGGCGCGCTGCATCTCCATGGCGAGCAGTGGGTAGCGGGCGGCGGGCCAGTACGCGAGCTCGATCAGCAGGGCGTGTGCCTCACCGCTGCGGCCCTCGACGCGCAGCCGCATGAGCCGCTCCACGGTCCGGACCGCCTCCCGCCGGCCCCCCGCGTCCAACGACTCGGCCCCCGGCTCCGACAGCGCGTCAGCCCGCGCGTCCGCCCGCGCTGCCCCGGCGAACCGGGCCCCGCGCTGAGTGCGGCCGCCGACCTCGGGCGTCACAGGCGTCATGGGCGTCATGGGCAGATCCGGTACGGCGGTCGGCGGTACGGCGACGGGGGCGGCTGTCCCCTCGGTCATACCGGCGAAGCGGGCACTGCTCCGGCGACGCTTGCGTTGCTTGGCCGCGGGGGCCGGCTGAGGGGTGACGGGGGCGTCGGTGGACGTCGGCTGCGGAGCCGAGGCGTCGTAGCCGGGATGGGACTGCGGAGGGGCGGTGGTGCGCAGGCGGGGGTCGTATGCGGGGGACGTGGCCGAATGGGCACCGGAGCCTGGATGTGCACCGTAGGCACCGGGGACGGGATGGGCGGAGCCGTCGGGCAGGGAAGGACCCGCAGGAGCCTGCCGCCGCGCCTCGCGACCGTCCCGTATCCCGGCGGCGGTCTCCTCCGCCGCCTCCAGCCAACCGGTCGCTGCGGCGGCGGGCCGCGCGTCGTGATCGCGCCGGCTCGGCATCTGCGGGAAGCCGCGGTCGCGCGCGCCACGCCCGTCGTGCATACCAAGCCCGTCGGGATGCTCGCCGTGCGAGGCGGGCCCGTCCGGCTGCTCGGTGGACGAGGCCCGCTCGCCGTACGAGCCGGGCCCGTCGGCGACCTGTCCGTCCGACGACGCACCGGGCCCATCCGACCGGGCCGGGGCCGAGCCGTGCCCGTCCGACTGGCTGCCGTACGAACCGCCCCCGTTCCGCCCCTCGCCCGGGGCGTCCTGGCTGGTCGATCGCGCACCGCCGGGCCCGCGGCCCTCCGGTCCCGCTGCACCCCCGCCGCGCCCGGCGTCATGTGAGGCACCGTGCGGAGCACCCCCGGCGCCCCGTCCGTCCGGCCGTCCGACGTCCGTCCCCGCTCCCTCCGCCCGGAACTCCTCGCGCGTCCGGATCACAGCGCCCTCCCCGACTGCCTCGCGTCGGATCGCCTGTGCCTGCTGGTCCGTGGTACGCCGGTCCAGGTACGTCATACGGGAGCGGATCTCGGCGCAGCGGCGGGTCGCGCGGGCGTGGTCGTCGCGGGCCCAGGCGAGGTCGAGGCGGAGGGCGTCGGCCTCCTCCTGGGTGGTGGCGGAGGCCAGCAGCCGGCCCAGTTCCGCCTGCCGTTCGATGGCGTAGCGCTGCTCGCGGAGCATGACGTCGAAGCGGTCCTCGAGGGCGTCCCTGCCATCGGGACGTGCGTCGTACGCGACGAGCGCGGCGGCGTGCAGCGCACGGGCGCGTTCCGTCTCGGCGCCGGCGACCTGGGGACCGTACGCCGTCGCGAGGTCCTGAAGGAGGGCCTCCACGACGTCCCACGGCGGCATCTCGCGGCCGTCGAGGCAGGCTTGCATGCCGTCGGGGTCGCGCTCCCAGAACACACCGCACCAACCGCCGCCCTGGTCGAGGCGTGCCAGGAGAGCGTCCAGGTAGTTCGCGAACTCCCGTACCTGCACGGGGAGTTGATCCACAATTATCGCCCAACTCCCGCCAGACCGGAGAACTCCGGTCCGTAGGGAACACCAGTCGTGTTACGGGAGAGCTACGAACAGTTTTCGGGGGCAGTGCGGGGACCTCGACACCGAACCTCGGGCCCTTGCACGCCGACCGCCCGGAAGACACCCTACGGAACCCGTCAAGGGCACCCTACGGAACCCCGGCAAAGCCCCCTCCCGCCCGCGCCGGCGCACACCTCCCCGCCAGGTCGTCCATCGACAGACCGAGCGCGCGGGCAGGCGCGGCCACGGTGAAGGAGGCCGGCGTCGGCGCACGGCCGGTCTCGATCTTGCGGAGCGTCTCGGCGGAGATGCCGGCGCTCGCCGCGACCTCGGTCATGCTGCCGCCCCGCGCCGCGCGCAGCAACCTGCCGAGCCGTTCGCCGCGTTCACGCTCTTCGGGAGTGAGAGGGTTACGCACCATGCCGCCATTCTCATACCGGTATATTAATTGCGTTGTGTTGCAGAAGGTGCCCCCTCCCACCGATCGTGCGAAGGTTTTCTACGAACGCGCGCCCAGGTGTGTACCGGCTCCCGCCCGGGTTACCCGGCTCCGGCACGTCGATCAGCGAGGGCGTCCCCGGCCCGCGCAGGGACGCCGGATGGGAACGCCATGACCAGCGGCTTCACCGGTCCGGAGGGCTATGACCCCTTCGGAGAGTTCCTCGCCCGCTTCTTCGGCGGACCACGCTCCGGTCCCCGCCAGATCGACATCGGGCGACTGCTCAGTCAGCCCGCCCGGGAGCTGGTGCGGGGCGCCGCCCAGTACGCGGCCGAGCACGGCAGCCGGGACCTGGACACGCAGCACCTGCTTCGGGCCGCGCTGTCCGCCAAGTCGACCCGGAGCCTGCTCAGCCGCGCCGGCGCGGATCCCGACGCGCTCGCCTCGCAGATCGACCAGCGCTCCGGCCCGGTCCAGCACCAGCCGGGCGAGGCCCCGCCGCCGACCTCGCTGTCCCTGACCCCGGCCGCCAAGCGTGCCCTGCTGGACGCGCACGACCTGGCCCGGGCGCGCGGCGCCGGTCACATCCGCCCCGAACACGTGCTGAGCGCCCTCGCCGCGAACCCGGACTCGGCCGCCGGGCACATCCTCAACTCGGCCCACTACGCGCCCTCCGGTCTGCCGCCCGAGGCGACACCCGACGGCGGGCAGGCCCGCGGCGAACGGCCGGCCTCCACCGGCACACCCACGCTGGACAAGTACGGCCGCGATCTGACCGACCTGGCCCGGCAGGGCGGTATCGACCCGGTGATCGGCCGGGAGGGGGAGATCGAGCAGACGATCGAGGTGCTCTCCCGGCGCGGCAAGAACAACCCGGTGCTCATCGGTGACGCGGGCGTCGGCAAGACCGCGATCGTGGAGGGGCTCGCGCAGCGGATCATCGACGGTGACGTGCCCGACGTGCTCATCGGCCGGCGGGTCTTCGCACTGGACCTGACCGGCGTGGTCGCGGGCACCCGCTACCGCGGGGACTTCGAGGAGCGGCTGAACACGATCGTGGGCGAGATCCGCGACCACTCCGGGGAGCTGATCGTCTTCATCGACGAACTGCACACCGTCGTCGGTGCCGGAGGCGGCGGCGAGGGCGGCTCCATGGACGCCGCCAACATCCTCAAGCCCGCCCTGGCCCGCGGCGAGCTGCACATCGTGGGCGCGACCACGCTGGAGGAGTTCCGCCGGATCGAGAAGGACGCGGCGCTGGCCCGCCGTTTCCAGCCGATCCTGGTGCCGGAGCCCACCACCGCGGACGCGATCGAGATCCTGCGCGGTCTGCGTGACCGTTACGAGGCCCACCACCAGATCCGCTACACCGACGAGGCCCTGGTGGCCGCCGTGGAACTGTCGGACCGCTACCTCACCGACCGTCGTCTGCCCGACAAGGCGATCGACCTGATCGACCAGGCCGGCGCCCGGGTACGGCTGCGGGCGCGGACCAAGGGCACGGACGTACGGGCCATGGAGCGCGAGGTCGAGCAGCTCACCCAGGACAAGGACCAGGCGGTCGCGGACGAGCAGTACGAGCAGGCCACGCAACTACGGGACCGGATCGGCGAGTTGAAGAAGCAGATCGCCGCGGCCACCGGTGGCGACACGGCGGACGAGGGCCAGCACCTGGAGGTGACGGCGGAAGCCATCGCCGAGGTGGTGTCCCGGCAGACCGGCATCCCGGTCAGCAGCCTCACCGAGGAGGAGAAGGACCGACTGCTCGGCCTGGAGGCGCACCTGCACGAACGGATCGTCGGCCAGGACGAGGCGGTCCGTGTGGTCGCCGACGCCGTGCTGCGCTCCCGCGCCGGGCTGGCGAGCCCGGACCGGCCGATCGGCAGTTTCCTGTTCCTCGGTCCCACCGGTGTCGGCAAGACCGAGCTGGCGCGGACGCTCGCCGAGGCACTGTTCGGCAGTGAGGAGCGGATGGTCCGCCTGGACATGAGCGAGTACCAGGAGCGGCACACCGTCAGCCGCCTGGTCGGAGCCCCGCCCGGGTACGTCGGCCACGAGGAGGCCGGCCAGCTCACCGAGGTCGTCCGCCGCCACCCGTACTCGCTGCTGCTCCTCGACGAGGTGGAGAAGGCGCACCCGGACGTCTTCAACATCCTGCTCCAGGTCCTCGACGACGGCCGGCTCACCGACTCCCAGGGCCGCACGGTCGACTTCACCAACACGGTCATCGTGATGACGAGCAACCTCGGTTCCGAGGCGATCACCCGGCGCGGCGCCGGCATCGGCTTCGGGGCGGGCGGCGCGGAGGCCGACGAGGAGGCGCGGCGCGAGCAGATCCTGCGGCCGCTGCGGGAGCATTTCCGACCCGAGTTCCTCAACCGTATCGACGAGATCGTCGTCTTCCGCCAGCTCACCGCCGGCCAACTGCGGGAGATCACCAAGCTGTTGCTGGAGAAGACCCGCCGGCTGCTGCACGCGCAGCGCATCGCCGTCGACTTCACCGACGCGTCGGTCGACTGGCTCGCCGAGCGCGGCTACCAGCCGGAGTACGGCGCCCGGCCGCTGCGCCGCACCATCCAGCGGGAGGTCGACAACCGGCTCTCCCGGCTGCTGCTGGACGGCCGGATCGGCGAGGACGGCCGGGTGACGGTGGACCTGGCGGACGGGCAGCTCGCCTTCCGTACGGAAGACCCGCCGCCCGTCGTCCGTACGGAAGACCCGCCGCCCGCCGCCGAGTTGTGACCGCCGTCTACTTCTGCTGCTTCGCCGGGCGCACGACCATCGCCGAGCCGCCGCCGCGCCGTACCGTCTCCGCGGCGGCCAGCCACTTCCCGTTCGGCAGGCGCTGCACGCCCGTCGTCGCGCCGATCTCGGGGTTCAGCTTGAAGGAGTGCCCGATGGCTTCGAGGTGCTTGCGCACCTCGCTGCCGTAGAGCGCCGGTTCCAGCTCGGTCTGGGCCGCGTTGCGCTGGCTGGCCCGCGGTGCGGCGATCGCGTCGACGAGGGGCAGCCCGCGGTCGAGGAACTCGGTCAGGGTCTGCAGCACGGTCGTGATGATGGTCGCGCCACCGGGCGAACCGAGCGCCACCACCGGCTTGTTGTGCTGGTCGAGCACGATCGTCGGCGAGATCGACGAGCGCGGCCGCTTGCCCGGGCCGGGCAGGTTCGGGTCGTGGACGGCCGGGTTGGCCGGGGCGAAGGAGAAGTCCGTCAGTTCGTTGTTGAGGATGAACCCGCGCCCGGGGACCGTGATGCCGCTGCCGCCGGTCTGCTCGATGGTGAGCGTGTAGGAGACGACGTTCCCCCACTTGTCGGCCACGGTCAGATGCGTGGTGTTCTCGCCCTCGTACGTCGTCGGCGCCGCCGTACCGCCCGCTGTGCAGGCCGCCGGGTGGCGCGGATCGCCGGGCGCGACCGGGCTGGTGAGCACCGCGTCGTCCTTGATGAGGCACGCCCGCGAGCGGGCATACTTCTGCGACAGGAGCCCCTTCGTCGGTACGTCCTCGAAGGCGGGGTCGCCGACCCAGCGCCCCCGGTCCGCGAACGCGATCCGGCTCGCCTCGATGAAGTGGTGCAGGTACTGGACCTCGCCGGCCTTCGAAAGGTTCGTGTTCTCCAGGATGTTGAGGGCCTCTCCGACGGTCGTGCCGCCGGAGGAGGAGGGGGCGATGGAGTAGACGCCGAGCCCGCGGTACGAGGTCTTCGTGGGCGCATGGAGCTTGGCGCGGTAGGCCGCGAGGTCCTTCTCCGAGAGGTCGCCGGGGCGGGCGTTCCAGCCGGAACCCGGGTCCACCGGCGGGTTGTTCACGGTGTCGACGATGTCGTCGCCGAGGTCTCCGCGGTAGATCGCGCCGGCGCCGTTGCGGCCCAACTCCGCGTAGGTGCGGGCGAGATCGGGGTTCTTGAAGGTCGAGCCGACCACCGGGAGCTGCCCGCCGGGCAGGAACAGCTTCGCGGTGTCCGGGAAGTAACGGAACCGGGTCTCGTTGGAGGCGGTCTGTGAGCGGAAGGTGTCGTCGACGACGAATCCGTCCCGGGCGATGCGCTCGGCGGGCTTGAGGACGCTGCCGAGCCCTCTGCTGCCCCAGTTGTCGAGTGCTGTCTGCCAGGTGGCGGGCGTGCCCGGGGTGCCGACGCTCAGGCCGCTGCTGACGACGTTCGCGAAGGCGAGCGGCTTGCCGTTCTCCACGAAGAGGTCGGAGTCGGCGCTCAGCGGTGCCGTCTCACGCCCGTCGATCGTGTGCACCGTACGGGACTTGGCGTCGTAGTAGACGAAGTAGCCGCCTCCTCCGACGCCGGAGGAGTAGGGCTCGGTGACGCCGAGCGCGGCGGCGGTGGCGACGGCCGCGTCGACGGCGTTGCCGCCCTTCTTCAGGACCTCGATGCCGGCGGCGGAGGCGTCCGCGTCGACGCTCGAGACGGCACCGCCGTAGCCGACGGCCACAGGGACTTTCCCGACGGGGGCGCCGGGCGGGGCGGGTGGAGCTGCCGCCCCCACCGACACCAGGGCGGCCGAGACCGCCAGCACCGACAGTTTCCGTGCGACAGGGCGACGCATCCGAACCTCCAGCAAAAGACCGTCCGCGCAGCTTATGCGATCGCCATGCCCCCGTCAGGAAGGCGCGTCGACCGGTCTCGAACACGGGTTCGCCGTTCGCCCGCTAGCATGCGCGCCCATGAATGACGACGTGCGCAACCTCGTCCTGGGCGTGGTGGCCGCCGGTATCAGTGCCGCGTTCGGCTGGCTGGCCCGGACCTACCTGTGGAAGCGGAAGCTCCGCCGCAAGCAGGCCTTCTTCGGGCTGCCCGACAACTCCGAGTCCCTGCTGGTCGTCAACCGTGACGCGGGCAGCCCCGACCTCACGGTGCACCGCTACGACGTGTTCGCGCTCCTCGAACTCTCCGCGCTCATCAAGGACTGCGGCGCACACGCCGAGGTGATCACCCAGGACGCGGCCCGGCAGGGCTTCGGTGAGCGGACGGAGTTCTGCGTGGGCGGCCCGGGCTCGAATCGACGCATGGCGGCCCACATGCTCGCCATGCTGCCCGGGGTGCGCGTGAACACCGACCCGGACCCGGGCCCTGACCGACTGGCCTTCCAGATCGGCAGCGAGCGCTACCGCATGGAGGCCGGCCTGACCGAGTACGTGCTGCTGGCCCGGCTCACGGCCGGAGAACCGGGCCTGGCCCGGCCCGTCTTCCTGTTCTGCGGCCAGCGCGCGATCACCAACCAGGCCGCGACCCGCTATCTCTCCCGCAATCACGAGCGGCTGGCCCGCAAACACGGCCACAACTCCTTCGTGCTGCTTCTGAAGGTCGTCAACTCACAGGCGTACGGCCCCGATGTGGTCGAACTGGTCGGGGACGTGACGCGGGCGGCGCAGGCACCTCTGCCGACCCCGGCGGCTGCGCGCAACTCCCACCGGGCTTCCTAGGTTCGCCGTACGCCTTCCACGAGCGAACGCCCCGGAAGCCGTTCGGCGTCGGCCCGGAGCTGCCCTCCACGGCTACGACGTCCTGGCCCAGGGCACCGGCCGGCCCTGGTGGTCGACACGGTCGACCCGCTCCCCTTCGAGCACAACCCGTCCGGCGCTCGGCTGACCTTCTCCTCACCGGCGAACGACCCGTCGTACGTGTCGATCCCGCTGCGCGAGCAGTGATCTCCGGCCGGCGCCGGGCGGGTAGGGCTCTGTGACTGCCGCCCCCTGCGGTCCAGGGGCCGTAGGGCCCCCACCCGCAGCAGCGTCCCTGGATCGGTCGGAGCGATCGGCGAGATCACCGTCATCACGGGGATGAACGGCACATCGTAGTCGAGGTTCGACGCGATGACCTTGCCGGCGTGACAGGGCGGCGCCGACGGCCGGTTCGACGGCGCCGAGGACACCGTCGCCGTGACCACCGGAACGAGGGACACGCGAGTGGTGCGGAACACGGTGCACACTCCCCCGCTCAGTACTTGAGGATCTTGGAGATGAAGTCCTTGGCGCGGTGGCTGCGCGGGTCGGTGTGACGTCACGCAAACGTCACGCAAGTCGATCGGAGGATCGACGGCCATGCCCAGCCCTACTCACTCTCAGCTCACTCTCAGCCGTGTCGTAGGTGCCGCAACTTATCCGCACAAGATCGACTTCAATGAACGACACGCACTTTTCGGGCATTAGCCGTATTTACATCGAACTGCGGGCCAGGGATTCACGCTTCGGCGACCTCGGCGTACAACTGGGAGAGTTCGGGCGCCCCGCTGGAGGCCCACTCGTGACCGGAGGCGACGACGTCGAACTCACGGCCGGAGTCGAGCCGGATCACGGGCTGGCCGTCCGGCCGGAGGTCCCAGGCAGCGCCCGGGACGGTTCGTACGACGACCGTGCCGAGGTAGAGCCCGGCGTCGTTGCCGAGCCAGGGCAGCACCTCCTCGTCGTCCCGCCAGCGCGGCACCAACTGGTCCAGCGCCTCCAACGAGGCCGCGGTGTCGTCGAGTTGGATGCCCTCCCGGGACGCCTGCGAACGCAGCAGTTCACACTCGGAGAGGAGGTCGGCGATGCCCTCGGGGTCGGGGGCTCCGGGCTTGTCGTGCCGGTGGCCCAGAAAAGGGATCTTCATACGCCCAGCGTGTCATTCACCCCACCCTGCGCACCACAGGCGCGCGGGCTTTCGATGGGGTCGACCTCACGAGGGCTTCGCGCATCGCTCGTCGACCTGTCTCCGGTGTCTCCTTACGACAGCGGGGACCATCTGCATCCCGGGTACGCGGGGTTGGCCGCGCTCGGGGAGCCGGTGGACCTGCGGCTGCTGCGCGGCTACACGTCGAGGTCGACCACGACGGGCGCGTGGTCCGAGGCGCCCTTGCCCTTGCGCTCCTCGCGGTCGACGTAGGCGTCCTTCACGGCCTTCGCGAACGGCTCGTTGCCGTACACCAGGTCGATGCGCATACCGCGGTTCTTGGGGAAGCCGAGCTGGCGGTAGTCCCAGTACGTGAACGGGTGCTCGTACTTGAGGGGCCGCGGGACCACGTCGGACAGGCCGGCCCCGCGCAGGGAGGCGAGGGCGGCGCGCTCGGCGGGGGTGACGTGGGTGGAGCCCTCGAAGGCGGCCCTGTCGTACACGTCGTCGTCGGTCGGAGCCACGTTGTAGTCGCCCATCACCGCGAAGGGGCGGCTGCCCGCCGCGTCGCCCGCGACAGCCGCCTTCAGGGCCTCGAACCACTGGAGCTTGTACGCGTAGTGCGGGTGGTCCACCTCGCGGCCGTTCGGCACGTACACCGACCAGACACGGACCGGGCCGCAGGTCGCGGAGAGGGCACGGGGTTCCGGGGCGCCGTCGTAGCCGGGGTCGCCGGGCAGGCCCTTGACCACGTCCTCGACGCCCACACGGGAGATCACCGCCACGCCGTTCCACCGGCCGGTGGCGTGCACCGCCGCCTCGTAGCCCAGCTCGCGCAGCTCGTCGAACGGGAACTGGGCCTCGGCGACCTTGGCCTCCTGGAGGCAGAGCACGTCGGTGCCACTGCTCTCCAGCCAGGCCAGGAGCCTCGGCAGGCGGGCGGTGATCGAGTTCACGTTCCAGGTCGCGATGCGCATGTCTCACAACCTACCGGGCGGGTCTGACAACGCCGCCCGCCCGGGACCCCGGAGGGGGCGTCACACCTCGGCCGACTCCCCCGGCGTCAGCCGCAGGTGGTCCGTGCCGCCCAGGGCGCCGATCTGACCGTCGTAGATCGGGCGGGCGAGGTCGGTGAGGAGGGCGTCGTGGATGTCGTAGGCACGTTGCGGCCCGACCTCGCGGACGTAGTCGATGACCTCGGAGAGCTTGCTCCAGGGGGCCATCACCGGGAGCATCAGCGTCTCCACGGCGTGGTCGGGGACGGTGAGCGCGTCGCCGGGGTGGAAGACCTTGCCGCCGTCGACGAGGTAGCCGACGTTGGTGATCCGCGGGATGTCCGGGTGGATGACCGCGTGCAGCTCGCCGTGGACCTGGACGTCGAAGCCGGCGGCGGTGAAGGTGTCGCCGTGGCCGACGGTGTGGACACGGCCGGGGAAGGCGGCGGAGATCTGCTCGGCGACCGATCCGAGGGTCCAGATCTCGGTGGCCGGGTCGGCCGCCAGGGCCGCCCGCAGCCGCCCCTCGTCGAAGTGGTCGGGGTGCTCGTGCGTGACGAGGATCGCGTCCGCGCCGAGGGCGGCGTCCTCCTCGCTGAATCCGCCGGGGTCGAGGACGAGCGTCTGCCCGTCCTTCTCGAGGCGGACGCAGGCGTGCGACATTTTCGTCAGTTTCATGACGTCCATCCTGCCTCCGCCGCGCGCGCGGGGCTCACTCGGTGGGGGTCGTCTCCTCGCGGATGACCTGCTGGGCCACCTTGAACGCGCTGTTCGCCGCCGGAACCCCGCAGTAGACGGCCGCGTGCATCAGCACTTCCTTGATCTCGGCCGGGGTGAGGCCGTTGCGCAGGGCGGCGCGGGTGTGGAACGCGAGCTCGTCGAGGTGGCCGCCCGCGACCAGGGCGGTGAGGGTGACGCAACTGCGCGTGCGCCGGTCCAGGCCGGGCCGGTCCCAGATCTCGCCCCAGGCGTAGCGGGTGATGAGCTCCTGGAAGTCCCCGGAGAACTCGTCGGCCTGGGCCATCGCCCGGTCGACGTGTGCGTCGCCGAGCACCTCACGGCGCACCTTGAGGCCGGCGTCGTACGGGTCCGGGCGGCCCATGACCTGCGGTTCGACGGCGGCGGGGGCGATCTCGGCGATCGGCTGCGCGGGCTGCGGCGGCGCGGCGGCCAGGATCGGTTTGACCGGGGCCGCCTGGATCGCCGTCATACCGGTGGTGGAGTCGAAGCCGGGCTGCCAGGCGGTGGAGAAGTGTCTGACCAGCAGGTCGGTGACGGCGCCGGGCTGCTCGACCGGTACCAGGTGGGAGGCCCCGGGGACGACGGCGAGCCGGGCGTCCGGGATCCCGGCGACCAGGGTGCGGGCCTCGGCGGGGCCGGTGACCTGGTCGTCCGAGCCGACGAGGACGAGCGTCGGGACACCGACCCGGGCCAGTTCGCCCCGTACGTCGAACGAGGCCAGCGCCTCGCAGGCGGCGATGTAGCAGCCGGGGTCGGTGGTGCGTACCATCTGCACGGCCCACTCGGTGATGGCGGGCTGCGCGGCGGCGAAACCACCGGTGAACCAGCGGTCCGGGGACGTACGGGCGATGGGGTCGAGCCCGTTCGTCCGCACGATCACCCCGCGCTGGCGGAACTCGTCGGCCGTGCCGAAGCGGGGCGAGGCGGCGATCAGCGCGAGTGAGGCGAGACGCTCGGGATGGCGCAGGGCCAGCTCGATCCCGACCGCGCCGCCGAGCGCACAGCCCGCGTAGCCGAAGCGCTGCACACCGAGGCCGTTGAGGGTGGCGAGCAGTCGCGCGGTGAGGTCTCCGACGGCACCTGCCGGGTACGCGGGCGCACCGCCGTGCCCCGGCAGGTCGAACCGGAAGACCCGCCACTGCTTCGCCAGCTCGGGGACCTGCCGGTCCCACATGTGCCAGGTGGTACCCAGGGAGGGACCCAGGATCAGGACGGGAGCGTCTTCTGGCCCGTCAAAGCGGTATTGCAGGGTGTTCGTCGGTGTCTCACTCACCCGCCTGACCCTCTCATCTGTCACGAGATGTCACATCGCCGGGGTGGACCTGGCGGGCCTTGCCCCGCTCCGGCACTGCCGCACCTGCCGACGAGAGCCCAGGTATCCGTTCTCCGGCATGTACTCGTGGCCGTGCCTACCGCACGGCCGCCGCGGACTTCCGCTGCGGCCCGGTCCGTGCTGTCCGCAACCCCCTGAAGGAGTGAACCGCCCTGATCGAACGAGTTTGAGCCGCGTCCGCCCAGAGCCCGCACGCCCTGCCCCTGGGATGAGAACTCCCGTTCACCAAATGCCCTCCGATCGGGCCGTGACGGGACCAGGTCCAGCGCGTTTTTAGAGCATCGATGCCACACCGACGCCCAGACGGAGGACACGCCATGCACCCCACCCCTGCCCCCTTGCAGCAGACTCCTGGAATCGAACGGCGGCCCGGCGTGATCA
The DNA here is from genome assembly GCF_029893585.1 of Streptomyces sp. LBL. GTDB lineage: Bacteria > Actinomycetota > Actinomycetes > Streptomycetales > Streptomycetaceae > Streptomyces. The sequence goes on from NZ_JARXYX010000008.1 coordinate 162,816, forward strand.
CGCACAACGTTGACGGCAAGCTCAGCTCAGCACGTCCGGATACGGGGTGGGCGGCATGAGTGAGCCCACCGATGCATCAGCCGCCAGTGTCCCGGGACCGCGCACCACCCCCGCAGCGTCCCCCACCGCCCCCTCCGCACCGAGTGGCGTCTCGCACCCGTCCGCTCCCGAGCCGCAGATGCGGTACGTCGACCTGACCGGCAGCCGCGAGGCGGCCGGCCGCTCGATCCGGATGCGCGACATGGCCCGACGCCTGCCGCAGCTGGTGCGCCGCTCGCTGGCTCTCGCCTGGCGCGTCGATCGACGCGCCACCGTCGGCCTTCTGCTGTGCCAGACCGTCACCGGCATGATGCAGGCCCTGGGCCTGATCGCCATCGCCGGCACCCTGACCGCCCTGCTGCGCGAGGGAGACGTCTACCATCGGCTCCTTCAGGCGTGGCCCTCCGTCGCCCTGCTCGCCGGTGCCGCCGGTGTGCGCGCGCTCCTCGGAATCACCGTCAACTGGCTGTCCTCCCGGCTGGGCCCGCTGATGTCACGCGAGGCCGAGCAGATGCTGCTGACCGGCTGCGCCGAGGTCGAGCTGTGCGCGTACGACGACCCCGACTTCAACCGTGACCGGGAAGCCGCCGACCGCGGCGCCCAGGTCACCGGCGACCTGATCAACGAGGGCCAGGACCTGATCGCCTCGGGCGCCGGCTTCCTCGCCGGGGCGATCGTGCTGACCGGCGTGCACTGGGTCCTTCTCCCGCTCCTCGTCGCAGCCAGCCTGCCGCAGGCCCTGGCTCAGGTGAGCGCTGCGCGCGTCCGGTACTTGGCGAATCTGCGCAGCAACGGCGACAACCGGATGCTGTCGGTGCTGCGCTGGCACATCTACACCAAGGACGCCGCCGACCAGATCCGCGCCGGCACCATGGCCGGCTTCCTGTCCGGCCGGTACCGGCACACGGTCGCCCGGATCAACCGCGAGGACCGGGCCGCGGCCGACAAGGGAGCCCGGATGTCCCTGGTCGGCGCGGTGTGCGGAGGGCTGGGCTCGGCGGTGGTGTGGGCGGCGGTCGTGTGGCTGCTCGCGACCGGCCGGATCACCGTCGGGCATGCCGGGACGGCCGTCTTCGCCCTGCAGACGGTAGGCATGTCGGTCCGCGGTCTGGTGGCCGTCGGTGCGCGCGCAGTGCGGACTGGGCTGTACATGGACGACTGGACCGGCTTCCTCGACAAGGCCGGCGGCTTCCGCATGCGCCGGGGCCCGCGCCGTCCCGAGTCGCCGGGGACGATCGAGGTCAAGTCGGTCACCCACCGGTACGCCGGCAAGGACCGCGACGCGCTGTCCGACGTCTCCCTCACCTTGCGCCGGGGCGAGGTCACCGCGCTGGTGGGCTTCAACGGCTCGGGCAAGTCGACGCTGTCGAAGCTGGTCAGCGGCCTCTACCTGCCCACGGACGGGCAGGTGCTGTGGGACGGTGTCCCCACCGGTGACGCCGATCCGCAGGCTCTGTGGCAGCAGGTCGCCCTCGTGCCGCAGGACTACGCGCACTGGCCACTGACCGTGCGCGAGAACGTGACCCAGGGTCAGCCCACGGCGCGCGGCGACGCGGCGGTCCGCGAGGCGTGCGAAGCGGCCGACGCCGACGAAGTCGTCGACAAGCTCGGTGCCGGCCTGGACACCCTCCTGGCCCGCGAGTGGCTCAACGGGGAGGAACTCAGCGGCGGCCAGTGGCAGCGCATCGCCCTGGCGAGAGCGTTCTTCCGCCAGGCCGGTCTGCTGGTCCTCGACGAGCCGACGGCGAACCTGGATCCCCGCGCCGAGTACCGCATCTTCCAGCGGCTGCGAAACCTCGCCCGGGACCGGGCGGTGTTGCTGGTGACCCACCGCATCACCAATGTCGCCATCGCCGACCGCATCGTGGTCCTCGACGACGGCAAAATCGTCCAGGAGGGCACCTACGCCCAGCTCTCCCAACAGCCGGGCTTGTTCCAGCAGTTGCTGTCCTATCAGATCACGTCCGAGCCGGACGGCGAGAAGCGTGAGACCCCCGCATGAGCGGCCCCGGCGCCACCTCAGTACGCCCCGCCGAAGCGTCCGCACCCACGGCCTCGGACGACCTCGCCCCTCCGCGGCCCCATTCCTCGATGATGGGCACCGACGAAAGCGGCGCTGACGCACCGACGGAACGGGCGGCATCGTGATCACGATGCCGCCCGTTCCGTGTTGTCAATCGTCGCGGCGGCCGGGCGACTCCGTGCGGCGGTCCGTGGGCGGAAGACAGCCTAGGCACAAACAGCCCGAGCCTCTACACCCGCTTCGACCCCGAGCCTCGCAGCGGCGAGCCCTTCGCCCTGGCGTGGGGAGAACCGGTACGGTCCATCCTTCTCCAGGCCGGGAAGATCACTGGACACAGCGTGGCGAGCAGATACACACCGCCAACCGCCAGCAGCGTGGAGGGCAGGCCGACCGAGTCCACGAGCAAGCCTGCGGCCAGTCCGCCAAGCGGAGTGACCAGCTGGACCGAGGCCGTTGTCGCGCTCAGCACGCGGCTGCGCAGGTCCTCCGGGACCGTCTCATACGTCACGGTGGCCATGATCGGGTTGAGTACACCGAAGGCGAGACCCTCTACCGCCATCGTCAGAGCCAGCGGGGTGAAGGTGTCGGTGAAGGCGGCCACCACGAAGCGCGGCAGGCCCCCGATGAGAAAGGCGATCGTGAACACGGGCCACCGCCGAAAGCGGCTGCCCACCGCCCCGTAGACCAGCGCCCCGGTGAGAGCGCAGATCCCGAACGACGCGTTCAGCAGACCGAGATGGACGGCACCGTCAAGCTCCTCACGGGCATGGACGGGCAGGAGCACGGCGCTCCATCCCTGGTCGAGTCCCCTGGTGACCAGGGTCATCAGGCACAGGCCCAGCAGCAGCGGCGTGGCCGCCACGAAGCGATACCCTTCAGCGAGTTCACGACGGTAGGCCCGCAGCGTCGTCGGCTCGGCCCGTCGTTGGGCCCGTGCCTCTGGCATGCCGCGCACCCCGAACGCGAAAGGTGGCGCGGCCACGGCGAAGGTCGCGGCATCTACCAACAGGACGTTGGCGGCTCCGAGTACGGCGATCAGCACACCTCCGAGAGCGGATGCCGTCAGAGCCGCACAGCGTGCCGCACCGTCGTACAGCCCGGCGGCCCTGGTCAGCGGCATTCCGGCGCGTTCGGCGAGCGTGGGCAACAGGACGCCGGGAGCGGCTTCACCCGGCGCACGGAACAGCCCTGTCATCGCCATCAGCACGCACAGCATCCAGAACTGCAGGATGCCGGCGAACTGCAGAAGCGGGATCGCCGCAACGGCGACCCCGCAGGCGAGATCCGAGGCGACACTCACCCGCCGTCGGCCCATCTGGTCGATGACCGGACCGCTGACGAGCGCAGCGAGCACGGCGGGCAGCAGCGTGCAGAACGCCACGGTCCCGGCCTTGGCGGCACTGCCCGTGCTCTGCAGCACGAATTACGCGTCCTGCCCACCGTCCAGACCCTCGGCCGCTGGATCGACGCCAACGGCTACCGCTCGGCCGGCTACCCCCGAGAGATCAACCTGGAATGCCCCGGCAACCACAACGAGTGGGTCACCGAACTCCAAGAACCGGTGAACAAGGTCTGACAAGAGAAGATGGGCCAGCCAGGCTCTCCTGGCTGGCCCCAGCGCGATCCGCCATCAGCGAGTGCAGACCACTTCGGGCATCTGTGCAGCCGACTTCGAAAGCTGACACCCGGGGCATCGGCGTTTTTCAGTGGGCGCTACGGGAACCCCTTGACGGGGCCCGAATGGCCTCTCGACCAGTTCGGCATCAACTGGTCCAGAAAGAGGAGAGGTTCTTGTAGGTGCCGTGGTCGGCGATCTTACCGTCGAACGTGACAGAGTTCCCGTTCTCCGTGTCGATACAGACCAGTCGACGGCCCCTGAAGAGGCGGTAGTCTTTGCCACTTACCCACGTAGTGGCGTCGACCCCCAGCTTGAACTCCTTCGGCAGGTTCTCATAGGTGCCGTGATCGGCAATTCTACCGTCGTAGGTGATGGCGTTACCGTTTGTCGTGTCGATGCACACGAGGTGGTCACCCTTGAACAAGCGATAATCCCTGTGGCTGACCCACGTAGTGGCATCAATATCCAGCTTGAAGTCCTCCGGCAGATTCTTGTAGGTGTTGTGGTCGGCGATCTTACCGTCGAACGTGACAGAGTTCCCGTCCTCCGTGTCGATACAGACCAGTCGACGGCCCCTGAAGAGGCGGTAGTCTTTGCCATATACCCACGTAGTGGCGTCGACCCCCAGCTTGAAGTCCTCCGGCAGGTGCTTGTAGGTACCGTGATCGGCGATCGTCCCGCCGAACGTGATGATGTTGCCCGCTTCTGTGTCAATGCAGGCGAGTCGATTTCCCTTGAAGAGGCGGTAGTCCCGGTGACTCACCCATGTAGTGGCATCCATTATCCGATTCCTTTCCTTGAGAATTTTCGTGAAGTCATGGCTCATCCACCAAATGACTCTGCCATTGGTGGCAAGTCAAAAAAAAGTAGCAGCAATGAAGCAGGAGAGGATCTCTACTGTAAGCCAAGAGGCCCCAATAATAATCAATTCGAGTGCCACCCGTATGGCATCCGGGGGTTTCCTGGGTCAACAAACTTGATGGGTCGTCAGCTTGCTGCGGGCCCTTCGGGTGGTTGCGCAGTGTGATCGGAGGCGTTGGCTCTGGCGGTTTCGGAAGCCACCAGGTAGACGAACCAGTCCTTCAGATCGTGGACGTACGCCTTGACCGTGTTCGGTGACTTCTCGCCCCAGGCCAGGTAGCGCTCGATCGGCGCGACCGCCACGTGGTCGTCCCCGAGCACGGTCCACGACTCGGCCTCCGAGTCCGGCATCAGCACGCGCTGCACCCTCATCCAGGACGGGGCCGAGAGGGCTTCACCCGTACGTGCTGCACGTCCTGGACAGTGCCTCAATGCCCGATTTTTCCCGCTCCGGTCGCGGCGCGAGGGTCGGCAGCTCCTCGGCCCTGGCGGGCCTGCGGTGACCCGCGCGGCGGACCACCAGGAGCAGGCCGGGCATGGGAGAGCCCCCAGCTGGGTCGGGTGGAACGGCCAGCTGGGGGCTCCGTACGCCCGCGTCCACGGGGGAAGACGACGGGCGGTCTGGGGCCGATCAGGTCGAGGACGCTGCCGGGCGTGTGCTGTTGAGCCGGTCAAGGCGTTCGTAGAGGGCGCGGACCATGCGGGCCCGCTGCTGTACGCAAGTGCACTGTGCCCATCCGGCGAGCCGACAGCTGGCGGTCCGCTTCGGCGAGGACGACCTCGCCCAGGGCCCGGATCTCGTCGCCCTCGGCCAGTTCGTCGCAGAGCTTGCGGACTTCGCCGGCGACCGCCCGGCCGTGCCCGGTCAGCTGCAGGGCGAGCTGCAGGCAGTCGCTCGACGACAGGTCGGCCATGTCCGGCCAGTCGAGCAGTTCCTTGACCAGCTTCATGTACGGCTCGCTGTCGAGGGGGAACTCCGCGCCGAGCAGACCCTCCGGGTCGTACAGCACGGTGTACGAGCTCATGACGCCGCCACCGGGGCCGTCACGGGCTTGTCGACCGTGGCCAGCGCGTCGAGCAGGGCCCGCGGATCGACCCGGGCGGACATCCCGCCGAGGAGCGGGTCGGTCTCCTGGTCCCGCCACAGGGACGGGATGTCCCGCGCCGGGCGGCTCAGCCAGTGCGCGGAGTACGAGCTGTCGCCGCCCGGCGCGGGCAGCAGGAGCCAGGAGCTGAGGGAGAGCACTCGCACACCGGGGGTGTCCTCCCACAGATGCACCCAGCCCTCGTCCACCACCACGATCAGCTCCTGGCGGGAGGGGTCGGCGAACACCGAGTACCCGTCCTCGACGGGCAGGTCCAGGGCGTCGAGCGCCGCGAGGCCGCGCTGCAGGGGCGAGATCACGACCGCGTCCCGGCCGCCGCCGCACTGGACGAAGCGGGTCGCGCCGGGGCTGGCGGTGCGCAGATGGGCGAGGGTGTTGTCGTCAGGGACGAGGAGGGCCCCCACGTTGGGGTGAGGGGGTTCTGGGACTTGGCCATATCCGGACGGTAGGGGCGGTATACCGGGGTCAGACCACACGATGTGTGTGGGTCGTGCTCCGCATCCGGAGAAACCCATGGACCCCTTCCAGTTCGGCCGCCGAGTCAACTACTGGCGCACCCGCCGACGCATGTCCCGCCAGGAGTTCGCCTACCTCATGGGCAAGTCCCTGCGCTGGGTCGAGGAGCTCGAAGGCGGGCGCCGCCAGGCCGACCCGCAGCTGTCGGTGATGCGGCTCGCCGCCCTGCGCCTCGGCATCACGCTGGAGCGGCTGATCGCCGACGTCATCGACACCGAGTGCGTTGGGCAGAGCGAGATCGACGCCGTACGCCGCGCGCTGCACCGGCACGACGTGATCACGGGCGCGGTCGACGACTCCCCCGAGGAGCCCCTGCCCGTCGAGCGGCTGCGCCCGGCCCTGACGTACGCCAGGACCGGCTTCCAGGCCGGGCACTTCGCGCAGCTGGGCAGCGCCATCCCCGCCCTGCTCGTCAACGCGACCCGGGCCGCCCAGCACCACCGCGGCGACGACCGGCGCACCGCGTACGAGCTGCTCTCGCTCACCCTGGAGTTTGACCGAGGTCGCCGCCATCAAGTGGGGTGACACCGAGCTGGCGCTCATCGCCGGGCACCGCGCCGTCACCGCCGCCGAGCGCAGCGAGAACCCCGTCCTCATGGCCTCGGCCGCCCGCCACCTCGGCAACGCGATGACCAACCACGGCCAGGCCGCCGACGCCGCCCGGTTCGTGCTCGCCTCAGCCCACCGCCTCCAGGACGAGCTGCTGCGCAGCGGTCCGGGCGGCTTCTCGGTGTTGGGGATGCTCTACCTCAAGGCCGCCATGGCGTCCGCGGCGGCCGCCGAGGCCGACGACCGCAACCCCGCCGCCCACGCCCGCCAGCTCCCCGACCACCTCGACCAGGCCGACGAGCACGCCGCCCGCCTCGGCCGGGACGACAATCTGCTGTGGACCAGCTTCGGGCCGACGAACGTGTCGCTGTCCCGCGTCGCCGCACACGTCCAGCTCAGCGAAGGAGCGGACGCCGTCGCGGTCATCCCGACCCAGGCGTTCAGCAACCTCCCCAAGGAGCGCCGGGCGCACCTGCTCGCCGACCGTGCCCTCGGCGAGCTGCAGGCCGGACAGCGTGAGAAGGCGGTCGACACCCTGCTGGATGCCGAGGAGCTGGCCCCCGAAGAGGTCCAGTGCCGACCCCGCACGAAGACCACCGTCGAGAACCTGCGCCTACTCGGAGCCGGGTCCGCCGAGGGCCGGTTGCGCACGCTCGCTGATCGCTGTGGACTGCCCCGGTGACGAACCGCACCCTGTACCTGATCGCCTGCGCCGCACCGCCCTCCCGCCGCCTCACCGTGCCCATCCGCGCTGCCCAACAGGCCGGGTGGGACGTCTGCACGATCCTCACGCCCTCCGCCTACCGGTGGGCATCCGAGGACGCCGAGGGCGAGATCGAGGCCCTGCAGCAACTCACCGGGCACCCAGTCCGCCACGAGTACAAACTCCCCAGCCAGGAGGACGTCCTCCCGGCCCCCGACGCGCTGCTCGTCGCCCCGCTGACCAGCAACACGGTCAACAAGTGGGCCGCAGGCATCAGCGACACCCTCGCCCTCGGGCTCATCACCGAGGGCATCGGGCTGCAGCTGCCCATCGTCGCCCTGCCCCACTGGAACAACGCCCAGGACGCACACCCCGCTATCACCCGCAGCGTCCAGACCCTGCGCGACGCTGGCGTCACCGTCCTGCTCGGTGAAGACGCGTTCGTACCGCACCCACCACGGCACGGCAACCTCGACGCCTACCCATGGCAGGCCGCTATCAAGGCCCTGCCTGCCTCGTCCTGACCCCTCACGCAAGGTTTCCTACGGGGAGACTCCCGCCCCGCGTTTCCCCATATGTATGGGGAAACGCGGGGCGCGGTTCAGGATATGCGGGGGCTCCCCCCACCCCCCGCCCATGTACGTGAGGCAATTCCCTGTGATCGAAACGAGGTTGGCGGCAAGAACCGTTGCCAGAGGACGGCGATCAACCGTCCCGAAGTCTTCGGACACTACGGTGGTCTCCCATAAGGGGAAGCGCCCACCGTGAATGAAGCAGGTCAGCCGATGGGCGAAGCGAAGTGGTCAGCGTCTGGCGCGCATAGCGAGGCGCACCGCGATGCGGTGTTCACAAGCAGCGCCTCCAACACTTCGCCGGGATGACCACCCGGCACCTCCACGCATTCTCACCTCGGACACCGGCCCTCCGCAACGACGATCCGTTCGACGGACGGCTCGCACAGGGAGTCGTCCGAGATGCGCCGATGAAGGCAGAACCTGCCGACCCCCTGGATCCGGGACGACACCGGCCTTGAGCGTTCTCGGTCAAGGGCGGGTCGGCCATAAACTCGTCCGTCCAGAGCGTCTCGTCGCCCACCGAGGCGCAGGTTCCCGCGACTCAGCAGTCAGAAATCAGCGAACCCGCCTGCTTCGCCGGGCGGCCATGTCGAAGAGACGACCGGACGCTCCTGGCCGGGGCGCTGCGGGAGGCGTGCGAGGAGACCGGCATCCGGCCGGGCGACCTGTGCCTGACTCCGCAGTTCCTCGCGGCTCCGATCGACATCGACGTCCACGACATCGACGCGAACCCCGCCAAGGGCGAAGGGTCCCACCAGCACTTCGACTTCCGCTTCGTCTTCTACCTCGTGCCCGAGCAGCACCCCCAGCTCACAGTGCAGGACGATGAGGTTGCCGGCGCCCGGTGGCTCGAGTTCGCCGACGTCCGGTCCCCGACCTTGCGTACCAAGCTCCTGGACGCCCGAGACCAGGGCCTCGACGGGCGGCCAGAGCCCGTCAACGCCTCCGCGCTGATCCACGACGGCCACGGCAGATACCTGCTTCACCTGCGGGACCAGCGTGAAGGCATCTGGGCCCCGGGCACGTTCGCTCTCCTCGGCGGCGGCCGTACGGTGGAGGACGTCAGCCTGGAGGCGACCTTGCGGCGGGAGCTCGCCGAAGAGGGCCTGGAGGTGGAAGGCCTGACGCCGTATGCCCTGGAGGAGGCGACGAGCGTCGACGGCTTCGCGGTGCCGATCCAGGTCTTCGTGGGCCGCTGGAGCGGTGATCCGGAGAGGGTAGCTGCTGGCCGACACCGTCCGGGACCTTCCCGATCCAACACTGCTGGACCTGGGCACCGGCACCGGACAAGTCCCCCGGGCACTGCTGAAAGCTCTCCCCACTCTCGCGTACATCGAAGGCGTCGACTGGAGCCGGCCGATGCTCGACCAGGCCCGGGCCGCGCTCACGCCCCTGCTCGGGGACTGCACCCTCAACGTCGTCCAAACCTCCGCCGACGTCTACGCGCCCCTCGCCCCTCTGCCCGGGGAGGACAGATGGACGCCGGACCTGATCACCTGCCGGGCCTACCACTGGATGAGCGGCCCGGACGTGCTGGCGATGGCGCACCGGATCGCCGCCCCACAAGCCACACTGGCGATCATGGGCGACGGCAGCCTATGGACGTACGAGGCCGACTGGACCCGGGCACTGCGCGACCTGATCCAGGAGACCGGTGTCGTCATCGATCCGGCCGACGTGCGGGCCGCCGTGACCGTGCACCACCGCAGCAGCGGAGGGGCCTTTGAACACGCACCGGCTACGTCCTCCCGCGTCGTAGCGGCCGCGGTGTCGCGTGCCGCCGCGCCGTCCCCGAGCTGCGCCGTGCGGTGTGGTGCGTCGTCGTCACCGCGCCACCAGTTCCGTGAGGTCGGCGAGCAACTCGGACGCGGTCACCGGGTCGAGTCCGGCGAAGGCGAGCCTGGACGGCTCCCCGGGTGGGTTCCACGCACTGGGCTGCTCGGAGAGTCCTATGAATTCCAGCGACTGCTCGGTGGAGACGTCGACGGCGCCGAGCCTGAACCCGTCCGACGGACTGACGATGATCCAGCGGTCCTTCGCGACCCGCTTGGACAGCCGGCACTGCACACCCGCGAACATCGGCTCGTCGCGCTCCCAGCCGCGCCGTTCCAGGCCGAGCAGTTTGGCGGTCGGCACGGTGATGTTCTCGAACCGCTCCAACCGGTCGCCGGCCGCCTCGTCGTCCGTGAGCCGGTGCACGGCGCGGCCGAGCTGCGGGAAAGGCTGCAGGATCTCGTGGTCGGCGAACAGCTCCTCCCACTCCGTCAGCTCCTCGCCGAGGTGGAGCGGGTGCGCCAGCCGCACCGAGGCGTCCTCCGGCAACGTGAACTCCGCGTCCCGTACGTCGGCGAAGGTGCGGTCCTCCGCCACCCGGAACGCCGTCAGCGCACCAGCGCCGCTGATGGCCGGGGTCCCGTACAGAGCCCTCTCCGAAGCCCCGGCCGGGACGCACAGCCACACCAGCCGCCGCACCAGATGCCACAGCAGGGGATGGGAGACGAACAGCTCGCGGAACTCACCGGTCGTCCAGCTGCGGCCCGCGACCATCGCACCCTCCAGCCGGCGCACCTGGTCCGAGGCCACCGTCCGCACGTCCTTCTTCAGCGCCATGAACCGCTTGCGTTCCGCCGACGCCAACTCGGCGTCGTCGCGGGGACCCGGCTTGGGCAGGTCCTTGCGCCGCTTGCCGTCCTGGTCCAGTACGTACGGCCGCAATTGCTCGTCGAAACCCACGGTGAAGCGCCGGGGCCCGTAGTCCACGACGGTCGAGCCGTCGGCGTCCAGCCCCAAGTCCGGCACCAGCCGGTCGGCGAGTTCCTCGCCGGACAGCCCCAGATCGGCCGCCAGCTGCTCGATCTTCTCCTGGGCCCGCGCCTTGAGCCCCTTGAACTTCACCCGCTGGGACACCCCGTGCAGATGCATCAGGGCGACGTCGCTGCCGATGGCCGCCAGGACGTGCAGGCCGTCCACGGCCCGCTTGTGCGCTCCCTCGCCGGGCCAGTTCCGTAGGACCGGCGTCAGCCGGCGCACCGTGTCGTCGTCGCCGAGCCACCCCAGGGCGTGCAGCGCCCAGCTCTCCCTGGCCGGCATACCGGCCAGCCGCCACTGCTCGAAAAGGGACCAGCCGAACTCGGCCAGCGACTCGGGATCGCACGCCTCCTTCACCACCTCCACGCCCGTGTAGACCGCGCCCTGCCGGGAGATCGCCAGCATGGTCAGCAGATGGCGCACCGCCTCGTCCGGCAGCGCCGAGGTCCGGCCACGCAGCAGCACGCGCGGCAGCAGCCGGGGGGCCGCCCAGGTGGCCGGCTCCGGCATCTTCGGTGGCAGCGCGAGCTCCCTGCTGTCGGCCGACAGCAGGTCACGGACGACCGCGACCGCCTCGGGACCGTGACCGCCCGCCGCGTCGAGCACGGCGTCCTGGCCGTGCGTGGCGGCGACGGCCCGCAGCGCGTGCTCGGCGTTGTGGCGGGCGGCGCCCGCCGGGCCGGCGGCGTCGGGCACCAGCAGCGCGGCGGCGTCCGCGCCGTGCCGGGCGAACCACGCGCGGGCCGTGGGCGCGACGGACCTCAGCCGCACGAACCAGTCGGCCATCAGCCGCGCGACCGCCAGCTGACGGTAGGGCAGGAGCAGTCCGCCGGCCACGGCGGGCTCCCGCGTCGCGGCGTGCAGCAGCGGCGGCAGCGCGTCCTCCTCCCAGCGGGCGGCCACCGGCTTCAGCTTCTTCACCCACATCCACTCGGGAGTCCACTGCGCCAGCAACGGGCGGTACGCGTCCGGGCCGTCGGTGAGCAGGGCGGCCAGACGGTAGTCGTCGAGGTTCGTGAACTGCTGCCGCACGGCCTCGACGACGGGATACGGCTCGTTCTGCCGGCGCCGCCGCCGCTCGGGCCCCTCGACGGCGGCATCCCATGCCTCACGCTCGCCGGGCTGCCACAGCATGCGGGTCTCCTCCCCCGCGACGAGCCCCTTGACGGTTCTCGGTTCCGGAGCCGTCCGCTCGCGTGTCCACGGCGGGCTCACCAGCAGCTCGGGCAGCGCGTCGTCGGGGGCGTCGGCGGCGGCCGGGTGCAGCAGCTCCCGCACCACCTCGGCGGCCTTGGGCGGGAACTGTGCGAGCCGCGGCTCCATCAGCTCACGGTGCACGGCGACGTGCGCGGTCAGCAACTGGCCCAGCAGGTGGGCGTTGCGCCCCGGGGCGGGCGCCGCCCGGTCGGCCAGGAGACGTGCCGCGCGCACCGGATACCGGCGCGCCGCCTCCAGCAGCGCCGGATGCACCTGCTTGTCGTCCGCGTGGGACATCAGCAGCTCGAACGCCTCGTCCGTCGGCAACTGAGCCAGGACCCCCGCCAGTTCTTCCGCCGATACCCCGCGGGACGGCATGCGGTGCCGCCAGATCTCCGCGATCAGCGCGGCGACGGCCGGGCCGACGCCCTCGGCGACGGTGGCTGCCGCGGAGAGGCTGCCGTCGTAGGCGGACACGCCGCCCTCCCGCAGCAGAGCCCGCAGCTGCTCCTCGTCGTTCAGCGACTCGAACAGCATGGCGCGTACGACACGGTCCTCCCGGCCGCTCTCCCCCGGGTCGGCGCAGCACTCCGCGACCCAGCCGGTCTCGCTCGGCACCAGATACGACACCACGATCCGGCGCCGCGCACCGCCGCGGTGCGCGGCCAGCGCGGCCACCGCCTCGCGGTACGTGTTCTCGTCGGCCATGTACAGCAGCGTCCGCACCCGGTCGGCGGCGCCCCGGCGTAACCACAGCTGGTACTTTGCTTTGCCCTCGGGCAGGACGGCCAGTCCGGTGGTCCGGTCCTGAACGGGGTCCTCGCGGTGGATCCCGAACAGCTCCACCGTGGCACGGGCCGCGAAGGCCAGGCCGTGCCGCAGGGTCCAGGCGTCGACGACATATTCGTACAGCAGCTTCCGGCGGTCGGTGACGACGGCCAGGACCGCGGCGCCGACCGGATCCGCCGCCCCCTTCAGGTAGCGACGTGCGGCGGCCGCGAGCTCCGGGTCGATGCCCGCGACGGCCTCGCCGAGGGCCGTTCCGGTCCACTCCTCCTCCCTCGCCGCCGCGAGCCGCCTGTCCCAGGAGTCGAGAGCCGACTCGTGGGGGGCGTGCGAGTACCGGGTGATGCCGCCCCGGCGCGGGCGGAGGCTCTGCCGCCAGGCGGCGGGCAGCGTGAAGGAGTCCTCGTCGGGTGCCGCCGCGACATCTCCGGTACCCCCGGCGTCCGGCGTATGACCGGCGCCCACGGGCGCGTACCCCTGGCGTTCCTTCTCCCGAACGGCCTCGGCCACGTACGCCTCCGCGGCCGTCGCCGAGCCGCAGTCCTCGACCCGCGTACGCTCCTGTGCACCGGCCTCTCCGTGACGGACAATCACCACCGCGCCGTCCGACCCGACCTCCCAGAACATGGTCGGGCTGTCCTTGCCCCCGTCAGCCAGCTCCCAACGCCGCACGGCCGCCCCTTCCTCGGACCCACGCCGACCCCAGGTCGGCGCTCCTGTGATGAATCCGCCCGCGGCACGGGCGATCGACGGGCCTCACAGTAGATCCGGTCACTGACAACGGCCGCCGGCGGCCCACCTGCTCGTCCACTACTCCAACGGGCGATGGGGCTTGGCCGTACCGCCACCGAAGAGCACCACCAGCGCATCACCGAACTGATGTCGTCGCCCTGTCTTTCTGAGTTGTTGCTGTGCCTTCGAGCGGCAACGCGGGGCTGGCGTGATCCGCCGGTGAGGTCCTGATGCTGGCAGGCGGCATGATCGTCGGGGTGAGATCGTCCGCCTGTCTCGTCACCGCTGTACTTCGCTGTTCGCCAGGACGAGCAGGGCTCGCAGGAGTGAACCGCCCCGGCTCGAATGGAGACTCGATTTCATGAAAGGGTCGACTCATGGCACGACCTTCCCGCAGCAGTGCGTGAAGCTGGTTGACCGTACGGACCCGGGCTTGGGCCAGGTTCACACGCCGTTCGTCCAGAAGAGCCAGCGCCGTGGTGTGGTCCTCGAGTTCGACATCCCGTCCGTCTCCCTGCAGATAGGCGACGGTGGCCGCGGCACGGTGGTCATCGGTCACCGCCTTGGGGTGTGAGGTCGAGGACGGCCTCGACGCTCCATCCTCCGCCGCCCGTCGGGCCCGCGCTGACCGTGCCTCCGTACAGAGCCGCTCGTTCCCGCATGCCCACCAGACCGTGTCCTTCCTCGTTCGGCGGTCCGGACGGTGTGGCCGGGCCGGTGTCCTGGACCCGGAGGGTCAGCCGGCTGCCCTCGACGCGGATCGCCAGGTGCACCCGGGCGCCGGTGTCCGCGTGTTTCAGGGTGTTGGTGAGGGCCTCCTGGACTATGCGGTACACCGTCAGCTGTACGCCGCTGTCCAGGACGTCCACGTCGCCGGAGGTCCGGTAGACGACCTCCAGTCCGGCGGCGCGCACGGTGGCGCACAGCGCGTCGATGTCCGCGAGGCCGGGCTGCGGGCTGAGTTCGGGCCCGCCCGGGGAGCCGTCCGTCGCCGCGCGCAGCACACCGAGCACGCGCCGCAGCTCGCCGAGGGCCTGCCGGCCGGTGTCGCCGATGAGCCGCAGGGCCTCCTTGCCGCGTGCGGGAGCGAGGTCGGTGGCGTAGGCGCCGGCGTCGGCGAGCGTGATGATGACGGACAGGTTGTGGCCGACGATGTCGTGCATCTCGCGGGCGACCCGGGTGCGTTCGCTGGCCGTGGCCAGCCTGCTGCGCTGGTCGCGCTCGATCTCCAGCCGGGTTGCCCGTTCCCGCAGTCCGGCGAGCTGGGCCCGGCGGATCCGTACCATCAGGCCGAGCGCGAGGGCCGCGGTCGCCGTGCTCAGCAGGAAGAACAGCGCGTCCCAGACGGACACGGTCGAGGACGCGCGTACCGCGACCAGCGCCATGGCGCCCGCCATGGCCGCGCAGGCCCACGGCAACTGCCGCAGCCGCCCGTGCAGGGCCAGGCTGTACAGGGCGACGAAGAGGGCGATGTCCGCGCGCAGCGCGGCGTCCAGGGACCACTGGAGGACGAACACCGCCCAGATGGTGGCGAACGCCGCGAGGGGTCTGCGTCGCCGCCACAGCAGGGGCAGTACCAGGCCGGCCTGCAGGGCCAGCATTCCCGCGACGGGCAGGTGAGTGAAGGCGAGCCGGAACCGGCGCGGGCTGTCGCCGTCGTCCACACCGCCGTGGAGCAGGTCGGGCAGGCAGAACATCAGGAAGACCAGGACCACGACCGCGGTTTCCAGCACCCACGGATGTCTCCGGTCGGCGTGCCGCAACCGCTGGCCGCCCCGGGACAGACGGGCGACCAGCGGTCCCATTCCGCTGAGGTCATCGGTGGTCACGGACGTCACCTGTCCATGATGCGGGCGTCAGACGTCACTGCGCGCGAGCCGGTACGCCGCTCCGCCCAGCGCCAGCGCCGTCCAGCAGAGGAACACCAGCAGCCCGGCGCCCGGTGACAGGGACGTGGAGTCGTGGGTCAGCGCGAACATCGATTCACCCGCGTTGGACGGCAGGTAGGGGCTGATGTTGTCCTGCCAGGAGCTCGGCAGCAGCGAGATCAGCCCCGGGATCAGCATCAGGGTGGCCACCAAAACCGAGATCCCGCCGGCCACCGACCGCAGCAGCGCGCCCAGGGCGGCGCCGATCACCCCGACCAGGCCGAGGTAGAGCCCCAAGCGGCTGTTCATCGCCACCTCCTACATCACGGCCGACGCCGCCGAGCACTTCGGCCTGCCCCGCGACCGCACGGTCATCATGGGCTCGCTCATCGAGGTGTAGGCACACCGGACACCGAGGACGGGGGACGAGTCGGACGACGCCCGCACCCATGAGCGCCTCGGTCGACAGCGGGCCCGTTCGGCGTGCGTGGACAGTCAGTTGCAGCAGGCGCAGCCGGGGCCGCAGCCGCACGCGTCGCTGACCTCGGGGTTGGCCGTCGGCACCGCAGCGGCCGCGGGCGCGCAGCACCCCTTGCCCTGCCAGGCATCGCGGCCCTCCTTGACCGCGACGGCGGCGATCACGAGGGCGGCGACAGGGTCGGCCCAGGACCAGCCGAGGGTGGCGTTGAGGATCAGGCCGACCAGGAGCACGGCGGAGAGGTACGTGCACAGCAGGGTCTGCTTGGAGTCGGCGACCGCGCTGGCGGAGCCGAGTTCGCGGCCCGCGCGGCGCTGGGCGGCGGACAGGAACGGCATGACCGCGAGGGAGAGGGCGGCGAGCACGATGCCGGGGAATGATGTTCGGGCCTCGCCGGTGCCGACCAGGGCTCGTACGGAGTCAATCGTCACGTAGGCGGCGAGCACGAAGAACGACAGCGCGACGATCCGCAGGGCGGTCTTCTCACGGGCCTCGCGTACGGCGTGCTCTTGGGCGGAGAACTGCCAGGCGACCGCGGCGGCCGAGGAGACCTCGATGACCGAGTCCAGGCCGAAGCCGATCAGGGCGGTGGAGGAGGCGATCGTTCCGGCGGTGAGGGCGACGACCGCCTCGATGATGTTGTAGGTGATGGTCGCGGCGACCAGCAGGCGTATCCGGCGGGTGAGCGCGTCGCGGCGGGCCGGGGACGGGCCGAGGGATATCGCGGTCATCAGCAGCATCCCTTCTCGTCGGCGTCTGCGCAGGTGCGGTCGGTCTCGACAGCGACCACTGCCGTGCGCAAGTCGTCCAGGGCGTGGCCGAGGCGTTCGTCGGCGAGCTCGTAGCGGGTGCGACGGCCATCGGGCACGGTGACGACGAGACCGCAGTCCCGCAGGCAGGCGAGGTGGTTGGACAGCCGGGTGCGGGAGACGGCGAGTGCGTCGGCGAGGTCGGCGGGGTAGGCCGGGGCCTCGCGCAGGGCGAGCAGAATGCGGCAGCGGATCGGGTCGGCGAGCGCGCGGCCGAACCGGGCCAGCACGTCGATGTCGGAGGCAACAGTCAGCACCCCACGACAGTACACGCCATCCTGAATTCAGAGAATCATGGAGAGTGCCGCTCTCGCGTTGGGCGGCTACAGCCGGCCGGTGGTGCTCGACGAAGGCGACCACGCAGTCGGTACGGCGTTCGACTCGGCGGTGCGCCTCGGAGAGCATCGCGTACGTCTTGCCGACGCCTGGTGCCGCACCGAGGTACATCCGAAGCTTGCCGCGTGCCATGGTCTCGTCTCTTCGTCTCGGCCGTCGGTGGCCGGGGTGCGGGCGCGGGCGCGGGCGCGGGTGCGGGGCGGGAGCGGGTGCGGGGCGGGAGCGGGGCGGGAGCGGGGCGGGCGGGATGGCGTTCAGCCCTCGAAGCGGTAGCCCATCCCTGGCTCGGTGATGAGGTTGCGGGGGTGAGCGGGGTCCGCTTCCAGCTTGCGGCGCAGTTGGGCCATGTAGACGCGCAGGTAGTTGGTCTTGTTGCTCAGCGAGACCCCCCAGACCTCCTGCAGCAGCTGCTTCTGCGTGATGAGCCGGCCGGGGTTGGTGACCAGGATCTCCAGCAGATGCCATTCGGTCGGGGTGAGGCGGACGTCGCGTCCGCCCCGGGTGGCCTTCTTGGCGAGCAGGTCGATGGTGAAGCCGTCGGTGGTGACCGCCGTCGCCTCTGGGGCGAGCGGCACATCCTCGGTGCGGCGCACGGCGGCGCGCAGGCGGGCCAGGAGCTCGTCCATGCTGAACGGCTTGGTGATGTAGTCGTCGGCGCCGGCGTCGAGCGCGGCGACCTTCTCGTCGGAGGCCCAGCGTGCGGACAGCACCAGAATCGGTACGCGGGACCAGCCGCGCAGCGCCTTGATGACGTCCGTGCCGTCCATGTCGGGCAGACCCAGATCCAGCAGGACCACGTCGGGCTGACGGGCGGCGGCCAGCCGGAGTGCGGTGGTGCCGTCGGGCGCCGGGTCCACCCCGTACCGGCGGGCCTGCAGGTTGATCACGAGGGCCCGGACGAGCTGAGGGTCGTCCTCCACCACCAGTACCCGGGTCATCGGGGTACGCCCTTCCTGCTTGTGCGGAGGGCCGGATCAAGTGGAACCGGCCCCATTGCAGCGGGAGTCGACGAATGAGGGTGTCCCCCGGCCGTCGACTCCCGCATGGTGCGCGTAACGCCATCAGCTCTTCGCCAGGAGTTCCTTGAGCGCGATGTTGAGTTCGAGGACGTTGACGCGGGGTTCGCCGATGAAGCCGAGGGTGCGGCCGTCGGCGTGCTCGTCGACCAGCTTCTGCACCTGGGCGTCGGACAGGCCGTTCTTCTCGGCGATCCGGTGGACCTGGATGTCCGCGTAGTCGGGCGAGATGTCCGGGTCCAGGCCGGAGCCGGAGGACGTGACCGCGTCGGCGGGCACATCGGAGGGCTTGACCGTGTAGCCGCCGACCGAGTTGTCCTTGACGACTGCGGCCTTGGCGGCGGTCACCCAGTCGATCAGGTCCTTGTTGTCACCGGAACGGTTCGTCGCGCCGGACAGGATCAGTTTGTACTGGGTGTTGACGCTGTTGGTGCCCAGCCCGTTCTGCGGGCGGCCCTGGAACCACTTCAGGTCGGGCTCCGGGGTCTCCTGGCCCTTCTTCAGCGGCAGGTTGTACGACTGCCCGATCAGGGACGAGCCGACGACCTTGCCGTCCGCCTTGATCTCCGAGCCGTTGGCCTGATCGTTGAAGAGCACCTGTGCCACACCGGTGACGGCCAGGGGGTAGAGCACGCCCGTCACCACCGTCAGCACGAGCAGCGCGCGCAGCCCCGCCCACAGCAACCGGGCGGTGTTCGATACCGGGTTGTTCATGAGGATCAGCACCCTTTCACATCGTTATAGCCCGGGGATGAGGGAGATGAGCAGGTCGATGAGCTTGATGCCGATGAACGGGGCGATCAGGCCGCCGATGCCGTAGATCGTGAGGTTGCGCCGCAGCATCTTGTCCGCGCTGACCGGCCGGTACTGCACGCCCTTCAGGGACAGCGGCACCAGCGCGATGATGATCAGCGCGTTGAAGATCACCGCGGAGAGGATCGCGGAGTCCGGCGAGGACAGGCCCATGACGTTGAGCTTGTCCAGGCCCGGGTAGACGGCCGCGAACAGCGCCGGGATGATCGCGAAGTACTTCGCGACGTCGTTGGCGATCGAGAACGTCGTCAACGCACCCCGGGTGATGAGGAGTTGCTTGCCGATCTCGACGATCTCGATGAGCTTGGTCGGGTTCGAGTCGAGGTCGACCATGTTGCCGGCCTCCTTCGCGGCCGACGTACCCGTGTTCATCGCCACGCCGACGTCCGCCTGGGCCAGCGCGGGCGCGTCGTTGGTACCGTCACCGGTCATCGCGACCAGCTTGCCGCCCGCCTGCTCCCGCTTGATGAGCGCCATCTTGTCCTCAGGGGTGGCCTCCGCGAGGAAGTCGTCGACACCGGCCTCCTCGGCGATCGCCTTCGCCGTGAGCGGGTTGTCGCCCGTGATCATGACGGTCTTGATGCCCATGCGGCGCAGTTCGTCGAACCGCTCCCGCATGCCGTCCTTGACGACGTCCTTGAGGTGGATGACGCCCAGCACGCGGGCGCCCTCGGTGTCCTCGACCGCGACAAGCAGCGGTGTGCCGCCCGCCTCGGAGATCCGGTCGGTGAGCGCGCCGGCGTCCTGGGACACCTCGCCGCCCAGCTCCCGGACCCAGGCGACGACCGAACCGGCCGCGCCCTTGCGGATCTTCCGCCCGTCGACGTCCACGCCCGACATCCGGGTCTGCGCGGTGAAGGCGATCCACTCGGCGCCCTGGAGTTCTCCCTGCTGGCGCTCGCGCAGCCGGTACTTCTCCTTCGCCAGGACGACGATGGAGCGGCCCTCAGGGGTCTCGTCGGCAAGCGACGACAGCTGGGCGGCATCGGCCAGTTCGGGCTCGGTGGTACCGGTCACCGGCACGAACTCCGACGCCTGACGGTTGCCGAGCGTGATCGTGCCGGTCTTGTCCAGCAGCAGTGTGGAGACGTCGCCCGCAGCCTCGACCGCCCGCCCCGACATGGCGAGTACGTTGCGCTGCACCAGTCGGTCCATGCCCGCGATGCCGATAGCCGACAGCAGCGCGCCGATCGTGGTCGGGATGAGACAGACCAGCAGCGCCACCAGCACGACCATCGTGAGGTGGGTGCCCGCGTAGTCGGCGAACGGCGGCAGCGTCGCCACCGCCAGCAGGAAGACGATCGTGAGCGAGGCGAGCAGGATGTTCAGCGCGATCTCGTTCGGCGTCTTCTGCCGGGCCGCGCCCTCGACCAGGGCGATCATGCGGTCGATGAAGGTCTCGCCCGGCTTCGTCGTGATCTTGATGACGATGCGGTCGGAGAGGACCTTCGTGCCGCCGGTGACAGCACTGCGGTCGCCGCCCGACTCGCGGATGACGGGCGCCGACTCGCCGGTGATGGCGGACTCGTCGACGGACGCGACGCCCTCGACGACGTCACCGTCGCCGGGGATGATGTCGCCGGCCTCGCAGACGACCAGGTCGCCGATACGCAACTCCGTGCCGGGCACCTGCTCCTCGCGGTCACCCACGAGCCGTCGGGCCACGGTGTCGGTCTTGGCCTTGCGCAGCGTGTCGGCCTGCGCCTTGCCGCGGCCCTCGGCCACGGCCTCCGCGAGGTTGGCGAAGACCACGGTCAGCCACAGCCAGGCGCTGATGGTCCAGCCGAACCAGTCGCCCGGGTCCTTGAAGGAGAAGACGGTGGTCAGCAAGGAGCCGATCCACACCACGAACATCACGGGGGACTTGATCATCACCCGCGGGTGGAGCTTGCGGAAGGCGTCCGGCAGCGACTTCAGCAGCTGCTTCGGGTCGAACAGACCCGCGCCGACACGCCCTTCGTCCTTGTGGCCGGTCGGCACATCACTGTGCGGCGCCCGGGTCGGGGGGGCAGTGGACATCGAGTCCTCTTGCTTCTCTGTACGAGTGGTCATGACGCCAGCCCCTCGGCCAGCGGACCCAGCGCGAGGGCCGGGAAGTAGGTCAGACCGGTGATGATCAGGATCGCGCCCACCAACAGGCCCGTGAACAGGGGCTTCTCGGTACGCAGGGTGCCCGCGGTCGCCGGCACCGGCTTCTGCTCGGCGAGCGAACCGGCCAGTGCCAGAACGAACACCATGGGCAGGAACCGGCCGAGGACCATCGCGAGACCCAGGGTGGTGTTGAACCACTGGGTGTCGGCGTTCAGACCGGCGAAGGCCGAGCCGTTGTTGTTGGCGGCCGACGAATACGCGTAGAGGATCTCGGAGAACCCGTGCGCGCCGGAGTTGGTCATCGAGTTGCCCGGGGTGGGCAGCGCCATCGCGGCGGCGGTGAAGATGAGCACCAGCGCCGGGGTGATGAGGATGTAGCAGGCCGCGAACTTGATCTCGCGGGTGCCGATCTTCTTGCCCAGGTACTCGGGCGTACGGCCGACCATGAGACCGGCGATGAACACCGCGATGATCGCCATGATCAGCATGCCGTACAGGCCGGAACCGGTACCACCGGGCGCGATCTCGCCCAACTGCATGCCCAGGATGGTGATCCCGCCGCCGAGACCGGTGAACGAGGAGTGGAAGGAGTCCACCGCGCCGGTCGAGGTGAGCGTCGTCGACACCGCGAAGATCGACGAGGCGCCGACCCCGATGCGGGTCTCCTTGCCCTCCATCGCGCCGCCGGCGATGTCGAACGCCGGGCCGTGGTGGGCGAACTCGGTCCACATCATCAGGGCGATGAAGCCGACCCAGATCGTGGCCATCGTCGCCAGGATCGCGTAGCCCTGCTTGAGGCTGCCGACCATGCGGCCGAAGGTGCGGGTCAGGGCGAACGGGATGACCAGGAGAAGGAAGATCTCGAAGAGGTTCGTGAACGGGGTCGGGTTCTCGAAGGGGTGGGCGGAGTTGGCGTTGAAGTAACCGCCGCCGTTCGTGCCGATCTCCTTGATGGCCTCCTGCGAGGCGACCGCACCGCCGTTCCACTGCTGCGAGCCGCCCATGAACTGGCCGACCTCGTGGATGCCGGAGAAGTTCTGGATGGCACCGCACGCCACCAGGACGATCGCCGCGATCACCGAGAACGGCACGAGGACGCGGATGACACCGCGCACCAGGTCCGACCAGAAGTTGCCGAGCTCACCGGTGCGGATGGGGGTCCCCCCGCTCGAGCGAAGCCGAGAGTGAGGGAGGGCGAAGCCCCGTACCAGCGCCACGGCGACGGCGATGCCGACGGCCGCGGAGACGAAGTTCTGCACGGCCAGACCACCGGTCTGCACGACGTGGCCCATGGCCTGTTCGCCGTAGTACGACTGCCAGTTGGTGTTGGTGACGAAGGAGGCGGCGCTGTTGAACGCCTGGTCCGGGTCGATGGCGGAGAAGCCGAGCGAGCCGGGCAGCACGCCCTGGAGCCGCTGGAGCAGGTAGAGGAACAGCACGCCGGCCGCCGAGAAGGCCAGCACGCCGCGCAGGTACGCGGGCCAGCGCATCTCGGTGTCGGGGTCGGCGCCGATGCCCTTGTAGATCCACTTCTCGACACGCCAGTGCTTGTCGGAGGAGTAGACCCTGGCCATGTAATCGCCGAGCGGGACGTAGGAGAGCCCCAGAGCCACTATCAGAGCGAGAAGCTGGAGGATGCCGGCGAGGACGGGACTCATGCTTCTCAGAACCTCTCCGGGAAGATCAGGGCGAGGACGAGATAGCCCAGCAGGGCGACGGCCACGACGAGGCCGACGATGTTCTCGGCGGTCACAGCTTCGTCACCCCCTTGGCGACGAGAGCCACCAGCGCGAACACCGCGATCGTGGTGACGACGAAGGCCAGGTCGGCCATCGCGAGCTCCTAGATGAGGTTCGAATGGAACGGACGGTTAGAGAAAACCGCCTCCGTGGCCGGAATCGGTCGCCGTTGACACCTCCCTTACGGCAACGGGTCCCGCTTTGATGGAACTCATACGGTCGGCTCCTCCATCTGCGGGAACGAAACCCCCCGCCCGCTTGAACACGCGCCTGAACACGCCGACGGCCCGCCCCGGGCAGGGGCGGGCCGTCGTGAGACGTAAGAGGCGGGTGATACCCGGCGACGCCGAGATCAGGAGACCCTGAACCGCAGTCGGTCCTGCGCGAGGCCGAACCGGACCGCACCCGCCGCCCCCGCGTCCACACCGGCTGAATCCGGCGCCCGCGTCAGGATCCCGTCAAGTTTCGCCGGTACGGCGTCAGAAGCCCGTCAGCACCGCTCGCCCAGCCCCACACACGCGCCTAGCGTCAATGCCATGCACCCGAGCGGACCACTGAGCCCAGCCGGCGACCGCCACTGGCGCGGTAACGCCCGGCTCGCGGCGGGCTGTGCCCTCGCCTTCGGTGCTCTGGCCTTCCTGGTCGACTGGGACGCCGGCACGCTGACCCCACCTCGCGCCCTGCTCTGGCTCGCCCTGTCCATAGCGGTCTTCGCCGTCCTGCTTCCACAGCGCGTCACGGCAGGCCACGGCTGGCTGGTGGTACGCGGCCCACTGCGCCGACGGGCTGTACGGACGGACGCTCTCGTCTCCATACGGCAGTACGACGGCGTCGGCGCCCAGCTCATACTGCGGGACGCGTACGGCCACCGCCTCGAAGTCGACTCCCGCATCCTGGCCGGCAACCCCTTCCTGTGGCACGAACTCGACACCGGCGTCCGCCGCTCCCTTGACAAGGGCACCCTTTCCCAAGGCGAAGACGTGGTCCGGCGGCTGGCCGAACGCATCGACGGCGAGACAGCACAGGCGGTTCTGCGGGCCTCCGGGTTGTCCTAGCCATTGCTGTGACCGCAGAGGTTCGCCGGGTTGGTGGTCTTGGCGGTGAGCACCTGGTGGAGGCGCTCGTCCAGCTCCTCGTGCGAGATGTGCCCTTCGGCGTACGCCACCCGCAGGCGCTGCACGGCCGCGTCGCGGTCGTCCTCGCTGATCAGTGACGACAGGTCTTCCGGCAGAGAGGTCCCCGTCGACCTCGTGGCGCGGCGGGGGCGCTCGTGCAGGACCATGGAGAGGAGCCCGACGCTCGACGGGCTGGCCCGAAAGGAGCAAAGTGTGCCGCGCGGCACCCTCCGGGTCTACCTCGGGGCGGCGCCCGGAGTGGGCAAGACGTACGACATGCTCGGCGAGGGCCGGCGCCGCGCCGGGCGGGGCACCGATGTGGTCATCGGCTTCGTGGAGGACTACGGCCGTCCCCTGACCCGGCAGATGGCCCAGGACCTGGAGACCGTGCCCCGCAAGACCGTGCTGTACCGCGGCGCCGCCTTCACCGAGATGGACCTCGACGCCGTCCTCGCCCGCCAACCGAGTGTCGCGCTGGTCGACGAACTCGCGCACACCGACATCCCCGGCTGCCGCAACGAGAAACGCTGGCAGGACATCGAGGAACTGCTCGACGCCGGCATCGACGTCATTTCCACCGTCAACATCCAGCACCTGGAGTCACTGAACGACGTCGTCGAGGAGATCACCGGCATCAGGCAGCGGGAGACCGTACCCGACGAGGTCGTCCGCCGCGCCGACCAGATCGAACTGGTGGACATGTCGGCCGAAGCCCTGCGCCGGCGGATGACCCACGGCAACATCTACCCGCCGGAGAAGATCGACGCCGCCCTGGCGAACTTCTTCCGCGCGGGTAACCTCACCGCTCTGCGGGAACTCGCCCTGCTGTGGGCCGCCGACCGCGTCGAGGAAGCCCTCGTGCGGTACCGCAAGGAACAGGGCATCGAGGAACCCTGGGCCACCAGGGAACGCGTGCTGGTGACCCTCTCCGGCGGTCCGGAGGGCGAAACCCTCATCCGGCGCGGCGAGAGGATCGCCTCGCGAGGAGCGGGCGGCGAACTGCTCGCCATCCATGTCGTCCGCGGCGACGGGCTGGTCTCCTCCTCCCCGAAGCTCCTGGATCACCAGCGCGCCATGGTGGAGAGCCTCGGCGGCAGTTACCACACGGCGGTCGGGGATGACCCCGCCCGGGCCGTCGTGGAATTCGCCCGGCAGGCCAACGTCACCCAGATCGTCATCGGCGCCACGCGGCGCAGCCGTATCAAAGGGCTGTTCAGCCGGGGCGTGGGCACCGCCATCGTGGAAGGCTCCGGCGACGACATCGACGTATACATCGTGACTCACGAGGAAGCCGCGCACGGCCGGTTCCTGCGCCGCCGGGGTCGCGGACCGCAGGCCCCTGGATCCGCGTCATGACCACCGCGCCGATGCCGTCGGCGACCGGCGCAGCCGGGATGTTGTTGTCCACGGGCATGTGGCTGCGGCGGATGACGCCGTCAACCCTGCCACCGCGGGTGCCAACAGCCGCGGCCAGGGCGTCGGTGACCAGGTCAGTGCGCTCTGTGACGCGACCCTGGCCGGCCTGAGGCCGCCTCGGCGGGTCGGTTCTACGCCGCCGAGGTACCGGACGCCCACCGCCCCAACTCCGCCCGTGAGATCACGATCACCCCGGAGGGAGAGGTCCTCCAGCCCGGCGAGCTGTACCTCGGTCACATCCTCGGAGAGGTCGGCTACGACAGGAGGTTGCCGTGGAGGGTGGAGATCTGGAACTGGGCGAGTTGCTGGCCGCTGCGGAAGCGGCCCCGCCCGGTGAGTCCGTCGGCGTCGTGGCACACGACCTGCAGAAGCGGTTCGGTGCCGAGACCGTGTCCTTCCTGTTCGTCGACCTCATCGGCCAGCGGCTGGTACGCCTCGCCGCGGCCGGCGATGAGCCCGCCGACCCTGGCGAGCCGATCGACCTGCAGGGCAGCGTCTACGACAGCGTTCTGCAGAGCCAGCGCCAGCGTGTGGAGCCGGACGGCCAGGGCGGACGGCGCGTCATCACGCCGGTCACCAACCGCGGCGACTGCATCGGCGTCCTGGAGGTGACCCTGCAGTCCGCGGACGACACCGTGCTGCGACAGGTCCGCGACGCGGCCCACGCACTGGCCTACATCATCGTCACGGACGGGCGCTTCACCGATCTGTACCACCTGGGCCGGCGCACCACCGAGACCAGCCTGGCCGCGGAGATCCAGCACCAACTCCTACCCTCGGCTCCCTGCTGCGAGGCCGCCCAGCCCTTCGGTGTGGTGGCATCCGCCCCCTACCGCCTCCAGGAACTGCTCTTGCGTCCCGGGGACCGCCCGGTCCTGCTCACCGACGGCATGCAGGAGCGCGGTGCCGCGGCCGTCGACCTGGCCTCGGTCGTTCACGACACCCGCGCGCTGCACCCGCGAGAAGCCGTCCGGAGCCTGACCGCCGCGGTGCTCGACGCCTGCCACGGCAGCCTCAAGGACGACGCCACGCTCCTCATACTGGACTGGCACAGCAATCGCAGCCGGCCGGCCGAAACCAGACCCGACCCGCAGCGATGAGCCGCAACGATGCGCAGCCACCCCTGAGCGTGGCTCGCACGCCGGTGGGCGGCCACGAAGACGTTGATCCCAATGGAGTCCATGGAGGTCCCGCCGCTGAGGTCTGCCACGATCCCGGGCGGCGGCTTGTCTTCCTCGGACATCAGTGCGGCTTGCGCCGCTATGAGCGTGGCTTACTCCAGGACGGCGAGGTGGTCGGCCGCGCCGCCGCGCCACTCGATGAGGAAGAGGGTCGCGTCATCACTGGTCGTCCCGCGTTCCTGTTTCAGGGCGTGGGAGAGCCGGAGTGCTGTTGCCCGTGGTCCTTCCTCTCTGCGCTCGATGCTGTGGACGCAGGCGATGAGTCGTTCCTCGCCGAACTGCTGCCCGTCCATGCCGCGCTCCTCGGTCAGGCCGTCGGTGTAGCACAGCACCCGGTCGCCACGCTGGAGTGTGTACTCACTGATCTGGGGTGATGGGCCGCCGAGGCCGACGGGCAGGGTGGTGGGGCCTCCCAGTTGGCGGACGACCTCGTGGTTGCGGATCAGCAGAGGTGCGGGGTGGCCCGCGTTGACCCATTTCAGGCGGCCGGTGGCGATGTCCAAGTTCATCATCTGTGCGGTGACGAAGTGGTCGGGCCCGAACTGTTCGGCGATCGCCTGGTCCATGAACGCGTACTTCTCGGCGAGGCTGATGCCGGCGCGTCTGGCGTGCCGGTAGGCGCCGACCGCGACGGTCGCCATGGTGGCCGCGTCCAGGCCATGGCCCATCGCGTCAATCACGGCCGCGTGGAGGATGTCGTCGTTGAGTGCGTAGTCGATACTGTCGCCGGCGATGTCGTAGGCGGGCTCCAGGATGCCGGCCACCTCGACCTGCGGCACGGACATCGACAGCGGCGGCAGCAGAGTCCACTGCATCTCAGCGGCCACGCTCATCGGCTCTCGGCGCCGGGCCTGGAAGAACCGGTCCGTATAGGCGTGCTTGGTGACCAGCATGTCGGCGACCAGACCCGCCAGCCTGCGTAGCAGCCGCCGGTCGTCGTCATCGACGCTGCCCAGCGTAAGAGCCATCACCCCCACCTCGTCGCTGCCGTCCAGCAACGGCAAGTACATCCGCATGCCGTCGGTCTGCGGGACCTCGACCGGGGCCATCCGCAGGAAAGCCGTGCCCGCCGCGGAGTCACCGATCTCCTCGGGCTCACCGACCAGCAGTCCCCTCCCAGGCAGCGGCACCAGGAACTCCTGCCCATAATCCTGCAGGAGGATCGAGACCTCGCGTCCACCGACTCGGGCAACTTCCTCCGCGATCAACGGAGCGATCAACTGCGGCGGCATCTCGTGCGCCCGGTCCAGCAGCACCCCCAGCAACCGCTCTCCGAATCCTTCCGACCGGTCCACCCTGGCCTTGTCAGGCTTCCGCTCACCCTCGGCCACAACTGTCCCCCGCCGGCCTGGCCGGCCCATTGCCGATCACCTTCGCGAATCGGCGACGGCCTTCCCGTCCCACAAGCATGCACATCGTTCGATCATCACGCACCGGCCACCGCTCACCGCCCACAACCGACGCACGCTCCCGGCGAATCGCTCGAACGGGGCAGGCTGCGACGGAAGTAAAGCGCGGCAAGTTCCCTCGAGTTCTTCCCGCGTCGGATGAGTGGGCCCTGCGGCCCCGCCCTCGATGAAGGCCCTCGCCCATGCACGATCTGGCCTACTTTCTGGAAGACACGATGAACCGGCGCCACGAGTACCGAAGCCGTGGCCCACGCCACGGGCATCCGCACACCTCGCCCGCCAGCCCGGTCGCTTCGGCGAGGTCCGCCGGCAGACGTGCACCAGCGTGCCAGGGGCCGGACCGACTGCGGCACCGCTCCGCCTGCCCAAAAGCAGCGGCCACTTCGAAGGACGCGGAATCCCGATCGCTTGGGCGATCAAGAGGCGAGGCTGGGCTTCACGGAAGCAGGACGCCGGGAGGCTGCCCGGCAGACGCTCTGCCCGGACCCTCTACCTGGACCAGACGTCACCATCGGCTCGCCCCCGGCTTCCCCACGCCTTTCCGCAGCCGCCCGGTTGTCGGATTCCGGCCCGTTCGGACCTGTCCGGCGAAGGGCCGGGGACTATGCTGGTGAGCGAACGCCCAGGACCCCGGTGGACGCACGGCCTGCTGACCACGATGCCACAGGAGCGGATTCCCGTCCGGACCCGTCGCATCTTCAAGGAGATCCCTGTCGGGCATCGAGCCTCGGAGCGCGGAACCCCGACGGGTGACCATTCACGTCCTCGTACGCCCCGACCTCGGTCGCACCCCGCCGGGTACACAGCCCGGCACATCGAGTTCGGTGCCCGGTAGCGGTCCCGAGAACACCTGAACGGCTGAAACAGAGGTGTCATGCTCCACTCTGCGGCTGTCCATCCGCCGGCAGGGCTCACGTCCGCTCGCGCCGCTCTCGTCCTACGCCGAGGCGGCTTGGGGTGGCCGGGATGCGACGGAGCGCTCACGCCCGCCGTCGACCGGATCACCGGCGCCGGCTGCGCCTTCGCCGGGCTGATGGTTACGGTGCCGCAGCACCGCAACGTGACCCGAGGGTCGAAGGAACCGCTCCTCTCCGAGCGTCAGGCATCACTCGGTGTCACCATGGCGGGCGGGGCCGACGAACCGATCATGGCCTCCCTGCGCTGCCGGAACCGGAAGGACGTCGGAAACGTCCGCGGACCGGCCGCCGGTGCCGTGTTCCTGGCGCTGGTACCCCCCTTGATCCGGTGGTCACCGTGATCCCCGGCAGCCGGTCGGCGCGGATCCAGGCTCTCGTGGCCGAGCAGGCGGCCCTGCGCGGCGCCCGGGTGGGCCTCATCGACGTGTGTACGGCGGCTGTGGCGACGCTGCCGGTCGGCGGGGCCGGGGTGTCCGCGATGTCCCGCGACCGGGCGAGTCATCCGCTGTGCAGCACCGACTCCGTCAGTCAACAGATGGAAGAACTCCAGCTCGCACTGGGTGAGGGACCGTGCGTGGATGCCTTCGTCCTCGGCTCCGCGGTCCTCTGCCCCGATCTGTCGGCCGGTGAACTCCGACGGCATTGGACGGTGTTCGCCGACGCGGCCCTGGAAGCCGGGGCCAGGGCGGTCTTCGCTCTGCCCCTGCAGATCGGGGCCATCAGCCCCGGCGTACTCGACCTTTACTCCGGCAGCTCGGTCGAGCTGGACGCGGACGCGGTTGCCGACGCGATGGCCTTCGCCGACACAGCCACGTTGCTTCTGCTCGATGCCAGGATCAGTGAGACGGGTGTCCCGTTCGACACCGAAGCGGCCGGCACCGACCGGCCGGACTCCGCACTCTCCGACGACCTGGGCGGTTACCGGGCCGAGATCGACCAGGCCACCGGCATCCTGGTGGTCCAGCTCGGCGTCGGCGTCGAGGAAGCATTCATCCGGCTGCGCGCCCACGCGTACGCCCGGGGGACACGCATCTCGGTGGTTGCCGCCGACGTGGTCGCCCATCGGCTCCGCTTCCCCCTGGAGATGACACCGTCCGACATCCAACCGCCGGATGCGCGACCTCCCGACGAGGAGCCCTGATGCTCACGCCCCATACACAGAGGTGCGCACGATGAAGGAACAGCTGATGGCCCGGACGTTCGTCGAGCTGGCGGACAGTCTCGTCGCCGACTTCGACCTCATGGACTTCCTGCGACTGCTCACCGACCGCTGCGTCGATCTGCTCGACGCGAGTGCGGCGGGCGTCCTGCTCGCCGACCGCGACGGAGTGCTGCGCGTCATGGCCGCCTCCGACGAACGGGTGCGCCTCCTGGAACTCTTCCAGCTGCAGAACCACGAAGGCCCTTGCCTGGACTGCTTCCACAGCGGAATCGCGGTCTCCGTTCACGACCTGCGCGACGAGGCCGTCCGCTGGCCCCTGTTCACCGCCCAGGCCCAGCGCATCGGCTTCACCGCCGTCCAGGCGCTGCCCATGCGCCTGCGCGACGAGGTCGTCGGCGCCCTCAACCTGTTCCACACCACCCCGGCGCCCATCAGCCCCAGCGCCACCCCCTTCGCACAGGCCCTCGCCGACGTCGCCACCATCAGCCTGCTGCAACAACGCACCACGGAGCGCAGCACCCTCCTCAACGAACAGCTGCAGACCGCCCTCAACAGCCGCGTCCTGATCGAACAGGCCAAGGGAAAGCTCGCCGAACGCCGCCACACGGACATGGAACGGGCCTTCACGGCGCTGCGCGCCTACGCCCGCGCCCACAACCGCCGCCTGGCGGACGTCGCCCGCGCCTTCATCGACGAAACCGAACACCTCCCCGGTCTCAGTCCCGGAAATTCCTGATCAGGTCCCTGCGAGAAGGGTTTGTCATGCCACTCGGCCCCCCTACCGAGACTTCCCTCAACACTCCTGGCATCCCCGACCGCCTCGACGAGGAGGAGCTCAGCGCTCTGGACGCCCACTGGCGGGCGGCGAACTACCTGGCCGTCGGGCAGATCTACCTCATGTCCAACCCTCTGCTGACCGAGGCCCTGACACCTGAGCACGTCAAGCCGCGACTGCTCGGGCACTGGGGCACCTCACCGGGGCTGAACCTGGTCCACACCCACCTCAACAGGGTCGTCAAGGCTCGGAACCTGGACGCGATCTGCGTCTGGGGGCCCGGTCACGGCGGGCCGGCCGTGGTGGCGAACTCCTGGTTGGAGGGCAGCTACACCGAGACCTACCCGGACATCACGCGGGACGCGGCCGGCATGACCCGCCTCTTCCGGCAGTTCTCCTTCCCAGGCGGCATCCCCAGTCATGTCGCGCCCGAGACCCCCGGATCGATCCACGAGGGCGGCGAGCTGGGCTATTCCCTCTCGCACGCCTACGGGGCCGCGTTCGACAGTCCGGGGCTCCTGGTGGCCTGCGTGATCGGGGACGGTGAGGCCGAGACGGGTCCGCTGGCCGCCTCCTGGCACTCGAACAAGTTCCTCGACCCGGTACGAGACGGTGCCGTCCTGCCGATCCTGCACCTCAACGGCTACAAGATCGCCAACCCGACGATTCTGGCCCGGGTACCGGAGCCCGAACTCGACTCCCTGCTCAGGGGATACGGCCACGAGCCCCTCCATGTCACGGGGGACGACCCCCGCGCCGTCCACCACGCGATGGCTTACGCCATGGACGAGGCCCTGAACCGTATCGCCGCCTTCCAGCACGCCGCCCGCAACGAAGGCGCCGGTTCCGCCGTCACCGAACGGCCGCGGTGGCCGGTGATCGTGCTGCGTACGCCCAAGGGCTGGACCGGACCGGCCGAAGTCGACGGCGTCCCGGTGGAGGGCACCTGGCGAGCGCACCAGGTGCCGCTCCCGACCGTGCGCGAAAACCCGGACCACCTGCGGCAGTTGGAGCGATGGCTGCGCTCCTACCGGCCCGAGGAGCTCTTCGACGAGCGCGGGCGCCCTCGGGAACAGGTCCTGGCCTGCGTCCCCGACGGCGCGCACCGCCTGGGCGCCAACCCGCACACCAACGGCGGCCTGCTGCTGCGCGACCTGCCCCTGCCACCCCTGGAGCGGTTCGCCGTCCCGGTCGACAAGCCCGGCGCGACAGCGCACGAGCCGACCCGTGTCCTCGGCGACCTGCTGGCGCAGGTGATGGCCGACACGGGCGAGCGTCGCGACTTCCGGCTGGTCGGCCCCGACGAGACGGCCTCCAACCGCCTCCAGGCCGTCTACGAGGCGAGCGGCAAGGCGTGGGAGGCCCAGGTACTGCCCACGGACGAGCACCTGGAGCGCGGCGGCCGGGTGATGGAGATCCTCTCCGAACACACCTGCCAGGGCTGGCTGGAGGGCTATCTCCTCACCGGCCGGCACGGCCTGTTCTCCTGCTACGAAGCCTTCGTCCACATCGTCGACTCCATGGCGAACCAGCACATCAAGTGGCTGCGCGTCGCCCGCCGCCTCCCCTGGCGCCGCCCCATCGCCTCCCTCAACTACCTGCTCACCTCACACGTGTGGCGCCAGGACAACAACGGCTTCTCACACCAGGACCCCGGTTTCGTCGACCACGTGCTCAACAAGTCGCCGGAAGTCGTTCGGGTCTACTGTCCGCCGGACGCCAACACCCTGCTGTGCGTGGCGGATCACGTGCTGCGCAGCCGCGACTACGTCAACGTCGTCGTCGCGGGCAAGCAACCCTGCTTCGACTGGCTCGACCTCGACGCCGCCCGCGCGCACTGCGCCCGCGGCGCCGGGATCTGGGACTGGGCCGGCACCGAGTCCGAGCCCGGCGAGCCCGACGTGGTACTCGCCTGCGCGGGCGACGTGCCCACCCTCGAAGTACTGGCCGCGGCCTCGCTGCTCCGCCACCACCTGCCCGAACTCGCGGTACGGGTGGTCAACGTCGTCGACATCGCCCGTCTGCTGCCCGCGGAGGAACACCCGCACGGGATGCCCGACAGCGAGTACGACGCGCTGTTCACCCCCGACAAACCCGTCGTCTTCGCGTACCACGGCTATCCATGGCTGATCCACCGGCTCGCCTACCGCCGCGCCAACCACCCGCACCTGCACGTACGCGGCTACAAGGAGGAGGGCACCACCACGACCCCGTTCGACATGGTCGTCCGCAACGACCTCGACCGGTACCGGCTGGTCATGGACGTCATCGACAGGGTGCCCGCTCTCGCGGTCCGCGCGGCTGCGCTGCGGCAGCAGATGGTCGACGTCCGTTACCGCCATCACCACTGGATCCGCGCCCATGGGGAGGACCTGCCCGAGGTCGCCGACTGGACCTGGAGTCAGTGACCGGCCGGGCAGCGGAGCTGCGGGTGGGGGAGGCTGCCGCGGAAGACGCGAAAGCCGTGCTGGCCGCGCTCGCAAGCAGTCCCGAGGGCCTGTCGGGGGGCGCGACGGGTGAGGCGGCCGAGCGGCTCGCGGCCGTCGGCCCGAACGCCGTACGCACGCACCACGTCCGCGTCCTGGCGGTCCTCGGACGGCAGCTGCGCAGCGCCCTGCTGATCCTGCTGGCGGTGACGGCAGGGGTCTCGTACTTCTTCGGCGAGCGGACCGGCGCGATCATCATCGCGGGGATCCTGGTGCTGAGCGTGGCGCTGGGATTCGTCAACGAGTACCGGGCGGAGAAGGCCGCTCAGGCCCTGCACTCGCGGGTGCGGCACACGGCCGTCGTGGTCCGGGGTGGCGCGGCTGCCGAGGTCGATGTGACCGAGCTGGTGCCGGGCGATGTCGTACGTCTGACGCTGGGGCAGGTGGTGCCCGCGGACCTGCGCCTGCTGGAGTGCACGGCGTTCGCCTGCGACGAGAGCGTCCTCACCGGGGAGTCCGCCCCCGCCGACAAGGACCCGGAGCCCGTCGCCGCGGGGGCGGCACTGGCCGAGCTGACCTCCTGCGCCCTGATGGGGACGGTGGTGCACGGGGGCAGCGCGACCGGAGTGGTCGTCGCCACCGGGGGCCGAGCCGAGTTCGGGCGGATCGCACTGGGGCTGGGAGAACGACAGCCGGAGACCGACTTCCAGGCGGGGCTGCGCCGCTTTTCCATGCTGCTCCTCAAGGTCGCCGCCGCCCTCACCACCGGCATCTTCGCCGTCAACCTCCTGCTCCACCGGCCGCTGCTCGACGCCCTGCTCTTCTCGCTGGCCATCGCGGTGGGCATCACCCCGCAGCTGCTGCCCGCCGTGGTGAGCACGAGCCTGGCCACCGGCTCACGGCAGCTGGCGCGGCGCAAGGTCCTCGTCAAACGGCTGGTGTGCATCGAGGACCTCGGCGACATGGACGTCCTGGTCACCGACAAGACCGGCACGCTCACCGAGGGCCGCATCCATTTCGAGGCGGCCCTCGACCCGGCCGGCACCCTCTCCGACACGGTGCTGAAGCTCGGCCTGCTGGCCACCGAGGGCGACCTCGACCAGGTCGGCGGGAACGCGCTGGACGTCGCGCTGTGGCAGGCCACAGAGCACGTCTTCTACGCCCGCGCCGACGCGCGGGCCGCGCATCCGCCGGTACGCCACCGCACCCGCCGGCATCGCATCCAACGGCGGGCCGGCCGCTTCAGCCACCCCGGGCCGCTGCGACCCCGGTGACGTACTGTCACCAGGGCCATCAGCGGCACCGCGCAGCACCAAGGCGATCCGCGTCACCCCGGCGGCGGAGCGGTCAGCCGTTCAGTGACTCCTCGGCGTCCCTCCGGGTAGGCCAGTCGTCCCCCCGCTCCCGGGCCACCTCCGCACGGCTGCCGATCCGCTTGCCGCCGGAGCCGACCCGCTCTCCGCTCAGCGAGAAGGCGGGCGCGATGGCCGGTGCCGGGATGGCCGGTGCCGGGATGGCGGGTTCGGGGATCACGACGGCCGCGGGCGCCGTGGGGTGCCGGGTGCTCCGGTGCGTGACCCGTCCGTCGGACTCGCCGTCGGTTTCCCTGCTCTGGTGGTCGAAGAAGCGGAGCATCTCCACGGGGAACGGCATCACGAGGGTGCTGTTCTTCTCGGCGGAGACGTCCACCACGGTCTGCAGCAGGCGCAGTTGGAGTGCTCCGGGGGTGTCGGCCATGGTCGCGGCGGCGTCGGTCAGCCGCTGGGACGCCTGGAACTCTCCGTCGGCGGCGATGACCCGGGCACGGCGTTCCCGCTCGGCCTCGGCCTGCTTGGACATCGAGCGCATCATCGACTCCGGTAGGGCGATGTCCTTGATCTCCACGCGTTCGATGCGCAGCCCCCAGGGCTCCTCGGTGGGGGCGTCCATCACCTTCTTGAGTTCCGCGTTGATGTGGTCACGGTCGGAGAGCAGCGTGTCCAGGTCGGCCCTGCCGATGACCGAGCGGAGCGACGTCTGGGCGATCTGGGAGACGGCGGCAGGATAGTTGCGCACGTTCACCAGGGCCTTGACGGGGTCGATGACCTTGAAGTAGACGACCGCGTCGACGGTGAGCGTCACGTTGTCGGCGGTGATGGACCCTTGCGGCGGGATACCGAGGACCTCGGTCTGTACGGACACCTTCCGCATCCGGTCCCCGATCGGCCGGATGACCCGCAGGCCCGGCCCGCGGATGTCCGGCAGCAGCCGCCCGAAGCGGAACACCACGCCCTTCTCGTACTGCTGGACGTTGCGCAGGCTCAGGGCGAGCAGGACGAGCCCGGCCACGGCGCACACCACCAGCACGGTGATCAGAACACCCATGGTTCTCACTTTCCCTACGTCGATGACGGTCCCGGACCCGAGCGGTCCGGGAAGCACACGGCACGGGAGGACCCCGGCCTGTCGTCTGTGATGCGGCCGGGGTCTCGGGCTGCTGTTGAGGCTCTGGTGCGTCGGCCCGGCTCAGCCGGGAACTCTGCGGTGCGGCGCCGGTCGGGTCGGCGCGGGTGACGCCGGTGGCCCGTCGACGAACAGATGGCCCGGGGTCTCGTCCCAGTCGCTCGCGTCGAGGCCCACGCGGGCGATGGGCCCAGGCGAGCCGTCAGCGCGGCGTCAAGCGACTGCGACTCCCCACCTCACGCCGTCCTCCACGACGGTGGCCATCCTCTCCATGAGCCGCCCCGCCTCCGCGTCCGTGGCCGCGGGCGGCACCACCAGCAGGTCCCACCGGCCGCGGCCGGGCGCCAACAGGCAGACGGTGGACGGGGAGTGCTGGATGGTCGTCCGGTGCAGGCGTACCACCTGGTTGGCGACGAGCAGCCGACCCGGAAACGGGGACCATACGGCCTCGTCCACGAGGACGCTGGTGACCTGTCCCCAGGCGTGCGGCAGTCCGCCCAGCAACCTGGGCAGTTCGGACGCCAGATCGGGCGAGTGGGGCCACCAGGCGCCGTCGATGCGCCGGGGCATGTGGCCCTGTGCCGGCTGGGACACCAGACGCAGGCGGACGGCGGACGGCGAGGAGAGCGGAGACGGCGGCGGGGCGATTGTCATGGGACTCCTTCAGCGGATGCGGTCGTTCGGGTTCACACGCGGCGGGCGGCGATACGGCCCGGGGTGGGCCATCGCACATCCCTGGGCCAGTTGAGGCGTTCGAAGAGGCGGATCGCGGCGGCGTACGGGTCGGACCGACCGCGGTCGGCGCGGTGCCGGGCGCAGGTGGGGTCGGCGTGGTGCGGGGAAGGGGGGTGCGGGGAAGGGGCGGTGGCGGCGATGGATGGCGAACCAGCCGATCACGTCACCCTGCAAGCTCATCGGCCCGGCCACCGCGACCACGGTGCGCAGCGGCCGTACGGCCTGGTGGCC
This sequence comes from Streptomyces sp. LBL, assembly GCF_029893585.1. Lineage (GTDB taxonomy): Bacteria > Actinomycetota > Actinomycetes > Streptomycetales > Streptomycetaceae > Streptomyces. The sequence goes on from NZ_JARXYX010000008.1 coordinate 199,288, forward strand.
GCCGTGGGTCAGGCCGCGGTGGAAGCCGACCGTGAGGCCCAGGCCCGTGACGGTGCAGAGCGCCGCGGCGAGCAGAACATCGAGGGGCTGGATCAGGCGCCCCCACAGCGGCCGGACGGCCGGACCGAGTGCCAGGAAGCGGGAGGAAGACGATCAACGCCGTGATCGCCGAGGACCGCCGCGCACCGCCGGTGCGCTCGGCACCCGTTCCCTCGCGCAGGAAGGCGGCCCTCCCGTCGCACTCCGGGGACGGTGGAGTCCCTTCCGGCGGGACGGTGGACGGGGGGCGGAGGATACGGAGGGACATGCGCGGTCCTAGACCTCGGTGACGACAGTGCGGCCGGGGTCTTGGGCTGCGCCTTTGCGACGGTGAGTGCGTACGGCATCGCTGAGAACGGATGCGAGTCGCACGGGCGGCGGACAGGGGAGCTACACGGGCTTGGACCGGGTGGGACGTGGAGCGGGCGACGGGGCCGTCAGGCGGTCTCGCCCCGGTGGGCGCGATCGACGGGCGGTCTGCTGGAATCGAGCCAGGAGCTGAGCGGACCGGCGGCGAGCGAGGCGTCCAGTGTGAGGTGGAGCCTCGTCCCCGTCCCCGAGGGGCCCGCGGGATAGCTGCGCTGCTCGTCGCCGGCGAACAGCAACCGGAGCACGTCCGCGACGCGTCGGGCCGCTTCGGGGTCCGCGGAGACCAGGCGGACCTCCACCCGGCGGTGCCCACTCGGCTCGTGCGCGGCCTCGGGAAGCGCTGGGCGGTACGGGGCTTCGGATGTCATGGGGCGGAACCTGGCCCGGACCTGAGCGGCCCGCATCTCACGTGCGCCGAGGACGAGACCGGCTCGGACACCGGCGTACGAGGTGCCCTCGACGTTGTCAGCCTACTCCTGCCGCTCGGGACAGCCGCTCCGGCGCAGCTGAGTAATGTGCGGTGGCCGCCGAGCCACCGGCCGGCGCCCGACGCCGGGGTGACGGGTCCGTCGGTCATGAACTGCTCCCAGGACGACGAAGTGACTCCGCTGCCAGTCACACCGTTCGCCTTGCCGTCTGTCGTGTGGCACCCCGTGAAGTGCCGCGGAGACAGACCGGCTGCGACGACGCAGGCGGGCGGCCCCTGGCGCTCGGCTCGTGCAGCGGGCCCCTCTGATCACCCACGACGGCCCATGGTTCTTGTCGGCCCACTGCTGCCGGTACGACGGCCACCACGGCGAGTTGGCAGAGGAGTAGGCTTCAGAGACCGAGGGCATTTCGCACACCGGCTTCCACGCCGGGTCGTCCTCGGCGAGAGATGAAAACCGGGCCGTGCCACCGGGGCGGCCCGGAGACGGGTCTCCATCATGACCGCGACCTTCGAAGCAACTCTGCCGCGGCCCGCACCCGTAGCCGTAGTAGCACCTCCCGCCCGTCTCGTGCTGAAGACGGACGGCCCCTCCCGTGGACTCCTGGACGGCGCCTGGTGGCCGCGCTCGCGCGACCTGCTGCGCGAACTGCCCGCACTGACCGATGCGCTGGACCCCGTGTGGGGCCGCATCACCCGGATCGCCGTCAACCCCGAGCACTGGCCGGTCATCCCGCGCAAAGTGCCCGTCAACGGCCATGTCGTGAAGGTCGGCTGGTTCACGCCGGAGATCGACCCGCACAAGCTGCTGCTGCTCTCCTATGGCACCGGCCGCTGGGATCTGCTCGTCATCCCGCCCGAAACCGGGGCGGAGTCGGCGGGCCGCCTGATGGCGGCCGCATCCGACTACGACGCCCCGCCGCTGACCGCGAGTGCGCTCATCGCCGCGGACCGAGCCGGGCACGCAGTATCCACGGCCGTCCGACCAGTCGATCCGGACGAGGCTCCCAGGTGGGCGAGCAGTGGGCCGGTGACGGAGCGAGCGCCCTCGTAGACGAAGTCCATCAGCAGACTGACGCCCCCGAACACCAACACGAACCGCCACGCCGAGAGCCCCCGGACAGGTCCGTCCGACGGTTCGGGCGTGGCAGACGTGGTGCGGGCGGGCTTCACGACCTCCTCCCCAGGGTGTCGCGTGCCCGGCAGGCCGGACATGGCCTCGTGAACATCGGCCCACCTCCTGGTGGCGCTTTCATCCTCGCCGGACGAATCCGGCAGGCGCATCCTCTCTCGCCACGTCGTAGCGGTCACGTGCTGAGGTGGCGCAGGAACTCTGCCGTGCCTGCCGGACGAGCGTGGCGCCGTTCGCGCTCAGTCGGCCCGCTCGGTGGCCCGGTCGTAGTCGCCCGTCTGCGGCGGCAGGGCCGCAGACGGGGCGAGGCTGCGGCGCTCCTGAGCGTGGGCGTAACCCGTCAGACCGACCAGTACGGCCAACAGCACGGCCGACGAACCCGCCGCAGCGAGGTCGAGACCGCCCTTCGCGACCGGCTTGGTCAGGAAGTCGCCGGCTGTCGCGCCGAGCGGGCGGGTCAGCACGGTGTGAAAGGGCTCCCGTCGCCACGTGACGGGCGCCCTGCGACACACGGGCCGACCACGGAGGCCGACCGTGGTGTCCGACCTTGTCGGTGATCGCCTGCACGCTTCCTGAACGCCTTCCGAACCGTTCAGGCCGCCTGCCGCGTCACGCGCGCAGGGTCCGCCACGTCCTTGCGGGTCACCATCAGGTACACCACCAGGCCGAGGATGACCGCCAGGAAGATCACACTGGTGACGACGGTGCCGAACCCGAGGCCGCCGTCGCCGGTCGGCTGGGAGAGGTAGTCGCCGATCGAGGCGCCGAGCGGGCGGGTGAGGATGTAGGCGATCCAGAAGCTCCAGACCGCGTCCAGGCCCAGCGCGAAGTGCGCGATCGCCACGGCGGCGATGGCCAGCGCGAACAGGACCGCAGCCAGCCAGTAGCCCAGGTCCATGCGCTCGGACACCAGATCGCCGCCCGCCGTTCCGAGGGCGAAGGTGAACAGTACGGCCAGCCAGTAGTACGCCTCGCGGCTGGTGGTGTCGATGCTGTGGATGGAGAGGGTGCGCTCGCGCCGGTACCAGACGACGAACACGACGGCGAGAAGGACGGCGAACACGCTGGTGGTCGTCTCCAGCGGTACGCCCATGTTGTCGGTGAGGTTGTCGCTGATCAGCGTGCCGACGACGCTGATCAGGGCGACGGCGAGCCAGTACACGCCCGCGCGGTAGGCGGTCGTACGGAACTGCACGACCAGGACGACCGCGAGCAGCGCGCTCATCAGGACCGACACGCCCGTCAGGCCCAGGCCGGCCTTCTCGTTGAGCAGGTCGGCCGCGGTCTCGCCGACCGTCGTGCACAGCACCTTGATGATCCAGAAATAGGCGGTGACCTCGGGGACCTTGTTCCAGCGCAGACGGTGGGAGGGACGCGCAGAGGCACTCGTGCCCGGTTCGGCCTCAGGAGTCTCGGAGAGTTCGTAGGTCATGGGGCCAGACGGTGCCAGCGGTTACCTGAACGCATCCTGACTGCCGCGCGGCTTTCCCGGCATGCCGGGTGCGGCCTGATCACGATGGGCCCATGCACATCCGCGCCGCGTCCTGGCTGCGGCACCGGCTCGGCCGTGCCGTGGTTCTCGCCTACGTACTCGCCCTGTTCCTGCCCGGCCCCGGCCTGTGGCTGCGGCGCCCCCATCCCTTACCGCTGACGCCGACGCACCTGACGCTGCACACCGCACCGCTCCTGCTGTCCCTGGTGCTGTTCTCGGCAGGGCTCCAGGTCCCCGTCCGCGCGCTGGGCCGCCTGCTGCGACGGCCGAAGGCGCTGCTCGCCGGGCTCGTGCTGCACCTCGCGATCCCGCTGGCGGTCGTGCCGCTCGTCGCGTTCCTGCTGCGGCGCACCCCTGACACCGACGGCGGCAGCGGACTGCTCACCGCGATGATCCTCGTCGTGGCGATGCCCGTCGCCGCCGGGGCCACCGTGTGGACCGACAAGGGCGACGGCGACCAGCCGACGATGGTGGGCCTCGTCCTGGCCTCCACCCTCCTCAGCCCGCTCACCACCCCCTTGCTGCTGCAGACCCTGGCGCCGCTGCTCAGCGGCGGTTACGCACAGACCCTCGCCGCCACCGGCCGGCTGGCCGAGGGCGGTTTCGCCCTCACCGCCGTGGTCCTTCCCTGTGCGGCGGGCCTCCTGGGCGCGCTCGTCCTGCCCGCGCGCCTGCTGCACCGCCTCCAGCTGACGGTGACGCCCCTGGCCCTGACCGGCTCGCTGCTGCTGACCTACGTCAACGCCAGCGGCGCCCTCGGCTCCGTCCTCATGAGGCCCCGCCCGCTGCTGTTCGCCGCCGCCCTGGCCGTGGCGGCCCTGGTCTGCCTGCTCTCCTTCGCCCTCGGCCGGGCCGCCGCCCTCGTCCTGCGACTTGAGGCGGGCACCGCCTCGTCGCTGACTCTCGCCTGCGGCATGAACAACAGCAGCGCCAGCGCGGTGCTGATCACCGCGTCCCTGCCCGACAAACCCCACCTGCTGCTGCCGGTCCTCGCCTACGGCCTGCTTCAGAAGACCGCCGCGAGCCGCATCGTCACCCGCCTCCGGCACGGCCCCGCTCCCAGCGCAGGCCCCTGAACCATGCTCAGCCGCCGCCCGCCGGGCCGGCCTCCTCCTGACGTCCAGAGTGGGGATGAGGCTGTCGGCTGGCAGACCAGACGAGTCGGCCGGTCTCCGAGGCGCTCGGCGTGGTCGGCGCGGCGGGGCCGGCCGACCGCCTGCCCGACGAGATCTCCGGCGGTCAGGCCCAGCGGGTGGCCGTGGCCCGCGTGCTGGCGCAGGCGCCGCGGCTGATCCTCGCGGACGAGCCCACCGGCCGCCTCGACCACGCCACCGGGGCCCGGGTCCTGGCCGTCCCTGACCGTGCGCCAACCCCTCTCGGTCTGCCGCCGCCTCCACAGCCGCGTGACAGCCGGGTCCGGTCCCACCAGCTCGTGTGGTCCGGGCCCTGCAGACAAGGCGGCCACAGGATCGGCGCCTGTCCCGGACACATCCCGGGGCACGACGCGGCCGGCGTCGTTCAGCAGACCGGGCTGGCTTCACCGAGACCTCCGACATCTTCACTGCGGCGGCGGCTACGGCTGGGCCGCGGACACCGCTGTTGGCGATTCCCCGAGTCAACACAGAGGTGCGGCTCGTCCGGTGCGGCACGCGCCAACGCAGGTTCGAGTCAGCCGATGGAGGAGATGCCGCCCTCGCGGGCGTCGAGCAGCTCGTCCCAGTGCTCGGTCGCCCATCGGCACGCGGCGGCCAGCGGCTCCAGCGTGCTGCGGCCCAGCGGTGTCAGCGCGTACTCCACCCGCAGTTTCGGGTCGGCGTGCACGGTGCGTGACACGAACCCGTTCCGCTCCAAGCCGCGGAGCGACTGGGTGAGCGTCTTCGGGGTGACGCGGCCCAGTGGCACGCGGAGTTCGGAGTATCTGCGCGGGCCGTCTTCCAGGCACCGGAGGACCAGGGGTGCCCATTTGTCACCGAAGCGGAAAGGCAGCAGCGAGGACGGGCACAGCTCGTCGAACAAGTCGGGTGGCAGCGGTGGCCGTTGCGTCATGGAGGGTCTCCCGTCTCCGGTCTTGGTATCCAGATGGTGACCGACCTTCTGGATATCTTCCGGAGCATCGGCTCAACGGCAGGTATTCCGACGACGGGCAGGATCGTGGTTTTCGGGGCGGGTGGCCGCCCGCCTGCTCGACAACCTCACCGATCCGCACCCGTCCTCCTCTGGCCGGAAGGCAGCCGGCGTGCCGATTTGCACCTCATCAGAGTAACGGGCGTCGAATGAACACCATTATTTCGACCCATAAAGGTAAGGCAGGACATTATGCGTGCAGCCCGCTTCCATCCGTGATCTTGCGTGGGAATCCCGGCCTTCAGGCCGGGCGGGAAACGCATCCTGATTGGCGGAGCCGCGAAGCGGCGTAGTACGCTGCGGGTCTGCCTCGGCAGCGGTCAGGGCTTGACCGTCACGAGACTTCTCGGAGTCGAGTGAGAAGCCCCTTCGTTCACGAAGGGGAGGAGTCACGAATACGGCGGAGTGGAGAGCCTGGTGATCGAGCAGGCCCCCGAGCCCCACCCCGGACTTGGTGAGATCCGTGTCCGCGTCGCGGCGGCCAGCGTCAATCCCATCGACTGGAAGCTGCGCGCCGGCGACCTGCGCCAACTGCTTCCCCTGGAGCTGCCCGCCATTCCCGGGCGCGACGCCGCCGGCGTGGTCGACGAAGTCGGTGACGGAGTGCAGGGGGTGAGCATCGGCGACCGCGTCTTCGGGCTGGGCGGTGTCACCGGCGCAACCGCAGAGCTGGTCATCCTCTCGGCCTGGGCCCACTCCCCCGACACGTGGAACGATGAGCAGGCCGCGGGCGCCGGTCTCGCGTCCGTGACCGCGATGCGTGGCCTGAACGCGCTCGGCTCCCTCGCGGGGCGCACCCTTCTCGTCGAAGGCGCCGCCGGAGGTGTGGGCAGCGCGGCAGTCGAGATCGCTGTGGCACAAGGTGCCACCGTGATCGGGACAGCCAGCGAACGCAACCACGAGTTCCTCACCTCTCTCGGCGCCGTTCCCACCACCTACGGCCCCGGCCTCGCGCAGCGCCTCTCCGCTCTCGCTCCGCACGGCGTCGACATCGCGCTCGACACCGCGGCCTCCGGATCCCTGGACGACCTCGTCGCGATCACGGGCGACCCGACGCGCGTCGCGACGGTCGCCGACCACGTAGGCGGGCAGCGTCTGGGCACGCATGTGGTCAACGCGGAGAACGACTCCACCCTCCTGTCCGCGGCCGCGGAACTGGGTCGGCAAGGCCGCTACACACCCCGTATCGAACAGACCTACCCCCTGGAGCGGATCGCCGACGCCCACGCGCACGCCGAGCGCGGACGCACACGCGGAAAGATGGTGATCTGCATCTGAAGCGGGGGCATGGCACAGATGCGCCAGCCCACCAAGCGATGATCTTGGCGGGCTGACGCTGCCGTGCGCGCCTGCGGCGGATGCTCAGTGCACGATCCGGTAGCGGTGTTCGGGACGGCCGGTGGTTCCGTAGCGGAGTTCGAGCCGGACCATGCCCTCCCGTACGAGGTAGGAGAGGTACCGCTGGGCCGTGGCGCGGGAGACGCCGGTGAGTTCGGCGGCCTGGGCCGCGGAGAGGGCGTCCTGGGCGCTGCGCAGGACCTGGTGCAGGAGGGCGAGGGTCGGCGCGGAGTGGCCCTTGGCCGGGACCCGGGGGACCGCCGGTGGCCGGGCAGCGCTGAAGAGGGCGTCCACGTCGGCCTGGTCGGTGCGCGGGGCCAGGCCGAGGGCGTCCACGCGGTGCTGGAGTTCGCGGTAGGCGGTGAGCCGCTCGGCCAGGTCGGCGGCGCCGAACGGCTTGACCAGGTAGCCCACGGCGCCGAGCTTCATGGCGGTCCGTACCGAGGTGATGTCGCGGTCGGCGGTGATCATGATCGCGTCGGGGCGGGCGCCGCCCTCGTCTCCGCTGAGCTGTCGCAGCACGTCGAGTCCGCTGCCGTCCGGCAGGAAGACGTCGAGCAGCAGCAGATCGGGGTGGAGGGTGCGCACGGCGTCCAGCGTCTCGGCCACGGTCGCCGCCCGGCCGACCACCTCGAAGCCCTCGACGCGGGAGGCGTAGTCGCAGTGGATGTGGCTGATGTGGAAGTCGTCGTCCACCACCAGGATCCGGATCATCCGCGGTCGCCTCCTGTCGGTGAGGCCGTCGTGAACTGTGCGTCTCGCGGTACGGGGGCTCCGTCCGGCAGCGGAAGCGCGACGGTGAAGACCGCGCCCGGCCCCTCACTGACCGCGATCGTGCCGCCGTGCCGCTGGGCCAGCCGGTGGACGAGCGCCAGCCCCAGCCCGCGCCGGGCGGTGCCCCGGTCGGGCCGGGTCGACCAGCCGTCCTCGAAGATCGACTCGGCAACGCCCGGCGGAATCCCCAAGCCGCTGTCCGCGACCCGCACCATCACCTGGTCGACAGCCTCGATCAGCGAGAGCTCGACCTCGCGGCCGCCCGCCGGGGGCGGTCCGCCGGCCGCGGCGTCGATCGCGTTGTCCAGCAGGTTGCCGACGATGGTCAGCAGTCGGCGCAGATGCGGCGGGTCCTCGCCGAGCGCGGAGTCGTCGCTGAGCACCACCTTCACCCCGCGTTCCGCGGCCACCGTCGTCTTGGCGACGATCAGCCCCACGAGCAGCGCGTTGCCGATCCGTTCGCGTACGGACTCGGTCAGCGCCTGGTCGGCGCCGGCCGACTCGACGGCGTACTCGTAGGCGGCGTCGTGGTCGCCGATGTCCAGCAGCCCGGCCACGGTGTGCATGCGGTTGGTGAACTCGTGCTGCTGGGCGCGCAGGGCGTCGGTCAGCCCGCGCACCGAGTCCAGTTCACGCAGCAGCCCGATCAGCTCGGTGCGGTCGCGTACGGTGACCACCGCGCCCAGTTCACGGCCGTGCAGTGTCACCGGCATCCGATTGACGACCAGGCAGTGGTCGTCGGTCAGCACGCTGAGGTCGGTGCCGGGCAGGGTGCCGTCGAGGGCGCGGCGCAGCCGCCCGTCGGGCAGCACCTCGTCGAGCCTGCTGCCGAGGGCCGTGCCGAGGCCGAGCAGGTCGCGGGCCTCGTCGTTGACCACGGTGATCCGGCCGTCGGGAGCGAAGGCGATCACGCCCTCCCGGATCCCGTGGAGCATGGCCTCGCGGTCCTGGAGCAGTCCGGCGATCTCCTCCAGTTCCAGCCCGAAGGTCGACCGTTTCAGCCGCCTGGCCAGCAGGAACGCCGCCGCCGAGCCGAGTGCGACGGCGATCGCGCTGTACAGGCCGAAGGTGGGCAGCTCCCGCCACAGCTCACCGAGCACATCGTGTTCCGGGATGCCGGCCGACACCTCGCCGACCAGCGCGCCCGTGGGTCCGTACAGCGGAGCCTTTCCATTGGCGGACCGACCGGTCGCACCCTGGTCGGAGCCCACGTGCGGGCGGCCGTCCAGCACCGCGATGGGGTCGCCCACCGGCTCTCCGATCAGTGCCGGGTCGGGGTGCGAGTGGCGGATGCCGTGCAGGTCGATCACGACCACGTACGAGGCTCCCGATGCCTTCCGGATCCGTTGGGCGACGGTCTGCACGATGTCGCCGCCACCGCCGTACTCCATGGTCTGCCGGATCTGCGGCTCGGCGGCCGTGGTCTGGGCGATGTCCAGTGCCCGCTGCTCGTAGGCACGGTCGATCTCGGTCCGCTGGGCGAACGCGAACAGTACGAAGCCGATGGCCCCGGTCAGGGTCAGGATGACCAGCTGGTTGGCCAGGATCCGCGCGGAGAGCCTCCCCTTCCCGCCGCGGCCGATCCGGGTACGGATGGGCATCACAGGTGCCTTCGCCCTTGTCGTGCTGCCGGGCCCGGCCCGTTCGCCGTACCCGTGGTGGCGTGATTGTGTCCCACCGAGGACATTCTGCCCAGCCCCCGACGTGCTGAGCAGAACGCGCAGAACCCCCGTTAACACGACTAACGCGCGATACGTCTGAAACAGCGACGTAATACCTGGCGGCCTTTAGCGTCTGCCTTCCTCGACCTCCGAGGACCTCCGAGGTAAGGAAGGAGACGGCCTCGAATGGCTTCGCGAAACGATGTGGCGACGAGCCCCGTCGCCGAGAAGATCGGCCGGGACAGTGCGCGAGTCGAGATTTCAGGACTCACCAAACGGTTTCTGACTCCTGCGGGTGAGGTGTTCACCGCGCTGGAGGACGTCTCCTTCACGGTGGAGCCGGGCCAGTTCTGCGCGGTGGTGGGCCCTACCGGCTGCGGCAAGTCGACGACGCTGAGCATGGTGTCCGGGCTCGACCGGCCCAGCGAAGGCTCGGTCAAGGTCGGCGGCCGAGAAGTGGACGGCGTCACCGACGGCGTCAGCTTCATGTTCCAGACCGACGCGCTGCTGCCCTGGAAGAGCGTCCTCGGCAACGTGCTGATGGGCCCGGTCTTCCGCGGCGTCCCCCAGCAGCAGGCGCAGGCTTCGGCGCGCGACTGGCTGCGCCGCGTGGGCCTGACGGGGTTCGAGGATCGTTACCCCCACCAGCTCTCCGGCGGGATGCGAAAGCGCGTGGCGATGGCCGCGGCGCTGATCAACGAGCCCAAGATCCTGATCATGGACGAGCCGTTCGGCGCTCTGGACGTGCAGACCAAGGCGATCATGTCGACCGAGCTGCTCGGGCTGTGGGAGCAGATCCGTCCCTCGGTCATCTTCATCACCCACGATCTCGACGAGGCCGTGGCGCTCGCCGACCGGGTGGTCGTCATGACGTCCAGCCCCGGCTCGATCAAGGCGGTCTTCGACATCGACCTGCCGCGCCCGCGCGGAGCGGTCCAGGAGATCCGCTTCCAGCCCCGCTTCATCGAACTTCAGCACCTGATCTGGGACTCGCTGCGCGAGGAGGTGGAGCGCGCCTACGCCCGCACCGCAGGAGGTACGGCATGAGCACGACGTCCGCGGTTTCCGCCGGCCTGGCCAAGGGCGGCGCACCGTCCGCGGCCGCGGACGCCGCCAAGCGCGCCTCCCGGCGACGCACCGCGCAGGTGTGGGCGGCCCGCGTCGGCCTCGCGGCCTTCGTCCTGGGCGGCTGGCAGGCGTTCACCACCTGGGGAATCGTCGACCCGTTCTTCTTCGGGCAGCCGTCCGGCATCGCCAAGCGGCTGGTCGACCTCTTCCAGCACGGCACCGAGTTCGGGTCCTTCTACTCCAACATCTGGACCACGATCCAGGAGGCGCTCGCCGGCTTCGCCCTCGGGGCCGTCACCGGGGTGGTCTTCGGTGTCACGCTCGGCCAGAGCCGCTTCCTCGCCGACGTGCTCGGCCCCTACATCAAGATGGTCAACGCGATCCCGCGTATCGTCCTCGGCTCGATCTTCATCGTCGCTTTCGGCATCGGCGTGCTGCCGAAGATCCTGCTCGCCGCGGTGCTGGTGTTCTTCATCGTCTTCTTCAACGCCTTCCAGGGCGTGCGTGAGGTCGACCGCAACATCCTCGCCAACGCCAAGGTGCTCGGCGCCTCGCAGCTGCAGATCACCCGGCACGTCATCGTGCCGTCCGCGCTCACCTGGATCATCGCCAGCCTGCACAGCGCCTTCGGCTTCGCCGTCGTCGGCGCCCTGGTCGGCGAGGTACTGGGCGCGCAGAGCGGCCTCGGCCTGGTCATCAAGACCGCGCAGAACAACTTCGACCCCGACGGCGTGTTCGCGACGATGCTCGTCATCTCGGTCATCGTGCTCGGCGCCGAGTGGCTGATCGGCAAGCTCGAACACCGGCTGCTGTCCTGGCGCCCACCGGCGCCGTCTGAGGCCAACTCCCTCTGACGCCCCCGCACTTCCCTCAATGTCATCGCAGAACCCTCAGCAAAGGAATGTGGTCAGCCATGTCCAGACGACCCGCCGCCGTCGCCGCGTCCGTCCTCACCGTCCTCGCCCTCGGCGCGGTCAGCGCCTGTTCCGGCAACTCGTCCGCCTCGACCGGCGGTTCGGGTTCCGTACCGACCGTAAAGCTCATGGCCGGCGGCCTCGACAAGCAGATCTACCTGCCGTACCAGCTCGCCCAGCAGCTCGGTCTCTACAAGAAGTACGGCGTCGACGTCCAGCTGAGCACCGAGCAGGACGGCGGTGTCGGCGCCGAGGAAGCCATGGCATCGGGGCAGGTAGACATGGCGGGCGCCTGGTACAACCACACGATCGAGTTCCAGGCGAAGGGCAAGGCGGTCGAGGACGTCGTCCAGCTCTCGGGCGCGCCGGGCGAGCGCGAGATGTGCACCACGAAGTCGGGCGTCCACTCGGGCGCCGACTTCAAGGGCAAGACCCTCGGCGTCACCGACCTGGGTTCGGGCACCGACACCCTCACCCAGTTCCTGGCCGCCAAGAAGGGCGTCAAGACCGGCCAGTTCCACCGGATCGGGGTCGGTGCGGGCTCCACCGCCATCGCCGCGCTGCAGAAGGGCAAGGTCGACTGCGTGATGACGACGCAGCCGACGGTGGCCGCGATCCAGAAGAAGGGCGTCGGCACCTCCGCCGTCGACCTGGCCACCACCTCCGGCGCCACGGCGGCGATGGGCGGCGCCTATCCCGCGGCCAGTGTGCTCGCCCGCACCGACTGGGTGAACTCGCACAAGGCCACCGTGCAGAAGGTCGTCGACGCGCTGGTCGCCACCATGCACTGGATCAACACGCACAGCGCGGCCGACATCGCGAACAAGTTGCCCGCGTCGTACGTGTCGAACCAGTTGGTGACCAAGGCCGACTACATATCGGCCCTGACCGAGGACAAGGGCCAGTTCCTCCCCGACGGCCTGATGCCGGCCGGCGGCCCGAAGACCTCTCTGGCGACTGAGCAGCTGGTCGGCAACGTGAAGTCGTCGGTGGACCTCAGCAAGACGTTCACCAACGACTTCGCCATCCAGGCCAACAAGACCGAGGGCTTCAAGACCACCACGACCCCGGCGGGGCCGAACGGCTGAGCTGCACCGCTCATGTCCGGGGCCGTCCAGGTGACAGTCAACGGCCGGGCCACACGCGCAGATCGCGGTCTGCGATGCCGACCGGGACGTTCAGGTTGCGGACCCCGTCGGCGCCCGGCCTCGATCACAGGACGGAGCGGCGGGCGAGCAGCGCCAGCACCAGCAGGCCGGGGAGCAGCGGCAGCCAGGCCGTCAGCAGGCGGTAACCGAAGACCGCCGACAGGGCCGCGGCCGGGGGCGCTCCGGCAGCGGTGAGCGTCAGCACGAGCGCGGCGTCGAGCGAGCCCAGGCCGCCCGGGGTGGGCAGCAGTGCGGCGGCACCGCTGGCAAGGAGGTAGGCCAGCAGGACATGACCGGCGGGCACGGTCACGTCCAGCGCCCTGACCACGGCAACCAGTACGGCGGCGTGCAGCAGGGCGAAGCCGAGGGACCCACCCCACAGGGCGCGCCCTGGACCGCCTGCGCCCCGCGTCGCCCAGATCCGGAAGCGGTCGTACGCGCTCTGCTCGCGCGGGCAGCGCTCACGGCCGGACGCCGGGAGCCGTCACGCGCACTTGGTTTCACCGACCGCGCGGTCACCCGCCGGTCCGGGGCGAGGCCAGGAGCAGTACGACGGCCAGCGCGAAGCGGACCAGTGCGGTGCCGGCGCGGTCGCCGACCACCGTGGCCGCTTGTTCGTCGGCCCAGCGTTCCACGACAGCCTGTCTGCCGGGTGACTGCGGCGCCGCTCGGCGCTTGTCGGCGTATCACTGTGCGATGTCGCGCTGGACGTCCTTACGGGAGGTGGCCAGGTAGCCGACGAAGCCGAGGATGGCCACCGTCCAGGACACCGTGACCGGCCCCAGGCCCAGGTCGAGTACTTGAAGTCTCCCGACGTGCCCCTCGTGGCCCAGAGGAACCGAACCACATCACCATGCGACCCTCCCGGGTCAGAGGTGCACCAGGGAACGGAGAAGAATGCCGTTGATGTCGGCGCAGCATCACTTGGCCTTGTTCACGAACTGATCAGGGCTTTCCATCTGAGCAAGAGAGAGGAGGTCGACTTCGCCGTGTCCAAGTGCGGCGCGACTACCCGGTCGGCGGTCTTGCAGCCGTTCCGGTGGCAACATCAATCAGATGGGACAACCATAGTGGTGTAGCTGCTCATCAGGCGCTATGCGCAGGATGAGTGACCAGGGAAAACCAGCGCCCCCGGAGCATCCATGAAGATTAAGGCCAAGATCGGACCAACTCACGACACCGCTTTTTTCGACGACCTTCAGGCGGTGTTCGACAGGCATCCGGATGTCGCAAAGAACTACTCCGTCCGGCATATCGGTAGGGTAGTTGACTTCATGAAAGTCGACTTCGGTCGCCAGGTTGCGATGTCGAACGTTCAGGATGGTGAGATCGTCACCAAGTTCGTCGACCGGATTCCCGATCCCATTCCTGACATGCCCACCGACCTGGGGTGCTGTGCGTGGAAGTTGACCGCTCATGAGTGGAGATGCGTCGAGTACTGCATTATGGCACCTCCCGAGTAGCGCGCGGAAGCCAACGGATCCAGGCCGAGGACGTTGCGATGGCGGCGAAGCGCGATCAATACAGCTAGAGCCCAATTGGCGGGCCTTGCTTGATCGACGGGGCGGGCGACATCCACACATGGGTGTATTGGATGCGCCTCGACCCCTCTCTGAGGACAGCATGAACCTCATGCACCACCACCTCTCGGCGCGGTCAAGGAACAATACCGAATGTGCTACGCGTCGGAGGGTGCGGCCTGCACACACAAGGGAGTCAACATGTCATTGCCAGTGGGTAGCCGTTGGACCATCAAGCGAGGGTCCGTAGGGACCGAGACCATCGAGATTGTCGATAGTCAAGGCGAGAGCTTCACTGCGAAATACGTCAGCACCACAGACCGAAGCAAGTTCTCGGGTGAAGTGTGTGTTCGACAACAAGAAGTCATCAGCATCAAGCAAAACAACGTCGGGCCAAAGTACGTCGCATTCCATAGTGGGCTGCGAGAAGCTTCAGATGGCGGTCGCTACACGGGGACCTGGTACGACGTGGCAGGGAACAAGGGCGACTTCAGCCTGGTCAAGCAGTAGCACGCACAACGGCTCTTGTTCCTCTCACTGCGACACGTCCGGCACTGCCGGAACCCTCGGGGGTCCCAGGTACGTGTTCAGCGGCGTGTACTCGTGACCGTGTCGGCAGTGGGTCCTGCGGGCGCGTGCCCTGTCCGCATCCCGGCCTCGAAGAGCTTCCTCCCTCGTCACGGCTTCCAGGTGACGCGGGTTGCGGCATCGAGTGTGGTTCGATCCCCGTGGCTCGGCGTGACTCATCTGAAAGTCTTCCGGGATCTCCCCAACCAGCAGCTTGAACACCACACGGTGAACACGTTCTGTCTTCCCCTGGCAGGCGACGGTGCGGTAGCCGGACGAGCCCTCCCCCTGACGGCTGGTCGGGCAGCCAGTGGATCAGCTCGGCGGACTCTCCGGTAACGTCAGAATATGAGTCATCCCCATCCTGAACTGAAAGCCGCCCCTCCCCTGCCTGAAGGAGGGCTGAGGGTCACCGCCCTGGGCGGTCTGGGTGAGATCGGCCGCAACATGACCGTCTTCGAGCATGCCGGCAAGCTGCTCATCGTCGACTGCGGCGTGCTGTTCCCCGAAGAGACCCAGCCCGGCGTGGACGTGATCCTGCCGGACTTCACCTCGATCCGTGATCGCCTGGACGACATCGTGGCGGTGGTCCTCACCCACGGCCACGAGGACCACATCGGTGCCGTGCCGTATCTGCTGCGAGAGCGCTCCGACATCCCTGTCGTGGGCTCGAAGCTCACACTGGCGTTCCTGGAGGCCAAGCTCAAAGAGCACGGAATCCGGCCGCGCACAGTGCGGGTACGTGAGGGCGACCGGCGCGCCTTCGGCCCCTTCGACTGCGAATTCGTGGCGGTCAACCACTCCATCCCCGACAGCCTCGCGGTCGCGATCCGCACCAGGGCCGGGCTGGTGCTGCACACTGGCGACTTCAAGATGGACCAGTTCCCGCTGGACGACCGCATCACCGACCTGCGCGCCTTCGCCCGCCTCGGCGAGGAAGGCGTCGATCTCTTCCTCACCGACTCCACCAACGCCGAGGTCCCTGGCTTCACCACCTCCGAGCGCGACCTGAACCCGGCGATCGAGCAGGTGATGCGTACCGCCCCGCGCCGGGTGATCGTCTCCAGTTTCGCCAGCCATGTGCACCGCATCCAGCAGGTCCTGGACGCCGCGCACCAGCACGGCCGCAAGGTCGCCTTCGTGGGCCGCTCCATGGTTCGCAACATGGGCATCGCCCGCGACCTCGGATACCTGAAGGTTCCCAGCGGCCTGGTCGTGAGTACCAAGGAACTGGAGAAACTGGCGGACCACAAGATCACCCTGGTGTGCACCGGATCCCAGGGCGAGCCGATGGCGGCTCTGTCCCGGATGGCCACTCGCGACCACGTGATCCGCATCGGCAAGGGCGACACCGTCCTGCTCGCCAGCTCGCTGATCCCCGGCAACGAGAACGCCATCTACCGGGTGATCAACGGGCTGACCCGGTGGGGTGCCCATGTCGTCCACAAGGGCAACGCCAAGGTGCACGTCTCCGGGCACGCGAGCGCAGGTGAACTCGTGTACTGCTACAACATCGTCAAGCCCCGCAATGTCATGCCCGTACACGGCGAATGGCGGCACCTGCGGGCCAACGCCGACCTGGCCATCCGTACGGGGGTCGACCCCGAGCGGGTGGTCATCGCCGAGGACGGCGTCGTCGTCGACCTCGTGGACGGGCGTGCGTCGATCACCGGCAAGGTGCCCGCGGGCAACGTCTATGTGGACGGCATGGAGGTCGGCGGCGCCACCGAGGCGTCCCTGAAGGATCGCGTCACCCTCGCGGAGGAAGGCGTGGTCACCGTGGTGGCGATCGTCGATGCCGACACGGGCTCCCTTGCCGAGGCTCCCGACTTCCTGGCCCGCGGGTTCGTCCACGACGACACCACCTTCGAACCGGTCATCCCTGTCATCGAGAAGACTCTGGCGACCGCGGCCCAGGAGGGCGTCGGCGACGCACGCCAGCTGGAACAGCTCATCGCGCGCGCCGTGGCGAACTGGGCCTTCCGCACCCACCGCCGCAGGCCCCTCATCATCCCCGTCATCATCGACGCCTGACCGGCCGGGCTCCGGCTTCACCATCCCCGGTGCGACCTCGGTCAGGAGCCCGTCTCGAAGGACGAAGTACGAGGTCAGGCCATCGGGGACGAGCATCGAAGCTCATCCCGTGAGGCGGTCGAGGTTGCGGTGGCCGTGCACCACGAAGAAGTACGGCGCGGCCATCGGAGACCGTATCGCCGGTATCGCCCGTACCCTTCGTGGTGACTACGGCGTCACATAGCGGGCGCCAAACCTCTGGAGGCAACACCCCGTGCTGATTGCTCAGCGTCCATCCCTGACCGAAGAGGTCGTCGACGAGTTCCGCTCCCGGTTCGTGATCGAGCCGCTGGAGCCGGGCTTCGGCTACACCCTCGGTAACTCCCTGCGTCGTACGCTCCTCTCCTCGATCCCGGGTGCGGCGGTCACGTCCATCCGCATCGACGGCGTTCTGCACGAGTTCACCACCGTGCCGGGCGTCAAGGAGGACGTCACCGACCTGATCCTCAACATCAAGCAGCTGGTCGTCTCCTCGGAGCAGGACGAGCCGGTCGTGATGTACCTGCGCAAGCAGGGCCCGGGTCTGGTCACCGCCGCCGACATCGCGCCCCCGGCCGGTGTCGAGGTGCACAACCCCGACCTCGTCCTCGCCACGCTCAACGGCAAGGGCAAACTGGAGATGGAGCTCACGGTCGAGCGTGGCCGTGGTTACGTCTCCGCCGTGCAGAACAAGCAGGTGGGCCAGGAGATCGGTCGTATCCCGGTCGACTCCATCTACTCGCCGGTTCTCAAGGTCACGTACAAGGTCGAGGCCACCCGTGTCGAGCAGCGCACCGACTTCGACAAGCTGATCGTCGACGTCGAGACCAAGCAGGCCATGCGTCCGCGTGACGCCATGGCGTCGGCCGGTAAGACCCTGGTCGAGCTGTTCGGTCTGGCTCGTGAGCTGAACATCGACGCCGAGGGCATCGACATGGGCCCGTCCCCGACGGACACCGCGCTGGCCGCCGACCTGGTACTGCCGATCGAGGATCTCGACCTCACCGTTCGGTCGTACAACTGTCTGAAGCGCGAGGGCGTCCACTCGGTGGGTGAGCTCGTGGCCCGCTCCGAGGCCGACCTCCTCGACATTCGCAACTTCGGTGCGAAGTCGATCGACGAGGTCAAGGCGAAGCTGGCCGGCATGGGCCTGGGCCTCAAGGACAGCCCGCCCGGATTCGACCCGACGACTGTCGCCGCCTTCGACGCGGACGGCGACGCGGATGCCGGTTTTGTGGAGACCGAGCAGTACTGAACACCGCGCTGGGCCGGTCATGTAGACACTTCGCGTACAGGGACAGAAGAACTTCCACACTGGTCCCTGTACGCCAAGCGCCTCCGCGCAGGAGCCGGCCGCCACGCTCGGCTCGGCTCCTGCCGCGGTCGCACGCCCTCAGCGCAACGACACCGAGCCCAGTGCACCGAGCCCAGTGCACCGGGCCCAGTGCGCCTGACGGTGGTGCGCCTCGTTCCGCACCCGAACCGTCCGGGTGATCCGGCTACGCGCCGACGCCACCGACACCGGCTACGGCCTCGCCGCGGTCACCACCGGCCTCCCCCTGGTCACCACCGGCCTCACCACCCCGTCGCGCGGCTGATCGCCCGCTGCGCGCGCGGCAGGCGATCGAGGTGACCTTCTCCGGAGGCCCTGCGCCGCGGCGAGGGCCCGCCCCGGCGCAAGCCCCGCGGCGGTCCGCCCCCCCCCCTGCGGTCCGCCCGGGATCGGCCAAGCCGGGAATCGCACCCGGACCGGAGAATCGCACCCGCACCGCCGTCGAGCGCACCACCGTGCCCTCCGGCCGGTGCTTCACCAGGTTGGGCCACGCCACGGTCGGGACCTTGGACGGAGCAGTGCCAGGGCCTCCTGGCGTTTTCGCTTCTAATCTTGGAACAGCACAGCGACGCTCGGTTCCGACTCAGACAGGCAGGACATGAGGAAACCGCAGATCGACTACGCCGCGGTCTTCCGGGCCCTTCCCGGCATGGTGGCGCTGCTCACCCCCGACC
The DNA here is from genome assembly GCF_029893585.1 of Streptomyces sp. LBL. Lineage (GTDB taxonomy): Bacteria > Actinomycetota > Actinomycetes > Streptomycetales > Streptomycetaceae > Streptomyces. The sequence goes on from NZ_JARXYX010000008.1 coordinate 217,920, forward strand.
TGGTGTACGCCGACGCCAACGACGACTTCGTACGGCTGTCCGGGCGCACCCGCGAGCAGTTGCTGGGCCGCTACATCTTCGACGTCTTCCCCGAGAACCCGAACGACCCGGCCGCGGCCGGTATGCGGGAGACCGAGGCGTCGATGCTCCGTACGGTGGCCACCGGCGAGCGCGACACGATGGCGCTGCTGCGTTACGACATCGAGGATCCCCAGCGGCCCGGCGTGTGGCAGGAGCACTACTGGAGCCCGGTGAACGCGCCCGTCCTCGGTTCCGACGGGCGGGTGGCGCTGGTCGCGCACCGGGTGGAGGAGGTCACCGAACTCATCCGCGCCTTCGGCGGGCCGGGCGGCGACAGCCGGTCCCGGGTGCTGGAGGCCGAGCTGTACACCCGCGCACGGGAACTGCAGGAGGTCAACGAACGTCTGCGCCGGGCGCACGCCCGCGAACGCGAGGTCGCCCTGGCCCTGCAGGCGGCGATGCTGCCCGCGCCGGGCCCGTCGGGGCAGCACGCGGCAGCCGTGCGGTACCGGCCCGCCGTCGGCGCGCTGAACGTGTGCGGCGACTGGTACGACCTGGCCGACCTGCCCGGCGGGAATCTCGCGGTCGCCGTCGGCGACGTCGTCGGACACGGTCTCGCCGCCGCCGGCGTCATGGGGCAGCTGCGCAGCGCGCTGAGCGCGGCCTGCCGCGTCGCCGACGGCCCCGCCCAGGCCCTGGAGGCCCTCGGCCTGTACGCCCGCTCCGTCGACGGCGCCGAATCGACCACCGCCGTGACGACCTTCATCGACCGGGACGACCACAGCGTCACCTACAGCAGCGCCGGCCACCCTCCCCCGGCCCTGCTGCACCCCGACGGCACCGTCACCTTCCTCGACCAGGCCACCGACCCCCCGCTCGCGGCCCGCCCCGAACACCTCCCCCGCCCCCAGGCCCGCACGCCCTACGCCGAGGGTTCCACCCTCGTCCTGTACACCGACGGCCTGATCGAACGCCGTACCGAGGACATCGACACCGGCCTGGGCCGTCTCGCCGACTCCCTCACCCGGCACCGGCAGTCCGACCCCGAGACCCTGGCCGACGCCCTCCTGGCCGATCTTCTTCCCGCCACCGGCAACAGCGACGACACCGTCCTGATCGCCGTCCGGCTCTGACCCGGTCCTCAGCCGACAGCCGGGTCGATCCTCGGCCACGAGTCCGTCGGCGAAGTGAGGGAAGCGGTGCTACTCGGCCGTGACGACGGCGTCCACCGGTTCGCACCCCGGTGCCTTCGCGGTCAGGAGGATCTCGCCTGCGCATGTGGGGCGCAGTACCGCCGGCGCGCGTCCGTCGTCCCTGAGTGCGCCCGGTGCTCACAGGCCGGTCAGTGCGCCGACCGGGTCCAGGTCAGGGGTGCCGCGGGGCCACCAGTCGTCGTGGGCGGGCTCGGACTCGTAGGCGTACCAGAGGCCGTCGCGGCCGAGGCGGAGCTGGACGTGGCCGCGGGGGTGGGTGAGATGGTTGTGCCAGGGCCGGAAGGCGGGGAGGTCGGCGGCGAGAAGGAGGGGGCGGGCACGGTCGAAGCGGCCGGCCGGTGGGTCCCAGGGCTCCTCCAGGACGCTCAGTCCTTCCAGGCCGCCCTGTCTCCAGGCGGCGACCGCACGCGCCAGGTCGCCCGGGGCTCGGCCGGTGGCGGAGGTGAGTGAGGAGTAGAGGGCGCGGGTACCGGCGGTGAGGCCCGAACCGGGGCGGGCCGCGGCGAGCCGTACCGCGTCCTGCCACAGGGTCAGTTCGCCGACCGGGTCACGGCCGGTGGCCAGCAGGGCGTGGGCGCGGGTCGCCGCGTCGGTCGCCAGCTGGTCCAGGGCGAAGGGGTCCGGGCCACCCGCGGTCGCGGGGTACACCGGGGGCTGTTCCGGATGCCGGGGCGTCGGCAACGGTGCAGGGAGGGGCGGGAGTTGGCGGGGCTTGAGGGCATCCGTGGCCCGTACGCCGGGCAGGGGTGCCGGGCCCCGTTCCTGGGCGGCGCGGGCCGCGCGGGCGGCACTGAGTCGGGACAGGGCGCCGAGCAACTCGTGTTCGCCGCGACCGCGCAGCAGGAGCAGGACGAACGGGTCGGCGTCCAGCAGACGTGCGGTCTGGTAGCAGAGGGCGGCGGCGTGCTTGCAGGGGTGGCCGGAGTCGGGACAGCTGCACCGGGGGTCGAGGTCGCCCGGACCCGGCAGCAACGGCACGCCGGAGTCGGCCAGCGTGTGGGGCATCTCCCGGTCGAGCAACGCGGCGATGTCAGCGGGCCGTTCGGCTGCGCTGTGCAGGAAGCGGTCCCAGTCGGCGTCGTCGAGCGTGCGCAGCCGGACCTGGACACGGTACGGCCGGGGGCGGCTCCCCTGCACATAGGCGAGGACGAGACCCGGCGTCACGGTGATGGCGTCCACGTGTCCCTGCTCCGCATACCCACGACCACGCACGAGCCGCTGGGTGTCCAGCGTGCCCTCCTCCAACGCGGCGACCCAGGCGTTCCCCCACCAGGTCTCGGCGAACCCGCCCCCGCCGGACGGCAGGGCCGGGAACGCGGGGAAGGTACGGCGGAGCTCACCGTCACGTGCGGGGGCGGCCATGGAGCGGGGGTGGCGGGGTGGAGCGGGCGTGGAGGGTGCGGTGCCGTGGGGCCAGGGCGGTGGAGTTGGGGTGACCGGCGGGAGGGTCGCGGACGGGAATCCGGGGCCGACGTGTGCTGGAGGGGGCAGCGGGGAGCCGGGATCTGCGGGCGCCGAAGACGACAGCCGGGAACCAGGATCAGCAGACACCGAAGACGACAGCCGGGAACCAGGATCAGCAGGCACCGAAGACGACAGCCGGGAACCGGGATCAGCAGGCGCCGAAGACGACAGCGGGGAGCCCAGATCGGCCGCCACCGGGGGTGAGAGCCGCGAGCCAGGGCCGGCGGGCGCCGAAGGAGGCAGCCGGAAGTCGAGGTCGGCGGGCGCCGAGCCCGAGGTCGACGGGCGGGTGGCCGTACGCGCCGTTGACAGGGCTGAGGCGGGCCTGGTGTCGGCGGCGCCGACGTCCTCCGGGGTCGTCGCAGGAGTCGGCGTTCCGGTGAGGGGGCCGGGACCCTCGTGCCGCTCACCGTGCTCGTCGCCGGGGTCCCCCTCCGGCGTGACCGCCATGTCAGGCATCCGGAAGGCGTCGGCCACGTCGGCCAACAGCGCCCGCAGGTCACGCGCCCGCACAGACGCGTCCGGACGGACCGCCGCCGGGCCGCGCTCCCGGCTCGTGGCGGCGGTTCGCCCGGGTCGCCGAAGGGCCTCACCCCGAGGTGCACCACCGCCCTCGGGCGGCATGGCGTCGCCGTGAGCCTGGCGGGCCTCGCTGCGCGCCGCACGCAACGCCTCGCGCGCGACATCCGCGGGGCGCGCTTCCTGGCGCCGGGACCTTTCGCCCTCACTTTCAAGAGCCTCGGGAGCCTCGGCGCGGGACTTCGCGGCATCTTCGGTACGGTCCGTCGCGGCACCTCCGGGACGGGCCGGCGCGTCGTCGCCGGTGCCTTTCGCCCTGGGCTGGTCCTCGGCCCGTCCGAACGGCGCCCTCAGCCCGTCGGCGTCCGTCGTCTTCTCCCGGTCGGCTTTCTCCCGGTCCGCTTTCTCGCGCGCCTCCCGCGCCTCCCGCAGGGCCCGGCGGGCCGCGTCGGCGGGGCGGGCCGTCATGATGTCCTCCGGAGGGAGACCAGGTCGGACAGGTCGCGGTCCGTCAGTTCTGTGAGGGCCGACTCGCCGGAGCCGAGGATCGCGTCGGCGAGGGCTCGCTTGGATTCCAACATCTCCGCGATACGGTCCTCGACCGTGCCCTCCGTGATGAGGCGGTGGACCTGGACCGGCTGGGTCTGGCCGATGCGGTAGGCGCGGTCGGTGGCCTGTTCCTCGACGGCCGGGTTCCACCAGCGGTCGAAGTGGACGACGTGTCCCGCGCGGGTGAGGTTCAGGCCCGTGCCGGCCGCCTTGAGCGACAGCACCAGGACCGGGGTCGCCCCGTCCTGGAAGCGGTCCACCATCCGTTCCCGCTCTGCTATCGGCGTGCCGCCGTGCAAGAGGTCCACCGGGACCGCGCGGGCGGCCAGATGGGAGGCGATCAGGCGGGCCATCCCGACGTACTGCGTGAAGACGAGCGCCGAGTTGTCCTCGGCCAGCAGGGTGTCCAGCAGTTCGTCGAGGAGGAGGAGCTTCCCGGAGCGGGCGGCGAGCCTGTCGCCGGCCGTCACCGGGACCTCCTCTTTCAGATACAGCGCGGGGTGGTCGCAGATCTGCTTCAGCGCTCCCAGCAGCTTCAGCACGAGACCCCTGCGGCCGATCCCCTCGGCGGTCTCGATCGCCAGCATCGACTCACGCACCACCGCCTCATAGAGCGCCGCTTGTTCGCGGGTGAGCGGGACCGGGTGATCCGTCTCCGTCTTGGGCAGCAGTTCGGGCACGATGCCGGGGTCGGACTTCTTGCGGCGCAGCAGGAAGGGGCGCACCAGTCGGGCGAGCCGGACGGCCGCCTCCTCGTCCTCACCGTTCTCCACCGCGCGCGCGTGCCGGGCGCGGAAGGACCTCAGGGGGCCGAGGAGCCCCGGTGTCGTCCAGTCCAGCAGCGCCCAGAGCTCGGAGAGATTGTTCTCGACCGGGGTGCCGGTCACGGCAACGCGGGCCGGCGACGGGATCGTACGCAGCGCCTTCGCGGTCGCCGAGTACGGGTTCTTCACGTGCTGTGCCTCGTCGGCGACGACCATGCCCCAGCGCTGCTCGGCCAGCCGCGGTGCCGCCGACCGCATCGTGCCGTACGTCGTGAGGACGAAGCCGCCGTCGAGGTCGTCCAGGGTGCGCTCGGGGCCGTGGAAGCGGCGGACGGGGACGCCGGGCGCGAACCGGGTGATCTCCCGCTGCCAGTTGCCGAGGAGGGAGGCCGGGCAGACCACGAGAGTCGGCTCCCGGCGGGCCCGGCGCAGGTGCAGGGCGATGACGGTGATCGTCTTGCCGAGACCCATGTCGTCGGCGAGGCAGCCGCCGAGGCCGAGGGAGGTCATGAGGTCGAGCCAGGCCAGACCGCGGAGCTGGTAGTCGCGGAGGGTGGCCCGCAGGCCGGCGGGCGGCTCGGCGGGCCGCAGTCCGGCCGTGAGGCGGTCCCGGAGGGCGGCCAGGGCGCCGGCCGGTACCGCCTCGACCGTCTCGCCGTCGACCTCCGCGGTGCCGGTGAGCGCGACGGAGAGCGCGTCGACCGGGTCGAGCAGACCCAGTTCGCGCTTACGGGCCTTGCGGACGAGAGCCGGGTCGACCAGCACCCACTGGTCCCGGAGACGGACCACGGGGCGGTGGGCCTCGGCGAGCGCGTCCATCTCGGCCTCGCTGAGCGGGTCCCCGCCGAGCGCCAGCTGCCAGCGGAACTGGAGCAGTTCCTCGCTCTCGAAGAAGCCGGTGCCGTCGGTCGCCGAGCCCGGCGCGGGCCGGACCACCGCGGTCGCGCTGAGGTCCTGGGCGAGGTCCCGGGGCCAGTGCACGGCGACCCCGGCCGCGGCGAGCCGGGTCGCGGCGGCCCCGAGCAGATCGCCCAACTCCTCGTCGGACAGGGCCAGTACGTCGGGCACGTCCTGCTCGGAGAGCTGGTCGAGCGGTGGCCAGACCCGGGCCGCGCGCCGCACCGCGAGAGCGGCGTCCACCCGCGCGCGGGGACCGAAGGCCGTGTCCGCCGCGCCCGCCCACAGGGCCGCCGCGTCCGTGATGAGCGTGGGGTCGGCGAGGCTGTGCACCTGGACGATCGCCGCGCCCGCGCTGCGGGCCCCTACGCCCGAGTCGTCGAAGAGGTCGTACGCCGACAGGTCGAGGCGGAGCGAGATCCGCACGCCCGCGTCCATCCCGGCGGCGACCTCCGCGGCCCAGTCCTGGGCGTCGGGCAGACGCTGGGGCTGGCGGGCGGCGAAGGGCCTGCCGGAGGCGTACGGCGCGGCGGGGGTGCGGGGCAGGGTGTCCGCGACCGCGTCCAGGAACGAGCGCATCAGCGCTTCCGGTTCGGGCAGGCGGATCGGGCCCGGGCCGGACAGCGGGACCGCGTGTCCCTCGTACGGCAGGGCGGCGGCGACCGCGCGCAGGTGGGCGATGTCGTCCGGGTCGAGGGGGCCGGCCCGCCAGGCGTCGTGGCCGGTGGCTGTCAGGCCGGGGAGCAGGCGGCCGCGGGCGATGAGCCGCAGCGCGTGCAGCGCGGCCGCGCCCCAGCAGGCGGTGGCGGGGTGGGCGGCGGGGTCACGCCGGGCGCGGACGAGCAGGGGCAGGGCCTCGCCGACGGGCAGCGACAGCGCCGGGGCGGTCCTGCGACGTACTCCGGCACCGTGCCACCGTACGACGGTGATCTCGCCGGGGGCGGCGGGCACCTCGGCGTCCTCGGGGTCCCAGAAGGCGACGCGGCCCTCGCGGGGCAGGGGCGCGGGCAGGAAGACGGCGGCGAGCCGGAGGGGGACGCTCTCCCCCGCACGCCCGGCCATCGATGCCGTGTCGCTCATACGTCCTGCCACCTCCCGCCCGTGTGTCGGATCAGTCGTCTTCGACTCTACGGGCGGGGTCTGACAATCGGCCCCGGCGACCGGCCGGAGCCCCTCGTCACGGAACGGCGCGCGAGACGACGTACACCATGGGGGACGCCGGGTCGGACAGGTTGACGACGATGTCCTGGGTGGGGGCCGGGTTCTTCTGCCGGTGGACGAAGCCGGACCATGGGCCGGGGCCCTTGAAGGACCAGCCGGTGATGTGCTGGTCACGGGCGCCGATGGTGATGTCGTCCTGCTTGAGCTGGCCCCGGTTGACGCCCATGCCCGTGAGGAAGGCGTCCAGGCCCGCGTCAGACGTGCGGAACTGGATGTACAGGCGGCTGGTCTTCCAGTTGTTGGTCTCGTAGTACGCGACCCGGTCCGCCGGGTGCGGGACCGGGATCTGGTACAGCCGGCGCTGGACCTTGGAGGGCCAGCCCGCGGTGAGGCCGGTCGCCGAGTACTTCGCCTCCTTGACCTTGCCGCTGTCGCGGCTCTGGTTGGCCGAGATCACCAGGTAGCCGGCCGGGACGCCGATCAGGAGGACGATGATGCTCAGCGTCAGCGCCCGGCGGCGGATCTTGTGCCGGCGGTCCTCGGCCGGCCCGGTCTGACCGGCCGGGTACGACGCGGTCTGGTGAGGGAGCGAAGCGGTCACGCGGACCCCTCGGACGTACGGCGGGCCTCCGCGTACCGCTCGTAGCGCTCGTACCGCTCGACCCGGCGGCGGTTGGCACGCCGGAAGCGGCGGGCGACCAGCCGGGCGAGGTCGGCGGCGCCGACCATGCCGGCCTCGGGGCCCAGCTGGGCACGGGCGATACGGGCTTCGGGGCGGTAGCCGCGACCGGTGAGCTGCCGCTTGAACGCGTCCCGCGCGGGGCCGATCAGCAGGTCGTCGGCGGCCGAGACACCGCCGCCGATCACGAAGCAGGACGGGTCGAGCGCGGCGGCCAGATTGGCGATGCCGACGCCGAGCCACTGCCCGATGTCCTGGAGCAGCTCGATGCACATGGCGTCGCCCTCACGGGCCAGTTGGGTGATGATCGGGCCGGTGATCTCGGCGATGTTGCCCTTGACGTGCTCGATGATGCCGTACGCCACCGGGGAGTCGGCCGCGGCCAGTTCGCGGGCCTCCCTGACCAGCGCGTTGCCGGAGCTGTACTGCTCCCAGCAGCCGCGGTTGCCGCACGGGCAGCGGTGGCCGCCGGGCACGACCTGCATGTGGCCGAACTCCCCCGCGACGCCGTACTTGCCGCGCTTGACCTGGCCGTCCTCCAGGATCGCGCCGCCGATTCCGGTGCCGAGCGTGATCATGACGAGGTGGTCCTCGCCGCGGCCGGCGCCGAACCGCCATTCCGCCCACGCGGCGGTGTTGGCGTCGTTGTCGACGAGGACGGGAACCGCGAGACGGCCGGCGATGCGGTCGCGCAGGGGCTCGTTGCGCCAGGACAGGTGAGGCGCGAAGAGCACCCGGTTGCGGTCGGCGTCGACCCAGCCGGCCGCGCCGATGCCGACGGCGTGCACGTCGTGCCGGTCGGACAGGTCCAGGACCAGCTCGCAGATGGTGTCCTCGACGACCTTGGGGCTCTTGGACTTGTCCGGGGTCTCCGTGCGGAGCATCTCCAGGATGTTGCCGTCGGCGTCGACGACACCCGCCATCACCTTCGTGCCGCCGATGTCGATGCCGACAGTCGGCACGCGGGGCGCCGTCAGGTGCGAACGACGCTCCCTTGTACCGACGGTGCGCAGCGCTGTGGCGCGGCGGGAGCCGATGGGGGCGCTGAAGTTGCCGTAGGTGCTCATCGGGCCCGATTCTGCCGCACGTTCACGCTGTGTGCTGCATGGGGGAAGAATGGGGCGGTTCCTGCCGATTTCCGAGCGCGGTGCGGGTGCGAGGGCGGGGCCCCGGCGGGCCCACGCGGCGGAGAAAACAGTCCCGCGCCTCGCGAACCCGCTGCGGCTCATGCCATCGAATGCCAGTGAATAGCAGCGAATGGCAGCGAATGGCAGCGAATGGCAGCGAATGGCAGGAGAAAGCAATGGATAGCAATGGACAGCAGTGGACAACAAGAGATCGCCCGACCGTTTCCGCCCTCCAGGGTACGGTGGTCATTTTGTCCTGACATTGCGACGAACCCGGTGTACAGAACGGGCTTCGTCAGGACCGTACGAGGGCGATGCTCATGGCCGGACGAGCAGCTGGAACTCGAAGGAGTAGCGGGTCGGCCGGTAGGTGTGGGTGCCGAACTCGACCGCGCGGCCGGTGTCGTCGAAGGTGGTGCGCTGCATGGTGAGCAGCGGGGCGCCCGCCTCCTCGCCGAGCCGCTCGGCCTCGGCGGCGGTGGCCGCGCGGGCGCCGATGGACTGGCGGGCGCTGTGCAGGGTGATCCCCGCGGCCCGCATCATGCGGTAGAGGCCGGTCGCCTCCAGTTGCCCGGTGTCCAGGTCGAGCAGGTCGGGCGGCAGGTAGTTGCACAGGTACGCCATCGGCTCGCCGTGCGCGAGGCGCAGCCGTTCCACCTGGTGTACGTCGCTGTCCTCGGCCAGGCCGAGGGCGCCCGCGATCTCGGCGGGCGCGGGGACGACCGTATTGACGAGGACTTTTGTCGCGGGGCGCTGACCGGCCGCCTCCAGGTCGTCGAAGAGGCTGCTGAGTTCCAGCGGCCGCTTGACCTGGCTGTGCACGACCTGGGTGCCGACGCCCCGGCGGCGCACGAGAAGGCCCTTGTCGACGAGCGACTGGATGGCCTGGCGCACGGTGGGCCGCGACAGGCCGAGCCGCGCGGCAAGCTCGATCTCGTTGCCCAGCAGGCTGCCGGGGGTGAGCGCTCCGTGCTCGATCGCGGCCTCCAGTTGCTGGGACAGTTGGAAGTACAAAGGCACGGGGCTGCTGCGATCCACACGGAGATCGAGCGGCACGGTCGGGACCACCTCTGGTTTCGGCACGGGGCCGAGCGTAGCTCCGTGCGTTGTTGACGGGAAGTTGTGTAGTTCGGTTGTCCGGACATGCGCATTGACATCGTGGCGACTCCGCACGCAGTTTGTTCCCATGCGCATCGGAGTCATCGGTACAGGCCGCATCGGGGCCATTCACGCGAACACACTCAGCCGGCACCGGGAGGTCGGCTCCCTGATCCTCACGGACGCCGACCCGGCGCGGGCCCAGGAGCTCGCGCACCGTCTGGGCGAGACGGCGGCGCCGGGGGTGGACGAGATCTTCCACTGGGGCGTGGACGCCGTGGTGATCACGACGTCGACGTCGGCGCACGCCGAACTGATCGGTCGGGCAGCGCGCTCGGGGCTTCCCGTGTTCTGCGAGAAGCCGATCGCCCTCGATCTGGCGGGCACGTTAGAGGCGATCGGCGAGGTCGAGGCGGCCGGAACGATCCTGCAGATGGGGTTCCAGCGCCGCTTCGACCCGGGCTACGCGGGGGCGCGCGAGGCGGTGCGCTCGGGGCGGCTCGGACGGCTGCACACCGTGCGGGCACTGACCTCCGACCAGACGCCGCCGCCGGCGGCGTATCTGCCGGTGTCCGGCGGGCTCTTTCGGGACACCCTGATCCACGACTTCGACATCCTGCGCTGGGTGACCGGGCGCGAGGTGGTCGACGTGTGTGCGGCCGGGTCCGACGCGGGTGGGGCGATGTTCCGGCAGGCGGGCGACGTCGACACGGGCGCGGCGCTGCTCACTTTGGACGACGGCACGCTGGCCACGACCACGGCGACGCGCCTGAACGGGGCGGGGTACGACGTGCGCATGGAGCTGGCCGGGGAGCTGGACCAGATCGTGGTGGGCCTGGACGACCGGACGCCGATCGCGTCCACCGAGCCGACGGGGCCGCCGGCCGCGGACAAGCCGTGGACGGGGTTCCTGGAGCGGTTCGGGCCCGCCTACGAGGCCGAACTGTGCGCGTTCGTGGACGTCGTACGGGGGGCGCTGGCCAATCCGTGCGACGGACGGGAGGCCTTGCAGGCACTGCGGATCGCCGAGGCCTGTGAGATGTCGCGACGCGAGCGCAGGACCGTGGGGGTGGCGGAGACCCAGGGCAGTATGTGGCCGTTGGTGGGCTGAGCGAGACCCTCCCGGGCGGACGAACGGCAAGGCGTGCGCTTCGATCCATGTCGACGGCGGCTCCACCACCTGACCCGCGTCGGACGTGCCTCGCCCCGCGGCTGATGTCCGTGGGGGCTGCGGGCCGAGAGCCCTTCCCCCATGAAGCAGGGTGCTGGAGGCTCGGCTCCTAGTACGAGCCGTACTCCGGACGCCCGGCCTGCTCGTACGACTGGATGGAGACGCCCGCTGCCGTGACCCGGCCGCCCGCGTGCCGGAAGGCGGTCGGTACGGCGCCCTCCGTGAGCAGGCGGCGGCCGGCGCCCAGCACGACCGGGAAGGTCATCAGGTGCAGGGTGTCGAGCAGGTCGAGGGCCAGCAGGGAGCGGACGAGGGCCCCGCTGCCGTGCACCTGGAGTTCGCCGTCGGTGCGCTCCTTGAGGGCCGTGACCTCGTTGGCGAGGTCGCCGCCGATCACGGTGGTGCCGGACCAGGAAGGGTCGGTGAGGGTGCCCGAGACGACGTACTTCGGCAGGGCGTTCAGCTTCGTGGCGATGGGGTCGGACGGGTCGGTCATCTTCGGCCAGTAGGAAGCGAAGATGTCGTACGTACGACGGCCGAGGAGGAAGGCGCCGACGCCGTCGAAGACCTCGGTGACGAACCTGCCGAAGTCCTCGTCGCCGTACGGGACGCTCCAGCCGCCCTGGTCGAAGCCGCCACTGGGGTCCTCCTGGGGGCCGCCGGGGGCCTGGTAGACGCCGTCGAGGGTGACGAACATGGTGGAGACGAGCTTGCCCATGGGTGCCTTCTCTCTGCGGTGGGGTCTGTCTGCGGTGGGGTCTGTTGTCATCAGGGCAGACCCCACCGGCACCCGCAACTCATCGGTCGGCGGTCGGACCTCGGCCGGCGTGAGGGGAGTACGGTCCGGCGGCCGGGGCCCGCTGGTCACCCGTGACCGACGACGTCGTCACCCGCCCTGGGCCTTCTTCCGGGGAGAAGCCCGCCCGGTGTCAGCCGCCCAGCCTCTGATGGCGTGCGGTCAGGGTCGACCCGCCGGCCTCCGTCAGGGAGCCGAACAACCGCAGCCGGGAGATGCCGCCGTCCGGATAGATGTCCACGCGCGCGTGCGTGGCGACGGACGGGGTCGGGAGGACGAAGCGGTGGTTGGTGTCGGGCTGGAGGCCGGTGCGGGGGACGATCTCCGTCCAGTCGCCGTCCTCGCCGCTTTCGCCGCTTCCGCTGCCCTCGCCGCCCCCGCCGTCCTTCACCGAGACCGACGCCCAGCCCGCACTGTTGCCCTTGAGGTACGCCGTGTCGATCTCCAGCGCGCGGATCCGGGACTGGGCGACCAGGCGGTAGCGGATCCAGTCGTGGCCCTGGTCACGGCGGCGGCGCGTCTCCCAGCCGTCGCCCATCGTGCGGGAGCGGCCGGGCTGGATGGTGTTGGTGGCCGGGGAGTAGAAGAGGTTCGACGCGTCCTCGACCTGGCCGCCGTTCTCCAGGGCGACCACGTCGAAGGTGCCGAGGATCTCCAGCCACCTCGGGTCGGGTACGACCTCGCCGTACACGCGCAGACGCGCGATGCCGCCGTCGGGGTGCTGGTTGACGCGCAGGTGGGTGAAGCGCTGGTCGACCGACACGGCGAAGCCGTTCGCCGCGTGGCCGCCGACCGGCGTACGCGGCACCAGCGTCGTCCACTGCACATCGTCCCCCAGCAGTTCCTGGGGGGACGGGGAGCCCGGCACCGACGTGCCCTCGACCGACACCGCCTGGGGGTAGTTGCCGCGGAAGTGGGCCGTGTCCACGACGATGCCCCGGATCACGCCCGGCGTGCCGAGGCGGACCAGCGCCCAGTCGTGGTCCTCGGCCGTCGGCCAGGGGTGGTCGGCCCGGGCGCCCCGGCGGCGCCGCGTCTCCCAGCCGTCCATGATCTTGCCCTTGTGCCCGAAGTGCTCGGGGTCGAACTCGGCGGGGCCGGGCAGCAGCAGATTCTCACGCTGGGCGAAGAACTCGTCGTTGGCGGCGATGACTGCGGCGCCGAGCTGCCGGCCGGCGAGGTCGACGTACCGCGTGAAGGGGAAGGCGGCGGTGCGGTAGTCCGCGTACGGGTCGCCGCCTCCGTAGGGATGCGCGTCGCCGGTGAAACTCTCCATCGCCGTCACGGGGATCAGGCCTGCCTTTCGGACTCGGCCGCCGCGGGGCGGAGCGAGCCGGAGCGGAGTCAGAGGGCGCGGCCGAGCAGCCGCCCCTTCGGTTCGGCGAACTCGCCGTCCGCGACGACGCGTTCGCCGCGCAGCCAGGTGGACTTCACCACGCCGTACAGGGTCTTGCCGGCGTACGCCGTGACGCGGTTGCGGTGCTGGAGGGCCGCCGGGTCCACGGTGAACGTCTCGTCGGGGGCGAGCACCGCGAAGTCGGCGTCGCGGCCCGCCTCGATGGCGCCTTTTCGGGCGAGGCCCACCAGGGCGGCCGTACGGGCGGACATCCAGCGGACCACGTCCTCCAGGCCGTGCCCTCGCTTGCGCGCCTCGGTCCACACCGCGGACAGGCTCAGCTGCAGGCCTGAGATGCCACCCCAGGCCGTCGCGAAGTCGTCCGTCTTCAGGTCCGCGGTCGACGGCGAGTGGTCGGTGACCACGCAGTCGATCGTGCCGTCCGCCAGGGCCTGCCACAGCAGGTCCTGGTTCGCGGACTCGCGGATCGGCGGGCAGCACTTGAACTCGCTGGCGCCGTCGGGGACTTCCTCGGCGGTGAGGGTGAGGTAGTGCGGGCAGGTCTCGACCGTGACGCGGACGCCCTCTGCCTTGGCGGCGGCGATCAGCGGCAGCGCGTCGGACGAGGACAGGTGGAGGATGTGCACGCGCGCGTGGAGGCGTTTCGCCTGCGCGATGAGCTGGGCGATCGCCGTGTCCTCCGCGTCGCGCGGGCGGGAGGCCAGGAAGTCGGCGTACTTGGGGCCGCCGTGCTGCGGGGCGGCCGCCAGGTGGTGCGGGTCCTCGGCGTGCACGATCAGCAGGCCGCCGAAGGACGCGATCTCCGCGAGGGACCGGGCGAGTCGGTCGTGGTCGAGGTGGGGGAACTCATCCACGCCGGAGGGCGACAGGAACGCCTTGAAGCCGAAGACGCCGGCCTCGTGCAGCGGGCGCAGGTCCTTGAGGTTGTCGGGCAGGGCGCCGCCCCAGAAGCCGACGTCGATGTGCGCCTTGTCGGCGGCGACCTTCTTCTTGGTACGGAGGTTCTCGACCGTCGTCGTCGGCGGGAGGGAGTTGAGCGGCATGTCGACGAGGGTGGTGATGCCACCGGCGGCCGCGGCGCGGGTGGCGGTCCAGAAGCCCTCCCACTCGGTGCGGCCGGGGTCGTTGACGTGCACGTGGGTGTCGACCAGCCCGGGCAGCAGGACGTCGTCGCCGAAGTCCTCCAGCCGAGCGCCCGACGGCACCCCGGCGTCGTACGGAAGGACGGCCACGATCGTCCCGGCGGTGATGGCGACCGAGGCCCCGCGCATCCCCTCCGGGGTGATGACGCGCGTGGAGCGCAGGACCAGTTCCACGTCGGACACCTGGGGCCCCTCTCTGCCGCCGTTTGCTGCTGCTTCTGCAGCTTCCGCTGCTTCCGTTTATTTCCGTTTACTTCCACGTAACGGAATTCAACGTTCTGTTGAAGGAGTCTTCACTCCCGTTCTCGCGCCGTCAAGAGGACACGTCCCCCACGCCTTTCAGCGCCTCCACTCTGGACGTTTCCACCAGATGGAATGAGAGTTCCGGCACCCAGAACGTAGCTGAGCAGCAGGGAGTCGACCGACTGGCGGGTAGGCTTCTGCCCTTCCCGCCAGCGCCGAAAGGAACGCGCCCGTGCCGACGTCCAGCGCCAGCACCACCGACTCCGCGAAGTCCGCCAGCGGCGGAGTCCAGTCCCTCGAGCGCGCCTTCGATCTGCTGGAGCGGATGGCGGACGCGGGCGGTGTGGTGGGACTGAGCGAGCTGTCCGCGAGCAGCGGGCTGCCGCTGCCGACCATCCACCGCCTGATGCGCACCCTCGTGGCCTGCGGTTACGTCCGCCAGCAGACCAACCGCCGCTATGCGCTCGGCCCGCGCCTGATCCGCCTGGGCGAGTCCGCCTCCCGCCTGCTCGGCACCTGGGCCCGGCCCTACCTCGCCCGCCTGGTCGAGGAGACCGGCGAGACGGCGAACATGGCGCTGCTGGACGGGGACGAGATCGTCTACGTGGCGCAGGTGCCGTCCAAGCACTCGATGCGGATGTTCACCGAGGTGGGCCGCCGGGTGCTGCCGCACTCCACCGGCGTCGGCAAGGTCCTGCTCGCCGACACCCCGGACGGCGAGGTGCGCGCGCTGCTGGCCCGCACCGGGATGCCGGCCGCGACGGAGAAGACGATCACCACACCGGAGGGTTTCCTCGCGGCGCTGGAGGACGTACGCCGTCAGGGCTACGCGGTCGACGACAACGAGCAGGAGATCGGCGTCCGCTGTCTCGCCGTGTCCGTCCCCGACTCCCCCACCGCGGCGGCCATCTCGATCTCGGGCCCGGCCGGCCGGGTCACGGAGGCGGCCACGGAGACGATCGTGCCGGTGCTCCAGCAGGTGGCGGTGGAACTGTCCCAGGCGCTGGCGAGCCAGAACCCGGCCTGACGGCCCACCGCGCCGGCCCGGCCGGAAATCGACGGGACCGGCGCGACTCGCTGGAGCCCTTCTTCGGGCGGGCCCCAGAGCGAGGTCCTGGCCTTGTCCTAGCCGCGCCCGCGCAGCGGTTCCCCGAACAGGTCCACCGCGTCGCGTACGTTCGCCAGGCCCCGCGACAGCGCGCTGACGGATCCGATCGCCGCGGCGATCACCAGCAGCGAGCTGCGCAGCCGAGGAACCTCGGGGGCACCGCCGGCCGTCATCGCGGCGAGGGCGGCGAGTTCGTCCTCCGCGACCCCGCGGTCGGGGAACTCGGCGGGATGCGCGGCGAGTTCGCGGCGCAGCCGGGACACCGCGGTCCGCAGTTCCACCACCCTGGGGTCCTCGTCACTGCCCGCCACCGGCCTTTGCCCCAAGCTCCGCAACACAGCCATCCCCCTTGCACGCCGTTGTACGCCCGCACGTTCTTCGTCCCGCCGAGCGCTCCTCGTGGGCGCTGCTCGGCGCTGACGGACGCGGGTCAGTAAACGCCACCCGACAGCGGGTGCGCCACCGCCTTGACCGAAATTCAGCCCTACGAAACCCGGCGCCCACCCGGGCGTCAGGTATGCAGGACGCATGACGGAGAACGAACAGCGCACGGCCGGGCTGCTTCTCGCGGCGGGCGGCGGACGGCGGCTCGGCGGACGCCCCAAGGCGCTCCTGCCGCACCGGGGGCGACCCCTCGTCGAGTACGCGGCCGACGTGCTGCGCGCGGCCGGCTGCACCCGCGTCCACGTGGTCCTCGGGGCCGCCGCCGACCGCGTACGGGAGCAGGCGGAGCTCGGTGACTGCGTGCTCGTCGAAAACCCCGACTGGGCCGACGGCATGGGCTCGTCGCTGCGGGCCGGGCTCGACTCGCTCGCCGGGACGGGGGCGCGGGCCGCGCTGGTCTCGCTCGTCGACCAGCCCGGCATCGGGGCGGAGGCGGCGGCCCGGGTGCTCGCCGCCGGGCGGGACGAGACGTCGCTGGTCTCGGCCGCCTACGACGGTGTGCGCGGGCATCCCGTCCTGCTCGGCGCCGCGCACTGGGCGGGCATCGCCGCGACGGCGACCGGCGATCGGGGGGCACGCGCCTATCTGAAGGCACACGACGAGGCACTCACGCTCGTCGAGTGCGGGGACGTGGCCCAGCCGTACGACATCGACACGGCGGCGGACCTGGCGCGCCTTGAGTGAGTGCGGTGGACCCGCGACCTGGCGCGCCGTGAGGAGTGTGATGGACCCGCGACTGGCACCTTGAGGAGTGCCGTGGCACCGAGCGCCGCCATTGTGGCTCGACTCGGAGAATCCCGACATCAACAAAACATTGAACTTCCACCATAAGGAAACTAGTATCCACTAACCAGAACGCCCTCGTCGCCGCGGGCGCCGACCGCCTACCCGGGCCGACCGGCACCCGGTGCCAAGCTCGCTGAAGGAAGTGACAGCTCATGTCCGCACCAGCGCCGTCCTCGCTGGCCATCGTCGACGCCGAACCCCTGCCGCGGCAGGAGGAGGTCCTCACCGGGGCGGCCCTCGCCTTCGTGGCCGAGCTGCACCGCCGGTTCACACCCCGGCGTGACGAGCTCCTCGCCCGCCGTGCCGAGCGCCGCGCCGAGATCGCCCGCACTTCCAGGCTCGACTTCCTGCCGGAGACGGCCGCGATCCGCGCGGACGACTCCTGGAAGGTGGCTCCCTCCCCCGCGGCCCTGAACGACCGCCGGGTCGAGATCACCGGCCCCACCGACCGCAAGATGGCCGTCAACGCCCTCAACTCGGGCGCCCGGGTCTGGCTCGCCGACTTCGAGGACGCCTCCGCCCCGACCTGGGAGAACGTGGTCCTCGGCCAGATCAACCTCGTGGACGCCTACACCCGCGCCATCGACTTCACGGACCCGGGGAGCGGCAAGTCGTACGCCCTGCGCCCGAACGAGGAGCTGGCGACCGTCGTCATGCGCCCCCGCGGCTGGCACCTCGGCGAGCGGCACCTCGTCGACGCCGGCGGCACTCCCGTCCCGGGCGCCCTCGTCGACTTCGGCCTGTACTTCTTCCACAACGCCCAGCGCCTGCTCGACCTCGGCAAGGGCCCGTACTTCTACCTGCCCAAGACGGAGTCGCACCTGGAGGCCCGCCTCTGGAACGACGTGTTCGTCTTCGCGCAGGACTACGTCGGCATTCCGCAGGGCACCGTGCGGGCCACCGTCCTCATCGAGACGATCACGGCCGCGTACGAGATGGAGGAGATTCTCTACGAACTCCGCGATCACGCCTCGGGGTTGAACGCCGGCCGCTGGGACTACCTGTTCTCCATCGTCAAGAACTTCCGTGACGGCGGCCCGAAGTTCGTGCTGCCGGACCGCAACGCGGTGACGATGACGGCCCCGTTCATGCGTGCGTACACCGAACTCCTCGTCCGCACCTGCCACCGGCGCGGCGCGCACGCGATCGGCGGTATGGCCGCGTTCATCCCCTCACGCCGGGACGCCGAGGTGAACAAGGTCGCCTTCGAGAAAGTGCGCGCCGACAAGGACCGCGAGGCGAACGACGGTTTCGACGGCTCCTGGGTCGCCCACCCCGACCTGGTCCCGATCGCCATGGAGTCCTTCGACCAGGTGCTCGGCGACCGGCCGAACCAGAAGGACCGCCTCCGCGAGGACGTCGACGTCAAGGCGGCCGACCTCATCGCCGTCGACTCCCTCAAGGCGAAGCCGACGTACAACGGCCTGGTCAACGCCGTCCAGGTGGGCATCCGTTACATCGAGGCCTGGCTGCGGGGCATGGGCGCGGTCGCCATCTTCAACCTGATGGAGGACGCGGCGACCGCCGAGATCTCCCGCTCGCAGATCTGGCAGTGGATCAACGCGGGCGTCGAGTTCGAGCACGACGGGAAGACGGTGCGGGCCACCCCGGAACTGGCCCGCCGGATCGCCGCCGAGGAGCTCCGGAGCATCCGCGCGGAACTCGGCGAGGAGGCCTTCGCGGCCGGCCACTGGCAGCAGGCACACGACCTGCTCCTGGAGGTCTCGCTCGACGAGGACTACGCGGACTTCCTGACGCTGCCGGCGTACGAGCAGCTCAAGGGCTGAACTCAGGCGGGCGGATCCGAAGCGGTTGACGGGCTGAACTCACACGGGCGGGTCCGAAGCAGCTGAAGAGCCGGCGCTCACCCCGCGGGTGTGTCCGAGTGGCCCAGGGGCTTCCCCGGGGCCACCCGGTCGCGTACCGCCTGCTTCACGGCCGTCGGCTCCGGGAAGCCCTGCTCACGGCGGTCCCAGACGACCTCGTCGTTCACGCGGACGACGAAGACGCCGCCCGTGCCCGGCTTCAGGGACAGCTCCGTGAGCTCCGTCTCGAAGGTCGTCAGCAGTTCCTGGGCCAGCCACGCGGCGCGCGGCAGCCAGCGGCACCGGGTGCAGTACTCGATCTCGACCCGCTGGACATCCGGCTCGCCCCGCTGAACATCCCGCTGAGCTGTCATCGCAGGTGCACCGACCCGTCCTGTTCCACCGACGGTCTGCCGTGCAGGTCGGGGACCCGCTTGAGCCAGTCCGGGCGGCTCTGCTGTGTCCTCGCCGCGCGCAGGGCCTCCTCGGCGGCGAGTTCCTCCCGGGCGGGGAAGTTCGTGGGGATCCAGGCGGCGGAGGCCCCCGCGCGCGCGTGGAGGTAGTCCACGTACGCCGTGCGGACGTCGTCCGGGGTCGCGAAGCCCTCCTCGGCGGCCAGCCACGCGTCCGGGACCTCGGCCGTGATCGCCCGCAGCAGCTCCCGCGTGACCTTGGGCGCCAGCTCCGCGTCGGCGGCCCGCACGTCGGGCGCGTAGTGACCGAGGGCGTGGTGGCGGAAGTCGTACGCCTTCCCCGGGTCGGAGGCGTCCCAGCGGTGATGGAAGACGAGGGCGGCGCCGTGGTCGATCAGCCACAGACGTGGGGTCGCGATACCGAAGGTCGGCCAGACCATGAGGTTGGAGCTGTGCACCGTACGGTCGACGTTGACGGTCAGGGCGTCGAGCCAGACGATCCGGCCCGCCTCCAGCGGGTCGACCGGGAACGCCTTGGCGACCTCCGGGGTGAAGTCCTTCGCGCCCGGCAGGTAGTCCATGCCGAGGTTGAGGCCCGCGCTCGCGCCGTGAAGTTCCCGCACCTCCTGGAGAGGCTCGCTGTCGGCGATCACCGGGTCGAAGTGCACCAGGACCAGTTCGGGGAAGCGCAGCCCCAGAGCCCGGGCCAGCTCGCCCACGATCACCTCCGCGACCAGCGCCTTCCTGCCCTGCGCGGAGCCGGTGAACTTCACGACGTACGTCCCCAGGTCGTCGGCCTCGACGATTCCGGGGACGGAACCACCGGAGCGCAGGGGTGCGATGTAACGGGTTGCGACGACCCCTCTCAGCATTTTCTCAAGCCACCTACCCCTTCAACCTTGCAATCCACGGCCGCCTCCGGAGGTATCGAACCGCGGGAGGTGCCCGTCGCCGGCCCTGAGGAGAATCCGGGGAGTTTCGACTGTCGCTCGTCCGCCACGCCAATTGCCCGGCTCCCGGCGGCAGAGGGGAAAGGGCTCACTGACGGGCAGGGCTGCACTCGGCTCTACGAACTCGCATCACGTCCGCTCTCCTCCTGTGACGCATCGTATCCAGGCAAAGAAGGCCATCGCACGGTCAGCACTACAGACTCGTCCTCCGCGGCCCAGGAGTGATCCACTCCCTGGCCCCAGACGACATAGTCGCCTTGTTCTTCCAGTAGCACGCTACGACCGGGAAACTCCATACGGAAGCGACCTGTGATGAGGACCAGGAGAGCTGTACGCACTTCGCCCTTCACCCACTGCGCGCGCTGTTCGCCACGTGGGTGGACGCCCCATTTGACCTCCACGGCGTGGCTGTGGCGAGGGCCACCGCGTTCCTTGAAGTGCCCGAGCAGCCATCCCCGGTCCAGTGCCGCGTCCTTGCCTGCATTGCCCACGTACACGCCGTCTTCCATGCGCCCGAACGCTAGCAGTCGGCTACCACGTCAGTCACAGCACGATCGGCCCTTCCGAAAACAGGGCGCCAGGCAAGTGACTCCTCCTCCTCATGGATGAAGGAGCTTCTCGCCATGCCGGGTTGGCGTCACGACGGCCCGGCCCGGCCGGCGGGCCGGGCCGGTCTCACTCACCGGAGGGCGTCGAGAAGCAGGTTCGCGGCCACCGACGCTCCGTCGGTGCGGAGCTTGCCGCCCAGAGCCTTTGCCCGTGCCCGGGTCTCGGGTGCCAGGGCCGTCTTGAACGCGACGTTCAGGGACTCGATGGTCGGAGTCGGACTGTCGAGTGCCGCGCCGATATCCAGGTCTGCCACCCGGCCGGCCCAGTACGGGTTGTCCGCCAGCTGGAGAGGTACCACCACTTGCGGCGCGCCCGCCCGGGCGGCCGTCAAGGTCGTGCCCGCGCCACCGTGGTGTACCACGGCGGCCACCCTGCCGAACAGACGCTGGTGGTTGACCTCACCGATGGCGAAGCAGTCGTCCCGGTCGTCGACCGGTTCCAGGTCCGCCCAGCCGCGGGAGACGAGCACGCGGTGGCCCTGTGCGCGGATCGCCTCGATGGCTCTGCGGCCGATGTCCGGCGACGGGCGCATGCTGCCGAAGCCCACGTAGACCGGTGGCGCGCCCGCGTCCAGGAACGTCACCAATTCGGCCGGGAGCGGGCGTTCGTTCGCCAGGCTCCATGCACCGGTCTGTGTCACGTCGAGGCCCGGGGTCTTTCGCCACGGTCCCAGGACCGGGTCCGCCGCCAGCCACGGCCGGTCGGTGAAGACGTGGTCGCGGACGTTGTCCACGGGTGGCAGACCGATCGATGCCCGGTGGCCGTTGAGCGACTCGCCGAATTGCGCGTTCACATGGTGGGCGTCCAGCTCCCACAGCGTCCGGTTGTCGTTCACCTCCGGCTCCGGCCAGCCCGGCCGCGGTGGCGGCGCATGGTGCGGCGACGGGAGGTTGACCGCCGAGTAGCTCGCGTACACGTAGTGGATGCCCGCAGCCTCGGCCACAGAGCGCGCGGCAATCTGCGCCAGGCCGGCCGCCACCAGCGCGTCACATCCGTCGGCCGCTGTAGGGAAGATGTCGAATTGCGCGTCAACCAAGTCGTTCCGGTATCGGGACAGGTCCGCCGCGGACGGCAGAGTCGTCCCGCGCATCAACTCCCGCACCGGTGGCCCGACCGGCACCAGTTGCACCCCGAGACCTGCCAGCCGCTCCGCGAACTCCTCGTCGGGCGGGGCGCACATCCGGACCTCCACGCCGAGCGCCCGTAGTCGCACCGCGAGTGCCACCAGTGGTTCGACATCGCCACGTGTCCCGTATGTGGATAACAGCACCCGCATTCTGCGTCCTCTTTCGTTCGGTCTTCCTCTACGTTGCGGCCTTTGCCCGGGCCACACTTCGAGGGGTCCTCGTTGACTGCGACGCGTCGGCCGTAGCGGGTGCGCGGCAGCAGTGTACGTCGCGTGGTCCTGAACGCGGCGGTGGTCCCCGAACACCAAGGTGCCGGTGGCCCACGCACGCCGTTGCCTTCGCCCAGGTGGATGCGCAGGTGAGCGCCGTCGCACCGGAGTTGGACGCAGTCGACACCGGACAGGTCCCGCTCCTGGAGCGCCGTGAGGTGGTCGGTCCGCTGCCTGGTCCGGTGGCGGCCGGTGCGGACCGGGCAGCGGCCCGGTCTCGTCCCTCTCGTGGGCCAACTCGGCGATCTCATAGACCGACTCGGCGATCTCATGGGCCACCTCGGCGATCTCATAGACCGACTCGGCGATCTCATGGGCCACCTCGGCGATCTCATAGGCCGACTCGGCGATCTCATAGGCCAACTCGGCGATCTCATGGCCCACCTCGGCGATCTCATGGCCCACCTCGGCGATTCAGATGCCGACCTCCGCCTCCGTGGGCAGCGGCGAGCATCCATCGGGCCCCTCTCGGACGTTCTCGTCGATCAACGCCCTCTCGCCTGGAGCCGTCCTCAGTGACTACGGTGAGCGCCAGCGAGCCTTCCAGGCCGACGGTGCGGCGTCGGCCTGGGGCCGCCCGTACCCGGCGAGGCGCGCACGGTTCCCGATCGTCAACACAACCTGAGAGCCACTCAATGCATAGTTCGTCCGTGCCCTTCCCCGATGTCTCGATCGTCTTGCCCTGCGCCGGATTCGGAACGCGCTTCGGGGCGCCCTACTCGAAGGAGCTGCACTGTCTGGCTCCTGGGGTCACTGTGCTGGACCGCAGCCTGGAAGCCGTTGTCGAACTGGCCAAAAGCGGACTCAACGTGCGCCTGGTCGTCGTATTCGGGACACACAAGCTGGACACGGTGAGTTATCTCGCGCGCTACGCCGGGATTTTTCACATGGTCTTCGTCTACCAGGACCAGTCGCTTGAACCGGGTCTTGACGGCGCGATCCGGTCTGCCCTGCCGATGACGCAAGGGGCGGTGGCCCTTGTCCTGCCCGACATCGTTGTCTCCGGCGCGGGCAGTGCCGGCAGTCTTCTCGCCGCCTTGCGACAGACAGGGGTGGCGGGTTGGAGCGTAGTGGCCGCCGAAGAGCGGGATCCCGACACGCTGCAGCAGATGGGCGCGCTGGCCTTGGTCGAGGAGGGCGGCGTCGTGACCGTCAGGGCGGCCGCCGACAAGCCGGCGGATCCTTCGGGCTTCAACGCGTTCTGGGGCATGGTCGCAGTCACCGAGGAAGAAGCACACCGGTTACCTGACGTGGTCAGCAAAGGGGCGGACAGCCCACTGGTCGGTGCGGTCGCTCTCATGGTGGAGGAAATCGTCAACTACAACACCGCCGCAGGCTGACTCCCCCAGGCGCCGAAGAGCTGTATCGCACCCCTGCGGTCGGGCGGCTCCGTCCGCGGAGTCGTCGAGGCCGACGACTCCGGGGACGTACGTCGTGGAGTCGCCCCCCCCAGGGGCACTTGCTCCCGGCCTCCGGTATGTCGTGAGCACAGTAACCGAGCGTGACAGCCGACGGAGAGTGTCCGGGCCGTCGTGCCGACGTCACGACGGACTCCCCCGCTTCATGGGTGATGTGTCAGCAGGCGTCGACCAGTTGCTGCTCGATGGCGTCGACGGTGTCGAGGAGGACACGTGCGACGCTGCGCAGATCCCTGGTGTTCACGGTGTCGCCCACCACGACCGCGGCGACCGGGCCGGCCTTCCCGAGCCGGACCGGGGCGGCCAGTTCGACCAGGTCGGGGATGCACTCACTTCTGGCGTAGGACAGTCCGGTCCGCCGGATCCGCTCGAACTCGCGCCGCATCGCGTCCGTTCTGGCGCGGGTCATGACCGTGTCGGACGTCGCCGTGTCGAAGAAGTCCGCCGGGTTCCGCTGGGACATCGCGAGCAGGAGCTTGCCCGCCGCGGAGCGGTGCGCCGGGACCGGCTGCCGCAACGCCATCGCGAGCCGGACGTGCTCCTGCCCGTAGAGGGTCCCGACATGCTGGACCTTCGTCCCCGCCAGCGTGCCGAGGCTGACGATCCTGTTGGTGAGCTGGAACAGTTCGAGCAGGAAGGGGGTGACCGGGTAACTGAGCCGTTGCACCCCGGCGGGACCGCTCGTGGCCGCCAGCCGGGACAGATACGTGCCGAGTTCGTAGGATTTCGACTCTCTCCGGACAGCGAGACCGATGTCGGTGAGGGCCTGCATCAGACGGTGCAGCGTCGATTTGGGCAGGTTCACCAGACGTGACAGCTCCGACAAGGTCAGTGGCCGCGAGGCCTCGGCCAGTGCCTCGAGTACGGCGAGTGCCTTGCGTAACGGACCTCCTATGGTTCCGGATGCAGCCGTCTTCACCACCATGCCGGCGGTTGCCCCCGGGCGCGGCGCCTGAGGATGTCGTTCACCGTCCACCGTGATGCTCCCGTCGCCGAGCACACACCAACTGGTCCATGCCTACCTGCGCCCGGAGGGTGAACTCAACACCGGCTGAGGTTGCTGTCCCGACGGTGCTTGCGGTTGGGCCCTTTTGGCGGCCGAGGTGTCTGCTTTGGCGGGCACGGTGTCGAGGTCGACAGGCACGGTGCCGACTTTGGCGCGGGCACGGTGCCGGCGTCGACAGGCACGGTGCCGGCGTCGGAGCAACGACCGTTCCGGAAAGTGGAAACGGCCGTAGAGCGGACGACCTTGCCCTCCGTACTGTCCTGACCATGGCTGATGTGAGCTCGTACGAGCATACGGGGGACGGCGTCGAACGCCGTGTCCTGCTGGCTGGGCCTCGTTCCTTCTGCGCAGGTGTCGAGAGAGCCATCGAGATCGTGGAGCGGGCTCTGGAACAACGGGGCGCCCCGGTCTATGTCCGGAAGCAAATCGTGCACAACGTCACCGTCGTCGACGATCTCGCGGGGCGAGGCGCGGTCTTCGTCGAGGAGTTGGACGAGGTGCCCGACCGTGCGACGGTGGTCTTCTCCGCGCACGGGGTCTCCCCCGCCGTGCGGCAGGAGGCGGACCGTCGCGGCCTCGACGTCATCGACGGAACCTGCCCGCTGGTTGCCAAGGTCCATGCCGAGGCACGCCGCTTCGCGGCCCGCGGCGACACCGTCGTGCTCGTCGGCCACGCCGGGCACGAGGAGGTCGAGGGCACCCTCGGGGAGGCACCGGAGTCGATGGTGCTGGTCTCGACGCCCGACGAGGCCCGCGAGCTGTCAACCGCCGTCGGGGGACAGGTCTCCTACCTCACCCAGACCACTCTCGCCGTCGACGAGACCGCGGAGGTCGTCGGAGCGCTGAAGGAGAAGTTCCCGCTGCTGCAGGAGCCACCGTCCGACGACATCTGCTACGCCACCACCAACCGGCAGGCCGCACTCAAGGCGATCGTCGCGGAGTCCGATCTCGTCCTGGTCATCGGCTCGGAGAACTCATCCAACTCGGTCCGTCTGGTGGAGCTCGCGCACCGCGAGGGCACCCGCGCCGAGTTGATCGACCGGGCCGGCGACATCCGGCCGGAGTGGCTGGCGGGAGTGCGCACCGTCGGGCTCACGGCCGGCGCTTCCGCACCGCCCGCCCTGGTCACGGAGGTCGTGACCAGGTTGGGCGCATTCGGTCCGGTCCGCGTCGAGGAACGCGAGATCGCCCGCGAGACCGTGCGTTTCGACCTTCCCTCGCCCGTACGCGGTGATACGCGACGGACGGCGGACGGCCGTTCCAGCTGAGCGAGGAGAAACGTGTCACCGACTGTGCTCGGCCGGGTCACCGGTCCCCAGGAGCTCAAGAAACTGCGTCCGGACGAGTTGCCCACGCTGGCGCGCGAGATCAGGGAGTTCCTGGTCGACAAGGTCTGCGCCACCGGCGGGCATCTCGGCCCGAACCTCGGCGTGGTCGAACTGACCATCGCGCTGCACCGCGTCTTCGACTCGCCGACGGACCGCATCGTGTTCGACACCGGACACCAGACCTACGTCCACAAGATCCTCACCGGCCGGCAATCCGCCTTCGACACGCTCCGCGCGGCGGGCGGGCTGGCCGGCTACCCGCAGCGTGCGGAGTCCCCGCACGACCTCGTGGAGAACTCGCACGCCTCCACGGCACTGTCCTACGCGGACGGCCTGGCCAAGGCACAGCGACTGCTCGGCGAGGACCACCGCCGCGTGGTCGCGGTCATCGGAGACGGCGCCCTGACCGGCGGCATGGCCTGGGAGGCCATGAACAACCTCGGCGGCGGCGAGCAGCCGGTGGTGGTGGTCCTCAACGACAACGGCCGCTCCTACGACCCCACGGTCGGCGGGCTGGCCGAGCATCTGGCCGCACTGCGCGCCGGCAAATCCCGGGGCCCGAATCTGTTCGAGACCATCGGCTTCGCCTATCTCGGTCCGGTGGACGGGCACGACATCGCCGCCGTCGAGTTGGCCTGCCGCCTCGCGACGCGGCTGGACCAGCCGGTCGTCATCCACTGCGTCACCGAGAAGGGCCGCGGTTACGCCCTGGCCGAGAACGACGAGGCCGACCGCATGCACGGTATCGGGGTCATCGACCCCGGAACGGGCCGGTCGCGGGGCGGCTCCAAGCCCAGCTGGACCGGTGTGTTCGGTGAGGCGCTGGAGCGGATCGCCGCCGAGCGGCCCGATGTCGTCGCGCTGACCGCCGCGATGCTGCAACCCGTCGGCCTGCACGGGTTCTCCCAGCGGTTCCCGGACCGGGTCTTCGACGTGGGCATCGCCGAGCAGCACGCGGTCACCAGTGCCGCGGGGCTGGCCACGGGCGGCCTGCACCCGGTGGTCTGTCTCTACGCCACCTTCCTCAACCGCGCCGTCGACCAGATCATGATGGACGTGGCCCTGCACGGTCTGCCGGTGACGTTCGTCCTGGACCGTGCGGGAGTCACCGGTCCCGACGGGCCCAGCCACCACGGCATGTGGGATCTCGCCCTGCTGGGCACGGTGCCGGGAATGCGTGTCGCGTCGCCGCGCGACACCGTCCGGCTCGCCGAACTGCTGGGCGAGGCGTTGTCCACCCACGACGGCCCCACCGCGCTGCGGTTCCCGAAGGGCGGCACCGGTCCGGAGATCCCCACCCTCACGCGCATGGAGGGCATGGACATCCTCCACCGCACCAGGTACGGGCCGCTCGACGTCCTGCTGGTCTCCGCCGGGGTCCTCGCGGCCCCCGCCCTGCGCGCGGCGGAGCTGTTGGCCGAGGAGGGCATCGGGGTGACCGTCGTCGACCCGCGCTGGGTGCTGCCGGTCAATCCCGCCCTGGTCCACCTGGCGTCCCGCCACCAGCTCGCGGTCTCCGTCGAGGACGGGCTGCGTACCGGGGGCGTGGGCATGGCGCTGGCACAGGCCTGCTCCGAGGCCCGGGTCCGCACCCCGGTGCACGCTCTGGGACTGCCCCGGGAGTTCCTGAACCACGGTGAACGTTCGGCCGTCCTCGCCGACCACGGTCTCACCGCGCAGTCCATCGCCGAGTCCGTACTCGCCCTGCGCGGCGCCGAGGCGACAGCACACACACCCGCATCCGTTTGGGAAAGGACACCGCGGTGACCCAGGTCGCACTCGGTATGCCCGCTCTGCCCCCTGCAACGCTCGCCGAACGCCGGCGCACCCGTCAGTTGCAGGTGGGATCGGTCGGGGTGGGCAGTGACCATCCGGTCTCGGTGCAGTCGATGACCACGACCGTCACGGCCGACATCGACGCCACCTTGCAGCAGATCGCCGAACTCACCGCCGCCGGCTGTGACATCGTCCGCGTCGCCTGCCCGAGCGCCGATGACGCCGAGGCGCTGTCGGCGATCGCCGCGAAGTCCAAGATCCCGGTCATCGCCGACATCCACTTCCAGCCGAAGTACGTGTTCGCGGCCATCGAGGCCGGGTGCGCCGCGGTGCGCGTCAATCCGGGCAACATCAAGAAGTTCGACGACAAGGTGGGCGAGATCGCCCGTGCGGCCAAGGATCACGGCACCCCGATCCGGATCGGGGTGAACGCGGGGTCGCTGGACCAGCGCCTGATGCGGAAGTACGGCAAGGCCACGCCGGAGGCGCTGGCCGAGTCGGCGCTGTGGGAGGCTTCGCTCTTCGCCGAGCACGACTTCCATGACCTGAAGATCTCGGTCAAGCACAACGATCCCGTGATCATGATCCGTGCCTACGAGATCCTCGCCGAGCGCTGCGACTACCCGTTGCACCTGGGCGTCACCGAGGCGGGGCCGGCGTTCCAGGGCACCATCAAGTCCGCCGTCGCGTTCGGAGCGCTGCTGCGCCAGGGCATCGGCGACACCATCCGGGTGTCCCTCTCGGCCCCGCCGGTGGAGGAGGCCAAGGTCGGCACGCAGATCCTGCAGTCGCTGAACCTGCGCCCCCGCAAGCTGGAGATCGTTTCCTGCCCCTCCTGCGGTCGGGCCCAGGTGGATGTCTACAAGCTCGCCGACGAGGTCACCGCGGGACTGGAGGGCATGGAGGTGCCGTTGCGGGTCGCCGTGATGGGGTGTGTGGTCAACGGCCCCGGGGAAGCACGCGAGGCCGACCTCGGTGTGGCGTCCGGCAACGGCAAGGGGCAGATCTTCGTCAAGGGGGAGGTCGTCAAGACCGTTCCCGAGCACCGGATCGTGGAGACCCTCATCGAGGAGGCCCTGATCCTCGCCGAGGGGATGGATCCGGTCGAGTCAGGCGCCGTCACGGTCGTCGCCGGCTGAATGAGGGATTCCCCCTGGGGGTGAATGAGGGATTCCCCCTGGGGGAACAAGAACGTCCCGCTCACCCGGCTCCCCGAAAGTCGGCCACAGTATGGTTCTTACATCGGTTTTCCGACTGTCACGGACCATATCAGGCCACTCTCGGGGAGCTTTGACGTGTTGGCACAATGCGGCCCAACGTCGGACATCCACAAAATACCGGCTGAACAACAAGTAACCGCGATTCAACGCCAGGATCTCGCCCATCGCCCAGGGATGCGCAGCACGATCACCTGCCCGGGCCCGCCCTGCGACCGGCCTGTTCGGTCGCGTCCCCACCTCCGGACGCGCTGAGCGGACGATACCGCGCAAAACCGCGACCCGGCTCAGGAATTACCACGATGGACGCCTGGCATTTCGACGAAATGCCTCGGCGAACAGGCTGCCCAGTTTCTGGAGGTTTCGCTATGACCGTCAACACTGAGATACGTACGATAAAGGCCCTGGTGCGTGCTCCGGATCCGCTGACGCAATCGGCTATCAGCGGTCACCTCGGTTCCACGGCCCACATCGAGGTCGTCTCGGAGCAACGCCCGGGCCCGGTTGACGTCGCCGTGGTCGTCGCGGACCGGATGACCGTGGAAGTGACCTCGTTATTACGCAAGATCAAGAACAACCTTCGCGTGCCGGTGGTGCTGATCCCGTCCGAGATCGACCGGTCCGACCTGTTCATCGCGGTGGAATGCAATGTGGTCGCGGTGCTGCCGCGGGTCGCCGCCACCAGTCACCGCATCGAGGAGGCGGTGCAGACGGCCGCGGCCGGCGGTGGCGTACTCCCCGCCAACCTGCTCGGCGAGCTGCTTCGTCAGATCGAGCGGATGCAGCGCGAGGTGCTGTCGCCGCACGGCCTGCACATGTCCGGGCTGACCCCCCGGGAGATCGATGTCCTGCGGCTGATGTCGGAAGGCCTGGACACCGCCGAGATCGCCGACCAGATGTGCCTGTCGGAACGGGCGGTCAAACGCGTCATTTTCGGGGTCACCCAGCGTCTGAACCTGCGTAACCGGCCCCACGCGGTGGCGTACGCGTTACGCAGCGGCGTCATCTGACCGGGCGCCGACGCCCAGCGCCGGCCCGGTACCGGCCCCCGCCACACCCGATCCCGTCAACGTCCCGGGGACGGCCGCCGACGCACGCAAGGTCCACAGCGGTCGTCCCTCCCGGCGCATCGCCCTGCGCAGCATCACCGCATAGGTGATGTCCAGGGCGACGTAGGTCGGCACCAGCACCTGGAGCAGGTGGTGGGACGGGTAGACGACGACAGCGGTCGCACCGGCGAAGAGGGATCCCACGAGCTTGGCGACGGCGATGTGCATGGACTGTCCCGCACTGGACCCGCGCCGCTTGAGCATCAGCAGGAACGCGGCGCTCAGCGGCACCTGGATGATCATCCCGGTGTACATCCCGTCGCGGTCGTGGAACTCGTTCGCACCCACGACGACAAGCAGCGACGCCCAGACCAGCACGCCGACGAACGTCCACCGGAAGACCCGCGGCGACAGACCGGGGTAGTCACGCGGCCCGAGCCGCAGCGCCTGATACAGCAGGACGGCGTCGAACAGGAACCAGAGGAAGTTGATCTGCCGCTGCGTCGGCGTCTGCTCCAGCACGAAGGTCAGGCTGAACTCCCACGCGAAGTCCACCGCCACCAGGTAGGCGGGGATCCCCACCCGCCGGTCCACGGTGGCCTGCCGGATGGCCAGCACGTAGGTCACGACCCAGCCGATCACGGTCGGCCCGGCGACCGCCGCGAAGAGTCCGTCCGATACGTCGGCCGCCCCCACCGAGACCGGTGCGACCTGCGACATCGGGATGAGGAAGGGGGGCAGCCACATGTGGGGAATCCTTCGTGGGCGAGGCAGGAGAGGACCGAGGGACCGACGAGCGGGTGGGTGGGTGGGTGGGTGGGTCAGAGACTGGGCACGACGAGGTCCAGACCGAAGAACGAACCGCCGTACAGTTCCTGACCGATGCGGGGGTTGAGCATGGCGTGGCGAGCGGCCGTGTTGGCGTCCCGCCAGTACTGCTGCAACGGGTTCGACTCGGCGAAGGCGGCCGCCCCGTGGGCCCACATCAGCTCGTCGAGTGCGACGGTGACCAGGTTGACCGCCTGGCCGGCGTCACCACGGATACGGCGGAGTTCGCTCTCCGGAAGCCCGGTGGCCTCGTAGGCGGCTTCGTCGATGGCATCGGCGGCCCGGTTCACGTGCAGCTCGGCCGCGTCGATCGTCAGGGCCGTCTTCCCCAGTGCGGACACGAAGGTCTGTGAGTCGGGCTGGCTCTTGTAGCCGCTGGGCGCGATGCCCCTGCCCGGTGCCTTGTCGACGACGAAGGCGAGCGCGGCCTGGCCGATGCCGATCACCACGGAGGCGCAGACGACGGCCATGGCCGCTATCGCGGCGGTCCGGAACAGCGGCGGCAGCGTGACGTCGGTGGTGTTCTCCCGCCCCCGCTGCACCTCGGCCGCGATCACCCGGTGTTCCGGCACGAACGCCTCCCGGAGCACGACGGTGTGGCTGCCGGTGGCGCGCATGCCGACGGTGTGCCAGGTGTCCTCGATCGTCAGGTCCGCGGCGGGCACCAGCACGGAGAGCCCTCCTACGACCTCCCCTTCCAGGGTGACTTCTCTCGCGACCAGGATCGTCCAGTCGTCGTGCAGGATTCCGGTGGCGTACGGCCAGGTCCCGGTGAGCAGATAACCGCCCTCGGTACGCACCGCGGTGCCGGTGGCCGCGAAGACCGAAGCCAGCTTGACGCCGGGGTTGTCCCCGAACACCTCGTCCCTGGCGGTCTGCGAGAACTTCGCGGCCAGCAGGTTCGACCCGTTGATGTTGTTGACCACCCACGAGGTGGACGGGCAGTAGTGGGACAGGGCCTTGGCGACCTCGCTCAGGGTGCGGACGTCGGTCTCCAGTCCGCCGTAGGCACTCGCGGTCCAGAGCCTGCTCACCTGCGAATCGTCGATCGCCCGCACGGTGTCGTCGGGCAGCCTCCGTTCGCGCTCCCCCTCGGCGGCGCCCTCCGCGAAGATCGGCCCGAACTTGTGGACTCTGCCCACCAGTTCGGCTCGAAGGTGCAGAAGATCCGTTCGCTTGTTCGTCATGGTCACCAGTCCGGGCGCTCGGAAATGAGGTGGGTGTGGTCGAAGTAGTCCCGCCAGGCGCTGATCCGTCCCGCCCGCAGCTCGAACGCCGCCATCACCTTCAGGTTCAGCGCGATCGGGGTGCCGTCGACACGGAACATGTTCTCGACCCGCTCGACCAGGACGGTGTCCGCGGCCGTGGCCATATGCCGGAACCTGACCTCCAGTCGCGCGAAGTCGGCCGGCAGCAGTGCGAAGATCTCCTGCTTGCCCCGGCACACCGGGGATCCGGGGTTCTCCCACACGCAGTCGTCGGTCAGGAAGCTGTCCACGGTCTTCCTGACGTCGGCCGGGGTCGGCCCCATCCCCGTCAGGAAGTCGCGGACGACACGCTCGGCGTCGGTGGAGGTCATGCTCAGCTCCCGGTGGTCGTCACGTCGGAGTGGCCGAGGATCCGTCGGAACGCCGCGCCGAGTTCCCGGTCGATGTGCGGGCCCGCCTGGACGCTGCGCCAGGCGACGTGCTGATCCGGCCGGACCAGAAGGGCGCCGTCGTCGTCGATCCCCCGCACGGCGGCCCAGGTGCCCTCGGCGTCCTGGTAGTCCGCCGCGTCGGTCTTGGTCCCGATGGGCACCACGGTGAGGGCCACCCCGTGGGCGTCCGCGGCCTTCTTGGCCGCGACCGCCCAGCCCTCGCTCAGCGGACCGGTGATCAGTACGAAGCCGGCCTGGCTGCCGACGAGGTCGTGCGTCGACACCCGGGTGTCGCCGTGCAGCAACCACGCGTGCGGCAGCCGGTGCCCCGGCCTGGTGACCGGATGGTAGGTCGCCCCCATCGGGTCCCGGGGCGGCGGCGGGGTGCCGTCCGGGAGCACCGCACCGGCCGTGTAGTAGTGGCCGAGTTCGATGTCGTGCGCCTGGTATTCCATCCGCTGGGTGCCGAACACCTCGCGCACCACGGTCCGCCGGGTCTCCCCCATCGGTGTGTCGGAGAGAAGTTCGCGGAAGTTGGCCCGGGTGGCCTCCGGTTGCCCGTGGACCATCCCGAGACTCGTGAACAGGACGCCGTAGTTGAGCAGGCTGGTCATCGCCCAGCTCACGTTGCGGGTGGCGACGGGCAGCCGTTCCGCCTCGTACGAGTCCAGCAGCGCGTCGCCGGCCTGGCCGCCGAACACGGCCCCGAACTTCCACGCGATGTTGTGCGCGTCCTGGATCGCCGTGTTCAGGCCGCCTCCGGCGGCGGGCGGCTGCCGGTGCGCGGCATCTCCGGCGAGGAAAACCCGGCCGGCCCGGAAAGACCGGGCCACGACCCCCTCCGGCCGGTACTCGCTGACATGGCGGACCTGCACGTCCAGGTCCTCAGGCAGCTTCAGCAGTTCCCGTACCCTCGTGGCGATCGCTGCCGCGCCGAGGTCGACCGCGGCACCGGGCGGCACCCGGAAGTGCAGTGCCCATTCCTCGGAGCCCAGGCCCCAGCTGGGCCCGGTCGCGACGACCACGGACACCTCACCGTCGGGGCTGATGATGTGGGTCATCAGCACCAAGTCACCGCTCCACCAGCGCCTCAGGTCCGCGCTGAAATGGACCGAGATGATGGTGAAGCCGCCACCGGCACCGTCCATCGGCACGTCGAGCGAACTGCCGACGGTCCTGCCGCCGTCGGCACCCAGCAGGTAGCGGGCACGGACGGTGCTCACCTCGCCGGTGGACCGGTCGGTTATCCGCGCGGTCACGCCGTCCTCGTCCTGGGTGAACCCCGTCATCTCGTGGTGGAAGTGCAGGCTGGACGGCGCCCGTTCCTCCGCGTGCCGGCGCAGCAACGGCTCAAGCCGGTGCTGCGGAAGGTTGGTCGAGGGGCCGGTGCTGTCAGCCGCGTAGGGCCCGGTGGTGCTGCCGCCGCCGAAGGATTCCATCCGGTGCAGGTCCCGGGCGTCCAGGGGGCCGTCGCCGGCCAGCGAGGTACGCCAGACGACCTCACTCATGTGGGCCGGCGGGCAACTGATCCGGTAGACGTCGTCCGCGATTCCGTACTGCCGGAAGATCTCCATGGTGCGTTGGTTCAGGTAGTGCGCCCGAGGGAGAACCGACGTCGACTCGCGACGCTCGACCAGCAGGTGGCGCACGCCCGCGTCGGACAGGAAGACCGACGCGGCGAGTCCACAACCGCCACCACCGACGATGAGAACGGGCACCTCTGTGTCAAGCATTGTTTTCCCCTGGGGGTCGGGCGAACTTCTGGCCGAGCGGGTCATTCATCCGAGCGGGTCATTCATCGTGAGCAGGCATGGTCTCGTGCAGATCGTGAGCAGGCGTGGCCTCGTGCAGGGTGAGGGCCGAAGCCGGGCACCGCAGGACCGCTGCGCGGACCAGCTCGTGTTCGTGCTCCGGCGGAGTGGCGTCGAGCAGTACCACCGTGCCGTCCTCGTCGCGCTGGTCGAAGACCGCCGGCGCGATCGAGGCACAGTTCCCGACCGCGATGCACCGGCTCTCGTCGACCTCGACCTTCATGGTCGTCTCCATGTTCTGACGGGTCACCAGGTGACCGGCAGGCTGTTCACGCCGAAGACCAGGGCGTTGGTCCGGTAGTCGAGCTCGTCGTCCGGGACGGCCGACCGCAGGGTGGGGAACTTGGTGAACAGTGCCGGAAGCGCGACCCGCAGCTCCATACGCGCCAGTTGCTGGCCGAGGCACTGGTGCGGGCCGAAACCGAAGGTGAGGTGGCGCTGCGCAGGACGGCGCACGTCCAGGCGGTCCAGCCCCTGGTCGCTGGTCCCAGGGTCCCGGTTGGCGGCCAGTACGGACGCCATGACCCGTTCGCCCTCCTTGATCTCCTGGTCGCGCACGCAGATGTTCCCGGACGCCTGACGCGGCAGGATGGCGGCCGGCGCGCAGTACCGCAGCAGTTCCTCGACGGCCCCTTCGGTCACCGAGGGATCGTCGCGTACCACCGCGAGCTGATCGGGATGCTGGAGCAGCAGGGCGATGCTGGCCGAGAGGGTGCTGGCGATCGTCTCGTGCCCGGCGATGAGCAGCATGTTGCCGATGCCCGCCAGTTCGCTGTCGGTCAACTGGTCGCCGAAGTCGCGCACCACACGGCCCAGTACGTTCTCGCCCGGGTCCTCCCGGTGGCGGGCCACGAGCCCCGCCATGTAGGCCTCCATCTCGGCCGCCTTCTGCATCTGCACTTCGCGACTGGTGTTGAAGTCCAGCGCGACCGCGGTGCGGCGCTGGAAGTCCTCGCGGTCGCCGTAGGGCACACCCAGCAGTTCGCAGATGACCAGCGTCGGAATGGGGGTGCAGAAGACCTGCACCAGGTCCGCTCCCGGACCGGCCTCCGTCAACGCGTCCAGCGCGGACGCGACGGCGCCCTCGATCTGAGGCCGGAGCTCCCGCGCCCGCTTGGCCGTGAACGACCCGGTCAGCATGCGCCGCAGGCGGGTGTGCTCGGGGCCGTCGTAACTCAGCAGGTTGCCCGCCTGGTACGGCATGGACCCGCCCATGCGCAGCTGGTCGTCCGCGAGGACGCTCTTGACGTCCTCGTACCGGGTGACGACCACCGCGTCGAAGGCGCCCAGCATCGGGCTGGGCACCGTGACCCGGTGCAGCTCCTCGTCCTTCTGCGCGTCGTACAGTTCCGCGACGGGAGCGAACGGGCAACCGGCGGCTCGTCCCCCGATGGGGATCGAGGTGGACTCGGTCATGAGATGGCCTTTCTGTTCATCGGTAAGCAGGACGCGGACATCCGCGTGGCCGCGGGACGTCGTGGGGGATCAGTCGGAGGGGGAAAAGGGTCGTCGGCGGTGAAGTCCGGGGAGCAGCGGAGCGTGGCGACACGGGTCGACACGGCCGGCCGGGATCGCGGCACCGACTGCCGGGGCGAACAGTGCGCCGCGGCCTGGGCGACCGGAGGCCGTCCGCGCCGACGTGTCCGGCCGCCGCCGGCCCGCGGTGTCCCGGCCGTCGTCGAGCGGCACCGCACCCTGCCGGGTGACGCGCGGCGTCAAAGCTGCCGACCCACGATGAACCCGGCGACCTCCCGGAACTCGCCGTGTACGTCGTCCGGGATCCCGGCGGCGACGAGGCATTCCTCCGCCGCGGCGATCTGACGGGCCGCCTCGTCCTGTGCCCAGTCCCGTCCTCCCGCACGTTCCACGAGGTCGGTGACGCGCTGGACGTCGCGCTCGGCCAGGGGCTCCGGGCTCAGGTACAGGGCGCGGAGCTCGTCCGTCCCGGGCGCGTTCAGCGCCGCCACCACGGGCAGGGACTTCTTACGGACCCGCAGATCCGCTCCCACCTGTTTTCCGGTTCTCTCCGGATCGCCCCAGATGCCCAGCAGGTCGTCGACGAGCTGGAAGGCGAGCCCGATGTGTTCGCCGAAGGCGTCGAGCCGCTCGATCAGAGCCCGCTGGGCACCCACCAGGTCGGCGCCCAGCGAGCAGGCACATCCGAGCAGCGCGCCCGTCTTGTTGCCGGCCATGCGCACACACTCGGTCAGGGTCACGTCGTCGCGTCGTTCGAACTCGACGTCGGACGTCTGGCCGTCGATCATCCGCTGGGTGGCGGTCATCAGCGACGTGGTGGCGGAGCGGGCCCCCGCACCCGGCGCGGCCAGCAGTATGGAGGTGGCCGCGGTGACCATCGCGTCGCCGGCCAGGATGGCGTTCGGCACGCCGAAGACCGTCCATGCGGTCGCCCGGCCCCGCCTGGTCTCGTCACCGTCCATGATGTCGTCGTGCAGCAGCGAGAAGTTGTGCACCAGCTCCATGGCCACCGCGGCGGGAAGGCCGTCCGCGGCCGCTCCGCCCGCTGCCCGCGCCGACAACAGCGCCAAGGCGGGCCGGACCATCTTCCCGCCCCAGGAGCCGGTCGGCCGTCCCTCGGCGTCCGCCCACCCGAAGTGGTACTGGGCGATCCGGCCCAACTCCGGCGCCAGGTGGGAGCCAACGGCGTCGCGCAGGGCGGGTCCGACCATCGTGCGGCCGGTGTCGAGTACCGGGGAAAGGGCTCGGGTCGGTGTCGTCGTCATGAGTGCCACCGGCCGGCCGCGCAACGGACCGGGAAACGGGAAGACGTCCGGGAC
Organism: Streptomyces sp. LBL; assembly: GCF_029893585.1. Classification (GTDB taxonomy): domain Bacteria; phylum Actinomycetota; class Actinomycetes; order Streptomycetales; family Streptomycetaceae; genus Streptomyces. The sequence goes on from NZ_JARXYX010000008.1 coordinate 254,500, forward strand.
CGGTCCGCGCACGGACGATCCGGGAACACACTGGCGTGTCGCATGGTGCACCTTCGCTGTCGGCTCGTGATGGTCACGGTGCGGGCAGGTCACGGGGGGTCGGCGCGGGAGTGCTCTGCAGGACCCGCCGCAGGACTCGGGGAGAGGTGAGCAGAGTGTGGGGCGGCGTCAACAGGAAGAGGACGTCACGGTTGGCCGTGCACACGACCGGATCGCTCGGTACGTGATCACGCACGCGGCCGACGTACCGGTTCAGCAGCCGGGCGACAGGGCCGCTCCGTACCGCGTTGCCGGTGACCCCCGGCACGGGGCTGTCCGCGCCGGTCGCCACCTCCCATGCCGAGCGGGAGGACCGCAGCAACGCCCGCTGCAGGGCGTACACCGCGGGGGTGCGTCCGCCGGCCAGTTCCTTCTTGAGGGCGACCGCGTTCAGGGCTGCTGCGGACAGGCCCTGCCCGTAGACGGGGTTGAGCGCGCACAGCGCGTCCCCGACGACGAGCAGTCCGGTGCCGCCGCGTCCCAGGCGGTCGTAGCGGCGGCGCCGGTTGGCGGTGTGCCGGTACCCCACAGGCCGGGCGATCGGACGGGCCGTGCTGAGCCATTTGTGGGGAGCGGGGTGCGGCAGCCGGTCGGCGAAGTCGACGAACCCCTCCGGGTCGGTGGGCGGTGCCTGGCCCCGTGGCCCGGACAGGGTGACCAACCAGCGGTCGCCCTCGGCGGGCAGGACGATCGCGCCGAACGGCTGCTCCGCATCGGGCACGATGTAGAAACCTCTGAGGTCCTCGGTCGGGGCGTCGGCGTGGAAGGCGCAGGTGGCATAGGCCCGCCCGGTCTCCACCACCTCTTCGGCGGGGGGCCGGCCGCCCAGCTCGGTCAGCCACTGGGGCGTACGGCTGGCCCGCCCGGTGGCGTCCACCACGAGGTCGGCCGTGAGTTCGTGCCTGGCGTGGTGATCGTCGCCGCGGTCCCGCACCACGACGCCGGTGATGTGGCCGGGTCGGCCGAGCAGGCCCGTCGCCTCGACTCCCGGCCGGACCTCGATGCGGGAGCCGGCCAGGACCAGTCGGCGGATGTGGTGCTCCAGGAGCGGGCGGGTCGGGGTCATGATCGGCGCGGACGGATTACGGCGGGATATCCACTGTCCCGCCTGCCACACCCCGAGGTCCCCCGGCACCGCCAGACAGGGCGCGCCCGCCTCCGTCAGCTCGGGCAGCAGCCCCGGCAGCAGCTCGTCCAAGGCGTTCATCCCGCTGGCCAGCAAAACGTGGGTGTGACGTGACTGCGGCACACCGGCACGGGGTCCGGGGCTGCCCTCGTACTGGTCGCGTTCGAGCAACGTCACCCGTTCCGCGTGGTCCACGAGGACGTGCGCGGTGAGCAGCCCCGCCACACTGCCGCCCACGACGACCACGTGTCCCAGCGAGGGCCGCGCGGACGACGAGGGCAGCGCGGATGACGCGGGCCGGGCGGACGACGAGGGCCGGGCGGACGACGAGGGCAGCGGCCGGCCGGCGAGGGCGTCCTCGTGGTCCGGCCGCGACGGCGGTACGGCGGGGTGTTCCGTCGGCGACGGCGGTACAGCCCGCTGCTCACCAGCCGGCACCTCGTCGACCCTGGCGGCCAGGAAGTCGGCACCGGAGGTCTGGCCCGTGCCCGGCAGGTCACCGAGCATGTGACCGACCAGTTCCAGGTGCGTGCTCCGCCACCGCCGTACAGCGTCGTTCAGCTCGCCGAGCCGCCGGGCCTCCTCCGGCGAGTACTCGCCGCCATCGTGCTTCGTCAGACGTCTGACCCGTGAGAACAGCTCCTTGAACTGCACCGAGTCCAGCCCGCTCGCCGTGCCGAACCGGTCCCGGAACCGCAGGAAGTCCTCCGGGCGCAGCATGCGGCGCAGCAGCGTCAACTGCCCTGTCAGGGCGTCCACCAGCGCCGCCGCCCGTTCCAGCCGGTGGCAGAAGCACTGCTGCCCGCACGGGCCGGCGTCGATGTGTCTCAGGTCGACGAGGACCTGGCTGAGCAGGGTCTCCGCCGCCTGGTGCACGACGATGAAGAGCCGCTCGCTGTCACTCAGGTCCCGCTGCTCCGCCGGCGTCAGCGGCTGCTGCAACGAGAGCAGTTCGTCGAGACGCAGGTACGTCGCATAGGTCGGTGGGGTCATCAGGCCAACTCCTCGGGTGAGTCCGCACTACACCAGGCGACCGGGCACGGTGAGGTCCATCAGCGCGTCCCGGTGGATGCCGGGCGGCAGGACCTCCAGCGCCGTCGCGGCCATCCGCACGTGACGGTGCGACACCTCGCGCGCCGCCGCTGTCCCGTCGTATGTGTGGACCAGCTCCGCCATGGCCTCGTAGCGCGCCTCGGTCGGTACGGAGGTGTCGGCGAGCAGGCGCTCGATCCGCCGCTGCTCCTGTTCGGAGGCGCGTTCGTGGGCGAGCAGCACCGGCAGGGTGGGCCGGCCGTTGCGGACGTCGGAGACGTTCGGCTTGCCCGCCCGTGTTCCGTCGTAGGCCATCAGGTCGTCGCGGATCTGGTACGCAATACCCAGCTGGTCGCTGTACTCGCTGAGCGCCTTCAGAGACGTGTCGTCCGCACCGCCCAGGGTGGCGCCGACGCCGCAGGCCATCCACAGCAGGGCGCCGCTCTTGTCCGCGATCATGCTGAGGTACTCGTCGACGGAGCAGATGCCGCGGCTCATCCGGATCTCCCGGAGGGCCGCGTCCCCGATGCGCACTCCGGCCTTGGAGAGGACCCCGAGCGCCCGTGCGACCCGCGCCGCCGGGGCCCCGGCTTCCTGGCATTCGGCCAGGGCGGCGAAGCCGTGGAAGAACAGTCCGTCGCCGCCGACGATCGCCGCCGACTCCCCGAACACCGTGTGCGCGGCCGGCTTGCTGCGCCGCTCCGCGTCGCTGTCGATGATGTCGTCGTGCATCATCGCGCCGACCTGTACACATTCCAGACCCACCGCCGCAGGAAGGACGGTCGCTATGTCACCTCCCACCACGAGACTGGACCGGATCACCAGCCAGGGACCCATCATCTTCCCGAAGGGCATCAGGCCGTACCGCACCAACTCATCAAGGCCCGAAACGTCGTGCGGCCACCGGTTCTCGACCTCCGCCCGCACGATTGCTGCCACTTCGGGATCAGCGACCTGAGGAACATCGATGTCGGTCATGCACACGACGTTAGGGACGCGGTACCGGGGCTGTCGTCACCGCTGGCCGGCCTCGGCCCGAGTGGGACCGAGGGATGGCATCTTTGGCCCGGAGGCAGTAGTGCTTGGTCAGGTCAACGCCTGCGTCAGCCGGCCTCCCAGGCTGGCCGCGGCCAGCTCGACGCGGGAACGACAGCCGGTACGGGCGAACAAGCGGGTCAGATAGTTCTCCACCGTCTTCTCGCTGATCTGGAGGCGCAACGCGATCTGCCGGTTGGTCAGGCCCTCGCCGATCAGCTCGATGATACGTCGCTCGGTGACGGCCAGTGCCTCCCGCTGGCCGCGAGCCCGTGGTGCGGGAACCCCGCGTTCGCGGGTCACCTCGCGGACGCGTTCCAGCAGTAACGACGCACCGCACTGGGTGGCCAGGCCGTGGGCCTCGCGCAGCCAGGGACGCGGGTTCTCGGCGAACCGCGCGATGACGAGGCACGAGTCCAGCAGCGCCGGCAGGTCTCCCCGGGCCCTGGTCAGATGGACGGCCAGCCGGGCCTGTCGGACATCGCGGTGCACCAGGCCGCGCGCCAGGAAGAGGCTCTCCCTCAGGTCCGTCCCGGCCTCGCGGTGCAGAAGCTCGATCTCCTCCAGCAGGCCCGCCGCGCCGTCCTGGTCGTCGACGAACACAGCCATCCGCACCGCCCGCTTCAGGAGGAAGGGCAGGCCCTCATACAGCCCGGCCCGGCGCAGCTGTCGGCTGACCCGCAGAGCCAGCGGCGCCGCCCGCCTGCCCTCGCCCGTGCCCCTGAACAGGCCGATCCTCACCCAGGCGCGCATCACGGCGAGCCAGGGGACCGGCTCCACGTCGGCCAGCCACTGGGCCGCCTGCGGGGACTCGCCGCGGGCGGCACACATGTCGGCGGCGAAGAGACGAGCCGCGTGGTGCACCAACGTGTCCTCGGAGTCCGACAGTTCCAGCTCCCGCACCGCGGACATGGCCTGCGACCAGTCGGCACCGACATAGCCCCGCACCACCCGGCGGTACACGCCGAGCACACCGGTCGCGGGGGCCCGGTACCGGACACCGAGCACGAGCTGGGTCATGGTGGCCATGTTGACCATCGAGGCCGCGCGGTGCTGCCCGTCCGGCCTTCGGGAGGGCGCCGCCCGGCCCGAGCGGCGCCAGGCCCGCTCGTAGGCGCCGGGGTCACCGGACAGCGCGGTACTCAGCAGCTCCATCCGGTCGGCCGGGGCCAACTCCTGGATCCCCACCGGGTCGGCCGGGGCCAACCTCTGAATCCCCACCGGAGCGATCGGCACCAACCCCTGAATCCCCACCGGAGCGATCGGCACCAACCCCTGAATCCCCACCGGAGCGAATGGCACCAACCCCTGAATCCCCACCGGAGCGAATGGCACCAACCCCTGAATCCCCACCGGAGCGATCGGGGTCAACCCCTGGGCCTCAACCGAGTCGACCCGCACCACCTCCCGAGCCCCAACCGCATCGACCGGCCCGCGTGCCCCAGGCATCGGCCCGCATGCCCCAGGCACCTTGCCGGGCGCCGACGGACGGCCGAACCACCACAGCGCGAAGCCGATCGTCTCGCGGCCCGTGATGCCCTCGTCCAGCAGCGACCGCACGGCCTCCTCGGCGGGCGGCTCGCCGGAGTGCAGGGCGAACAGGACTGCGGCGAGGCGGATCTCCGCCAGGGAGCTTGGAGCGCAGCCCTGTTCCGCGTACTGGGTGAGCACGTCGCGCAGCAACTCGTACCGGCCCGTTCGGACGACCAGATTCAGCAGCCGGGTCAGCGTACGGGCGTGTTCCGGTTCGCCCGGGGGCAGGCGGCGCAGCGCGGCCACGTACCACAGGGACGCGCGGTCCGGTTGGTCCGCCTCGGCGTCCACGGCCAGGTCGAGCAGCCGGGTGACCATGGGCGCTTCGAGTACGACGGCCGTCCCGCCGCGCGCGATGTGGTCGGCGAGCATCACGGGGTCGAATCCGTCGCGTCGCCGGTGCCGGGCCAGCAGCCGCTCGGCGATCGACGTGTGCAGCGCGTCAGCCCGGTGGGTGCCCGACGGGCCGGCGACGGCGGCCGCCAAGGCGGGGCACCGGCAGCTCACCCGGCCCGCCGGGTCGGCGACCAGCACCTCCGCGTCGATCAACTGGTCGAGTAATCGGCCGCAGTCGGTGAGATCGGCGCCGATCGCCTCGGCGAGCAGCGGCAGATCGGCGACGCTGAAGCCGTCCCACACGGCGATCGAGGACAGCAGTTCCGCCGCCAGGTCGCCAAAAGAAGCGACCCTGCGCAGGAGGTGATGGTCGGCGGCCAGTTCGATCGCCTCCGACGGTGAGCGCAGGCACAGTCGGCCGCGGAAGACGGTCAGGCGGCCACGTCTCCGCAGATCGGCGAGGGTGCCCAGCACCGTACCGGGGTTGCCGAACAACGGTCCCAGAGCCGTGCGCAGGATGTCCGGCACCCCCTCGTCGAGTCGCGCACCCTGCGCGCGGCGCGCCAGGGACTCCGCGATGTCGTCGGCCAGCGGCCCGAGAGTCACCACCTGATCGGCGGCGGCCAGCAGTTCGGCGAGCCCCGGGGCATGCTCCGCGCTCTCCTCGCAGGTGGCCAGCACCAGGCACCCGGACCGGCGTGCCGCGGTGAGCGTGGGGGCGGGCTCGGCGACCGCGTGTACATCGTCGGTCAGAATCGCGGTGCGTCCCTGACGACCGATCCCGTCGAACAGGTTGCCCAGCGCGGTGACCATGGACGGCGCCCACCCGCCGGTGTTCTGTCCTGCCGCGTCACTCAGCCGGGCCACCACGCCGAGCGAGTCGGCCAGCCCGGTCTCCTGGAACTGCTCGAACTGGTCGCGCACGGCGCGCACCAGCGGTGCGAGGCCGAACGCGTCGTCGCCGAGGCTGTCCGGACCGGCGCCCAGGCGCACCGGCAGGACGGGCATCCCGGCCGCGCGCAGGATCCGCTCCGCCACGTCCAGCAGCGCGGTTCTGCCGATGCCGGCCGGCCCTTTGAGGACGATCAAGCGTCCACCGTCGGCGGCCGCCGCCTCGCGCAGCACCGCCAGTTCCTGGTCCCTGCCCCGGACTACGGCGCGTGCTCGAGCCACTGCCGATCTCCTCTCGTTGCGCCTGGTGCGGCGAGGACCCGCAGGGCTGTCGCCCTTCCCCGTGTCGGCGTCCGGGGTGCGTTCGTCGTGCGTTCGTGGTGCGTTCCTCGTTCGTTCGTGTGCGTTCGTCGTGCGTCCGGGGTCGGCTCCTCTCGGAGTCAACTCCCCATTCAGAAAAGCTATTATAACGTTCAAATGTTCTACTTGGTCGGTGTGCTGGGCATACTGGTGAGGTGATCAACCACTGGCACAGTGCGGCCGGTCCTGACCGACCGGTGCAGACGCTGTTCGGTCGTGCCGCCTCCGTCGCGTACGTCGTCGACACCGCCACCTCACCGGAGAACGCCTCACTGATCCTGGTCACAGGCCCGGTCGGCATCGGGCGTAGCGCAGTGCTCGCCGCCGTCCGGGACGAGCTCACCACGCGGGGCATCACCACCCTGATGCTGCGGGTCGCGCGCAACGAGCGTGACCGCCCCTACTCCTTCGCTTCCCGGCTGTCCGCCGAGATCGTAGCCCTGAACCGGGGCGGCGACGCCAGGCGCACGGCGAAGGCCGCCACGCCGGCACCGCGGCCGGACGCCGGCCGTCAGGCCGCCACCGAGCTGCGATCGGCCATCGCCTCGTGCGACAAGCTCACCGTCCTCATCGACGACGCGCAATGGATCGACCCGGGTTCCCGTGCCGTGCTGCTGCCGATGGTTCGCACGCTGGCGAGAGGCCCGGTCACGTTCGTGGGTGCGCTCCGCCCCTCACCGGCCGACCCGGCGGGCGACCGGGCCGCGCTGGACCAACTGCGCGCCGCCGGTCTCGCCGAGGTGGTGTCGCTGCGTCCGCTGCGCGAGTCGGAGGTCCGTGCACTGGTCACCCAGCAGTTACAGGCCAAGCCGTCGGCCTCGCTGCTCACCTACCTGCGAGGGGAATGCCGGGGCAGGCCCGCCGCCGTGCTCACTGCCGTGGCGGGGCACCGGCGGAGCGGTTCGCTGGGCGTCTTCGACGGACACGCCTACCTCACGTCGCCCGAACGGCCGCCCTTACTGCCCGCAGGCTTACCGCCGGTCGAGTATCTGCAGCAACTGGGCGGACTGGTCTGGCCGGTGGCCAAGGCGATGTCCGTGCTGCATCCACTGGGTTGCGCGGCGACCGGGTTGATCGCCGAGGCGGTGGGCACCGATGAGGACAAGGTCCGCGAGGCACTGGCCGAGCTGTGCGCCGAGGGGATACTGCGGCCCGGGCCCGGGCCGGGCCACTGGAGGTTCCGACTGCCGCTGCTCGCGTCCGCGCTGACCACCTGCCTCGGGCCGTACGAGCAGCGCAGGCTCGCCCAGTTGGCGGTCACCGCGATCTGGGCGGGTGATGCCGGAGCGGACGACCGGTACCTCGCCGAGCAACTGGTCACCGCGGGCCGGTTCGTGGACTCCCGGCGGGCATCCGGCGAACTGCTCGCCATGGGCACCGCCGCCATGCTGGACGACGGGTACTTCGCGGAACGCTGGCTGCGCGCCGCCATCGACCTGATCACCGAGCCGGACCTGCGCGCCCAGGCGCTGCAAGCGCACGCCGCCACCTGTTGCATCCATCTGTGGTACGCCGACGCCATGGCCAGCGCGTGGAAGGTGCTGTCCGGCCATGCCGACCTGGTCACCCCGGAGGCGCTGCTCGAAATGGAGATGATCTACGTCGTCTCGCTCGGCGCGACCTTCGACACGGCAGCGCTCACCGAGATCTGCAACGGCGGCTGGCGCTCGCTGCCGGGCGCGGAAGGGCATCGGGTCCTCACCCGGTGCGTCGCTCTGTGTCACCTGGACCGCTGGCTGGAGGCGGACGAGCATCTGACGGCCCACCAGGACCTCTGGAGTCAGGACAACGATGTCGTCGCCGCGTTGGGCCTGCTCCTCAGCGAGTGCATCGGGGCGTACCTCGGCAGAACCGCGCCGTTCGACGAGGCCGTCGCCGCTCCGCTCAGCGGGCCCCTGTGGACGTTGGGGGCGCGGCATCGCTTCGAACGGTTGTCGCAGCTGGCCCGGGTACTGATGGCCTTCGGCGACCTGGACCGGGCGGAGCGGCTGCTGGCGGCACACGAGCTGCCCTCCGGATACCGGCCCGTTCCCGACCGGGTGGTGGCGGACGGCCAGGGCGGGCGCTGGGACCCGGCACTCAACCTGGCACGGGTGGGCCTGGCCACCGGCCTCTCGGTCGGCGACCTGCCCGTCCACACCCTGATGTGCCGGGAGACGAGCGTCATCCTCGGTGCGCGCGGCCGGCTGGCCCGAGCCCGGGAGGTGATCGAGAGGGCGCGGACCGTGCAGCCCGTGATGCTGCACCTGCTGGCCGTGCCGGAGGCGTACCTGGACCACGCCCTGGGCGCGACCGAGCGTGCCGGCCGGGTCATCGCGGACGGGCTCGCCCTGGCGGTCGAGCGCGGCCTGGTCATCGGCACGGACGAACTGTGGCTGATGAGGGCCGTGTCGGAACTGGCCGCAGGCGATCCGGTCGCGGCACAGCGGTGCGTGGACGAGGTGCACAGGGTCGCCGAGCTGCTCGGTACCGGCCGGGCCCGGGTGTGCCGGCTGCTCGCCACCGCCGTGGTGCACCAGGACCGCGCGGCCGCGGCGGAGGCGGTACGGCTCGCCCGGCGGCGCGCACAGCCGATGGAGCAGGCCAACACCATCGGCACGGTGGTCCGCCACGGGCTGGCCGACCCGTCGCTGCTGCACGAGGCGTACGCGCTGTACGGCGATCTCGACGCGCTCCTGCCCAGGGCACAGCTGCGGAACCTCATGCGCGAGCACAAGGTCACCATGCCGCGCCAGAGCCTCACCATCGCGGAGAACGAGCGACTGCTCGCCACCCTGGTCACCGAAGGGCTGACCAACCGCGAACTGGCGGTCGTGCTCGGCGGCAGCGAGAAGAGCGTGGAGAGCCGGCTGGGCAGACTGTTCAAACGCACCCGATACCGTTCCCGGGTCGAACTCGCCTCCGCGATACTGACCGGCGAGTACCCTGCCTGACACTCCCCCCGCTACCAGCTCCTACGGCAGTGAGGGCGCCCTCTGCGACTCCGGATGAGGAACTGTCGGCCCGCGGCTGGGTCACGTATCGAACAGCACTCACCTCGCGCGGCACACCGCGGGCGTCCTTCGGGTCAGGTACCGGCCAGGGGGTTCGGGAGGGGGAGGTAGCGCGCGTCGGCGCCGTCCGCGCCGGTCCAGCGCAACAGCAGGTTCGTCTTGCCGGGCAGGGTGGGCGAGGTGAGCAGGGCGGCGATCTCGGGGAGGTCGTGCCGGGCCAGCTCGCGGCGGACGGCGGGCCAGGGGGCGAACCCGGGGTGGCGTTCGGCCAGGGCCGCGGCGACCTCGGCGAGGTGGTTGACGACCAGGCAGTACACCAGCCGCTCCCAGCCGGCCGCCCGGGACACCTCCGGCACCACCTTGAGGCCCTCGGCGTCCCGGAACAGCGCCTGCACGGGTGTCCCGTCGGCGTCGACGGCGACCAGCGTGTTCTGCAGGTGCGCCTCGAGTACGACACCGTGGTCGGCGAAGACCGCCAGGGCGGGCGGCACCACCTGGGCCAGGTAGGCCTCCCACCAGGCCGCCGGGTCCTTCGCCCCGTCGAGCGGGCTGCCGTCGAAGCCCTCGACCAGACCGGCGGCGAGCAGCGGGGTCGCGCCGGGCCGGAGATGGCCGCGCAGTCCGTCGCGGACCAGGACGGCGAGTTCCTCGAAGGCGAAGTCCGCGGTGCGGTAGCCGGTGTCGCTCAGCCAGGCCGCCGGACCGTCGACCGCGGCGAAGGCGTTGCGGGCCGCCGTGTCCGTGCGGCGGAGTTTCAGCAGGTCGTGGCGCCAGAGCCGGCGGATGTCGTTGGTGATGCGCACATCGAGGCTGAATTTCAGGAAGAGGTCGCGGTCGGGCGCGTACAGCGTGCGGATCGCGGCCGTCGGCCAGGCCTCGAAGCCGGTCGTACCCAGTGTGATCAGGCGGCCGTCGGCGTAGGCCGGCCCGAGGTCGAGCAGGTCGAGCTGCCAGGGGTGGGCGGGGAGCAGCCGGTAGCCGGGCGGGGCCTCGCCCAGCGTGTCGAGGGCCGAGGTGTCGCCCTCCTCGACGACCGTGTCCTCCCGCAGCCCGAGCAGGACCAGCGGGAAGCGGGCGTGCGCCTCGGGTGCATAGGGCAGCCAGCCGGCGACGGGGCCGCCGCCCCGGGCCTTGGGCGCGGGGTGGTGGGGGTGGCCGGTGAGGAGGGACTGCTCGGAGCGCAGATACGGGTCCTCGGGCGGCGTGGCCCGGGCGCGGGCGGTGAGCAGCGCGGCGACCGCGTCCCGGCTGTCGATCATCTCCGCGGGCAGGTCGGGGTTGGACAGCCCGGTGTGCCGGACCAGTTCCTCGGCGACGAGCTTGATCAGCTCGGGGTGCCGGACGGGCCGCCAGTCGCCTCGGGTGTACACCTCGGGTTCGGCCGGCCGCCGCTGCCCGCGCACCCGCAGCAGCCTGCCCCCGGGCAGCCGGTACACCCGGTGGCCGCCGGCGTCGACGGGGTACGGCGAGACGGGCTCGGCCACCTCCCTCAGCAGGCAGTTGAGCAGGGGCGCCGCCGCGTAGGCGTCGGCGCGGGCCGCGATGCCGTCGCGCTGGGCAGCGGCGGGCTGGGCAGCGGCGGCGGGCGAGGGGAAGGGATCCAGGTGTTCCATTTGTTCTCTGCGGTTCGTTCGGGCGGAGACGATCAGTATGTCTGTCGTCCCCACCTGTCGTCCCCACCTGTCGTGACATCCGATCCGTACCCGAGGAGCCCGACCGTGCACCGTCCCTCCACCGCCGAGACCGAGGTCGAGGTCGAGGTCGCCGACGAGCTGGCCGCCGTACGCCCCGGCCTCGTGCCGCGGTACGCGGCCGAGCTGCCCGGCGCCCGCGCGGCCGTCCTGACCCGGCTGTGGCGCGCGCTCGCCCATGAGCCGCTCCCCTGGCTCACGCAGCGAACCGCCGGCCCGGACGGGCTCACCCTGCGCCTGGCGGACGGCCGCCGACTGCACGGCCCGCGTCCGGACCCGTACGCCACTTCCGCGTACGTCACGGAGGTACGGCTCGACGAGATGGCGTACGACGATCCCGCTCAGCTGACGACCGACCTCGGCGTACCGCACGGTACGGACTTCGCCGCGGAACTCGGCCACAGCGTCGCCTCGCTGGCGCTGTCGCGGGCCGGGGCGCCGCCCCACACGCTCCAGTGGCCGGTGCATGACTGGGAGTGGGAGCAGCGGGTGGTCGACGGGCATCCGTACCACCCCGGCTGCCGTTCCCGGCCCGGTTTCTCGGTGGCCGAGCAGCTCGCGTACGGGCCCGAGCACGGGCCGGTGGTACGGCTGGGGCTGCTGCCGGTTCCGGCGGGCGAGTGTCTGGTGACGGGTGAGTGGCCGGACGAACTGCGGGACGGGGGGCGGCTGTTGGTGCCGGTGCATCCGTGGCAGGCGGAGCATGTGCTGAAGCGGACCGGCGAGGCGGGGTTCGACGCACACCCGTTGATCGAGGCGGGGTTCGACGCACACCCGTTGATGTCGCTGCGCACGCTCGCCCGGCCGGACGGGCTTCACATCAAGACCGCGCTCAGCGCCCGGCTGACGTCGTCGGTGCGGGACATCTCCGGGTACTCGATCGCGTCGTCCGCGACCCTGTCGGCGTTCGCGGAGTCGCTGGCCGCCCGCCTGGACGGACTGCTGCACGTGACCCGCACCCTCGGCGCGGCCACCGCCAACTCTCCGGACCTGGCGGCCGTGTTGCGGGAATCCCCGCAGACCTACGTGACCCCGGGCAGCGGCGAGCGCGTGGTGCCGGTGGCCGCGCTCGGCACGACCGGGTTGCCCCACTCCCCCGGCTGGCCGGCCGACTTCGCCCGCCTCGCCCTCACCGTGGGCCTGCGGCTGCTGGACATGGGCGTGGCGCTGGAGGCGCACGGGCAGAACCTGCTCGTCGTCCTGTCCGCGTCGGGCGCCCCGCTGCGGCTCGTCTACCGGGACCTCGCCGACATCAGGGTGAGCCCGGCCCGGCTGGCCCGGCACGGCGTTCCGGTGCCGGAGCTGACCGGCCGGATCGTCACGGACGACGTGACGACCCTGCGGCGCAAGGTGTTCGGCTCGCTGGTGGCCGGGGCACTGGCCGGTACGGCGGGTTCGGCGACGGCGCTGCGAGGGGCGCTGCAGAGCGCCGTACGGGATCTGCCGCGCACGCCCGACCTCGTCGCACTCCTCGAACAGCCGCTGCCCACAAAGGCGCTGACGCTGATGCGGCTGTCGCCGGGGACACCCGGGGACCAGTGGACCGAGCTGCCCAACCCCCTGCGCTGAGCGGCCGTTTTGGAGACCGGCACCGCCGATCAATAAGATCCGCCGATGATCACAAGTAAACGGCTGGCGGCGGGCGTCTGCGCCCTGCTCGCCGCCCTGACGGCCGGGATCGCCTTCCCGGTCGCGGCGGTCGCCGGTGAACCCACGGGCGAGACCACGCCCAAGGTCGACCTCGTCCTCGACGTGAGCGGTTCCATGCGGACCCGGGACATCGACGGCGGCACCCGGATGGCGGCCGCGAAGCAGGCCTTCAACGAGGTGCTGGACGCGACACCCGAGGAGGTCGAACTCGGCATCCGCACCCTCGGCGCCGACTACCCCGGCGACGACCGGAAGACGGGCTGCAAGGACACCGCGCAGCTCTACCCGGTCGGCCCGCTGGACCGCACGGAGGCCAAGACGGCGGTGGCGACCCTCTCCCCCACCGGCTGGACCCCGATCGGCCCGGCGCTGCTGAAGGCGGCCGACGACCTCGACGCCGGCGCCGGCTCCAAGCGGATCGTGCTGATCAGCGACGGCGAGGACACCTGCGCCCCGCTCGACCCCTGCGAGGTGGCCCGCGAGATCGCCGCCAAGGGCATCGGACTGACCATCGACACCCTCGGCCTGGTCCCCAACGCCAAGATGCGGCAGCAGCTCAGCTGTATCGCGGAGGCGACCGGCGGGACGTACACCTCGGTGGAGCACGCCGACGAACTCACCAACCGTGTCAACCAGTTGGTGGATCGGGCGGCCGATCCGGTGGTGACGCCGGTGGCCACTCAGGGCGCTTCGGCGTGCGCGAAGGCACCCGCACTGAAGTCCGGGCTGTACACGGACCGCGAGGAGTTCGGGCAGGAGCGCTGGTACCGGGTGGAGGTGCCGGCGGGCCAGGAACTGCGCGCCTCGGTGAGCGTGGCGGCCGACCGGGCCGTCGGCCCCTCGTACGGGGCACTGCTGCGGGCCGTCACCGGGCACGGCCGTGAGATCGTGCGCGGGGAGGCCGCGGGCACCGGACGTACGGACATCATCTCCACCGGGCTGCGCTACCCGAAGCCCGAACGGGACGACGACGACAGTGACAAGCCGGCCGCCGAGACCGTCTGTCTCCAGGTCACCCACTCCTTCTCGCCGACCTCCGGCGTGAAGACCACGCCGGGTCTGCCGCTGGAGCTGACCGTGGACGTGGTCGACGGCCCGTCGGCCGCGAGTGACGTGGCCTCCTTCGGCCTCGGACGCGGCTGGTGGCTGCTGGGCACGCTCATCCTCACCGGCTTCCTCGCCGGTCTCGTCTGGGGCTGGCTGTCGCGCTGGCGGCTCGCGGTCTGGAGGACCAACTGATGCGGATCACACGCGTGTTGAGCGCTTCTCTGCTGATGCTCGGGCTGGCCGTGTCCCCGGCGGTCGCCGACTCCTCGCCGTCGCCGAGCGCGTCCGGCGACAGCTCGGCGCCCGCCACGGCGGGCACGTCGTTCCGAACGGCGACCGAGATCGAGCAGGGGCAGACAGCGACGGCGAACGGCTCCGCGGGCGACTACCTGTACTGGTCGTTCCCGGCGGACGCCGGCCAGCGCCCCACCGTGAAGGCGACGGTGAAGCTGCCCGCGACGCACGCCGCCGAGACCTGGCAGATCGACGTGTACGACGGTCTGCGCCGCCGCCAGTCCTGCCAGTACGGCACGCAGACCCGCACCGCCGCGGCCGGCACCCCCTCCGTGGAGCTGGCCTGCGTCCTGCGCACGGTCCGCGCCTGGTCGGAGCAGTGGGCCAACGACCCGCTGCCCGGGACGTACTACGTCCGGCTCACGGTCGTCGACCTCACCACCGGCGACCTGGGCCTCCCGGTCGACACGGAGGTGCGGGTCGACTCGAAGGACATCGGCGGTTCGGCCGCGGTGGACGGCTCGCTGGCCCAGCCGCTGGTTCCGGGCATCGCGGTCAAGTCCGAGGCGGAGGAGGGCGATTCGTCGGACTCCGCCGTGCTGTCCAGCATCGAGCCGGACGACGGCTGGTCCTCCGGCTGGTGGTCCGACCGGTGGGTGTGGACCGCGATCGGCGGGGTGCTGGCCGCGCTCGCGGGCGTCGGCGGGTACGCGCTGACCCGTGGGTCGGGGCGGCCGTCACGGGTGCCGCCGAGCGCCTGACGGTACGTCAAGGGGCCCGCCGCGCCTGGGCGCGGCGGGCCATTGCCGTGCCGGTCTCCCCCACATTGCTTGCGCTGGGCCGTCAGGGCCGTCAGGACCGTCAGGCAGATGGCCAGCTTTGCAGGGCCATGTCGGCGACCATCTGGAGGTCGTCGCGGGTGGCGCCGCCGGCGGCTTGGACGGCGATGCCGTTCGTGACGGTCATGAGGTAGCGGGCGAGCAGTCCGGGATCGGTGTCGCGGGGCAGGTCGCCTTCGTCGACGGCTTGCTGGAACCGGTCGCGAAGGAGCGAGGCGTGCTCGTCGCGCCAGGCGATGAGGGCGTCGCGGGCTTGGCGTCCCGTGTCACCGGCAGCCAGGGAGCCCTGGACGCCGAGGCACCCGGCGGGGCAGCCGGGGTGGGTGGTGGCCCGAACGGAGCCGGCGAGGAACGCGGCGGCCACCTGCCGGGCGGTCGGCTCCTGCATGGCCCGGGCCCCATATGAAGCGGGGCCCTCGGTGTAGCGCTCCAGGGCCTTGCCGAACAGGTCCTCCTTGTTGCCGAAGGCCGCGTACATGCTGGTACGGGTGATGCCCATGGCATGGGTCAGGTCGGTGAGGCTGGCGCCTTCATAGCCCTGTTCCCAGAAGACCCGCATGGCCTGTTCGAGGGCCTCGTCGGCGTCGAAACCTCTCGGGCGGCCGATCGGCCCTTTCCGCTGCGTCTCCATGGCACCCATCATACCCTTCCGTACCGTGCGGTGCAGATATGCCACAGTTCATTCAGCATCGATCAGTACTGAAATTTACTGAGGTCAATTACGTGGGCCCGGGAGATCGATCCGGACGACCTGGATCTGGCGCACATCTCGTCGACGCCGGGGCGGTCCGTGCCAGGCCGGCGAGCAGCAGGTCGATCATGCGGCGAGCCTGGTAGTCGGGGAAGGTTTCGACTCCGATGCACAGGTTGCCGATGGCGAGCATGAAGTCGTAGGCGCGGATGTCCGCGTGTGTGGAGCCGGCGGCGGCGGACGCTTTCAGCAGCTGGTCGAGCACGGGCAGCAGGCGTTCGACGAACTCGTTGACGGTTCGACCACCTCATGCCCCTCGGCGGCGACCCGAAAGGGTCCACCTTCGAGGGCCGGACACTGCTGTCCGCTCTCGTAGCCCGGACCGAGCGGTTGCGGCTCGGGGTGATGGTCACCAGCAAGAGGTTCCGCCCCCGGGCCGTGCCGGCCAAGATCGCCGCCACGGTCGACGTCATCTCCGGCGACCCCAGGGCCTCACGCTTCCCTCAATGCCTTCGCGAACGCCCCGTCGCCGGTCACCTCGATACGCCCCGCTCGCACCGCGTCGGGCACGCTCAGCTCCCCCCGTCCGACCAGCAGGCACGTGTCGGTGCCCATCACCAGCCGGGCGTCCGGCTCCCCCGGGGCGGGCCCGTCGCCGTACACGGGTCCCTCTTCGGCGCCGACGTACAGATGGAAGTCCCCCTCCTCCAGACGGACTTCGACGAGCCCCTCGCCCTCCAGCGACCGCAGCAGCGGCAGCGCGAACCAGTGCGCGCGTACGGCGTCGGTGGGCCGCCGCTCGCCCAGCTCGACCTGCCCCCACTGCCCCAGGGCCTGGAGTACGGGCAGCAACTCCCGCCCACGACCGGTGAGTTCGTAGACGTACGCGGCACCCGGCGGCGGCAGCCTGCGGCGCGTCGCGAGCCCGTCGCGCTCCATGTCCTTCAGCCGGGAGGCGAGGACGTCGGTGCTCACGCCGGGCAGGTCGGCGTGCAGGTCGGTGTAGCGACGCGGACCGGCGAGCAGCTCACGGACGATCAGCAGCGTCCAGCGGTCGCCGACGACATCGAGCGCCCGGGCGGCGGAACAGTACTGGTCGTAGCTTCGTCGAGGTGACATGCGACGCAGTCTAGACATGTTGTTGGACTTTCCAAGCAGACACTTGGTAAAACCAAGCAACATCACAACCGGAGGGACGTAAGCGCATGGAGTTCCGGCAGTCGAACAAGCTGAGCGAGGTCTGCTACGAGATCCGCGGTCCGGTGATCGAGCACGCCAACGCGCTGGAGGAGGCGGGCCACAGCGTGCTGCGGCTGAACACCGGCAACCCCGCGCTCTTCGGCTTCGAGGCGCCGGAGGAGATCCTCCAGGACATGATCCGGATGCTGCCGCAGGCACACGGCTACACCGACTCGCGCGGCGTCCTCTCCGCCCGTCGGGCCGTCGCCCAGCGCTACCAGACACTGGGCCTGGCGGTGGACGTCGACGACGTCTTCCTCGGCAACGGTGTCTCCGAGCTGGTCTCGATGGCCGTACAGGCGCTCATCGAGGACGGCAACGAAATCCTCATCCCCGCCCCGGACTTCCCCCTCTGGACCGCGGTCACGACCCTCGCGGGCGGCAAGGCGGTCCACTACCTCTGCGACGAACAGGCCGACTGGTACCCGGACCTGGACGACATGGCGTCGAAGATCACCGACCGCACCAAGGCCCTGGTCATCATCAACCCCAACAACCCCACCGGGGCGGTCTACCCGAAGGAGATCATCGAGGGCATCCTCGACCTGGCCCGCCGGCACGGACTGATGGTCTTCGCCGACGAGATCTACGACCAGATCCTGTACGACGACGCCGTGCACCACTCGGCCGCCGCGCTCGCCCCCGACCTGGTGGTCCTGACCTTCTGCGGCCTGTCGAAGACCTACCGGGTGGCCGGCTTCCGCTCGGGCTGGCTGGTGATCACCGGCCCGAAGCAGCACGCGAAGAACTACCTGGAGGGCCTGACCATGCTGGCCTCCATGCGGCTGTGCCCCAACGCGCCCGCGCAGTACGCCATCCAGGCCGCCCTCGGCGGCCGCCAGTCCATCCGCGAGCTGACCGCGCCCGGCGGGCGCCTGCACGACCAGCGCACGGTGGCCTGGGAGAAGCTCAACGAGATCCCGGGGGTGTCGTGCGTGAAGCCGAAGGGCGCGCTGTACGCCTTCCCGCGCCTCGACCCCAAGGTCCACAAGATCCACGACGACGAGAAGTTCGTCCTGGACCTGCTGCTGCGGGAGAAGATCCAGGTTGTCCAGGGCACGGGTTTCAACTGGCCGACCCCCGATCACTTCCGCATCCTCACCCTCCCCCACGCGGACGACCTTGAGGCGGCGATCGGGCGGATCGGGCGGTTCCTGAGCGGGTACCGGCAGTAGCGGCCTCCTACCCTGGGCGCATGGGTGATCTCTTCCTCGTCCGGCACGGTGAGACCGAGTGGTCGCGGTCGGGCCGCCACACCGGCCGGACGGACGTCCCGCTGACCGATCGCGGCCGCACCGAGGCCCGCCGGCTGGTGCCGCTGATCCGCTCGCACCGGATCGGGGCCGCGTTCGTCAGCCCGCTGCGGCGGGCGCGGGAGACGGCCGACCTGATCGGGCTGCGGGACGCACGCGTCGACGCGGATCTGTGCGAGTGGGACTACGGCGGGTACGAGGGCGTCACGACCGCCGAGATCCAGCGGAGCCGGCCGGGGTGGTTCCTGTTCACGGACGGCGTCGCGCCGGGCCCACCGGAGCGCCCCGGGGAGACCCCGGAGCAGGTCGGGGAGCGGGCCGACCGGATGCTGGCCAGGGTGGACACGGCGTTCGCCGGCACCGAGGGGTGTGTGGTCCTGGTGGCGCACGGCCACTTCCTGCGGGTCCTCACGGCCCGGCGCCTGGGGCTGCCGCCGTCGCACGGGGCACTGTTCCAGCTGGCGACGGGGACGGTGTGCCGACTGGGCACGGAGCACGGGCGGCCGGTGATCGCCGGGTGGAATGTCAGCCCCTCGTCGTAGTCTTCGAATGGGGTGATCGCTGAAGTGATCGCTGAAGTGATCCTTGAGGTGATCCTCGGGGTGATCGCTGAGTGATCTCAGTGGTGCGAACCCTTTCGAGCAGGCCTGTCGACGGGAAGGAGCACGCCGTGACACGACCACCGACCGCCGCGCAGCGGCGTGTCATCGACGCCGCCGATCCCGTCACCGGGCGGCTGAAGGGCACCGAGGCGCAGCTCGCGGCGCTGGTCAAGCAGGGGCTCGCCTTCAGGCACCCCCGGCCGCCGCACGACCACTTCCTGACCCCGGCCGGGCACCGGATACGCGAGGCGGCCCCGGAAGCCCCCGCCCCCGCTGTCGCGCCGCCCCCGGCACCCGGCGTCTTCACCGCCCGCATCGGCGGCGAGGAGGACCCTCCCGAGGGCGCCCAGGTGGCCGGTCCGTCCCGGACACGTGAGGTGCACAGTGCCTGGCAGGGGCTGCTGGAGCTGCGCCGGATGACCGATCCGCACGGCGCGACGGAGCGGCCCTGCGCCTGGGAGCGCACGCATCTCGTCCAGGCCGCCGCCCTCGCCCTGGAGGCCGCCGGCCACCCACCGGCGGGGCGGGACGGCGCAGGGGGCTATCGGGTGCGCGCGACCCCGCAGCCGGAGGCCGTCGCCGTGCACACGCCGGAGCCGGAGCTGCTGCGTGCCTGCGCGGCCACGCTGGAACAGGCGGGCTGGCAGGCCGGCGAGCACACGGAGCCGCGAACGAGGTCCCGCTATCTGCTGGCGTCCCCGCGCCGGGCGTGAGGACCATGCCAAGCTCGGTCGATCAGAACGTCCACGACGAGAAAGGGAAGCCGTGACCGAACCGTTTTCCGTCCCGGTGACCGTCCGTGGGTACGAGACGGACGTGCAGGGCCATCTCAACCAGAGCGTGTACCTCAACTACGCGGAACACGCCCGCTGGTCCCTGCTCCGGGCGGCCGGCATCACCCAGGCCGGCCTCATCGACCGGGGTGTGGGCCCGGTGGCCGTGGAGACCACCATCCGCTACCGGCGGGAGCTGCTGGCGGGCGACGAGGTCGAGGTGACGTGCGAGTTCGCCTGGGGTGAGGGCAAGACGTTCCGCATCGAACAGACGATCCGCAAGGCCGACGGCACGGTGGCGGCCGAGATCACCGCCGTCGGCGGCCTCATGAACCTCAAGGAGCGGAGGCTGGTGGCGGATCCACGGAAGCGCTTCAAGGAGCTGGCCTCCGATCCGAGCCTGTTCGGGCTCTGAGCGGCCGGCTTCCCGCTGCCGGGCTGTGCGGCTCACGGCTCACGGCTCACGGCTCACGGCTCACGGCTCACGGCTCACGGCTCACGGCTCACGGCTCACGGCAGCGTGACCTCCGGGCCACGGGTCCGTCCCCCAGGGCAGCGCCCGCGACTCCCCGGCGCGCGGCGGCCTACGCGTCGGCCGGCTCCGGTCCGCGCCAGGTGTCGTACGCCGCGCGGGACTCGGCGATGTACACCCTGTTCCGCTCGGCCCAGTCGGTCAGGAGTTGCAGGGTTTCGTGCAACTCCAGGGCCACTGGCGTGAGTTCGTACTCCACCTTGGGTGGCACCATCGGATGGACCGTCCGCGTGACGAGGCCGTCGCGCTCCGACCCGTCGGGATCCGTCACTCCCGACCGGAGGTCGTCAACCGGTCAGCTCTGCCCGGCGATCCGCGCCAGCCGCTGGGCTTCCTGCCGCGTGGAGCGGGCGATCGCGTCCTCGTCGGCGGTCAGCAGCCGGTTGTGCTCGACGATCTGACGGCCGTTGACGAAGGAGGCGGTGACCGGGGCGGCCGCGCCGAGGACCAACGCGGCCACCGGGTCGGCGATGGAGGCGTGGGCGAGGGTGTCCAGATTCCAGAGCACCAGGTCGGCGAGCTTGCCGGGCTCCAGGGAGCCGATCTCCGCGCTGCGGCCCAGGACCTGGGCGCCGCCGTAGGTGCCGAGACGCAGCGCCTGACGGGCGTTCAGGGCGGCCTCGCGGTGGGCGCCGAGGCGGTTGATGAGGAGCGCGTTGCGCAGTTCGGTGTGGAGTTCGCCGGACTCGTTGGAGGCGGTGCCGTCGACGCCGAGGCCGACCGGGACGCCGGCCGCGAGCATGTCCGGGACGCGGGCTGCACCTGCGGCGAGGCGGGCGTTGGACGACGGGCAGTGGGCCACACCCGTCTTCGTCCGGGCGAAGGCGTCGATGTCGGAGTCGTTCATGTGGACGCAGTGCGCCATCCACACGTCCTCGCCGAGCCAGCCGGCGGACTCGAAGTAGTCGGTCGGGCCCATGCCGAACAGTTCCTTGCAGAACTGCTCCTCCTCGACGGTCTCCGAGCCGTGCGTGTGCAGCCGTACGCCGAGACGGCGGGCCAACTCGGCGCCCTGCTTGAGGAGTTCGGTGGAGACGGAGAAGGGCGAGCAGGGAGCTACGGCGACCTGGGTCATCGCGTCGAAGGAGGCGTCGTGGTGCTGCTGGACGGTCTCCTCGGTGGCGGCGAGGGCCCCCTCCAGGGTCTCCACGGCGAAGTCCGGCGGCAGCCCCCCGTCCTTCTCACTGCGGTCCATGGAGCCGCGGGCGAGGGTGAAGCGGACGCCCATCTCGCGGGCGACGCCAACGATCGCGCCGGACAGGTCGCCGGAGCCCTTCGGGTAGACGTAGTGGTGGTCCATGGCGGTGGTGACGCCGCCGCGGGCCATCATCGCCAGCGAGCCCTGCGCGGCCGCGCGGACCATCGGCTCGTCGATGCGCGCCCAGGTCGGGTACAGCGCGACCAGCCAGTTGAAGAGGTTGTGGTCGGTGGCCAGGCCCCGGGTGATCCACTGGTAGTAGTGGTGGTGGGTGTTGACCAGGCCGGGGGTCACGAGGTGTCCGGTGGCGTCGATACGGCGTATGACGTTCTCCAGGCCCTCGGGGGCCCTGCCCGCACCGACCGCCTCGATGCGGTGGCCGGCGATGACGACGTGTCCGGAGGCGTACTCGGTGTCGTCGGCGTCAACGGTCGCGATCGAGCAGTTCTCGATGACGATGCGCTCTGCCATCGTTCGTCCCCTATTTTCCGGTATCACTTTCCGCATCACTTTCCGGTGTCCGCGTCCGCGTCCGCCTCAGAGGTTGGTGAGGTCCATCGGTATCCGCGCCTCCTGGCCGTCCCGGAGGACGGTGGCCTCGATCAGGCCGTAGGGACGGTCGGCGGCGAAGTACACCGCTCCGTCGGCGGTGTCGTTCGTCAGGTCGAACGGTTCGAGGTCGACAAGGAAGTGGTGCTTGTTCGGCAGCGAGAAGCGGACCTCGTCCATCTCGCTCCGGTTGTCGATGATGCGGGCGCCCATCGAGTACAGCGTCTGCTGCAGCGAGAGCGAGTACGTCTCGGCGAACGCCTGGAGCAGGTGCCGCTTCGTCTGCGTGTAGGACTCCTCCCAGTCCGGCATCGGCTGCCCGTCGTCACTCCAGCCGAACCGCCAGCGGCCGGAGACCTCGGTGGCCAGGATCCGGTCGTGGGCCTCCTTCAGCGTCGTGTACCCGTCCTTGAGGTAGCCCCAGAACTCCGAGTCCGTCGAGTTCATCACGACGAGATCCTTGAGCCCGGAAACGACTTCCCAGGACGAGCCGTCGTACGTTATCTGGGTCAGCCGGGTCTCCTGGCCCTTGCGGACGAAGGAGTGCGCACCCTTCCCCGAGTGCTCGATCCGTTCCCAGGCGTACTCCTCGACACGGATACGGGCCCGGTGGATCGGCTCCTGACTCGTCACGAAGTGGCGGGCGAGGTGGATGCCGAACTGCTCGGCGGACTCGATGCCGTACTCCTTGGCGAACGCGTACACCGTGTTCTTGGTGGTGTCGGTCGGCAGTACGTTGGCGTTGGAGCCGGAGTGGTGAACCTCGTCCATGTCGCCGCTCAGCGACACGGACACGTTCAGGTCCTTGATGTGGTGGGTGGCGCCGTCCCGCGTGATCTTGACGACTCGGTTCTCGGCCTTGCCGTACTGGTTCTGTCCCAGGATCGTGGGCATCTCTAGCTAGCTCCCTCGGTATACGGAGTAGCCGAACGGGTTGAGCAGCAGCGGTACGTGGTAGTGCTCGCCGGGCTTGACGGCGAAGGTGATCGCCACCTCCGGAAAGAACGTGCCGCTGTCCCGATTCGCGGGGACGTCCTGCTGCGCATCGGCTTGCTTCTTCTCGGAAATATCGGAACTCCCCGGACTCCCGGCACTCCCGGAACGCCCGGAACGCTCGAAATACGCCTCGACCGCGAAGTCGAGCCGTACATGGGTCGTCCCCTCCAGCAGCGTCGGCAGGTCCTTGCACCGGCCGTCCGCGTCGGTCACGGAGCCGCCGAGCGCCTGCCAGTCCGCTTCCCGGCCGCTGCGGGCTGAGAGCTGAACGGCGACTCCCGCGGCGGGACGGCCGACCGAGGTGTCCAGGATGTGCGTGGACACGGAGGCGGTGGTGCTGGTGCTGGTGCTCGTGCTCGTGCTCGTGCTGGTGGGCATTCTCAGGCGTCCTCTTCGACGAGTCGGGCCAGGCGAATACGGTTGATCTTGCCCAGCTCGGTGCGGACGATCTCCCGCTCCTGCTCCGGCGAGTTCCCGATCCGCTTCCTGACCGCGTCGCACATCTGCTCGCCGGTCAGACCGGTGGCGCAGATCAGGAAGACGTGGCCGAACCTGTCCTGGTAGACGAGGTTCATGTACAGGATCTCCGCCTGGAGCTTCTCGGAGGCGCCGGTCATGCCGCCCTGTTCGCGCGCCGAGGTCGGGTCGCCGGGCTTGGGGCGGCCGATCGGGGGATGCCCGGCCATGGCCTGTGCGAGGTCCTCGGCGGTGAGATCGGCCGTCGCCGCGTCACTCGCGGCGTAGAGCTCGTCCTCGGTGGTGCAGGGGCGGGCGGCGAGCAGCCGCCGCACCCAGGTCGTGGAGGCGCATGCCTCCTGGAGTACGGCGAAGGCCGCGTGCTCCTCCAGGGCGTTGAACCGGGCCAGGCCCGGGGTCATGGACGTCGACGTCACGGGAGCCTCCGTGGCCGCGAACGGCCTTCGTACTGTACGGGCTGCCGCTAGCTAACGCCCTCCGGAAAGAAGCGTCAACAGTTTGTTGAAAACTCTGGGTAACGGAATCCGAGAAGGGTGCGGCTCTGTTTGAGGGACGGTGATCACGCCGCGAGTGCGAGGCTGTCGCGGTAGCGGATGGCGTGAACCCGCAGGTGCTCGCGCTGCGCGTGATACTTCCAGTACTCCTCGAAGTCGCCGTTGCTGATCACCGTGCGGAGCCTGACGTCGACGTCCGCCGCGGCGCGCTGCACCAGCTGCTCGACCTGCCGCTTGCCCATGTGTGTGCCGGTGGCGCGCTCGATCGCGGTGGCCGCGGACTCGAACGAACCGCGCGCCGCCTCGATCGGGGCGAGCTTTTTGAGCTCGTGCGAGTGCCGTCCGACCGGCAGGTCCAGGGGTGCCGTTAACGGAGCTGGAGCCGTCCTACGAGTGCCACCCGCCCTGCCCGCTCGGGCTGGGCGGCGACGGCCAGGACGAAGAAACACGGAGCCCATGCCCTGGGGGTCGTAGACGCTCGTGAGCAGGCCCGTGAAGAGTTCGAGCCGGATGTCGCCGACCTGGAGAGGGGGTGCCGGAGACCGACCCGAGGGGATCAGCGGGTACGGTCGGCGACGATCCATTCCGCCAGGGCGAGCAGCGTGGCCTCCGCGCTGTCGGCCATGTGGTCGCGCAGCGCGATGACGTCCTCGCGTGTGGCGCCCAGGACCGGATCGGTGCGCAGCAGTTGCCAGGACTGCTCGACGATGCTGCCGGTGCCCTGCTCGCGGAAGTGCCAGCTCCAGCGCACGATGCCGTGATCGGCTCCGCCGACGACGAAGGCGAAGGCGAGGCCTGGATCGGCCTGCACCACCTCGGAGTGGGTGACCCATTCGCGCTGGTCCCGGCGGTTGAGGCCGCTGAACCGGGCGCCGACCCAGGGACCGTCGCCCGGCGCGTAGCTCACCTCGCTGGCGCTCGGGCTCCACCTCTCGATCAGTGATACGTCGCTGATGAGGCGGTAGACAGAGTCCGGCGTTGCGTCGGCCCAGCACCGCCGGGTGAAGGCGAAGGGAGTGAGGTCGAGCCCGGCAAGCGGATGCTGCGGGTCGAGGGTGGTGATGCCCATGAATTCTCCCGGAGGCGATGAAGAGGAATGCGGCCCATCCTGGAGACCGGGGCTGAGGAGAGCCAGACCCTGCGGATCACTACCCCAGCGGGGTCAGGCACGAATCGTCGGCGGGACGCACACTCGGATACATGAATAACCACGGGCACCTCGCCGACTTCCTTCAGGCACGCCGCGGCCAGCTGCGGCCCGAAGACGTCGGGCTGCAGACCTACGGCGAGCGGCGCCGGGTACCGGGGCTGCGCCGGGAGGAGCTCGCGATGCTCGCGGGCATCAGCGCGCCCTACTACACCCGCCTGGAGCAGGGCCAGTCACACAACGCCTCGCGCGAGGTGCTCGACGCCATCGCGAACGCCCTGCGACTGGATGACTCCGAGCGTGCCCATCTGCACGCCCTGGCCAATGCACCGAGACGCGGCCGGCCCGCGGGCCGGCCGCGTGCCGAACGCATACCCCGAGCAACCAGCGCTTTGCTGGCAGCCATCGAGGGCACACCCGCCATCGTCATGGGCCGCCGCAGCGACGTCCTGGCCTGGAACCGTCAAGGTCACGGGCTGTTCGCCGGCCATCTCGATCTGGGCAGCCCCGACGAACCGGGCCGACGGCCGAACATGGCCAGGCTGGTGTTCCTCGACGCACACACCCGTGACCTGTACACAGACTGGCCCGCGAAGGCCCGGGCCGTGGTGGGCAACCTGCGTCTGACGGCCGGCCGATACCCCGATGATCCACTGCTGGCCGGACTGATCGGCGAGCTGACCATGGGCAGTCCGGAGTTCGCCACGATGTGGGCCGATCACCGGATCGTGGCCTGCGATGCCGCCGACTATGAGATGCGCCACCCGCTGGTCGGGACCCTGACTGTCACCCAGCAGACGCTGCAGAGCCCGCAAGGGAACGGCCCGGCCCTGGTGGTGGCCATAGCCGACCCCGGCTCCCCCTCCGCGACAGCCCTGAACCTGCTCGCCCACGCCACCGCATCGCAGGAGGCGACCCGGCCGCGCCACGGCGCCGAAACCCGCACCTGATCCTGCGCCCCTCCGTCGCCCGAGGGCGCCCGCGGCATGCCTAGTGCCGCGGCACTAGCGGCCGCCGCGCCCCGCCACCGGACTGCCCCTGTCGCCGGACACTCCCACGCCCGCCGGTCGGCAGCACGATCGCGACCTCCGGCAGATCGCGACCTCCGGCCTCCCCCGAGGCGGCCCCCCTCGACCACGCCGCCGCACCGCGGCTACCGCATGCCCGAAAACAGTGAAGGAACCATGTCCAAGCGAAGTATCAAGATCGCCATGTCGGCCGTATCGGTGGCCGCGGCCGCCCTTACGGCGGCTACGCCCGCCAACGCGCTGGCCGCCACAGGGCCACTGACAGATGTGCGGGTCGCCGCCCACTTCGACCTGTCCGCGGGCCAGCTGCCGGAGAACGTCACCCTGCTGCCCGACGGCACGGCAGACGTCACCTTCGCCGCCGGCCGCCAGGTGGCTCAGGTCAGCCCTGGCGGCGCGACGCGCATCCTGGCGACGCTGCCCGCACCCGCCGACGGCGGAGTAAACACACCGGTCCTCGGCTTCCCTCTGACCACCGGCATCGTCCATACCTCGGACGGCACCGTGTACATGCTCTACGCGACCGGCACGGCCGACCTGACGGGGCTGTGGCGGATACGCCCCGGGCAGGACCCGGAGCGCATCGCCGCGCTGCCCGCCAACGGCCTGCCCAACGGGCTGGCACTGGATGAGCACAGCCAGCAGCTCTACGTCACCGACTCGGCGCTCGGCACCGTGTGGACCGTCCCCATCGGCGGCGGAACACCCACCGCCTGGTCCACCGCCCCCGAGCTCGCCTCGACCGGCTTCCTGGGAGCCAACGGCGCGAAAGTGCACGACGGCGCGCTGTGGGTGACCAACCTCGACCGGGGCACCCTGCTGCGCATTCCGATCCGCTCCGGAAACCGTGCGGGAACCCCGCAGGTCAAGGCATCAGGCCTGGCCGGGATCGACGATTTCGCGTTCACCGGCCGCGGCGACGACGTCCTCGCCGCACTGAACGCCCCCAATACGGTCGTGCGCGTCCGGTCCGACGGCACCAGCACCACCGTTCTGGATGCCAAAAACGGACTTCAGAACCCCACCTCCATCGCCCTGCGCGGCAATGACGTGTACGTGCTCAGCGCCGCCTACACCACGGCCACTGACCCCAATCTGCTGCGCGCACGCCTGCACGGCGACCGGTAGGAACCAGCCCGGACGATACGAATAAAGGAGCACACATCGTGAGTGACATTACTCTCGGCGACGTCGACGTGACCCGGGTCGAGGAGATGCACGGACCGGTCGGCATGGACCCGGAGACGTTCTTCCCCGGCTCGCCGAAGCAGCACTGGGACGCACACCGGTCCGCGCTCGTCCCGGACTTCCTCAGCGACGAGACCGGTATCTGTGAGGTGGCCGTGCAGACGTGGGTGCTGCGCAGCGAGGGCAAGACCGTCCTGATAGACACCGGGATCGGCAATCACAAGGAACGCCCCCACACACCGGCCTGGGACCACCTGGAGCTGGACTTCCTCGGCAACCTCCAGCGGGCCGGCGTGCACCCCGACGACGTCGACATCGTGGTCAACACCCACCTGCACGTCGACCACGTGGGATGGAACACCCACCTGGAGGGCCAGTCCTGGGTTCCGACCTTCCGCAACGCCACGTACCTGATGCCCAAGGCCGACTTCGAGTTCTGGAACCCGGCCAACAACCCCAAGATCGCCGGCGGAGTCAACGAGAACGTCTTCGAGGACAGCGTCGCGCCCGTACACGCCGCCGGTCAGGTCCAGGTCTGGGAGTCGAGCCACCAGATCGACGCCAACCTCCGTCTACAGTCTGCACCCGGCCATACACCGGGATCGAGCGTCCTGATGCTGGACTCCGGCTCCGAACGCGCGGTCTTCGCCGGCGATCTGATGCACTCCCCCTTCCAGGTCATGCAGCCGGACCACAACAGCTGCTTCTGCGAGGACGCACAGGCCTCCCGCAAGACCCGGCACGAGATCCTCGGCTGGGC
Source organism: Streptomyces sp. LBL (assembly GCF_029893585.1). Classification (GTDB taxonomy): domain Bacteria; phylum Actinomycetota; class Actinomycetes; order Streptomycetales; family Streptomycetaceae; genus Streptomyces. The sequence continues at coordinate 282,233 of NZ_JARXYX010000008.1, forward strand.
CGCCGACGCCAACGCGCTTGTCCTGCCTGCCCACTTCGCGGGACACGGCGCGCTGGAAGTGGAACGCAGCGGCGGCTCGTTCGGCATCAAGCGGTGGGCCTCGCTCGACCGACTCTGACATCTGGTCGGTCCACAACCATGGCCCCGGGGCCAAGCCCCGGGCCATGTGCCGTCGACGACACAACCGTAGACAAAGACAACGAGATGTCGATCAAGGGCTGGGTCCCCTTCGCCCCGTACACCGATCAGGGCTGAGACCCGCAGAAAGGCACCACTGTGAACCACCACCCCGACCCCGTTGTGACCACCGCGCAAGGAGGGGTCCGCGGCCTACGACAGGACGACACCACCACCTTCCTGAACATCCCCTACGCCGCCCCGCCCCGCGGCGCCGGCCGGTTTGCGTCGCCGCAGCCGCATGAGTCCTGGGACGGCGTGCGGGACGCCACCGTGCCGGGACCCAACGCGCCGCAGTCCGAGCGCAAGCTCGGCACCGTGGACATGTCCCCCTACTTCGGCCCCGGTTGGAGCCAGGGGGAGGAGTACCTCACCGTCAATGTCTGGACGCCCGCCGCCGTGGACAGCGCTCTGCCCGTCATGGTGTTCGTCCACGGCGGCGGATTCGTCGCCGGATCGACGCGGTCCGCGCTGTACGACGGCTCCGGCTTCGCCCGCGACGGCGTCATCCTCGTCACCCTGAACTACCGGCTCGGCATCGCGGGATTCCTCGACATCCCTGGAGCGCCCGCCAACCGCGGCCTCCTCGACGTCGTCGCCGCGCTGCGCTGGGTGCGGGAGAACATCGCCGCCTTCGGCGGTGACCCGCGCAACGTCACGCTCTTCGGCCAGTCCGCCGGGGCAACCATCGTCGGCGGCGTGCTCGCCACCCCCGAGGCCGCGGGCCTCTTCCGCCGGGCGATCGTCCAAAGCGGCAGCGGCCGGGGGGCGTTCACGACAGAGCAGGCCGCCCGCGTCACCAAGGCCGCGGCGGAGGCGCTGGGCGTCGATCCCCATGTCGACGCCTTCACGGACGTCTCCGACGAGCGCCTGGTCGAGGTCGCCAACCGGGTCGCGGGCATCGACCTGCGGACCGAGACGCACAGCGACCCGCTGATCGGACTCAGCCCCTTCAGCCTGGTCCTCGACACGCAGCCCGCCGAAGCCGTCTCCACCGGCCTCAGCGCCGACGTCGACCTGCTCATCGGGATCAACACCGAGGAGGCCAACCTCTATCTGGCCCCCGTGGGCAACTACGCCACCTCGACCGCGGCCGACGTCGACGCGGCAGCGGCCCGCTCGCACCCGAATCCGGCACGGCTCGTCGAGACGTACCGGAAGGCACGCCCCAAGGCGTCCTTCGGTGAGCTGCGGTCCGCCATCATGGGCGACGCCGCGTTCGGCGCGGGCAGTTGGGCACTGGCCGGTGCCCATGCCGCCCACCCCCAGTCCGAGACCTTCGGCTACGAGTTCGCGTGGCGCTCCCATGCCCTGAACGGAGAACTCGGCGCCACCCACGCGATGGAGCTCCCCTTCGTCTTCGACGTCACGCATCTCCCCCAGTTGCACGGACCCAACGGCCTGCTCGGCCCCGACAAGCCCCCCGCGGATCTCGCCGCCCGAGTGCACGAGACGTGGGTCCGGTTCGCAAGGACCGGTAACCCCGGCTGGGACCCGTACGACAGCGAGCGCCGGGCCACGATGCACATCGACGCACAGTGGACCCAGGTCGACGACCCCCGTGACCAGGAACGCCAGGCCTGGAACTGACCTGCCGTACACAACACGTTCCTCCAGGACGCCGCGCTCGTCGCGGTGCGGAGCTGCGGCCCCGACATCGCGAGGATGCGAGCGGAGTACGAGACGCGCCGCGAGATCATGCTGACGGAACTCGCCGAGGTCCCGGGCCTCACGCCGAGTTACCCCGAAGGCGCGTTCTACCAGTTCCCGCGGTACGACGTCGATCTGCCGTCGGTCGAGGTCGTGTCGGCACTGCGCACGACATACGGGGTGACCGTGCGGCCGGGCGGCGAGTTCGGCGCGTCGCACCGCAGCGGTTCGTTCGCCGCGCTTCGCGCGTCTTTGATCCGTCCCGGACGCTCGGACCAGCATCGCAGCACGGCTCAGCTGCGGAAACGCCCAGTGACCTGGCCGTCAGCCGGGCTGCGAAGCGTCAGCCGTCCTGCCGCGACTGCTCGTCGCCCGCACGCGCCTTCGCGCGCTGCTCATTGGCGTAGTTGAGATAGTTGTAGACAGTGAAGCGGCTCACGCCGAGCGCGCTCGCCACGGTCTCCACGCCGTGCCGCACGGAGAAGGCGCCGCGCGCCTCCAGCATCCGTACGACCTCCTGCTTGGCTTTGCGGTCCAGGTCCGCCAGGGGTTTGCCCTTCTTGCGCTCCATGGCGGCCAGGATGTGATCAAGGGAGTCTGCGAGCTGCGGCAGCCGTACGGCGACCGCCTCCGTCCCCTCCCAGGAGAGCACGACATCGTCGGGGCCGGCCTCGTCCGGCGGGAGCATCTCGCCGCCCATCGCGTCGATCAGCGGCTTCACGGCCGTGATGAAGGGCTCGTCCCCGGTGCCGGTCACTTCCCGCCCTCCCCGGTCGTGCTCTGTCCGGCCGCACCCTCGCCGATCACATTGAGCTGGAGGGAGATCCGGGTGGCGCCGGACGTGAGGGTCCGGCGCAGCAGGTCGTCCACCACGGCGAGTACGGCGTCGGCACCGCCTTCCACCGTATTGCCGAACGGGCCGACGTCCACCGCGTCCAGGTCGGCCGCCTCGATGACCTCGCGGGCCACCAGCGCGTGCGCGGGTGCCTCGTCGAGGTCGAAGGGCTCGGTCGTGAACTCCACTCTCAATCGCATGGTGCCCCCACAAAACGCCTCTGACCTGCATTCTTACCCAGATCGCCCACCGTGAGGGCATATCAGGGCACAACGGGTACGCATCAGCCGACTGCTGCACGGCCCGCGATGCGCCCCAGCCCGATCACTTTCACCGGGACGGAGCCGCTTCGTCCGCCACGAGCCGACCCTAACCGACCAGGGCATCTCTCCGCCCTACACGTTGCGCGTGCGGCCCGCCTCCGTGCGGGACGTGGAGTGCGGGACGTGGTGTGTCTGTGGCTGACGGCCATGACGGAGCCCTCCCGCTGTGTCCACGGTGTACGACGGCTCGGTTACCGGAAGTCCTCCTCGCGGTACTCGGCGTCCGAGCCGGCGGCTGTGGCCTCGCGCAGCTCGATGCGGCGGATCTTGCCGGAGACGGTCTTGGGCAGGGGCGCGAACTCCAGGCGGCGGATGCGCTGGTAGGGCGCGAGGACGTCGCGGGAGTGCTCGAACAGCGCCTTCGCGGTATCGGGGCCGGGCTCCCAGCCCTCCGCCAGCACCACGTAGGCCTTCGGGACGGCGAGCCTCAGCTCGTCCGGCGCGGGCACGACGGCCGCCTCCGCCACCGCCTCGTGCTCCAGCAGCGCGCTCTCCAGCTCGAAGGGGCTGATCTTGTAGTCGGACGCCTTGAAGACGTCGTCGGCCCGGCCGACATAGGTGATGTAGCCGTCGGCGTCCCGGGAACCGATGTCCCCGGTCCGGTAGAAGCCGCCGGCCATCGCCTCCGCCGTACGGTCGGCGTCGCCGTGGTAGGCGGTCATCAGGCCGACCGGTTTCGTCGACAGGTCGAGGGAGATCTCGCCCTCCGCCGCGCCGGGCGCGCCCGACACCGGGTCGAGGAGCTCCACCCGGTAGCCGGGACTCGGCCGTCCCATCGAGCCCGTCTTCAGAGGCTGGCCGGGGCTGTTGGAGACCTGAACCGCCGTCTCCGTCTGTCCGAAGCCGTCCCGGATCGTGACGCCCCAGCCGCGGCGGACCTGCTCGATGACCTCGGGGTTCAGTGGCTCGCCGGCCGCGACGGCCTCGCGCGGCGGGGTGCGCAGCTGGGTCAGGTCGGCCTGGATGAGCATCCGCCACACGGTCGGCGGGGCGCAGAACGTGGTCACGCCCGCGCGGTCCATCTCCGCCATCAGCCGGGCCGGGTCGAAGCGGGTGTAGTTGTGCAGGAAGACGGTCGCCTCCGCGTTCCACGGCGCGAACAGGTTGGACCAGGCATGCTTGGCCCAGCCCGGCGAGGAGATGTTCAGGTGTACGTCGCCGGGCTGGAGGCCGATCCAGTACATGGTCGCCAGGTGCCCGATCGGGTATGAGGCATGGGTGTGCTCGACGAGCTTGGGGCGGGCCGTCGTACCGGAGGTGAAGTACAGCATCAGCGGGTCGTCGGCCAGGGTCGGACCGTCGGGCAGGAACTCTGCGGAGGCGGTGTACGCGTCCTCGTACGGCTGCCAGCCCTCCGGTACGCCGCCGACGGCGGTGCGCGTGTAGTCGCCGGGCACCTCGTCGAACTTGGCGGCGTCCTCGGACCGGACCAGAACGTGCCGCACCTGCCCGCGCTCGACCCGGTCGCGCAGGTCGGCGGGGCCGAGCAGCGGGGTCGCCGGGATGACGACGGCCCGCAGCTTCATGGCGGCGAGCGCCGTCTCCCACAGCTCGGCCTGGTTGCCGAGCATGACGAGGATCCGGTCCCCGGCGCCGACCCCGCGCTCGCGCATCAGGGTGGCGACCTTGTCGGACCGCTCGGCCATCTCGGCGAAGGTGAGCCGGACCTCGGTGCCGTCCTCCTCGACGATGTGCAGGGCGGTCCGGTCGTTGCCGGCCGCGATCTCGTCGAACCAGTCGAGAGCCCAGTTGAAGTGCCGGGGGCGGGGCCAGACGAAGCCTTCAGAGGCCGTGGCGTAGTCCTCGCGGTGTTCCAGCAGGAAGTCCCGCGCGCTGCGGAAGAGCTCCGTCACGGTCGTCATCTTTCCTCCTCTGTACCGGCACCATTGCCGGGCACGTCTCTACCATCGTCTAATCCGTGATGCAGGTCTCACTACCCCCGAACCGGGGGTGTGCTGCGGTGAAGGGGCGAGGACGTGGCAGCAGAGGTGTCCTGGCGGGCGTCGCGACCGGTGTCGCAGGCCATGGAGATCCGCGGTGCGCTGGTGCGGCTGCGGCGCGCGACGGGGCTTCCGGTCGCGTTCGGCGGCCTGGTGGAGGCCGGCCGGTCCGGCGTGCGCATCAGCGAACTGCCGCCGGGCGACGAACGCGGTGGCCGCCGAAGGCATGGGGGTGACCGCCGAGACAGCGAAGGGGTATCTCCGGTCGGCGATGCGGAAGCTCGGTGCGGGCACCCGGGGCGAGGCGGTCGTCGTCGCACGTCGGGCAGGGTGGTTGCCGTGCCGGCCGCCCGGCAGCGGCCGCTCGGTCATTCATGTCCGGGTGCGTTGATGCAGGTGCGTTGATGCGGGTGCGTTGATGCGGGTGCCTTGATCCGGGTGCGTTGATCCGGGTGCGTTGAATTTCTCCCCATCATCACGTTGTTATTTCCCTCACCACCGCGTCCCGCCGAATTCCAAAGACCGTTGCCTAATATTGGCCAGGACACGACACACGGAGGGAGCGGTGACCGTGCGACGAGACTTCAAGGAGCCTGCCCGAAGCCGCCCCGACCTGCTGATCGGCAGGGAGGAGCTGCTCAGCGGGGCGCGTGAGCAGCTCGTCAGCGGCGGCAGCGTGCTGCTCCACGGCCCGGCCGGAATTGGAAAGTCGACCGTGCTGCGGACTTTGGCCGCCGAATACACCGGCGCGGCCGGCACCGTGCTGCGCTGCTCCGCCACCGAGTCCGAATCCCATCTCCCCTTCCTGGCCCTGGCCGACCTCCTGGGCCTGGTCGTCGACCAGGTGTCCGGCCGGCTGCCGGCCGCGCAGCGCACTGCCCTGGAGTCGGCGCTCACCGGCCGCGGCGAGTCCACCCTCCAGCGCGACGGGCTGGCTCTGCGTCTGGCCGTGCTGTCCGCGCTGCGCGCGCTGGCAGCCAAGGGCCCCGTCCTGGTCGTCGCGGACGATCTGCAGTGGCTGGATCCGGCCAGCGCGGAACTTCTCGGCTTCGCCGCCCGCCGCCTCGGCGACACGCCCGTCCAGCTGCTGTGCGCGGTGCGGACCGAGGGGCAGGAGTACGACCGGTATCTACGCGCGTTGCCCCCGGACAGTCTCGCGGTCCGGCTCAATCCGCTGTCCCGGACCCAGGTGTCCGCGCTCCTGACCCACCGCGGCTACACCGGTCTGCCCCGCTCCACCGCCCGGGACATCCACCGCACCAGTGGCGGCAACCCCCTGTTCGCGCTGGAACTGGGCCGGGCGCTCGCCGAGAACCCGACCCCGCCCCGGCCCGGCGAACCGCTGCACGTGCCCACGTCGCTGCGGGCCCTGGTGCTCAGCCGCCTGGACATGCTGTCGAACGAGGCCCGCCGCACCCTTCTGGTGGCCAGCGCGGGCGCGCGTCCCACATTGACGCTGCTGCACGCGGCCGGCCGGGACAACGCCGAGGCGGAGACCGCGCAGGCGGCGGCCCTCGGCCTGCTGGCGACGGAGCCGGAAGGTCCCGCCCTGCGGTTCGCGCATCCGCTGATCTCCGCCGCGCTGTACGCGGAGGCACCCGCGCGGGAACGGCGGGCCGTGCACGCCGCGCTGTCCACGGCCGCTTCCGATCCCATCGAGCGGGCCCGGCATCTGGCGCTGGCGACCACCGGCACCGACCCGGAGGTGGCGGCCAGGCTCGCCGACGCCGCCGCCCAGGCCCGGGACCGCGGAGCGCCCTCGGTGGCCGCCTCACTCGGGCTGCTCGCCGCCCGGCACACCCCGGCCAGCGCCGTGCCGGGACCCGACGAGCGACGCTTGCAGGCCGCCGAGGACGCGATCACCGCCGGTGAGACGGACCTCGCGCGGGACATCGCCCGCGAGGTGCTGACCCGGGTGACCGTGGCCGCTGACCGGGTGCGGGCCTGGATGGTGGTGATCGAGTCCGCCGGGCAGGCCCTCGGTGACGTCGACGCGGTGTTCCCGCAGGCGCTCGCCGACGCGGGCGAGGACCCCGGGCTGCTGGCCCTGGTCCACTACCAGCTGGCCTGGCGGGGCCTGGTCGTCCAGGGCGACTTCGCGGAGGGCCGGGAGCAGGCCGCGCACGCCGCCGGGCTGGCCGCGCGGGCCGGTGACCGGCGCACCGAGCTGCTGGCCCTCGCCTTCCAGGCCCAGACCGAGACCCTGATGGGCCATCCGGACGCCCCCGCGACCATCGACCGGGCGCTCCGGGAGCCGCAGGACCCGCTGGTGGCGTGCCATCACAACGGGCCGGGGCTGACGCGGTTCCGCTGGCTGCTCATGGGCGACCAGCTGGCCGAGGCCCGCGCCACCGTGACCGCGCTGCTGCGCGAGGTGCGCCGGCGCGGCATGGTCGAGAGCGAGGTGCACTTCCTGCGGCTGCTCGCCGAGACCGAGCTGCGCTCCGGCCACTGCGGCCGGGCCCTCGACCTCGCCCGGGAGAGCCTGCGGCTGGCCCGTGACTCCGGCATCGGCGAGGTGGCGTCCGCACTGCTCACCTCCTTCGCGGAGGCGGCCGGCGGGGATGTCGACCGGGCGCTGGCGCTGGCCCGGGAGGCGGCGGACCACGCCGAGGTGGACGGCGACCAGATGTACGTCTCGCGCGCCCTGGCCGCCCTCGGCCACGCCCAGTTGGTGGCCGGGGACGCCCCGGGCGCGGTCCGGTCGCTGCGCCGGGTGCGGGAGCTGGAGAGCGGGCTCGGCATCACCGACCCGGCGCGCGGGCGGTGGCACGGCGACCTCGCCGAGGCCCTGGTGCGCACCGGGGAGACCGCCGAGGCGCAGGACCTCATCACGGTGACCCGCGAGCACGCGCTGCGGCTGGGCCGCGAGGGCGTGCTCGCCGTTCTGGACCGGGCGGAGGCGCTGGTGCGGGCGGGGCGCGGCGAACACGTGGCCGCGCTCGGACAGTTGACGTCGGCACAGGACCGGCTGGCCAAGCTGGGCTACGGCCTGGAGGAGGCGCGGGCCGCGTTCGCCCTGGCGACCCTGCGCACCGTCCCGCGCCCGCTCGGCTTCCCTCGGACAGGGGGCGCCGTGCCGGGGCCGACGTCGTACGACGAGGCGGCGCGGCTGTTCCGGCGCTGCCGGGCGCTGCCCTGGCTGCGGCAGGTGGAGGCGGCCACGGTGCCGGCGCCGGTGGAGCCGGTCGTGGCCCCCTCTCCCGCCCTCGACGCGCTGGACGGGCTGGCGTCGATGGAGCGTCAGGTCGCCGCGCTGGTCATGGAGGGCGCGACCAACCGGGAGATAGCCGGGCGGCTGTTCATCAGTGTCAAGACGGTGGAGGCGACCCTGACCCGGGTCTACCGCAAGCTCGGGATCCGGTCCCGGGTCGACATCGTCAGACTGGCGGCGGGCCGTCGTACGAGCTGACACCTCGAAAGTTTCCGGGATGTTACTCCATCCCCGGCGGGGTTTGAGGTCATACGACCGAGGGTTTTCCCTGCCCAACTCCCTTAGGGGGTTCCCTCATTGGGAAGAGCAACCCCGGGTTCTAGCGTAAGGGGCGTGCCGCTCGCCCGGTCACCCGGGGCTCGGTTCCTCCGGTCCCTCCCCCACTTCCGAACGGACACCAACGGGGCCCCACCCCCGTGCACGCCCACCCGACCCCCCGTGCCCCCCACGCGTGCGCCCCCACCGGATACCCCCACGAGGAGAACCATGTTCGGGTTCAACCACGCCAAGAAGACCGCCGCCGTTGTGGCCGCCACCGCTGCCGCCGCCGCGACCGCGCTGATCGGCGCCCCGGCCGCCGTCGCCGCCCCCCAGCCCATCGTCGGCGGCACCACGACCACGACGACCGCGTACCCGTTCATGATGCAGATCACGGACGCCTCGCAGAACCAGTTCTGCGGTGGCACCCTGGTCTCCCCCACCAAGGTCGTCACCGCTGCCCACTGTATGGTCGACGAGTCCACCAGCAGCGTCAGAGTCGTCGGCGGCCGCACGTACCTCAACGGCACCAACGGCACGGTCGGCCGGGTCAGCAGGATCTGGATCAACCCGGGCTACACCGACGCCACCAACGGCGACGACGTGGCCGTACTGACGCTGTCGACGTCGATGCCGTACACCACCGCGTCGTACGTCTCCTCCTCCCAGACGGGGGTGTACGCGGCCGGCGCCACCGCCCGCATCATCGGCTGGGGCACCACCTCCTCGAACGGCAGCTCCTCCAACCAGCTGCGCACCGCAACGGTGCCGACGGTCTCCGACAGCAGCTGCACGAGCTCCTACGGCTCCGACTACGTCAAGAGCGACATGGTCTGCGCCGGATACACCTCCGGCGGCGTCGACACCTGCCAGGGCGACAGCGGCGGTCCCCTGCTCATCGGGGGCGTCCTGGCAGGGATCACTTCCTGGGGCGAGGGCTGTGCCCAGGCCGGTTACCCGGGCGTCTACACCCGGCTGACCACCTTCTCCAGCCTGGTGACCGCGCAGGTCAACTCGTAACCCGGAAGGTTTTCCTGAGTACCCCTCAGGTGAGAGACCAGGGGGGGGGGGGGGGGGGGGGGGGGGGGGGGGGGGCGGCCCCCCCCCCCCCCCCCGGCGGCCCCGCCCCCCCCCCGCCGGCGC
>NZ_JARXYX010000009.1 GCF_029893585.1 Streptomyces sp. LBL
CGGCCGCCTTACCGCCGGACGGGTATAGGCCAGGCAGACCAACAAAAAGCCACTAGGCCAAAGGGCCTAAAAACACCTAAATCATGATAGACCCGATCTACCCGGCTGACGCGGCTGCTGTGTCGGGGATGTGGACGTGCTGCGTGAGGAACAGGGCCGCGCGGTCCAGTGCCTGGTCGGCCTCGTCGAGAACGCCGGCGAAAGACTGGAACACATGGGGTACGTCGGCGGTGATGTCGAGGATGACGTCCACTCCGGCTGCGCGGGCGCGGGCGGCCAGGCGCGTGGAGTCGTTCAGCAGGATCTCGTTGGTGCCCACCTGGATGAGCATCGGGGGGAAGCCGGTCAGGTCGGCGAGGACGGCTGGGCTGAGCATGGGCTGGTGCGGGTCCTGCTTGGCGAGGTACATGGCTCCGGTGTGTTCCACGGACTTGCGGGTGAGGATCGGGTCGATGCCTTCCTTGGTGTCCATGCTCTCGCCCGTGCGGGTGGCGTCGAGGCCCGGGGAGAACGTCACGACGGCAGCGGGCAGCGGGAGGCCCGCGTCGCGGGCGGCCAGGCAGGTCGTGACGGTGAGGCCGCCGCCGGCCGAGTCACCGGCGAGCGCGATGGTCGAAGGGTCCTGGCCCCTGTCGAGGAGGGCGCGGTAGGCGCTCAGTGCGTCGTCGATCGCGGCCGGGAACGGGTGCTCGGGGGCAAGCCGGTAGTCCACCGAGTATGCCCCGAAGCCGGTCTTGGCAACGAGGTGTCCCGTCAGCGACAGGACGCTTTCGGGGGAGCCGTACACCCAGCCGCCGCCATGGAAGTACAGGATCGTCCCGGCGCGCAGACCCTCGCCCGGCTCGACGCGCAGTGCGGGTCGGTCGCCGAGCGTGGTCCGCGTGGTGCGGATGTTGTCGGGCACGATCATCTTGGCCATCAGCGCCTCGAATCCGGCTCGGATCGCCTCGACAGACCTGGGGCCTTCGGGCCGCGGCTGCCGCAGCATCGCGTCAATCTGCGCCCGCTGTTCCTTGCTCATCGTTCTTCCCCTGCCGCAAGTGACTTCCACGGCACTATATGCCGTGGCATGTATCGTAAACTGCATGCCGTGGCATCCAAAACAAGCAGTGACACGGTCGACCTTCCGGGCTTCTTCGCTGACCTGGTCCGATGCGAGACGCGTCTCTACAACGCCCTCAACGACCGTCTCCGTGAGCGGCACGGAATCGTCACCTCGCAGTTCGAGGCCCTGCGCTACCTGCGCGACCACCCCGAGTCCCGCGTGGCTGACCTCGCCGCCGAGTTCGCCATCGGCATCGGGGCGGCCAGCAAGACCATCGACCGTCTGGAGAAGCAGGGATGGGCCGTCCGGCAGCCGAATCCATCCGATCGCCGGTCCTCACTGCTGGCCCTGACCGACGACGGCCTGCAGTTGGTCGACGCAGCAGAAGGGACCTTTACCGAGCGGTTGGCCGAGCTGACCGCGGATGCGCTCAAGGCGTCCCCCCTGAGAGCCGCCGCGCAGGCCCTCTCGGAGCTGCGTTCCGTCCTGGAGCGCGACCAGATCGGCGCGCCCACAGGCTGACGCGTTTTCGCAACCGGGTCGAAACGGCAACGGCCAGGCATGGTCAGCCTCGGCGCACCATCAGGGTCGGCCCCGGAATGATGCCTCTTCGCGGTCCGCAATTGGGTGCCGTAGGCCGGGGCGCGCTTATGCGTTCCGTGCCTGGCTTCTGGGTCGGCCCACCCGCCAACCCCCTGACGACCAGCCAACCTCACACACCGTCACTCGCAACCCAGTAGCCGATCACGAGAATGGCGAAACCTCAGCCCTACGGTGATCATCGCGACCTGTGGCGGGCTCTCCGGCTGCCGCAGGCGAGGTGTACGCATTTTCTGCGGCAGCGCTGGGACCAGTTCACCTCCACCGTCCGGCATCGTGCGCGCGTTCCGCTGGCCCGGCTCGCGCAGGACTATGGCCCGCAGCGCGGACCTGGCACAGCTCAGGAGCCCGCCGCCACCGTCGACATCATGGAACTCGGCGGCATGTGGAGCGCCCACTGCGACGGCTCGATCGCCCTCACCCCCGCCGAGCGCCATCGCCTGCGTACTCTGCGCGAAGCCCGCAACCTCCTCGCCCACCGTGTCCCCCTCGACGGGAACCGACTCCAGTTCTTGGTGGACGAGCTGTGCCGCTGACCTGGACCGCCAGTCGTTGGTAGAACTGGCCCGGCCTCAGTAGGTCGTCGACGCCATGAAGGATGACTTCTCCGGCGCCACCCCCATTGCCGACGTAAGGACTCACCGGCGCCCCTGGGGGGAACCGGAGGATGGGTCGTCAGCCCACGTTCTCCGGATGTGAGAGGTTGGCGCCGGTCGCCGGGTCGAACACATGCGCCTTGCTCATGTCGACGTGCAGCTCCAGGGGTTGACCCTCGCGGGCGCGTGTGGCGGCGTCCAGGCGGGCCACCACTTGCTGGGTCCCGCCGGCGCCGGTGTCACGCAGGCCCGAATCCGTGGCGAGTTCCTCGAGTTCGGCGGTCGTCACGGGCCCGCCCTCCGCGGTGAAATAGACGTACACATCGGAGCCCAGCGACTCCAGTACGTCCACAGTGGCTGTGTACACGGGCCCGCCCAGACCTCGGTCGTGCGCCAGCGCCGCGTCCTCGAACGCCTCGGGTCGCAGCCCGACGATGACGTCGCGGCGCGCGTTCTTGCGCTCCAGCTCCCTGCGCGTCCGGTCGTCGAGAGGCAGTGGCCCCAGGGGCGAACGCAGGAGGCTTTCCTCCAGGGTGGCGTTCAGGAAGTTCATCGCGGGGGACCCGATGAAGCCCGCGACGAAGAGGTTGCGCGGGAGATCGTAGAGCTGCGCCGGCGTGCCGATCTGCTGGACCAGGCCCTGCCTCATGACGACGACCCGGTCGCCGAGGGTCATCGCCTCCGTCTGGTCGTGGGTGACGTACACGGTGGTGGTGCCCAGGCGCCGCTGGAGCCGGGAGATCTGCGTGCGCATCTGTACGCGGAGTTTGGCGTCCAGGTTGGACAGCGGCTCGTCCATGAGGAAGGCCTTGGGGTCGCGGACGATGGCCCGCCCCATGGCCACTCGCTGGCGCTGGCCGCCCGAGAGGTTGGCGGGCTTGCGGTCCAGGTGCTCGGTCAGGTCGAGGACGCGGGCGGCCTCCTCGACCTTGCCGTTGACGGTGGCCTTGTCCACCTTGGCCAGACGCAGCGGAAAGCCCATGTTCTCCCGGACGCTCATGTGCGGGTACAGCGCGTAGCTCTGGAACACCATGGCCACGTCACGTTCCTTGGGAGCGAGGTCGTTGACGACCCGGCCACCGATGCGCAGGGTGCCCTCGGTGATGTCCTCGAGTCCGGCGATCATGTTCAGGGTGGTGGACTTGCCGCATCCGGACGGACCGACCAGGATCACGAACTCGCCGTCGGCGATGTCGAGGTCCACGTCCTTCACGGCGAGGGCTCCGTCGGGAAAACGCTTCGAGACTCCCTCAAGGATGATCTCGGCCATCGGTGGTGCCTCCTTGCCTTCGTGCCTTCGTGCCTTCCGGTCCGGGCGTCGCGTGGCCGGTGTCTCGGACGGGCGGGCCGTCCGCGCGGCCGGACAGGTCACCCCTTGACCGCCCCGGAGGTCAGTCCGGCGATGATCCGCCGCTGGAAGAACAGAACGAAAACGATGATCGGAATGGTGATCACCACGGCCGCTGCGGCGATCGAACCGGTGGGCTGCTGGAACTGCGAGCTCCCCGTGAAGAACGCGATGGCGGCCGGCACCGTACGCGCGGCCGTGGTGGAGGTCAGCGAGATCGCGAACAGGAAGTCGTTCCAGCAGAAGATGAAGACGAGGATGGCCGTGGTGAACACGCCCGGCGCGGCCAGCGGCGCGATGACCATCCGGAACGCCTGCGCGGGCGTGGCCCCGTCGACCTTGGCGGCCTTCTCCAGGTCCCAGGGGATCTCCCGGAAGAACGCGGACAACGTGTAGATCGCAAGAGGCAGCGAGAAGGTCATGTACGGGATGATCAGACCGATCCAGGTGTCGAAGATCCCCACGACGCGCTCGATGTTGAACAGCGGTGACACCAGGGAGATCGGCGGGAACATCGCGATCAGCAGCGACATCCCGATGAGCACCCGCTTGCCCGGGAACCGGAGTCTGGCCACGGCGTACGCGGCCATGGTGCCCAGCGCCACCGCGATCACCGTGGAGATCAGGGCGATGCCGATCGAGTTGACCAGTGCACGGGTGAACTCGGAGGTCTGGAAGATGCCCTTGTAGTTCTCCCAGGTCCATTGCCTGGGGATGTAGGTGCCGTCCGTCAGGGTGCTGGGCTTCTTGAACGACAGCGCGGCGATCCACCACACCGGAAACAGCGCGTACAGAATCACCACCACGTTCACGACGCCCCATCGGGCGGCGTGCGTCTTTCCGACGGCGGCCATCAGCGTTTCACCTCCGCGCCGGGTGCGGCAGTGCCGAACAGCTTGACGAAGGTGAAGGCGATGATCCCGACGCAGACGAAGATGAGCACCGAGATCGCCGACCCGATGCCCAGGTTCAGCGAGGTGAACAGGTTGTCGTAACCGAGGATCGACACAGAACCGGTGTCCTGGGCGCCCGCGGTCAGGATGTAGATGTTGTCGAAGATCCGGAACGCGTCCAGCGTGCGGAAGAGCAGCGCCACCAGGATGGCCGGTTTCATCAGCGGCACCATGACCTTGACGAAGCGCTGCCAGCCGGTGGCGCCGTCCACCATGGCCGCCTTCAGGGTCTCCTCGGGGACCAGCGCGAGTCCCGCGAGCAGCAGGAGCGCCATGAACGGGGTCGTCTTCCACACCTCGGCGAGCACGATCAGCCACAGGGCGGGCCAGTGCTCGGTCAGTGGAGCCGATCCGGTGGGCAGCAGCCCGGCGAGGTACCCGAGGTCCGGTGTCCACGCGTACTGCCAGGAGAAGGCGGCGACGACGGTGACGATCCCGTACGGCAGGAGGACCGAGGTGCGGACCGTCCCGCGCCCGAAGATGGCGCGATGCATCACCAGGGCGATAGCCATGCCGAGGACCAGCTCGATGACGACGGACACCCCGGAGACGAACAGCGTCACCCAGAAGGCGTCCCACCAGAACGGGGAGGACAGCACCGCCCCGTAGTTGCTCAGGCCCACGAACTTCGCCTGCGCCGGGAAGCGCAGGTCGTACCGCTGGAGGGAGAGGTAGACGGCATACCCGATGGGATAGGCGGTCACGGCGAGCATGACCAGAACGGCCGGTGCGCAGAGCAGCCAGCCGAGCCGCCGCTCCTGCCGGGCTCCCGCCGAGAGCGCCGCCCGGGTCCGCCGCTTCTGCTCCGCCTCGGGCGGCGGCGCTCCGCCCGGTTGGACCTGCGTGCTCATCTCCCGCCGCCGGGAGACCAGGCCCGCGCGCGGGGACACCCACGGGCGCGGGGGCAGCCGCGGGCGCGGGGGCAGCCGCGGGCGCGGTGGTGCGGGAAATGGGGACTCACGGGATCACACCCTTGGATTGCAGAGCGTTGTCGATCTGGTCCCTGATGGTCCTGACCGAACTCTCCGGCTTGATCCCGGACGGCGGGGACAGCGTGTGGGAGACCGCGATCGAGATATTCTGGTAGGCCGGAGTGAGCGGGCGTACGCTCGCCGACTCCAGGGCGGCCAGGACTTCCTTGCCGAACGGGTACTGCTTGATGAAGGACGGCTCGTCGTAGATGCCGCGCAGGGTGGGCGGCAGACCGCCTTCGAGCGCCGCGGTGAGCTGGTTCTCCCGGTTGCGCAGGCACAGGGCCGCCGCGAAGGCCGGCTGGGCGTGGCGCGAGTAGGCGCTCACGGCCAGGTCGATCCCGCCGATCGTGGGCCGTGCCGGACGGTTCGCGTCGACCCGGGGGTACGGCGCCCAGCGGAAGTTCTTGAACAGCGCCGGATTGTTCGCCTTCATCGACGGATAGACGAACGGGTAGTTGAGTTCGAACGCCGCCGTCCCCGACTCCATGGCGAGGCGGTTCTGGTCCTCCATCTGGTTGGACAGGGAGGGGTCCGCGGCCGGAGATCTCGCCATGTCGCGCATGACGGAGGCGGCCCGCACCGCGGGAGGACCGAGGGACGGCTCGGTGGCGGTCTTGTTGAGGATCGAACCGCCCGCGCTGTTGATCAGTGTGTTGAACCAGACGGTCAGGCCCTCGTACTGGGCGCCCTGGATCTCCACGAAGTGCGGTTTGCCCTTCTGGGCGAGGCCGCGGGCCATGGTCAGCATCTCGGCCCAGGTCTTGGGCGGAGTCGGCACCAGATCCTTGCGGTACCAGAGAAGCTGGGTGTTGGTGTTGTACGGAACGGCGTACAGCTTGCCCTTCCACATCGAGGTCTGCACCGGCACACGCAGAGTGCCCTCGAGAGCCTGCCGCTTCGCCGCCCCCGTCCACTCACGGATCCAGCGGGCCTCGGCGAACTCCGCCGCCCAGGTGACGTCCAGGCCCAGGATGTCGAGCGAGTTGTCCTGCGCGGCGAGCCTGCGGACGAGCTGCTGGCGCTGGCCGTCGGCGGCACGCGGCAGCTTGTGGTAAACGATCCGGTAGCGCCCCTGGGAGGCCTTGCTGCACCTGTCGGCCGCCTTCTGCAGTGCCCCTGAGTCGTCAGGGAAGTTGTACCAGTTGACAGCGATCGGTCCGGAGCCTTCGCCGCCACCGCAGGCGGCCAGCACAGACGCGAGCAACGGCAGCACAGCGAGACCTCGCAGCCGTCGCGTCCGCACGGAAGGCACCTTCTTTCCCAGAACCCGCTGACCCAGAACCCGCTGACCCAGAACCCGCTGTCCCAGAACCCGCTGAAATCCGCACCCGCGCACGCGGCGAAACCTCGTTCTCCGAGACGGTCGGCACGGGAATCGACCCCGTGGCGTTTCACTTCCGCGTCAACACTAGACATCTCAGAACATGACGTAAGCGTAAACAGCCGCCATAGCACCCATATCACCCGATCGCCCCACACTGACGATCTCGGGGCCCCGGCCTCGCCGGGTCGCTACCGCTTGCCGCCATCCGCCACTCACAGCGGCCAGGCGGTCAGCAAATCGCCAGGGCCGTAGATGGCATCGAGTCCCGGACAGTCCACTCCGCTGCGCGAGACCGCCACGACGGGGACAGGACCGCCGGTGAGGGCGGCCCGGTGCCGATGGAGAGCCGCCAGGTCGTGCCGGTCGAAGGGCGACTGCTCCAGCCACTTGATGGAGCCGACGAAGAGCAGCTCCTTGGCAATGGGGGCGCGATCCGCCGCGACGATATCGATCTCGACGTCGTTGGTGCGGGTCCAGTAGCCACCCACTGCGGGGGCTGCGGGGGCTGCGGGGGCTGCGGGGGCTGCGGGGAGCTGATCGTCGGGCAGCATCCGGGCCAGCGCCTCGCGGATGATCGGCTCGATCGCCCGGCCGCGCCAACTGGTCCAGCTCTCCCGGATCCGCGCCAAGGTCAGATCACCCCGCCCCCGTTCGATCTCCTCCATGGACGGGCCGAGCAGGTGCAGCCAAAACCGCAGGTAGGGATCCGGCACTCGGTAGCGGCGATCCTTCGACGGGCGCGGCGATACGGGCAGCTCCGCAGCGACGATCCGCTTGCCCGTAAGCAGCGCCAGCGCTCGCTGCAGCGGCGTGGCCCCGATTCCGCCGGCTGCGCGGGCGATGTTGGTGATGGTCCGCTCGCCACTGCCGATAGCCGCCAGCACCGTACGCGCCTGAGCCTGCGGAGGGAATTCAGCAGCCAGCGAGCGCTCGGCCGACACCAGCAGAGCCGAGACCGGGTCACTCAGTGCCTCACCGAGGAAGTCCCACAGCCCTGCGCCCCGCGGCCACTCCGCGCAGATCAGTGGCAGCCCACCGGTGACCAGCGCGGCATCGAAGGCTTCCGCCGGATCCACCGGCCCAACCCGCGAGGTCGGCCTGCTGGCGCTTCACAGAGGCTGTGGCGAGGTAGACAGAGCCGTGGGCAGCGCCCTTCGAGTGCGCCCCGCCGATCGGCATGCCGTCGCGGACAGCGCGCCCTGCGCAGCCTCCAGAGCGGGGACGAGTCCGTGCTGGTGATCAACATCTCGGGCGCCATACAGACCGCGGGACTGCGCCGGGCCCTGGACAGTGCACGACCCAGCACGGGCTCTCGCATCTCTTCCCAGCACGATCCCAGCACGGTACGGATGACCAGGGATGACAGCAGGTGACGAGGGGTCAGCTATCCCAGCACCATCCCCGCACGGGAAAAACAGAGGGCCCGACTCCGAAGAGTTGAGCCCTCCCTGACCTGCATGTTTGGCAGATCAGCGACGTGGTGATAGGTCAGCCGCTACACGTTGAACCGGAACTCCACCACGTCCCCGTCCCGCATCACATAGTCCTTGCCCTCCATGCGGGCCTTGCCCTTGGCGCGGGCCTCGGCGACCGAGCCGGTCTCGACCAGGTCGTGGAAGGAGATGACCTCCGCCTTGATGAAGCCCTTCTGGAAGTCGGTGTGGATGACACCGGCGGCCTCGGGGGCGGTGGCGCCCTTCTTGATGGTCCAGGCGCGGGATTCCTTGGGGCCGGCCGTGAGGTAGGTCTGCAGGCCGAGGGTGTCGAAACCGACATGGGCGAGGGTGGCGAGGCCCGGCTCCTCGACGCCGACGGACTGGAGGAGTTCCATCGCGTCCTCCTCGTCGAGTTCGACGAGTTCCGACTCCAGCTTGGCGTTCAGGAAGATCGCCTCGGCGGGGGCGACCAGGGCGCGCTGCTCGTCCTTGAAGGAGTCGTCCACCAGCTCGTCCTCGTCGACGTTGAAGACGTAGAGGAAGGGCTTCATCGTCAGCAGGTGCAGGTCGTGCAGGAGTTCCGCACGCTCGCTGCCCTGGACGATGCCCTGGGAGAACAGCGTGTCGCCCCTCTCCAGGATCCCCATGGCCTCCTCGACGGCCTTCGCCTTCGGAGCGACGTCCTTCTTGATGCGCGACTCCCTCTGGAGACGCGGCAGGACCTTCTCGATGGTCTGGAGGTCGGCGAGGATCAGCTCGGTGTTGATCGTCTCGATGTCGTCCTTCGGCGAGACCTTGCCGTCGACGTGAACGACGTTCTCGTCCTTGAAGGCACGGATGACCTGGCAGATCGCGTCGGACTCACGGATGTTCGCCAGGAACTTGTTGCCCAGGCCCTCACCCTCGCTCGCGCCGCGCACGATGCCCGCGATGTCGACGAAGTCGACGGTGGCCGGCAGGATCCGCTCCGACGCGAAGATCTCGGCCAGCTTCACCAGGCGCGGGTCGGGCACTCCCACCACGCCGACGTTCGGCTCGATCGTGGCGAACGGGTAGTTGGCCGCCAGCACGTCGTTCTTGGTCAGGGCGTTGAACAGGGTCGACTTGCCGACATTCGGCAGACCGACGATTCCGATCGTGAGCGACACGGTGCGACTTCCCGGAGTGAGAGGGCTGGCGTGAGAGGACGGGCCTGGGGCCTGTCGGACGGACCCCTGAGAACAGGCTCCTGGGAACAGGCCCGGGGCCGATCCACCAGTCTACGGCGTGCCCGCGCCCGCACCGGCGACGTATCGAACGCTTGGCCAAGGTCCGATCGACGGCGTGTCCGAGGAGCGATTCAGCACATTAACCGACCTAAGTTGGTCCAGTGGAGCAACACAGGACGCGACCCCGCCAGTACGGCCCACGACGCGGCACGACCCCGCCCCTGCCCCCGCAGGCGGCCCGGGGAGCGAACGGCCGCCCGGCGCGGCCCGGCAGAACCGATGCACCGGGCCGTGCGGGGCAGATCGGTGGGGTGCCGCGCCGTCCCACGGCGGCGGTACGGCCGTCGGGGCCGCCGCTGGTCCAGGCCGTACGGCGGATGCCCAACCCCCGGCTCACCGGACTGGGCGGCGGACTGTTCTGCGGGACACTGATGTTCCTGCTCGGCTGGGTCGACGGTGTGCTGTTCGGGGCCTCGCTGACGGTGTACGGCGTCCTGTTCCTCCCCGTGTGCACGATGACCGCCCTGTGGATCCGCCGGGCCGATCTGGTGACCGCGCCGGTCATCGTGCCGATCGCCTTCGCCGTGGGGCTTCTTCCGGTGGCTGACAGCGGCAGCGGACTCGGCGACCGGCTGATGGGCCTCTTCACCGCCCTCGCGACCCAGGCGGGGTGGCTCTACGGGGGGACGCTGATCGCCGGCCTGATCGCGACGGTACGGAAGATCCGCCTGATGGCCCGCCGGGCGGCCCGGAAGCGCCGGCCCGCGTGATCCCTTTCCGCTGTCGAGCCGCCGGTTTTTTCTCCCGCCGGCAGACCGGCCCACGAGCCTGCCCGGCCCACCGGCCCACGAGCCCAGCGGCCTGCCCGGCCCACCGACCTGCCGAAACGCCCGCCCGCCCCGCCCGCCCCGTCCGCCCGAAACGCCCGCCCGCCCGGCCCGCCCCGCGCCCAGCACCCCGGGCCCGCCAAGTGGGCCCCGCGAAAGGAGCTACTCCGTGGCCGCTCTCATCGCCGCCCCCACGATCCCCGCGTTGTTCTGCAGCTGCGCCGGGACTATCTCCGCCTTGATGCCCTCGATGTAGTGGAGGAACTTCTCGGACTTGCGGCTGACGCCACCGCCGATGATGAACAGCTCGGGCGAGAAGAGCATCTCGACATGGGCGAGGTACTTCTGGACGCGGTGCGCCCAGTGCTCCCACGTCAGGTCGCCGTCCTCCTTGGCCTTGCTGGACGCCCGCTTCTCCGCGTCGTGGCCGTGCAGCTCCAGGTGGCCCAGTTCGGTGTTGGGGACGAGGACGCCGTCGACGAAGAGGGCGCTGCCGATGCCCGTGCCGAAGGTGAGCAGGAAGACCGTGCCCCGGCGGCCCTGGCCCGCGCCGAAGTTCATCTCGGCGACGCCCGCGGCGTCCGCGTCGTTGACCACCGTCACCGGCAGGCCGCCCAGGCGCCCGCTGAACAGGGCGCGCGCGTCCGTGTCGATCCAGCTCTTGTCGACGTTGGCCGCCGTACGGATGTGTGATCCGTCCGTCACCACGCCGGGGAAGGTGAGGCCGACCGGCCCGGTCCAGCCGTAGTGCTCGACGACCTGTCGCACGCCGTCGGCCACCCCGTCGGGCGTCGCCGGGTGCGGGGTCAGCACCTTGAAGCGCTCCTGGGCGAGATCGCCCCTGTCCAGGTCCACAGGGGCGCCCTTGATCCCGGATCCGCCGATGTCCACGCCGAAGATCTGCATGGCCTTACGTTACGACGAACGAGTGACCGTCATTCGGCCGAGGCACCTTCGGAGCCGGACGCCGAGCCGGAGCCACCGCGCTCGGCCACCAGCGCCGTCCGCTCGGCCACCAGCGCCGCCGCCTCTTCGCGCAGGTCGCGGCGGAGTTCCTTCGGCAGCGAGAAGGTGATGGTCTCCTCGGCCGCCCTGACCAGTTCGACGTCGCCGTAACCGCGCGCGTCG
Source organism: Streptomyces sp. LBL (assembly GCF_029893585.1). GTDB lineage: Bacteria > Actinomycetota > Actinomycetes > Streptomycetales > Streptomycetaceae > Streptomyces. The sequence goes on from NZ_JARXYX010000009.1 coordinate 11,440, forward strand.
AGCCACTCGAGGACCTCCTCGACGAGCACCTCCGGGACGGAGGCGCCGGAGGTGACGCCCACTGTCGTCACGCCCTCCAGCCATGCCTCGTCGATCTCGCTCGCGAAGTCCACGAGGTAGGACTCGCGGGCGCCGGCGAGCTTGGCGACCTCGACGAGCCGCTTGGAGTTGGAGGAGTTGCGGGAGCCGACGACGATCACCAGCTCGGCCTCCGCGCCCATCTGCTTCACCGCGAGCTGACGGTTCTGCGTGGCGTAGCAGATGTCGTCGCTGGGCGGGGAGATCAGCTGCGGGAACTTCTCCTTGAGGGCGTCGACGGTCTCCATGGTCTCGTCGACGGAGAGCGTGGTCTGGGAGAGCCAGACGATCTTGGAGGGGTCCCGGACCTCGACCTTCTCCACGTCCGCGGGGCCGTCGACGAGGGTGATGTGGTCAGGGGCCTCGCCTGAGGTCCCGATGACCTCCTCGTGGCCCTCGTGCCCGATCAGGAGGATGTCGTAGTCCTCGCCCGCGAAGCGGACGGCTTCCTTGTGGACCTTGGTGACCAGCGGGCAGGTGGCGTCGATGGTGGCGAGACGGCCGCGCTCGGCCTCCTCGTGGACGACGGGGGCCACACCGTGCGCGGAGAACATGACGATGTTCCCTGGAGGAATCTCCTCCGTCTGTTCGACGAAGATGGCGCCCTTCTTCTCCAGGGTTCGCACGACGTACTTGTTGTGGACGATCTCGTGCCGCACGTACACCGGAGCGCCGTACTGCTCCAGCGCTTTCTCGACGGCGATCACAGCGCGGTCCACACCCGCGCAGTAGCCACGGGGGGCGGCGAGCAGGACACGGCGGCCAGGAGAAGCAGTCATGGGTCCCATCGTAAGGCCGCGTTTCCCCGCGTTCCCCCGCCGCCGCCCCCGCCGCCGCCCCCGTCGCCCTGCCCCGCCGCCCCGGCCCGTCCGGTCACAGGGGCGTTGTCGGACCGGGCCGTTACGCTCGCCGCATGGCTGTCAACACGTCCGCGGAAACCCCCATGCCTGTGGGTGAGGTGTCCCGGCTCATCGGTGGGTGGATCGACCGGCTCGGGGCCGTGTGGGTCGAGGGGCAGATCACCCAGCTGTCACGGCGGCCCGGCGCGGGTGTCGTGTTCCTGACGTTGCGGGACCCGTCGTACGACATCTCCGTGAGCGTCACCTGTTATCGCCAGGTGTTCGACGCCGTGGCGGACGTGGTGAGCGAAGGAGCCCGGGTCGTCGTCCTGGCGAAGCCCGAGTGGTACGCGCCGCGGGGGCAACTGTCGCTGCGGGCCGCCGAGATAAGGCCCGTCGGGGTCGGGGAGCTCCTCGCGCGGCTCGAGCAGCTGAAGAAGTCCCTTGCCGCGGAAGGACTGTTCGCGGCCGACCGGAAGAAGGCGCTGCCCTTCCTGCCCCAGCTCGTCGGGCTGGTCTGCGGGCGGGCCTCGGCCGCCGAGCGCGACGTCCTGGAGAACGCCCGGCACCGCTGGCCCGCCGTCCGCTTCGAGGTGCGCAACGTCGCCGTGCAGGGCGTGCACGCCGTGCCGCAGGTCGTGCAGGCCGTGAAGGAGCTCGACTCGCTCGACGACGTGGACGTCATCATCGTCGCCCGTGGAGGTGGCAGCGTGGAGGATCTGCTGCCGTTCTCCGACGAGCAGCTGATCAGGACGGTCGCCCAGTGCCGTACGCCGGTCGTGTCCGCCATCGGGCACGAGCCGGACAACCCCCTCCTCGACCACGTCGCCGATCTTCGCGCGTCCACCCCGACCGACGCCGCGAAGAAGGTCGTACCGGATGTGGGCGAGGAGTACGGGCGGGTGCGGCTGCTGCGGGACCGGGCGCGGCGGTGTGTCGGGGCGTTCATCGAGCGGGAGGAGCGCGGGCTCGCCCATGCGCTCGCCCGGCCGTCGATGGAGGACCCGTACCGGATGATCGACGAGCGGGCTGCCCAGGTGGCCTCGCTGGTCGACCGGGGGCGTCGCACCCTGGGTCATCTCCTCGACCGCGCCGACTCGGAGCTGACGCACACCCACGCGCGCGTGGTGGCCCTCTCCCCCGCCGCGACCCTGAAGCGGGGGTACGCCGTGCTGCAGAAGACCGACGGGCATGTCGTCCGCGATCCGGGCGAGGTCACGGGGGACGAGGTGCTGCGCGCGCGGGTGGCCGAGGGCGAGTTCGAGGTGCGTGTCGATGCATAGGGTGGACGAATGACCAGCAAGGTGGAGGAGACGGCCGCGGTGACCGAGGGTCTCGGATACGAGCAGGCGCGGGACGAGCTGATCGACGTCGTACGGCGGCTGGAAGCGGGCGGTACGACGCTGGAGGAGTCCCTCGCCCTCTGGGAGCGCGGCGAGGAGCTGGCCAAGGTGTGCCGGCGCTGGCTGGAGGGGGCACGGGCGCGGCTGGACGCGGCGCTGGCCGAGGAGGAGGGCGGCCGGGGCGAGTCAGGCAAGGCCGATGGGGCCGACACGGCCGGCAAGGGCGCCGAGTAGCGCCGGTCCGCGCGACCGGGGCGGCCGACGAAGCCGTGGCTGTGAAGCGGATCACCAGCCCCGATTTTGGTTGAACATTGAAGTTTATTACCGTACGGTCGGAGACGTCAGCCGGTCCGGCACCCCCCGGATCCGACGAACATCCCCGAGAAGGTTCCCGTATGTCTCTCGTTCTTGACTCCGCCGCCCAGGACCTGCTGTTCCGCGAGGCCCGCACCGCGAACACCTTCACCGACGAGCCGGTGACCGACGAGCAGGTGCAGGCGATCTACGACCTGGTCAAGTACGGCCCGACGGCCTTCAACCAGAGCCCGCTGCGCATCACCCTGGTCCGCTCCGCCGAGGCGCGGGAGCGTCTGGTCCAGCACATGGCCGAGGGCAACCAGCCCAAGACCGCCACCGCCCCGCTGGTCGCGATCCTCTCCGCGGACAACGAGTTCCACGAGGAGCTGCCGGCCCTGCTCCCGCACTTCCCGCAGGCCAAGGACCTCTTCTTCGCCGAGCGCTCCGCTCGTGAGGGTGCCGCCGGCCTGAACGCCGCCCTGCAGGCCGCGTACTTCATCATCGGCGTCCGTGCCGCGGGCCTCGCCGCCGGCCCGATGACCGGTCTGGACTTCGAGGGCGTCCGCAAGGAGTTCCTGGACGACGACCACACCCCGCTGATGGTCGTCAACATCGGCAAGCCGGGCGACGACGCCTGGTTCCCGCGCTCCCCGCGGCTGGCGTACGACGAGGTCGTCACCACCGTCTGAGCGACATCGCACGCGAGAGGCCCCCGGTACCGACACCGGGGGCCTCTCGTCATGTACGGCGGCTCAGGCCGCCCGCGGGGTACGGCCGCTCAGGCCGCCCGCCGGGTACGGCCGCTCAGGCCGTCTTCAGCGCCTCGGCCATCCGGGTCAGCTGGGCGAACGAGCCCGTGCCGGCCACCACCGTCGTCGCGCCCTTCCCGGTGAGCACCAGGGCGTCGTAGCGGCCGCCGGTGTAGCGCGTCCACGTCCGGCCGTCGATCTCCTGGGTGGCCTTGGTCTCCCTGCCGCCCTGGCTGGCCGCGTCGATGAACGTCGACGGCTTCTGAGTCGACTGCTCGATCTGCACGTACTCCCCGCCGGGGGCGTGGAAGCCGAGGTGCCAGGCGTCGAACCGGTCGCCCTGGAAGCGGACGGACGTCGCCTTCCAGCTGCCGGACAGGCCTTCGGGTGCGGCCACCGGGTAGGACGCGGCGCGGCGCGCTGTGAGCAACTCGACGCGGTAGTCGACCTTCTTGAGGTCCGGAGCGGAGTCGTTGTGCGGGATGAACACGTAGATGACCGCCGCCGCGATACCGATCAGGCCCAGGGAGAGAATCATGTCCCGGACCGTTTTCTGCTTGCCCTTCGAACCTGCCACGTCCCTATCGTCGCAGGTGCCCTGGCCCGCTCATCCGTGGGGCCCCCTGCTCATTTTGTCTGTCTGGCGATAGAGTCGGGTCCATACCCTCATCCGGCCGTCGCCGTATCAGAAAGGTGCGCTCGATGACCGAGCATCATCATCTGCCGTCCGAGCTCGAAGTTCCTTCCGAGGCTCCCGACCGCAACCTCGCCCTGGAACTCGTCCGGGTCACCGAAGCCGCGGCGATGGCCGCGGGCCGCTGGGTCGGGCGGGGAGACAAGAACGGCGCCGACGGTGCCGCCGTGCGCGCCATGCGGACCCTCGTCCACACCGTGTCGATGAACGGCGTCGTCGTCATCGGCGAAGGGGAGAAGGACGAGGCCCCGATGCTCTTCAACGGTGAGCGGGTGGGCGACGGGACCGGGCCGGAGTGCGACATCGCCGTCGACCCGATCGACGGGACCACACTGACCGCCAAGGGCATGACCAACGCGATCGCCGTGCTGGCCGCTGCCGACCGCGGGTCGATGTTCGACCCGTCCGCCGTCTTCTACATGGACAAGCTGGTCACCGGGCCCGAAGCCGCCGACTTCGTCGACATCGACGCGCCGGTGTCGGTGAACATCCGCCGGGTCGCCAAGGCCAAGCGGTCCACGCCGGAGGATGTCACCGTGGTCATCCTGGACCGGCCGCGACACGAGGGCATCATCAACGAGATCCGGGAGACCGGCGCGCGCATCAGGCTGATCTCCGACGGTGACGTGGCCGGCTCGATCCTGGCCCTGCGCGAGGGCACCGGTGTCGACCTGCTCCTCGGCGTCGGCGGTACGCCGGAGGGCATCATCTCGGCCTGTGCCGTGAAGTGCCTGGGCGGGACCATCCAGGGCAAGCTGTGGCCGAAGGACGCCGAGGAGCGGCAGCGGGCGATCGACGCGGGGCACGACCTGGACCGGGTGCTGATGACCGACGACCTGGTGTCCGGGGAGAACGTGTTCTTCGTCGCCACCGGGATCACCGACGGTGAGCTGCTGCGCGGGGTGCGGTACCGGTCGGAGACGGCGACGACCGACTCGATCGTGATGCGGTCGAAATCCGGGACCGTGCGGCGGATCAACTCCGAGCACCGGCTCAGCAAGCTGCGGGCCTACAGCGCGATCGACTTCGACCGCGGGAAGTAGACACCGGACGGGGACCCACCCCGTACGCCGGAAAGAGGGGCGCTCCCCAGTGCGGTGGGGGCGCTCCTCTTCACGTGTTCACCTTCCTGGGCGGGAGGTCAGCCCGCTGCCGCTATGCGGTCGGCTCCCCTGGTCGTCTTCTTGATCTCCAGTTCGCGGCGACGGCGCCTGGCCAGGGCCACTCGGCGTTCGGCGGCGGTGAGGCCGCCCCAGACTCCGTACGGTTCCGGTTGCAGGAGTGCGTGCTCGCGGCACTCCACCATGACGGGACAGCGGGCACAGACGCGCTTCGCGGCCTCCTCGCGGGAGAGGCGGGCGGCGGTGGGTTCCTTGGACGGGGCGAAGAACAGGCCGGCCTCGTCGCGCCGGCACACCGCCTCGGTGTGCCAGGGTGCGTCTTGGTCCCTGTCCCGCACTGGCACCCGCTGGGCCGGAACGGCAGCTACCTGCACGGACGAATGCGGCGGTTGCAGCACGGTCTACTCCTGACGACGGCTTCGCGAGCGAGAGACGATGCAGCAAGGCCTACCCGCTGTGCGCGCGCCTATGCACTGAGTTCCGAACCGCTGGACTCCGTGGGTTCGCGCGCACCGGAAGCGCGTGGACCCCGGGCGCCGTCCACCGCTTCCCCCGGGGTCGAATTCACCACCGTCAACGATCCAGATGCTTGCGCAAACCCTTGTCGACCTTGTGCTGAACCCGTTCGAGGATGTCCGCGACGAGCTTGCCGCGCTTCGGCTTGCCCTCGATGGTGCCGAGCACCGCCCAGCCGTCCACGTAGACGACGGGGGCCTCCGGATCGTCCGAGTCGCGGTTGTCCACCTCGAAGGTGCCGAGCACTCCGCCACCGGTGCCGCGCAGCGAGACGTTCTCCGGGACGCGCACCTCGACGGTACCGAAGACCGAGATCACCTTGATCACGACCTGCTGGTACTCGAAGATCGCTTCACTGAGGTCGATCTCGACGCTGCCGAAGACCGCGTACGCGTGGATACGGCGGCCCGCGCGCCAGCGGCCCTTGCGGACGGCGGCGCTGAAGACCGCGACCACGTTGTCGTCCGGGTCGTGCGGGAGCGTGTCCGTGGGGCGGTTGGGGGCCGGGGTGTAGGCGGGGGCGGACCGGCGCGCGTGGGCGGCGGGCAGGTCCCGTATGAAGACCTCCAGTTCACCCACCGTCTTCGCGCTCAGCACCCCCTCGACGCGCTCGGCGTGCTCGTCGGCGGTCAGGCGGCCCTCGGCCAGGGCCTCGCGCAGGATGTCGGCGATGCGGTCGCGCTCGGCGTCCGAGGCACGCAGGTCACCGGCCCGCAGGTCACCGGCCTGCGGAGCGCCGGCCCGCGGGGCGGAGGGTTCCTGCACCTGCGGTTCGGTGTGCTTCTGAAGGTCCACGGCAGCAGCGTACCGAAACGCGATAGATCGCGACCAGCCCTGTGGAAAACATTGCCCCGGCCGAATGAGGACTACCTCACAAGCTCGCTGCCTTCGGCAGGTTCTACGCTGGTGGGCGCCCGCCAACGGAGGCGGGTGCCGTTCGTCGAGAAGGAATGGGCTGAGATGCCTGAGTTCGCGTATACCGATCTGCTCCCCATGGGAGAGGACACCACCCCCTATCGGCTGGTGACCTCCGAGGGTGTCTCCACCTTCGAGGCCGACGGGCGGACCTTCCTCAAGGTGGAGCCGGAGGCGCTGCGCAAGCTCTCCGAGGAGGCCATCCACGACATCCAGCACTATCTGCGTCCGGCCCACCTGGCCCAGCTGCGCCGCATCATCGACGACCCCGAGGCGTCCGCCAACGACAAGTTCGTCGCTCTGGACCTGCTGAAGAACGCGAACATCGCCGCCGCAGGCGTGCTTCCGATGTGCCAGGACACCGGCACGGCGATCGTCATGGGCAAGCGCGGACAGAACGTCCTCACCGAAGGTGAGGACGAGAAGGCCCTGTCCCGCGGCATCTACGACGCGTACCTGAACCTCAACCTGCGCTACTCGCAGATGGCCCCGCTCACCATGTGGGAGGAGAAGAACACCGGCTCCAACCTCCCCGCGCAGATCGAGCTGTACGCCACCGACGGCGGCGCGTACAAGTTCCTGTTCATGGCGAAGGGCGGCGGCTCCGCCAACAAGTCGTTCCTCTACCAGGAGACGAAGGCCGTCCTGAACGAGGCCTCCATGATGAAGTTCCTGGAGGAGAAGATCCGTTCGCTGGGTACGGCCGCCTGCCCGCCGTACCACCTGGCGATCGTGGTCGGCGGCACCAGCGCCGAGTACGCGCTGAAGACCGCGAAGTACGCCTCCGCGCACTACCTGGACGAGATCCCCGCCGAGGGCTCGCCGCTCGGTCACGGCTTCCGGGACAAGGAGCTGGAGGAGAAGGTCTTCGAGCTGACGCAGACGATCGGGATCGGGGCGCAGTTCGGCGGCAAGTACTTCTGCCACGACGTGCGCGTGGTGCGCCTCCCCCGCCACGGCGCTTCCTGCCCCGTCGCCATCGCCGTCTCCTGCTCCGCCGACCGGCAGGCCGTCGCGAAGATCACTGCCGAGGGCGTCTTCCTGGAGCAGCTGGAGACGGACCCGGCGCGCTTCCTGCCGGAGACGACGGACGAGACCCTCGACGAGGGTGCCGAGGCCTCGGCCCGCGGCGAAGCCGCTGACAGGCAGAGTGTCAGGATCGACCTGAACCAGCCGATGGACGACATCCTCGCCGAGCTGACCAAGTACCCGGTGAAGACCCGCCTCTCACTGACCGGCCCCCTGGTCGTGGCCCGTGACATCGCGCACGCCAAGATCAAGGAACGCCTGGACGCGGGCGAGGAGATGCCGCAGTACCTGAAGGACCACCCGGTGTACTACGCGGGCCCGGCGAAGACGCCCGAGGGCTACGCGTCCGGTTCCTTCGGCCCGACGACGGCCGGCCGCATGGACTCCTACGTCGAGCAGTTCCAGGCGGCGGGCGGTTCCAAGGTGATGCTCGCCAAGGGCAACCGCAGCAAGCAGGTCACCGACGCGTGCGACGCGCACGGCGGCTTCTACCTGGGCTCGATCGGCGGCCCGGCGGCCCGGCTCGCCCAGGACTGCATCAAGAAGGTCGAGGTCGTCGAGTACGAGGAGCTCGGCATGGAGGCCGTCTGGAAGATCGAGGTGGAGGACTTCCCGGCGTTCGTCGTGGTCGACGACAAGGGCAACGACTTCTTCCAAGATCCGGCTCCGCAGCCGACGTTCACGTCGATTCCGGTGCGGGGTCCCGGCTTGGGCTGACCGGCGGCGATACCCACTAAGAGCCCCTGGCCGACCTTGCCGGGGGCTCTCCCGGATCCTGCCCCGCACCGGCGGCGGATCCCGGACCCAGTCGCTGCGGGGCCGGGTCCGGTGTGATCCTGTGACGAACGCCCGCCCCTGATTGGCGCAGGGGCGGGCGTCCTGTCAGGTCAGGGCCTGGTCAGCCGGCGCAGACGGTGAAGTTGACCGTGTCGCCGTTCTGTACGGTCTTCGGGGCGTGCGGGGACACGCCGATCACCGAGGTCGGCTTACAGCCCTTGACGGCCTTCTTCGTGACGGTGCCGACCTTCGTCTGCGTCTTCTGCATGTACGTCTTGGCACTGTCGATGTTCCAGCCCCCGAAGTCGATCGGGATGATGACGCCGCCGGGGGTGCCGTACAGCATGGTGGTGGCGTCGTTCTGGGTGGCCGTGCTGCTCGCCGTGGGCTCCGCGTCGCCGCCGACGACCGAGGTGGCAAGGGCCGTCCCCCCGCCCCCGAGGATGAGGGCGGCGGCGACGGCGGCGATGCCGGCGGTCCGCCTGCGGCGGGTGCGGCGCACGATCTGGGGCGCGTCGAACTCGGGGGCCTCGGTGGAGTTCGCGAATCGGTTCATGGCGTTCATCAGTTCCTCTTCGAAAGGTGTGCAGCCGGAAGCCGGTGCGTCGCCGTACGAGGTCATCGGATTCCTTCCGCGTGCTGCCGTGGTGAAGGGTCGGAGAGTGCGGGGAACTCGCTTCTGAGCTTCTCGATCCCCCGGGCGAGCTGGGAGCGCACGGTGCTCGCCGAGATCTCCAGGTCGGCCGCTATCTCGCCGTCGGAGAGCTCGTGGAAGTACCGCAGCACCACGACCGTCCGCATCCGCATGGGCAGTTGCTGCAGCGCGCGCACCAACTGGTCCCTGCTGTCGACCTGTCCGTACTGGTCGCCGGGGGCGGCCCGGTCGGGAGTGTCCGCCTGCGAAACCGTACGGCGGAAGCGACGCCAGCGGTCGTTGGCCAGGTTCACCATGATCCGCCGAACGTAGGCGTCCGGGGCGTCCTTGCCGGAGATCGTGCGCCACTTGCGGCAGGCCCGCTCCAGGGTCTCCTGGACCAGGTCCTCAGCGGCGTCGCGGCTCCCCGTGAGGATCAGCGCACCCCGGAACAGCGCAGCCGACCGGGCGGCGACGAATCCGTCGAAGTCCGTCTCCACACGCTCCTCCCTTCCTGTCACCCCTCCTCGACGCGGACGCCAGGCGTTCTGCTGCACGGCGGCTGTGAGACCTGAGTCACACGGCGGTCGGGACACGGGCGGCCGAGCGTCCGGAACATCCCCGGCGTCCCGTTCGCTGTACAGGGCATGAGCGAATACCGCATCGAGCACGACTCCATGGGCGAGGTACGCGTCCCGGCGGACGCGAAGTGGCGGGCCCAGACGCAACGGGCCGTGGAGAACTTCCCCATCTCCGGGCAGCGTCTGGAACGCGCCCACATCGAGGCGCTCGCCCGGATCAAGGCGGCCGCGGCGAAGGTGAACGCCGCGCTCGGGGTGCTCGACAAGGACGTGTCCGAGGCCGTGCAGGAGGCGGCCGGAGAGGTCGCCGAGGGCCGGTGGGACGAGCACTTCCCGGTCGACGTGTTCCAGACCGGGTCCGGGACCTCGTCCAACATGAACACCAACGAGGTCATCGCCACCCTCGCCGGCGAGCGGCTGGGCCGGGCCGTGCACCCCAACGACCACGTCAACGCCTCGCAGTCGTCCAACGACGTCTTCCCCTCCTCGATCCACATCGCGGCCACCGCCGCGGTGACCAGGGACCTCATCCCCGCCCTTGATCACCTCGCCGGCTCGCTGGAGCGCAAGTCCGAGGAGTTCGCCGACGTCGTGAAGTCGGGGCGCACCCACCTCATGGACGCCACCCCGGTCACCCTGGGGCAGGAGTTCGGTGGGTACGCGGCGCAGATCCGGTACGGCGTCGAGCGGCTGAACGCCTCCCTCCCCCGGCTCGCCGAGCTGCCCCTCGGGGGGACGGCCGTCGGCACCGGCATCAACACGCCGCCCGGTTTCTCCGCCGCCGTCATCGAGGAGGTCGCCCGGACCACCGGGCTGCCGCTCACGGAGGCCCGCGACCACTTCGAGGCGCAGGGCGCGCGGGACGGGATCGTGGAGACCAGCGGGCAGCTGCGGACCATCGCCGTCGGACTGACGAAGATCGCGAACGATCTGCGGTGGATGTCCTCCGGCCCCCGGACCGGGCTCGCCGAGATCAGCCTTCCCGACCTCCAGCCCGGGTCGTCGATCATGCCGGGCAAGGTCAATCCGGTCATTCCCGAGGCCGTGCTGATGGTCGCCGCGCAGGTGATCGGCAACGACGCGACCGTCGCCACCGCGGGCGCCGCCGGCAACTTCGAGCTCAACGTGATGCTGCCGGTCATCGCCAAGAACGTGCTGGAGTCCGTCCGGCTGCTCGCCAACGTCTCCCGGCTGCTCGCCGACCGGACCGTCGACGGGATCGTCGCCCACCGGGAGCGGGCCCGGGAGTACGCCGAGTCGTCGCCGTCCGTCGTGACGCCGCTCAACAAGTACATCGGGTACGAGGAGGCCGCCAAGGTCGCCAAGAAGGCGCTGGCCGAGCGGAAGACCATCCGTCAGGTCGTCGTCGAGCGCGGGTACGTCGAGCGCGGCGACCTCACCGAACAGCAGCTCGACGAGGCGCTGGATGTCCTGCGGATGACACACCCGTAACCACTCGCGAACAAATTTCCGCCCGGCGCGCGAACCCTTCCCGCCAGGCGCGCGAACCGTGACGCGCACCGCAGCGTCGTATGCCCATGGCACCTAATATCTGTGCATGGCAGACGGTGGAGCGGTGAGAGCCGAAGTGGACGCGGGCGGGCCGGCGGTGTTCTGGGCGCCCGGGAGTCAGATCCTGTGGCGTTACCGGGAGAACGGCGGCGCGCGCTTCCACATCGCGCGCCCGGTGACCGTCGTACGCGACGACAGCGAGCTGCTCGCCACGTGGATGGCGCCGGGCACCGAGTGTGTGAAGCCGGTGCTCGCGGACGGCACGCCCGTGCACGTCGAGCCGCTGCAGACCCGCTACACCAAGCCGCGGGCCGTGACCCGCGGCCGCTGGTTCGGGACGGGGGTGCTGAAGCTGGCGCGGCCCGGTGAGCCCTGGTCGGTGTGGCTGTTCTGGGAGCCGGGCTGGCAGTTCAAGAACTGGTACGTGAACCTGGAGGAGCCGCTGGCGCGCTGGGCCGGCGGGGTCGACTCCGAGGACCACTTCCTCGACATCACCGTGGAGCCGGACCGCAGGTGGCAGTGGCGGGACGAGGACGAGTTCGCGCAGGCCCAGCGGGACGGGTTGATGGACGCCCGCCTCGCGCAGAAGGTACGGGAAGCCGGCCACTCGGCGGTGGAGGTGATCCGCGCCTGGGGGCCGCCGTTCTCCGACGGCTGGCAGCACTGGCGGCCCGATCCGTCCTGGTCCGTCCCGTCCCTGCCGCCGGACTGGGATCGAACACCCGCGCATTTGGGCTCGTGAGACCCTTGATGCGCCCCGGGGCAAGAAACGTAGGATCGTCCTCCGCAAGGGCGCGCAGTGGCAACTATCAGGGACCGCGCTGAGTTTGACCGATCGTCATCGAGGGGCGGCAGGACGTGAGCGAGGGGTACGAGCGCAACACCGGTGAAGGCCGAGTACGGTCCGGTGCCACAGGAACAGCCTCTGACCACGCGGGAAATCCGTTCCTGGGGCATGTATTCCGGGTATCGGGTTCTCGGCGGGACCAACTGCGCACACGGCGCACCGGCTCTGACGGACGGATTCGACACGCGTGACGGAGCAGCCGACCTTCGAACCCCCCCAGGCGGGCATCGACCCTGCGGACGGCCGCGGGGCGCTCCTGCGTGCCTCGACGCCGTCCCACCCGCACGGCGCGGACGACACGGACACGCCGTCGTACGCGCCCGGCGCCGGCGCTTTACCGGTACAGGCCCGGGCCGGCGAGACACCGCCCGCCGGATCCGGTACGACGACGCCCACGCCCGGCACGACGACATCGAGCGGCATGGACAACAACCCCGCGGGCCCCGGCCCCGAGCACTCCCAGCCCGCCTCCGCCGAGCCCGACACACACCGCCCGCGGCCCGTTCCGGAGGGCATCCCGGTCCAGCCGGGGGCCGAGCCCGTCGACGGGTCGGACGGTGGCCAGGAGCGCCGGTCCGGGCGGGGTCTGGCGCCCGGCCGGCCCACGCCGATGCGGCGGGACGGGGACCGGCTGCGTTTCGTGGGCGCCGCGACCCGGCGGATCGCCCGCGGCCTCGACCTCGACGAGATCGTGATGGGGCTGTGCCGGGCGACCGTGCCGACGTTCTCGGACGCGATCCTCGTCTATCTGCGCGACCCGCTGCCGGTGGGCGACGAGCGCCCCGTCGGACCGCTGGTGCTGCGACTGCGCCGGACCGACCGGATTCCGCAGGAACGGGACCTGGAGGACGGGATCCTGCCGGTGCCCGTGCCGGATCCGTCCGAACTGGGCACGATCGGCACCGAACTGTGTGAGGTGCAGCCAGGAAGCGCGCTCGCCGAGGTGCTGCGCGGGGTGCGCCCCGTCTTCACGGACACCCCCGCCGCCCGCGCCGCCCTGCCCGAACTTCTCGGTGACAACAGCGAGTTCGTCGTATCCAGCGGACAGCGAGCGATCCTCGCCCCGCTGCGCGGCCGACGCCGGGTGATCGGCGCCGCGCTGTTCCTGCGCCGCCCGGACCGGATCCCCTTCGACCCCGACGACCTGCTGGTCGCGGCCCAGCTCGCCACGCACAGCGCGCTCGGCATCGACAAGGCGGTGCTGTACGGCCGTGAGGCGTACATCGCCGACGAACTCCAGCGCGCCATGCTGCCCGAGACGCTGCCGCGGCCCACGGGTGTGCGGCTGGCGTCCCGCTATCTGCCCGCCGCCGAGACCGCGCGGGTCGGCGGCGACTGGTACGACGCGATCCCGCTGCCCGGCAGCCGGGTCGCGCTGGTGGTCGGTGACGTCATGGGTCACTCCATGACCAGCGCGGCCATCATGGGCCAGCTGCGGACGACGGCCCTGACGCTCGCCGGGCTCGACCTGCCTCCGCAGGAGGTCCTGCACCACCTCGACGAACAGGCGCAGCGCCTGGGCACCGACCGCATGGCTACCTGTCTGTACGCCGTCTACGACCCGGTGGCGCACCGGATCACCGTCGCCAACGCCGGCCATCCCCCACCGGTCCTGCTGCACCTGGGCGGCCGGGCCGAGGTGCTTCGGGTGCCGCCGGGGGCGCCGATCGGGGTGGGCGGTGTCGACTTCGAGGCCGTGGAGCTGGACGCGCCCGCCGGAGCGACCCTGCTCCTCTACACGGACGGGCTCGTGGAGTCGCGCCTGCGGGACGTGTGGACCGGCATAGAGCAGCTGCGCGAGAAGCTCGCCGCGACCGCGCAGCTGACCGGGCCCGACCATCCGCCGCCGCTCGAGGCCCTGTGTGACGAGGTGCTGGACATGCTCGGCCCGGGCGACCGGGACGACGACATCGCGCTGCTCGCCGCCCGCTTCGACGGGATCGCGCCGAGCGACGTGGCGTACTGGTACCTGGAGCCGGAGGAGATGGCCCCCGGCCGGGCCCGTCGGCTGGCCCGCCAGGCGCTGTCCCGCTGGGGCCTGGAGGAGCTCAGCGACTCGATGGAGCTGCTGGTCAGCGAGGTCGTGACCAACGCGGTGCGGTATGCGACCCGGCCCATCACGCTACGGCTGCTGCGCACGGACGTGCTGCGCTGCGAGGTGGGCGACGATGTGCCGCAACTGCCGCGGCTGCGGCAGGCGCGCGCCACGGACGAGGGCGGGCGTGGCTTGTACCTCGTGAACAGGCTGGCCAGGCGGTGGGGCGCGACTCGGCTGAGTACCGGGAAGGTTGTCTGGTTCGAGCTGAATCGGACGTAGAGCGTCCCGTCGTCGCCTTCCGGCCAGGCCGGTCCTTCCTTCGCACGAGGGCGATCAGTACCGCCGGACCGAGCGACGTCATCGGGAACTCAGGTTCCTCTTCATCGGCTGCCGACCCGCGGGGACCGGCTACTGACCGTCAAGCGGGTCCAGTGGCTCGTCGGACGGGGTGCCGCTCGACGCCGGAGGGGACGTCACCGGAGTGCTCGGTGGGGTGATGCTCGGGGAGTTCGTGGGGGACTCCGACACGGGGGGCTCGGAGGACGGGGGCGCCGAGGACGTCGTCGGCTTCGACGGCGGGGGCTCCGTGGACGGCTCCTCCGACGGGGTCTGGGTCCGGGTCGGGGGCACGGACGGAGCCGGCGTCCTGGTCGGTTTGACCGCCGCGCCCTGGTCGGTGTCCAGGTCGAACTTGCCGTTGCGGGCCGAGGCGCCGAAGGTGTACGCCGCCCAGATCTTCGCCGGGAAACCGCCGCCGTTGACGCGGTCCTCGCCGCCCGCGCCGTACATCTTGGCATGTGCGCGGGTCTTCTCGTCCTCGCCGAAAAGACCGACGGAGGTGACCAGGTCCGGCGTGTATCCGGTGAACCAGGCCGACTTGTTGTCGTCGGAGGTACCGGTCTTGCCGGCGACCTGCTGGCCGTCGCGCGCGGAGTTGTCGCGCACGGAGGTGCGGGCCGTACCGTCGTCGACCACACCGGTCAGCACCGAGGTGACCGTGTCGGCGGTCCCCCGGCTGAGGATCTGGTCACCGATCGGGTCGGGTATCTGCACCGAGCGGTTGGAGTGCTCGGCCGCCTTGACGATGGTCGGCGTGACCTGCTTGCCGTGGTTGTCGAGGGTGGCGTAGACGCCGGCCATCTGCAGCGGGCTCGCGCCCATGGTGCCGAGGGTCAGCGCGGGTACCGGCTTCATGCCGGCGGTGTCCATGCCGAGCTGGTCGGCCACCTTCAGCACGTTGTCCATGCCGACGTCCACGCCCAGCTGCGCGAAGACGGAGTTGATGGACTTGTTCATCGCCGTCTGCACGGTGACGTCGCCGTAGTCGCGGTCGTCCTCGTTCTCCGGCGCGAAGCCGATGTCGCTGCCCTTGACCGGGCGCTTGCTGGTGCCGTCGTAGACCGTGTTCGCGTTGATCGGCTTGTCGTCCTGGGTGGTGGCCTTCTCCTCCAGGGCGGCGGCGAGGATCACCGGCTTGAACGTCGACGCGGGCTGGTAGTCCGTGCGGGTCGCGTTGCTGGTGTAGTGCTTGAAGTAGTCCACACCGCCGTACAGCGCGACGACCGCGCCCGTCTTGGGGGCGACCGAGACCGCGCCGGCCTGGATGTTCTTGTCGACCTTCCGCTTCTTCGGGTCCAGCTTGCTGGTCAGCCGGGACTTGACGGACTTCTCCAGCTGGGCCTGCTTCTTCTTGTCGATGTTCAGGGTGATGGTCCAGCCCTGGTTCTCGACCTTGGCCTGCGCCTCGGACAGGGAGATGCCCTCCTGCCCCATCAGCTGCTGCTCGAGCTGTTGGTTGGCGAGCGCGACCAGATACCCCTTCTGCCCCTCCAGGCCCGCGACCGGCTTGGGATCCTTCGGCTCCGGGAACCTCATGGCGCCGCGCTTGCCCTTGTCCAGCCAGTTCTCCTCGACCATGTTGTCCAGGACGTAGTTCCAGCGGGCCTTCACCAGCCGCTTGCCGGTGTCGGACGCGACCGCCCAGTCGTACTGGCTCGGCGCCTGCAGAAGGGCCGCGAGGTAGGCGCCCTGCTCCACCGTGAGCTTCTCGGCATCGACGCGGTAGTAGGCCTGGGCGGCGGCCTGGATGCCGTAGGCGTTGCGGCCGTAGTAGCTGGTGTTGATGTAGCCGGCGAGGATGTCGTCCTTGGACATCTGGCGGTCCACCTTCAGGGAGATGACCATCTCCTTGAGCTTGCGGGTGACCGTCTGCTCCTGGCTGAGGTAGTAGTTCTTGACGTACTGCTGGGTGATCGTCGAACCGCCCTGCGCGCCCCGGCCCCTGGCGGTGTTGTACAGACCGCGGGCCGTGCCCCTGAGGTCGATGCCGGAGTCGTGGTAGAAGGTCTTGTTCTCGGCGGCGACAAAGGTGTGCTGGACACCCTTGGGCACCTTGGACAGGTCCACGATCTCGCGGTTGACCTTGCCGTCACGGGCGAGGACGGTGCCGTCGCTGTACTTGTAGACGTTGCTCTGGCGCAGCGCGGCCTGCGCCGCCGCGTTGCCGTCGGGGACGGACACCATGATGTACAGCACGGCGAAGGCGCCGATGCCGAGCAGGCAGAGGCCGAAGAAGGTGCCGATGATCTTCTTCCAGGTGAACAGCCTGCGCAGGCCGCTCTTCCCGGTGCCGGTCTGCGCGCGCTTGCCGGTGGCCGCCCGGCGGGCCGCCGCCCGGCCGCCGCCGACGCCCGTGGCCGGTGTCGCGGACGAGCCTGTGGGCTCCGTGCGGTGGCCGCCGCGCTGTCGCGCTCGTCTCTCTTCCGCTCGTCCCATGAGTCCGCTCGCTCCGCTTCCTTCTCTGCTGTCACGCCGATGGCCGGCTCGGATCAGCTCCGAAAACTAACACCGCCTGGTATGACAAAGTGCTCCCGATCCCGCCTTTTACGGACGTGACAATCAGCACCCGTCCTGGTGGAACCGACGCGCGAGAGCGGGTGAGGGTTGCCGTGACGGGGTAAAGTGATATCACTTAGATAAAGGATGCACGCTGTTCGTACACGAACGAACGTACGAGAAACGGGGGATATCCATGTCCACGCACGACTCCACACTGACCACCGAGACAACCGAGACCACCGCGACCACCGAGACCGCCGACATACCCACCATGCCCGCGCCCCGCGTGCGGGAGTTCCCCGCGCACAACATCGGCGGCGGGCTCGCGCTGCTGCTGGGCCTGGTCGGGCTGCTGCTCGGCGTCGGCATGGTGGTGACCGCCACCACGGTCGCGGCGACCGGCGTCAAGGCGGTCCTGATCGTCGGCGGCATCCTGATCGGCCTGGCCGCGTTCACCGCGATGTGCGGCCTGAACACGGTGGCGCCGGGCGAGGCCCGGGTCGTCCAGCTCTTCGGGCGCTACCGGGGGACGATCCGCGAGGACGGGCTGCGCTGGGTGAACCCGCTCACCTCCCGAGAGAAGATCTCGACCCGGGTCCGCAACCACGAGACCCCGGTCCTCAAGGTCAACGACGCCTACGGGAACCCGATCGAGCTGGCCGCGGTCGTGGTGTGGAAGGTGGCGGACACCGCCCAGGCCACCTTCGAGGTGGACGACTTCCTGGAGTTCGTCGCCACCCAGACCGAGACGGCCCTGCGGCACATCGCCATCGAGTACCCGTACGACGCCCATGACGAGGACGGGCTCTCGCTGCGCGGCAACGCCGAGGACATCACCGAGAAGCTCGCCGTCGAGCTGCACGCGCGCGTGGAGGCGGCCGGCGTGCAGATCATCGAGTCGCGCTTCACGCACCTCGCGTACGCGCCCGAGATCGCCTCGGCGATGCTCCAGCGGCAGCAGGCCGGCGCGGTCGTCGCGGCCCGGCGGGAGATCGTGGAAGGCGCGGTGGGGATGGTCGAGGCGGCGCTGGCCCGGATCACCGAGCAGGACATCGTCCAACTGGACGAGGAGCGGAAGGCGGCGATGGTGTCCAACCTGATGGTGGTGCTGTGCGGCGACCGCGCCCCGCAGCCGGTGCTGAACACGGGGACCCTCTACCAGTGACCGCGTCCCCCGAGGGGCCCACGCCCCGGAGGCGGCCGCAGCAGCGCAAGCAGGTGCTGCTGCGGCTGGACCCGTTGGTGTACGAGGCGCTGGCACGGTGGGCCGGGAGCGAGCTGCGCTCGGCCAACGCGCAGATCGAGTTCCTGTTGCGCAAGGCACTCGCGGACGCCGGTCGCCTGCCCGGCGATGCCGGAGCGATCCCGCGTCGCGGTCGGCCGCCCAAGGATTCCGGGCCTGTCGCGGAACCGTGACAATGGGCTCCCACCTGGAGGGCCGCACGCCCCGCCATCGTCTGAACACTCGACGTATACATGCGGGGTATACACGGTGTGTACATTCCTCTCCATGTCCATTGGTCACACTCTCCTGGGACTCCTGGAGTCCGGCCCGCGTCACGGTTACGACCTGAAACGGGCCTTCGACGAGAAGTTCGGTCACGACCGGCCGCTGCACTACGGCCAGGTCTACTCGACGATGTCCCGGCTCCTGAAGAACGGCCTCGTCGAGGTCGACGGCATGGAGCCCGGCGACGGGCCGGAGCGCAAGCGGTACGCGATCACCGAGGCCGGGATCACCGACGTACAGCGGTGGCTCGCGACGCCGGAGAAGCCCGAGCCGTATCTGCAGTCGACGCTGTACACCAAGGTCGTCCTCGCGCTGCTGACCCGGCGGAACGCGGCCGACATCCTGGACACGCAGCGCGCCGAGCACCTGCGCATGATGCGGATCCTCACCGACCGCAAGCGCAAGGGCGATCTGGCGGACCAGCTGATCTGCGACCACGCGCTCTTCCATCTGGAGGCCGATCTGCGGTGGCTGGAACTGACGGCCGCGCGGCTCGGCAAGCTCGCCGAGGCGGTGGCCGAGTGACGCATCCCGCTGGTTCCCTGCTCGTGGCCGACGATCTGCGCAAGGTGTACGGCCCGACCCTCGCGCTCGACGGCGCCGGGTTCTCCATCCACGCCGGCGAGGTCGTCGCCGTGATGGGCCCCTCCGGGTCCGGCAAGTCGACGCTGCTGCACTGTCTCGCCGGGATCGTGACGCCCGACTCGGGCTCGATCATGTACAACGGGCGCGAGATGGCCACCATGGACGACGCCCAGCGCAGTGCCCTCCGGCGCACCGAGTTCGGGTTCGTGTTCCAGTTCGGGCAGCTGGTGCCCGAGTTGACCTGCGTCGAGAACGTCGCCCTCCCGCTGCGGCTGAACGGGACCTCCCGCAAGGAGGCCGAGCGGGCCGCGCTGACGTGGATGGAACGGCTGGAGGTCGACGACCTGCGGAAGAAGCGGCCCGGCGAGGTGTCCGGCGGCCAGGGGCAGCGGGTCGCCGTGGCCCGGTCGCTGGTCACCGGCCCGCGGGTGCTGTTCGCCGACGAGCCGACCGGAGCGCTCGACTCGCTCAACGGCGAGCGCGTGATGGAGCTGCTCACCGAGGCGGCCCGGTCCACCAACGCCGCCGTCGTGCTGGTCACGCACGAGGCCCGGGTGGCCGCCTACTCCGACCGCGAGATCGTCGTACGGGACGGGAAGTCCCGGGACATGGAGCGGGTCGTATGAACGTGAGGCACTGGTCGCGAGACCTTGCCATGGGGGTCAGGTTCGCCTTCGCCGGCGGGCGTGAGGGATGGGTCCGGGCGCTGCTGACGGCGGTCGGGGTCGGGCTCGGGGTGGCGCTGCTGCTGCTGACGACCGCGATCCCGAACGCGCTGGCGGCACGGCACGACCGGGAGATCGCCCGCACGGACATCACGTACAGCGATGAGGTCATACCGAAGGCGAACGACACCCTGGTCGTCGCCAACACGGACACGACCTTCCGCGACAAGGACATCCGGGGCCGGGAGGTGGAGCCCGAGGGGACGCGGGCGCCGCTGCCGCC
Organism: Streptomyces sp. LBL; assembly: GCF_029893585.1. Taxonomy (GTDB): domain Bacteria; phylum Actinomycetota; class Actinomycetes; order Streptomycetales; family Streptomycetaceae; genus Streptomyces. The sequence continues at coordinate 31,291 of NZ_JARXYX010000009.1, forward strand.
CGGCGTGGACAAGTTCCCCGGGCTGGGTGAACTGGTCGTCTCGCCCGCGCTGAAGAAGCTGCTGGAGTCGGACAGCGGAAAGCTGCTGCGGGAGCGGCTCTCGGGCCGGATCGTCGGGACCGTCGGCGAGCGCGGGCTGATCGGCTCCGCCGAACTCGCCTTCTACCGGGGCGCCCACGGTCTCGCCGCCGAGGGCATCCACGGCGTCCGGGTCGCCCGGATCGACCGGTTCGGGGACGTGAACCCGACCGCCGAGAAGACGGACCCGGTGCTCATCCTGCTGATCCTCGTCGTGTTCGTGGTGCTGCTGATGCCGGTCGCCGTGTTCATCGCAGCGGCCGTACGCTTCGGCGGCGAGCGGCGCGACCGGCGGCTCGCGGCGCTCAGGCTGGTCGGCTCCGACGGCCGCTCGACCCGGCGGATCGCCGCCGGTGAGGCCCTCGCGGGCGCGGCGCTCGGACTGGTGTTCGGCGCGGGCTTCTTCATGATGGGCCGTCAGGCCGCGGGTGCGGTCGAGGTGTTCGACATCAGCGTGTTCCCGAGCTACCTCAACCCCTCCCCCGCCCTCGCCCTGCTGGTCGGGCTCGCCGTGCCGGCGGCCGCGGTGCTCGTCACCCTGGTCGCCCTGCGCGGAGTCGTCATCGAGCCGCTCGGCGTGGTCCGGGCGGCCAAGCCGGCCCGGCGCCGGCTGTGGTGGCGGCTGCTGCTGCCGCTGGGCGGGCTCGCGCTGCTCTACCCGATGATCGGGAAGGGCCGGGGCGACGGCGACTTCAACCAGTACCTGGTCGTCGGTGGTGTCATGCTCCTGCTCATCGGGGTGACCGCGCTGCTGCCCTGGATCGTCGAGGCGGTCGTCGGTCGACTCGGCGGCGGCGGGGTGGCCTGGCAACTGGCCGTACGCAGGCTCCAGTTGAGCAGCGGGTCGGCCGCCCGCATGGTCAACGGGATCGCGGTGGCGGTGGCCGGGGCGATCGCGCTGCAGATGCTGTTCGCCGGCGTGGAGAGCGATTACACGAAGGCCACCGGCCACGACGTCAGCCGGGCCCAGCTGCAGGTGACGGTCCCGAAGGAGATACCGCTCGGCCGGGCCACCGACAAGTACCGCCGGACCGAGGGCGTGCGCCAGGTCTACGCGTACTCCGAGGGGGAGGTCGGCGATCGGCGCGCGGCACCGGAGCTCAACGCCCAGGTGACCGTCGGGGACTGCGCGGCGCTCCGGGAGGTCGCGGTCCTGCCCTCGTGCCGGGACGGCGACGTGTTCGTCGCACGCGGTGCCGAGTACGACACCGGCACCCCGAAGCTGGCGAAGGCGGGCCGCACGCTGTACTTCGACCCGTCCTACAAGGGCGGGGCGAAGGGCGCGGAGATCCCGTGGGTGGTCCCGTCGGGAATGAGGGACGCACAGAGCCGCACGGACGATCCGACCTGGTCGGCGCGGGGCGGTTTCCTGATCACCCCGAAGGCACTGCCGGCCGCGAACGCTTCGGCCCTGAGCGGCCAGCTGTACCTCAAAGTCGACGAGACCGTGCCGGACGTGTACGACCTGATCCGCAACACGGCGGCGACCATCGACCCCCTGAGCGAACCCATGGTCTGGCAGTCGGTCGAACAGACCGACCGGTTCACCGCCATCCGCACCGGCCTGTTCGTCGGCGCCGCGTGTGTGCTGGCGCTGATCGGGGCGAGCCTGCTGGTGTCGCAGCTGGAGCAACTGCGCGAGCGCAAGAAGCTGTTGTCGGCGCTGGTCGCCTTCGGCACCCGGCGGCGCACGCTGAGCCTGTCGGTGCTGTGGCAGACGGCGATCCCGATCGCGCTCGGTCTGCTGCTGGCGTCGGCGGTGGGGCTCACGCTGGGCGCGGTGCTGCTGCGGATGACGGACACCACCGTGCGGGTGGACTGGCCGAGCGTGCTGTCCATGACCGGCGTGGGCGCGGCGGTCGTCCTGGTGGTGACCCTGTTCAGCCTGCCGCCGCTGCTGCGGCTGATGCGGCCGGACGGGCTGCGCACGGAGTAGGAACGCCGACGCAGCAGTGGGCCCTTCCGGTCATTCGGTCATTGAGTCGCTCGGTCGATCCGATCGAACCGGTCGATCCGGTCCCGGAGGGGCCCGCTGTCGTTCTCAGAGTTCTCAGAGGCTGTACTCCTTGATCACCCGCCGGACCTGGGCGAACAGCATGCCCACGTTGACGGACTTACGGCAGACGACCACCGCGACGACGTCCTGCTGCTCGTTCATCCGCACGAACAGGTGTGTGAGGTTCTCGCTGTTGACCAGGATCTCCTGGAAGAAGTGCTGGTCACTGACCATCCCTCGGCGCTCCTTGAAGACGTCCTCGATCATCACGACCGTACGGCCCTGGAACAGGTCGAGGGTCGCGCCCGCCAGCAGGTCCAGGACCTCGGGCGGATGGGTCTCGACGGTCTCGTACGACAGCAGCATGCCGGTCGACATGTCGACCAGGCCCGCCGCGACACAGTCGGGGGCGTCGGCACGGAGGGACTTGACCAGGCCCATCACCTGGTCGGAGAAACCGGAGGTCATACGCTTCGTCGCCATCCCTTCAGACTCCTTCGGCTGCTTGCTGTACTGCTTCGTCGGTGAGGACTGCTTCGTCGGTGAGTATCGAGCCGATGCGGCGCAGGGCCGGCTGGGCAGCCCGGTGCAGGTCGTCCACGTCGATGCCCTCGTCGCCCAGCACGACCATCAGCGCGGTGGCACCGACGGCGTAGAAGGCGGCGCAGCCGTGGCTGCCGTAGGTGACCGTGCGGAGCAGGCTGCCCCGGGCGGTCGCCTCGGCGGTACGGCGGGCGAGGCCGACGCCGGCCGCGGCGAGGGCGGCGAGTCCCTCCGGGTCGATGGAGTCGGCGGTGTCGGCGGCGATCAGCAGCCCGTCCGCGGCGGCCACGGCGGTGTCGGTGATTCCGGTGACCTGTTCGCGCAGACCACGCATCTCGCGTGCGAGGGCTTGGTGATCCATGTATTCAACTCCCCTGGTTCATCGGGTGATTCATCGGGTGGGGTTCATCGGCTGGTTCAGCGGGCGGACCATCGGGCGGACCATCGGGCGGATTGTTCTGTTCGGCTGGTTCATTTCGGGATTCCGTTCCGTAGGCGGAAGAATCCGCCGGGTCTACGGCGGGGCAGGGCGGCGGGAATCGCGGGTGGCGGGGACGGGTGCGGCCCGGGGGGCGGCCCGGGGGTCCGGGGGCGTACGCCCCCGCTGTCGGGGGGTGTGCGCAGGACGGGGATCGGCAGCGGCTCCGGGGGGCATCGCAGGAGCCCCTCGGCGAGCATCCGGGCGACCTCGACGGTGACGGTGTAGACCCCGCGTCCGGTGCGGAAGGCGAGGTCCCGTGCGGTACGGCGGCCGTCGGCATGGGCGAGGAGCTCGCGCCGGAGCTCGGAGAGCGGGCGGGGGCCCTCGCCGGTGTCGGACGGCGACACGGGCACGGGTCGTTCACGGTCGGGGTGCACGGGGTGCGGCAGGGCCGCGAGTGCGGCGAGCCGACGGGCCGTCTCCCGCAGCAGCCGGGAGGGCGACTCTCCCACGGCTACCTGGGCGAACGGCTCGGCGGCCGGGGCGCGTTCGCAGCCGTCGGTCCGGCCCGCGGCGATCGCGAACGCGGCGTCGTGCAGCGCCATCACACAGACGACCTTGAGCTGGGCGGCCCCCGCGTACCCGTGCGCGACCAGTCCGGTGGCCGGCCAGCGCGCGCCGCCGGACTCCCGCACCAGCTCGGCCCACTGCTCGCCGCTGACCCGGCCGGAGCGCAGCAGCAACGCCTCGGGGCCGGGCGCGCCCGGGGACTCCCCGGCGACCACGAGTCCGTCCCGGAGGTGCACGGTGCCGCCGGGGGATCCGGCGATCCGCAGTTCTCCCGTGAAACGTTCGCGCCCGCACCCGGCCAGGGCCGGTGCGAGCAGTTCGTAGCCCGACATCACTCACCTCGGCGGGTGTCGCACATACGCCTGACGCGTAGCGCTGAGGGAGGAAGATGTATCAGGCCGGGCGCATATTCCGGACGCCGTATTCCGAGCTGTCGCCGACTGGCGGAAGTTGAGCCTTACGGCTACCCAACTGCCTGTGTTCGGCGTTCATTTGATCGAAACTTGGACGGCTGTTTCTGCCCAGTCCCGGGGCTTCTCCCAGCCCGCCCGGCGACGCGGAACGGGCTGCGGCAAGGGGACTTGGAGAGCCGGGCCGCACGTGGGGGCGGCGGGTGCGGCGATACCGAGGGGTCGGCCGCGTGGCCGACGTTTTGCGCTACGGCTCCCAGGCGGGGACGCGTGGCCCCCGTGCGCTACGGCTCCGGAGGCGGGTCCACCGGGGCCGACCCCACCGCCGTGGCCCCGTGCGGGCGGGGTGACCGTTTCAGGGCCGCCTCCTGGGAGTACGACCGCAGATACCCCACCACCGTGTTGGTCACCGCCACCAACGGGACCGCCACCACCGCACCGCCGATCCCGGCGACCATCCCACCCGCCGCGACGGACAGCACGACCGCCAGCGGGTGTACCCGGACCGCCCGGCCCAGGATGAACGGCTGCAGGATGTGGCCCTCGATCTGCTGGACGGCCAACACCACCGCCAGCGTCAGGACCGCCGTGAACACGCCCTGCGTCACCAACGCGACCACGACCGCCAGCGCACCGGAGACCACCGCGCCGACGAGCGGGATGAAGGCGAACAGGAAGATGAAGACGGCGAGCGGGACGGCCATGGGGACGTCCAGGAAGTAGATGCCGAGGCCGATGAAGATCGCGTCGATCAGCGCCACCAAGACCGTGCCGCGGACGTAGGCGGTCAGGGTCCGCCACGCCCGTGGGCCCGCGCCCGCGACCCCCGGCCGGGCCGCCGCCGGGACCAGCTTCAGCGTCCACTCCCAGATGCGCCGGCCGTCGTAGAGGAGGAACAGCGTCGAGAAGGCCGCCAGCAGGATCCCGGCCAGTGCCTCGACGACGACCGTGACGCCCTCCAGGCCCGCCGAGGTGATCTGGTCGGTGTTCGCGCCGACCGCGTTCCGCAGGTTCTCGGCGATGTCGTTGATCTGCTTGTCGGTGACGTGGAAGGGGCTGTTGAGGAGCCACTTGCGCAACTCGTCGATGCCGTCCTGGACCTGGCCGGACAGGTTGTCGATGTTCTCCATGACCTGCCAGGTCACGAACCAGCCGATCAGGCCCATGACGACGAACCCGAGGGTCACGGTCAGAGCGGTGGCCGGCCCGCGCGGAACGCCGAGCCGCATCAGCCGCGCCACCATCGGCTGCAGGATCGCCGTGATGAGCAGCGCCGCCACGAACGCGAGTACCACCAGTTGTACGGCGCTGATGACCCGCATGAGGACCCAGAGCGTGCCCGCCAGCACCAGCAGCCGCCAGCCCGCCTCGGCCGCGACCCGCATTCCCCACGGCACGGCCTGCGCGGGATCCTGCCGGGCGGTGCTGACGACGGCCGGGTGGTCCGGGGCCGGTGAGGTGTGGTCGTGGTCGGGCGGCGGGTCGTCGTCCGCGTACGAAGCACGCTCGGACTCCGCGTACGAAGCACGCTCGGACTCCGCGTCCTCGCGCTCCGCCTGCGCGCGGGCCTCGTCCAACCGCTCGCCCATCTCGGTCAGTCCGGCGCCGAGCCGGCCGATCCACCCTGGCACTCGCGACATGATCTGTCCTCTTCCCCCGTCCCTCCTCACCACTCCCCCTGGAGTCGCCGGGTCAGACCGTACATGGCTGAAGCCCCTCCCCGTAGGACGGGAAGGGGCTTCGAAAGGTTGAGCGGCCTGAGCGGCGTGGGCTCAGTAGTTGCCGTTGGCCTGCCAGTACGACCAGGCGTCGCAGGGACTGCCGTAGCGCTCGTTCATGTAGTTGAGGCCCCACTTGATCTGCGTGGCCGGGTTGGTCTGCCAGTCGGCACCGACGGACGCCATCTTGTTGCCGGGCAGCGACTGGACGAGACCATAGGCGCCGGACGAGGGGTTCTGCGCCTTGTAGTTCCAGGTGGACTCGTGGTCCACGATGTTGCTGAAGCACTGGAACTGGCCGCTGGGGACGATCGAGCGCGCGAGGGCCTGGACCTCGGCGACGGTGTACGAAGACTGCGGCGCCAGGCTGATGGGGCCTCGCGGCGCGGAGCGGGTGGTGGCTTCCGCGGCATCCTTGCGCGCCTTGGCATCCGCAGCTTTCGCCGCCTCCGCCGCCGCTTCCGCCTCGGCGGCCTTCTGCTTCGCGACGGCGTCCTTGGCCGCCTGCTTGCGGGCCGCCTCCTCCGCGTCCTTCTTCGCGCTCACGTCCGCGGCGATGGCCTGGGTGTCGGCCTGCTGCGTGAGGGACTCGGTCTGCACCTGGGCCAACTGGCCCGCGGGGATCTCCGAGAGGAGCGTCGAGTCGGCTGCCGTAGCCTCCACGTCGTTGGTCTGCGCGGTGCTGCCAGAGGCAACTCCGACGACGCTACCGACAGCGGTGACTGCCGTGGCCGAGGCCACTGCGAATCCCCGGACCGAAATCGGGCTCACACGGTTTCCTTCCAGCATCGCCCGCTTCGGTGACCCTGGCGGACGCAATCGTGCCCCTGGCACAGTCCTCCCAACTACCTGGTCACGGGAGGCGCGGGCCCGGCAAGCAACTCCCTTGGGGGGAGAGCCGTGTGATGACTCGGGCGGCATACGACAACGCTATGGAGTTGGCTGTGGTGCTTCCGTGGTGCCGTACCGCTGGGGGTACAGGTGTGTCGTATGCGGGGCCTGACAGGAGTGAGACTCTGCCGTAACCCGACGCCGCAAGGCAATTCTGAGTTGCGTGTGAAAGCTCACATCCCGTTTGCCCCCGGGGAATTCGAGAAAGCTCCTTGCGCGAAGGCGCCGCCCGGGTAAGCTCATTGCTTTTTCCCGGACGGCGCCAACTGCCGCGTAACCGGCCCCTAGTGGGCCAGCCGTATCAGACGTGCCCGTCTTCGAGCATTTCGGTCACCAGGGCCGCGATCTGGGACCTCTCGGACCGCGTCAGCGTGACATGCGCGAAGAGTGGATGCCCCTTCAGCTTCTCGACCACGGCGACGACTCCGTCGTAGCGGCCGACCCGCAGGTTGTCCCGCTGCGCCACGTCGTGGGTCAGAACGACCCGCGAGTTCGCACCGATTCTGGACAGAACGGTCAGCAGTACGTTCCTTTCCAGCGACTGCGCCTCGTCCACGATCACGAACGCGTCGTGCAGGGAGCGGCCGCGGATGTGGGTGAGCGGAAGGACTTCGAGCATTCCCCGCGCGGTGATCTCTTCGATGACCTCACGGCTGGTGACCGCGGACAGTGTGTCGAAGACCGCCTGCGCCCAGGGGCCCATCTTCTCGGCCTCGCTGCCCGGCAGATAGCCGAGCTCCTGCCCGCCCACCGCGTACAGCGGACGGAAGACCATCACCTTCTTGTGCTGGCGGCGCTCCAGGACCGCCTCGAGCCCCGCGCACAGCGCGAGTGCCGACTTTCCGGTGCCGGCCCGGCCGCCCATGGACACGATTCCGATGTCCGGGTCGAGGAGGATGTCCAGCGCGATGCGCTGCTCCGCGCTGCGCCCCTTGATGCCGAACACCTCGCGATCCCCGCGCACCACCCGGATGCCGCCCTCGGGCGTGACCCGGCCGAGAGCCTTACCGCGCTCCGACTGGATCATCAGCCCGGTGTGCACCGGCATGGCGGCCACCTCGGGCGCATGGACGTGCCCCTCCTCGAAGAGGATGTCCACCTGCTCGCCGGGCAGGGTCAGCTCGGACATTCCGGTCCAGCCGGAGGCGTCCGTGATGGCGAGTTCGGCGCGGTACTCCTCGGCGAGGAGTCCGACCGAGGATGCCTTGATCCTCAGCGGGAGGTCCTTCGACACGACTGTGACGTCGAACCCCTCGGCCTGCAGGTTGCGGGCGACCGCGAGGATGCGGGAGTCGTTGTCCCCCAGGCGGTAGCCGCTGGGCAGCACGCTGGGGTCCGAGTGGTTGAGCTCGACACGGACGGTCCCGCCCAGGTCCCCGATCGGGAGAGGGGAGTCGAGGCGACCGTGCCTGACCCGGAACTCGTCCAGCAGACGCAGGGCCTGTCGGGCGAAATAGCCCAGTTCGGGATGGTGCCGCTTGGCCTCCAGTTCCGTCACCACGACGATGGGAAGCACAACCTCGTGCTCGTCGAAGCGGCTCAGGGCGTTCGGGTCGGCCAGCAGGACGCTGGTGTCGAGAACATATGTGCGCCGGTCTGGCTTATGGCGCTTTGTGCTGGTCACCACGGAAGGACGTACCCCCTCGGATGAGGTCGGGGAGCGACGGAGTGGAGCTGGACCGGTCGTCGGCCGCGATGCACGGGCCGGGGACCGGCCCTCCACTGCTTCGCCCGCGCTGAGACCGCGCGGTCGGGCTGGTGCAAAGGGCCTCCCGGGCGGACGGCCCCGTGCCGTCCGCTGAGATCCGACACCCGTGGTTCGGGCGTCGGCCTGTTTGGTTTATGCCCTCGAACGTGCGATGCCATGCAGGCGCATATGACGGCGCGCTGGTGAACTCCTTGTTACGTCCGCCCCAAAACGGGTAGACGTGCCGACTCCGGAGCGGCCTCCGTCAGCCGCCCACCAGCCGCCCGTCAGCCTCCGTAGCGGCGGTGGCGCGCTGCGTAGTCGCGCAGGGCACGCAGAAAATCGACCTTGCGGAAGGCAGGCCAGAAGACCTCACAGAAGTAATACTCCGAGTGAGCGGTCTGCCACAGCATGAATCCGGACAACCGCTGTTCACCACTCGTTCGGATCACAAGGTCCGGGTCGGGCTGGTCGCCGGTGTAGAGGTGGCGGCCGATCGACTCGATGCTGACGGACTCGGCGAGCTCCTCCATCGAGGTGTCCTTGTCGGCGGCGTCCAGGATCATGGAGCGGACCGAGTCGACGATCTCCTGGCGGCCGCCGTAGCCGATGGCGACGTTGACCACTATCCCGTCGGTCTTCGCGGTGGTCTCCTCGGCCTCCTTGAGGGCCGCCTGCATGCCCTGCGGGAGGATGTCGAGCGCGCCGACGTGGTGCACCCGCCAGCGGCCGTCGGCGGCGAGGGTGCGGACGACGTCCTCGATGATGCCGAAGAGCGGGACGAGCTCTTCCTGCGGGCGGTCGAAGTTGTCGGTGGAGAACAGCCAGAGGGTGACGACCTCGACGTCCGTCTCGGAGCACCAGCCGAGGAACTCCTCGATCTTGTCGGCGCCGGCGCGGTGACCCTGGGCGGTGGTGGAACCGGCGGCCTTCGCCCATCGCCGGTTGCCGTCCATGACGACGCCGATGTGCTTGGGCACCTGGGCGTGGTCCAGGTGGCCTTCCACCCGGCGCGCGTACAGCCTGACGAGCAGGCCGCGCAGTGTGTCGCGCAGGTTCACTTGATTGTCAGCCCCTCTGTGCGGATGCGGTCCCCGCGACCCGAAGGGTACCGCGCTGTTTCCTTTTGGGGTGCGGGGGGTTGGGGCACCCTGGGCCGGGATTGGGGCGCCCCGGGCGGGGGTTGTCGGGGTTTCTGGGCGGGTTCGGGTCCGTCTGCGGCTGGTCGCGGGTTCGGGTCCGTCTGCGGCTGGTCGCGCGCATGCGGCGGAGCCGCCCATCGATACCGTCCCGCGCCGCTTTGTGTCGGACCATGCGCCACCCCCTATGAGCGCCCCCTGCGCACAGAGCAAGCGAGTGCGGTGGACGAGTGCCGCAGACGAGTGCCCCTGGAGCGCAGAGAGGACGAGTGCCCCGTGGGCGCAGAAAAAACGGGCCGGTCCGTGGGGGGGGGAGACGGACCGGCCCGAGGGGGGGTTTCCACCATAACCCTTCGTAAGTGATGCTGCGTGCCTCGGCGTGCCACAACTACTCTCCGGAGTCGGACGACAACGCGGCGACGGCCAGTCTGAGGCCTTTTCGTGGCTGCGGTGTGGCCGAATCGCGGCGGAATCTCGAAGAGAACACATGGGGGCAGGTTCCCTCCGGCGGGTGACGGTGGGCCGCATCACCTGTTGACGCCGCACCGGACGCCGCACCGGACGCCGCACCAGGAGCCACGGCACCGCGCAGCCCCCTCCGCTGCGCGGTACCGCCCGCGCAGCCTGCTCACGCGAAATACCTTGGTCGGAACGTACGTGACGCGCGGAGGGTACTCGATCCACCTGCGATAACAATGTGGAAAACTCGTGGAGCCATGGATGTACGGGGAGTGACCGCGCTCTGGGCGCGCTCCCAGAGCATCCGCGGCGAAGCGGACAGGATCTGACCTCATTGGGTCCTAGCGTCGGGCCATGACCTCGAGAATCACGTGGGAGCAGGCAAGCACGCGGCGGCTGGAACGGCAGTTCCTGGCCATCCCCGCCAAGAACGGTACGGTCGTCGCCGATGTGGTGGGTGCGATGCTCGCCGCCCATGCGCAGGTGCTGTCGGCGGCGGAGGTCTCGGTGGGGGTGCGGGCCGACGGGACGACCCGGGCGGACGTCCGGGCCGCGCTCTGGGAGGTCCGCTCACTCGTCAAGACGCACGGCCCGCGCGGGACCGTTCATCTGCTGGCCTCGCACGAGCTGCCGCTGTGGTGCGCCGCGCTGTCGGCCGTTCCGTCCGGCAGGAGTCCCCTTGCGGCCGGAGTACGGGTCACCGAGGAGCAGGCCGGGCAGATCGTGGCGGCGATCGGGGACGCCCTCGACGGGGTGTGCCTGACCATCGACGAGCTGAGCGAGGAGGTCGTCGCCCGCACCGGCCCCTGGGCGGGCGACCGGGTGATGCCGGCCTTCCAGGACCTGTGGCCGCGCTGGCGTCAGGTGCTGCACCGGGCGGGCCAGTCGGGCGCCCTGTGCTTCGGCCCGAACCGGGGCCGCAAGGTCACCTACACCCGCCCGCCGTACTTCGCCCCGCTCCCGCCGGACGAGGCGGTGCGTGAGCTCGTACGGCGGTATCTGCGCGCCTACGGGCCGTCGACCCCGGCGTACTTCGCGAAGTGGCTGGCGGCGCCGGGCGGTTGGGCGGGCCCCCTGTTCGACGGGATGAGCCGGGGCGGGGAGATCGAGGAGGTCGTCTTCGAGGGCGCCCCGGCGTGGGTGGCGGCCGGCGACACCGTCTTCCCCGAGGAGCCGGTCCGCGGGGTGCGGCTGCTGCCGTATTTCGACGCGTACGGCATCGCCGTACAGCCGCGTGAACGGCTGTTCCCGGGTGCGGCGTACCGGCGGGCGCTGGCGGGCGGGCAGGCCGGAAACTATCCCGTGCTCCTGGTCGACGGGGTGGTGGCGGGTGTCTGGCACCAGCGGCGCCAGGGACGGCGTACAACCGTCACGGTGGAGCCTCTGAGGCGCCTGACGGCACACCAGGAGCGCGAGCTCGGCGAGCAGGCGGACCGGGTGGGCGAAGTGCTGGAGGCGCGGGCCGAGTTGGTGATCGGGACGGTCACGGCGGGTCCGCATGCGTAGGGGCTTCATGCGTGGGGGCCTTCATGCGTAGGGGGCTTCATGCGTAGGGGCCTTCGGCTCACCCGATCGGCCTTCGGCTCACCCGATCCGTCTGCGGCTCACCCGATCCGTCTGCGGGCCTCGACGAGGTGGCGGGTGCTGTGGGCGACGAAGGGGCCCTCGGACTCGATCTGTTCGTGCAGCGCGCGGAGTCGGGGCGCGTACGTCTCGACGGTGAAGCCGGGGACCATCCATACCACCTTGCGCAGGAAGTGGACGACGGCTGCGATGTCGTGGAACTCCACGCGGAGCCGCTCGGCACGCAGGCCGACGATCTCCAGACCGGCCGCCTGGGCCCCGGCGCGTTCCCGGTCGGGGTGGCGGTCGCTGCGATCCTGGTCCGGCTGGGGGCCGAGGAAGTACTCGACGAGTTCGAAGACGCTGGCGGGGCCGACGTGCTGGGCGAAGTACGTCCCCCCGGGTCCCAGCACCCGGGCGATCTCCGGCCAGTCGGGGCGGACGGGATGGCGGCTGACGACCAGGTCGAAGGTGGCGTCCGCGAAAGGCAGCGGCGCGTCCTCCGGCGTCGCGACGACGGCGACGCCGCGCGGGCGGAGCAGGGCGGTGGCCTTGGCGACGTTCGGCGGCCAGCCCTCCGTGGCGACGGTGAGTACGGGCGCGGTCGGCGCCGCGGTGCCGAGGGCGAAGTCCAGGACCTCCCCTCCCCCGGTCTGGATGTCGAGCGCGGCGGTCGCGCCGGCCAGCCGCCCGGCCAACGACCGGGCGTACCCCCACGAGGGCCGTGCCTCGGTGGCCCGCCCCTCGAACCACGAGAAGTCCCACCCCTCGGTGGGAACGGCGGCGCCTTCGGCGACGAGGTCCTCGAAGGTACGTTCGGAGGTACGGGGGTGCGTGTGACCGTTCGGCGGGTTCGCGGTTGACTGGTCCATGGGGTGAGCGTCGCAGGGAGTTGTCAGTGGGCGCTGCTGATTTTCCGCGCAGGACGACGACTCAGGACCTTCCGGATCTTTCAGGGATGCCGTACGCGGCCGGCGAGAAGGAGATCCTGCGGGCGAGCTGAGGGGAGGGACGGGGGCGAGCGGCGTTCACGACACGAGCGGCTGGACCTCCTGCGCCGTGAACCGTATGAATCCCTCCGGGTCCGGTTCGTCAGCCGTCGGCTGGAGGATCACCGAGTCGGCGCCCGCCTCGGCCAGCCGCTGGACGGCCTTGGCGACGGCCCCGGCGTCCCCGGCGACCCCGAGGTCCGGGGCGGGGTCCAGCCCCTCCGCCACCAGTTCGGCACGCAGCCGGGCGGTGGCGTCCGGGCCGGTGGCGGCGAGAAGATAGACGACGACCCGGTGCGGTTCGCTCCGCCCGGCCGCGGCCCGTCCCTCGTCGATGAGGCCGCGGGCCCGTCGCACCCCGTCGAGCGACGTACTCGCGGTGAGAATGGTCCCGTCCGCGGCCTCACCGGAGAGGCGCAGTGTGCGCGGACCGGTGGCCCCGGCGAACACCGGGATGTCCGTGTCGCCGGCCGGCGGCCAGTCGAGAGCGACGTCGTTCAGGGTGACGTAACGCCCGCCGGTCGTGACCCTCTCCCCCCGCAGCAGGGCGCGCAACGCGACCAGGTACTCGCGCAGCAACGTCAGCGGGGACTCGGCCCGCGCGCCGACCTGGCCCATCCAGTCCTGCACCCCGTGCCCTACGGCGAGGACGGCACGGCCGGGGAACAGCCGGTGCAGGGTGGCCGCCTCCATCGCGGTGACGGCGACGTTCCGCAACGGCACCGGCAACAGCCCGACTCCGACCCGCACCCGCTCGGTCCAGGCGAGCGCGGCGGCGGCCGCCGAGATCCCGCCCTCCAGGAAGCAGTCCTCCCACAGCCACAGTTCCTCAAGACCTACGTCGTCCGCGAGCCGGGCGACGGCCCGGAGACGTTCGGGCGGCAACTGGGGACGGAACACGGCTCCGAGAGTGGTCATGGAGCCGTACCTACCCAGTCGCCGCGCGCTCGGCACGTCCGTTCGCCACCCGCTTGCGCTGCCCGCGCTACCTGCACCACCCGCACTACCCGCGCTACCCGCGCTACCGCTCGTAGTGGAGCAGGACGACACCGTTGCCGAAGGTGTGGGACTCGGTGATGTTCAGGGACCGCAGAGTGTCTGACTGGGGAAAGAGGGGCTTGCCGGCGCCGACGAGGACGGGGTGGACGTAGACGCGGAACTCGTCGACGAGGTCGTGGCGCAGGAAGGCGCCGCTGAGGTCGGCTCCGCTGAGGGCGAGGTCGCCGCCCGGCTGCTCCTTGAGGGCCTGGACCTCCTCCGGGACGACCTCCCGGACGACCGTCGTCTTCCAGTCCGCTCGCTCCAACGTCCGCGAGTAGACGATCTTCGGGATCTCCCGCCACAGGCCGGCGAACTCGGCCATGACAGCGGGGATCTCGGGGTCGGAGTCGGCGGTGGGCCAGTACTCGGCCATGAGCTCGTACGTCACCCGGCCGCTCAGCAGCCCGCCCATCCCTACGACCAACTCGTTGAAGTGGCGGTGCAGTTCGTCGTCGACGCGATGCCAGCTGATGTCCCGGTCGCGGCCCTCGATATAGCCGTCGAGGGAGACCGACATCATCAGAACGATCTTTCGCATGTCCCTGCCACCTGGTTGTGTGTTCGTCCGGTTGCGCGGACGACGGCACGGCTGGTCATCGACCGAACGTAGCCGAGTCTGGGACCGTGATGGTCGGTACAGGGCGGCGACACAGGGAGGTGACCTCGCATGGGGCGCTGGTCCGACGGACGGGGCAAGCTCGTGGTGCCCGGCGGGCACGACGGGTGCGGCGGACACGACGGGGCAAAGAGGCGGATCACCGTGCCGCTGGAGATCGCATCCTCCTACCGGGCCCGCACGAAGGGACTGCTCGGCCGGGACGCCGTCGACGGGGCGCTGCTCCTCTCCCCCGCGGGCAGCGTGCACACATTTCGTATGCGGATTCCCATTGACGTCGCCTACCTCGACCGCCACCTGAAGGTCATCGCCGTCCGCACCATGAAGCCGGGGCGACTGGGCCTGCCCCGAATCCGTTCACGGCATGTGCTGGAGGCGGAGGCGGGGCAGATGGATGGGTGGGGCGTGCGGGTGGGGGCGCGGGTAGAGGTCGAGGTGGAGGTGGAGGTAGGGGTGGAGACGGCCGGGTAGGAGATGCTGGTCCCAAGGCAGTGGCCGAGCAAGCAGTGGCCGAGCAGAGAAAGCCGGGCCGTGGTGCAGGCCGTCATGTTCACCACCTCGACCAGGAGGCGGCCGGTCTGCGCGGCGATCGTTCGCGTGCAGGCGAGTTCCAGGAGCGCGGCGGCCGTTCCGCAGGCGTAGTCGCCAACGAGGGTGGCCAGCAGGACGGTGGAGAGGCGTGCGGAACGGGTCGGCCAGGAGAGGGCCACGAGTTGCAGGACCCTGTACGGGGCCTGGCCACCATCAGTATGGTCACGTGCGCTTCCCCGTTTCCCCCGGTTCCTTCCCTACCCCCGGCTCCCCCCGTTCCTGCAGAGCTCTCGGTCAGTTCTCTCCGCGGGGGAAGGAGACCTCGACTCGTCTGTTCTTCTTGCGGCCGGATTCCGTCGCGTTGGAGGAGATCGGGTACTGCTCGCCGTAGCCGCGGACCTCGAAGGTGACGTTCGGGTCGTTGAGTTCCTGGTCGAGGACATCCTGTACGGCGGTGGCGCGCTGCTTGGACAGGACGTCGCCGTGGGCGGAGGAGCCGAGGTCGTCCGTGAAGCCGAAGACACGGATCTTCGTCGCGTTCTGCTTCTTGATCTCCGCCCCGATCGAGGAGATACGGGCCCGCGCTTCCCCGCTCAGCTTCGCGCTGTCCTTGCCGAACAACACCTCGGCCTGGAGCGCGAACTTCACGTCCGCGTTCGTGTCCTCCCGGCGTTCGTCCCCGGTCTGGTCCTCGACGACCTGCTTGATGTCCAGGACTTTGGGTTCGGCGAGGGTGCCGCCTTCGGGGAGCTTGAGGTCGGGATCGTTGGCGTCGACTTTGACGGGAGCAGAGGCGGTGGGTTCGGTGCCGGGGGGGACGCTGGGGGTGGTGTCGGCGTGGGCCGCAAGGGCTGTGCCGGCAAGGAGGAAGAAGGTTGTCGTGAGAATCAGTGGGAGACGCTTGTGGGTCATTGGCGGCCTCACCCGGAGATCTGGATGGGGGCAGCGGCGAAGGCGGGGAGCTGGAAGGTGACTTCGGTCGTGTCAGTAGGGGGCGCGGGGAACTGCAGGAAGACAGGCACGGTCTCGCCGGCCTTCACCGTCGAGAATCCCGTGGTCGTCAGGGGGCGTCCGTCCGTATCGCGCAGCACGTAATACCGCTTCTTGCCCTTCGAATCCACGAGCGTCGCGCCGCCGAGTGACCTGCCGTTCCTGATGACCTCGGTCTCATTGCCACTCAACGAGGCGGGAATAGCCACGCCCTTGGCGCCGTCGTTCTTCAAGTTCCCGTTCACCGTGACAAAACCGCCGGAATCCCGCTCGGCGGAGGTGATCTGGAGCAGGAGCCCGTCTGGTCCCTTCAACTCGGCCATGGGCTCTTCGGACTGGCCCTCTTGAGTGCTCGGTTGAGGCCCGCTCTCCTTGGAGTTGGACGCCGAACTCTCCGGCTTTTGGTCGTCGTCACCTCCACCACCGCAGCCGGCCATACCGAGAGCCACTCCGGCCACAACTGTCAACGCGACCACCGCCCTGCGGGCCTTCGCAGTGAACCGAATGCTCATCACTCTGTTTCCTTCGTCACTCGTCGTTCGCCGGTCCGTCGACCAGATGGACGTCGAAGAGGTCCTCGGGTTCCGGAAAGGTGGTCGGATCGTCCGGATCCAGGTCCCAGTTCTTGTTGTCCTTGCAACTGAGCTGCGGAAGCGCGCCATCCCCGGCGCCCTCTCCAGGGGGCTCGCAGAGCGGCTCGATGACAGCCGTGGAGGTCTCCACCGAGTGCATGGTCTCAGTGCCGGGCACGATGGAGTCGCCCACGGCCTTGTTGGTCTCGACCTCGACCGTGTAGCCGGGTAGCAGCCCCGCTGCCTGCCCGCAGTACGCAGTGGCGTCGTTCTGCACCGCCAACTGCACCGCCCGCCCACATCCGTCGTACGGCACCCCGTCACCGTCGAAGATCGCCTGCCACTTGGTCGGGTCGAGTACGCTCTCCACCCACTCGTCGGAGAGTTCGTCCCGTGTGTCCATGGCAGCCGCGAGTGCCGCCGCGTCTGCTGCCGTCTGGGCGCCGTTCCGATTCGCCGCGGCCTGGCCGACCGCGAGGTATGCGAACGCGAGAAGGAGCAGACCCGCCACCACCGTGATGTAGATGGGAAAGGCCTGCCCAGCGTCGCCGTGCCTACAGCGCTGGTTCAGCCGCCAGTAACCTCGGCGATCTTTGTCGTGATCGCGTCGAAGATCGTCTGCCCGATGTCCGTCCCCGTGATCGCCAGAACGATCGCCACCACCACCGCGATGATCCCCAGATACTCCACCGCCGTCTGCCCCTTGTCGTTGCGGGCGGCGCGGGACTGAAGGTACGAGATGGTCGTGTTGAACCAGTTGCTCATGGTGTTCCCCTCCGATGGCGGCCGATCGGCGAGCGATCGGTCCAACGTACGACGGAACACCCCTTTTTGCCGAGGGCCCCTGGACCCAATCCCGGGCCCAACGACCGCTCCCGCCATTCCCCCCTCGTGTCGCCACAGGTCACCCCAGTCCTCGGTGTGAACCGGGCGCCGTGCCGAGCCACTTGGCGGTGGCCTCGGAACGGGTGGTGCTGTGGAGCTTGGCGAAGATGCGGTTGATGTGGTTCTTGACCGTCTTCTCGCTGATGAAGCAGGCGGCGGCGATCTGCTGGTTGTTCATCCCCGATGTGATGAGGTCCATGATCTCCGCCTCCCTCGTACTCAACCGGAGTCGCGACCGGTTCGCGGCGGCCGCACGGCCGCTCCTCCACCCAGACGACGACTGTGCCATATCTGGTTGCACTCGTGAAGTGCTTTTTGCGGAATCGAGGGGGAACGGTAACCACGGGAGGGTGAAATTGCCTTCCGGGGGCGGCAGTTCTCTTTGCTGACGAGAAGAAACGGAAGGTTGGACTTCGTATGCAGTCGCACTTGTCGCACGGAGCTGGGCCAGCAGCGCTCCGGCGGCCGTGTAAGTGAAGTGGGGGCGGCCCTGCTTGATGTCCCGCACTGCGGACACCAGTTGGTCGGCCGTGAACTCGCCGTGGACCAAGTAGCCGCCGGCGCCTCGGCGCAGGGCCTCCTCCACGATCTCCTGCTCGCGGCTGTAGGTCAGCATCATCACCGGGGCGATCGTCACGAGGTACGGAAGTGCCGAGATGCCGTCCAGTCCCGGCATGCGGACGTCCAGGAGGACGACGTCGGGGCGGTGTCGGTGGGCCGCCTCGCAGGCTTCGTGGCCGTCGGCGGCCTCCGCCACAACCGTGATGTCCGGGCGGCCGGAGAGCAGGGCGGTCAGGCCGGCGCGGACCACCGGGTTGTCGTCGGCCACGACGACCCGTAGGCCGGGGGCGGGTGGCGTGGCGGGCTCGGGGGGAGCCTGGAGGTCCGGGTTCGTCGCCATCGGGTTCGTCGGACTCTTCGGTTCCTTCGGACTCTTCGGGTTCGTCGGGTTCGTCGGTTTCATATGGTTCGTCGGGTTCGTTTGGTTCGCCGCGTTCATCCGGCTCATCCGGCTCGTCTGGCTCGTCTGGCTCATCGATGTCCTCGTCACGGGGTCTCCGGGGTCAGTGCCGTCAGGGGGAGTTCCAGGAGGACCTCCGTGCCCTGGGGGTGCGTGCCCTTGCCGATGTGGATGCGGGCGCCCACCGCTGCCGCTCGCTCGACCATGCCGACCAGGCCGAAGTGGCCGGAGCGGCGGAGTTCTTCGAGGGTTGTGTCCGGGGGGAGGCCGCAGCCGTCGTCGTGGACGCTGATGCTCAGGACGTCGTCGTGGACTCCCGCGTGCACGTCGACCCGGGTCGCGGACGCGTGCCGGTGGGCGTTCTCCATGGCCTCCGTGGCGATGGTGAGGAGTTGGCGGGCCACGGCGGACGGGATCCGGGACGGTGGCTGCGTCCGGTCGCCGGTGGGGTGGTAGGTGGCGGGGAGCGCGGTGCGGGTGCTGAAGTCCGTGGTGCGGGCGGCCAGTTCGGTGAGTACGTCGGTGGGGTGGACCGAGTCCGGCTCGCGGCGCAGGTCGGCGAGGAGTTCACGGGACTCGGCGGCTGCCCTGCGGGCCGAGCGGGAGACGAGTTCGGCCTGTTGCTTGATGAGGGTCGGGTCGATGCGGGGGGCGCCTGCCGAGTGCGCCAGGCCGTCCGCGGCCAGGGCCACGCCGTGCAGGGTCTTGGCCACGGAGTCGTGCATCTCCCGGGCCAGGCGGGCCCGTTCGGCGCTCACCGCCTCCGTCGCGGCGAGGCGGGCCTGGACGACGGTCAGGGCCTGGGTGGCGGCGCCGAAGCGGAGCATCAGGTTGCGCAGGGTGGAGCCGACGGCTCCCGTGATGACGCAGAGGCCCGGGATGAGGAGGGATTTCGTGAGTTCGGCCCGGGCGTCCTTCAGGGTGGCGTACACGAGCAGGAGGATCAGGGACTGGAGCGAGGCGAAGACGGCGGCGCCTCGCCAGCCGTAGACGATGCCGGCGAGGAGGGGGGTGCAGACGCTGACGTAGGCGAGCGTGGTGTCCGGGCCCGCCGAGATCAGCAACAGGGAGCCGAAGAGGGTGTCGACGGCCAGGAGTGCGGGGTGGCGCAGGAGGAGGGGGCCGAAGCGTTCCCAGTCCCTGAAGAGGACGTACGAGCCCATGAAGGTGACGACCACGGCGGCGCCGACGAGGCGGACGCCGAGGCCGGGGTTGGCGTTGAGGAGAGCGGAGGGGGCGGCGAGAGCGATCATCGCCAGGCGGAACCCGAAGACCTGGCGGCACATGGCCTGGAGGGCGTTCACCTGGAGAGGGATCGGGGGTGCTGACGGGCTTTCGGCCGGGTTGCCGGCCCCGCCCGCACCCGTCGCACCCGTCGCACCCGTCGCACCCGTCGCACCCGTCGCACCCGTCGCACCCGCGCCAGTCGTACTCTCAGCGGTCGCACCACCCGCGCCGTCCGCACCACCAGTACCGTTCCTAGACACTGAGCGGGAGTGAGTCCTGTTGCCAGGACTGCTGCTCGGTGGCGCTGCCCCGGACGGTTTTGGGCAGGCTGGTCTCCCGCTTTCGCTCCACTTCCGGTGGCACGCATCGTGTGCGTGGTCCGGGTGGGTGGGGGCGGGTTTCCTCACGCCGCCGGGCCTCCGGTCGGGCCTGGACGGTCCGATGCCCCTGCACATCACTCTGGTGTGCAGGGAGCGGTGTCGTCCGTCGCCGGATCGGATACCCGAGGGCGCGTCGCCCGACCGCGATGCTTGCCGCATCGTGCCGGGAAATTGTGCGAGCCGGTGTGGCCAGTGGTTTCTGCCAGTGCTGAGCACCCCACCCGCTGGTGTAGGCGGGGTCGACCGCGACGATGGCGATGTCCTGTTCGGCGACCATCGACACCAGCCGCGCTGTGAGTTTCGCCGTCGGGAAGCGGGAGATCAGGCGGCGGAAGCGCTTGTTACGGCCGTGCTTCTCCCGGCTGGTGCTGTCGGTGAAGTCGAGGTCCTCGATGGCGATCGCGGCGGCCCCGCACCGGCGTGTGTGGTGCAGCAGCCGACTCAGCGCGTGCCGGATCTGGGCGTCCCGGTGCTCCGCGCTATTGGTCAGGTCGTAGAAGAAGCGCTGCGGTGCGCCGACCGGGTTGCCGTGCACGTCCAGATGCCAGGCGGCCAGGTGGTCGTCGTTCATGTCCACCCCCACCACCCCCCGGGCCAGGGCCGCTTCGAGCGGCAGCACGGGTACGGCGGCGCGCTGCCAGGAGGCGGTGACGTACCAGCGGCCGCGCACGGGATCGTGGTGGATGCGGTAGGCCACCGCCCGGTTCGCGGTGATCCGGTCGCGCCACTCCTGGCCGCGATGCCGGAACCGTACAGTCGCGTCCAGGACGTACCGGCCGTGCGGGGCGTTCGCCAGATGGGCCAGCGGGGCAGGGAGCTTGAGCGTGAGTTTGCCGGTGTCGGTGATGCGAATGGTCTCGTTGCCGAAGCGTTTGCCGGACTCCCCGTCAGCGGCCAGAAACATCCGCTCCGCCTGCCAACGCTGCCGCCACTGCTGCTCGCTCAGCCCGGCTGCGGTCAGCTGGTGGCGGGTGTTCGCCAGGCGTTTGCCACCGCGCACCACGTGCACCCGGCCCGCCGCCCAGTCCGCCTCCACCACCACAAGGCGGTCCTTGAGGGTGTGCAGGCGGCGGGACTTGGCATGCCACTCACCACGCAAGGCATAGCCGCGCGCCAGCCCTGCCCCTCTGTCGGCTTTGGCGCCCAGGGGCCGGGCCAGCCGCGCCTCGATGGAGGCGATCTGCCCGCGCAGCCGGCTCAGGTGGGCGGCCTGGCCGCGCCTCGCCAGCGCCCACTGATCGTGGGTGGCCTTGGTGATGCTGCCCGCCCAGCGCGCCGACGACTTCCCCGTCAGCGCCCGCTTGCGCACCGCCCGGCCAGTGGCGTCGTGCGCAAGGCCCTGCCGGGAGCGCTCCGCGAGATCACCAGACGCCAGCGAGCCGAGGAAGACGCCGACCTCGGTCAGCACCGCCGCATCCGCGTCCGATACCCGCAGCCGGTCCCGCACAGCGACCCCGGCCGGGCCGGGCACCACGAACGATGCCGCCAACTCCCGCAACCTGCCCACCTGTTCACCCCCCACCAGCCGAAGAACCCAGTCACCGCAGTGAACGACCAACACCCGCAAAGGTCACCCATTCGACCCAAGAACGTTCATTCCCCACACCGCAACAGGCACACCACACGGCACCACCCGGCCCGTACAACCAGGCCCACCCCTGCGGTACTCACTCACACTCACACTCACACTCACACTCACCCAAAGTCACTACCACTCAGTAAATCCGCAGCAGTTCACAACCCCCTGCTCTCCACTCCCCCTCCCCTACTCCCCCGTGATCGACCCGAAGTCCGTCCCCGACCCCAGGAGCAGACCCGCCCCCAGCAGGATCATCGTGGCCGGGACCATGAACGTCGTGATCATCATCGTGGCCTTGGGGACCGCGCGGGCGGCCTTGCGGCGGGCGTTCTGGGCGTCTGTGCGGCGCATGTCCTTGGCCAGGGACACGAGTGTGTCGACGATCGGGGCGCCCAGTTCCTCCCCCTGCTGCAGTGCCGTCACGAACATCGCCACCTGTTCCGAGTCGTTGCGCCGGCGCAGCTCCGCGAAGGCCTGGCGGCGGCTCATGCCGAGGTCCATCTGGCGGAGGGTGATGCGGAGTTCGTCCGCCCAGGGGCCCTCGTACCTGGAGGCGACGCGGTCCAGCGCCTGGCGGAAACCGAGGCCCGCGCTGACCACCACCGCCAGCACGTCCAGGAAGTCCGGCAGGGTGCGCTCGATCACGTCCTTGCGGATCCGGATCGCCGACCAGATGCCGACCTCCGTCCAGAAGGCGCCGAACGCGAGCAGGAGCAGCGCCACCAGGATGTCGCCCCGGAGCAGGAACACCAGGAACCCGACACCGCCGAGGAAGCCGTAGACCGCCCTGCGGGCGGCGTAGCGGTCTATCGTGAGGCCGCCGGGGTTGCCCGCGAGGTCGATCTTCCGGCGGTACTTCGCGACCTGTCCGGGGCCCATCAGCCGCAGGATTGCGGGGGCGTAGCGCATGCCCATGCGGTCGATCAGCGAGTCCACGGCGCCGGTGCGGGTGGCGCCGATCTCCAGGGCCAGCGCCAGGTCGCTCGGCAGTTTCGCGTCCGCCCGGTACATGCGGACGCCGGTGAAGGCGCCCCAGACGGCGAGGCCCATCAGCAGGGCCAGTAGGTATGCCATCGCTTCGTCCCCTCCTCTTTCCCGGCGCTCAGACGTCGATCCGCGACAGGCGGCGGATGAGGACGAAGCCGATCGCGTACAGCGCGAATGCGATGATCACCGCGGCCTGGCCGGCCGGGGAGCCCGTCATACGGTCCAGGGCGCCGTCCTTCACCCCGTTCATCAGGAACAGCGAGCCGACACCGAGCACCGGGACGGCGTACGACGTCATGCTCACCTGGGACAACTGGGTGCGGACCTCACGCCGGGTCTCCTTGCGTTCCTCCAAGGTCTCCGTGAGGTTCCGCAGGGCGCTGACCACCTGGCCGCCGGCCCGGTTGGAGAGGACCAAGGTCGTGACCAGGACGACCAGTTCGCGGGACGGGAGCCGGTCGGCCATCTCGCCGAGCGCGTCGTCCATGGTCGCGCCCATCGCCAACTGGTTGGCCACCTGGGCGAGTTCCTCGCCGGCCGGGGCCTCCAGCTCCTCCGCGGCCATGCCGATCGCGGTGCGCAGGGCGAGACCGGCCTGGGTGGCGTTGGCCAGCAGGCGGGCCATCTCCGGTAGTTGGTTGATGAACTTCTCGATGCGTTTCTGCCGCTGCCAGCTGAGGAACTGCAGCGCCGCCCAGATGCCGAGCAGTCCGGCGATCGGCCCGAAGAAGGGCGCCAGGGTCGCCTGGCCGATCAGCCAGAGGCCGGCCACGGCCATCAGCATCGCGGCGAAGAACTCGCCCGGCGTGATGTCCATGCCGGTCGCCGCCAGCCGCAGTTCCAGTTTTCGGCCCAGCTTCGTACGGCGCAGCCGGCGGTCCAGGTTGCGGAAGTGGCGTCGGCGGCCGGTGACCGGTAGCTGCCCGGCGGACGACAGGCGCTCGACGAGTGCGGCCCGCTGTGCCCTGCCCTTGCCGTAGGTGTGCACGCCGATGACGGCGAGGACACAGGTCAGCAGAGTGACGCCGATGGTGAGCGTGACGAGGTTCTGGAGATCCATGAGGGCGGTCCTACCTGGCTTCTCGGATGGCTAGCTGATCTTCGGACCGGGCCACGCCGAAGGCCTGGGGCGTGGGCTGACTCGCCATGTAGAGGCGGTCGGCGGTGCGGCGCGGGAGCGGGAAGTGCTGGTAGGCGCCGTGGATCCGGCCGTCGGCCGCCATCGGCCGCGCGTCGAAGCGGGCGAGGGTGACCAGCCGGTACGGCTCGCTGCCATGGCTGTCGAGCACCGCGATCTCGGTGATCCGGCGGACGCCGTCGGCGAACCGGGTGAGCTGGATGATGAGGTCCACGGCGCTGTTGATCTGGTCGTGCAGTGCCTCGAAGGGGATCTCCACCTCGGACATGGACGCCAGGGTCTTCAGCCGCATCAGCGCGTCCTCGGCGCTGTTGGCGTGCACGGTGGCCAGTGAGCCGTCGTGGCCGGTCGACATCGCCTGGAGCATGTCGAGGGACTCGCCGCCGCGGACCTCACCGACCACGATCCGGTCGGGGCGCATACGCAGCGAGTTGCGGACCAGATCGCGGATGGTGATACGGCCCTTGCCCTCGACGTTCGCCGGACGCGACTCCAGCCGGACCACATGCCGTTGCTGCAGCTGGAGTTCGGCGGAGTCCTCGATGGTGATGATGCGGTCGCTGTCCGGGATCAGTCCGGAGAGGGAGTTGAGCAGGGTCGTCTTGCCGGTGCCCGTCGCGCCCGACACGATGATGTTGAACCGCGCCTGCACCAGGCCCGACAGCAGGTACAGCATGTTCTCGTCGAGCGAGCCGAAGCCGGCCAGCTCGCTGAGCGTGAAGGAGCGGGGGAAGCGGCGGATGGTGAGGATGGCGCCGGTCAGGGACAGGGGCGGGATGATGACGTTGACGCGCTCGCCGGACGGGAGCCGGGCGTCCACCATCGGATTCGACTCGTCCACCCGGCGGTTGACCGTCGACACGATCCGCTCGATGGTCTGCATCAGCTGGTCGTGGGAGGGGAAGCGCAGCGGGAGCTGTTCGACGCGGCCGCCGCGTTCGACGAAGATCGCGTCCGGGCCGTTCACCATGATCTCGGTGATCGACGCGTCTTCGAGCAGCGGCTCCAGTATGCCGAGGCCCAGCGCCTCGTCGACCACCCTGCGGATCAGCTGCGAGCGCTCCACCGTCGAGAGCACCGGGCCCTCCCGGCTGATGATGTGCCCGAGCACCCGCTCCAGACGGGCCCGGCGCTCGGCCGCCGCCAGGGCACTCATCTCCGCGAGGTCGATCTCCTCCAGGAGTTTGGCCCGGTAGGAGGCGACCATGTGGCCGTCCTCGCCCCGGCTGCCGTTCTCTTCCGGGGAGTTGATGCGTGACCGCAGGCTCATGGGTGTTTCCTCAGTGGTCGAGCGGCATGGTGGCGGTCTTCCGGGCGGGGTCGAAGTTCCAGCCGGGGACGATCGACGGGATCGGGACGGTGGCGGTGACGGTGACCTCGTCACCGCTCTCCACAGGGGGGCAATCGACGGTCAGCCAGTCGCTGATCGCATTCACGCACCCCTCCTGGGCGCTCTCGCCGATCGAGGCCGCCCGCGCACCCGCCCGGGCCGCGGTGCCGGCCTGCTGGGCGGTGTAGGCGATGAGTCCGATCTGTACGCCCGCCATCGCCACGAGGATCAGGATCGGGATGAACCCGAGGTATTCGAGCGCGACCTGACCGCGGTCGCGGCGAACCCCGCGCCCGCTGCGGCGGCTCCCGCGCCCGTCGTGGCGATTCCCGCGCCCGTCGTGGCGATTCCCGCGTCCGCTGTGGCGATTCCCCTCGTACGACATCTCAGTCCTTCACCTCCTCTACGGCGCCGGCGTGGCCCCTCACGTCGAAGGGGAAGCCGATCGAGCCCGGGAAGAGGACGGGGACGTGGAGGGTGACGTCGGCCGTGACATAGCCGCCGGACGTGGCGCACTCCACCTCACCGCCCCACGCGTCCGGGAGCTTGTCCAGCCCCGCCTCTTCGCACGCCCCCTGCCGCTCGCCCTCCGGAACCGCCGTTCCCGCCCGTACCGCCTCGTCCGCAGCATTCCCCGCGAGCGTGAACGTGTATCCCAGCAGCACGAACTGCCACATCAGCACCAGGGTGAGGAGGATCAGCGGGGTCATGCCGAGGAACTCGACGGTGACCTGGCCCTCGTCCCTCCGTCCGGGAACGGGAACGGGAACGGGAACGGGTGAGCGCACCGCTACCTCCCCAGCTCTCTGCGCCGCCGGAAGCCGACCGTCCCCCGGTCACCACCCCGGTCGCCACCCCGGCTGCCACCCCGGCTGCCACTCCGGTCGCCACCCCGGAACCGGCCCGCCCGGTGACCGGGCCCCTCGGCCCCCTTGACCAGCCCCAGTTCGGCCGCGAGACCCCACAGGGCCTGCTTCACCGTGCTTTTGCCGTCGAGTTCGTGGACCCGGCCGGCGTCCACCGCGCTCTGCAGTTCCTTGAAGTTGGCCGGGATCGCCGTGCCCGCGACGAGGGTTCCGGTGATCTTCTGGATCAGCGGGGGCTGGATCTCCGTACCGCGGGTGTGCCGGTTGACGACGACGGTCGTCTCCTCGGCCTTGCGGATCTGCAGCCGGTCCCACATGCGGACCGTGCGTTTGGCGCCCCGGACGGCGACCACGTCGGGCGTGGTGACCAGCAGGGCCGTGTCGGCCATCTCCACGGCGGCGGCGCCCGCACCACCGAGCTGGGCGCCGCAGTCGACGACGACGACCTCGTAGCGGGAGCGCAGGGCGCTGACGATCTGGCGGGCGGCGCGGTCGGTGACCTCCTCGCCGCGTTCGCCCTCGCCGGGCGCGAGCAGCAGGGCGACGCCGGTGTCGTGGCGGAAGACGGCGTCGGCGAGGACACGCGGGGAGAGGTCGGTGATGGCGGCGAGGTCGACGACCGAGCGGCGGAACTGGACGTCGAGATAGGAGGCGATGTCGCCGGTCTGCAGGTCCATGTCCAGCAGGGCGGTGCTCCGGCCGGAGGCCTGCGCGGCGAGGGCGAGGTGGATGGCGGTGAGGGTGGCCCCCACGCCGCCCTTCGCCCCGCTGACCGTGACGACGGTACCGCCGACGCCGGTGAACACGTCTCCCCCGGCGCCCAGGTGACGCCGTACGCCCACGGACCACTGGGCGACCGCCTGGACCCGGCTGGCCAGCTCCTCGTAGCCGAGCGGCAAGGCGATCAGGCCGCGGGCACCGTAGTCCATGGCGGCCTGGAAGAGGCCGGGGCTGGCGTCGGAGGTGACCAGGATGACCCCGACGGACGGGAAGCGGAGAGCGACCTCGCGGATGAGTTCCAGGGCCGGGACCGGGCCGATGCGTTCATGTACGACCACGACCTCGGGCAGTTCGTCGATCGACTCGGCGGCGAGGCGGGCGAGGGCGTCGATGAGCTGGGTGGAGTCGACCACCGGGGCGAGCGGTTCGGCGTCCGGGAGCTGGCTGAGCAGTGTGGTGATGGACCGTACCGCGTCCGCGTCGCCGACTGCCGGGAGGATCCTCGTGGGCATGGCGGCCTCTCACTTGTCCTTGGCGAGTTCGTAGGTGCGGTCCTGCTCCGGGACGGTGGTGCCGGTGCCGGGCGCGACGAGTGCGAGCCGGACCTCCTTGGCGAACGACTCGGCGTACGTGATGCGCTGGGCGTCGAGAGTGGTGAGCGCGAAGGTGATCGGGACGGCCTTGGTCTCCTGCCGGGTGCGGTCGTCCGCGTCCTGCTTGAGCACGGGGATCTTGCCGACGTCGATGACCCTGGCGCTGGTCACGATGATCTTGGACTGGTCGGGAGCACCCTCCCGCTGTCCCTCGAAGGTGGCGTACACGTTGACCGCCGAACCCGCCGTGATCTTCCCCGCGACACCGGTGGCCGCGTCGATCATGATGGCGACCTCCTGCTCCCCGGGCCGCAGAGCGGGCTGATCGACGACCATGTCGCTCTGCAGCAGGGAGCCCGCTTTCAGCGTGGTGACGGCGATCTTGCCGCGGAGCTCGGAGAGATCGGTGACCGCGGTGTCCGGCAGCCAGCGCTTCGGCATCTCGGTCTTCTCGAACTGGCTCGCGCTGAGGCTGGTGTAGGGCTCCACCTCGGACTTCAGCCGGTACGCCGTGACCTCGGGGCCGACCTTGGACTTCACGTCGTTGATGACGGACAGCACGCCGGCGAACGCGCCGAGGGCGCACAGGACCGACAGGAGCAGGAGTATCACGCCGCGGCGCTGACGGGAGTTCATGAACCGTACGACCTCGTCGGGGGGGGGTTGGGTCTGGCGGGTGGGTCTTGCGGGCGGGTCTTGGCGGAGCCGGTCTTGCGGGCGGGTCTTGGCGGAGCGGGCAGGTTCCGCGGCGGCTCACCCGGCGGGCAGTTGGTTCCTGGGTACGGGGTTCTTGTGCGGGGGGTTCTTGTGCGCGGGGTTCTCGCGCGCAGGTGACAGGTTGTCGTACGCGGGGGACAGGTTGTCGTACGCGGGTGACTGGCTCTCGTCCACGAGCGACTGGTCTTCGTATGCGGACGACTCGTATGCGGACGACTCATATGCGGGCGACTCGTATGCGGGCGATACCGGCGATACGGCGGAGCAGAAGACGCAGCGGTCGCCGATGACCTCGATGCCGCACCAGTGGCAGATGTTCTGCCGTACCGAGGTGACCAGTTGGTAAAGCACCGACAGGTCGGGCAGGAAGGTGCAGAACTCGATCAGCTTGCCGGTGCCCCACCACAGCGCCGACTCGGCCGGCAGCGTGGCCTCGCGCAGCCCCTGCACGTTCCAGGACTTGGCCAGCGTCGCGTTGACCCAGTCGGACTGCAGCTGCCCTCGGGCGACCAGCATCGAGGTGGTGAACTCCGGGCCCGTCAGGGTGACGCCGGGTTCGATGCGGACGAGCTGCTGCTGCGGGTGGGCGAGTACACCGAACTGGCTGCCCGGCATCCAGGACTTGGCGTGCGACTTCAGGTTCACGGGGACGCGGTCGAGCCTGGCGACGGAGCCGAGGAGCGCGCCGGCGTGAAGATAGTGGGTGAGCAGCCGGGCGGCTGAGGCGAGCACGCCGGGGCTCAGGTCGCAGGAGGCGAGCTGGCGCAACTGGCGGGCCAGCACGGCGAGTCCGAGGGGTGGCAGATCGGGCTGGAACAGGGCGATCCGGTCGCTTTCCAGGAGGGAGCGGACCGTGAGCAACCGCCGCTCGACCTCCCGGGGGACCGCCTGCGAGCACACGACGATCACATGCCCGTGCAGGTCGATCAGCGTCTGCAGGGCGGCCAGTGACCGGTCGAGGGGCTGGCGGTCCAGGTCCGACAGGACAGCTGCGGGCACGGTTCGGTCGTCTTGCGGCGGCAGCGCCATGTCGGCACTGGTCACAGCGATGGCAGTTGACACGCGCAGCTCCCCGAATCCCCATACCCGCGGGCCCCCGGCGTCACTCCGGGGCACCTCCTCGACTTCACTGCGTGACTACCTGAGCACTGTATCCACGCCCTTGTGGCCGGAGAACAGCGTTTCTGTGACTTCCTGCTGCTCTTGAGTACCAAAAAGGCAGTGTTTTCCACCCAGATGGGGCGCACTTGCCACGAAGCCGGGTTCCGCGGGGTGAGTTGGAGCCGCCTTTTCCGACTTTCCACCTGACTCCGGCGGCACGACTCTTGACAGGTGAATTGGTCTGGACCAACTTATAGGGCACGCGGTGGCCACCGTTCGTCCTCGTTCCTCTCCCCCACCGGAGGCACCAGTGCACCGCGAACCAGGCATGCCCGGACGCAGACGGATACGTACCCTCGCCGGCGCCCTCACCGCGACCGTCCTCGCCCTGACCGCCGGAGCGGCGGGCGCGGGTCAGGCTGCCGCGGGTCAGGCCGCCGCGGCCGACACCGACAACCTGAAAGCCGACACCAACAACACGAAGAACGCCGGCTTCGAGTCGGGCCTGGCCAACTGGACGTGTTCGGGCGGCAGCGGTACGACCGCCTCCTCCCCGGTGCACGGCGGCTCGGCCGCCCTGAAGGCCACGCCGGCCGGACAGGACAACGCCCTCTGCTCACAGACGGTCGCGGTGAAGCCGAACTCGACGTACACGCTGAGCGCGTGGGTGCAGGGCGGGTACGCCTACCTGGGCGCGACCGGCACGGGAACGACGGACGTGTCGACCTGGACCCCGGACTCGTCCTCGTGGAAACAACTGTCGACGACGTTCACCACAGGCTCGTCGACGACCTCGGTGACGGTGTACACCCACGGCTGGTACGGCCAGGCCGCGTACTACGCGGACGACATCTCGGTGTACGGCCCCGACGGCGGCGGCGGTGGCGACGACCCGCAGCCGACGATCCCGGCCGCGCCCAGCGGTGTGTCCGTGACCGGAACCTCCTCCTCGTCCGTGTCCCTGGCCTGGAACACGGTCTCGGGAGCGACCGGCTACACCGTCTACCGCAACGGCACGAAGGTCACGGCGGTGACGGGAACATCGGCCACGGTGACCGGCCTCGCGGCCACCACGTCGTACTCCTTCCAGGTCACGGCGACGAACGCGGCGGGTGAGTCGGCGAAGTCGGCGACGGTGACCGGCCGCACGGCGGCCTCCTCGGGCAACGGCGGCAACGTGCCCAAGCACGCCGTGACCGGCTACTGGCAGAACTTCAACAACGGAGCGACGGTCCAGAAACTCTCGGACGTCCAGTCCCCGTACGACATCATCGCGGTCGCTTTCGCCGACGCGACGACCACACCGGGCGCCGTGACCTTCGCCCTGGACTCGGCCGGCCTCGGCGGCTACACGGTCGACCAGTTCAAGGCGGACGTGAGGGCGAAGCAGGCGGCGGGGAAGAAGGTCATCATCTCGATCGGCGGCCAGAACGGCACGATCTCGGTGACCGACCCGACATCGGCGACGAACTTCGCGAACTCCGTGTACTCCCTGATGCAGACGTACGGCTTCGACGGCGTCGACATCGATCTGGAGAACGGCCTCAACGCGACGTACATGACGCAGGCGCTGCGGGCGCTGTCGGCGAAGGCGGGCCCGTCCCTGGTCCTCACCATGGCCCCCCAGACGATCGACATGCAGTCGACGTCCAACACGTACTTCCAGACCGCCCTGAACGTGAAGGACATCCTCACGGTCGTCAACATGCAGTACTACAACAGCGGTTCCATGCTGGGCTGCGACGGCAAGGTGTACAGCCAGGGCTCGGTCGACTTCCTGACCGCCCTGGCCTGCATCCAGCTGGAGGGCGGCCTGTCCCCGTCCCAGGTGGGCCTGGGCCTGCCGGCCTCTGCGCGCGGGGCGGGCAGCGGGTACGTGTCCCCGACCGTGGTGAACAACGCCCTGGACTGCCTGACGAAGGGCACGGGGTGCGGGTCGTTCAAACCGTCGCGGACCTATCCGGCGCTGCGGGGGGCCATGACGTGGTCCACCAACTGGGATGCGGCGGCGGGGAACGCGTGGTCGGGGGCGGTGGGACCGCACGTGCACGCGCTGCCGTGACCATCCCCTTCGAATCGGGAAGTTGACATTCCCGCAGTACATCGGGCGGGGCACCGGGTCCGTCACGACCGGTGTCCCGCAGCCGCCACATGTCTTTCCCGGTCCCGGTCCAAGGCGTCGGGAGAGGCGGAGAGCTGACTGGCGGCGTACAGCTGGGCCCTTCCACGGGACGTGAGGTCGCGCCGCCGCCCTTCCAGTGTCCCGGCCAGCGCCTGGACGCTGCCGGCACAGATACGATTCTCGGCGTAGTCGCGGGTTGAGCGAGTTCGTCCCGATATGGGCCCGGAACGTAGGGCAGGCGCGAGCTTCCAAGATCATGTGGGTGTCGAGTCCAGTGATCCCTACGGAAGTCCGTGCCCGCCGTCGTATCTTCTCCGATCCCGCCCGTCCTTGACCAACTCCGTGATCAGCCTGACGCTGCCGTGGTTGAACTGCCCGAACTGCTGGCCCGTTTGGCCGACGTTCCGGCACATCGTCCTGAACCTGGGATCGGCGTCATCAGCCGGGGCTGGAGATCTCTGACGTGGGGCGGGACGGGCTCTTGCCCGGCTGATGGCAGGCGGCACGCAGAGCGTTCATCTTCTCCGCGTCCGTGGTCTCGGCCTCGGCCGTGTACGTGACGATCCTGAGGTCGGTGCCGGCGGCCATCAGGACGTCGAGGTCGAGGGCGATGTCGCCCACCAGCGGATGTTCGATGGTCTTGCGGTCACCGACATGGGTGCGGGCGGTGCCGTTGGACCACAGGCGGGCGAAGCGGGGGTTGTTCCGCCGCATGTGGTCGACGAATGAGGTGAGTCGTCCGTCGTGTGGATGGGCGGCCGCTGTCACACGCAGGTCCGCGACGAGGTCCTCCTCCTCCACTTCGTCCCCCGCCCAGGACAGAACGGGCCATGCCGCGATCGGTTCCCGCGCTCGTCCACCGCTCGACCGGAACATCCCGGCGACGAGATTGCGCTCGTCCCAGCCGTACGTACGGGGATCGCCGACTACGGCGGACCACATGGCGTTCCAGCCGACGAGGGTCCAGTCGGCGGCGTAGACCGCGGTGGGGTTGTCTCCCAGCTGGCTTACCAGTCGGTGCACCCTCGCGGGCACCTGCCGGGACACGTTCCCGGTGGCGGGCGGTGCGAGACGGGCGCAGCAGAACAGATGGTCACGCTCGGACGGGTCGAGGTGCAGCGCTCTGGCCAGGGCTGCGACCACCTGGGCCGAGGGGTGCCGAGCGCGGCCCTGTTCCAACCGAACGACGTAGTCGACCGACAGCCCGGCCAGTCGGGCCAGTTCCTCTCGGCGCAGTCCGGGGATTCGCCGGTTCTCGCCCGCCTCCAGCCCGCTGTCCTGCGGTGACACGCGCTCGCGCCAGCCCCGCAGCGCGGTGCCGAAGTGGTTCGTCGTTGCCATGCAGGTCATCGTCGTCCAGATGCCCTGGACCGCATGGTGCTTCTACTGCCGCACAACAGACTCTTTACTCGTCGGCAGCCCCTCGCCCAACGCGTCGTCGGTGGCGGCCCAGTGTGCGCGGGTGAAGGCGGCGGCGGCCCGCAGCGCGGCGTCGGCCTCGTCGAGCATGGCGGCGAACGCCTGGAAGACGTGCGGTACTTGGGGCCAGACCTGCAGTTCGACGTGGACGTCGTGTTCGGCGGCGCGCGCTGCCAGCCGTACGGCGTCGTCCAACAGGATCTCGTGAGAGCCGACCTGGATGAGCAGGGGCGCCAGGCCGGTCAGATCGGCGAAGACCGGGCTGGCATACGGCGTGGCGGGATCCGTGTCCCGCAGATAGTCGCGGGCGCGTGTGCGCAGGCCTTCGGGGGTCAGCGCGGGATCGACGGCGGCCTTGCCGACCGCGCTGTCACCGGACACGCTCAGATCGGCCCACGGGGAGAAGACCGCGGCCGACGAGGGTTGGGGCAGGCCGGCGTCCTTGGCGGCGACCAGCGTCGCGACGGCGAGACCGCCGCCCGCCGACTCGCCGATGAAGGCGATGGCGGAGCTGGGAACACCGTCGTCGAGCAGAGCGCGGTAGACGGCCAGCGTGTCGTCGACGGCTGCGGGGAACGGGTTCTCGGGGGCCAGCCGATAGTCCACGCACACGGCGCGTGCACCGGTGCGCCGGGCGACGTCCCCGGCCAGGCCCGCGGCGTCGGCCGCCGAGCCGATGGCATAAGCGCCGCCGTGCAGGTACAGCAGCACGGTTGCCGGGTCGTTCGCCGGTGTCTCCACGGTGACGACGGGCACGCCGCCCAACTTGCCTGCCGTGGTCGAGACGTCGGGGGGCAACGGTAGGGACGTCATCATGCCGTGGAAGACGGCGCGCTGTTCGGCGACGTCGCCTCCGAGGTCGAGCGGGCCGTGCCGCAGCAGGTCGTCGAGGGTTTGGCGCTGTTGCCGGGACATGGCAGTGCCTTTCGTGGTTCCGGTAAGTGCGGTACGGCGGAACGGTGATCGCTGCGGACCTGCCGACGGTCAGCGCGGCGGCCCGACGATGATCTGGCCGTACATGTCGGCGGCTTCGGCCATGAGGTCCCGTGAGATCTCGAAGCCTTCGGGGCGCGGGGTGGCCAGGTCACGTCCGGCGTGGCGGAACATGCCTTCGATGCCGCCGGGGGTGCAGATCATCAGCAGGTCGGCGGTGTCGGAAGTGATCCGGTAGCCGTGGGGGACGTTCCGGGGGAGGTAGACGATGCCGCCCTCCGACAGTTCCATCTCCTGGTCGTCGCACCACAGCAGCGCACTGCCCTTGATCAGCATGAAGATCTCGTCCTCACGGGTGTGCGTGTGGTAAGGCGGCGCCTCGCCCTTGCCGACGGAGAACCGTCCGACGGTCACCTGTCCGCCGGTGGCCACGCTGTCCAGAAGTACGGCGAACTCGCCGCCGTCGAGCCATTCGAGCCTCTGCTGCTGCTCGGGCTGGGCGAGGTAGGCCATGGTCATGACGGTGTCCGTTCTGCGCGATCGGCGGACTCGGCGCCTTCACCGAGGGGAATGAGCGCGATCACGGGGATGACCCACTCGGTCTTGCTCTGATAGCCGGCGAAGCCGGGAGAGCGGCGAGCCTGCTCGGCGAACGCCGTGTCGCGCTCCGTGCCCCGCAGTTCGACGGCGCGCACGGCGAGGATCGCGTCGCCCACCTCGATGCGTGCCTCGGCACGGAACTCGTGGATGATGCGTGCGTTCAAGTCCGGTTTGCCAGTCATGACTGTCTCCGGTTCGGACTGTGTCGTGCCTGTGGCGCTGCGGTCCCGGGCCGCAGTTCGCTTGTTCGATTATCTTCTGGGCGATACGCCGGCCGCCAGTCGCGAGGGTAGGAACAGCAGTACCACTCCCCTCCGATCCGCCTTCTACGCCACCGTGCAGTTCGCCGCATGTGTGCTGTTCGTGCTCATGGTCCGGGAGATCCGCGGTGACGGCCCCTACCCAGGGTTTCGGCATAGTCGCGTGACGCCCAGCTCGTGGCGAACTACCAGCTCAGCGGTGCCTCGGAACGTGACAGGCACGGCTTCCAAGATCATGGAGTTCGCTACGCCCCGTGACCCAAGTGGAAGACCGTGCCAGCCGACGCATCATCTCTGATCCGTTCCCGCCTGCCCTTGACCAACTGCGCGAGGAATCCGCAGGTCGGACGTGAGGAGGTCCCGGGCCTGCTGGAGCGGCTGGCCGAGGTGCCGGACCCGCGTGACCCACGCGGGGTGCGCCACCGCCTGGCCGTCGTGCTTGCTCTCACCGCGTGCGCGATGCTGGCCGGAGCGACCTCGCTGCTGGCGGTCGGCGAGTGGATCGCCGATGCCCCTGGGTATGTGCTGGAACAGGTCGGTGCCGACCTCGATCCGCTTCTGCCCAGGCGGGTCCTTCCCGCCCCCAGCCGGCGGCCGAGACCGAGGCTCACATCGAGGGCGTTCAGCTTCTCATCGGGCGTATCACCCGATACAGAGCCCGAATGCGGGCCGACGGAGTGTTGGACAAGAACCGGTCAACAACCTCCCTCGACGCCTGGAATCTCGGTCGTGCTTCGAAGATGGCTCGGTGGGGGCTGGATGCCAGGTTCGGGACCCTGCACGAGGCCGAAGCCACCGTCCTTGAGACCGGCCGGACGGCGGCCCGGCCATACAGGTCCTGGCAGGGCTTCTCCGCCGTTACATCCTCGGGCGGTGCCTGCACTTTGACGACGAGGAGTTCGGTGAGTGGTACACGGACATGGTCGACGCCCACCGGATCCTGATGACCGACCCCGGCAGTCCCTGGCTCAACATCCCCTTCCGGTAGCCCTTCCGTACGCCGCCGCGCCCGCCCTCGGCAGCGTTGCCCACATCCGCGTCCCGCCGCCCGGTTCGTGGGACTCGCCGAAGCCCCACGTGCCGTCGCAGGCGCGGCAGACGCAGGCCAGGAAGCGGAGGGCTGCGCGGCGGCGGGTGTCGCAGGCTGTGGCGAGGCGGGGGTGAGTGTGGCGGGGATGGCTGTCGTAAGCGATCACGCGGAGGGTGGAGGAGCGGTAGCGGAGGGAGAGGTAGATGGTCGGGGAGTCGGTGAACTGAGCTGCCGTTGCGGTGAGTTCGCTGACCGCTTGTAGGGCCGGGTCCAGCAGGTCGGGGAGACCGTGCACTTTGAGGACCTCGCGGGTCGTGGCTCGTGCGAGTGCGGGGGTGGCCAGGGCTGCGGGGAGGGTGAAGCTGTAGGACAGGGTTTCGGCGGTGGGGGCGATGGGGTCGGCTGTGGAGGCGGGGGTGACGGGGCAGTGGGAGATGGGCATGAGTGACTCCTTCGGGTGGGTGTGTGGATGTGGTGCGGCGCGGCAGTCGGTGGCCTGTCTCCCTGACGCGAGCCCGCTCCTCCCAGGGAAGGAGAGTGCGGGCAGACTCACGCGATGCACTGCCAACTGCTTTACGTAGTTGGTGCATTACAGACTGTAGAGAAGAGGGGGTCACGGTGTCCATCACGTCGGAGATAATTACCCCCTAAGCGCGTGGACGTGATCGCCGCATTGCGGGCAGACTGTCGCCATGCCAACGAGAACCACTCCAACGGAACGGCAGAAACGCCTCGGTGCCGAGTTGCGCAAGATGCGGCTGGCGGCGGAGGCCACCACGGAGTACGCGGCGGGGCTCCTGGGGATCGACAGGACGCGGCTGTCCAACATGGAGTCCGGTATCCGCCCCTTCTCGCCCGAGCGCATTCGCACCCTCGCCTGCAACTACGCATGCACAGAGGAGAGTTACATCGAAGCTCTGGTGGGCATGGCCGGCGGCAAGGAGCGTGGGTGGTGGGAGCGCCACCGAGGGACGCTGCCGTCCGGACTCTTGGACATCGCCGAGTTGGAGTGGAACGCCGCGCGCATCCGTACCGCTCAGGTCATGCACATCCCGGGACTGCTTCAGACCGAGGAGTACGCCCGCGCCGTCTTCACAGCCGTACTGCCGCCGCTGAGCCGTCTGGAAGTCGAGCTGCGCGTCGCGCATCGGATGGAGCGCCAGCAGGTCTTCGAGCGGCCGGACCCACTGCCGTACATCGCCTACGTCCACGAGGCCGCCCTGCGCATGCCCTACGGCGGCACGGAAGCAACTCTGCAGCAGCTCAAGCATCTGGTCGGCCAGACCGAGCGCGAGAGTATCGAGGTCCGGGTGATTCCCACGTCCAAGGGTGACTTCCCCGGTGCAGGACATGCCCTGCTCTACGCGGACGGGATCGTGCCCCAACTCGACACCGTGCAACTGGACTCGGCGCACGGGCCGGAATTCACCCATGCCGAGGCGCAGCTGACGAAGTACCGTGCGCATCTGGACTGGATGGATGCCGCGACGATGAGTCCGGAAGAATCACGTGACGTCATCCACAAGATCGCCCGTGAGTTGTAGGAGACGCCATGACCGACCGCATCGCCTGGGAAGAACCCTTCTGCGGTGAAGGCAACAACTGCTTCCGCCTCGGCACCGACCCCGAAGGCAACGCCTACATCGCCATAGCCGGTGCCGAGGACACCTACCTCACGGACTCACGCGAAGCGCTCCGCACGATGATCCTCGACATCAAGGCAGGGAAGGCCGACTACCTCCTCTGAACGCCGACCCACTCATCCACCGGGCACCGTTCCGCTACGACGGGACAGGCAACCTTCTCACCTGGCCCGTCCCGGCGACCGCGAGACGAGAACCCAGTGCGACGACCGCGGCAACCGCATGTCGGTGACCAGCCTCCTGGGCCAGACGACCTGGGTCGCTTGCGACCAGGTGCTGCCCAACCTCGCGTTGGTGCCACACGCCGACAGCAGTGAAACCCAGGTGCCCGGACGGGTATCGGTCGGGTACCGTGCGGGCTATGTCGAGCCCTGAGTCGGACAAGGTGGGGGCTTTCGGTCACGCCGTCAGCCCCCTGAGCCACTGAGCCACTGAGTTCGTAGTCGTGCCGTTCCGCCGCGTGCTGTGGCCGGACGAGTGTGCCCTTGGGTGCTGACCGCGGTGACGAGATGACCTTCTCGTGCTTCTCCTCACCTCGGAGCCACTCGATGCCTTTCCCGTTGTATCTGCTTGCCATGGCGGTCTTCGCCATGGGCACCTCGGAGTTCATGCTCGCCGGCCTGTTGCCGGACATCGCCTCGGACCTCAATGTCACCGTCGGAACAGCAGGCATGCTCACCACGGCCTTCGCGATCGGAATGATCGTCGGCGCCCCGCTCATGGCCGGGCTTGCCCGCACCTGGCCCGGACGGTCCAGCCTGTTCGGGTTCGTCTTCGTGTTCTTGGCAGCCCACGCCGTGGGCGCTGCCACATCGAGCTTCCCGGTCCTGTTGGCGACCCGGGTGGTCGCCGCGCTGGCGAACGCGGGGTTCCTCGCCGTGGCGCTGACGATTGCCGCCACGCTCGTCTCGCCCGACAGGAAGGGACGCGCGCTCGCCGTGCTGCTGTCGGGCACCACAGTGGCCACGATCGCCGGGGTCCCCGGAGGAGCGGTGCTCGGCGCGCTGCTCGGCTGGCGGGCCACGTTCTGGGCTGTCGCTGCTCTTTGCCTGCCCGCAGCCATCGGCATCCTCGCAGGAATCCCAGGACGCCGTGAGCAGAAGGAGACAGCTGACAGGCTGGCCTTGCGATCGGAGCTCGCACTCCTCAAAAGCCCGAGGCTGCTCGTGGTCATGCTGCTCGGCGCGCTGGTGAACGCGGCAACCTTCGCCGGCTTCACCTTCCTCGCCCCCGTCGTGACCGACACGGCCGGGCTGGGCGAGCTGTGGATCTCTGTCGTTCTGGTGCTCTTCGGTGTCGGTTCCTTTGCCGGGGTCACGGTCGCCGGCCGGATGTCCGACCAGCGACCCGGCTCGGTCCTCGCAGTCGGCGGTCCGCTGCTGCTCCTCGGCTGGCCGGCCCTGGCCGTACTGGCCGACAAGCCCGTCGCGCTGCTCGCCCTCGTGTTCGTGCAGGGCGCGCTGTCGTTCGCGCTGGGCAGCACGCTGATCACGCGGGTCCTGTACGAGGCCGCGGGAGCTCCCACCATGGGCGGCTCCTACGCGACCGCCGCACTCAACGTCGGCGCCGCCGTCGGACCACTCCTCGCCGCGACCACCCTCGGCACCGCGGCCGGAGACCTCGGGCCGCTGTGGGCAAGCGGGCTCCTCGTCCTGGTCGCGGTCCTCGTCGCGTTCCCCTTGCGTGGTGTCATCGCAGCCGGCCGGAGCAGCGAAGTACTCCAGTCACGCAGGCGCACAGCGTCCCCTTGAGCCGAACGCCGACAGAGCAGGGCGGGCAGAGCAGGCCGGCTCAGAAGAACTCCCCCCACGGCTGGTCCCAGATCTGCTTGACGCACAGGATCAGGAACAGCAGGCCCGCGATCGTCAGCATCGCGTTGCTGAGCAGGCCGTTGCGCCATTCGCGAGGCGTGCGGGAGGTGTTGAGGAGCCACATCAGCGTGCCGGCGAGGAAGGGGAGGAAGGCGGCGCCGAGGACGCCGTAGAGGATGATCAGGCGGAAGGGCTGGCCCTGGAAGAGCAGGACGATCGGGGGGAAGGTCAGCCAGAGCAGGTACGCGCGGAAGGGCCAGGACTTCTCCCGGCCGCCCGATGCGATCGCCTCGCCCGATGCGACCTCCCCGCCCGACGCGACCTCCCCGCCCTCGCCCTTCTCGCGCACCCGACCCGACCGGTACCGCGCCACGAAGTCCGCGAACATCAGGCTGACGCCGTGCCAGACGCCGATGAGGGAGGTGAAGGACGTGGCGAAGAAGCCGATGAGGAAGAACTTGGCCGTCGCCGTGCCGTACTTGTCCTCCAGAATGTCGGTCAGCTGGATCAGGCCCTTGTCGCCGCTCGCGATCTCCACGTTCGCCGTGTGGAGCAGTTCCGCTCCGACGAAGAGCATCGCCACGACGAAGATGCCGGTGGTGGCGTACGCGACCCGGTTGTCCAGGCGCATGACCTTCATCCAGCCGGTGTTCGTCCAGCCCTTCGCGTTGACCCAGTAGCCGTACGCGGCGAGCGTGATCGTGCCGCCGACGCCGCCGATCAGGCCGAGGGTGTTGAGGATCGAGTCCTTCTCGTCGGGCAGGACCGGGAGCAGACCCGCGAAGGCGTCGCCCAGGTGGGGCGTGACCCGGATCGCCAGGTAGACCGTGACGACGAACATGACGCCCACCAGGACCGTCATGACCTTCTCGAAGACCTCGTACTTGTTGAACCAGACGAAGACCAGGCCGACCAGCCCGCACACGACGGCCCACGCCTTGAGGTCCATCACGTCGGGGAACAGGGCCTGCAGGGGCAGCGCGCTCGACGACATCGCCGCCGCGCCGTAGACGAAGCCCCAGATCACGACGTAGACGACGAAGAACCAGGTGGTCCAGCGGCCGAGGCTCGCCCAGCCGTCGAAGAGGGTTCGGCCGGTGGACAGGTGCCAGCGGCCCGCCGCCTCGGCGAGGGAGATCTTGACCAGGCAGCCGATGACGGCCGCCCACAGGAGGGTGTAGCCGAAGTTGCTGCCCGCGATGAGGGTGGCGACGAGGTCACCGGCGCCGACGCCGGTCGCGGCGACGACGATGCCCGGGCCGATGTACTTCCAACTGGACTTCCGGGGTGTCGAGGTGGCCGACGCCCCTGTCGCTGCGCTGTCCTTGCTGTCCGTGGTGTCCGTGGTGTCCGTGGTGTCCGCCATGCGGATCAAGAAAGCGTAAAGCGGCCGAGGACACAAGAGGGCGTGCGGTGAAGGAAGGGGGCGCGTAGGGGCACCCATTCGCGCCGCGACCTGCGCGGACCTGGGTTGTCACCGTGCCGACTGCCGACCCCTCCGCCACAGGCGGTGCCACTCTGGTCAGTCGGCGTCCGTCTCGTCGGATGCCTCCGCACCGGCCTTCGCCGACTTGGACTTCCCGGCGTTGGACTTCGCTGCCTTGGTGTCTCCGGCCTCGGTCTTCTCCGCCGCCCCGCCGTTCTGTTCCTCAGCGGCCTCGGCTGCCTCTGCGACCTCGGCTGCCTCGGCTGCTGCTGCGCCCTCGGTGGCCTCGCCCTCGTCCGCGCTCTCCTCGTCGCCGTCCTCGAAGTAGGCGTCCAGGACCGCGTCCAGTTGTTCGTCCCACGCGTCGAAGGCGCTTCTGGACTCGGCCTCGATCTCGATCGGGTACCAGCGGCGGTCGGGGGTGTGCACCGTGATGGTGAGCCGCTTGCCGAAACGGGGGACCTCCGTCTCCACGGCACCGATCTCGTCCCAGCGGAACTCGCACGCCTGGTCGTCCAGGGCGAGTCGTACGCCCCGGTGGTCGGCGACGATCTTCGCGCGGCGGTCGGACGCCTCGAAGACAGGGCCGTCGGGGGCCTCGGAGGCCTCCGCGGACTCGGAGTCCGTCTCCTCGGAGGTCTCCGCGGGCTCGGAGACCTCCGAGCCCGCGGCGGGCTTCTCCGGGGCGGGTTTCTCCCCCGAGGCGGCCGTCTCCGCCGGCTCGGCGTCCGCCGGCTCGCCGGATGCGGCTCCGGGCGCGGGTGCGGTGAGCCCGGGGATGAAGGCCGGGTCGAATCCGGCACCCGTCACGGGCTCGCCCTTCAGGGGCTGGCTGCTCGAACCTATGCGCTGCTCCACAGCGGGCAGTATGGTCGACGATCCTGTGTCGCACACAGCCAGCCCCAACTTCGTTACCGGACGCCTACATGGGGCTACCCGACCACATGGGGCGACACCAACACACTACGGCTACACGAACACGCTCAGCACTCCCGCCATCACGAACCCCGCCACCGACAGCACCGACTCCAGCACGGTCCACGTCTTCAGGGTGTCGCGTTCGCTGATGCCGAAGTACTTGGCGACCATCCAGAAGCCGCCGTCGTTGACGTGCGAGGCGAAGATGGAGCCCGCGGAGATGGCCATGATGACCAGGGCGACGAAGGCCTGGGAGTGGTGGCCCTCGGCGAGCAGCGGGGCGACGATGCCGGCCGTCGTGACGATCGCGACCGTCGCCGAGCCCTGCGCGACCCGCAGCACGAGCGAGAGCAGGTACGCGAGCACGATCACCGGCAGTCCGACGTCGTTGAAGGTGTCGGAGAGGGCCTGGGCGACCCCGCTGGCCTTGAGGACCGCGCCGAAGATCCCGCCCGCGCCGACGACGAGGAGGATGTTGCCGACCGGCTTGAGGGAGGCCGTGGACACCGTCTCCAGGGACTTGCGGGACCAGCCGCGGCGGATGCCGAGCAGGTAGTAGGCGAGGAGCAGGGCGATGGTGAGGGCGACGAAGGGGTGGCCGAAGAACTCGATCACCGAGCGGCCCGTGGAGGGGTCCAGGGCGATCGAGGAGAAGGTGGCGGCCAGGATCAGGATCAGCGGCGTCCCGATGATGCCGAGGACCGTGCCCAGCGGCACCGGCTGCTCACGCGGCGCGACACCCTGCGCCCGCTGCTCGTTGACCACCGCCAGCTTGGCCTCCTCCGCCGCCTCGACCATGTCCTGCGGTACGGCGACGAAGACGCGGCGGCCGACCCATGCCGCGTACGCCCAGGCGGCCAGCACGGCGGGGATGCCGCAGATGACGCCCATGAGGATGACCCAGCCGAGGTCCACGTGCAGGAGGCCGGCGGCGGCCACCGGGCCGGGGTGCGGGGGCAGGAAGGCGTGGGTCATCGACAGACCCGCGAGCAGCGGCAGGCAGTAGAGCAGGATCGACTTGCCGGAGCGTTTGGCTGCGGCGTACACGATCGGCGCGAGGACGAAGATGCCGACGTCGAAGAAGACCGGTATGCCGAAGATGAGGCCGGTCATGCCCATCGCGAGCGGGGCGCGCTTCTCGCCGAAGAGGTTCAGCAGCCGGGACGCCAACACCTCGGCGCCGCCGCTGACTTCGAGGATCGCGCCGAGCATCGTGCCCAGGCCGATGATGATCGCGACATGGCCGAGGATGCCGCCCATGCCGGTCTCGATGGTGGACACGGCGTCCGAGCGCTGGACGGTGCCGAAGAGTTCGGTGACCGACAGTCCTGCCATCAGGCCGACGGCTATGGAGACCGCGAGCAGTGCGACGAACGGCTGGAGTCTCGCCTTGATGATGAGGAACAGCAGCAGCGCGATGCCGATGGCGGCGACGGTCAGCAGGCCGGCCGTACCGTCGATGAGGAGGAGCAGGCCGCCGGTGTGGGGTGGGGCCTCGGGGGCGGCGGCCGCGAGTGGGAGGGACATTCGGGGGTCCTCTGCGTGAGTTCACGGAGTTTTCGGGCAGGGTGGATCGCGGCACGGCACCCCGAGAGGTGCCGTGCCGTGTGGTTCGTATGGGAGTTGAGGTGCCGTCAGCCGGGCTGGGGGTCCGTCAGTCGGCTTGAGGGGCCGACAGTCGAGTTGAGGGGACCGTCAGCCCAGTTGCGGGGCCGTCAGTCGGCTTGAGGGGCCGTCAGCCCAGTTGAGGGGACCGTCCAGCCCAGTTGCGGGGCCGTCAGGGGTTCAGCCCAGGACGGCGAGCGCGTCGATCTCGATGAGGAGCCCGGCGGGAAGGCCGACGTAGACCGTCGTACGGGCGGCCGGGGGTGCGGTGAGGGCCTGCTCCTCGAAGTAGGTGTTGTAGATGCCGTTCATCTCGGCGAAGTGGTCCACGTCCGTCAGATAGACGCGGATCATCATCACGTCGTCCCAGCTCGCGCCGCCCTCCTCCAGGATCGCCTTGACGTTGGCGAGGGTCTGGAGGGTCTGCTCGCGCAGGGTCGGACCGGCCGGCGTGGGCGGCTTGCCCTCCTCGGCGGGGAGGAAGCCGACCTGGCCGGCGACCTGGAGGATGTTGCCCTTCCGCACGCCGTGGGAGAACTTCGCGGGCGGTGTGGTGTGGGTCGAGGGGGTGAGCGAGATCTTCTCGGTCATGAGGTGACTTCCTTGACGGGGGGCCGGCCGGAGTACTCGCCGCTGATGCCGTCCGCGGTACGGCGCACCAGCGGGAGCAGGGTGAGGAGTTCGTCGGCGGTGACGACGACGTTGGGCGC
Source organism: Streptomyces sp. LBL (assembly GCF_029893585.1). Lineage (GTDB taxonomy): Bacteria > Actinomycetota > Actinomycetes > Streptomycetales > Streptomycetaceae > Streptomyces. The sequence goes on from NZ_JARXYX010000009.1 coordinate 74,466, forward strand.
GGAGACCGACATCGCGGCGACCACCCTGCCGTCGGCGCCGCGGATGGGGGCCGCGACGCAGTTGATGGACTCCTCGTGGCCACCGAGGTCGGTGGCCCAGCCCTGTTCGCGCACCTTCTCCAGTTCGCGCAGGAAGGCGGCGGCGTTGGGTGTCGAACGGGCCGTGTACAGGGGGTAGTCGAGCTTCTCGGCGAGGACGCGGCGCTCGGCTTCCGGGCGGTCGGCGAGGAGCAGCTTCGCCACGGCGGCGACGGTGATGGCCACCGGTTTGCCGATCCGCGAGTACATGCGCACCGGGTAGCGGCTCTCCACCTTGTCGATGTAGAGCACCTCGGCCTCCTCGTAGACCGCGAGGTGGACGGTGTGACCGCACTGTTCGTTGAGGCCTACGAGGTGCGGGTGGGCGATCTCGCGGATGTCGAGGTTCTCCATCGCCTCCTGGGCGAGGGCGATGAGGCGGGCGCCGAGTCGGTAGCGCTGGTCGGACTGGCGGTAGACCATGCCGTGCTCGTGCAGGGTGCGGAGAAGGCGCAGCGCGGTGGACTTGTGCACGCCGAGGCGGTCGGCGACCTGCCCCAGGTCGGCGGGGCCCTCCGCGAGCAGCGGCAGGATGCTCAGCGCGCGGTCGACGGTCTGGCTCATGGCGTACGTACCTCCTCCTCGGCCCGTTGTGCGGCCTGTGTCCAGCCGGGGCCGAGTCGAAGTCTCCCCCACGCGTCGTCGTCCAGGGCGACGAGGCGGTCGGCGTGGTCGCGGGTGGGGGGCGGGGCGAGGTCGCCGGGGGTGGTGAGGGCGGCGGCGGCCCAGAGGTGGCCGTGGCGGAGGCGGTCCCTTACGGGGAGTTGACGCAGGGTGGCCGACAGGAAGCCGGCGGCGAAGGCGTCACCGGCGCCTACCGTCGCGACCACGTCCACCTGGAGGGCGGGGACGAACGTCGCCGGAGTGGCGGCCGGGGGGTGGGCCGGGTCGTCCGATGCCGGCCGGGGGCTGCCGTCCGTCGCCGGAGTGGCCGCCGCAGCCTCAACCTCAGCCTCAGTCGAGAGGTGGACCCCGTCACCCGACGCCCGCCGGGAACTGCCGTTCCTCGGGTCGGGAGCCGTCCCGGCCGTACGGCTGCCCGCGGGGTGGCCGAACAGCGTCGCCCCCCGCTCCCCCTGTTTGACCACCAGCACGCCGGGCTCGGGCAGTGCCTCGCGGATCGCCTCCGCGCCGCCCGTGATGCCCCACGCCTCCTCGGCCTCGTCCTCCCCCACGAACACGATGTCGGCTCCGCGGGCCAGCTCCAGCAGGACGCGCGGTCCGTCGGTGTCCCGCCAGAGGCCGACGCGGTGGTTGACGTCGAAGGAGACCAGCGGACGGTTCGGGCGCCGGGCGGTCAGCTCGCGCAGCAGACGCAGGCAGTCGCCGGACAGGGCGGCCGTGATCCCGGAGAGGTGAAGGATCCGCCCCGACCGTACCGCCGTCAGGTCCACGGTGTCCGTCGCCATCGCGGAGGCCGCCGACCCCGCCCGGTAGTACGCCACCTCGTGGTCGTCGTCGGCCCGGTCCCCCGCCGTACGGAAGTACACGCCCGTCGGCCGCACCGGGTCCCGGCGTACCGCGGAGACGTCGACGCCGTACGCCCCGATCTCCTCGACGAGGTGGTCGCCGAACCCGTCCGCGCCGACCCGGCTGACCCAGCGCACGGAGTGCCCGGCGGCGGCCAGCACGCACGCCACGTTCGACTCCGCGCCTCCGATCCCCCGGTCGAAGGAGGGGACATCGGCGAGGCGACCGGGCCGGGAGGGCATGAACGTGACCATGGACTCGCCGAGCGCGACGACGTCCACGACGTCGGGGGCATTGCTGGGTCCTGTAGTGGTCACGATCGTCGTAGCTCCTCAACCGTGTGCGGGTGGCGGCGGCTCCGTTGACCCCGCGTGGGCGAGATGTTAGACAGCGGTAAGCGATATACGCAATGACTGTTGCACACTATGCAACACACTGGAACCAGGGAGGCTCCGTGACAGCCGAAAGCCCCTCCGAAACCCTCGCCAGCCCCTCCGAAGCTCTCGCCCGCCTCGCCGAGGAGCGCGTCGACCACCGTTTCAAGGGCCTCCCCCCGGACGCCGACGGCCTGACCGTCGGCGAGCTGACCGGCCGGCGCCGCAACCTCTTCACCGACGGTTTCGCCACCCCCGTGCTCGCCCTCTCCGCCGAGCGCCTGGAGCACAACCTGCGGCTCATGGAGACGTACGCGACCCGCCACGGACTCACCTTCGCCCCGCACGGCAAGACCTCCATGGCCCCGCAGCTCTTCCAGCGGCAGATCGAGCACGGGGCCTGGGGCATCACCCTCGCGGTGCCGCACCAGGTGAGGGTGGCGCGCGCGTTCGGCGTCCAGCGGATCTTCCTCGCGAACGAGCTGGTCGATCCGGCCGCCCTGCGCTGGATCTCCGCCCAGCTCGACGCCGACGACGACTTCCGTCTCCTCTGTTACGTCGACTCCGTACGCGGAGTCGAGCTGATGGACGCGGCCCTGCGCGGAGCCCGCCGCCCCCTCGACGTCGTCGTGGAACTCGCCGCCGGCGAAGGCGCGCGCACCGGCGTCCGTACGGAGGCGGAGTGCGCGGCGGTCGCCGACGCGGTGGCCGGAACGCGGACGCTACGGCTCGTCGGTGTCGCCGGTTACGAGGGCGAGGTCCCGGGAGCCGATCCGGAGCGGGTGCACGCCTGGCTGCGGCGGCTGGTCGCGCTCGCCGTCGACTTCGACAAGGCAGGACGGTTCGCGCACACGGACGAGATCGTCGTCAGCGCGGGCGGCAGCGCCTGGTTCGACGCGGTCGCCGACGTCTTCGCGGAGATCCCCGAACTGTCCTCCCCCGTACTGAAGGTGCTGCGCTCGGGTGCCTACGTCTCGCACGACGACGGCCACTACCGCAAGATCACGCCCTTCAACCGGGTCCCCGAGGAGGGCGCGCTGGAGCCGGCGTTCCGGCTGTGGACGCAGGTGGTGTCCCGCCCGTCCGCCGAGCAGGCGTTCCTCAACGCGGGCAAGCGGGACGCGGCCTACGACCTCGACCTGCCCTTCGCCCAGGTCGTCCGCCGGGACGGCGTGGAGCGCCCGGCCGCCGGAATCGAGGTGACCGCCCTGTCCGACCAGCACGCCTGGGTACGTACGGCTCCCGAGGCTGACCTGGAGGTCGGCGACTGGGTCGGTCTGGGGCTGTCCCACCCGTGCACGTCCTTCGACAAGTGGCAGCTGATCCCGGTCGCCGAGGCGGACGGCACGGTCGTCGACTACATCCGCACGTTCTTCTAGAGACCGCAGCAGGGACCGCCGGTGGAGACCGACGGTAGAGACGACCGCCAGTAGAGACTGCCAGGAGGCCTTCGTGGAAGAGCTCGTCATCCGGGACGCGGACGTCGTGGACGGGTCCGGCGGTCCGTCGTACCGTGCCGACGTGGTCGTCGACGGCGGCCGGATCGTGTCGATCGTCCAGGAGGCCGCGGCGGCCGGGTGCCAGCGCCCCGAGGCCCGCCGGGAACTGGACGCCGAGGGGCTCGTCCTCTCCCCCGGCTTCATCGACATGCACGCGCACAGCGACCTCGCCCTGCTCCGCGACCCCGACCACAGCGCCAAGGCCGCGCAAGGGGTCACGCTGGAGGTCCTCGGCCAGGACGGGCTGTCGTACGCCCCGGTCGACGACCGGACACGGGAGGAGGTGCGCCGGGCCATCACCGGCTGGAACGGCGACGGCGACGACATCGACTTCGACTGGCGGTCGGTCGGCGAGTACCTCGACCGGCTCGACTCCGGTTTCGACGGCCGGGGCATCGCGGTGAACGCCGCCTACCTCATCCCCCAGGGCACGGTCCGGGCGCTCGCCGTCGGCTGGGAGGACCGCGCGGCGACGCCCCAGGAGCTCGACCGGATGCGGCAGTTGGTCGCGGAGGGCATGGAGCAGGGCGCCGTCGGCATGTCGTCGGGCCTCACCTACACGCCCGGCATGTACGCCAAGGACGCCGAACTGACCGAACTGTGCCGGGTGGTGGCGCGGTACGGCGGCTACTACTGCCCGCATCACCGCTCGTACGGGGCCGGGGCGTTGCAGGCGTACGAGGAGATGGTGGCCCTCACCCGGGAGGCCGGCTGCGCGCTCCATCTCGCGCACGCCACCATGAACTTCGGCGTGAACAAGGGCCGCGCGCCCGAGCTGCTGTCCCTGCTCGACGAGGCGCTGGCCGCCGGGGCCGACATCAGCCTCGACACCTACCCCTACACGCCCGGCTCCACCACGCTGGCCGCGCTGCTGCCGAGCTGGGCGAGCGAGGGCGGCCCGGAGGCGGTCCTGCGGCGGCTGGTGGACGAGGAGACCGCGGAGCGCGTCCGGTACGACCTGGAGGTCGTCGGCGCGGACGGCTGCCACGGGGTGCCCGTCGAGTGGGACACGATCGAGATCTCCGGCGTGACGGCTCCGGGGCTGGCCGAGTACGTCGGCCGTACGGTCCAGGAGTCGGCGGACCGGCTCGGCGAGTCCCCCTGGGTCACCGCTCGCCGGCTCCTCCTCGACGACCGGCTCGGCTCGACGATCCTCCAGCACGTCGGGCACGAGGAGAACGTGCGGGCGATCATGCGCCACCGCGTCCACACCGGCGGCTCCGACGGCATCCTCCAGGGCGCCAAGCCGCACCCGCGGGCGTACGGCACCTTCCCGCACTACCTCGGCCGGTACGTGCGGGAACTGGGCGTGCTGTCCCTGGAGGAGTGCGTCGCCCACCTCACCGCCCGCCCGGCGGCCCGGCTGCGGCTGCCGGACCGCGGGCGGGTCCGCGAGGGTTTCCGGGCGGACCTGGTGCTGTTCGACCCGGCCACGGTGGCGGCGGGGTCGAGCTTCGACACCCCGCGGGTGCTCCCGACGGGCATCCCGTACGTCCTGGTCGACGGCCGTTTCGTGATCGAGGACGGCCGCCGGACGGACGTACTGGCGGGGCGGGCGGTGCGGAGGACCCCCTGAAGCCCTACGGCTTGGGCAGGGCACACCCCAAGGCGCTCAGGTCGAGCACGTTGCCGGTCGTGAAGCAGGCCGGGAACAGGTAGGTCTCCTGGGCGTAGTTGATGCCTTTGCGGACGGTGACCTTGCCGCTCGCGTCGACCTCGCACGGGTTGTTCTCCGTGCAGCTCGCGCCGTCCTCGTTGCCGGTGTTGTTGACGGCGACGACCTTGCCGGTGGCCTGGTCGACGACCGGCGAGCCCGAGGTGCCGCCGATGGTGTTGCAGGCGGAGGTGTAGCGGACCGAGTCCTTCCAGGTCCAGTCGCCCTCCTTCATGCGGTACACGAACCCGTCGATGCTGCAGTTGTAGAGCCGCTGCCAGTAGCCGGAGGCGACGGTGATCGCGGTTCCGGCGGCCGGGTGCGTGTCCTGCACGGTGAGCGCGCTGATGCCGTACGCGTTCCGGATCGCGGCGTAGCTGCTGGTGAGCTGGTAGATCGTGGCGTCCGTGTCGGTCATCGTCGAGTAGGCGACCTTGCTCGCGCGCAGCGTCGCGACGCGAGTACCGGCGGAGTTGAGCAGGCCGAAGGTACGGCTGGACGCCTGGTTGACGATCACCTCACCGGGCTCCGGGAAGCCGCTCTCCAGGCAGTGGCCGTTGGTGAGCACCAGCGCGGGGGCGGTGTCCAGGGAGGTCGGGAAGCGGACCACGGAGCCGGAGCAGTTGCTCAGCGCGACGGTCCCGGCGAGGGTGACGGCCTGGAGCGTGGGCGAGGTGGCTCTGGTGACGGCCGTGGTGTCGGCCCTGGTGGCGGCCCTGGTGACGTTCCTGACCGCGGCCTCGGGGTGGGGCGCCGCGACCGCCGGCGCCGCGCCGGCCCCGGTGATCACCAGGGCGAAGAGCGCGGCGACGAGAGGCTTTCTCATGTGGGGTCCCCTCTGCATGACAAGGGTGACCGGAGATCTTCCGGCCACTCGGCATTTTTGTCATGCGCATTGTCAATGGAGGGGCGCGCGGAGACAAGGAGTCGTTTTCGGCCTGTGCCCGCCGTGGTGACCTTGCCATGGCCGCACATTCCGGAGACGGAGGCGGCCGACGGGACGGCTGACGGAGATATCCATCCAAACCGCCGCGTCTCACGTGGCGGAAAACACGACCCATGGAGCGTTACCGGGCCGTAAGCTCCCAGACATGCAGGTGATCCAGTCGACCAAGCTCGCCAACGTCTGTTACGAGATCCGGGGCCCGGTTCTCCAGGAGGCGATGCGCCTGGAAGCGGCAGGGCACCGCATCCTCAAGCTGAACACCGGGAATCCGGCCGCGTTCGGGTTCGAGTGCCCGCCCGAGATCCTGGAGGACATCCTCCGGAACGTGTCGTCGGCGCACGGGTACGGCGACGCGAAGGGGCTGCTGGCCGCGCGCCGGGCGGTCGTCATGCACAACCAGACCCTCGGCATCGAGACGGACGTCGAGCACGTCTTCGTCGGCAACGGCGTCTCCGAACTGATCGTGATGGCGATGCAGGGGCTGCTGGACGACGGGGACGAGGTCCTCGTACCGGCACCCGACTATCCACTGTGGACCGCCGCCGTGTCCCTGTCCGGCGGTACGGCCGTGCACTACCGGTGCGACGAGCAGTCCGACTGGATGCCCGACCTCGCGGACGTGGAGCGGAAGGTCACCGACCGCACCAAGGCGCTCGTCATCATCAACCCGAACAACCCGACGGGCGCGGTCTACGACGAGGCGATGATCCGAGGACTGACGGACATCGCCCGCCGGCACAACCTGCTGATCTGCTCGGACGAGATCTACGACAAGATCCTCTACGACGACGCCACCCACACCCCGACCGCCAAGGTCGCCCCGGACCTGCTCACCCTCACCTTCAACGGCATGTCGAAGGCGTACCGGGTGGCCGGCTACCGGGTCGGCTGGATGGCGATCTCGGGGCCGCGCGCGCACGCCGACTCCTACATCGAGGGCCTGACGATACTGGCCAACATGCGCCTGTGCGCGAACATGCCGGGACAGCACGGGGTGGTGGCCGCACTGAGCGGCCGGCAGACCATCAAGGACCTGGTGCTGCCGGGCGGGCGACTCAAGGAGCAGATGGACACGGCGTACGAGCTGCTGACGCAGATCCCGGGCGTGACGTGTGTCCGGCCGAAGGGGGCGCTGTACCTCTTCCCGCGGCTGGACCCGACGGTGTTCAAGATCAAGGACGACCGCCGGATGGTGCTGGACCTGCTGCGCCAGGAGAAGATCATGGTCGTCCAGGGCACCGGCTTCAACTGGCCGGAGCCGGACCACTTCAGGGTGGTGACACTCCCGACGGCGACGGACCTACGGGACGCGGTGGGCCGGATCGGGCGGTTCCTGGACGGCTACAGCCAGCCGTAGCGGCCGGCCCTTGAGCGACTCAACTTTAGACGAAATCTAAGCTAGGATGGTTTCCTGACAGCACAGGAGGCCATCCCATGTACGAGCCGATCCGCACCAAGTCGGTCCACAGCACGATGGCCGGCACCACCTCCGACTTCCCCCACCTTTCGCGCGAGGAGGAGTTGGACATCCAGCTCGCGGGCCATCTCGCCGCGCTGCTCACCGTCACGGACGAGCTGCGCGGGGCGGCACCCTCCGCCGACCTGGACGCCGCGGCCGAACAGCTCGCCGGGCAGGTGGCCCGACTCCGCGGCGGTCCTGCCCCGGCCCGCGCGACGGTGGCCGACGGCCACACCCCGCGCCTGGCAGCCCTGCACCGACGGGCCCACGCGCTCGCGGGCCGGGCACTGGTGGTGGCGGCCTCCCGTGCCGACACGGCGGCCGCGATCCTCGCCGCCGAGCGGATGGACGCGCACACGGTGGCCCTGGAGCCGCGCGAGGTGGCGTCCGCCTGAGCCCGGAAGGGCTCCTCCTGCGGCCCCGGTCCGCGTGCACCCGCAGCGACGCGCGGACCGGGCGCCATGCCCGGCAGCGGATCGTCAGCGGATCTCCCTGCGTACATTCGGGTGGACTGCGCCCCCACTCTCCCGCCAAGCGGCGGCACCGTCGGCACGGCCTCGTAACGTCGTTGAACATCACACTCGCCCACGAGATGTGACGCAGTGAAACGTCCGGCAATGGCTGGTGGCGCTCACCGGTGCGCCCGCGGTTTCACTTCACAGGCGGCCACGGCACATCAGCAGGGAGCATCGGATGACGTCGACCGCGACACCCACATTCTCCGTCTTCACCCCCAGCCACCGGCCCCGTTTCCTCGATGAGTGCCTGGCGACCCTGCAGGCGCAGACCTGTTCGGACTGGGAATGGATCGTCCTGCTCAACAACGGCGCCCGGTGGCGGCCGGAGCGCCCCGACGCAAGAGTCCGGGTGGAGATCGCGGACGAGGTCGTCGGCGTCGGAGCGGCGAAGCGCAGGGCCTGTGAACTGGCGCGCGGCGAGATCCTCGTGGAACTCGACCACGACGACCTGCTGGCGAAGGCGTGCCTGGCGGAACTCGGCAAGGCCTTCGACGAGCACCCCGACACCGTTTTCGTCTACAGCAACACCGCGCAGATCACCGAGGACGGGAAGCGCGACGACAGCCGCTTCAACGAGACGCACGGCTGGCACTACGAGGACGTGCGCGTCGACGGACGCACGCTGCTCCAAGTCAGGTCCATGGCTCCGACTCCGCACAACGTCGCCTACATCTGGTACGCGCCCAACCACGTGCGCGCGTTCCGCAAGGACGCCTACGACAAGGCCGGCGGGTACGACGCGGCCCGCACGGTCCTGGACGACCAGGACCTGATGTGCCGTCTGTACCACGTCGGCGACTTCCACCACATCCCCCGCTGTCTGTACCTCCAGCGGATGCACCCCGAGAACACCCAGCGCGACCCGGAGATCAACGCGCACATCCAGCGCGAGACCGTCGCTCTGTACGACAAGTACATCGAGGCCAACGCCCTCGCCTGGACCTACCGGAGAGGGCTCGTCGCGCTGGACCTCGGCGCGGCCCGCCGCAAGCCGCCCGGCTACGTGGGCGTGGACAAGTACCCGGCGGAGGGCGTCGACATCGTCGCGACCCTGCCCGGCAGGGTGGATCTGCCCGACGACTCCGTCGGCCTGATGCGGGCCGTGAACTTCCTGGAGCACGTGCCCGCGAAGGTGCCGCTGATCAACGAGCTGTACCGGCTGCTGGCACCCGGCGGCATGCTCCTCACCGTGACACCCAGCTCCGACGGCCGGGGCGCGTACCAGGACCCGAGTCACGTCGCGTACTACAACGAGAACTCGTTCTGGTACTACACGGACAACCACTACCGCACCTTCGTGCCCGATCTCGAGGCCCGGTTCCAGAGTTCGCGGCTCACCACCTGCTTCCCGTCGGAGTGGCACTCCGAGAAGAACATCTCGTACGTGCTCGCCAACCTCATCGCGATGAAGGACGGCACAGAACGGTGCGGCGGGCCGCTGTTGGTGTAGGCGCAATGCCAGTGACGTGGTGAGTGGCCCGCCACCCCTCAGAGCGGTGCCCCCGCGGCCGAAGCCTCGGGGGCACCGCTCTGAGGGGTTACTCAGAGGGGTTACGGGGTCACGTCAGCGCAGACCACGTAGGCGGTGACGGTACCGACCGCGGTGCCCTGCCACCCGGTGGGAGGCGTCACGGTGGTTCCGCCGGTCGGGTAGCTCCCGGTGAGGGTGCCCACGGTCAGAGCACCGCCGCCGGTGGCGACATCAGTGCCGTTGCAGTCGACGGACGCGATTCCCAGAGCGGTGGCGGTGTTGACGTAGGAACTGCCGAGCGTGCCCTGGGCACCCTGAGCGCCCTGGGCACCCTGGGAGCCCTGATTGCCCTGGGCACCCTGAGCGCCCTGAGCACCCTGCGCACCCTGCGCACCCTGAGCGCCTTGAGCACCCTGAGCACCCTGCGCGCCCTGGGCACCCTGAGCGCCTTGTGCACCTTGCGCGCCCTGGGCACCCTGAACACCGTCAGCACCCTGCGTGCCCTGAGCACCCTGGGCGCCTTGTGCTCCCTGGGCTCCCTGGGCTCCCTGGGCACCCTGAACACCGTCAGCACCCTGCGTGCCCTGAGCACCCTGGGCACCCTGGGCGCCTTGTGCTCCCTGGGCTCCCTGGGCTCCCTGGGCTCCCTGGGCTCCCTGAGCACCCTGAGCACCCTGAGCTCCCTGGGCACCCTGAACACCGTCAGCACCCTGCGTGCCCTGAGCGCCCTGAGCGCCTTGTGCTCCCTGAGAGCCCTGGGCACCCTGAACACCGTCAGCACCCTGCGCGCCCTGAGCACCCTGAGAGCCCTGCGTGCCCTGAGCACCCTGAGCACCCTGCGCGCCCTGAGCACCCTGGGCACCCTGAGAGCCCTGAACACCGTCAGCACCCTGCGCGCCCTGAGCACCCTGCGCGCCCTGGGCACCCTGGGGACCCTGCGGACCCTGCGGACCCTGGGGACCCTGCGGACCCGGCTTGCCATGCTTGCCCGGTCGGCCCTGGGGACCGCGGTCGCGGACCGCAAGGGCACGATCCCCGGCGGTGTCGTCCTGGCGTACTGTCGCCCGCCCATCGGAACCGGCCCTGCGGATCGCGTCCTCGATGGCGCCGGTGGGGGTGTTGTCCGGGCGCAGCTGCGTCGCAGCGCGGTCAGCGCCGGACCCCTGCATCGCGTCTGCGACAGCCACCGTGCTCGGGACGACGCTGAGCGCCACGGCGACCGCGCCCACCGACACCATCGTGGCGGACCTCAGGCGCGAGATTCGGATCGTTCTGCGGTTCAAGAGAACCTTCCTCACGTGTAAGAGGGATCCGACAGCAAGCGCGCACTCAGTGCGCTTCGTTTCGCTTGCGTGCCCATCCCCTACGGACACAGACGAGGCAGTTCTTCCCGCTTCGTGACAGAATGATTATATATCCACCCACTCCGTGACCAAGGATCACCCGAGCGACGTCGATACCGTTGGCGCCGATTCGCCACACCGCCAAAAGGGTGATCTTGACCGAATGGTCGACCCTCTCAGATGCGGCTCGCGGGGCTTACCCCGGTGACGCCCGTCGCCTGACCCGACGGGACCGCCGCGTGGCGAATTCCGCACATTGCAGCACCATAGACGCATTGTCCGCAAATATCGGTTTTTTGCGACCGGTGGGCCTTGATTCATCAACGCAAGGTGCGTTCACCACGGGATCAAGGGCCTTCAGGACACGCCAAGCTCGCGCTGCAGCGGTGCCCTCGCCTCACCGTGGCACACCGGCAGACCCAGGACCCCGGACCCCCAAGGCCCCGACGCCCCGACGCCCCGACGCCCCGACAGGCGAAGGCCCGCTGTCGCCTCCCCCCGTCCGCCCTGACGGGGGGAGGCGACGGCGGGCCCAGGGCTCCGCACACCGTTGTGCGCAGTCTCGCCGGTCTGTGGTGCGTCACCGCAGCCGGCCTTGACGATGTTGCTGGTCAGGGCACGATCAGACCGGCCGCGGCGTCTTGGGGTCGGGGGCGGTTCAGCCCAGGCGCTTCACCAGCGCGTGGTACTCGTCCCACAGCTCCTTGGGCGTGTGGTCGCCGAAGGTGTTGAGGTGGCCGGGGACCAGGGCTGCCTCCTCGCGCCAGACCTCCTTGTCCACCGTGAGGAGGAAGTCGAGGTCCTTCTCGTCCAGTTCGAGACCGTCGGTGTCGAGGGCCCCCTTGGCCGGCAGGATGCCGATCGGGGTCTCGACGCCCTCGCCCTTGCCCTCCAGGCGCTCCACGATCCATTTCAGGACGCGGGAGTTCTCGCCGAAGCCGGGCCAGACGAACGCGCCCTCGTCGTTCTTGCGGAACCAGTTGACGTAGTAGATCTTCGGCAGCTTGGACGGGTCCTTGTCCTTCGCCACGTCGACCCAGTGACCCATGTAGTCACCCATGTTGTAGCCGCAGAACGGCAGCATCGCGAAGGGGTCGCGGCGCAGCTCGCCGACCTTGCCCTCGGCGGCGGCGGTCTTCTCGCTGGCCACGTTGGCGCCGAGGAAGACACCGTGGTTCCAGTCGAACGACTCCGTCACCAGCGGTACGGCGGTGGCGCGACGGCCGCCGAAGAGGATCGCCGAGATCGGCACACCCTTGGGGTCCTCCCACTCGGGCGCGATGATCGGGCACTGGGCGGCGGGGGTGGTGAAACGGGCGTTGGGGTGGGCGGCCGGAGTCGCCGAATCCGGCGTCCAGTCGTTGCCCTTCCAGTCCGTCAGGTGGGCCGGGGTCTCCTCCGTCATGCCCTCCCACCAGATGTCGTTGTCGTCGGTGAGCGCCACGTTGGTGAAGACGGAGTTGCCCCACAACGTCTTCATCGCGTTGGCGTTGGTGTGCTCACCGGTGCCGGGCGCGACGCCGAAGAAGCCGGCCTCGGGGTTGATGGCGTACAGGCGACCGTCCTCGCCGAACCGCATCCAGGCGATGTCGTCGCCGATGGTCTCGACCGTCCAGCCGCGGGTGGTCGGCTCCAGCATGGCGAGGTTGGTCTTGCCGCAGGCGCTCGGGAAGGCGGCGGCGACGTACTTGGACTCCCCCCGCGGAGGGGTGAGCTTGAGGATCAGCATGTGCTCTGCCAGCCAGCCCTCGTCCCGCGCCATGACGGAGGCTATGCGCAGGGCGTAGCACTTCTTGCCGAGCAGGGCGTTGCCGCCGTAGCCGGAGCCGTAGGACCAGATCTCGCGGGTCTCCGGGAAGTGCGAGATGTACTTCGTGGAGTTGCAGGGCCACGGCACGTCCTCCTGGCCCTCCTCCAGCGGCGCCCCGAGCGTGTGCACGGCACGCACGAAGAAGCCGTCGGAGCCGAGTTCGTCGAGGACCGGCTGTCCCATGCGGGTCATGGTGCGCATGGAGACGGCGACGTAGGCGGAGTCGGTTATCTCGACGCCGATCGCGGAAAGGTCCGAGCCGAGCGGGCCCATGCAGAACGGGACGACGTACATCGTCCGGCCCTTCATCGAACCGCGGAAGACGCCCTGGTCACCGGCGAAGATCTCGCGCATCTCCGCGGGATCCTTCCAGTGGTTGGTCGGGCCCGCGTCCTCTTCCCGCTCGGAGCAGATGAAGGTGCGGTCCTCGACCCGGGCGACATCGGTCGGGTCGGAGGCCGCGTAGTACGAGTTGGGACGCTTGATCGGGTCGAGTTTCCTGAAGGTGCCCTTGGCCACGAGCTCCTCGCACAGGCGCTCGTACTCCGCTTCGGATCCGTCACACCAGACCACGCTGTCCGGCTGCGTCAGTTCTGCGATCTCGTTCACCCACGAGACCAGTTCCTTGTGGGAGGTGGGGATGACGGGGGGAGCCGCGATGTCGCGCGCCACGATTGCTCCTAGATGAGGGGATAAATGAGGGTATTCAGCTTGGAGGCCCCGTGGGGGCTGCGACCCGGATGCCTCAGGATGGTGATCTCCGGCGCTCATCCGGTGCCGACCGCACTCATATGATCGTCCGACGGGAGCGCCCATATGTCCAGTGGGTCTCACAGGTGAGCGGAGTGAGGAATGCCACGTGTAAAATGGCCGCTTTGCGTCCACGTGGGGTTCAGCTGACGCTTCCTTGAGCAACCTCCGTGAGACGCTGGCCACTCTTGGCCGGTCAGCCCATCCGGCCGACCCGTCACTTACGGTTGCGTAGATACGATGCACCGTATGACTGCGTCCGTCCCCGACGCGCCCACGGACAACCCGGCCTCCGCCGGCCGCGGTCCCGTCGCGCTCTCCCTGCCGCATCCGGTCAAGCCCAAGCTGCGCGGCTGGTTGCACCTCGGCATGTTCCCGGCCGTACTCGTCGCCGGGCTGGTGCTCACGGCCCTCGCCGACACCACCAGAGCCCGGATCGCCTGCGCGATCTACGTCCTGACGGCCTGCCTGCTCTTCGGCGTGAGCGCGCTGTACCACCGGGGCGAGTGGAGCCCCCGGATGGACGGCGTCCTGCGCCGCCTGGATCACGCCAACATCTTCCTGATCATCGCCGGCACCTACACCCCACTGACAATGCTGCTCCTGCCCAGCGACAAGGGGCAGTGGCTGCTGTGGGGCGTCTGGGGCGCCGCCGCGGCCGGGATCATCTTCCGCGTCTTCTGGGTCGGCGCCCCACGCTGGCTCTACACCCCCTGCTACATCGCGATGGGCTGGGCGGCCGTCTTCTTCCTGCCCGACTTCATGCGGGCAGGCGGCATCGCGGTGCTGGTCCTGGTGATCGTCGGCGGTCTCCTGTACAGCGCGGGCGGAGTGATCTACGGCCTCAAGCGCCCGAACCCCTCACCCCGCTGGTTCGGCTTCCACGAGGTGTTCCACTCCCTCACCCTGGCGGCCTTCATCGCCCATTACGTGGGCATCTCGCTGATCGCGTACTGACCCGCAGCCGCACCTTCCGCAGCCCCACCTTCCGCAGGCCGATTCCCCGACAATGACCCGCATGACACCCGCACGCCCCCTCCCCCTCCCCGACGGCCCCCAACTGGGGCTTCGTGAGCGGAAGAAGATCAAGACCCGGACGGCGATCCGCGACGCGACGTACACGCTGATCAAGGAACAGGGTTACGACGCCACCACGATCGAGCAGATCGCCGAGCGCGCCGAGGTGTCGCCGTCCACGGTCTTCCGCTACTTCCCCACGAAGGAGGACATCGTCCTCACGGACGACGACCCGCTCCTGCTGGAGGAACTGTGCGGCCGGCCCACGGGCGAGCCATGGACGACCTCCCTGCGGTACGTCCTGCGGAGGGCCGTCGACCTCGGGACGGCCGAAGAACCCGAGGTCACCCGGCTGCGGTCACGGCTGATGGTCGAGGTCCCGGCGGTGCGCTCGCGGATGTTGGAGAGCATGTCCGTCACCGGCAGACTGCTCGCCGGCGCCGTCGCGGAGCGCACCGGCCGCGACGAGGACAGCCTGGAGGTGCGGGTCTACGCGATGTCCCTCATCGGCGGCCTGGCCGAGGTCTCCCTGTACTGGGCCGAGAACGACTTCCGGGACGACCTCCGCGAGCTTCTCGACCGCGCCCTGGGCGTCTTCGAGCACGGGCTCGCCACGACAGGCACCTGATGTCACAGATGTACACCTGATACATTGATGACATGCCTGAGCCAGTGATCGAGCCCATGGCCGAGGTCCGCAGTCACCTCGCGGATGTGATCGACCGCGCCCACCGGGACCACACCCCCACGATCATCAGTCGGCGCGGCAGGCAGGAGGCGGTCGTCCTCGACATCGAGGAGTACCGGCGGCTGCGTGAGCTCGCGGAGCGGGCCGAGGACGCGTGGCTGAACGGGCTGGCCGACGAGGCCGAGTCCGAGGGACTCGACGGGTCCGTTTCCCTTGAGCAGATGGCGGCCGCGCTCCGCGCCGACGGTCCCTGAACCATGGGACACGTCACGCGGTTCACGCCGCATGCCCAGCGGGACATGCTCAAGATCCCCCGCCCCGACGCCCTGCGCATCCTCTACCGCCTGACCGAGCTCCAGCGGGCGCTGGACACGAACGGCACGGCTGCCTTCGACATCAAGGCGCTCCAAGGACACAACGCCCGTTGGCGCCTGCGCGTCGGGGACTACCGCGTCGTCCACACGGTCGAGGACGGCCGCCTGGTCGTATGGGTGCTGGCAGCCGCCCATCGACGCGAGGTGTAGCGCGACCTGTAGTCGGCGCCCCGGGCGGACGCGCGTGGCAAACGTGCGTACGGGAAGGGCGCGTACGGGAAGGGCGCGCGCCACGGACGGCTGGAGGCCGTCGTGGAGCGCGCCCTGACAGATTCGCGGGCGACCCGCTAACTCTGCTTCTTCACATCACCCTTCCCGCAGGCGATCCCGTCCTGGTCGGGGTCGAGCCTCAGCGGGTCGTCCCTGCCGTTGATCTTCAGGCGGCCGTAGTCGTTCGCCTTCAGCCAGGTGCAGCGGGCTGCCGTCGTCTTCTGGACCTCCGCCGGGAACGCGGTCGGCACGCAGACGTTGATCGAGCCGTAGTGCCGGTCGCAGCCGGAGACGGTCGGGCTGACCTTCTGCGAGGTCCTCTTCTTGCCGGGCTCCTTGACGGTGCCCTGGAGCGAGTCGGCGAAGGAGTGGACGTGCGCCGAGGCGTCGCTGGCGCTGAGCGCGGCCGGGCCCTGGAGGTGCACCCACTTGGCCACCGACGGCACCCCGTTGGCGTCGACCCCGAAGAGCATGTACCAGCCGGGTGGCGCCAGGTTCGGGTTGCTCGTGACGTTCAGGTCGACGTTGTCGCCGGACACCGACAGCGGCAGGTCGACGAACCGCTGGTTCGGGTCCGAGGAGTGGGTGACGGCGGCCGGGCGGATCAGCTCCGCCTTGGCGATGGGCCGGTCGACCGTGATCCGCTGGGTGTCGCCGTAGTTCCACTCGGTGTCGATCACCGACGTGATCGTCGGACGCGGGCCCTTGAGCAGATAGGGCGGTGTGTAGATCGACACGTTGTGGTTCCAGGTGCCGTTGCCCGGGTTGTCGCCGGTCGACATCACCCGGCCGTCGGGCAGCAGGAACGAGGACGAGTGGTAGCCCCGCGCCTCGGGGTCCGCGGCCACCGGGTCGAAGGTGTGGGTCGCCGGATCGTAGAGCGACGACTCGAACACCGGATTGGCCCGGTTGTGCAGCGCGCCGCCGGTCTCCAGCACCTTGCCGTCCGGCAGCAGTACGGCGGAGACGTACATCTTGCCCTGGTTGCCGGTCTCGGCCACCGGACCGTTGCCGAGATCGACCGTGCCCTGCGGCAGCGGCGGACCGGCGACGTACGACGGGTTCGCGGCCTTGAGGTCGATGATGTCCGTCAGCCGGTTGCCGTCCGGGTTGGAGTCGATGTTGCCGCCGCCGAGGGTGAGGACCTTCTGGTCCTGCGCCGGAGGCAGCAGCACGCTCGCCGACTGGTCGCGCTCATCCTTGTTCTGCAGGCCCGGGATCTGGGTGACGGTGTTGGCGTCGTAGTCGTAGACCGCCGACCCGGTGCCCGGGATGTTGTTGCCGAAGACATGGCTGCCCGAGTAGAAGAGGCGCCCGTCCTGCATCAGGATCATCGACGGGTACAGACCCCAGTACGACCAGGTCTGGTTGACCTTCCACAGCGGCAGCCACTGCTGCTCGGCGTCCGACCACCGCTCGGCCGCCACCGAACCGGTGGAGTCCTCGCGCAGACCGCCGAAGGAGATGACGTCACCGTTGCCGAGCGCGGTCGCCGACGGATACCAGTGGCCGTCGTTCATGTCGTTCGTCTTGCTGTACGTCTCGGTCTTCGGATCGAAGACGTACGAGTCCTTGTAGCCCTCGTAGCCGTGCCCGCCCGCCACCGGGTACGCCTTGTTGCCGCTCATCACCAGCACCCGCCCGTCCTGGAGCTGGACGTGGCCGGAGCAGAACATGTCCTTCGGCGTGGGGATGACCTTGTACGTGCCCTTGACCGGGTCGTACACGGCCGAGGTGAACGTGCCCGCGTCGAACTGCTCCTCGCTGTTGCCGGAGCCCGCGATCAGCAGCACCTTGCCGTTGTTGAGGACGACGGAGTGCATGGAACGGACCGGGTTCTGCGTCGGCAGCACCGTCCACCTGCCGTTGGCGCACTCCTCGGCCGTGCCCGTGCAGGCGGCGGGCGGGACCGGGTCGGTGACCTGCTCCATCGTGTAGTCGTCGGTGGTCGCCGAGCCCGTGCCGTACACGGAGACGCCCCAGGTGATGCGGTCGGTGCCGACCGGGACCTCGGGGGTGCGGACCGTCGCCTGGGACCACGTGGCGGACATCGCCGGCGTCTTCAGGTCGGTCCAGTACTGCCAGCCCGCGGTCGCGTCGTGCCGGAAGAGCGTGAGCGACGCGTCCGGGGTGGTCGACTTGTACCAGAGCCCGAGGTCGTACTGCTTGCCCACGGTCACGACCGGCGCGCAGTCGGTGGACTCGGTGATCAGCGCCTTGCGGTCACCGTCGACCCGTCGGGTGAGCGACACCTTCATGGCCTTGGAGCCGCTGTGGGCGTCGCTCACCGTCGAGAAGGTGCCGTCGTTGTCGCCCCAGCCCGACTTCTCCCAGCAGTACGGCATGTCCCCGGTGCCGGCGGTCTCGAAGCCGGGGTTCTTCACCAGGTTGGCGGCGGAGGCGGGTTGCGGTGCGGCGAGCAGCAGGCCGGCGGTGAGCGCGCCGACCCCCATGAGCGCGGTTCTTCTCCGGTGCTTGGTGACACCCCGGTTGTTCACACGGATCTCCTTGCGTCACGGCCGTCGTCGGGGCCGTCGACGGGGCCGTCGTCGGGGCCGTCGCCACGGCCCCCGCGGCCCCTGCGCGGCAGATAGACCAGCGCTTCGGTTCCCGCGAAACGCAGGACGAAGGTCGTCACGAGAGCGAGCGCGGTCGCGGACAGCACACCCATCCCGAACCGGTCGACGAACACCGCGATCAGCGGGATGCGCAGCACAAGGTCCGCGTTGGCGAGCAGCGCGAACCTCCCCGCGCGGTCCCACCACCGCCGGTGCCGTCGCCGGTCACGGAAGAGCAGATGCTCGATGAGGACGAAGTTCCAGGCCACCCCGAACTGGTTGGCGAGGATCTCCGCCGGCACGTAGTGCAGGCCGACCAGGGTCAGCGCCCACAGGCCGACCAGGTTCGGCACGAACCCGCTCGCGCCGATCAGCCCGAAGCCGACCATGCGGGCGGCCGGGGAGGCGGTCCGCAGGCCGACCAGGTGGCGCAGGAAGCGCAGGCCCTCCTGGGCGCTGGACTTGGACTCGCCCGCGAACCGGTCCTGGAAGACGAACGGCACCTCGGTGACCCCGCGCGGACGGCTGCGTACGGCGAGTTCGAGCAGGATCTTGTAGCCGAGCGGCTGGAGCACGTCCGCGGTGACCGCGCTGCGCCGGATCGCGAAGAAGCCGCTCATCGGGTCACTGATCCCGCGCAGCTTGCGCGGGAAGAGGGACTTGGTCAGCCAGGTCGCGCCGCGCGAGACGGCCACCCGGTAGCTGCCGGCGAGACCGGCGCGGCTGCCGCCCTTGATGTAGCGGGAGGCGACGACCAGCGAGGCGTTCGCCCGCTCGCCGGTGGCGACCAGCTCGGGTACCAGGGACGGCGGGTGCTGGCAGTCGCCGTCCATGACGACGATCCACTCGGAGGAGGCCGCCTTCATGCCCTCGACGACCGCACCGCCGAGCCCGCCGACCGGCTCGTCCCGGTGCAGGACGGTGACCGGGAAGGGGCAGTCCCTGGCCGCCTCGTGGATGACCTGCGGGGTGTCGTCGGTGGAGTCGTCCACGAAGACCACCTCGCAGGGCAGCCGGGACGGCACCGACTCGGTGATCAGGTGCAGCAGTTCGCGGATGTTGGCGGACTCGTTGAAGGTCGGGACGACGACGGTGACGGCCCCGGGCTCCGGAACCTCCACCGCGCGTACGGCCGGATCGTCGAGTTCTCCGGGGACGATGGATTCCTGGCTCGTGGATTCCTGGCTCATCGGACGCCTCCCACGGCGGTGCCGGTGGTCTGGATCTGCCGGATCTCGACCCGGTCCTCACCGGTGCCGAAGGTGGCGACCGGTGTCGAATGCTGGATGGCCGCCTTGACGTTGGGCAGGTCGACCGCGTCGCGCCGCACCGTCGGCGAGGCGACCAGGTAGTCGATGTCCTGCCAGCCGCGCGGCATCGTCTTCGTCACCGCGGGGTCGAGGTCGGCCTTGTAGAACCAGATGACGCCGAGTCCGGGCTCGTACCCGGCGTGCACCAGGTCCAGCCACATCGCGTCGTCGACGAGCACCCGCTTGTCCTTCGGGTCCGCCACCTCGCTGCTCAGCCACTTCGAGGCGGCCCGGTAGGGGGCGTTGGCGTCGACGGTGACGGCCGTGTGGGCGCCGTCGTACCACTTCGGTACGACATAGGCGCCGGCGGCGATCGCGAGGACGGTCGCGAGAACGTACCGCCCGCCCGTGAGCAACCGTTTCTCCCCCTCGGCCCGCCAGCGGCGCACCACGCCGTGGACGACGGACGCGGTGCCCCCGGCGAGGACCAGGGCGAGGAAGGGCAGCGCCTGGATGACGTACATCGCGGGCAGGTAGCCGTTGGGCCGCAGGGCCAGCGCGGCGAGGATCGCCACCGTCAGGGCCGGTCCGGCCAGCGCGCGGGCGGTGACCGACCAGCGCCAGGTGACCAGCAGCAGCAGCGCGCCGGCGAGGCCGCCCAACGGCAGGACACGGTCGTAGTACAGCCACGACTGCAGGACGCCGTGGGAGCCGGAGCCCTGGTCGAGGATGAAGCCCGAACCGGGCCTGGTCATCTGGTACTTGACGCCGTCCCAGAGCGAGACGTGGCCACCGCCGGGGATCAGCTCACCCTTGAGGAGGGCGAAGAGCGGGTACGCGCAACCGATCAGCACGCAGGCCGTGATGGCGCCGGTGACCGCGAACTTCCGGGTGTCGCGATGGCTGTGCCGCCACATCGTCACCAGGAGCGCGGGCAGGACGACGAGCATCGTCTCCTTGGTGAGCACGGCCGTGGCGGCCGCGACGCCCGCCCCGAAGTGGTGCCAGAGGTGACGGCTCGGCGAGGCGGCGAGGGTGAACGCGAGCAGCGTCCACATCACCGCGAGGTTGTCGAGGAAGATCTCCCGCTGGAGGACCACGGACAGCGGCGAGAGCCCGAAGAGGAGCATGCCGAGCCCGGCGGCCCAGCGGGGCAGGGACAGCCGGCGCCCCAGGACGTAGACCAGGATCGCGCTGATGCCGCTGACGAGCAGCATCATCACGCGCATCGAGCCGACCGTCATCGACTCGGGGCTGATCAGCGACGGTATCCAGGTCAGCAGGGCGAGCTGGATCCAGCCGAGCGGCGGGTGGTCGTACCAGTAGGTGTAGTGGGCGAGGCCCTTGCCCTCCTGGACCGCCCAGGCCTGGGAGAGGTAGGTGCCCTCGTCGTCGCTGAGGGTCGGGTAGTCGGCGATGTTCCAGCCCTGTACGACCAGGATCGCCACGAGGAGCGCGCCGCACAGCAGGAGGTCGGAGCGGGAGGACCGCAGGCGGCTCGGCGGGGCCGTGCGGCCGGCCGGGCCGGACTCGGGCGCAGGCTGCCGCTGCGCGGGGACCGTGGACGTGGTCACCGCGGGAAGGGTGGAAGTCACGCGGGAACGTCCTCTCGGGTCACTTCGGACGGGGTGAGATGCGCGCCGACATGCGAGGTCAGCTCCCAGTCGTTGCGGCCGCGCTGCTCACGCCATACGGCGCGGATGGCGGCCCCGGCGAGGAGCACCTGGTAGAACGGGCCGCCCACGACGAGCTTGAGATAGTGGACGAAGCGCACCCGGAGCCCGTACTGCTTGCCGAAGTCGTGCAGTCCGACGAGCTCGAAGACGAAGGTCACCATGGCGGTGACCAGCGGCAGGAAGGTGATGAAGGCGATACTCACGGGCACGTCGAGGAAGAGCGCGACGGCCACGTTGAGGGGGATGATGACGCCGGTGAAGGCCTGCATGAACGGCGTCATCAGCGTGTAGCGGGCCAGCAGTCGCTGCCCGAAGCCCGGGAGCTGTTTCCAGTCCTTCTTCCGGTACACCTGGAGGAAGCCCTGGTTCCAGCGGGTGCGCTGCTTCAGCAGCGACATCAGCGAACCGGGCGTCTCCTCCTTGGTCACCATGTCGGAGTCGTAGGCGACGACCACCTTCTTGCCGACGCTGGACAGCCGCACGCCCAGGTCGCAGTCCTCGGCGAGGCAGTCGGGGTCCCAGCCCTCGGCTTCCCGCAGCACGCCCGTACGGACGAAGACGGTGTTGCCGCCGAGCGGGATGAACCCTTTCTGCGCGTGCAGGTGCAGCCGCGAGCGGAACCAGAAGAAGTACTCCAGGCAGTTGCGCAGGCTGTACCAGCTGGAGTGGAAGTTGATCAGCTGCACCCCGCCCTGGACGACGTCCGCGCCGGTGGTGCGGAAGGCGTGGTCGACGTGCGCGAGGAGCTCCGGATGGACCTGGTCCTCGGCGTCGAAGACCCCGACGACATCGCCGCGGCAGTGCGGCAATGCCGTGTTCATGGCCTTCGGCTTGTTCTTCTTCTCATGGGTGTCGACGACGACCCGGACGCGTGGATCACGCTCCGCGGCGTCGCAGGCGACCGCCGTGGTCTCCGGGTCGTCGTGCCCGACGATCACGATGATCTCGAAGTCGGTGTGGCTCGACTCCAGCAGCCGCTGGATGGTGTGGTCGAGCACGGCCTGTTCGTGCCGGGCCGGAAGCAGCAGCGAGAACGAGAGGCTCTCCCCGCCGTCCGGTCTGTGGAAGCGGGTGGAGGCGAGCACTTCGGGCGTACGCCACGCGTGCATCTGCCACCACAAGGTGAAGGCCGCCATCCAGAACAAGGCAAGCGAAACGGCAGCGAGGAAGACAGACGTGAGCAACAGATCCCCCCAGATCCCCAAAACCCCCGTCGCGACGGACTGTCGTCCATCGCGTCACTGTGCAGAGGTTAAGGGGGAACTGTGAAGCGCGGGAGTTGTTCTGATAAAATGTTAGTTTCGTAACGGCGAGGTAGGTAGCGGGAGTTACCCGAACGCATGGCGCATTTGGGCACCCTGAACGAAGCCCCCCGTTCCGGATCCCCGGCGCTCGGCGCGCTGTCCTCGGCCGGCCTCAGCTCCCGTTGGCGGCCATCAACACTCATTGACGGCCGTCAACTCTTGTTGGCGGCCATCAACTCTTGTTGACTTCCCTCAGCCGCCCAGTTGCGTGCGCAACCGGTCCGCATCGGTCGTCGGGGCGTCACAAGTGAAGTTACGGCAGACATACGCGGTCGGTTCACCGTCGCTCAGCGGCCGGTCGGCGAGCAGCGGAAACTCGTCACTGCCCGGCGTCCCGACGGCGACCACCGCACCGGGCGCGGCGCCGAGCAGTGCCGTACGGTGCAGGGCCCTGGTGCCCGGGTCGTTCAGCGCCGGTCCGACGACCGCCACCTCGCGCGGCCCGTCCAGCAGGGACTCGGCGGCGGCGAGCCCCCAGCCGACGAAGCGGGGGACGCGCGGGCCGAGGGCCTTGACGACACCGAGCGCCTTCTCGGCGGCGGTGCGGTGCGGCTCGGACCCGGTGTGGGCCGCGTAGCTCAGCAGGGCCGCGGCGGCGGCGTTCCAGCCGGAGGGCGTGGCGTTGTCGGTGGGGTCCTGCGGACGGCGGATCAGCCGCTCGGCGTCGGAGGCGGTGTCGTAGAGACTCCCGGAGTCGTCGGCGAACCGGGCCAGGACGTGGTCGAGAAGGAACCCGGCGAAATCCAGCCAGACCCCTTCGCCGGTCACCGACGCGAGCGTGAGGAAGCCCTCCGCCACATCGGCGTAGTCCTCCAGCACACCCGCGTTGGCGCCGACCTGGCCGTCCTTGCTGGTGCGGGAGAGCCGGGCGTAGTCGTCCAGGTGCAGCCGGACCAGGAGGTCGGCGGCGCCCACCGCGGCCTCCACCAGGTCGGGGCGGTCGAAGTAGGCGCCGGTCTCGGCGAGCGCGGCGATCGCGAGGCCGTTCCAGGCGGCGACGACCTTGTCGTCCCGGCCGGGGGCGGGCCGCTCGGACCGGGACGCGAGCAACCGCCGCTTGACGGACTCGATCCGCTCGGCGTCGAACACGCCCTCCTGCTCCGGGAGTTGGAGCACGGAGGCCCCCTCCTCGAAGGTGCCCTCCGCGGTGACGTGGAAGTACTGGGCGGCGAACTCGGCGTCGTCCTCGCCGAGCACCTCGGTGAGCTGCCCGGGCGTCCAGGCGTAGTACGCGCCTTCGACATGCCTGCCGTGCCCGTCGTCACTGTCGGCGTCGAGCGCGGAGGCGAACCCGCCTTCCGCGGTGCGCAGTTCCCGCACCATGAAGTCGGCGGTCTCCAGCGCGACCCGCCGGGCGAGCTCGCTGTGTTCGTCAGCGACTCCGTCGCGGGCGGTGGCCCGCCACAGGTGGGCGTACGCCCGGCACAGCAGGGCGTTGTCGTAGAGCATCTTCTCGAAATGCGGCACGACCCAGTCGCGATCGACGGAGTAGCGGGCGAAGCCGCCGCCGAGCTGGTCGTAGATCCCGCCGCGGGCCATGCGCTCGCAGGTGTCCCGGGCCATCTGGAGGGCGCCCTCGGCGCCGGTGCGGGCGTGGTGCCGCAGCAGGAACTCGATCACCATGGACGGCGGGAACTTGGGCGCCCCGCCGAAACCGCCGCGCTGCGGGTCGTACTCCCGGGTCAGCCCGAGCAGCGCCTGCGCGAGCTCCTCCTCGCCGGGTGCCCGGCTGTCGCCGTACGAGATCTCCCGCCCGGCCAGATCCCGGACGATCTTCCCGGCGACCTCGGCGACCTCATCCCGCCGGTCGGCCCAGGCCTGCTGGACACCTTCCAGCACCTGTCGGAAGGAGGGCATGCCCTGGCGGGGGACGGGCGGGAAGTAGGTGCCGAAGTAGAAGGGCTCGGCGTCCGGCGTGAGGAACACGGTCATGGGCCAGCCGCCCTGGCCGGTGGCCGCCTGCACCGCCTCCATGTAGACGGCGTCGACGTCGGGGCGCTCCTCGCGGTCCACCTTGATGTTGACGAAGTGGGCGTTCATGTAGGCGGCGACCGCTTCGTCCTCGAAACTTTCCCGCGCCAGGACATGGCACCAGTGGCAGCTGGAGTAGCCGACGCTCAGGTGTACGGGAACCCCCCGCTCCCGGGCCTCCGCGAAGGCCGCTTCCGACCAGGGCCACCAGTCGACCGGGTTGTCGGCGTGCTGGAGGAGGTAGGGGGAGGTCTCATGGGCCAGTCGGTTCGGCATGTACCCATCCTGCCCGAGCGTCCCGCCGGACCAGGGGACGGACCTGGCCGCGACGCCACACGGATAAGAACGATCGGGTGGTCTCAGGTCACCCGAGTCGGATCCGAGTGGTCCCAAGCCACCCGCCGCGGATCCGAGTGGTCTCAGGTCAACCGCCGCGGATCCGAGTGGCCCCAAGCCACCCGCCGCGGATCCGAGTGGTCTCAGGTCAACCGACGCGAATTCGTTGATCGCCGCCCTCTCGCGCTCCCGCATCCACCGAAGGACACTGCAAGTCAAAGGAGTTGCGGCCGGAGGGGGACGAGACATGCGGGACAGTCATCGCGCGGAGGCCGAACGGCTGTTGGCGCGGGCCGTGGAGGAGGAGGTACGGCGCTCGGGCGGGCGCACCGAGGGCGGCGTGCTGCTGTCGCGGGCGCGTGGCGCGCTGGACGCGATGGCGCAGACCGCCGCCGGGGAGTACGAGGCCTACACCCGCGCACTGGACGAGGCGAAGGCCGGTCAGCTCACCTTCGGTCAGCGCTACGCCCAGGAGGGCTCCGGTACTCCGCTGCTGGTCGCGGGCGTCGCCGCGGTCGCGGCCGCCGTCGCCGACCTGGCGCTCGGCACCGGCGCGGGCACCGCGCTGGGCGCCGGGGTGGCCGTCGGAGTGGTGGGTGCGACGGCGACCGTCGTGAAGGTGGCCGGCTCCCATCTGCCGGCCGCGCACCACCGCGCGGGCGCGATCAGCCAGCCCGGCGGCCCCGAACAGCTGCGGCTGCAGTGGCTGACGGCACTGGAGGTACGGGGCATCCGCCCGTTCCTCGATCAGCAGCGGGTGCTGAGCGCGTCCACCGGGCCGAAGAAGACGGGCCCGCGTCTCATGGGTGCGGACAAGAGCGCGGCGGCCCGCGGACGCAGCGTGCTGCAGCAGTCGTTCGGCCAACTCCCGGAACCGGGCGGCACGTTCGCCGGCCGTCGGCAGGAGATGGCGCGGATCCGGCAGTGGGTGCAGGCGTCCCGGGCGAGCACGGAGACCCGGCCCACGGTGGTCGTGCTGCACGGGCCGCCCGGCAGCGGCCGTACGACACTCGCGGTGCGCGCCGCCCACGACCTCAAGGACTACTTCCGCGGCGCCTGCGTGGTCGATCTGCGCGGCGACACCCCTCAGGAGCAGCCGCTGCCCACCCGGGACGCGCTGCTGCACCTCCTCAACCGGCTCGGTGCACCCCGCGAACAGTTGCTGTTCCGCGAGCGCTCCTCCGCGGACCAGCACGTCAAGCGGCTGAGCGAGCTGTACCACCAGCATCTGGCCGGCCTGCCGGTCACCATCGTCCTGGACGACGCCTCGGACCCCGAGCAGGTCCGCGCACTGGTCCCCGAGCGCTCCGACAGCCTGGTCCTGGTCACCGCCCGCGAGCCCCTCGCCCTGCCCGCCGACCTGCCCGCGGAGGTGCGGCACCTCCCCGTCGAGGCCCTGGACGCGCCCGGTGCGGAGGAACTGCTCGGCGCGGCCGCGCAGGACAGCACCGGCCCCTACGACGCCGAGTCCAGCGACCGGATCAGAGAACTGTGCGGTGGTCTGCCGCTGGCGCTGCGGATCGCCGGGTCCTGCCTGGGCCCGCGCTCACCCCGTCAACTGGCCGCGGACCTGGGCGCGTACGGCCCGGTCGAACCCACCGAGCGGGTCCTGTGGCTGCGCTACACCGACCAGTCCGACACGGCCCGCCGGCTGCTGCGCCGCCTCGCCCTGGCCGGCCGTGCCTCGCTCGGCGCCGCCGCGGCGGCCTCGCTGCTGGCCACGGACGAGGCGGAGGCCAAGCGCCACCTGGAGGCGCTGGCCCGGGCGGGCCTGATCGACCACGTCCGCGGCAACCGCTACCGCCTGCACGACGTCGTGCGGACCTTCGCCCAGGCCCGCCTCCTCGACGAGGAGGAACCGGCCGAACGTACGGCGGCGCAGGAACGGCTGATCGTGAACTACGCCGACCTCGCGGACTCCGTGCTGCGCCTGGTCGACGGCAACATGTCGACCCGCTCGGACCGCTTCAGCCCGCACGGCTTCCTCTCCCTGGACGAGGCGTTGCGCTGGCTGGACGACGAGTCGAGCTTCATCACGTCGACGCTGCGGCACGCGGAGGGCGTGAACCAGGCCGCCGTACTGAATCTGCTGGGCGCCCTGTGCGACTACTGCCTGCTGCGCGGCGACCTCTACCGCCTGGGCGAGATCAGCGAGCTGGCGCAGGCCGTCGACCAGGGTTTGCTGGTCCGCTCGGTGCAGTGGCGTACAGGCATCGCGGCACGGCAGCTCGGCGAGCTGGACAAGGCGCGCACCACCCTGGCGTCGGTGGTGGACCTCTATATGGAGGCCCATCACGACGCGGGCGCCGCCCGGGCCCTGTGCTCCCTCGGCATCACCCTCCACCATCAGGGCAACCTGTCCGAGGCCGCGGCCCGTCTCCGCGAGGCCCTCGATCTCCAGTCCGCCCCGGAGCTGGCCACCGACCGGGCCTGGACGATGCACGCGCTGGCGGCGGTGGAACGCGACCGGGCGCGTCTGTCGGAGGCGCTGGACCTGCTCACCGAGTCCCTGGTCCTGCACCGGGCCGGCGAGTCGGTGCACGGCGAGGCGTGGGCCCACTTCCAGCTCGGCCAGCTGGGCCTGCGCATGGGTGACGTCCCGCTCGCGGAACGTGAACTGCGCGCGGCCCTCGACCTGTACGGCCGCACCCGCGACGCCCGGGGCGAGGCCTGGGCCCTGACCCAGCTGGCCCGGGCCCGCCTGGTCGACGGCGACGCGCCCGCGGCGCTGGACGCCCTGCGCCAGGCGGCCTCCCGCCACCGCGACAACGAGGACGCCCGCGGCGAGGCCTGGACGGTCTACTACCTGGGCCAGGCCCTGGAGGAGGCGGGCGACCTCGACCAGGCGGTCCGCGAACTGGAACGTTCCCGCACGATGTTCTCCCGTATGCGCGACGTGTACGGCCTCGCCTGTGCCCGCCATCACTCGGCCCGGGTGACCCGGGACCAGCGAGCGGCACAGACGGGCTCGTTGCGGAACTCCGGATTCGCCCGCCAGCTCCTGGTGGACGCCCGAGCCGACTTCCAGCGCATCGGCGTCGCGCACGGCGAGGCATGGACCTGCCTGGAGCTGGTGGTCGTGGAGGCGGGGAACGCCCGTACGCAGCAGGCCCTTGCGCTGTGCGACGAGGCGGTGGGGCTGTTCACGTCGTACGGCGACCGACGGGGCGAGGACTGGGCGCGTCTCCTCCGCTGCACACTGCTGCCGTATGCCTCGCCGGGAGGCACCGAGGTCGGCACGGCGGTCGCCCAGGAGGAACTGACCCAACTGTCCCGAGTCGGCCACCCGGCCCGCGACAAGAAACTGGCCGACCACATCGAGGCCTACCAGCTCCTTCTGGAGCGGGGCGTGGACCTCGAAGCGGGCTGGCAGGCGTGGCGGCTGGGGATGGTGCCGGGGAGGCATGCCCGGGAAATCATGGGGGTGGCGGTCGGTTCGCGGGCGTAGACCGGCCGCGGAGCCCGTGCCACCGCGGCCACCGCACCCACGGCGGCCACCGCCGGACGACCCCCGTGACGGCGGTGGCACGGTGAGCGGGACGGCCGCGGTGGGCGGGACGGCCGCGGTGGGCGGGACGGCCGCGGTGGGCGCGCCGACCCGCACCCGACCCGCGCCGACCCGCGCCGACCCGCGCCGACCCGCGTCGGGTGCGGTGGGCGTCGGCCCGGCCGCCCGCTTCCCGGTGCGGCGTCCCGGCGGTCTCAGCCCTGCTTCGCCTTCGGCTCGGCCGCAGTGCCCGTGCCCCCAGAGCCTGCCTTCCCGTCCGAGGACTCGGTGAAGTCGACCTTGTTCATGTGCCGGCTCATGGACTTCATCAGAGCCCACACCGCCAGGGCCATCACCGCGAAGACGATGAAGCCGAGGACACCGGGGGTCACCTTGTCGTCGTCGACCTCCTTGGCGAGGGTCGCGAGGTGCGTCATTGCCAGGCTTGCGCTTGCGCTCATGTCAGGCATTGTCGCGGATGCCCGCAAAGAGGTCGTCCTCGGGGAGGGAGGTATCGACGAGGGACTTCGCGAGCTCGTACTCCTCCGTCGGCCAGACCTTCCTCTGGAGCTCCATCGGCACGCGGAACCAACCGCCGTCGGGGTCGATCTGCGTGGCGTGCGCGATCAGCGCCTTGTCACGGATCTCGAAGAAGTCGCCGCACGGGACGTACGTGGTCAGCGTGCGCTCGTGGAGGCCGAACTCGTCCCAGCGCTTGAGCCACTCCCCGTACGGCGACTCCAGGCCTCGGTCGAGCATCGCCTGGTGCAGCGCCTCGGTGCGGGGGCGGTTGAAGCCCTGGTTGTAGTAGAGCTTCTGCGGCTGGTACGCCGGGCCGAACTCCTCCTCCGGATACTTCTCGGTGTCCGCCGCACCCTCGAACGCCACCATGGAGATCTTGTGGGTCATGATGTGGTCGGGGTGCGGGTAGCCGCCGTTCTCGTCGTAGGTGGTGATCACCTGCGGGCGGAACGAACGGATCTTTCTCACCAGCTCACCGGACGCCTTGTCGATGTCCTCCAGGGCGAAGCAGCCATCCGGCAGCGGCGGCAGCGGGTCGCCCTCGGGCAGGCCGGAGTCGACGAAACCGAGCCACTCCTGCTTGACGCCCAGGATCTCGCGGGCCTCGTCCATCTCCTTCTTGCGTACTTCGTGGATGTGCTCCTCGATGTACGGGTCACCCTGCAGCTTCGGATTGAGGATGGAGCCGCGCTCCCCGCCCGTGCAGGTCACGACGAGCACGTCCACCCCCTCGGACACGTACTTCGCCATGGTGGCCGCGCCCTTGCTCGACTCGTCGTCGGGGTGGGCGTGCACGGCCATCAGTCGCAACTGGTCAGTCAAGACTCAATCCTTGTAGTCGGCGCCCGATGTGAACGGGTGCAATTCAATAGGTGCCGTCCCTCAGGGACGTCGTTGAGGGGCGGCGGCCGAGGGGCGAGCGGGAGGCTTCTATAGTGACCGAATCGGGCGGCGAATTGTTCCGGGGTCCGGCTCCGAAGGCCGCTTCCGGGAGATTGGTCCCGCTTCTGCCGAGAGGACGATCATGAGTACGGTGAGCACGCGACCGCCCGAGGGCCGTTACGGCCGCTCCTCGGACGAGCGCGCCGATCACAAGCTCAAGATCGCGGGGTCCGTCTTCACTGCCCTGCTGCTCGCCCTCATGGGCTACTTCGCCTACCACTACGTCGGCCAGAACAAGATCAGCGCCGAAGTGATCACGTTCGAGCAGGGCAAGGACGCGGTCCAGGTACATCTGGAGGTCCGCAAGGACTCCGGTGTCAGCGGCTACTGCACCGTACGCTCCCAGGCGGAGAGCGGCGCCGAGGTGGGCCGGGCCGACTTCCGTTTCACCGGGGACGCCACCCGCATCGACAAGGTCGTCACACTCCGCACGACGTCACCCGGCACCACGGCCGAGCTCCTGGGCTGTCACGCCGACTGACCCGCCCCGGGGGACGACCGCGCCCAGCTCGCCCGCGAATACATGGGCGATGACCTGCGCAGACGCGTTTCTGGTCGCTTATGTCCTCCCCCTTCCGCTTCTGAATTGTTAGGCTCGTGGTTTCGCCCATCCAGGAAGGAACATTCTTCTGGGTAGGGCGATGCTTTGTATTCCCAGTACCTACGAGGAGCACCTGTGACCCAGACCAGCGACAACGTCACCTGGCTGACCCAGGAGGCGTACAACCAGCTCAAGGCCGAGCTGGAGTACCTGTCTGGTCCTGCGCGCACGGAGATCGCCGCCAAGATCGCCGCCGCGCGCGAGGAGGGGGACCTGCGCGAGAACGGCGGGTACCACGCGGCCAAGGAGGAGCAGGGCAAGCAGGAACTCCGTGTGCGCCAGCTGACCCAGCTCCTGGAGAACGCCAAGGTCGGCGAGGCGCCGGCCTCGACGGACGGCACCGTGGCCCCGGGCATGGTCGTGACCATCGCCTTCGACGGCGACGAGAACGACACGCTGACCTTCCTGCTCGCCTCGCGCGAGTACGCGAGCTCCGACATCGAGACCTACTCGCCCCAGTCCCCTCTGGGCTCCGGCGTGATCGGCCACAAGGTCGGCGAGGGCGCGGAGTACGAGCTGCCGAACGGCAGGAAGGCCTCGGTGACGATCCTCAAGTCCGAGCCGTACAGCGGCTGACCACTCGGTCGCCATCGACGGCCGATTCCGGCCGGCCTGACCTTGACGGGCCCCCGGCGTTCCCGTGAGACGCATCAGCAGCGTCCTCCCCGTGACGCCGGGGGCTTCGTGACGCCGGAGGCTTCGTCATAGCGGGGGCTTCCTCATGGCGGGGCTTGCTCATGCCGTGGCGGAGCGGTACTTGCGGACCGCCAGCGTCCTGAATATGACGATGATCAGGACCGAGTAGATCAGCGAGGCCCACACCGGGTGCACCATGGGCCAGGCGTCCGAGGTCGAGACCCCGGGGTTGCCGAAGAGCACGCGGCAGGCCTGGACGGTCGCGCTGAACGGATTCCAGTCGGCGACGTGCTGCAGCCAGGGCGTCATCCGGCTGGAGTCCACGAACGCGTTCGAGACGAACGTGACCGGGAAGAGCCAGATCAGTCCGCCCGAGGTCGCCGCCTCCGGCGTCCGTACGGACAGCCCGATGACCGCGCCGATCCAGGTGAACGCGTAGCCCGCCAGAAGCAGCAGTCCGAAGGCGCCGAGCACCTCGCCGATGTTGGTGTGGGTGCGCCAGCCGACCAGCAGGGCGACCATGGCCAGCACGAACAGGGTGAGCGCGGTCTGCACCAGATCGGCGAGCGTGCGCCCGGTGAGCACCGCGCCGCGCGCCATGGGCAGCGAGCGGAAGCGGTCGATGAGCCCCTTGTGCATGTCGTCGGCGATGCCCGCGCCCGCCCCGGCGGTGGCGAAGGTGACGGTCTGGGCGAAGATGCCTGCCATCAGGAACTCACGGTAGACCTGCGGGTCCGTGGTGCCGCCGATGTTCATGGAGCCACCGAAGACGTAGCTGAACAGCACCACGAACATAATGGGCTGAATCAGCCCGAAAATAACCATTTCAGGAATTCGGGACATGCGAATCAGGTTCCGCTTGGCCACGACCAGCGAGTCCCGGATGGACTGGGTGACGGGGTTGGCGGGCGCCCCGATCCGCACGGCGTCGGTGACGGCACTCACTGGGCGGCCTCCTTCTTCTCGGCCTGCTCGGCCTTCTGATTCCTCTGGCCCTTCTGGTCCTTCTTGGGCCTGCGGTCCTTGGCGTCCGCCGCCGCCTCGTTCCCCTCGTCCCCGACCTCGGCCACATGGCCCGTCAGGGAGAGGAAGACATCATCCAGGGTCGGGCGGCGCAGCCCGATGTCGTCTATCTCGATGCCGCGGACGTCGAGTTCGCGGATGACCTCGGCGAGGAGCTTCGCGCCGCCGGAGACAGGCACGGTGAGCTTGCGTGTGTGGTCCTCGATGGACGTCTCGCCCTTGCCGAAGCCCGCAAGCACCTCGGCGGCGGTCGCGATGTGCTCTCGCTCATGGACCACGACCTCGACGCGCTCACCGCCGGTGCGGGCCTTGAGCTGGTCGGAGGTGCCGCGGGCGATGACTTTGCCGTGGTCGACCACGGCGATGTCGTGGGCGAGGTGGTCGGCCTCCTCCAGGTACTGGGTGGTCAGCAGCAGCGTCGTACCGCCGGAGACCAGCTGCTTGATGACCTCCCACAGCTGCTGTCGGTTGCGGGGGTCGAGACCGGTGGTCGGTTCGTCCATGAACATCACGGGCGGGGACACGACGAGCGCCGCGGCCAGGTCGAGGCGGCGTCGCATGCCGCCGGAGTAGGTCTTCGCGGGCCGGTCGGCCGCGTCGGCGAGGTGGAACTGGTCGAGCAACTCACCGGCCCGGACCTTCGCCGCCCTGGCCTTCATCTGGTAGAGCTGGCCGACCATCTGGAGGTTCTCGCGGCCGGTCAGGTACTCGTCGACCGCGGCGAACTGGCCGGACAGGCCGATCGAGCGCCGCACCGCGTCCGGCTGCTCGAGCACGTCCAGACCGGCGACGACGGCCTTGCCGCTGTCGGGGCGCAGCAGGGTCGTCAGGCAGCGGACGGCGGTCGTCTTGCCCGCACCGTTCGGTCCGAGCAGGCCGAGGACCGTACCTTCGGGGACATCGAGGTCGACGCCGTCCAGAGCCCTTACGTGGCCGAAGGTCTTGACCAGGCCTTCGGCATAGATGGCGCCTGGCAT
Source organism: Streptomyces sp. LBL (assembly GCF_029893585.1). Lineage (GTDB taxonomy): Bacteria > Actinomycetota > Actinomycetes > Streptomycetales > Streptomycetaceae > Streptomyces. Next base: position 107,410 of record NZ_JARXYX010000009.1, read on the forward strand.
ATGAGTCTCCACGTCTTCGGGGATTCTTGGGAAAGCCTAGATGCGCTGGATGTGAATGGGTCCGTCTGAGCGGTTCGTCCGGACTGGCGAGCGATCGACGACTTTACGACACACACCATAACGCGATGCATCGCGTCTCTCAATGGATTTACCCGATCGAGTGACGAGAGGATTTTGACCTGGGGTTATACGGTGTGAGCGCCTCAGGCGATGACTGTGTAGCCCGCGTCGCGCAACGCCCTGCCGACGTCAGCGCAGTGCACCGGCCCCTTCGTCTCCAGGTGCAGTTCGACCTCCGCCTCCGTGAGCCCGAGCCGTGGGTCGGTCCGTACGTGACTCACATCGAGGACGTTAGCGTCCACCACTGACAACACCTTGAGAAGTGTCGCGAGGGCGCCCGGCCGGTCCGTCAGCCGGAGGCGTACGGCCAGATAGCGGCCCTGCGCGGCCATGCCGTGCCGCAGGATGCGCTGGAGCAGCAGCGGGTCGACGTTCCCGCCGGACAGCAACGCCACGACCGGTCCCTCGAGGGAGCCGGGGTCGCTCAGCAGCGCCGCGACGGGGCTCGCCCCGGCCGGTTCGACGACCAGCTTGGCCCGCTCCAGACACAGCAGCAGCGCGGCGGACAGCTCGTCCTCCGTCACCGTGCGCACCTCGTCGACCAGATCGCCGATGATGCCGAAGGGTACGTCGCCGGGCCGCCCGACCTTGATGCCGTCGGCCATCGTCGCCGGGTTCTCGATCGACACCGGGCGCCCGGCTGCCAGCGAGGGCGGGTACGCGGCCGCGCCCGCCGCCTGTACGCCCACGATCCGCACGTCCGGCCTGAGCGCCTTCACCGCGGTCGCGACACCCGCCGCGAGCCCTCCCCCGCCGATACCCACGACGATCGTGCGTACCTCCGGGCACTGCTCCAGGATCTCCAGGCCGACCGTGCCCTGGCCGGCGATGACGTCGGGGTGGTCGAAGGGGTGGATGAACACCGCGCCCGTCTCGGCCGCGTACTCCTGAGCGGCGGCCAGCGTCTCGTCGACCACCTGGCCGTGCAGGCGCACCTCGGCGCCGTACTCCTTCGTGGCACTGATCTTCGGCAGCGGGGCGCCGTGCGGCATGAACACCGTGGAACGCACGCCGAGCAGCGAGGACGCAAGGGCCACGCCCTGCGCGTGGTTGCCCGCGCTGGCCGCGACGACGCCGGCGGCCCGCTCCTCGGGCAGCAGTCCGGCGATCCGGACGTAGGCGCCGCGTAGCTTGAACGAACCCGTCCGCTGGAGGTTCTCGCACTTGAAGTGGACCGGCGCTCCCACCAACTGGGTCAGATGCCGGCTGCCCTCCATCGCGGTCACCCGCGCCACGCCCGAGAGCATCTTCTGGGCTCCGCGCACATCATCGAGCGTGACCGGCGGCACGGAGTGGGCGTCGCGGTAGTTCATGACTCAAGTCTCGCAGTTCGCAGCGACCGACGCTGTGACCAACCTCCGGGACTGGTTTGTCCAGCCCCGGTACGGCCCGCCTCCCGGCCGCGTACCCTGTCCCCCAAACCAGCGCCCCCTTCATGAAGTGAGCCCCCGGCCATGCCCACAACACCCGAAATGTCGATGGACATGACGACCGTCGGTGACACCGGTCTCCTCGACACGCTGCAGCACGAGGTGGCGGTGTTCGCCCGCCGTGCCGAACAGACCCGGCTCGGCGGGGTGGGGCAGGTGCGCAACTCCATGGACCGGGCCGCGTACCTGCTGCTCAACCGGCTCCACAAGGAAGGCCCCATGGGCGTCAAGGCGCTTGCCGCGAGCATGGGCATCGACTCGTCCACGGTCACCCGGCAGGTGGCTCCACTCGTCGACACCGGGCTCGTCAAGCGGACCTCGCACCCCGAGGACGGCCGGGCGGTGGTGCTCCAGCTGTCCCCGCGCGGGCAGTCGCGTCTTGAGGAAGTGCGCTCGTCGAGGCGTCAGTTGATGGCCGAGCTGACACACGACTGGGCGCCGGGGGAACGCGAGTCGTTCTGCACGCTCCTCACCCGCTTCAACACCGCGCTCTCCGCCCGGATGGCGGCGCAGGGCGTACCGGGAGCGGAGCCTCCGCCGGCCTCCTGAGCGGCCCTCACGCGCGCGTGCGCGTCCGAGCCGAGCGCCAGGGCCCGGGGCGGCTTCCCGCTGCCTGCCGTGCTGGGCGGTGCGCGGCTCTTGACCGACAGGCCATACCTGGCCTCAGATGAGACCAGGTCCTCAGTCGTACGCCGTTCCTGTCGCCGTTCCGTATTCCGTACGTGATCTCCGTACACGGTGTCGTGGTACGCGGCCGAGGGCCGGTCCCCTCAGGATCTCCCTCAGGCGGGAGGCGCGGTGCGAGAACGGCATGCGGGCCAGGACGCCCGCCGGTCCCGGGAGTTCGACGCGTTCGTCGCGGGCGCGGCCGGGCGGCTGCTGCACGCCGCCACGCTCCTGACCGCGGAGGACCCGCGCGACAATCCGCGCGCGCGACACCTGTTGACGCTGGCCCTCGCCCACACCTACGCGTGCTGGGACCGGTTGCGCGGCGAGGACCCGTACGACCGGGCCCGCCAGCACCTCGCCACCCGCTTCGCTCGCGGGGCATGGCACCAGTACGGCGCCCCCGGCGCCCTCGGCCGGTCCCGCCCGCGCCGCCCCGGCCCGCTGGCCCGGCTCAGCCCGCAGGAACGCCTGATCCTGGTCCTTCGTCTCTACGAGGGGGTCGCCGAGGAACAGGCGGCGGCCCTGCTCGGTCTCTCCCGGGAACGCGTCCGCGCGATCTGCGACCGCTCGATCACGAACCTCCTCCATCCGCCGCGGGGCCCGGCCACCACCACGATCGGCGCGAAGATGGTGCCGTCATGAGGTCCCGATGAACCAGCCACGACGTGAGGCCGCGGTACGGCGGATCCTCGAGGGGCCGACGTCGGCCGTGCCCCCGGACCTGTACGCGGACGTCGTGCGGCGTGGCGGCCGGATGCTGCGCCGCAGGAGGGCCGCCCGTCGTGTGATGTGGCTGCTGCTGTGCGCGGCGGTCGTGGCGTTCATCGTGTGGGCGCTGATGGTGGAGCCCTGGGTGGAGCCGCCCTCCGAGACGACTCCACCGCTCACGGGCTGGTGAGCACCGGGCGACGTACGACGGACCGGCCGTGGCCTAACCGAGCGCCTGGCGCAGGTCGTCCAGGAGGTCCTCGACGTTCTCGATGCCCACGGAGAGGCGGACGAGATCGGCGGGCACCTCCAGGGCCGAGCCGGCCGCGGAGGCGTGCGTCATGCGTCCGGGGTGCTCGATCAGTGACTCGACTCCGCCCAGGGACTCACCCAGCGTGAAGACCTTGGCGCGGTTGCAGACCTCGACGGCCGCCTCCTCGCCGCCTTCCACCCGGAAGGAGACCATGCCGCCGAAGGCCCGCATCTGCTTGGCGGCGACCTCGTGACCGGGGTGCTCCGGCAGACCCGGGTACAGAACGTTCGTCACGCGCGCGTGCCGGGTCAGCATGTCGGCGACCTGGGTGGCGTTCTCGCTGTGCCGGTCCATGCGCACCGACAGCGTCTTGGTGCCGCGCAGCACCAGCCAGGAGTCGAAGGGCCCGGCGACCGCGCCCATCGAGTTCTGGTGGTACGCCAGCTCCTCCCCCAGCTCCGGGTCACCGACGACGAGGGCGCCGCCGACGACGTCCGAGTGGCCGCCCATGTACTTGGTCAGCGAGTGCACGACGACGTCCGCGCCGAGCGACAGCGGCTGCTGCAGGTAGGGCGTGGCGAAGGTGTTGTCGACGACGAGCCGGGCGCCCGCCTCGTGGGCGACCTGGGCGACGGCGGCGATGTCGGTGATGCCGAGCAGCGGGTTGGAGGGGGTCTCCACCCACACGGCCTTGGTCTTCGGGGTGATCGCGGCCCGTACGGCAGCGGGGTCGGCGGTGTCGGCGACCGACCACTCCACCCCCCACCGGGAGACGACCTTGGCGAACAGACGGAACGTGCCGCCGTACGCGTCGTTGGGGATGACCACGTGGTCGCCGGGGCTGAGCAGCGTACGCAACAGGCAGTCCTCGGCCGCCAGTCCGGATGCGAACGCGAGGCCTCGGCGGCCGCCCTCCAGGGCCGCGAGGTTCTCCTCCAGGGCGGTGCGCGTCGGGTTGGCGCTGCGGCTGTACTCGTAGCCGCCGCGCAGGCCGCCGACTCCGTCCTGCTTGTAGGTCGAAACCTGGTAGATGGGCGGGACGACCGCGCCGGTGAGGGGATCCGCGGTGTTGCCCGCGTGGATCGCGAGGGTCTCGAAATGCTGACTGATGTGCCTGTCGCTCATGGGCACCGAGGGTAGTGCGCCTGCGCAAGCGATGGCGGACGGCGAGTCGGCGCAGCTGGGTCGACACGGGCAGGCACGGGGGGCCAGTACAGGGTCGGCATGGGGGCCGTCGCGGGGTCAGCACCGGGTCCGGCACGAGGGGCCGTGGAGGAAGTCATCCGCGGTTATCCACAGGCCGCGGACCGGGTTGGCCAATTGTCACAGGCGTCTGGAACCCTTGGGACATGGAAATTCTCTGGGTGCTGATGGCGCTGGTCCTGTTCGGCTTCGTGCTGCTCCCCTTCCTGCGGCGCAGGCGCGGCATGATCGAGCAGGTCCATCCGGGCCACCCGGACGCCGCGGACCCGGCGGACTACGGATTCGCGCAGCAGGAGGAGCTGGACATCCGGATGCCGGGCCCCGACCAGGACCTGTTGGACGTCCTGGACCTGGTGCAGCGCACGCAGGACCATCACGCGGCCGCGCAACTCCTCGCGGGCACGGAGAGCGAGGGCGAGCTGCGCTGGCAGCGCGTGCAGGCCTTCGCCGGCGCCGCGTCGCTGGAGCTGCGGCAGCGGCCCGGCGGGGTCAGCGAGACACCGGGCGGGCAGTGGCTCAGAGTGTGGCGGGCCGAGGCGCCCAAGGACGCGGGTGGCGCGGCGGTGCACGCGGAGTTCCTGGTCCAGCAGGCGTGGCGGACAGCGACACCCGGAACGGACGAGTTCCGGATCATCATGGAGGAGGCGAGGGCGGCGTGCGGTGCGGCGGCGCTGCTGGCGCCCGGCGACCCGGTCCCGTACATCATCGAGCTGTCCGTGGCGCGTGGACTGGCGTATCCCCGGCCGGAGTTCGAGCAGCTGTGGCTGAAGATCCTGGACCGCGCCCCGAACCACATGGGGGCGCATCTGGCCGCACTGCACTACTGGTGCGAGAAGTGGCACGGCTCGCGCGAACTGGCGTACGACTTCGCCGAGGCGGCGGCCGCCCGCGCTCCCCGGGGCTCGCTGCTCGCCGCCATGCCGCTCTTCGCGGTCTTCGAGCACCTCCCCGAGGTGAACCTGGTCAGCGGCTTCTACCAGAGCGAGGTCGTGACCAAGGCGATCCACGGCGCGCTGCACGCCGTGCACTCCTCCCGGCCCGGTGACCCGATGCTGGCGCACGTCCGCCACCTCCTGGTCTTCTTCCTGGTCCGCTCCGAGCGCTGGGCCGAGGCGATGAGCCAGCTCCTGCACATCGACGGCCACGTCGGCGCCCTGCCCTGGACCCTGTCCGCCGACCCGGCCGCCGAGTTCGCGGTGTACCGGGCCCTCGCGGTCGCGGGCTACGAGGCGAACGGCGGAAGCCCCGCGACGCTGCCCCGCTGAGCGTGCGCGAGACCCGTCCGATCTGCGGTTTTTCGTATGACGTGAGTACCCATAGGGTGCACCCGTGACTGCCACCTTGAGTTCCACGAGAGTCCGCGGCGCGCTCCGCACGTCGGCGCGTGTCTCCGTGGAGTTGCTGCTCATATTCCTGATGCTCGCGGTGACGTTGTGGGTCCTGGGCCAGATGTGGTCGGTCGTCTGGCCGCTCGTGGTCGGCCTGCTTCTGACCACACTGACCTGGCCACCGACCCGTTTCCTGCGTCGTCACGGGTGGAGACCCGCCCTCGCCGCATCGGTCGTGACGGTGCTGTTCCTCCTGGTCGGCCTGGGCATCGTGGCGCTGATCGCGGTACCGGTGGCATCCCAGTCCGGCGATCTGACCGACGGCGTGGGCGAGGGCATCCAGAAGTTGCGCGAGTGGGCCGCCGGGCCGCCGTTGAACATCGGCGACGCCCAGATCAACAAGGCCTTCGACTCCGGGGTCTCCCGCGCGCAGGACGGCCTCGGCAGCATGGTGGGCGCTGTCGTCACGGGAGTGAGCACCGTGGTGAACGGCTTGGTCACGGCCGTCCTGGCCCTCTTCCTGATGTTCTTCTTCCTCAAGGACGGCCCGCGGTTCCTGCCGTGGCTCGCCCGTCAGCTGCCCGGTCGGCTCGCCACCGACGTCCCGGTCGTGGCCGCGCGGGGCTGGGACACCCTGGGGGCGTTCGTGCGTTCCCAGGCGGCTGTCGGCCTGCTCGACGCCGTCCTGATCGGCCTGGGCCTGTGGGTTCTGGGGGTACCGCTGGTGCTCCCGCTGGCGGTGCTGACCTTCGTCTCCGCGTTCGTGCCGATCATCGGTGCGCTGTTCGCCGGTTTCGTCGCGGTTCTTATCGCGCTGGTCTCCAACGGCCTGACGGACGCGCTGATCGTGCTGGCCATCATCGTCGTGGTGCAGCAGCTGGAAGGCAACGTGTTCCAGCCCATGATCCAAAGTCGCGGGCTCGGCCTCCACGCGGCAGCGGTCCTGCTGGCGGTGACGTTGGGCGGCAGCCTGGCCGGCATCGTGGGCAGTCTGCTCGCTGTACCGATCGCCGCGCTGATCGCAGTGGTCTGGAACTATGTGCGCGATCAGCTCCGCGAACCGTCACCGGATCCGGAGACGGACGAGTCGGAGGCCGACGCCGCTGTCCCGTCCTAACTAGGACTCAGGGCTACGCAGGTGTGGCCCCGTCGCTGCCTCCGGTGGCCGAGGGGCTGACAAACACCGCCATGCAGCGGCGCCCCGGTCCGCAGCGGGTGACGACGGCCCCGCGGTTGCAAACGACGGCCCCGCGAGTGCAACAGCGGCCCAGCCACGGACCCTGGGCCGGCCCGCCTCCGCCCTCAGCCTCCACCCTCCGCCGAGCCGCCTCCCGGTCAGCCCTCCGTGCGGGCGGGCAGCCGCCAACCCGGGCGCGGGAAGTGGCAGGTGTAGCCGCTCGGGTAACGCTGCAGATAGTCCTGGTGCTCGGGCTCGGCCTCCCAGAAGGGGCCGACCGGCTCCACCTCCGTGACGACCTTCCCCGGCCAGAGTCCGGAGGCGTCCACATCAGCGATCGTGTCCTCGGCGATCCGCTTCTGCTCATCGTCCGTGTAGTAGATCGCCGAACGGTAGCTGAGGCCGATGTCGTTGCCCTGGCGATTGCTGGTGCTGGGGTCGTGGATCTGGAAGAAGAACTCCAGGATCGCGCGGTAGTCGGTCTTCTCGGGGTCGAAAAGGATCTCAATGGCCTCCGCGTGCGTACCGTGGTTACGGTACGTCGCGTTCGGCACGTCACCCCCGGTGTATCCGACCCGGGTCGCCGTCACACCCGGAAGGCGGCGGATCAGCTCCTCCATCCCCCAGAAGCATCCGCCCGCCAGCACGGCCCTCTGCGTCTGCGCAGCCATTACGGCCCCTCCAATTTCTGTCAGCTCGGTCGCTCGGGCTGCTCGGCACATACACCACCGGCATCCCCTGCCCGCTCTCCTCAACGCGCGAGGGTTCCCAGCGATTCCGTGCCCGCCCAGCCGCTGCCCGAGGAACGCCCATGTTCCTCTGGAGACGAACTCCTCGCCCTCTCACAGGGCCGCCGGGCCGCTTCACCCCGCAGCCGGTCGCGGGTGCCGGGTCTTCGTCGCCGTTCGGGACCGACTCTCCATGAACGGGTCGCCCCATGCATTGACATGCACACGGAGATTCCTTATGGTCCAGGCCAATCTTTCCGTATTCGGAACTGAGTTCTCATTCGTGAACAGAAGAGGTCATCGGATGACGCGAACCAGAACCGCCCTGTTGAGTGTCCTGGCCCTGATGGCCGGCCTGCTGAGTCTTCAGCTCACCGGCCCGGCCCCACAGGCGACGGCCGCTCCGACCGCCGCACCGACCGCCTTCACCCACCCCGGCGTACTCGTGAGCCGGGCCCAACTCGACTACGCCCGGTCAAAGGTTCAGGCCGGCCAGCAGCCGTGGAAGGCCGCGTACGACGGCATGATGTCCAGCTCCTACGCCTCGCTGTCACGTACCGCCAAACCGCGAGCCGTCGTGGAGTGCGGATCGTCGTCCAACCCCAACTACGGCTGCACCGACGAACGTCAGGACGCCATCGCGGCCTACACCGACGCGCTCGCCTGGTACTTCACCCGGGACAGCAGATACGCCAAGAAGTCGATCGAGATCATGGACGCCTGGTCCGCGACCATCACCGACCACACCAACAGCAACGCCCCCCTGCAGACCGGCTGGGCCGGATCGACCTGGCCGCGCGCCGCCGAGATCATCAAGTACACGTACGACGGCGGCTGGACGGGCGCCAACCGCTTCGCCACCATGCTTCGCACCGTGTACCTGCCCGAGGTGATCAACGGCGCAGCGACCAAGAACGGCAACTGGGAACTGGTCATGACCGAGGCGGCGATCGGCATCTCGGTCTTCCTCGAGGACCGCACCAGCTACGACAAGGCGGTCAGCACCTACCTCGCACGCGTCCCCGCGTATGTCTACCTGACCGGTGACGGCGACCTGCCCAAGCCGCCGGCCGGCAGCAGCATCGACACCAGCGCCGAGATCATCAAGTACTGGCAGGGCCAGACCACGTTCGCCGACGGCCTCGCCCAGGAGACGTGCCGCGACTTCGGGCACACCGGCTGGGGCATCGCCTCCATAGCGGACATCGCGGAAACCAGCCGCATCCAGGGCCAGGACCTCTATCCGAAGATCCAGGACCGGCTGCGCTACACACTGGGCTTCCACACCTCCTACGAGAACGGCACCGCCGTACCTTCCTGGTTGTGCGGCGGCTCGGTCAGCAAGGGCCTCGACCGGGTCACGGAGGTCGGCCTGAACGCTCTCCACAACCGCCTCGGCATCAGCATGGCCAACACCCAGAAGTACACCGAGGCACACCGGCCCTCCGGCACGGACAACTACTTCAACGCCTGGACGACCCTCACGCACGCGGACAACCCCAACTGACCATCGTCGACCCGGCCCCCGCCTGCCCAGCTCAGCGTCGAAGAACAAGAAGAACAAGAAGAACAAGCCAGGGAAGTGCGGGCGGGCGCGCGTCGTCGCCCGCACTCGCCCTGAATCACGCACTCGCCCTGAATCACGTACTTGCCCTGGGATCACGTACTCGCCCTGGATCACGTGCGCGTCCGGGTCACCTGACGTTCACCGTCAGGGTCACCTGACGGTGAAGCCGGCCGCCTCGCGGTCCAGGGTCGTGCTGCCGTCCTGCGCGGTGGCCAGGACAGCGACGTGCCAGACACCGCGCGGGGACGACTCCGCATCGGAACCGGTGACCTTGGCGGTGTAGGTGCAGCGCGCGGTGTCCTCCCCGGAGGGCTTGCAGACGGCCGGGTCCACGGCGGCCATGTCGTTGGCGGTCAGCTCCTTCTTGGCGAAGGGCGACTTCTCCGGCCATGCCAGCACCTTCACGCTCTTGACACCGGAGGACGCCGTGACATCGGTGACGAAGGTCAACGAGCCGTCGCGGTCGTTCTCGGGAGCGGTGTAGCGGGCAGTACTGTGCGCCAGCGCCGGAGGCTGCTCCCCGGCGTAGGCGAGAGCGAAGGCACCGGCGCCACCGAGGACGACTACGCCGGCGGCCACGGACAGACCAATACGTCGGGACATGAGATTCTCCGTAGGTGTCTCAGCTGGATCGTTCCGGCGCCTCAACTGCGCCGCTTCACCAATACTCGCCGCGCAGGGGCTGCCGGACATGAGCGCACGTACTCAACCCAGCCTGAGTAAGCCCACTGGGTCACACCCTCTTCCCCGTCACGCCCCGCGACCCTCCCCACCCGTGACACCGCGCAGACCTCCCCACCCGCGCTTGACCACGATCATTGGGAAAGCTGCGGCTTGCCGAGCCTGGCCAGCTGTGTCCTGATGATCGCTTCCGGTACGACAGCCGGGCCCTTACCCCCTGGCCCTCGGGGGAGGTCGAACGCGTAGAACATGGCGACCGTCGCCCCCTGTCGAACGGCGACCACCGCATAGGGAACCCGGACGGGCTCCTCGTCCTCGCTGTCCGCCGCGAGCTGTGTGAGCCGCAGGGACACGGATTCGTCGCCGTAGCCGGGGTCGGGCTGGAGTTCGGCCTCGTCGTAGCGGAAGTCCGCCCGGATGTCCTTGAAGGTCTCGCACCGCTTGGCGGCCGTGCGGAACGCGTCGATCACCCGCGCGGCATCCCCGGCGCCGTGGGACGAAAGGATCACGGTTGCTCCGGGGCCGTGCTTCTTCGAGAAGATCACCCGACCGGTGCGAGCGGCGGCTGTGAAGCCGCTGCTTCCGCCCAGTGCCTGAACGACGGGCGTGCATTCGGCGGGGTCCGCCGTCCTGCGGGACGCAAAGGTGGCGGTCAGGACCGGGTTGACGTCGTAACCGTCGAGATCCGTGGCCGTGACCGCCGCCCGCTCCAGGTCCGCCTTGCTCAACGGCTTGTCCTGCACACCGGACGTCCTGCGCTCTTCCGACGCCGCGCCTGCCCGGGAGCCCTGCCCGGACCCGCAGGCGGCGAGCGGCAAGAACGCCATGAGCATGGCAATAGCTATACCGACCCGTGAGGGGCGAACCACTGTTTTCTCCACCCGTTTGTTCGTCGAGCGCGCGCAGCTCAGGTCTCCGCCGGCTCAAAGGCTTCACTCGAGCCCTCCACCCCGGCTCAGAGCATTCGCCAGAAGACTAGATCGTCAACTGGGGATGCGGGACGGGTTTTGAGGCTGACGGGCGTTGCGGTGTGCCGTCGAAGGGAGGGGGCTCCGGCACCGGAGGTCTGCGTCGTAGCGAGCGGCAGGCGAAAATCAGTGGCCCGTCTCCGCCGGCCGGCCCCACGCTGTACGCCATGGAAGAACCGCACCGCGAAAAACACAGGATTCGTGCGGCCTACGCGGAATCGACGATCACCGTCTACCAGGCGTACTCCCCGGAAATCGGCCGGCCCGCCGTCCGCGAGGGCCGTTTCCCCGCCGCGTGGAAGCGGGACAGGATGACGTGGATCAAACCGTCGTTCCTGTGGATGATGTACCGCTGCGGCTGGGGCACGAAGCCGCTGCAGGAGACCGTGCTCGCCGTCGAGATCACTCGCGAGGGCTTCGAGTGGGCGCTGGGCAACGCGTGCCTGTCGAGTTACGTCCCTGGACTGCATGCCGACCGCAGTTCCTGGCAACGCCGGTTGAAACGCTCACCGGCCCGGATCCAGTGGGACCCCGAGCGTGATCTGCGGCTGCGGCCCCTGCCGTACCGCTCCCTGCAACTCGGGCTCTCCGGTGAGGCCGTACGTCGCTACGCGGACGAGTGGACGGTCTCCATCAGCGACGTGACCCCGCTCGCCCACGAGATCCATGCCCTCGTCAGCGACGGTGACCTGGACTCCGCCGCCCGGCTGCTGCCCGAGGAACGCCCCTACCCCTGGATGGCTGCGCGAACTTCCCTGCTCAGCAAGCAGGTTCACGGCGAAGAGCCCGTATGAGGCATCCGCACGGGCCGCCGGTCGAAGCCTCCGTCGTCGGAACGTGATCCGGTCGACGACAGAGGGCCGACGACAGAGGGCTGACGACAGGGGGCGGCGGCGTACGGCGGCACGCGGAAGGCCCCGCGGATCACCGAACAGCGTCGGTCACCCACCGGGGCCTGTCAGCGGACGCTCAGATGGTCGCCGTGTCGATCACGAACCGGTACCGCACATCGCTCGCGAGTACCCGCTCGTACGCCTCGTTTATCTCGGACGCGCCGATCAGTTCGATCTCCGCGCCGATCTTGTGGGCGGCGCAGAAGTCCAGCATCTCCTGGGTCTCGGCGATGCCGCCGATCGCCGAACCGGCGAGGGTCTTGTTGCCGCCGATGAGGGAGAACAGGTTGAGGGCGACGGGCTCCTCCGGGGCGCCCACGTTCACCAGGGCGCCGCCCGTCTTGAGCAGGCTCAGGTACGCGCCGAAGTCCAGCGGCGCCGAGACCGTGGAGACGATGAGGTCGAAGGTGCCGGCGAGCTCCTCGAACGTCTTCGGGTCGCTGGTGGCGTAGTAGTGGTCGGCGCCCAGCTTCAGGCCGTCGTCCTTCTTGCGCAGGGACTGGGAGAGGACGGTGACCTCGGCACCCAGCGCGTGCGCGATCTTGACGCCCATGTGGCCGAGGCCGCCCAGGCCGATCACGGCGACCTTCTTGCCGGGACCCGCACCCCACTGCTTGAGCGGGGAGTACGTGGTGATGCCGGCGCAGAGGAGCGGGGCGGCCTCGTCGAGGGCCAGGCCCTCGGGGACGCGGACGACGAAGTTCTCGTCGACGACGACCTTCTCGGAGTAGCCGCCGTAGGTGGGCTCGCCGTCCTTGCCGATGGCGTTGTACGTGCCGACCGAGCCGCCGCCGGTGCAGTGCTGCTCCAGGCCGGCCTTGCAGTTGTCGCACTCACGGCAGGAGTCGACGAGACAGCCGACGCCCACGCGGTCGCCGACCTGGAACTTGGTGACGCCGGGACCGACCTCGGAGACGACGCCCGCGATCTCGTGGCCGGGGACCATCGGGAAGATCGCCTCGCCCCAGCCCTCCCTGGCCTGGTGGATGTCGGAGTGACAGATACCGGCGAACTTGATGTCGATCAGCACATCGAACTCGCGGACCGCGCGGCGCTCGATGGTGGTGCGCTCCAGCGGAGCCTTGGCGGCGGATGCGGCGTACGCGGCAACAGTGGTCATGCGGTGGTTCTCCTAGCGAGGGTTGTGGGCCCGGCCGTCATCTTCCCGTGTCTTTTCCGACTTCTGATGTCTTTTGGGACTTCCGATGTCTTTTGGGACTTCCGATGTCTTCTTCCGACCGGGCACAAGCCCAGCATGCCCGAATGTCCGGCCTTCACCCAGGTCATGGTTCAGCCTACGTTCGCTGTTCGTACCACTGGCGGGGTCAGGCTGGTGTACGTACGACCGTGAATACTTGAGACATGGACGAATACCCCGAATCTGCGCCGGAGCCCGCCGGCGGCGCGCTGGACCGGCGTGCCGAGCTCAGCGAGTTCCTGCACACCCGGCGGGCCCGGCTGAAGCCGGAGGATGTGGGGCTACCGGACTTCGGACGGCACCGGCGGGTGCCGGGGCTGCGCCGCGAGGAGCTGGCGCAGCTGGCCGGGGTGTCTGTGGCGTACTACACACGCCTGGAGCAGGGCAACGGACGCAACGTGTCGGCGGAGGTCCTCGACTCCATCGCCCGCGCGCTGCGGCTGACCGACGCCGAGCACTCCCACCTCACGCATCTGGCGAAGCCGAAGCAGAACAAGAAGAAGCCGGCCGCCCGTACCCAGCAGGTGCGAGGCGCGCTGCGGACGCTGCTGGACTCGATGGACGGCGTGCCGGCCTACGTCGTGGGGCGGCACTCGGACATCCTGGTGTGGAACCGGATGGCCGCGGCGGTCTTCGGCGACTGGGCGGAGCTGCCGCCGGCGGAGCGGAACTGGGCGCGACTGGTGTTCCTTCGTCCCGAGTACCGCGATCTGTTCGTGGACTGGGAGCAGAAGGCGATCGACATCGTCTGCGCGCTGCGCATGGACGCCGGCTTCCAGCCGGACGATCCGCGGCTGTCCGCGCTGGTGGGCGAACTCTCCGTGAAAAGCAAGGAGTTCCGGCAACTGTGGGCCACTCATGACGTCAAGGAGAAGAGCCACGGGATAAAGCGGCTGCGGCATCCGCTCGTCGGCGAACTCGACCTCAACTTCGAGTCGTTCAGCATGATGGCCGACCACGAGCAGTCACTGGTGACGTACCACGCGGAGCCGGGTTCACCGTCCGCGGAAGCCCTGCACCTCCTGGCCAGCTGGGGCACGGACGCGACACGAGCGGGGACGGGGACGTCGGCGGGGACGTCGGCGGGGACGGGGACGTCGGCGCCGTCGGCCTGACGGCGCCGTGCGGTGAGCCGCCGGTTCAGGACGCGCCGGTTCAGGACGCGCCGTTCAAAACGTGCCGTTCAGCACTGCGGCAGGAGCGGCTTCCAGGTGCTCGGGCCGCCGGTGTCCAGGTACCAGTCGTTGACGAAGCCCGAGGCGCTTGCCGTGGACACGCGCATCCAGTAGCGGTAGCCGTGACCGTCCGCGTCCGGGTCGCCGGTGGTCCAGCACTCGACCTCCAGCCACTGGCCGTTGCCGTAACGGGCCACCGGGCCGGCGCTGTAGCGGGGTGCGGTGCGCATCACCAGGGCCGAACCCGGGTCGATGCCGACGACCTGGGCGCAGCGGGCCGGGTCGCCCGGGCCGGCGCCGGGGCAGGGACGCGGGGCGGCCTGCGCGGGTGAGGCGGCGAGCAGTCCGGCGCCGGCGAGCAGCACCGCGGCCGCCCCCGCGACGGACGCGGACCGGGCCCGGGACCTGAGGAGTCCTGACGTCTGCATGGGTCCTCCGTTCGATTGCCGATGGGCCCCGACCCTGGCACCGAACGGAGGCGGGCACATCCTGTGAGGTGTCAGGGTGCGACCGGCACGGGGGGCGTGAGACCGGCACGGGGGGCGTGAGACCGGCACGGGGGGCGTGAGACCGGCCGGTGAGTCGTGCGACCCGCACGCTGGTCACCCGCCGGTCAGCCTCGGTACGGCGGTGCCGCCCCCCAGTGCCACCGCGGCATCGGCTGCTCCGCCGGCGGCTTCGCCTCCGGGCCCGAGAAGTGGACCGCCAGCCGCGTGCCCCACTCCACATAGGCGAGAAAGGCCGAGCGGAACTCGGCGTCGGTGGGGAGATCCGCCTCGTCCGCCGCGTCCTGGATCAGGTTGACCCAGCGGCGGCGCTGGACCTCGGTGATGCCCCGGCCCATGTGCTTGGCGACCATGTGGCCGTGGCCGCCCTGGGTCTCGGAGTAGCCGGGCGGGCCGCCGAAGACCTCGGCGAGCCACAGGGCCACGTGCTGGGCGTGCTCGGGGGCGAGGCCCTCGAACACCGGCGCCAACAGGTCGTCCCGGAGGACCTTGTCGTAGAAGACCGACGTCAGCCGGGCGAAGGCCTCCGCACCGCCCGCCCATTCGTAGAGGGTGGGAAGCGCGGAGCCGGTGCCGTGGACCGAGGTCGGCTTGTAGTGCCGCATTTCCTGGATGCTCGGGATGTACGGCCGGATCTCGGCGAGGAAGCCGGGAAACAGCTCGGACTTCCGGAAGCCTTCGACATGGTCCTCGGTCGAGGTCCACGTGATGCGCAGGATGTAGTGCTCGAAGTCCTCCTCGCAGCGCGCCAGTTCGTAGTCGACGCACTGCGGTGCCGCCGACAGCTGGGCCGCGGCGCGGGAGTAGGCGGCCAGGAATTCCGCCGACTGTTCTTCGGGGATGCGGTACCGGATGTATTCGACCGTCTGAGTCGTCATGCGCCCACAGAAACACGAAAGGCCTGCCGGAAGCTGCGTCCCCGGCAGGCCTTTCGCTCACGGCCTATTCGGCGTCGTACGACCACCTCGTCGCACCACTACGAACTACCGCTAACTACTACGAACTACTACGAACTACTACGAACTACCACGAGCCGTCATGTACCACTACGTGCGGCTACTTCCCGTAGTACGCGTTGTAGATCGAGATCGTCGACTTGTTGCCCTTCTTGTCGGTGATCTTGGCGTGGAAGGAGATGGCCTTCCCCCTCGCCGGGTTCTTCGCGGTGATCTTGCCGTTCTTGACCTGAAGCTTCTTCCAGGTCTGGCCGTAGTCGTACGACACGTACACCGTCAGGGACTTCAGGTTGGAGCCCTTGGCCGCGCCCTCGAGGGTGACCGGGAACATCGCCGTCTTGTTGGCCTCGACGCGGCTGTCCAGGCCCGTCGCGGCGTTGAAGCGGACCGTGGAGGCCGGCAGCTGGACCCCGTTCACACCGGCCGGCTTCTTCGAGCGGAAGGTCCAGCTCGCGTCGATCCGGGTGGAGGCGGCCGCGACCTTGACGCTCCGTTTGACCGACGTGGTCAGCTTGTACTCGGCGTCACCGGCCGGGACCTTGAAGATCCCTCCGCCGAACAGCGGGTCGGCGTTGGTGCCGACCTTGGTGCCGTTGCGGTACAGCGAGGTGGCGACCGCGGTGAAGTCCGAGGAACCGGCGTGCCCGGCCCCGTCGGCGAACAGCGGCACGAGCCCGTAGATCTCGTTGCCCTCGCGGAAGAGCCCGTAGTCCGTGTTCAGGTGCGGGCCGAAGACCGCCGTGTTGAAGGTCTTCGTGTACTTCTGGCCCGCCTTGAAGGTCTGCGGGTTGCCCAGTGTGTAGAACGCGTCCGGGACTGTGAGACCGTTTGCGTCCTTGCCGCCGTACTGCTCGAAGTCGAAGCTCCACTGGATCTTGTCGGAGGTCGACAGGTACAGCGTGCGAGCGCCCCGCAGCTTCTGCGCCACCGGGAGGCCGAGGATGGAGTCCTCGGGGAACATCCCCTGGCTGGTCAGTCCGCCGGTCTTGCCGGGGGCGGAGGCACCCAGGTTGTTCTTCACCGTGGCGAGCTCGGCCGCCTTGAAGTGACGGACCTTCTTGCCCTGGATCGTCTTGACCTTGGCGGTGGTGGCCACGTCGTACTCGGTGTTCGCGCCCTTGGTCCACTGGCCGTTCCAGGACTGCGTCAGACCGGTGGCGGCCTCCGGGCCCAGGTGGGCCATGCGCAGGTTGGCGAAGGTGTCGATGCCGAAGCCGATGCCGATGCCCGCGGGCTCGTAGAAGTAGTCGCTGGCCGCGCCGGTCTGCTTGGCCTGCGTGTCCGGCACGGTGATGTCGGCGCCCTCGGTCTTGCGGGCGTCGATCGTCAGCGTGATGTTCTTGGTGAGGCTCAGCTTCGGCTGGACCAGCCAGTCGAGTCCGCCCTCGAAGGTGACGAGGTCCTTCGCGATCCAGGCGTCCAGCAGGTAGGTGCCCTTGGGCAGCCGCATGGTGGTGGTGCCGGAGGCGGTCGGCGGGACCTCGTAGTACCCGCCGTTGCCGAGGCCGGCGTAGCCGAGGAGCACAGTTTCGTAAGCGTCCGTCGGCTTTCCGTCCCGGCCGATGTGCTTGAGCGTCACATCGTACGACTCCACCTCACGCTGCACCGCCGCAGCCGTACGGACGCTCTGGCCGTCACCGGTCGCCGTCACGTACGCGGAGTACGTGCCGTCGAGCGTGCCGCCCAGCTTGGTGTTGACGGTGACGTCCACGGACGCCTTGCCGCCCGCCGGGACGGTCACCTTGGTCGCGGCGAGCTTGACGAAGCCCGCCGGAGCCGCCTGGCCCTTGGGGTCGGTGGCGGTCGTGCCAAGGGTCAGCGTGACGTCCTGCCGGCCGAGGTTGCGGTACGTCAGCTGCTTGGTGACCGTCTTGTCGTCGGTGTGCGGCCACTGCTGCGTGCCGAAGCTCACCGACACCGGGTCGGCGATCACGGTCTGCTTGATGGCCCTGTCGACCTGGATCCGGCCCGAGCCCTGCTGGAACGGGGTGTACTTGCCGCCCTTGGTGGACGCGGTCAACGCGCCCTTCAGTTCGGCGTACGTCCAGTCCGGGTGCTCCTGCTTGAGGATCGCCGCGGCGCCCGCCACATGCGGGGTCGCCATCGACGTACCCGAGATGGTCAGGTAGCCGGCCGGCTTCTCGCCGACCTCCTGCTCGATCACGCTGCCCTTGGCGGACGCGGCCGTGATGTCCACGCCCGGGGCGGTGACGTCCGGCTTGATCGCCCCGTCGCCGAGCCGCGGGCCGGTCGAGGAGAACTCGGCGAGCTGGTCCTTGTCGTCGACGGCGCCGACCGTGAGCGCGGCGTCCGCGCTGCCCGGCGAACCGACCGACTCCGGGCCGGAGTTGCCGGCCGCGATCGCGAAGAGGACGCCCTTTTCGGCGGACAGCTTGTTGACCGCCGCCTCCAGCGGGTCGACCTCGGGTGTGTCCGTGCCGCCGAGGCTGAGGTTGACGACGTCGGCGCCCTGCGCGGCCGCCCACTCCATGCCGGCGAGGATGCCGGAGTCGTCGCCTGAGCCGGTGTCGTCGAGGACCTTGCCGCTGAGGATCTGCGCGCCGGGCGCCACGCCCGTGTACTTCCCGCCGGACTTGGCGCCGGTGCCCGCCGCGATGGACGCGACATGGGTGCCGTGGCCGAAGTGGTCGGTGGCGTCGGCGGCCGAGGAGAAGTTCTTGGCCTCGATGACCTGGTTCTTCAGGTCCGGGTGGGTCGCGTCGACGCCCGTGTCCAGGACGGCGATCTTGACACCCTTGCCGTTGTAGCCGGCCGCCCATGCCTTGGGGGCGCCGATCTGCGGCACGGACTTGTCGAGGGTGGCCTTGCGGACCCCGTCGAGCCAGACGTGCGCGACCCCGGCGGCCGCCCTGTCCCCGTTGGTGACCGCGTCCCACAGCTCGGGCGCGTCCTCGTGCGAGGTCTGCACGGCGTCCGCGTTCAGCGTCTTCAGGGTGCGGCGCAGAGTGCCCGCGTCCCGGACGTCGGCCTTGGCGGCGGTCGCGGCTCCCTGGTAGCCGACGATGACCTTCAGGCCGTTCTTCTGGGAGGCGCGGGTCGCCGACCTGTCGAGCTCGGTGATGTCGAAGAGCCGCTGGTCGAGCTTGCCGGTGGAGACCAGCCGGGCGGCGTCGGCCGGGATCACCAGCGTGTGCCCGTCGACCTTGCGGATCTGGACGGGTATGTGCTCGCGCCCCTTCGCCCGGTCCAGGGCGACGACACGGCCCAAGGCGTCGACGGAGACACGGTCACCCGTGATGAGGGTGATGCGGTGGTGGGACGAGAGCTGGGCAGCGCCGTTCGCACGCTGCTCGGGCTTCGCCGACGCCGGGCTGGTCATGCCCGCGGCGAGGGCGACGGCGGCCGCCGTGGCGACAGAGGCCGCGCCCACTCTTTTCATTTGTCTGTGCAAGTTTCCCCCTTGCGGAAGTTCCGGGCGAATTCCCCGATTCACCCGGGCGGGGGCAATCTCGCACGCATGCGCGTACACCCCCCGAACACGCAGTATGCCGGGGGATGATCAGGCACCTCAATACACAGGAACCCGACAGGAAGGGTCTGTTACACGATCGCCGGGTAGGCGAACGTCCTCGGCCACAAGAAATGCGCCTGCTGAACTCCCGTACGGCGAAAGGGCGTTCAGGGAGTCGGTGCGTCTCCCTGCATCGTGGCGCGAAGATGTCCCCCCGAAGAGGCGGCCCGGCTGCATGCCGACCGGACCGGAAAACACCGATGCCGCCCCGAAGGGCGGCATCGGAAAAGCTGTGGACCGCGAAAGGGTCAGACCGCGGAACCGGCCTTCCAGTCGGCCCAGCTGAGGTTCCAGCCGTTGAGGCCGTTGTCCGGCGCGACCGTCTTGTCGCCGGTGTTCTGGACGATCACGACGTCACCGACCATCGAGCTGTTGTAGAACCACGCACCCGGGGTGTTCGGGTCGTTGGCGCCCTTGGTGTCCGACAGACCCACACAGCCGTGGCTGGTGTTCACGCTGCCGAAGATGGACTTGGCGCCCCAGTAGTTGCCGTGCACGAAGGTGCCGGAGCTGGTCAGGCGGATGGCGTGCGGCACGTCCTTGATGTCGTACTCGCCCTTGCCGTCGTCGTCGGTGAAGCCCACGGTCGCGCCGTTCATGCGCGTCTCCTTGAACTTCTCCTGCATCACCATGATGCCTTCGTAGGTCTTGTTCTCGGGCGAACCGGCGGAGATCGGGATCTTCCTGACGGTCTTTCCGTCCTGCGTGACCTTCATCTGCTTGGTCTTCGCGTCGACGTACGTGACCTGGTTGCGGCCGATCTTGAAGGTGACCGTCTTCTGCTGGACGCCGAAGACACCGGAGGCGCCCTCGACACCGTCGAGCGCGAGCTTCAGCGTGACGGTGGAGTTCCCCTTCCAGTACTCGTCGGGCCGGCAGTCCATGCGGTTGGCGTTGAACCAGTGGCAGACGACTTCCTGGCCGCTGGTGGTGGAGACGGTGATGCCCTTCTGGACGGCCGCCTTGTTGGTGATCGCCTTGTCGAAGTTGATCGACACGGGCATGCCCACACCGACGGTGGTGCCGTCGTCCGGCGTGAAGGAGCCTATGAAGCTGTTGGCCGGGGAGACCGTGGTGAACGAGGCGTTCTCGTGGGCGACACGGCCCTTCGAGTCCTTCGCCTCCGCCGTCAGCTTGTAGGTGGTGGACCGCTCCAGCTGGCCACTGGGTTTCCAGCTGGTCTTGTCCGCGGATATCTGGCCGCTGACCTCGGTGCCGTCGGTGGTCTTCATCGACACGTCGGTGAGCGAGCCCTTGCTCACGGTGACGGCGGCGGAGTTGTTGATGGACGCGTTGTCCGAGCCGTCCTTGGGCGTGAGGGTGATCTGGGCTTCGGAGGCCTTCTTGGCCGCCGCCTCGTCGACCTTGGACTGGGAGGTGCCGTTCCCGCCGTCGCTCGCGGAGGCGTCGTCGCCGCCGCTGGAACACGCCGAGAGCACCAGCACTCCGCCGAGCAGTGCGGACGCGACCGTGAGGCCCCTGTTCCGCTTGCTGACCGTCATCACACGCTTCTCCATCGTTGCCGATTCCCCAGAACCCCGAGAGTCCCCGTAAAAAACCCCGAGAGTCCCCGTCAATGAAACTTCAACGCTACGACCGGTTCGTCCCGTTCCACATTCCTCGTATGTGTGGGGCACACCACGTCTGCCGCGGCAGGTGGTGCGGGTGTCGGTCCGTGCGCCCCTTGAGACGACGAAACCCCGGGCGGCGGTTGCCACCCGGGGCCACGTTTTCCCCCAAGCGCGTTCAGCCTGCCGCCTTTTCCTCTTCATCATCCTCGTCGACATCATCCTCGTCGAGGTCCCAGTCCGGCGAATCGGGGTCGTACTCGGTCTGCTCGCCGGACCAGGAGGCCTGGGCGAGTTCCACTCCCGGCACCTCCCTGACCAGGTCGAACGGATCCACGAGATAGGCAAGGGCCTCCGCGGTGTCTTCCGTCACAGCGCTCTCGGCGTGCGCCCGCTCCTCGGCCGGCATGTCGGTGTCGTCCGAGATCCGCGCCAGCGCGGCCTCGGTGACGGCGCCCGTGTCGTCCACCTCAAGGACGAGTTCCACGCGAAGCCGTACAAAACGTGATGTCTCTGGAGTGCTCATGCTCGGAGAGTACGACCCGATCCCCCCGTGACTTTCCCGTGACCCGCGCCTTTCACTAACATCGCCCCACACGGCCAATTCGCCAGCGCCACAAGGGGATCGATATTCCGTGTCATACGCTCGCCGATCATTGCTGACCGCCACCGCCGCGGGGACCCTGCTGGGTGCCCTCTGGTTCGTCCCGTCCGCGAACGCGACAGACGACCGCCCGGCGAGAACGGAGCCCTCGGCGACCCCGACCTCCCAGGTCACAACGCAAGCCAGGGCCACGACCCAGACCTCGTCCACGACCGGGGACGCCACCCAACTCGCCGACACCGGCAGCCTCGACACCACTCCGTATGTCGTCGGCGGCACGATGTCCCTCGCCCTGGGTGCCGGATTCGTGGTGTATTCGGTACGTCGGGAACGCCTTGAGTTTTGATTGGCTTGACGTTTTCTTGACGAGGCCTTCACGGCCCGCTCATGAAGAGATCATCGAGGGCGCGCAGGCGCCACGGCTACCGTGGGCGTGCCGGCGCTCGCCCTCATCACCGGATGCGGCGGGGCACAGGAGTCTGCCGGCTACCGCAGCGGCCCGGTGACCGGAGCGGCCCGGCTACCGCAGCGGTCCGGTGACGGTTTCCGCCGCCGCGACCAGCCGCCCCTCGCGCACGAACGTGTCCGCCGCGGCCAGGTCGGGCGCCAGGAACCGGTCCGGGCCGGGGCCCCGCACCCCAGCCTTGCGTACGGCCTCGATGACCGCCTGGGACGCCGGCGCCGGGTTCAGCCCCTCGCGCAGCTCGACGGCGCGGGTGGCGGCGTACAGCTCGACGGCGATGACCCGGGTGAGGTTGTCGACGGCGGTGCGCAGCTTGCGGGCGGCCGACCAGCCCATGGAGACGTGGTCCTCCTGCATCGCGGAGGACGGGATCGAGTCCGCCGAGGCCGGTACGGCGAGCCGCTTCATCTCGCTGACCAACGCGGCCTGCGTGTACTGGGCGATCATCAGCCCCGAGTCGACGCCCGGGTCGTCCGCGAGGAACGGCGGGAGGCCGTGGCTGCGGTTCTTGTCGAGCAGCCGGTCGGTGCGGCGCTCGGCGATGGAGGCGAGGTCGGCGGCCGCGATCGCGAGGAAGTCGAGGACGTAGGCCACAGGGGCGCCGTGGAAGTTGCCGTTGGACTCGACGCGCCCGTCGGGTAGCACCACGGGGTTGTCCACCGCCGAGGCCAGTTCGCGGTCGGCGACCATGCGGGCGTGGGTCACGGTGTCCCGGCCGGCGCCGGCGACCTGCGGGGCGCAGCGCACGGAGTAGGCGTCCTGGACGCGGGGCGCGTCGTCCTGGTGGTGTCCGGTGAGCTCCGAACCCGCCAGTACGGCCAGCATGTTGGCGGCGGAGGCGCCCTGCCCGGGGTGCGGGCGGATGGCGTGCAGTTCGGGGGCGAGGACCTTGTCGGTGCCGAGGAGTGCCTCAAGGCTGAGGGCCGCGGTGATGTCGGCGGACTTGTAGAGCGTGTCCAGGTCGGCGAGGGCCATGACCAGCATGCCGAGCATGCCGTCGGTGCCGTTGAGGAGGGCGAGTCCCTCCTTCTCGCGCAGCTCGACCGGGCCGATGCCGTGCTCGGCCAGGAGCTCGCCGGCGGGCCGTACGACACCGTCCGGGCCTTCCGCGTCGCCCTCGCCCAGGAGCGTCAGGGCGCAGTGGGACAGCGGGGCCAGGTCACCGGAGCAGCCGAGGGAGCCGTACTCGTGGACGACCGGGGTGATGCCGGCGTTGAGGACGTCGGCCATGGTCTGCGCGACCTCGGGGCGGACGCCGGTGCGTCCGGAGCAGAGGGTCTTCAGCCGCAGGAACATCAGGGCGCGGACGACCTCGCGCTCGACCCGCGGCCCCATGCCCGCGGCGTGCGAGCGGACGATGTTGCGCTGCAGCTGGGCCCGCAGTTCCTGGCTGATGTGCCGGGTCGCCAGAGCGCCGAAGCCGGTGCTCACGCCGTACACGGGTTCGGGCTTGGCCGCGAGCGCGTCCACGATCCCGCGGGCGGCGGCGAGGGCCGCGACCGCCTCCTCGGAGAGCTCGACCCGGGCACTGTCACGCGCCACGGCGAGCACGTCGGACGCCGTCACCCCGGACGTCCCCACCACCACAGTGTGCATATCCATATTCAGGAGCGTACGCATTGAATTCGAGAATGTCACCAGTGGGGGCGGGGTTTGCCCCTTACCTATGCGTCACCGCACCGCGCGGCCTCAGTACCGCTCCAGTACCCCCTCAACACCCCTCCACTGCGGCCTCAGTACCGCCGCCGTGCCGCCGCCGTGCCGCCGCCGTGCCCTCCCAGCGCCGCCCTCTCAGTGCGGTAGTGCGGCCCCCTCGGCGCGGCCCCTTCAGCGCCGCCTCACTGCCGTCCTCTGAACCGGCGACGTTCGGCGGTCGGCTCGGCGGAGGGCTCGTCGGCCAGCCGTACGACCGGATCGTCGGGGCCCTGTCGCCCGGCGACGACCGGCCGGGTCGCCCGCTCGGCCTTGGCCCGGTACTGGGCCGCGTCCGCGAGCCGGAACAGCCGGCGGGCGGAGTGCACCGGCCCGATGGGGTCCTCGGTGGACGCGACCCCGCAGGCGACCCCCTCCCCCAGCTCCATTCCGGCGGCCCGGCGGCAGAGTTCGTCGGCCGCCCTGACCACGTCGTCGGCCGGCGGTCCGACGGCGAGCAGACAGAACTCGTCCCCGCCGAGGCGGGCGGCGAGCGCACCGGGCACCATGGCGCCGCACAGCGACAGCACCGACCCGAACCGCTCCAGCAGCCGGTCGCCGACGGCGTGCCCGCGGGTGTCGTTGACCCGCTTGAGCCCGTTGATGTCACAGACGACGAGACTGACGACGACACCTTCAGTACGGTGCCGCTCGACGGCCTTGTCCAGGTGGGCGTCGACGGCGCGGCGGTTGGCGAGACCGGTGAGGGCGTCGGTGAACGCCAGTTTCCGCACCTCCTCCAGCCGCTCGGTCTGGGCGATCCCGGCGGAGATGACGGAGGCCAGGACGGTGGCGAAGTCGGCGTCGGCGCGGTCGAAGACGGGGGCGCCGACCGGGCGGGCGACGTACAGCTCGCCCCAGGCCCGCATGTGCAGCACGATCGGCGCGACCACGCAGCAGCCACGTCCCCGTCTGCGCAGGGCGGCGACGCGCTGGTGGACGTAACCGGGCCGGTGTCCGGCGGCGGGCCCCTCCGCGGTCTCCACCCAGGCGTTGGGCTCGCCGCCCCCGGCCCACCGTTCGTGCAGGAACTCGGTGATCTCGGCGAACTGGTGCACCGGGTAGGCCTCGCCGTCCGGGAACTCCTCCTCGTCCTCGGCTCTCTCGCCCACGTTCACGAGGACCCTGAGCCGCCCCAGCTCCCGCTCCCACACGGACAGCGCGGCGAAACTCCCCCCGAGCGCACGGCACGCCCCACCGGCGGCGGCCCGCCACACATCCCGCGAACTGCGGGACGCGGCCATGCCCTGCGCCAACGCGACGATGCCCGCGAGCCGACTGTCCTCACCCATCGCTCCAGGCTAGGGAGGTTCCGGACGAACCGGTCACTTACTGCGCCGCAGGGGTGACCCGGGCCGCGGGGCACCTGTCCAGCACGCGAAGTGAAACGGCTGCTGCGGGAGCACCTGTCCAGTACCCGGAGCGAAACGGCCGCCGCGGGGGACTCCACCCCGAGACACCGGCACAGACCCGGTACCGGGGCGAGCCCAGGACCGACACCGGGGCCAGGGCCAGCCCAGGACCGGGACCGGGACCGGGACCCGCACCCGCACCTACTCCCCCGGCCACACAGGCGTCCGCTTCTCGTTGAACGCGGCGACTCCCTCCGCCCGGTCGCCCGAGAACGCCACCGACCGCCATGCCGCGTCCTCGACCTCCAACCCGGCCCGCAGATCCATCCCGTGTCCGAGCCGCAGCGCCCGCTTCGCCGCGCGCAACCCCACCGGCGAGTTCCCGGCGATCCGAGCGGCCAGGGCCAAGGCATCCTCCCGGTCCCGGCCCTCCTCCACCAGCACGTCCACGAGGCCCAGCCCCGCCGCCTCCCCGGCCTCCACCCGCCGTGCCGTGAAGATCAGTTCGGCCGCCCGGGCCGCCCCGACCCGCCGCGGCAGCAGCTGGGTACCACCGCCCCCGGGGATCACCCCGACCGACACCTCCGGCAACCCCACCACGGCCGTACGGTCCGCCACGATCAGGTCGCAGGCCAGGGCCAACTCGAAGCCGCCGCCCAGGGCGAAGCCGTGGACCGCCGCGATCGTCGGGACGGGCAGTTCCAGGACGCCGGTGTACGCGCCCCGGGTCACCGGCCGTTGCCGTACCAGGTCGGCGTCGGAGAAGGAGTTGCGCTCCTTGAGGTCGGCGCCGACACAGAAGGCCCGCTCATGGGTCGAGGTCAACACGACCACGCGGACGTCCCTGTTCCCGCCCAGCTCCGTACAGGCTGCCGCGACGGACCGGGCCATCTGGGTCGACACCGCGTTCATGGCCTTGGGCCGGTCCAGAGCCAGCTCCGCGACATGCCCCCGCTCGTGCCGTCGTAACAGCACGAACTCCCCGAACCGCTCTTCGCTCATGACACCCTCCCGACCGATGGTTAACGACGGTTAACGCGTCGTGCTCCGATCATCGCAGGCCGGGCCGGGAACGGGAAAGGGCAGGGGCCGGTTCCCTCCGCCGCGCCCGACACCCCGTTCGAGTGAACATCCCGCACAACCCCCACCGCACCGCCCGCGGCAGCGCATACCGTGCGTCCGCCACGGCGCGTCGGGGGCGCGAGGGCATGCGGAGGGAGCGCGATGACGACGACGGACACGCAGGCCGAGCCGGCCGCCGCGCCAGGAGCCGCGACCGCGTCACCCGAGTCGTACGGCGGCGGCACCGATGACACCGGTCCCGGCCTCCGTCTCCGCGGCCGTCGCGGACGTCACCGCAGGCCGCGCCCCCGCAAGGCGCTGCTCGCCGCGGGAGGCCTGGCCCTGGCCGCCGGTGTGCTGAGCCTCGTACGGCTGTCGCCCGATGCGGGGGTCGCCGGTCTCGGCACCGCGGAGGCGGGTCCCCGCGCGGGCGGCCCGGGCCCCGTCACCGGCACGGAGCGGGCGACCGACGCCGCCGGGACGGTGGGGCCGGTCGGCGCCGCCCGTACCGCCGGGGCCGTACCCGAGGTGAGCCCGTCGGCGACCGCGGCGCTGGGCGGGGCCGCCGCGAGCCCGCTCCCGGATGTGCTCCTCGCCCCGGCGGCGTCCACGACCGCGTCACCGACGGGGCCGACGCCCGACATCACGACCGTCCCTCACGTCCCGAACCCGCCGGGCGCCCAGGCGCCCACCTCCACGCCCCGGCCCTCGACGCCCACCGGAACCACCGCCCCGCGCCCGTCCCCGACCCCGACTTCCGCACCGAACCGGACCTCGGCCGCACCGACGCGGACGCCGGCGCCCCAGCCGCCCGGCCGGACCCGCCATCCGGACCTGTGCGTGCCGGTCATCGGCCTGTGCGTGGACCGGCTGGGTCAGCCGGGGCACTGAGCAGGGCGCACGGCCTCCGCCGCCACGACTCCCGGCCCCTGAAAAGGGCGCACGGCCTCCGCCACGACTCCCGGCCCCTGCAGAAGGCCACCGCCTCCGCCCTTACGACCCCGCTCCCGGTGGGTCGAGGACCCCCGGGTCCGCCGGGACCCCCGGGTCCGCCGCTACGACTCCCGGTTCCGGCGGGTCAGCAGCCACGGTTCGACCACGCCGAGCCCGCGGACCGGCCGCTGCCACATCGGCTGCAGCCCGAAGTGGTACGTCGGCGGCTCCTCGTCCTCCTTCTCGGCGGCGGCCTCGGCCTCAGCCGCCGCCGCCTCGGAGGCTGGCGCCTCTCCGGTGCGGATCAGCTCCTCCGCGAGGGCGCTGTCGACGAGGACGGCGTCACGGGGAGCTATCGACGTCAGCCGGGAGGCAAGGTTGACCGTCGTACCGAAGACATCGCCCATACGGGTGGTCACCGTGCCGAAAGCGATGCCGACGCGCAGCTCGGGCATGGTCTCGTCGTTGGCCATCGTCTCGACCAGGCGCAGCGCGATCTCGGCGGCCACACCCGCGTCGTCGGCGGCGTACAGCACCTCGTCGCCGAGTGTCTTGACGAGCCGTCCGCCGTGCGCGGCGACCAGGTCGGCGGCGGTGGTCTCGAAGGCCTCGACAAGTTCGCCGAGTTCCTCCTCCTCCATCCGACGGGTCAGCCGCGTGAACCCGACGAGGTCGGCGAAGCCGACGGCCAGGCGCCGGTCGACCATCTCCTCGTCGTCGGCGGCCTGGACGACCCGGCCGGCCGAGGCGGCGAGCTGGCGGCGCCAGACGTAGACGAGGAACTCCTCCAGCTCCGGCAGGAGCAGCTCGACGATGGGGTATGTCACCTCGGTGCGCGTCATCCCCGGCTCGGGCGGCTCGGTCAGCCCTTCCAGGAAGGAGTCCATCTGCCACTCGGCCAGCCGGGCCGTGGTCTGGCCGGTGGACCGGGCCACCTGCACGGCCATCGCCTCGCTCAGCAGTCCGGCCTCGACGAGACCGGCGAGCCGGCGCAGGGCGAGAACGTCCGCCTCGGTGAGCGCCCTGGCCTGGCCGATGTCGGCGAAACCCATGGCCCGCCAGAAACGGGAGGCCAGCTCCATGGAGACGCCCGCGCTGCGGGCCGCCTGGAAGGGGGTGTAGCGCCGCTCGGCGCCGAGGATCAGCTGTTCGAGGCGGAGGGCGAGCGGGTTGTCGCCGGGGTCGGTGGCGTGGGGGTCCGCCCCGTCCGCACCGGAGCCCGTGTCGTCGACGGTCACGCCTGCTGCCCTTCCGATCTGCCGCGGTCAGGTTCGACCGGCCTTCACTTTACGGCAGGTGTGCGCCAGCTCACTCCGTTCGATGTGGCCGACGGTACCTTGCTGGTGCTGGCGCCGTTACCGGTGAGGGACCGGTGGTGGTGTGGACCGGGCCTCGCCGGGGGCTGCCGCCCCGGGACCCCTGCCTCGGCCCTGTCCTGCCCTGTCCTGCCTTGCCGTGCCTTGCCGTGCCTTGTCCTCGAACTGCTCCGATCTCGGCTCCGATCGAGCGGGACGGCCGGGAGGACCGGGAGGACCGGGGGACCGGAACGGCCGGGAGAACTCCCACGACGGGCTGAGCCGACCGGCTCACGCCGGTCTCAGGTGCACGATGTCCCCCGCCCCCACCGGCTCCTGCACGCCCTCGTCCGTGGCGATCACCAGCCTGCCGTCCCCGTCGACGGCGACCGCCTCCCCCACGATCGACCGGTCCCCCGGCAACTCCGCCCGTACCGTCCGTCCCAGCGTCGCGCAGCCGGCCGCGTATGTCTCCTGGAGACCGCTGACCGTCGGGTCGCCGCCGGCCGCCCGCCAGCGCCCGTACCACTCCTCCAGGGACCGCAGGACGCCCCGCAGCAGCGTGTCCCGGTCCGTGCTCACGGCTCCGGCCAGGGCCAGCGACCCCGCCCGGGGCACGGGCAGCTCCGCCGCGCGCAGGGTGACGTTGATGCCGACGCCGACGACGACCCCGTCCCCGGCCCGCTCCGCCAGGATCCCGCCGGCCTTGCGTTCCTCGCCGCCCACGGTCACCAGCAGGTCGTTCGGCCACTTCAGGGCCGTATCGACGCCGGCCGCCCGCGACAGTCCCGTCGCCACCGCCACCCCGGTCAGCAGCGGCAGCCAGCCCCAGCGGGCCACCGGCACATCGGTCGGCTTCAACAGGACGGAGAAGAACAGGCCCGAGCGGGCCGGCGCGGTCCACTGGCGTTCCAGACGGCCGCGCCCCGCGGTCTGTTCCTCGGCGACCAGGACGGCACCCTCGTCCGCGTCCCCCGCGGCGGCCAGCGCCACGAGGTCGGAGTTGGTGGACCCGGTGCTCTGTACGACGACGACGTCACGGTAGAGGCCCGCGTGCTCGCCCTCCCGCACCAGCCCCCGGCGCAGCGCGGCACCATTGAGGGGCGGCCGGTCCAGATCGGACCACCTGCTGTCGTTCGCGTCTGAAGCATCTTGCGGCGTCATGCAAGCCACCCTAGGTGTGGCAAACGCCGCACTGCCGAACGAGGGGCACCCCACTACTCTACGGATGAGTATTCGTCCCCCCTTTTGAGCAGGCAGGGAGCCCTATCCCGATGTCCGAGCCGGAAGAGCGTCAAGAGATCCCAGGGATCGACATCCACACCACCGCGGGCAAGCTCGCGGATCTCCAGCGCCGTATCGAGGAAGCGACGCACGCCGGCTCCGCACGCGCCGTCGAGAAGCAGCACGCCAAGGGCAAGTTGACGGCCCGTGAGCGGATCGACCTGCTGCTCGACGAGGGGTCCTTCGTCGAGCTCGACGAGTTCGCCCGGCACCGCTCCACCAACTTCGGCCTGGACACCAACCGCCCGTACGGGGACGGCGTCGTGACCGGTTACGGCACCGTCGACGGCCGTCCGGTCGCGGTGTTCTCCCAGGACTTCACCGTCTTCGGCGGGGCGCTGGGCGAGGTCTACGGTCAGAAGATCGTCAAGGTGATGGACTTCGCGCTGAAGACCGGCTGTCCCGTCATCGGCATCAACGACTCCGGCGGTGCCCGCATCCAGGAGGGCGTCGCCTCCCTCGGCGCGTACGGTGAGATCTTCCGCCGCAACACCCACGCGTCCGGGGTGATCCCGCAGATCAGCCTGGTCGTCGGCCCGTGCGCGGGCGGCGCGGTCTACTCCCCCGCGATCACCGACTTCACGGTCATGGTCGACCAGACCTCGCACATGTTCATCACCGGCCCGGACGTCATCAAGACGGTCACCGGCGAGGACGTCGGGATGGAGGAGCTCGGCGGCGCCCGCACCCACAACTCGACCTCCGGCGTGGCCCACCACATGGCCGGGGACGAGAAGGACGCGGTCGAGTACATCAAGCAGCTGCTGTCGTACCTGCCGTCCAACAACCTCAGCGAGGCCCCGGTCTTCGCCGAGGAGGCGGACCTCACCGTCACCGACGAGGACCGCGAGCTGGACACGGTCGTCCCGGACAGCGCGAACCAGCCGTACGACATGCACACGGTGATCGAGCACATCCTGGACGACGCCGAGTTCTTCGAGACCCAGGCGCTGTACGCGCCGAACATCCTCACCGGGTACGGCCGGGTCGAGGGCCACCCCGTCGGCATCGTCGCCAACCAGCCGATGCAGTTCGCGGGCTGCCTCGACATCAAGGCCGGCGAGAAGGCGGCCCGCTTCGTGCGGACCTGCGACGCCTTCAACATCCCGGTGATCACCTTCGTCGACGTGCCCGGATTCCTGCCCGGCGTCGACCAGGAGCACGACGGCATCATCCGCCGCGGCGCCAAGCTGATCTACGCCTACGCCGAGGCCACGGTCCCGCTGATCACCGTCATCACCCGCAAGGCCTTCGGCGGCGCCTACGACGTCATGGGCTCCAAGCACCTGGGCGCCGACCTCAACCTCGCCTGGCCCACCGCCCAGATCGCGGTGATGGGCGCCCAGGGCGCGGTCAACATCCTGCACCGGCGCACCATCGCCGAGGCGGTGACCGCCGGCGACCTGGAGGCGACCCGGGCCCGGCTCATCCAGGAGTACGAGGACGCCCTCCTCAACCCCTACATCGCGGCCGAGCGAGGCTACGTCGACTCCGTGATCATGCCGTCGGACACCCGCCGGCATGTCGTACGGGGCCTGCGTCAGCTGCGCACGAAGCGCGAGTCGCTGCCGCCCAAGAAGCACGGCAACATCCCCCTCTAGCCCGCCGGGAGCCGTCATGAACATCAAGGTCGTACGGGGCAACCCGACCCCGGAGGAGCTGGCCGCCGCACTGGCGGTGGTCCGAGCGCGCGCCGCGGCGGCAGCCACCGTGCCGTCCGGCGCGCCCGCCCCGCGGGACGCGTGGTCCGACCCGTCCCGCATCGCGGCCCACCGGCTGCCGCAGCCGGGACCCACGGCCTGGACGCGCACGTACTGGCCGGGCTAGTGCCGCGGCAGGCAATGTTCGCCCCGTCGCGACGCCTGGCACGCACTCTCGCCGCACCGGGCGAAAGCCCAAGTACATCCAGTACGAGGGCTTCCGCCCGGCACGCCGATAGCACGCACCAGACGCCGCTCCTTCTCGGGCAAACATTGCCTGCCGCGGCACTAGACGTCACCCGCCAGAGGCGGGCGCGGGGCTGTGGTCGACATACGTCCCCGCCGCGTGGGCGCGACCGGGCCCCACTGGCCCCCACTGGCCCCCACTGGCCCGCGTGGGCCTCCACCGGCCTCCACCGGCCCCCGCCGGCCGCATCGGCCGCGCCGGCCCGCAGCCGAAAACGAACCGACTGCGGGCCGGACAATGGGGCCGGGCAAGGCGAGCCGGACGAGTTGGGCCGGACGAGTGGGACCGGGCAAGCCGAGCCGGACGAGTGGGACCGGACAAGTTGAGTACGCGTACTCAGGCGCCCTCCAGCGGATCGCCGCACGCTGGAAACCATGCTGTGGTCCGACCCCGAGAACGAGCCGCCCAAGGAACTGCGTGACACGCAGGACATGCTGCGGCGGCTGGGCGTTCTCATGGCGCTGGCCATGGTGCTCGCGATGATCGTGATCGGACTGAGCTGAGCCCCGGCCCCGCGCCGATAGTCTGAACGCATGACTGATCAGCCGCGCCGCCGACTCGTCCTCGCCTCCCAGTCCCCCGCCCGGCTCGGACTGTTGCGCCAGGCCGGACTCGACCCCGAGGTGATCGTGAGCGGCGTCGACGAGGACGCGGTCACCGCGCCGACCCCCGCCGAGCTGGCCCTCGCCCTGGCCGAGGCGAAGGCCTCCGTCGTGTCGGCGAAACCCGAGGTCAAGGGCGCCCTGGTGATCGGCTGCGACTCGGTGCTCGACCTGGACGGCCAGGCCCTCGGCAAACCCGCCGACGCCGAGGAGGCGACGGCCCGTTGGAAGTCGATGCGCGGACGCGCCGGGACGCTCCAGACCGGCCACTGTGTCTACGACACGAGCAGCGGCCGGTACGCCTCCGCCACCGCCTCCACCGTCGTCCGCTTCGGCGAACCGACCGACGACGAGATCGCCGCGTACGTCGCCTCGGGCGAACCCCTGTACGTGGCCGGGGCGTTCACCCTGGACGGCCGCTCGGCCCCGTTCGTCGACGGCATCGAGGGCGACCACGGCAACGTGATCGGCATCAGCCTGCCCCTCGTACGCCGCCTGCTGGCCGAACTGGGCGTCGGGATCACCGAGCTGTGGACGCCGCGGGAGAAGTGATCAGGGCGTGCTGGGGGCCGGCGGCGGTATGACCGGCGAGCCGCCGCTGCCCCTGCCGCCATCCGCAGACGTGCCGTCCGGCGACATACCGGATGGCGGCGGCGCGTCGTCGGGCGCGGGCTCGCCCGGGCTGTCGTACGTCATCAGCAGCAGCACGATCAGGGCCAGCACCAGCACCATGAACAGGAACGCGAGTGGGCCCGCCAGCCCCCACGAGAGCGCGCCCAGCAGCCCGTGCACCACGGCCGCGCTGATCAGCAGGACGCGGCCGAAGCCGACGGGCGCGCGGTCACGCAGGCCGACCAGCAGCGCGACCAGGCCGCACAGGGCGAAGCAGAGGCCGAAGACGATCCCGCCGATCTTCGAGGACGAGGACATCATGTCCGGGTCGAGTCCGGCCAGGGACATGTGCTGCCGGTCGACGACGATCCCGAGGAGCCAGTTCAGCGCGGCGACGCCGAGCGCCTCCACGAAGAGCACGACCGCCACGGTCCACGCCACGAGCCTGCGCATCGCCACCGGTTCACCCACCTTCGACTGCGGTCCGAGCATGGCTGCTGTGACCTCACGTACGTTCGAGACATCGGGAACGCTACTAATCGGTAAACCCCGGGACAAGACTCCGGCGGCAGGCAAAGAATCATTGGGCCATTCGTAGGGACTCCACAAAGAATCGACGTGGGCCGCAGCACGCCACTACAGAGACCTTGACCACACAACAGGGCTAGGGTTTCCGGGGGAAGCCCCGCGTTCCGATGTGTGACAAGGGATTTCGCGGGTCGAGCGAGCCTCGCATCACGCTCCGTGTGGGCAAGCTCACCACAGGGGACGGGTCGAAGTGCCGTGTCGGCAGTCCCTAAACTCGGCTTGTTTCAAGGAGGGAGCCTCAATCGTGCGCAAGGTGCTCATCGCCAACCGTGGCGAAATCGCTGTCCGCGTTGCCCGGGCCTGCCGGGACGCCGGGATCGCGAGCGTCGCCGTCTACGCCGACCCGGACCGGGACGCTCTGCATGTCCGCGCCGCGGATGAGGCGTTCGCTCTGGGCGGTGAGACTCCCGCGACCAGCTACCTCGACATCGAGAAGGTGTTGAACGCCGCGCGTGAGTCCGGCGCCGACGCCATCCATCCCGGCTACGGCTTCCTGTCCGAGAACGCCGAGTTCGCGCAGGCGGTCCTGGACGCGGGCCTGATCTGGATCGGCCCGCCCCCGCAGGCCATCCGCGACCTGGGCGACAAGGTCGCCGCCCGCCACATCGCCCAGCGTGCCGGCGCCCCCCTGGTGGCCGGCACGCCCGACCCGGTGAACGGTGCCGACGAGGTCGTCGCCTTCGCCGAGGAGCACGGTCTGCCCATCGCGATCAAGGCCGCCTTCGGCGGTGGCGGTCGCGGTCTGAAGGTGGCCCGGACCCTCGAAGAGGTGCCCGAACTGTACGACTCGGCCGTCCGCGAGGCGGTCGCGGCCTTCGGCCGGGGTGAGTGCTTCGTCGAGCGCTACCTGGACAAACCGCGGCACGTGGAGACCCAGTGCCTGGCCGACCAGCACGGCAACGTGGTCGTCGTGTCGACGCGTGACTGCTCCCTCCAGCGCCGCCACCAGAAGCTGGTGGAGGAGGCGCCCGCGCCGTTCCTCTCCGAGGAGCAGGTGGCCCAGCTGTACTCCTCTTCGAAGGCCATCCTCAAGGAGGCCGGCTACGTCGGCGCCGGCACCGTGGAGTTCCTCGTCGGGATGGACGGCACGATCTCCTTCCTGGAGGTCAACACCCGCCTCCAGGTCGAGCACCCGGTCACCGAGGAGGTCGCCGGCATCGACCTCGTACGCGAGATGTTCCGCATCGCCGACGGCGAGGAGCTCGGCTACGGCGACCCGGAGCTGCGCGGTCACTCCTTCGAGTTCCGCATCAACGGCGAGGACCCGGGCCGTAACTTCCTCCCGGCCCCCGGCACGGTCACCACGTTCGCCCCGCCGTCCGGTCCGGGTGTCCGTCTGGACGCGGGTGTCGAGTCCGGCAGTGTGATCGGTCCGGCCTGGGACTCCCTGCTGGCCAAGCTGATCGTCACCGGCGCCACCCGTGCGCAGGCCCTCCAGCGCGCCGCGCGGGCGCTCGACGAGTTCACCGTCGAGGGCATGGCGACGGCCATCCCGTTCCACCGCGCGGTCGTCAGGGACCCGGCGTTCGCCCCCGAGCTGACCGGCTCCAGCGCCCCGTTCACGGTCCACACCCGCTGGATCGAGACCGAGTTCGTCAACGAGATCAAGCCCTTCACCGCCCCGGCCGACACCGAGGCGGAGGAGGAGGCGGACCGCGAGACGGTCATCGTCGAGGTCGGCGGCAAGCGCCTGGAGGTCTCCCTCCCGGTCTCGCTCGGCATGTCACTGGCCCGCACCGGCCTCGCCGCCGGGGCCAAGCCCAAGCGCCGCGCGGCCAGGAAGTCCGGCCCCGTGGCCTCCGGCGACACCCTCGCCTCCCCGATGCAGGGCACCATCGTCAAGGTCGCCGTCGAGGAGGGCCAGGAGGTCAAGGAGGGCGACCTGGTCGTCGTCCTCGAGGCGATGAAGATGGAACAGCCGCTGAACGCCCACCGCTCCGGCACCATCAAGGGCCTGTCCGCCGAGGTCGGCTCCTCCGTCACGTCCGGCGCCACGATCTGCGAGATCAAGGACTGACCCACGGGACCTTCTCCCGTACGACATCCCGAGGCGCCCGGCGGACCGCAGTGACGGTCCGCCGGGCGCCTCGTTCTCGTCCCGCCCCAGACGGTGCCGTGCAGGTCCCACGAGAGGACGACAAGGACCGGCCCGTCCGCCCCGCCCCACGCTCACCGCAGCGCTCGAACGCCCGAAGCGCGCGAGGCCCGACCCGCCCCTGCGCCCGAGTCCGGCACACGACCCCCGACCGCACGACCCCCGACCGTACGTCCGCGCGTCCGCGCGTCCGCTGGTACCGCGACAGGTGATGTTCACCCCGTCGCGGCGCCCGGCACCATCGTCGGCGAAGGTCGGCCGCTGTCAGCGACCGAGGTCGGCGCTATCGGCAGCCACGGTGGGCGCTATCGGCGGCGCAGGTCGGCCACCCGTGGCCGTTCCCCGCCGGGAGGCTGCTCGCCGTGGGCCGTGGTCGTGCGAAGCCCCGGCCCACCGCCGGGGACCTGACCGCGGCGCGGGCCCGGAAGGGGCACGTCCCGACGCTGTTGCCGACGCGCCGGGACCTGATCACCCCCCGGGTTCTCCGACGCCCCGGCCACGGCGATCTGCACCCCCTGATCGGCGAGGGCCTGGAGCTCGGTGGCCGCACGGTCGTCGTGGGCGGGCGGTTCGTCCGTCACGAGGCGGGTGATGAGCTCGGTCGGCACGGTCTGGAACATGGTGTCGGTGCCGAGCTTGGTGTGGTCGGCGAGGACGACGACCTCGGCTGCGGCCTGCACCAACGCCCGGTCCACGGACGCCGACAGCATGTTGGAGGTGGACATCCCACGCTCGGCGGTCAGCCCGCTCCCGGAGAGGAAGGCCCGCGACACCCTGAGCCCCTGGAGGGACTGTTCGGCACCGGAGCCGACGAGGGCGTAGTTCGAACCGCGGAGCGTCCCGCCGGTCATCACGACTTCCACCCGGTTGGCGTGGGCCAACGCCTGGGCCACCAACAGGGAATTGGTGACGACGGTCAGCCCGGACACCCGTGCGAGCCGACGGGCCAGCTCCTGGGTGGTGGTCCCCGCCCCGACCACGATGGCCTCGCCCTCCTGGACGAAGCTCGCGGCGAGATCGGCGATGGCCGTCTTCTCGGCGGTCGCGAGATGAGATTTCTGCGGAAAGCCGGACTCCCGCGTGAACCCGCCCGGCAATACCGCACCGCCATGCCGGCGGTCGAGGAGTCCTTCTGCCTCCAGTGCGCGCACGTCCCGCCGTACGGTCACTTCGGAGGTCTGGACGACGCGGGCGAGCTCACGGAGCGACACGGCCCCGTTCGCTCGCACCATTTCGAGGATCAATTGGCGACGTTCTGCAGCGAACACGAAACTGACAGTAACCCCAACGACCGTCTGGTTTCAGCAGTTTGCGCAGAATAGCGGAAGTTGTTCGCACAGCAGGGCGGGGGGTGGTATAGGGCCTATTCCTCCCGCCTATGCCGCACGCATGCTCGACAACTCCCCGCGACCAGCGAGGAATCGCTTTCGGCCGTCGAACAGGCCTCAGACCTCGTCGCCGGACTTCCGGGTGTGCAGCTGCCGGGCCACCTCGGCGATCGAGCCCGAAAGGGAGGGGTACACGGTGAAAGCGTTCGCGATCTGCTCGACCGTCAGATTGTTGTCGACCGCGATCGAGATGGGATGGATGAGTTCCGAGGCCTTCGGTGCCACGACGACACCGCCCACCACGATCCCGGTGCCGGGCCGGCAGAAGATCTTGACGAAGCCGTCCCGGATGCCCTGCATCTTCGCGCGCGGGTTGCGCAGCAGCGGCAGCTTCACCACCCGGGCGTCGATCTTCCCGGCGTCGACGTCGGACTGGCTGTAGCCGACGGTGGCGATCTCGGGGTCGGTGAAGACGTTCGACGAGACGGTCTTCAGGTTCAGCGGGGCCACCGCGTCGCCGAGGAAGTGGTACATGGCTATACGCCCCTGCATCGCCGCCACCGAGGCGAGCGCGAAGATCCCGGTCACGTCACCCGCGGCGTACACACCCGGAGCCGAGGTCCGCGACACCTTGTCGGTCCAGATGTGGCCCGACTCCCGCAGCCTGACCCCGGCCTCCCCCAGCCCCATCCCGGCACTGTTCGGAATGGCGCCGACGGCCATCAGACAGTGCGAGCCACTGATGACCCGCCCGTCGGCCAGCGTGACCTCGACCCGGTCGCCGACCCGCTTGGCGGACTCGGCCCGGGAGCGCGCCATGACGTTCATGCCGCGCCGCCGGAAGACGTCCTCCAGCACGACCGCGGCGTCCGGGTCCTCGCCCGGCAGCACCCGGTCCCGCGAGGACACCAGCGTGACCTTCGCCCCGAGCGCCTGGTAGGCACCGGCGAACTCGGCACCGGTGACACCGGACCCGACCACGATGAGCTCCTCCGGAAGCTCGGTCAGGTCGTACACCTGCGTCCAGTTCAGAATCCGCTCCCCGTCGGGCTGGGCATCGGGCAGCTCACGGGGATGAGCACCGGTGGCGATGAGCACCGCGTCCGCGGCGAGCGTCTCCTCGCTCCCGTCGGCGGCCCGCACCACGACCTTCCGCGACCCGTCGGACCCCTGCATGCCCTCCAGCCGCCCACGCCCCCGCAGCACCCGGGCGCCGGCGCGCGTCACCGAGGCCGTGATGTCGTGCGACTGGGCCAGCGCCAGCCGCTTCACGCGGCGGTTGACCTTCCCCAGATCGACCCCCACCACCCGGGCGGCCCGTTCCAGAGGTGGGGTGTCGTCGGCGACGATGATCCCCAGTTCCTCGTACGACGAGTCGAAGGTGGTCATCACCTCGGCCGTGGCGATAAGGGTCTTCGACGGCACGCAGTCGGTCAGCACCGACGCCCCGCCCAGACCGTCGCAGTCGACGACGGTCACCTCCGCGCCGAGTTGGGCGGCCACCAGGGCCGCCTCGTATCCGCCGGGTCCGCCACCGATGATCACGATCCGAGTCACGTACTCCATTGTCCCGCACACCCTGCCAAGCCGTGGCCCCGGGGCCCCTCCGGGGCTACCACCGGTAGGTATGGGACGACCGAGGCTCCCGCAGCCCCCTGCCGTACCCTCGACCCATGTCGCTCTACGCCGCGTACGCCGGCAACCTCGACGCGCGGCTGATGACCCGCCGCGCCCCGCACTCGCCGCTGCGCGCGACGGGCTGGCTCAACGGCTGGAGGCTGACCTTCGGCGGCGAGCACATGGGCTGGGAGGGCGCCCTCGCCACCCTCGTCGAGGCCCCCGACGCCCAGGTCTTCGTCGCCCTCTACGAGCTCGCGCCCCTGGACGAGGACTCGATGGACCGCTGGGAGGGCGTGGGCCTCGACATCTACCGCCGTATGCGGGTGCGTGTCCACACCCTCGACGGCCAGGAGCCGGCCTGGACGTACGTCCTCAACGCCTACGAGGGGGGCCTCCCCTCGGCCCGCTATCTGGGCGAGGTCGCCGACGCGGCGGAATCCGCGGGCGCCCCGCACGACTACGTCATGGAACTCCGCAAACGCCCCTGCTGACCGCGCCCTCCCCCGGAAACGACAAGACAACGATCCCCCTCCCGTCACCTCTCTCATCTACGCGCGTAGGCCCAAACCGGCTACCCTCATCCGCGTGAACGCATCTCTTCTTCCGGACGACATCCCGGGCGCCGCCCCGAACGACCCCAGGGCCGCCGCCGACGCCGCCGCCGCGCGCCTGCGCGAACTGACCGGCGCCGAGACCCACGACGTCGCCCTCGTGATGGGCTCCGGCTGGGCACCGGCCGTGGACGCCCTGGGCGCTCCCGACGCCGAGTTCCCGGTCACCGAGCTGCCCGGCTTCCCGCCGCCGGCGGTGGAGGGCCACGGAGGCAAGATCCGCTCGTACACCGTCGGCGCCAAACGCGCCCTGGTCTTCCTGGGCCGCACGCACTACTACGAGGGCCGGGGCGTGGCCGCCGTGGCGCACGGCGTCCGCACGGCCGTCGCGGCCGGGAGCAAGACGATCGTCCTGACCAACGGCTGCGGCGGCCTGCGCGAGGGCATGCGCCCCGGCCAGCCGGTCCTGATCAGCGACCACATCAACCTCACCGCGACCAGCCCCATCATCGGCGCCAACTTCGTCGACCTCACCGACCTCTACTCACCGCGCCTGCGCACCCTGTGCAAGGAGGTCGACCCCACGATGGAGGAAGGCGTCTACGCCCAGTTCCCCGGCCCGCACTACGAGACTCCGGCCGAGATCCGCATGGCCCGCGTCATCGGCGCGGACCTGGTGGGCATGTCCACGGTCCTGGAGGCCATCGCAGCGCGTGAGGCGGGCGCCGAGGTCCTGGGCATCTCCCTGGTGACGAACCTCGCCGCCGGCATGACAGGCGAGCCGCTGAACCACGAGGAGGTCCTGCAAGCCGGCCGCGACAGCGCGACCCGGATGGGTTCCCTGCTGGCCCAGGTACTGAACCGCCTGTAAGCCCCCGCGGGGCACCCTCCCTGCAAGCAGGAAACGCGACCGCGCAGCCGCCCACCCACGCGAAGGGACACCGTGGCCGCAAGCGCCCGCGGCAGGAAGGGGACTGGGCGGGGCGGGGGTGTCCGCCCCGCACGACCGACAACGAGAGGTGGACCGACCGTGCTGCACGACGATCTCATCGCACGAGCCAAGGCATGGCTGGCCGAGGACCCCGACACGGAGACCCGTGACGAACTCGCCGAGCTCATCGACGCCGAGGACGTCGCCGAGCTCAGCGCGCGCTTCAGCGGCACCCTCCAGTTCGGCACCGCGGGCCTGCGAGGCGGACTCGGCGCCGGCCCGATGCGCATGAACCGCGCGGTCGTCATCCGCGCCGCCGCCGGCCTCGCCGCGTACCTCAACGCCAAGGGCCACCAGAACGGCCTCGTCGTCATCGGCTACGACGCCCGCCACAAGTCCGCCGACTTCGCCCAGGACACCGCCGCCGTCATGACCGGCGCGGGCCTGCGTGCGGCCGTACTCCCCCGCCCGCTGCCCACCCCCGTCCTGGCGTACGCCATCAGACACCTCGGCGCGGTCGCCGGCGTGGAGGTCACCGCCAGCCACAACCCGCCCCGCGACAACGGCTACAAGGTGTACTTCGGCGGCGGTTCCCAGATCGTCCCGCCCGCCGACGCCGAGATCGCCGCAGAGATCGACGCGATCCACAGCCTGAACGACGTCCCCCGCCCCGACACCGGCTGGGAGACCCTCGACGACAGCGTCCTCGACGCCTACCTCGCCCGCACGGACGCCGTCCTCGCCCCCGGCTCCCCCCGGACCGCCCGCACGGTGTACACGGCACTGCACGGCGTCGGAAAAAACGTGCTCCTCGCCGCCTTCGCCCGCGCGGGCTTCCCGCCGCCCGCCCTCGTCACCGAGCAGGCCGACCCCGACCCGGACTTCCCCACCGTCGCCTTCCCCAACCCGGAAGAGCCCGGCGCTATGGACCTGGCCTTCGCGAAGGCCCGCGAGACGAACCCCGACCTGATCATCGCCAACGACCCGGACGCGGACCGCTGCGCGGTCGCGGTCGCGGACACCACCGGCTGGCGCATGCTCCGCGGCGACGAGGTGGGCGCCCTCCTCGCCACCCACCTGGTCGCCCGCGGAGCGCACGGCACCTTCGCCGAGTCGATCGTCTCCTCCTCCCTCCTCGGCCGTATCGCCGAGAAGGCAGGCCTCCCGTACGAGGAGACCCTCACCGGCTTCAAGTGGATCGCCCGCGTGGAGGGCCTGCGCTACGGCTACGAGGAGGCCCTCGGCTACTGCGTGGACCCGGACGGCGTACGCGACAAGGACGGCATCACGGCCGCCCTCCTGATCACGGAACTCGCATCGACGCTCAAGGAGGAGGGCCGCACCCTCCTCGACCTCCTGGACGACATCGCGGTCGAACACGGCCTGCACGCCACGGACCAGCTCTCGGTGCGCGTGGAGGACCTGTCCCTCATCGCCGACGCGATGCGGCGCCTGCGCGAGCAGCCCCCGACCCGACTGGCCGGCCTCCCCATCACCCGCGCCGAGGACCTCACCGAGGGCACGGACAGGCTCCCGCCCACCGACGGTCTGCGTTACACCCTCGACGGCGCCCGCGTCATCGTCCGTCCCAGCGGCACGGAGCCGAAGCTGAAGTGCTACCTGGAGGTCGTCGTCCCGGTCGCGACGCACGCCGATCTCCCCGCCGCGCACGCGAAGGCGACGGACCTCCTCGCGAGGATCAAGCGGGACCTGTCCACAGCAGCAGGCATCTGACAGCCACCCGATGCGTCAGATGGCCATCAAGATCGCCAGAAGCACCGCGCCCGCGGCCGCCGGCGCCAGGATCTCGTAGGCCCACCGCACGACAACCTCGCCCTGCGCCGACTTCGCCGCCCCCCTCGCCTCCAGCACCTGGCGCAGGTCGTCCATGACCTGATCGCTCTCCGCCCGCACGGGCCCGTCCGACACCGCCCCGCGCGCCCCGGACAACCCACCGCGCGCCCCGAGCCCACCGCCGAGCCCGCCTCGGCCACCACCCCCGACGCCACTCCCGCCCCCCTGCGCGGTCTGGCGGGCCGACCGCCGTGCCGCCTTGTTGCGGGCCCGCAGCGAGACAGGAACGGCCCACAGCTGGAACTTCGCGCCGGCCTTGGTGAAGACCTCGTTCGAGTAGCCGGAGCGCATCGCCTCGACCTGCCCCCAGGGCAGCAGGATGATCCGGAACGGGTTGCGGATGCGGAGCCGGTCGTCCCCCACGTACACCGCGGGCCGCAGCGTGAAGGCGATCACCAGCGGTACCAGGAACAGCAACGCGGCCAACGCCCGCCACGGCGTGCTGCCCTCCCCCGCGACGATCGCGTCGATGCCGAGCCAGCCGGCGATGCCGAGCAGCAGAACACCGCCGGCAATGCCCGCATGGGACCGCTGGACGCGGTCCTTGTTCTCGGGGACCGGCGGTTGCGGCGCGGGTGACTGGGGCTCCGGGGTCGTCATGGTCCCGATTCTGCCCGACACCCCGGCACCCCCCGCACACGGTGCCACCCCGCAGCCCCCGCACACCGTGCCGCCCTCGCACGAAGAACACCAGATCCACGACGAGCACCTGATACGCACGCCCCGACGTCCAGGCCGTACAGATGCGTACGCCAGGCCGTCCAGGCCGTCAGATGGTCGGGCGTTCCAGACCGTACGTATCCGTCCCTCGGCGCCGCACGGATACGCACAGCAGGCTGTACAGCCGCTACGCGCGTAGATATGCTCGTCTGGTGACCATGCCCACCACTGCACCGAACACAGCTCACGCTCTCGGCGACGCCACCGCGTCCGACAGCTCGCTGCGGCGCTTCCTGCACGGACTGCCCGGCGTCGACGCGGTCGGCCTGGAGGCGCGCGCCGCCTCGCTCGGCACCCGTTCCATCAAGACGACCGCGAAGGCGTACGCCATCGACCTCGCCATCTCGATGGTCGACCTGACGACCTTGGAAGGCGCGGACACCCCGGGCAAGGTCCGGGCGCTGGGCGCCAAGGCGGTCCGCCCCGACCCGACCGACCGGACGACCCCGTCGACCGCGGCGCTCTGCGTCTACCCCGACATGGCGGCCACCGCCAAGGAGGCCGTCGCCGGCTCCGACGTCAAGGTCG
The DNA here is from genome assembly GCF_029893585.1 of Streptomyces sp. LBL. Taxonomy (GTDB): domain Bacteria; phylum Actinomycetota; class Actinomycetes; order Streptomycetales; family Streptomycetaceae; genus Streptomyces. Next base: position 150,131 of record NZ_JARXYX010000009.1, read on the forward strand.
CCTCGGTGGCCACCGCCTTCCCGGCGGGCCGCGCCCCGCTCACCGTGAAGCTGGCCGACGTCCGCGAGGCCGTCGCGGCGGGTGCCGACGAGATCGACATGGTCATCGACCGCGGCGCGTTCCTCGCGGGCAGGTACCTGAAGGTCCACGACGAGATCGTCGCCGTGAAGGAGGTCTGCGGCACCGACGCCCGCCTCAAGGTCATCTTCGAGACGGGCGAGCTGTCGACGTACGACAACATCCGTCGCGCGAGCTGGCTCGGGATGCTGGCCGGGGCGGACTTCATCAAGACGTCGACCGGCAAGGTGGCGGTGAACGCCACGCCCGCGAACACCCTGCTCATGCTGGAGGCGGTCCGTGACTTCCGCGCCCGGACCGGGGTACAGGTGGGCGTGAAGCCGGCCGGCGGCATCCGTACCTCCAAGGACGCGATCAAGTTCCTCGTCCTGGTCAACGAGACCGCCGGCGAGGACTGGCTGGACAACCACTGGTTCCGCTTCGGCGCCTCCTCACTCCTGAACGACCTGCTGATGCAGCGTCAGAAGCTGGCCACCGGCCGCTACTCCGGCCCCGACTACGTGACGGTGGACTGATCACCATGACCACGGAAAACATCACCGGCCGGTCGCCCGCGTTCGCGTACGCCCCGGCCCCCGAGTCCCGCGCGGTCGTCGACATCGCGCCCTCCTACGGCCTGTTCATCGACGGCGAGTTCACGGAGGCGGCCGACGGCAAGGTCTTCAAGACGGTCTCGCCGTCCACCGAGGAGGTCCTCTCCGAGGTCGCCCAGGCGGGCGCCGAGGACGTCGACCGAGCGGTCGGAGCGGCCCGCAGGGCCTTCGAGAAGTGGTCGGTCCTCCCGGGCTCCGAGCGCGCGAAGTACCTCTTCCGCATCGCCAGGATCATCCAGGAGCGCAGCCGCGAACTGGCCGTCCTGGAGACCCTGGACAACGGCAAGCCCATCAAGGAGACCCGCGACACCGACCTGCCCCTGGTCGCCGCGCACTTCTTCTACTACGCGGGCTGGGCCGACAAGCTCACCCACGCCGGCTTCGGCGCGAACCCCAGGCCCCTCGGCGTCGCGGGCCAGGTCATCCCCTGGAACTTCCCCCTCCTGATGCTGGCGTGGAAGATCGCCCCGGCCCTGGCGACCGGCAACACGGTCGTCCTCAAGCCCGCCGAGACGACCCCGCTCTCCGCGCTCTTCTTCGCGGACATCTGCCGCCAGGCGGGCCTCCCCAAGGGGGTCGTCAACATCCTTCCGGGTTACGGCGACGCGGGCGCCGCGCTCGTCGCGCACCCGGACGTCGACAAGGTCGCCTTCACCGGCTCCACGGCCGTCGGCAAGGAGATCGCGAGGACCGTCGCCGGCACCCGAAAGAAGCTCACCCTCGAACTCGGCGGCAAGGGTGCCAACATCGTCTTCGACGACGCCCCCATCGACCAGGCCGTCGAGGGCATCGTGAACGGCATCTTCTTCAACCAGGGCCAGGTCTGCTGCGCGGGCTCCCGTCTCCTGGTCCAGGAGTCGATCCAGGACGAACTGCTGGACTCCCTCAAGCGCCGCCTGTCGACCCTCCGCCTCGGCGACCCGCTCGACAAGAACACGGACATCGGCGCGATCAACTCGCAGGAGCAGCTCACCCGCATCACCTCGCTCGTCGAGCAGGGCGAGGCGGAGGGTGCCGAGCGCTGGTCCCCGGCCTGCGAACTCCCGTCCTCCGGCTACTGGTTCGCCCCGACGCTCTTCACGAACGTCACCCAGGCGCACACCATCGCCCGCGACGAGATCTTCGGCCCGGTGCTGTCCGTCCTCACCTTCCGTACCCCGGACGAGGCCGTCGCCAAGGCCAACAACACTCCGTACGGCCTCTCGGCGGGCATCTGGACGGAGAAGGGCTCCCGCATCCTCGCGGTGGCGAACAAGCTCCGCGCGGGCGTGATCTGGTCCAACACGTTCAACAAGTTCGACCCGACCTCGCCGTTCGGCGGGTACAAGGAGTCGGGCTTCGGCCGCGAGGGCGGCCGCCACGGCCTGGAGGCGTACCTCGATGTCTGACCGCACCAACGAGCGTCTGAGCGTCTTCAAGACCTACAAGCTGTACGTCGGCGGGAAGTTCCCGCGTTCCGAGAGCGGCCGGGTGTACGAGGTGACCGACGCAAAGGGCAAGTGGCTGGCGAACGCGCCCCTCTCCTCCCGCAAGGACGCCCGGGACGCCGTGGTGGCGGCCCGTAAGGCGTTCGGCGCCTGGTCCGGCGCGACCGCGTACAACCGGGGCCAGGTCCTCTACCGCGTCGCGGAGATGCTGGAGGGCCGCAGGGCGCAGTTCGTGCACGAGGTCGCCGACGCCGAGGGCCTGTCGAAGGCCAGGGCCGCCGACCAGGTGGAGGCGACCATCGACCGCTGGGTCTGGTACGCGGGCTGGACCGACAAGATCGCCCAGGTGATCGGCGGCGGCAACCCGGTCGCGGGCCCCTTCTTCAACCTGTCCTCCCCCGAACCGACGGGCGTGGTCGCGGTCCTGGCCCCGCAGAAGTCGTCGTTCCTGGGCCTGGTCTCGGTCCTCGCCCCGGTGATCGCCACCGGTAACACCGCGATCGTGATCGCGAGCGAGAGGTCCCCGCTCCCGGCCCTGTCCCTGGGCGAGGTGCTGGCCACCTCCGACGTGCCCGGCGGTGTCGTCAACCTCCTGTCGGGCCGTACGGCCGAGATCGCCACCCCGCTGGCCGCACACCAGGACGTCAACGCGATCGACCTGGCGGGCGCCGACGAGATCCTGGCCAAGGAACTGGAGATCGCGGCGGCCGACAACCTCAAGCGCGTCCTGCGTCCACACCCTGTGGACGACTGGTCGGCAACTCCCGGCATCGACCGCCTGACGGCGTTCCTGGAGACGAAGACGGTGTGGCACCCGACGGGTTCGCTGGGCGCGTCGGGTTCGGCGTACTGACAGGGCCGACATCGCGGAGTGCGGGGGCCGCGCCCCACCGCTCTACGTCATCGACGACGAAGTGATCCACATCCTGGTCACCCATCTCGGCCGAACGGCCTGAGCCGCGACCGGACAGCGAAGGGGGCCGCGGCGCCGCGGCCCCCTTCGCGCGGACGGCGCTCAGCCGCCCAGCAGCTTCGTCGCGGCCCCCACCGCAGGCACGCTCCCGATCGACCGCGCCTGCGCGACCGGCCGGGTCAGCGCCTGCGAGGTGAGCGGCTTGAAGTCGCCCAGCTGGGTGCCGACGCCGTTGTCGAGGGGGTCGACGCCGGTGCCGGCGAGCGGGTTGGGCTTGAGGTCGGCCACCGGTCCGGTGGCGTAGCCGACCGTGCCGGCGGGGACCTGGAGAGCGGCCTGCGGGTCGACGCGGCTGAGCGATGCGGAGCCGGAGCGCCTCGCGCCGGCGGCCGGCTCGCTGTCCGCGGCGGCCGTCGCCCCACCTGCTCCCAGGGCCACGCCGGCGGTCGCGAGGACCGTCAAGGCGCGCCGGGCGGTCGGGTTCTGGGAGGACATGTGTCGGGCCATCGCTTCTGCCACCTTCTCCAGCACAGGGTAATCAGGTTGACACGAAGGGTAGTTGAGGTGTGACGCACGCTTCAAAGCCGACCTGCGGGGTCGGCAGGGCGTACGGGATGCGTCAAACTGGTGTCCCGTGAGCACTCTTCCGCCTCCGTCCGCCCGTGTCGTGCTGCTCTGCGGCCCCTCGGGCTCGGGCAAGTCCCTCGTCGCCGCCCGCTCCGGGCTTCACGTACTGCGCCTCGACGACTTCTACAAAGAGGGCGACGACCCGACGCTGCCCCTGGTGGCGGGGAGTTCCGACATCGACTGGGACCACCCGGACTCGTGGGACGCGGACACCGCGACCGCCGCGATCCTGGACCTGTGCCGCACGGGTCGTACGAAGGTCCCGGTCTACGACATCGCGCTGAGCGCCCGTACCGGCGAGGAGTCGGTCGACGTGGGGCGGACCCCGCTGTTCATCGCGGAGGGCATCTTCGCCGCCGAGATCGTGCCCCGCTGCCGTGAACTGGGCGTCCTGGCCGACGCGTTGTGCCTGAGCCGCGGACCGGTGAAGACCTTCCGCCGGCGCTTCCTGCGGGACCTCAGGGAGGGCCGCAAGTCGGTGCCGTTCCTGCTGCGCCGCGGCTGGCGGCTGATGCGCCGGGAGCGTTCGATCATCGCCCGCCAGGTCGCCCTGGGCACCCACCGCTGCGACCGGGACGAGGCCCTGAGCCGTCTCGCCCGGGCGGCGGTGGGCCGCAGCCCGGCAACGGCACCGACGCCCTGACCGCGGAGTTCGGACGCCCGGGCAAGCACGTCCGAGCTCACGTCCGTGCAAGCGCGCCCGAACGCACCCGGCAACAGGAGAAGCGGGACTGGACGGACCCCCCGGCCCTCCAGTCCCGCTCCCTGTTCCCCCGTGCTCCCCCGTGCTCCCCCGTGTTTCCCCCCTCGGTCCCCCGTGACCCCGTTGCTCCCCCTGTTACTGCTCCCCCGTATTCACTGCTCCCCGAACCCTCAGGCGACAAGCTCCCCGAAGGCGTTCTGCTCGTCACGGCCGAAGCTGAGGACCTCGTCCTCGCGCAGCCGGCGGAGCGACCGCCAGATGCTGGACTTCACCGTGCCGACACTGATGTCGAGGATCTCCGCGATCTCCGGGTCCGTGCGGCCCTCGTAGTAGCGCAGGACCAGCATGGTGCGCTGGACTTCGGGGAGGCGGGCGAGCGCCTGCCACAGGACGGCGCGCAGTTCGGTGCCGCGCATCGCGTCCGTGTCGCCGGGCGTCTCCGGCAGTTCCTCGGTCGGGTACTCGTTCAGCTTGCGGCGGCGCCACGCGCTGATGTGCAGATTGGTCATGGTGCGGCGGAGGTATCCGCCGACCGCCGCCTTGTCACTGATCCGTTCCCACGCCCGGTACGTCGAGAACAGCGCGCTCTGCAGCAGGTCCTCGGCCTCGAAGCGGTCGCCGGTCAGGTGGTAGGCGGTTGCGTACAGGGAGGCGCGGCGCTCCTGGACGTAGGCGGTGAACTCCACCTCCGACAGCGAGCGACGCTCCCCCGAGCCCTCCCCGTACGCGGTTCCCCCGTGTGTTTCCCCCGTGTGAGCGTCGACCACCGACATGTACGCGGTGTGCTGACGCCCGGTGCCACGAGCGGTCCCCCGGCCGCTCGCGGCGCCGGCCTTCTCGGAACCCCGGCCCCCGTTCACGTCGTGCAGACGCGTGATCACCGCGCTGGTGCTGTTGCCGTACAGCGTGTTCATCTCGCGCCTCCCGCCGTGGACTTCCCGGTGTTCCGGTCTTGCGTCGTGCTTCCTTGCCTGTGCCGAGAAGCTTGCCGGGGCCACTTCATGACCGTGTCCGCCGACTGTCACAGACCTGTCACAGGCCCCCTCGGAGGGCACTCCCGGGGGTGGCGTGACTCCCCGTGGACAGGAGCACCACGAGCCCACGGACGTACAGCCGACGGAGAGGTGGCGGCCGGTATCCCTACTGGTGTCGCAGCCCCACCCCGCCATGGGCCAGAATGAGCCCGTGCCTTCCCTGTTGCTGATCGAGGACGACGACGCCATCCGTACCGCCCTGGAGCTGTCTCTGACACGCCAGGGACATCGGGTTGCCACCGCTGCCACCGGCGAGGAGGGCCTGAACCTGCTGCGTGAGCAGCGGCCGGATCTGATCGTGCTGGACGTGATGCTGCCCGGCATCGACGGGTTCGAGGTGTGCCGGCGTATCCGGCGCACGGACCAGCTGCCGATCATCCTGCTGACCGCGCGCAGCGACGACATCGACGTGGTCGTCGGCCTGGAGTCCGGCGCCGACGACTATGTGGTCAAGCCGGTGCAGGGACGGGTGCTGGACGCCCGGATCCGGGCCGTGCTGCGGCGCGGGGAGCGGGAGGCGAACGACGCGGCGTCGTTCGGTTCGCTGGTCATCGACCGTGCGGCCATGACCGTGACGAAGAACGGCGAGGACCTCCAGCTCACCCCGACCGAGCTGAGGCTGCTGCTGGAGCTGAGCCGGCGGCCGGGCCAGGCGCTGTCGCGGCAGCAGTTGCTGCGGCTGGTGTGGGAGCACGACTACCTGGGCGACTCACGGCTGGTGGACGCCTGTGTGCAGCGGCTGCGCGCCAAGGTCGAGGACGTTCCGTCGTCCCCGACGCTGATCCGTACGGTCCGCGGGGTCGGCTACCGGCTGGACTCTCCTCAGTGACCCGAGCGCACGGGGGGATCCGGGGCTGGGCCGCGGATCGCAGGACAGTGTGGTCGAGGCTGCGGTTCACCAGTCTGCGGCTGCGGCTGGTCGTCGTGTTCGCGCTGGTGGCGCTGACCGCCGCGGTGTCCGTGTCCGGGATCGCGTACTGGCTCAACCGCGAGGCCGTGCTCACCCGTACCCAGGACGCGGTGCTGCGGGGCTTCGAGCAGGAGATGCAGAACCGGGCGGGAGCGCTGCCCGAAAACCCCTCGCAGGACGAACTGCAGCGCACCGCGGGCCAGATGGCCAACAGCAGCCAGAGCTTCAGTGTGCTGCTGGTCGCCAAGGACACGAGCGGCACAACGGTGTACGGCAACTCCGGTGCCCTGGACGGCTTCACCGTGCGGGACGTGCCCGAGTCGCTGCGCGAGGCGGTGAACAGGCAGCAGCCGGTCAACTCCGCCAACAAGTACGCGTACCACCTGTATTGGCAGCGGGTGGTGGTCCACGGCACGCCGTATCTCGTGGCGGGTACGAAGGCGATCGGCGGCGGGCCCACCGGCTACATACTCAAGTCGCTGGAGCCGGAGGCGAAGGACCTCAACTCGCTGGCCTGGTCGCTGGGTATCGCCACGGGGCTCGCGCTGATCGGCTCCGCGCTGCTCGCGCAGGCCGCCGCCTCGACCGTACTGAAGCCCATGCAGCGGCTCGGAGTCGCCGCGCGCCGGCTCGGCGAGGGACGGCTGGACACCCGTCTCAGGGTGACGGGGACGGACGAACTCGCCGATCTGTCCCGGACGTTCAACAACGCGGCCGAGGCGCTGGAGAAACGGGTGGCCGACATGGCCGCCCGCGACGACGCGTCCCGGCGGTTCGTGGCCGACATGAGCCATGAACTGCGGACGCCGCTGACCGCGATCACCGCCGTGACGGAGGTGCTGGAGGAGGAGCTGGAGGCGGAGTCCGGGTCCATCGACCCGATGATCGAGCCCGCCGTACGGCTCGTGGTGAGCCAGACGCGGCGGCTGAACGACCTCGTCGAGAACCTCATGGAGGTCACCCGCTTCGACGCGGGCACCGCCCGGCTGGTTCTGGACGACGTCGACGTCGCCGACCAGATCACCGCGTGCATCGACGCGCGGGCCTGGCTGGACGCGGTGGAACTGGACGCCGAGCGCGGCATCCACGCCCAGCTCGACCCGCGCCGCCTGGACGTGATCCTGGCGAACCTGGTCGGCAACGCGCTCAAGCACGGCGGTTCGCCGGTGCGGGTCGCGGTGCGGGAGACGGACGAGGACGGCACGAAGGTCGAGGACGGCGCGAAGGTCGTCATCGAGGTGCGGGACCACGGGCCCGGCATCCCCGAGGACGTTCTGCCGCACGTCTTCGACCGGTTCTACAAGGCCAGTGCCTCCCGGCCGCGTTCCGAGGGCAGCGGCCTCGGTCTGTCCATCGCGCTGGAGAACGCCCACATCCACGGCGGCGGGATCACCGCCGCCAACTCCCCCGAGGGTGGCGCGGTGTTCACGCTGTGGCTGCCCCGGGACTCGTCGCCGCTCATGGAGGAGACCGACGAGGGCGAGAAGGCCGAGGGGGGCGCCTGATGAACGTACGCCGAGCGCTGGCGCTGCCCGCGCTGGCCCTGCTGCTCGCCGGATGCGGGATCCGGGCCACGGAGGTGCCGACCGACTTCGGGCCCGCGCCGTCCCGGGTGCGGTGTTCGCTGTCCGAACCGGACGTCTCCACCCAGGCCTCGCGCGGGCTGCCGGTGCAGGTGTTCCTGCTGTGCGGCTCGTCCCTGGTGGCCGTCGACCGGACCGTGCGGGTCCCGGACGGTACGGCGGACTCCGCGCGGCGGGTGCTGGTGGCCCAGGGGCTGCTGGACGAGCTCGCGGCGACGCCGTCGTCCGCGGAGAAGGAGGCCGGCTACACCACGGGCGTGCGCGGCGGCATGACGGTGGGCGGACCGCGTCCCAAGGACCCTGCGGACGCCCTCAGGCTGAGCAGCCCGCCCGGCGACCTCACCTCCTACGCCCTCGCCCAGCTCGTGTGCACGTTCTCCGACTCGGCGGCGGCGGAGGGCGACGGCTCGGTCGTCCTCGGCGGCCCGGACCGCCGGCCACCGCGCCGTTACGCGTGCACGGACGAGGTCCGCACCCGGCCGGGCAGCACGGAGCCGCCGTCGACCGAGGTGACGGGCGGCTGACGGCTGACGGCTCGGTCGATGGCTGACGGCTGGCGGGCGGCGGGCGGCTGGCGGCTGGCGGCTGGCGGCTGGCGGCTGGCGGCTGGCGGGCGGCTGAGGTACCCATGTGGCGGAGGCCTCATGCATGTACCTCCGGGTAACCCGGAACCGATCGTGCCGGAGGCCGCGTCTAGGGGGACGTGCAGCGTCAAGGCTCCATCGGCGGCAGCGCCGCGATCAGCGTCCGTGTGGCAGGGGGTGTCCTCCTTGTCGCACATCTCGCGTTCGTCGCCTGGTACACGCTGCGCCCGCTGGACGTGCCCTGGGTGATGCCACCCAATCTGCATCCAGGGGCCGGCATCCGGTCCGATCTGGCGCTGGGCTGGCCGGAGGCCGCCCGGCGGGTCGCCGGAGGGCTCGGGCTGCTCGCCCCGCTGGGGGTGCTGCTCCCGCTGGTGCACGGCAGGAGCGCGGTCTTCCCGCTCGCGTCCCTCGTCCGTACGACCGCCGCAGGCGCCCTGATCTCGCTGGGCATCGAGCTGCTGCAGACCGGGGCTCCCGGGCAGCGCGTCGACATCGACTCGCTGCTCCTGAACACGGTGGGCGTGGCGCTGACCCACGCGCTCCTGGTGCCGGCGGCCCGCGCCTGGATCCGCCGCAGGAACGAGCGCGCCGAGCACGGCTCCGTCCGCCAGGAGGATCCTTCTCAGGGTCGGACCCCGACGATTCCCAGGGTCGGGATCGCCCCATAGAGCGACGCTTCATCCCCTTCGTCCGCGTAGCTTTGATGTCAGACGAGGCGGTCACTCGGAACGCCTCTGGCAGACGCTCACGAAGGAGCCGCAATGTCCCGCCTCGCCCGCCCCACCAACGACCGCATGATCGGCGGAGTGTGTGCCGCGCTGGCACGGCGCTTCGGCACCTCCGCGACGACGATGCGCGTCATCTTCGTACTCTCCTGCCTGCTGCCGGGCCCGCAGTTCCTGCTCTACATCGCGTTGTGGATCCTGTTCCCGTCCGAGGAGAAGGCCGCGCGCACGGCCTGGTGACCGTGTCAGCACGTACGCCGGTGGGGCGCACCCCGTGTCCAAGGGTGCGCCCCACCGGCGCGTTCGCAGGCGGTGCGGGTCAGCCGAGCGGAAGGCCGCTCACCGGCAGGCCCTGCGTGGGCAGGCCCTTGCCGGCGGGCAGACCGCCGAGCAGGCCGGTGACCGCGCCGGCCGGACCGTCGACGGGGGCCTTCCCGGCGACCGGCTGCACGGCGGCGAGCGCGGGCCGCGCCTGACCCAGCGCCTCACCGGCGTCCGGCAGCGCCTTGGCGACGTTCTGGGGCGGCAGCGCCTTGGTGACGGCGCCCAGCGCCTGCGTGGCGTCCGGAACGGCCGGAGCGGCGTTCGCGGCGCCCGCAGCGGTGGCGGCGAAGGCGACACCGAGAGCGGCGACACCGAGGGTCTTGGCAGCAGACTGCTTCATGAAATGCGTCCTCGAAATGGTGTTACAGGGATGTGAGCGGTCCACGACCGTAAACATGTCGAGCGCTCCGCCGCAAACATCGAAACACGGACGGATGGTGAAAGCCCGCCCTCGTTCCGTATCCCCGCACTCCTGGAAGTCAGCCCTCTTCGGGCGTGGAACCGCTGGTGGAGGCGGTCTGCTGGAACAGCCATTCGGATTTCAGCTCGGCATATCCGGGCTTGATGACGTCATTGATCATCGCCAGTCTTTCATCGAAAGGAATGAACGCTGATTTCATCGCATTGACGGAGAACCACTGCATGTCGTCGAGCGTGTAACCGAAGGCCTCGACAAGATGCTCGAATTCCCGGCTCATGCTGGTACCGGACATCAAGCGGTTGTCGGTGTTCACCGTGGCCCGGAAGTGCAGCCGGCGCAGCAGTCCGATCGGATGCTCGGCGTACGAGGCCGCCGCCCCGGTCTGGAGGTTGGAACTGGGGCACAGCTCCAGCGGGATCCGCTTGTCCCGGACATAGGAGGCGAGCCGCCCGAGCTTGACCGTGCCGTCCTCGTGGACCTGGATGTCGTCGATGATGCGCACGCCATGCCCGAGCCGGTCGGCGCCGCACCACTGCAGGGCCTGCCAGATGGACGGCAGACCGAAGGCCTCGCCGGCGTGGATGGTGAAGTGGTTGTTCTCCCGCTTGAGGTACTCGAAGGCGTCGAGGTGCCGGGTGGGCGGGTAACCGGCCTCCGCGCCCGCGATGTCGAAGCCGACGACCCCCAGGTCCCGGTAACGGTTGGCGAGTTCGGCGATCTCCAGGGAACGGGCCGCGTGGCGCATGGCGGTGAGCAGGGCACCGACCCGGATCCGCCTGCCGTTCGCGCGGGCGAGCCGCTCCCCTTCCCGGAAGCCCTCGTTGACGGCTTCGACGACCTCCTCGAGGCTGAGTCCTCCGTTCAGGTGCTGCTCCGGCGCATAACGCACCTCGGCGTAGACGACCCCGTCCGCGGCCAGGTCCTCGGCACACTCGGCGGCGACCCGGACCAGCGCGTCCCGGGTCTGCATCACACCGACGGTGTGCGAGAAGGTCTCCAAGTACCGTTCCAGGGAACCGGAGTCGGCGGCCTCCCGGAACCAGACGCCGAGCTTGTCCGGGTCGGTCTCGGGGAGTTGGACGGCGGGGGCGCCTCCGGCGCCTCCATGGCCGTGGGGGACGGTCTCCCGCGCGAGGTCGACCACGGTGCCGGGACGCAGCCCACCGTCGAGATGGTCGTGCAGCAGAACCTTGGGCGCCCGGCGGATCTGGTCCGCGCTCGGGGTGTTCCCCATCCGGTCAATCTGGCTCGTCATGTCCGCACTCTAACTCCTACGCGCGTAGATCGCCGGGGGTACGAATCCGTCGATACGTAACGGTGACCGCCCGTCGATACCTGGCGGCGCCCCCCCTCGTAGATACGTCAAGGTGACCGCCTGTCGATACGTAACGGTGACCGCCCGGACCAGTGCCGTACACCGATGCTTCTGACACTGTTCTGTCATGGCACAGCAAGCGACGCCGGTGCGCACGGCCCGGCTGGGGCGGGCGCTCGGTCCGGAGCCGACGGCGGTGAGTGGAGTGGTGCTGCTGCTCCCCGCCGGCGACGAGGTCTCCCATCGCAGACCCTCCCCCCTGATGGCGTCCGCGTCCTTACGGGCGCTGGGCCGCCGGATCACCCGCGCGGGCCTCGGCGCGGGCCTCGCGACCCACGTCGTCCACTACCGCTACCGCGGCTGGAACGGCAGCGCGGCACATCTGGCCCACGACGCGACCTGGGCGACCGAAGAGGCCCTACGACGGTACGGCGACGTCCCCGTGTGCCTCACCGGCTTCGACATGGGCGCACGGGCGGCACTGCACGCGGGCGGACACGAAGCCGTCAACTCCGTGGTCGCACTGGCACCCTGGCTGCCTGAGGAGGACGTGGCGGCTCCCTCCGAACCGGTGAAACAGCTCGCCGGGCGGCGGGTGTTGATCGTGCACGGCACGAACGACGAACGTACGGATCCGGAGCTGTCGTTCCGGCTGGCGGCGCGGGCGAAGAAGGCGAACCGGGAAGTGTGCCGGTTCGAAGTGCACTCCGACGGACACGGGTTGCATCAGTACCGGGACGAAGTGCACGCGCTGGCCGAGGACTTCGTGATGGGGGCGTTGTTCGGGAGGCCGTTGTCCCGGCCGGTGGAGGACGCGCTGGCGGCTCCGCCTCCGCTGGGCCTGCGGATGCCTCTCGCCTCCGGCTTCGGGCGGTCCCTTCACCGTTGATCCTGCGGCCCGGTGGCGGCGCGCGGGTTTGTGGGGGCTGGTCGCGGCCACACCGCAGAACCACCCGTCGACACAGCCTCGGCCCCTGGGTCGGCTGAGCTTGCGGGCGCCGTTCGCGGCCACACCGCAGAACCACCCGTCGACACAGCCTCGCGCCCCTGGGTCGGCTGAGCTTGCGGGCGCCGTTCGCGGCCACACCGCAGAGCCACCCGTCGACACCGCCTCGGCCCCTGGGTCGGCTGAGCTTGCGGGCGCCGTTCGCGGCCACACCGCAGAGCCACCCGTCGACACCGCCTCGCGCCCTGCGGCGGCTGCCCCTCAGGTGGGGAGGAGGTTGTCGCGGCGGGAGAGCAGGAACTTCTTGAAGGCGGCCACCGGTGGGGTGTCCGGATGGCCGTCGAGCCAGGCCACGCCGATTTCCCGGGCCGCTCGGGGGGCCGTGACCGTGAGCTCCACCACTCCGGGGCGGGGGAAGGCCGGCGGGGGCAGGAGCGCCACCCCCAGACCCGCCGCGACGAGGCCCCTCAGGGTTTCCGCCTCCTCGCCCTCGAAGGCCACCCGGGGCCTGAAACCCGCCTCCTGGCAGAGGTCGTCGGTGATCCGGCGCAGCCCGTAGCCGGGTTCGAGGGTCACGAAGACCTCGTCGGCGGCCTCCACCAGCCGGACCCGCCTGCGGGTGGCGAGGCGATGGTCGGCGGGGACGACGAGGCGGAGTTTCTGTTCGTCGAGGCGGCGGGCCACCAGGTCGGGGGCGTCCGGGACCGGGGAGGTCAGGCAGAGATCCAGTTCGCCGGCCCGGAGCTTTTCCAGCATCGCCTCGCCGTAGTTCTGGACGAGGCTGAAGCGGACGCGTGGGTGGTCGGCGCGGAAGGCGTGGATGAGGCCCGGTACGGTCTCGGCGCCCATGGTGTGCAGGAAGCCGAAGGCGACCTTGCCGGTGGCCGGGTCGGCGTCGGCGCGGACCTCGTCGGCGGCGCGCTCGATCTCGGCGAGGGCGCGTTCGACGGAGGCGAGGAAGGTGCGGCCGGCCGGGGTGAGCGAGAGCGTGCGGCCGCGGCGGGCGAACAGGTCGACGCCCAGGTCCTGTTCGAGGCGGACCATCGCGCGGGACAGGGTCGACTGGGGGACCTGCATCTCCTGGGCGGCCCGGGTGACGTGCTCGGTACGGGCGACGCCGGCGAAGTAGGCGAGGCGCGGGGCGAGCAGCCTCGACATGTCCGCCCTGTCTTCTGTGTCACTGGACGGTGACAGACGAGCCTGTGACCTCTGCTGATGCATCATGGGAACGATTATGGCGATTCCATGCATTGGACGGATGACCAGGGACGTACGTAGCTTCGAGGCATGTCTCCCGCCAGTACCGGGGCGCCCACCGTCGTGGTCGCCGCATCCTCTGTCCCCCCTGTCGTCGACTCCCGTGTGACCCCGGGCGGCCCCGGCTACCGCCGGATGAGCTTCGCCCTCTTCCTCGCGGGCGTGGCGACCTTCGCGCTGCTGTATTCCACCCAGGCCCTGCTGCCGCTGATCTCCGGCGAGTTCGGGGTGGCGGCGAGCGAGGCGAGCTGGACGGTGGCGGCCGCGACCGGCGGACTGGCGCTGTTCGTCCTTCCGATGAGCGCCCTCTCGGAACGCTTCGGACGCCGTACGATCATGACGGCCTCGCTGGCCGTCGCGGTGACCGTCGGGCTGCTCGTGCCCTTCGCGCCGTCGCTGACCGCGCTGGTCGTGCTGCGCGCGGTCCAGGGTGCGGCGCTGGCCGGGCTTCCGGCCTCGGCGACGGCCTACCTCGCGGAGGAGGTCACCCCCAAGGCGCTGGTCACCGCGATCGGCCTGTTCGTCGCGGGCAACAGTGTCGGCGGGATGAGCGGCCGGGTCATCACCGGCTGGGTCGCGCAGGAGTGGGGCTGGCGGGTCGCGGTCGCGGTGATCGGCGTGATCGCGGTGGCGTGCGCGGTGGCCTTCCGGGCGCTGCTGCCGGCACCGAAGCACTTCGTGGCGGGCTCACTGCGGCCCCGGGTCCTGGCCGGCACGATCCGCGACCACCTCGCCAACCCGCTGCTGCGTCGGCTGTACGCGATCGGCGCGCTGTTCATGACGGTGTTCGGCGGCGTCTACACGGTCATCGGCTACCGCCTGGCCGAGGCCCCTTTCGGCCTCCCCCAGGGCATCGTCGGCTCGGTCTTCCTCGTCTACCTGGTGGGCACGGTGTCGGCGTCGACGGCCAGCCGGCTGGTGGGCCGACTGGGCCGCCGGGGGGCGCTGTACGCGGGTGGCGGTACGACGGCAGCGGGTCTGCTGCTTTCCCTGGCGGATTCGCTGCCGCTGGTCCTGCTGGGCCTGGTCCTGATCACCGCGGGCTTCTTCGCAGGGCACGCGGTCGCCTCGTCTGCGGTCAGCAAGACGGCGACGAAGGGGCGGGCGCAGGCGTCGGCGCTGTACCAGTCGGCGTACTACATCGGGTCGAGCACGGGGAGCACGGTGGGAGCGATGGCCTTCCACGCGGAGGGCTGGGCCGGGACGGTGGGCGTGGGTCTGCTGGCGGTGCTGGGCGTCGTGACGATCACGGTGGTCGGGTCGCGGGCGGCGCGGGTCGCTGCGCGGCGGGGGCCGGTGGCGGCGCACTGACCGGGTCGCGCCCCTGGAGTCACGCGGCCCGCACCCCCTCCGGCCTGGCCATTTCCCACTCCCCAGGCCATTGTCAGTGGCGTGCGATAGCTTCCGGAGTACTGGGGCGCAACGGTGCGCACGGAACGGCCACAGGGGTGAGTGGGCGACAATGACCGACGGCACGGCGACGACGACAGACCTCGACGTCACACTGGAACAGCACCGGAAAGAGCTGACCGGCTACTGCTACCGCATGCTGGGCTCCTCCTTCGAGGCCGAGGACGCGGTCCAGGACACCATGGTCCGGGCCTGGCGCAGCTACGCGAAGTTCGAGGGCCGCGCCAGCCTCCGCTCCTGGCTCTACCGCATCGCGACGAACGTCTGCCTGGACATGCTGACCGCCGGCAACAAGCGCGCCCGGCCCATGGACCTCACGGAGGCCACCCCGCTCGCCCAGGCCGCCCTGTCCCCCCGCCCGGACCACACCTGGCTGGAACCGATGCCCGACGCCCGCATACTCCCGACCGTCGAGGACCCGGCAGAGGCGGCCGTCGCCAAGGAGTCCGTGCGGCTCGCGTTCATGGCCGCCCTGCAGCAGCTGCCGCCCAAGCAGCGCGCGGTGCTGATCCTGCGCGAGGTGCTGGCCTGGCGGGCGAGCGAGGTCGCCGAGTTGCTCGACACCTCGGTCGCGTCGGTCAACAGCGCGCTGCAACGGGCCCGTGCGACGCTCGCCGAGCGGGAGCAGCACGGCGCCGACGCCGCCGTGTCCGACCCGCTGGACGAGGAGCAGCAAAAGCTCCTGGAGCGCTATGTGGCGGCGTTCGAGGGCTACGACATGGCGGCGCTGACGGCTCTGCTGCACGAGGACGCCGTCATGACGATGCCGCCGTTCGACCTGTGGCTGACCGGCCACCGGGACATCACCGACTTCATGACGACACTCGGCGCCCCCTGCGCGGGTTCGCGTCTGACGCCGGTCCAGGTCAACGGACTGCCCGGGTTCGCCCAGTACAAGCCGGACCCGGAGAAGGGCGGCTTCGCTCCCTGGGCGGTCCAGGTCCTCGAGATCTCAGAGGGCCGGATCACCGGGTTCCACTGCTTCCTCGACACGCAGCGCTGGTTCCCGCTGTTCGGGCTGCCCCTCCACCTCGATGCGGAGACCGACCAGGTCGAGGAGGGCGCGTAGGCCGGGATGGGGGTCACGCAGCCGGATCCGGCCCCCGGCCCGCTTGGCGGCGAGCTCCAGCCGGGCCAGCAGGTCGACGGCCCCGAGCCCCGGCGGCCCCAGACCCGCGACATCACACACCACACACCCGGCGCCGGTACTCTCCAGCAGCATCCGCACGTCGTCGCACAGCCCGGTCACCTCGTCTTGAGTGACGGGGCCGGTCAGCACGAGTACGGCGGGTGTCATGGCGTCCACGATCGGTAGACCGGGCGGGCGGACGTAACTCATCGCGGCCCGCGGCCCGGTGGCGTGGGCGGCCGGTTGCCCACCCAGCAAGATCACATTGACCTGCGGCCCTCCTTCCCCGGAGGGTTAGCTGTATGCCCCAACGATCGGCACCGCCCCGGATACCGCACGGCCTTCTCCCCCCTGAGGAGGTGCCGTGCAGGGAGTGCTGACGGGTTTCGCGGTCATCGCGGTCGTGATCGGCGTCGGATACGTCATCGGCCGGGCCGGTCACCTCGGCGTCCACGGCCGCGAGGTACTGACCAAGCTGGCCTTCCACGTGGCGTCACCGGCCCTGCTGTTCACCACGCTGGCCCGTGCGGACCTGTCGGTGATCTTCTCCAGCCGGCTGCTGGTGACCGCGCTGAGCACGGCCGCGGCTGCGGGGATCTTCGTCGCGGTGGGGGTCGTACGGGGCTGGGGTGTGGGCCGTACGACGATCGGCGCGCTGTGCTCCGGTTACGTCAACTCGGGCAACCTCGGCATCCCGATCGCGGTGTACGTCCTGGGCGACGCCTCGCTGGTGGCGCCGGTCCTGCTGTTCCAGCTGCTCCTGCTCACGCCGGTCGCGCTGACGATCCTGGACATGTCGGGCCGGGACGGCGAGGAGGGTCCGCTGTGGCGGCGCCTGCTCACCCCGCTGCGCAATCCGATCGCGCTGGGCTCCCTCGCCGGAGTCGCCGTCTCGGCGTCCGGCCTGCGCGTCCCCGCGCCCGTCATGGACCCCGTGACCCTGATCGGCAACATGTCCGTCCCGGCGGTCCTGCTCGCCTTCGGCATCTCCCTGTGCGGCAGCACGATGCCGGGCCGGGGGCCGGACCGGCCGCTCGTGCTGCTCTCGGTCCTGCTGAAGACGGTGGGCCAGCCGGTGGCGGCCTGGGCGCTGGCGGCGGGGGTCTTCGACCTGCACGGGGCCCAACTCCTCGACGTGGTGGTCACGTCGGCGCTGCCCGCCGCACAGAACCTGTACACGTACGCGTCGAGCTACGGGGTGGGCGAGCGGCTGGCCCGGGACTCGATCCTGGTGTCGACGGTGTTGTCGGTGCCGGTGCTGGTGGTGGTGGCGGCGCTGCTCGGGTGAGTCAGTTCTCCGGGAACTCGCTGGTGTCGATGACGAGGTCGAAGGGCGCGGGAAGAGCAAGGGGCTCGCCGAACTTGGCGATGACCAGCGGGCGGTAGACATCTCCCCGCGGTTCTCCGAACAGAGTCGCGGTAGGACCTTCTGGCGCCCAGCGGTCAACAAGAAGGTAGAGCGGGATGCCTGCGGAGGCATATGCGGCCGGCTTGCTCACGCGGTCGTGGCGTGCGTTCTTCCTGGAGGTGACCTCCACGACCAATTCTGCGAGGGCGGCCGGCAGATAGGTGTCCGCCTCGGCGCACGCGTGGACTGGAGCAACGAGGATGTCCGGGATGAACATGCCCAGCCGCGACGGAACGGCGATGGCCTGGGTCTGGTAGACCCCCCAGTCTTCGGGGATCACCGAGTACAGGCGGCGCTGAATGCGTTCCGCGATCACGTTGTGGCGGGGCGCGGGAGCAGGTGACACGGTGATGATCCCCTCGATGATCTCCACCTTGCTACCCTCAGGCCACTCCATCTCCTCCCAGAACCGGACGAGGTCGTCCCAGCTCTGCTCAGGGTCGTGGCTGACGGTGAGTGCGCTCACGGCGGTCTCCAATCGGTCGTCACCGATTCCAGCATGCCGAACGGGACCGGCAGCGGTCCACCGATCCCGTTCACCCGAATGGGGAAACCGCAGGTCAGGAGATACGTTCCAGCACCACCGGCGACGCCGAGAACCCGGCCCCCGTCACCCCGACATCGTACGAACCCTCCACCGCCTGCAGCGCGTACTCGAAGCGCTCCGGCGTGTCCGTGTGCAGGGTCAGCAGGGGCTGGCCCTCGGTCACCGTGTCGCCCGGCTTGGCGTGCATCTCCACACCCGCGCCCGCCTGCACCGCGTCCTCCTTGCGAGCACGCCCCGCGCCCAGACGCCAGGCGGCGACGCCGACGCCGTAGGCGTCGAGGCGGGTCAGGACGCCCGAGGCGTCCGCCTTGATCACGTGCTGTTCGTTCGACGTCGGCAACGGCGCGTCCGGGTCGCCGCCCTGGGCCGTGATCATGCGGCGCCAGACGTCCATCGCGGAGCCGTCGGCCAGGGCCTTGGCCGGGTCGACGTCCCGGATGCCCGCCGCGTCGAGCATCTCGCGGGCCAGGGCCAGCGTCAGTTCCAGCACGTCCGCGGGGCCGCCGCCGGCCAGGACCTCCAGCGACTCGCGGACCTCCAGGGCGTTGCCCGCCGTCAGGCCCAGGGGCGTGGACATGTCCGTCAGGAGCGCGACCGTCCTCACGCCGTGGTCGGTGCCGAGGCCGACCATCGTGGCGGCCAGTTCGCGGGCGTCGTCCAGGGTCTTCATGAAGGCGCCGGTGCCGACCTTCACGTCCAGGACCAGCGAGCCCGTGCCCTCCGCGATCTTCTTCGACATGATCGAGGAGGCGATCAGGGGGATCGCCTCGACCGTGCCGGTGACGTCCCGGAGCGCGTACAGCTTCTTGTCCGCCGGGGCCAGGCCGTCGCCCGCCGCGCAGATCACCGCGCCCGTCCCGTCGAGTACGGACAGCATCTCCTCGTTCGAGAGCAGCGCCCGCCAGCCCGGGATCGACTCCAGTTTGTCCAGGGTGCCGCCGGTGTGGCCGAGGCCGCGGCCCGAGAGCTGCGGGACCGCCGCGCCGCAGGCGGCGACCAGCGGGGCCAGCGGGAGGGTGATCTTGTCGCCGACGCCGCCGGTGGAGTGCTTGTCGGCCGTCGGGCGGGACAGGGACGAGAAGTCCATGCGTTCGCCGGAGGCGATCATCGCGGCCGTCCAGCGGGCGATCTCCCGGCGGTTCATGCCGTTGAGCAGGATCGCCATGGCGAGCGCGGACATCTGTTCGTCGGCGACCTCCCCGCGGGTGTACGCGTCGATGACCCAGTCGATCTGCTCGTCGCTGAGCTCACCCCGGTCCCGCTTGGTGCGGATGACGGAGACGGCATCCATCGACAACAGCGCCATGGCTTTCCTTCCGGACGTTCAAAAAAGTACGCGGCCCCTGAGCGGCGACGCGGAGGGGCCGCACGAAAGTCACCTGTCGAGATGGCCCGGCCCGAAGGCCTGCGGCAGCATCCGGGACAGGGGCAGGACCCCCGCCGGGGTCTCCAGCAGCAGGTCGGGTCCGCCGAACTCGTACAGCAGCTGGCGGCAGCGGCCGCACGGGACGAGGATCTCGCCGTGCCGGTCGACGCACGTGAAGTGGGTCAGCCGGCCGCCGCCGGTGTTCTGCAGCTCCGAGACCAGTCCGCACTCGGCGCAGAGGCTGAGGCCGTAGGAGGCGTTCTCGACGTTGCAGCCCGACACGGTCCGCCCGTCGTCGACGAGGGCGGCCACACCGACCGGATAACGGGAGTACGGGGCGTACGCCCGGGACATCGCGTCCCGGGCCACCGCACGCAGCCGCTGCCAGTCGACGTCGGTCATTTACCCTGTCCCTTCCGGTACCGCATGCCGTCCGCCTTGGGCATCCGCAGCCGCTGCGCCGACAGCGACAGCACCAGCAGTGTGACGACGTACGGGGTGGCGCCCACGAAGTCGCTCGGCACCTCGTCCGTGAAGAGGTACCAGACCAGGACGAGCGCGGCGACGAAGAGGCTGATCGCGCCCTGCCAATGTGCCTTCCGGTACAGCTTCCAGGCGGCGAGGACGGCGAGCAGGACGACCAGCAGGAGCAGCAGCGCGTGCACGGTCTCGCCGCCGTTGCGCAGTTGCAGCGCGTCGGAGAAGCCGAACAGGCCGGCGCCCATCGCCAGGCCGCCGGGCCGCCAGTTGCCGAAGATCATCGCGGCGAGGCCGATGTAGCCGCGTCCGCCGGTCTGGCCCTCCTGGTAGATGTGCGAGGTGACCAGCGCGAGGAAGGCGCCGCCGAGGCCGGCGAGGCCGCCGGAGACGACCACGGCCAGGTACTTGTACTTGTAGACGTTGACGCCCAGCGACTCCGCGGCGATCGGGTTCTCGCCGCAGGAGCGCAGCCGCAGACCGAACGGGGTGCGCCACAACAGCCACCAGCTCCCGACGAACAGGGCGGCGGCCAGGATCGTCACGACGGACAGGTTGGTGACCAGGCCACCGAGGATGCCCGCGAGGTCGGAGAGCAGGAACCAGTGGTGCTTCTCGACCGACTGGAGGGCGTCGGAGAGTCCGGGCACGTCGATGGTGGGCAGCGAGTCCGCGGGCGGGGACTGCTTGGGGTTGCCGCCCGCGCCCGCCGCGTCGCCCTTCGAGAAGACGAGCTTGGCGAGGTACTGGGTGGCGCCGAGCGCGAGCAGGTTGACCGCGACACCGGAGACGATGTGGTCGACGCCGAACGTGACGGTCGCGACGGCGTGCACCAGACCGCCGAGGACGCCGAAGCCGACGCCGCACAGCAGGCCGAGCCAGGGGCTGGACTGCCAGCCGATCCAGCCGGCCCCGAAGGTGCCGAGGATCATCATGCCCTCGAGGCCGATGTTGACCACGCCGGCCCGCTCGGACCACAGCCCGGCCAGGCCCGCCAGGCCGATGGGCACGGCCAGGCCCAGCGCGGCGCCGATCTGTCCGTCGGAGGTGAGCTGGTCGGCGCCGGTGATGACGCGGACCGCGGCCACCAGGATCAGCGCGCCCGCGACGATCATGAGGAGCCGGCCGAGGGAGCGGCCCGAGGCCGGACGCCCGGTGTCCACCTTGGGCGCCGCGGGGGGCGGTGTGTCGGTCATCGTGGCAGTCATCACGCCACCTCCTGCTTCTGGGTCGGGGCGGCGGCCTGGGCGGCGAGTTCGGCACCGACCCGCTGCTGCTGGCGCTTGAGACCGTAGCGGCGTACGACCTCGTAGGCGATCACGACGCACAGGACGATGACGCCCTGGATGACGCCGAGGATCTCCTTGTCGTAGCCCTGGAACTCCAGGTGGTTGGTGGTGCGTTCCAGGAAGCCCCAGAGGAGGGCGCCGAGCGCGATGCCGATCGGACTGTTGCGGCCGAGCAGCGCGATGGCGATGCCGGTGAAGCCGATACCCGCCGGGAAGTCGTTGCTGAACTGGTGGCTGTCGTTGAGGAGGGTCGGCATGCCGATGAGGCCGGCCACCGCACCCGAGATGATCATGCTGGTGGCGATCATCTTCTTGACGGAGACACCGCTCGCGGCGGCGGCGCTCTCGGACTGGCCGACGGTGCGCAGGTCGAAGCCGAACCGGGTGCGGCCGAGCACGAACCAGTAGGCGACGCCGACGAGCGCGGCGATGATGATGAAGCCCCACAGCTCGCCGGCGGCACCGGTGTCGATGTTGAAGAAGTACGAGGACGTGGGCAGCGGCTTGGTGGAGACGGTGGTTCCCGCCGCGTCGAGCTGGGCGAGCTTTCCGGGTTGCAGCAGGTAGGCGATGACGGCGGTGGCGATCGAGTTGAGCATGATCGTCGAGATGACCTCGCTGACCCCGCGGGTCACCTTGAGGATGCCCGCGATGGCCGCCCACAGCGCGCCGGTCGCCATGGCGCACAGGATGATCAGCGGGACGGCGATCCACCCGGGAACGGTCAGCGCGCCACCGAGCACGGCGGCCACGAACGCGGCGAGCCGGTACTGGCCGTCGACACCGATGTTGAACAGGTTCATGCGGAAGCCGATGGCCACCGCGACGCCCGCCAGGTAGTACGTCGTCGCCTTGTTGAGGATGTAGACCTGGCTGTCGCTGGCGGAGCCGTAGGTCAGCATGTCGCTGAAGGCGGCGCCCGGGTTCTTGCCGGTGGCGAGGATCACCAGGGTGGTGACGACTATCGCGGCGACGAGCGCCAGCAGCGGTGCCGCGATCCCGAGGAGCAGCCGCTCCCTGTCGATCCGTGCGGTGAGCTTGTTCATCGGTCGTCGTCCTCTGTGTGCTCCAGGTGGCCGGTGGCCGCACCCGTCATGGCGGAGCCCAGCTCCTCGGGGGTGATCGTGGCGGGGTCCGCGTCGGCGACCAGACGGCCGCGGTACATCACCCGCAGGGTGTCGGAGAGCCCGATGAGTTCGTCCAGGTCGGCCGAGATCAGCAGCACGGCCAGGCCCTCGCGGCGGGCCTCGCGGATGTGGTCCCAGATCGCGGCCTGCGCGCCGACGTCCACGCCGCGCGTGGGGTGGGCGGCGATCAGCAGCTTGGGCGCGTGGCTCATCTCGCGGCCGACGATCAGCTTCTGCTGGTTGCCGCCGGACAGGGAGGCGGCGGTCACCTCGATGCCGGGCGTGCGGACGTCGTACGCGCTGACGATGCGCTCGGTGTCGGCGCGGGCCGCCTTGAGGTCGAGCAGTCCGCCGCGCGAGTTGGGCCGCTCGCTGACGTGGCCCAGGATGCGGTTCTCCCACAGCGGCGCTTCGAGGAGCAGGCCGTGCCGGTGACGGTCCTCGGGGATGTAGCCGACGCCCGCTTCGCGGCGGTGGCGGGTGGGGGTGCGGGAGATGTCCCTGTCGCCCAGCGTGATGACGCCGGCGTCGGGGTGGCGGATGCCCATGATCGCCTCGACCAGTTCGGACTGGCCGTTGCCCTCCACACCGGCGATACCGAGGACCTCTCCCCGATGGATGGTGAGGGTGATGTCGTCGAGGATGGTCCGCTCGACGCCGTCGAGGTCCGTCTGGCTCAGGTGCAGCCCGGCCACCTTGAGCATCGGGACGTCCGTGACGGTGGACTCCTCGGTCTGAGGCGTGGGCAGTTCGCTGCCGACCATCAGCTCGGCGAGCTGCCTGGTGGTGGTGTCCCTCGGCTCCACCGTGCCGACCGTGGTGCCGCGCCGGATGACGGTGATCTCGTCGGCGACGGACAACACCTCGCCCAGTTTGTGGGAGATGAAGATGACGGTGAGCCCCTCGGCCTTCAGCTCGCGCAGGTTGTCGAAGAGGGCCTCGACCTCCTGCGGCACCAGGACGGCGGTGGGCTCGTCCAGGATGAGGGTCCGGGCGCCGCGGTAGAGGACCTTGAGGATCTCCACGCGCTGGCGGTCGGCGACGCCGAGCTCCTCCAGGAGGACGTCGGGCCGGACGTTCAGCCCGTACGCGTCGGAGAGCTCCTTGACCTTCGTACGTGCCTTGGCGCCGATGCCGTGCAGCTTCTCCGCGCCCAGGACGACGTTCTCCAGGACGGTGAGGTTGTCGGCGAGCATGAAGTGCTGGTGCACCATGCCGATGCCGCGCGCGATGGCGTCGGCGGGGTTGTGGAAGGTGACCCGCTCGCCGTTCACGGTGACGGTGCCCTCGTCCGGCTGCTGCATGCCGTAGAGGATCTTCATCAGGGTGGACTTGCCGGCACCGTTCTCACCGCACAGGGCGTGGACGGTTCCTGTGCGGACGGTGATGTCGATGTCACGGTTGGCGACGACGCCGGGGAATCGCTTGGTGATGCCGCGCAGTTCGACGGCAGCGGGAGGGCTGGACGCGTTGATGGCGCACTCTCCTGGGGGAAAGGGGCTGCGTAGGGGAGGGCAGGCGTCGGCGACGCTAGCGCGGCAACTCCGGGCTACACGCGTAGAGTTGACACATTGTTATGGCCCGGCGTGGGGGTGGCCGTACCCCCTCGCCGAGCCGTGGTCCGGCGGAACCGTCAGGTCACGGGGTGGTCTTGACCTTGATGGTGCCGTCGACGATCTTCTTCTTGGCCGCGTCCAGCTGGGACTTGAGGTCGTCGATGAAGCCGCCGCTGGTGGCCAGCGAGACACCGCCCTTGGCGAGCGAGTAGTTGTTCTGGCCCGCCAGCGGCTTGCTGTCATGGACGGACTTGATGAAGTCGTAGACACCGACGTCGACGTTCTTGACCATCGAGGTCAGGATCGAGGCCTTGTACTTGGCCAGGCCGGGGACGTTGTACTGGTCGGAGTCCACGCCGATCGCCCAGGTGCCCTTGACGCCGGAGACGGCCTCGATCGCACCGTTGCCGGAGGAGCCGGCCGCCGTGTAGACGACGTCGGCGCCGTTGTCGAGCATGCCCGACGCGGCCTCCTTGCCCTTGTCGGGGCTGGAGAAGCCGGAGAGGTCGGAGCCGTGGGTCAGGTACTGGACGTCGACCTTGACCTTCGGCTTGGTGTCCTTGACGCCCTGGACGTAACCCGCCTCGAACTTCTTGATCAGCGGGGTGTCGACGCCCCCGACGAAGCCGACGTGGCTCTTCTTGGTCTTCAGCGCCGCGGCCACACCGGCCAGGTAGGAGCCCTGCTCCTCGGTGAAGGTGATGCTGTCGACGTTCTTGGCGTCCACCACCGAGTCGACGATGCCGAAGCTGACCTTCGGGTACTTCGCGGCGATCTTGCCCATGGACGTGGCGTAGGAGAAGCCGACACCGACGATCGGGTTGTAACCGGCGTCGGCCAGGTCCGACAGGCGCTGCTCGCGGTCGGCCTCGGTGTCGGAGGTCTTGGCGGTCAACTCCTTGATCGAGCCGCCGAACTCGGTCTTGGCCTTGTCGGCCCCGCGCGCGGCGGAGTCGTTGAAGGAACGGTCACCGCGGCCGCCGACGTCGAAGGCGAGACCGATCTTGACGCCGTCGCCGCCGGAGGAGGACGACGAGGAACCCTCGTTGTCGGCGGAGGTGCTGCCACAGGCAGTGGCAGTCATTGCGAGAGCTGCGGATGCTATACACGCAGCGGAAAGCTTTGCTACCCGGCGCACGGGAGGCTCCTTCACCTGACCTGAGCGCCATCTTCGGCGCTTCATGTGAGCACCTTGTCGATGCTCGGGCCCGGACGCCCCTGCGGCGTCGGCTTCGCGGCATCGTAACGCGCGTAGATGTCAGAAAAAGACCTCTTCCAAAGCCGTTATCGATTCGAGGCAAACGGCATCTGAACTCAGGGTCTTGCCGCTTCACACCGTGCGTTGCGGGTAGTTCACGATTGGCTTACAAGTGTGTTGCGCTGGGCGGCGGAACGGCCCTCGCAAGGGCCGTTCCGCCCCACCTGAAGGGCCATCCACCCACCCCGCCCGTCCGCGCAACCCGAAGGGCTCGCCCGCGGAGCCCGAAAGCCTGTCCGCCCAACCCGAAGGGATCGTCCGCCCCGCCCGAGGGCCGTCGTCACCACTCCGGTCGTGTCACCACTCCGGTCGTGTCGGCGCTCGGTCGTGTCAGCTCGGCCGCGTCACCGCTCGGCCGCGTCCACCAACGCCGCCGCCGTGAACAGCTCCACGCCCACCGTGATCGCCGACTCGTCGGCGTCGAAGTCGCCCTGGTGGAGGTCGCGCACCGTGCGTTCACCGGGGGTGCGGACGCCGAGGCGGGCCATGGCGCCGGGGATGTGCTGGAGGTACCAGGAGAAGTCCTCGCCGCCGAGGCTCTGCTCGGTGTCCTCGACGGATTCGGCGCCCCGGCGGGCGGTCATGGCGCTGCGGAGCAGCCCGGTCACCTCGGCGTCGTTGACCACGGGCGGGACTCCGCGCACGTAGTTGATCTCCGACTTGGCCCGGTGCAGGTTGGCGACCTCGTCGATCGCTGCGACCACGATGTCGGGGGCCTGTCGCCAGGCGTCGATGTCCAGGCAGCGCACCGTCCCGGAGAGCTCGGCGTGCTGCGGGATGACGTTCGGGGCGTGGCCCGACTCGATCCGGCCCCAGGTCACGGCGAGCCCGGCGCGGGTGTCGACGCGGCGGCCGACGAGGGCGGGCACGTCGGTGATGACGCGGGCGGCGGCCGTGACGAGGTCGGTGGTGAGGTGGGGGCGGGCGGTGTGGCCGCCGGGGCCGTCGAGGGCGATCTCCAGCCGGTCGCAGGCGGAGGTGATCGACCCTTCACGCAGCCCGATCCGTCCGGCGTCGACCCGGGGGTCGCAGTGCACGGCGATCATCCGTCCCACGCCTTCGAGGACACCGTCGGCGATGGCGTCGGCGGCGCCGCCGGGCAGCACCTCCTCGGCGGGCTGGAAGACCAGCCGCACGGGCCGGGGCAGCAGGCCCTGGCGGTGCAGCTCGGCGAGCACGAGGCCGGCGCCCAGCACGACGGTCGTGTGCACGTCGTGTCCGCAGGCGTGGGCGCGGTCCGGCACGGTGGAGCGGTACGAGCACTCCGTCTTCATGTCCGGGATGGGCAGGGCGTCGATGTCGGCGCGGAGGGCGAGCATGGGCCTGCTCCCGTCCCACTCGCCGATGTCGCACACGAGGCCGGTCCCGACGGCGAGTACGCGTGGCCTCAGCCCGGCCCTCTCCAGCCGTTCCTTGATCGCCGCGGTCGTGCGGAATTCCTGGTTGCCGAGCTCGGGGTGCATGTGCAGGTCGCGGCGGAAGGCGACGAGCTCGGCACGGAGCGCCTCGGGAAGCGCTCCGGGAAGCAGCGCTTCCCCGGGAAGATCGGCCTCGGACTCTAGGGACATCAATGGCTTCACCCTCTGAAGGGTAGGACGCCCGACCCGCTGAACGGACCTCGATCAACAAAAGATCAGCCCGTCAGCGGAAGAAAATCTGACCGCCGGACGCATATGTACCGTTCGGGGTGGGTAAACTCACCGGATTTTCCGGCCGAGCGGATGCCGAGCGGCCCCCATCCCTTCCTCCACGGATACCACGCCTGGCCGAAAAGAAGCCGATCTGTTCACCTGTCGGGACCATGCGGGAGGGGGCACGGGCCCGCATCCCGGAATCACCCCGCCGGGCGACGGCCGCGCGACGCTACGTACCCGGGCCGCCCGCAGCGGGCACCCTCACCCCATGACGCGGCCTGCCCAGGCCCCGGAAACTCTGCGCGCAGCCCTGGTGAACTGCCCGCGCCGGTCGGGGTGGGGCGGCTAGGGTGCGGCAGCGTGAGTGACGAGACCCCGGACTTCATACAGGCCACCCGAAGCTCGTACGACGCGATCGCCGACGCCTACAGCGAGCGGCATCCCGACGGGCTCGGCGACAGACCCCTGGAGCGTGGCCTGTTCACCGCGTTCGCCGAGCTGGTCCGCGAGACCGGATCGGCCCCTGTGGCGGACCTCGGCAGCGGCCCCGGGTACGTCACCGCCCGGCTGTCCGCGCTGGGGTTGCCGGTCTTCGGGGTCGACCTTTCGCCCCGGATGGTGGAGCTGGCCCGCCTGGCCCATCCCGGGCTGCGCTTCCATGTGGGTTCGCTGACGGACCTGGACCTGCCGGACGGGACCCTCGGCGGGATCGTCGCCCTGTACTCGATCATCCACGTCCCCGACGAGCGCCTGTCGGGCACGTTCGCCGAGTTCCACCGGGTCCTGGCGCCCGGCGGGCACATCCTTCTCTGCTTCCAGTCGGGCGACGAGGACGACCGTCTGCACCTCGCGGAACGCTTCGGCCGGGAGATCTCGCTCGACTACCACGTGCGCTCCCCGGAGACCGTGGCCGCCCACCTCGCCAAGGCGGACCTGCGGGTGGAGGCCCGGGTACTACGGGAGCCGTACGAGGACGAGGCGCGCCCGCGCGCGTTCGTTCTGGCCAGGAAGCCTGCGTAGGGGCCCTCACGCCGCCGTGACGGCCCCGACAGACACGGCCGTGACGGCCGACAGCTGGTCGACCGGCTGTCGGCCTGAGCAGGACAGCTCCTGGCCAGCCCCTGGACGGCTCCTGGACGGCGAGAGACGCGCGTCCTGGTCCTCAGACCGCCGTGACCGCCGTGACCGCCGTGACCGCCGTGACCGCCGTGACCGCCGACAAGCGGGTCACATCGCGGGCCGTCCCCGTCACCCCCGACAGGAAGCCCTGGGCCCTCGGTGAGGCGTTCTCCGTCAGCCATTCGGGGTCGATGTCGCAGACCGCGACCTTCACCTCCGTGCCGACCAGGGCGAGCGGGAGGGTGTGGACGACGGTCGAGGGGAAGCTGAGGATGGTGCGGCCGATCGGGCCGCGGCGGGCGATCAGCTCCAGCGGGAGGTCCGGGCGGACGATCTCCAGGCCCGTCTCGACGGCCAGCCGGTGGAGTTTCTCGGTGCTCTCGCGGCGGTGGGCGAAGTAGCGGGTCGCGCCGTGGGCCTTGGCCAGGGTCTGGACGGCCACCAGATAGCGGTCGCCGTCGACGACCCCCGTCTCCACCAGCGAGGTGCCGACCATGTCCGCGCCCTTGGTGATGCGGGGCGGGCCGAAGCGGGCCCGGGTCCAGGCGAAGGTGTTGGCGGTGACCGTGACACCGGCCGGAGGCGCCTCCATCGGCATCGAGGAGAAGATCTCCACCCGGCGCTTGTCGCTGGGCGTCAGCCGTCTGCGGGCCACCGAGGACACCGGGGCGAAGACCAGGTCGCGGAGGCCGGGGCGGCCGCCCTTGCGGTGCCAGCGCACCAGGCGCTCACCGCTGGCGAGCTGGGCGACGAACTCCATGGTCGCCGTGCCGTCGTCGACCACGACCAGGTCGCGGGCCCGGGTGATGGTCAGCAGCAGCTGTACGTAACGGGAGAAGGGGTCGCCCAGGACGATCCGGTCGGCCCGGCGGAGCAGGCCGGTCAGGCCGCCGATGGTGTGGAACGGGGCCATCGCGCCGCCCCGCGCCTCCTCCCAGCGGACCTCGTGGCCGTCCTCGCGGGCGAGTTCGGACATGCGGCGCAGCTGGCCGCGGGTCATGGGATCGATCGGGGACAGGACGACGAGGGTGAGCCCCGCGCCGGACACGTGCGCGTGCTCCCGCGTGAGCGCGTGTTCGTGCGCCCACTCCAGCACGTTCAGCAGTTGTACCGGACTCTCCACGAAGGCGAGGGTGCGGGGGTCGGCGGACCCGGCGCGGGGGCTCATCTACGGACGACCGTCCCGTCGTGAGTGATTCTCTGAGGGTGTTTCTCGGGGGGTGGTTCTCTAACGGTGCTTCTCTGGGGGTGGTTCTCCGGGAGCGTGGGCTCAGACCGAGACCGGCTCACCCGCGGCCGCGGCGATCTCCGCCTCGGCGACGACGCCACTGACGCGGCGCAGCTTCTTCATCGGGCCGAGCTCGGACTCGTAGACCTTCTTGACGCCGTCACCGAGGGAGGCCTCGATGGTGCGGATGTCGCGCACCAGGCGGGTGAGGCCCTGCGGCTCGACGGAGGCGGCCTGGTCGGAGCCCCACATCGCGCGGTCCAGAGTGATGTGACGCTCGACGAAGGTGGCGCCGAGGGCGACCGCGGCCAGCGTGGTCTGCAGGCCGGTCTCGTGGCCGGAGTAGCCGATCGGGACGTTCGGGAACTCGGCCTGCAGGGTGTTGATCACGCGCAGGTTGAGCTCCTCGGCCTTGGCCGGGTAGGTCGACGTGGCGTGGCAGAGCAGGATGTTGTCCGAGCCGAGGACCTCGACCGCGTGACGGATCTGCTTCGGGGTGGACATGCCGGTGGAGAGGATGACCGTACGGCCGGTGGAGCGCAGCGCGCGCAGCAGCTCGTCGTCGGTCAGGGAGGCGGAGGCCACCTTGTGGGCGGGGACGTCGAACTTCTCCAGGAAGGCGACGGCCTCGGTGTCCCACGGGGAGGCGAACCAGTCGATACCGCGCTTCTTGCAGTGCTCGTCGATCTGGCGGTACTCGGCCTCGCCGAACTCCACGCGGTGGCGGTAGTCGATGTACGTCATCCGGCCCCAGGGGGTGTCGCGCTCGATGTCCCACTGGTCGCGCGGGGTGCAGATCTCAGGGGTGCGCTTCTGGAACTTGACGGCGTCACAGCCGGCCTCCGCGGCCGCGTCGATCAGCTTGAACGCGTTCTCCAGGTCGCCGTTGTGGTTGATGCCGATCTCGCCGGTGATGTACACGGGGTGACCGGGACCGGCGGTCTTCGAACCGAACTGGCGCAGACGGGAGTTGGTGCTCATGGAAAAAACTGTCCTTACTTGTGGAGGGAGTCGAGAGAAGGGCCGAGGATCCAGCTGGCGATCTCTCGGAGCGCGCCGTCGCCGCCGGAGACGGTGGTGACCGCGCGTGCGGCGCCGCGCACGACGTCGTGGGCGCTCGCGACCGCCACGGGCCAGCCCACGAGGGCGAAGCACGGGAGGTCGTTGACGTCGTTGCCGACGTAGAGCACGCGCTCAGGCGCGATGCCCTGCTCCTCGCACCACTGCTTCAGCGCGAGGTCTTTCCGGTCGATGCCGTGCAGGACCGGGATCTTGAGCTTCCGGGCCCGGGCGGCGACGACCGGGTTCTGCTCCGTGGAGAGGATCAGCATGTTCAGGCCGCTCTTGCGCAGAGCGGCGATGCCGAGGCCGTCTCCGCGGTGCACGGAGACGAACTCCTTTCCATCGGCGTCGATCAGCACCCTGTCGTCGGTCTGGGTGCCGTCGAAGTCCAGGACGACCGCGTCGATGTCGTCGGCGGTCGGCAGCGAACCGATGGGGGTCCCCCCGCTCGAGCGAAGTCGAGAGTGGGGGAGGTCCGCGTCGAAGAGGGGGGCCAGCGCGCGGGCGCGGGCCAGCTCGTGCGGGTCGTCGATCTCCAGCACGCGGGCCGGATCCGTGCGGACCAGTTCCGTGTGGCCGAAGAAGCGGTGCTGGTGCTTGCGGAAGCCCGCCGCCTCCATCGCGTAGGCGGCGCCGGTCTCCAGGAGGTCCTGGGGGCGGTCCTGGCGGCGGGGGCGGAAGGACTTGTCGTGGTTGACGCCGTAACCGCCGGTCACCTCACCGGAGTTGGCCGTGTCGTCGGCGTAGTCGGCGTCGCGCCAGATGAAGCCGTGGAACGGGGCCACGGTCACGGCGGTGTCGGCGCCGTTCTCGGTGACCGCGCCGGCCACCCCGTCGATGTCCTCGCGGAGGATGAACGGGCTGGTGCACTGCACGAGCAGTACGACGTCGACGGCCGCCCCGTGCAGGGCCTCGTGGGCGTCCATGGCGTGCAGGACCGCGGCCTCGGAGGTCGCCAGGTCGCCGGCGATGGCGGCGGGCCGCAGCACGACCTCCGCGCCGGCCTGGCGGGCGGCGGCCGCGATGGCCTGGTCGTCGGTGGAGACGACCACGTCCGTCACCAGCCGGGTCGCGCGGCACTCGCGCACCGCCCGCGCCACCAGCGGGACACCGCCGACGGAGGCCAGGTTCTTCGCGGGCACGCCCTTGGAGCCGCCGCGCGCGGGGATCACCGCGAGCACCCGGCGTGCCGATGCGCCGTGGCCCGCTGCCGGGTGGGACATGGGGTCTACTCCTTGAAGAGAGGTCATCACAGCTCCCCCATCCGCCGGATGACGGGAGCGACCCGCTGCACGCCGTGCCGGTAGGCGCCGCGCGCCGCCCGGCGCACGATCTGCCGGACCGGGCCCGGCTCCCTGTCGGCGGCGGGGGCGCCGGGCAGCGGGGAGCCGTCCGGGCCGAGGTGGTGGCGGGCGAGGAGGCCGGGCAGATAGCCGGGCGCCGTGGCGGGGGTGTAGTACGGGGTCATCGGCGGCAGACCGCCGGGCCGGTCGAGCAGCTTGGCGATGCGCTCGCGGGCCACGTCGAAGGCGTGGGCGTAGGAGCCTCCCCCGGAGGAGGGCCCCCCGGCGACGACGCCCTGCCGGGCCACCCACTCCTCGTCCGGCGCCGGCCGGTGGCCGTCGTCCAGCTGGTCCCAGGAGGCGAGGCACCCCGAGCCGACGAAGTGGTGGTTGCCGAGCACCTCGCGCACACCGAGGTCGGTGAGGACGACGGTGGGGATACTGCGGTGCAGTGACTCGAGGGCGGCCGTGGAGCTGATGGTCACCAGCAGGTCGGTCCGGTCGAGGACCTCGCCCATGTTGCCGTAGACCATGCGGAAGTTGGCCGGCGGGTCGAGCCGCTGCACCAGCTTCTGGTAGGGCAACTCCTCGATGTGGGTGGTGTGTTCGCCCGGCTTGGAGCGCAGCTTGAGCAGCACCTCGCGCTCGGGGTGCAGCCGCGCGTGCCGGACCAGTCGCTCCAGCAGGTAGGTGCGGTCCTTACGGCTGTCCGGCACGGACGGCTGGGCCGCGAAGACCACGGTGTACGGGTCGTGTTCGCCGGTGTAGGGGTCGCCGCCGAGGAACGGCAGAGCCACCTCGGTCACCGACGAGGAGTCGGCGCCCACACCGTCGTACACCGCGCGGAACCGTTCGGCGTCCTGGCGGGAGTTGGCGAGGACGACGTCGGCGCCGTGCCGCAGCAGCAGGCCGTCGGCGAGCTTCTCGTAGACGACGCCGACATAGCCGGTGACGACGACGGGCCGCTTCTCCCGGCCCTCCCACACCCGCTTGAGGCCGTGCAGCATCGCCTGCACCCCACCGCCGACGAGGGCGAGTACGACGATGTCGTACGACTCCTCGGCCATGGCGCGCAGGAACTCGACGGCCGTGACCTCCCGCAGGGAGTCGGCGACCACCCCCACTTCCTCCAGCTGACGGGGGGTGGGCGTGGCCCGGCCGCGCAGCAGGAACCCGCTCAGCGCGGGGCGGACTTGCGTGTCCTCGCGCGATGCGGCTTCCATGGTCGGACCCGGAGCGATGCGGTCCGCGGTCAGAGCACCCCATTTCCAGCGGGTGTCCGAGTCCGCGAGGACGGCGATTCGCGGGGGCTTCGTTGTACTTGACGGCACGACGAAAACGCTAGGAAGCAATTCTTAGGTCCTGCCCAACCGCGACTCAACGAAAAGTTAACAACAGCCCACCGGCAGCCGAACTGGCCCGCCGAAAAGCGGAAAGTACACGCGATGCACCGTTCCGACACATGGAGTTCACCCCCTGTACGTGTACCGGAAAGTTCCGCAGCCGGGCAGCCTCCTAGGGTTTCGCAGGTGCCAAAGCTTTCCGTGATCGTGCCGTTCTACAACGTGCAGCAATACGCCCCGGACACTCTCCGAAGTCTTCGCCTGAACGCCCGGCAGGACTTCGAGTTCGTGCTGGTC
Organism: Streptomyces sp. LBL; assembly: GCF_029893585.1. GTDB lineage: Bacteria > Actinomycetota > Actinomycetes > Streptomycetales > Streptomycetaceae > Streptomyces. The sequence continues at coordinate 183,107 of NZ_JARXYX010000009.1, forward strand.
GACGACAAGTCCAAGGACGAGACCCCGGCCATTCTCGAACGCGCCGTCGAGGAGCTGTCGGAGGTCGCCCAGGTCCGCCTCGTCCGTCACAAGGAGAACGGGGGGCTCGCCACCGCGCGCAACACCGGCCTGGACACGGCACAGGGCGAGTACCTGACGTTCCTGGACGGCGACGACTGGCTGGCCCCCGGCCACCTCTCGGAACTGGTGTCGGCCATCGAGGGACTGGGCTGCGACTTCGTCCGCACCGACCATGTGCAGGCCACCGCCCGCGCCCGGTCCGTGCACCGGGTCCCGGTCGGGCGGAGGAACGAGGTGCTGAACCCGCGTGAGGCGATCCTGCCGGCCGACCGGTCGACCTCGGTGGACTACGCCTTCGCCTGGGCCGGCGTCTACCACCGCCGCCTCCTCGACCAGGGCCTGCTGCGCTTCACCGACGGGCTGCGCACCGCCGAGGACCGGCCGTGGATCTGGAAGCTGCACCGCGAGGCGGAGTCGTTCGCCGTGGTCGGCCTGCTGGGCGTGTTCTACCGGCGCGGGGTCGCCTCCTCGCTGACCCAGATCGGCGACGCCCGCCAGCTCGACTTCATCCGCGCCTTCGACCAGGTGATCGAGGAGACGGCCGCGGACCCGGACGCCGACCGTCTGCTGCCGAAAGCGATGCGCACCTACTGCGCGATCATCGCCCACCACCTCTCGGACGAGTCCAAGTGGGAACCGTCCGTGGCCAGGCAGCTGCGGGCGATGAGCGCGGCGGCGATCAAGCGCATGCCGCAGGACGTGCTCGGTGACGTACTCGACACCATGGACCTGCAACGTTCCGCGAAGCTGCGACGACTGCGGCGCCGGGTCACCACAGCGAAGGCGGCCTCCTGATGCCCCGTACCACCCAGATCTTCTGCGCCTCGACGCTGTACGGCGTCGCCACCCTGGCCGCCGCGATCGAATCCGACCTGTTCACCGAGCCGGACCGGCGGGTGCTGCTGGTCTTCAACAACTCCGCGACCCCGGAGATCACCCCGTCGCTCGACGAGATGCCGGGCTTCGAGCCGCTGCGCACCCACTTCGACGACGTCCTGTCCTGGAACGAGACCATCCGCCCCTTCCACCCCGGAGCCTGGACCCCGCGCGCCGACGACATCCCCCTTTGGGAGCGCTATCTGCGCCTCCTGTGGAACCTCGGCGACGACCGTGTGGAGCTGGCCCTGGAGTCCATCCAGGTCACCCCCGCCCTCACGGTGGCCCAACTGTTCACCGGCGCCCCCGTCGACGTCTACGCCGACGGCCTGATGAGCTACGGCCCCACCCGCAACAAGCTCGACCCGCTGGTCGGCACCCGGGTGCGCCGGCTGCTGCACCTGGACCTGGTGCCGGGGCTGACTCCGATGCTGCTGACCGAGTTCGACGTACCGCCGCATGTGGTGCCGACGTCCGCCTTCCTGAAGGTGATGGGCGAACTCACCGCGACGGTCTCCGCGTTGCCCGCCCTGCCGGACAACGCGGCACTGCTGCTCGGCCAGTACCTGTCCGCGCTGAACATCCTCTCCCCCGAGGAGGAGGAGGACCTGCACGTGCGGATGATGCGCGGGGCGGTCGAGCGCGGGCATCGGTCCGTGGTGTTCAAGCCGCACCCCACCGCGCCGGCCCGCTACAGCCGTGCCCTGGAGACCGAGGCCGAGAAGCTCGGCGCCGACCTCACGGTCCTGGACACACCCGTACTGGCGGAGGCGCTGTTCGAGCAGGCGCGGCCCGGACTGGTCGTCGGCTGCTTCTCCACGGCCCTCTTCACGGCGTCAGCCTTCTACGACCTTCCGGTGGCCCGCATCGGCACCGAGTCGCTCCTGGAGCGGCTCACGCCGTACCAGAACAGCAACCGGGTGCCGGCCCTGCTCGCCGACGCGGTGCTGGCGGACCTGGAGGGCAGGGCGGGCGAGGACCCGATCCCGGCCGACGAGCTCGACGGCCTGGTCACCGCGGTCGGCTTCAGCATGCAGCCGCAGATCTACCCGTCCCTGCGCCCGGCGGCGGAACGCTACCTCGCGAAGCGCTTCAGGCCGCGCACCCGGCGCTACTTCAAGCGGAAGCGGCTGACCGCGCTGGGTCTGCCGGGTGGGATTCCACAGCGGCTGGCGTTCCTGCCGCGCAACTCGACCGCGCGGCGGGTCGTCCGCAGGGCCCGGGCGATCCGTAAGTCCGTGCAGCGCTGATTCACCACAGCTTCGCGCACATGCAGCACATACGGCACATACGGCATGTACAGCGCATACAGCATCGGCACGCGATTCCCCCTTCGTTCCCCTGGTGGTCGACCACCAGGGGAACGAAGCCCTGTTCCCCTCACTCGAAAGAAGGCGTTCTCGCTGCTCTGAGCGGTTGACGCACCTTGCGTATCGCTGTGTTTGCCGACAGTTCCCTCTCCCCTTCTTCTCCCCGGCCGCCGTCTGCGTCCGGGGGTCCGGCCACCGCCGACGGCTGAGCGCCTGAGCGCCTGAGCGGACGCCGACCGCCCGTCCACATCACCGGCACACTCGGCCGCAGCGCCGCCGACCCGGCCCTGCTGCACGCGGCCCGCTCCAGCACCACCCGCCGACAGACGAAGGACGCCGGTGCGTCGCTGCGCCGGTGCGTCGCTGCGCCGGTGCGTCGCTGCGTCGCTGCGTCGCTGCGTCGCTGCGTCCGCGGGCCGTTGTGCCGGTGCGCATCACGGCCCGTCAAGCTGCTCGCCGCCGACGCGATCACGGCGGCCCGCCCGCAAAGAGGCGATCCGTAATGCAGACCGGCAACGGCAATCGCTCGGCCCGGCTGCCGAATTCCGACTGACGGAGAAGAGAGCGCGAAGGATTTCCCGCGTGCAGGTGAACCCTGGGCGACGGACACGTAAACGGTCACCTCACCGAACAAAAGTCCTCAGGGTGAAGACATAGTATTCCCGTTGACGTTTTCTCCGGTGCCCCGACCGCATTCGGTCCGGAACGCGCACCAAACAACCCGCGGCGTACTGCGAGGGGTATCAGCGTGACCGAAACGGTCGTGAGCACATCCAAGCCACAGTCCGCCGCGGCTGTGCACATTCCGGAACTGAACACTCCGCTCCCGGCGGCGCCGAAGCGCCGGGAAAGCCGGCTCCGGGCCCTGGACGGGCTGCGGCTCATCGCCGCTCTGATGGTGGCGGTCTACCACTACGCCGGGCGCGAAGGCGACGTCACCCGGGCCTGGGGCGGCTCACCGAAGGAGCAGTTCCCCACCCTGCACTTGTTCGCCACCTACGGCTGCCTCGGCGTCCAGGTCTTCTTCGTCATCAGCGGGTTCGTCATCTGCATGAGCGGCTGGGGCCGGTCCCTGAAGGCGTTCTTCGCCTCCCGCGTGTCCCGGCTGATGCCGGCCTACTGGGCGGCGGTGCTGCTGGTCACGGCGGTGTTCGCGCTGCCGATGGTCACGTACAAGGCACTGTCGCCGAGCGACACCCTGGTGAACCTGACGATGCTTCAGTACCCGCTGGGCGTCGACCGGGTGCTGGGCGTGTGCTGGACCCTGTGGGCCGAGGTCCGCTTCTACGCCCTGTTCGCGTTGTGCGTCGTCCTGCCCGGGGCCTCCCGCCGCCGCGTGATCATGTTCTGCGCCGGCTGGACCCTCGCGGCCGCGATCACCCAGGGCGCGCACCAGCCCCTGCTCGACATCGTGTTCATGCCGGAGTACGCCCCCTTCTTCATCGGCGGTGTCGGCATCTACCTGGCCCACCGGGACCGCAAGGACGTCTACGCCTGGGGCATCGTGGCGGTCAGCTTCCTTATCGGACAGCACTACGCGGTGGCCGACCTGTGGAACGCGTCGAACCCGAACGCCTTCGCCCACCGCACCACGCTCGGCATCGTCCTCGTCGTCGCCTTCGGCTTCGTGGCCGTCGCGGCGATCGCGCTGGGCTGGCTCAACTGGGCGAACTGGCGCTGGCTGACCGTGGCCGGGGCGCTGACGTACCCGTTCTACCTGGTCCACGAGCACCTCGGCTGGGTGGTGATCCACGAGCTGCACATCGGGCTGGGGCTGCCGTCGGCCGCGGTGTTCTTCCTGACGATCGCCTCGATGCTGCTGCTGGCCTGGCTGCTGAACACGTTCGTCGAGAATCCGCTGACACCGCGGCTGCGGGCGGCGCTGGCGAAGGTCCGTTGACCTCCTCTATCCGGTCGGGATGCTCTGGCTGGACGGGAAGCAACTGGGCGAGCACCGGATGTTCGACCCGGCGGAGGCGACCGAGGACTCGTCGTACTCCGAGCCGTGGATGCTGCCGCAGTGGCGCACCCAGAAAATCCTGTTCGAACTCCTGCTCCCAGCGGGTCGTTCGGCTCCCTGGCGGCCGGCAGCGCCCCAGCCGAGTTCCTCTCCCTGAAGGCAGGCCCGGCTTCGGCAGCGGAGACACGCGCACTCTTGGCGAAGGTGTGAGCAGCCGTCCTTCCACCGATCTTGGAACAGGGGCGAACGGAGGACCCAGGAGACCCTGTTGCCGCAGTTCCACGTGCTCGCGCCGGTGGAGTTCAGCTTTTCACCCATACAGGTGATCACCAGCTCAGAACGCATCCGACGGCACGTAAGTCCCCCAAACCCCCCGCAGCGCGTTGCACACCTCGCCCACCGTCGCCCGGGCCCGCAGCGCGTCCTTCATCGGGTAGAGGACGTTGTCCTCGCCCGCGGCCGCCTTCTTCAGGGCGTCCAGGGCGGAGTCCACCGCCGCCTGGTCCCGCTCCGCCCGCAGCTTGGCCAGCCGCTCGGCCTGCTGGGCCTCGATGGCGGGGTCGACACGCAGGGGCTCGTACGGTTCCTCGGCGTCGAGCTGGTAGCGGTTGACGCCGACCACGACCCGCTCGCCGGAGTCGGTCTCCTGGGCGATGCGGTACGCGGAGTGCTCGATCTCGCTCTTCTGGAAGCCGTGCTCGATCGCGTCGACCGCGCCGCCCAGGTCCTCCACCTTCGCCATCAGTCCGATCGCCGCCGCCTCGACGTCGTCGGTCATCTTCTCCACCACGTAGGAGCCGGCGAACGGGTCGACCGTCGCGGTCACGTCCGTCTCGTAGGCGAGGACCTGCTGGGTGCGCAGGGCCAGACGGGCCGACTTGTCCGTCGGCAGTGCGATCGCCTCGTCGAAGGAGTTGGTGTGCAGGGACTGGGTGCCGCCGAAAGCCGCCGCCAGGCCCTGGACCGCGACCCGGACCAGGTTCACCTCGGGCTGCTGGGCCGTCAGCTGGACGCCGGCCGTCTGCGTGTGGAAGCGCAGCATCAGCGACTTGGGGTTCTTCGCGCCGAACTCCTCCTTCATCACCCGCGCCCAGATCCGGCGGGCGGCGCGGAACTTCGCGACCTCCTCCAGGATCGTCGTACGGGCGACGAAGAAGAACGACAGGCGCGGGGCGAAGTCGTCGACGTCCATGCCGGCCGCGACCGCCGTCCGCACGTACTCGATGCCGTCGGCGAGAGTGAAGGCGATCTCCTGCGCCGGGGACGCGCCCGCTTCCGCCATGTGGTAGCCGGAGATCGAGATCGTGTTCCACTTCGGGATCTCGGCCCTGCAGTACTTGAAGATGTCCGCGATCAGACGGAGGGAGGGCTTGGGCGGGAAGATGTACGTCCCGCGCGCGATGTACTCCTTCAGCACGTCGTTCTGGATCGTGCCGGTGAGCTGGTCGGCGCTCACGCCCTGCTCCTCGGCGACCAGTTGGTACAGGAGCAGCAGCAGCGAGGCCGGGGCGTTGATCGTCATCGACGTGGACACCTTGTCCAGCGGGATCCCGCCGAACAGCACCCGCATGTCGTCGATCGAGTCGATCGCCACGCCCACCTTGCCGACCTCGCCGCTGGAGATCGGCGCGTCCGAGTCGTGGCCCATCTGGGTCGGCAGGTCGAAGGCGACCGACAGACCCATCGTGCCGTTGGCGATCAGCTGCTTGTAGCGGGCGTTGGACTCCGTCGCCGTACCGAAACCGGCGTACTGGCGCATCGTCCACGGGCGGCCCGTGTACATCGACGGATACACGCCCCGGGTGAACGGATACTTCCCCGGCTCGCCCAGCTTCTCCGCCGGCTCCCAGCCCTCCAGGGCCTCCGGACCGTACACCGGCTCGATGGGCAGCCCGGACTCCGACTCGCGCGCCATGGTGTGTTGCCTTCCGCTGAGCAGTTGCTCGCCAGTTATCAGCTGTCAGCCACTACGGTCCGACTCTTCGACGGACTGTAGTGGTGTGCGTGCACCCCGTGGAGAGGAGCACGCTGGGACCTTGCTCACAGGGTGATTGAGGTCCCGGTCACAACAATGCCGCGCTGTTCGCGAGCCGTCATCAGCGGGGAACATCTCAGGCATGCGGATGGGGAGGGATTCAGATATGGAGAGGGGTTCCGATATGGGGTGGGGGATGGCGACGGGGGTGGAGAAGCGGATGGCGACGGGGATGGGGATGGGATACGGAGATCGCTCGCCGTCCTGGCCGGTACGGCGGCCCTGGTCACGGTGTGCGGCTGTACCGTGCAGGCCTCGGACGGGGAGGGCCGTTCCCGATCACCGGTCCACATCGAGGTCAGCCGTACGGCACCGGCCGAAGACGACAAGCCCGGCAGCCCGCCGCCCTCCGGCGCCCCGGCTCCCGGCGCCCCGGCTCCCGGCGCCCCGGCTCCCGTGGTCCCGGCTCCCGTGGTCCTGTGGTCCCGGGGCGACAGCGGGCGGGACGTCCGCGAGCTCCAGGCCCGGCTGCGGCAGGCCGCCTGGCTCTTCGACGGGCCGACGGGGACGTACGACGACCTGACCGAGCAGGCGGTCAAAGGGTTCCAGCGCAAGCGCGGGCTGCCAGAGACCGGGCGGGCCGACAGCGTCACCTGGCGGCGGCTGCTGCGGATGACGCACGAACCGGGAAAGTGGGAGCTGTACCTGATGGGCGGCCAGCCGGCCGCCGCGCCGGACGCCCGCTGCCTGACCGGCCGGGTGCTGTGCATCAACAAGGAGAGCCGCACGCTGCGCTGGATGGTCGACGGCCGCACGGTGATGACGCTGCCGGTCCGCTTCGGCTCGCAGTACACACCCACCCGCGAAGGTGTCTTCAGCGTCTACTGGAAGTCCCGCCACCATGTGTCCACGCTCTACGACTCGCCGATGCCGTACGCCATGTTCTTCAGCGGCGGCCAGGCCGTGCACTACTCGTACGACTTCGCGGCCCGCGGCTACTCCGGCGGCTCGCACGGCTGCGTCAACGTACGGGACGAAGCGGCGATCGCGGAGCTGTTCGCGCAGGTGAGGAACGGCGACAAGGTCGTCGTGTACTGGTGAGACCAGCGGCTGAAGTGGGCGCGGGCGGGACCGGGGGAACGTGTCCCGCCCGCGCCGAGGTGCACGAGCCGAAGGTACGGGGGGAACCCCGGCTCAGTGCTACGGCCGATGACCAGTCGGCACACTCATTACTGCGCCCCACCGGCCCAAAACGTCACACCCTCCGCGAAAAAATTTCCTCCGCTTGAGAAACCGCAGGCCAGACGGCATGCCGCTCAGAGGGTGCGGTACGTGGGAGTGACCGACGGGTCCCGGGTTCCGGCAGCGCCGTCATGTCCTTGTCGGCCTTGTCGCCCTTGCCCTCCTTGCCTTCCTTGGCCTTCTTGTCTTCTTTGTTGCTCTTCTTGCTCTTCTTGCTCTTGTCGCCGTTGTCGCTCTTGCTGTTCTTGCTGCCCTTGTCGGCCTTATCGGCTTTGTCGGCCTTCTTGGTCTGGCCCTTACTGTCGGCCAGTACGCCCTTGCAGTACTTCTTCACGTACGACGATCCGCCCGCCGCGCTCTCCAGGGCGTGCCTGCGGTCGGCGGTCAGTCCCTTGCCGTCGCGTATGTCGCGGCAGGCCGAGAGGGCCCCGGGCCAGGCGGGCCCCGGTCCACCGGTCCGGCTCTCGGAGCCGGTGGTGGTGCCGGTGGCCGGGGCGGAGCCGCCCCGTGCGGTGTCGCGCGAGCTTCCCTGGCCGGAGCTGCCGGTGGCCCCGTCGGGCGAGGGCTCGTCCCGCGGGGCCACCTCGGGCGACGGTGGGACGAGCGGGCGGTCCGGTGTCGCCGCGGCCGAGATCGAGGCGGCCGGGTCCGGTTCCGCTTCGCCGAAGCGCGTCGGCAGGACTCCGGTTCCGGCCGCGACCGCGACACCGCCGACCATGCCGACGGCCAGCGCGGCGACCAGTCCGAAGCGGACGGTCCGGCCCCGGCGGGGGCGCGAGTCGTGCCGGTTCAGGACGCCGATGCGGACCAGTGGGGCGTCGGCGGGACGGGGGCGGGAGCGATGCCCGGAGGCGGTGTGCTCACCGGCACGCTCACTGCCCCAGTCGTCCACACGATCCGCGCGTACCTTGCGGAAGGCGGCCAGCACGGCTGCCTCGCCGGGGAGTTCGGTGCTTGTCCGCGAGGGTTCCACGGAGAGCGCGTCCAGTGTTCTGGCGAGCCGTTCGGCCTGGTCGCGGGCGGCCGTGCCGACGCCTTCGAGGGGCTCTCCGCTCAGCAGACGCTCCGCCGTTTCGCGGTCCAGCCACCTGTGTTGCTCGTCGGCCATCACATGTCCTTCTGCGTCCGCGCGTGCATACGCGTCACCATCGCCGACGTCACCGCACCATCGCGCGGCTCTCGCTGGGGCGGTAGGGCGTCGAGCACTCCGGCCGATTCCGGATCGCCGTCGAGGAGTTCGGCGAGCCGTTTCAGACCGCGGTGCGCGGCCGTCCGTACCGCACCCGGACGCTTGCCCAGCGTCTTGGCAGCGCTCTTCGCGTCGAGGCCCACCACCACCCGCAGTACGACGGCTTCGGCCTGGTCCTGCGGCAGCCGGGCGATGAGGGACAACGTGGTGCCGGTGGCCAGGGCCTCGATGGCCTCGCCCGCGGTGTCGGACTCGGCGGGCTTGCCGGTCAGCTCGGTCTCGTCGCCGACGGTCGCGGGGCGGCGCCCGCGCATGCGTATGTGGTCCAGCGCGCGGTTGCGGGCTATCCGGGCGGCCCAGCCGCGGAAGCGGTCCGCGTCCCCGCTGAAGCGGTCCAGGTCACGGGCGATCTGCAACCAGGCCTCGGATGCCACGTCCTCGGCGTCCGGGTCGCCGACCAGGGTGCGGACGTAGCCGAGCAGCCGCGGGTGCACGGCGCGGTACACAGTCCGGAACGCGGTCTCGTCCCCGTCCTGCGCCGCGAGCACCGCGGCCGTGATCTCCGCGTCGTCCCCCAGCACCCGTGCTTCCCTCTTTGTGATGGTTGCGGTATTCGGGACCGCAGATGGCTGCGGTGGTCAGGTGTCCTCCGAACCCCGGCGCGAAAAGCACGTTACGACCTGAAACCGCCGCTCGTCCATGTCCGTAAAAGATGCAACTACCTTGTGATGCGGTAAGGACACGCAGGGTGTGACAGAAAACGCACTCGCGACGCTGTAGGGAGTACGGACCGCCGCGCGGTCCGTCCCGCACGACGGCCGGGGCCTCTCCTGTGGGGGGTGGCGGCCCCGGCCGTTGGCGTGGCGGGATGCGGGTCTGCGAGCGGGGCGGACAACAGGACGGCTGGACACCGTGGTTGTACTACCTGGACGCCGTGGTTGTACTACCTGACGCCGTGGCTGTACGACGAGACGCCGGGGGCGCGCCGCTGACCGCCGGGTTACTCCTTCTTCCCCGTGGCCTCGTCGGCCTTGCCGGTGTCCTGGCCGTTGCCGACGCTCCCACCCGACCCTGATGGCGTTTCGTCGGCATTGCTGGGCTGGCCCGCTTTGTCCGGCTTGCTTGAATTGCTCGACTTGTTCAGCTTCTTCGGCTTGCTTGACTTCTTCGGCTTGCTCGACTTGCCCGGCTTGGTGTCGGACGTCGCCCCGGCCAGTAGTTCGGCGCAGTAGGCGTGGACGTTCGCCTCGCCGCCCGCGGCCGCGACGAGTCGCTGCCAGGCCGTCGAGTTCAGCGCCTTGCCGCGGCCCTGGACCTGCTCGTAGACACGGCAGTGGGCCTCGGTGCTTTTGGCGGTGGTCGGCCGGTCCGCGGGCGCGGAGGCAGAGGCGGAGGGGGCGCCTGGGGAGGACAAGCCACCGCTCGGGCCGGGCTGGGCACCGCTCGTCGACCACTGCGGACGGCTCGGCCGGTCCCCCGCGCCGTCCGTGCCGTAGCCCCCGCTTCCGATCGTGGCGAAGGCGACACCTCCCAGCGTGAGACTCGCGAGCACCACGCAGAGCGTGGCCCGCACCGAACGGGCACCCCGTCGCCGCTCACGGGGCCGCCAGTCGTCCCGGCGCCGACCACGTGCCCGATGCGCCCCCGCGTCCCGAGCGGCCAGGAACGCAGCCACGGCCCGCCGCTCCCCCTCACCGTCGACACGCCCCCCACGCAGCGCGGCACCGAGCAGCGCTTCGAGGTCGGAGCTGTCACCCATTCCGGGCGAGCCGGATGCAGAGCGGGGCACCGGCTCGCCCCCCGAACCGGGCACGGAACCAGACGCCGGAACGGCACCCGAACCGGGCCCCGGAGCCTCAGCACCACCGGGCATCGGACCGGGCGCCGGGTGCGCGCGGCGGTGGCCGGGGGCCCCCTCGCCGCTCTGTCGCTCACCCATGCCGTGTCCGCCCTGTCCGTACCTGTTCGGCTCTGTCCGGCCGTCCGGGATCCGGTCTCCGTAGTCCGTCATGTCGATTCCCCCAGCGTCCGGGGGACCTCATCCGTCACACCTTCGCTGCCCATTTCGCCGCCCAGCTCGCGGGCCAGCCGCTTCAGCCCCCGGTACGCGGCCGTGCGCACCGCGCCGGGCCGCTTGCCGAGGACTCGGGCGGCGGCCGGGCCGTCCAGGCCGACGACCACGCGCAGCAGCACCGCCTCCGCCTGGTCCCGCGGCAACCCCCGGACCAACTCCAGGGCGTACTCCGTGGAGAGGGACTCCAGCGCCTGTTCGTGCGTACTGCTCGCCCCGGGCAGCTCCAGCATGTCCTGTTCGAGCGTCGCCGCCCGCGGCCGTACCCGCTGCCGGCGCAGATGGTCCAGCGCCCGGTGCCGGGCGATGGTCGCGCTCCAGCCCCGGAACCCGGCGCCGTCGCCCTTGAACCGTCCGAGGTCCCGGGAGATCTCCAGCCAGGCGTCGGAGGCCACGTCCTCGGCGTCGTCGCCGACGATCCCGCGCAGATACCCGAGCAGCCCGGGCTGCACGATCCGGTAGGCGACCGCGAAGGCCGCCTCGTCCCCCTGCTGGGCCCGCGCGACGGCCGCGCCCAGTTCCCCGTCGTACGCCTGCGCGCGTCGGGGTTGCCCTCCCTGGCCCAAGAACTGTCCTCGTCCGTACCGAGTTCGTGGCGGATCCGCGGCCCCCGGCACAGCCGCCGTCTGCCTCCGCCCCCCACGGTGATCAGCGCCGGAACCCACAGAAGTGTCACAGCAAGAAACGTCACGGCACCGGCCACAGCACCGGTCAGGGCACTGGTTCAGCATGGAGCGCCACCACCGGACGTCGGCGTCGGCGCCGGCCGCTCTACCGCCGTACGGCCCCTCGTGCCGCGTCCCTGCACAGCAACCGCAGCGACCCGCCATCCCCCGCGAAGGTTCGGCGGGCCTCGTCGATCGGGTCCCACAGCTTGCCGTCCGGGGTGCGGAGCCAGTGGTCGCCACCGGTCGCCCACCACTCGGCTCCGGACTGACGGGCGATCACCTCACCGGCGTACGCACCGAAGCCGCGCAGCACGCTCTCCACGGCGGCGTACGGCGTTCCCTCCTTGCGTATCCCCTCGATCATCCGGTCGACGCGCCACAGACTCTGCGCCGAGTAGTCGAGCCGCAGCCGCGCCCCCTCGCGCATCATCGCCACCGCGTCCGCCGCCCACCGCACCGGCTTCGCCGCAGCCGAGGGCCTGGTCTCCTGGTATGTCGTCACCTCCCGGAAAGCGTCATCGCTCAGCGATTCGTCACCCGGATCCGGGGACTGCCCGGGACCGGTGCAGGACCGCCCCAGCGCCACCGCACGACGGTCACAGGACTCGCCCACCAGCGAGGTTTACGAGGTCGACGCCTCACGGAGCGTCAGGGCCCCCGGAGCCGGTGACCGCTCAGCCCCGCTTCCCGCGCGCCCTGCGCGACACCACCGCGCGCAGCACGCGCCGCCCCTCCGTCGACACCTCCAGCGCCCGCCGCAGCCCGCCCGCGCCGTGCTCCGCGAGCAGCTCCAGCACGACGACCTGACGGCGCAGTTCGGCGGCGACGAGCGGCGGCATGCCCTCCGTACGACCCTCCCGGCGGGCGTCGGCCAGGGCGGCTTCGGCCAAGGCGGCGTCCGCTTCACCGGGTGCCGCACCTCCGAGGAGCCGGTGGATCCGGAGCAAGGCGACCGAGCAGACGTCGGCCCACACCCGCACCTCGGCGACCGAGAGCACGGGCGGTGCGACCGCGAGCATCCGACGGGCGAGCAGCACGGCCTCGTCACCGACGGCAGGGCCGCCGACGGCAGCGTTGTCGCCGGCCGCGATGCCGATGGCCCTGTCACCGCCCGGCTCCTCCAGGCCCCCGTCGCCGAGCTTGCTGCGGATCTGCTCCAGCCGCTCGCCCCAGGCGTCGGCGTCCTCACCGTCGGCGAGGCCGGCCCACAGGGGGCGCAGGAGTTCGTCGTCACCGCTCAGCAGGGGTAGACACCGATCCAAACAAGCCAACCCGCTGACTGCCAGACCACGCTCGTCGGCCTGAGCGATCAGTTCCACCAGGCTCATCCCACGCCTCCCTCGCCGGGCGGTGATCCCTGACGGAGTCCGCACATTCCCTTACTGCGCGCGACAGACCGGGAATGTCACAGAGGCACCACAAGGCACCACGCCGAGCCGGTCGAACAGGCGGAAGAAGAGGTTTTCGGCCAGCCCGTCCGCGGCGAGGTCGGCCCCGGCACGGCACGCGGCACGTCGAGCAGCCGGACATCGGGCACCCGGCACCCGGCACCCGGCACCCGGCACCCGGCACCCGGCACCCGGCACCCGGCACCGGGGACTTCGCGCCGGACGCCCGCTTCACCCCACCTGGTCGGCGAGCGCCCGGAACTCCGTCCAGGTCAGCTCGGGCTTCCCCGGGTCCCACAGCTTCTGCACGGTCGCCCTGAGCGGCATCCGGATGCCGGCCGCGACCTGCGCCTGGGTCTGGGCGTTCGCCAGGTCGCACCACACCGCGAAGGACCCGCCGAGGATCTGGTCGTTGTACTTCGCGGGCACCGCCTGTGTGTCGCGCACGACCAGCGGGGTCCACTGTTCGTAGATCCGCTGCCCGGTCGGATAGACGAAGGTCAGCGGCTCCCCGAGCACGTAGTACAGGAACTCGTCGTTGTAGTTGATGAGCTTGCGTCCGGTGCTCAGGTACTCCACCGGTGTCCGCGCCCCGATCTCCTTGCCCGTCCAGTACGCGACCTGGATGTCCTTGTCGGCCTGCACGGACGTACCCCGGAAGAAGCCGTCGTTCCAGGCGCGGGGGCTCTTGTCGTGGGCGCGGACCGTGTCGGCGCGGTCGTTGAGCCAGCCGGTGGTGAGGTCGGAGACGGTGCCGCCGGAGCCGTAGGCCTCCCTGGCGGCGGTGGCCAGCTGCGGGTAGGACGCCTGCGGGTCGGACACGGTCAGTGCCTGGTACTCGTCGCCGCCGAGGTGCCACTGACCGCCGGGGAACAACGGTGCGTACTCGTTCAGCAGGTCGTCGACGATCTCACCGGCCTTCGGCTTGGAGATGTCGACCGCGCCCCGGGTCGCCACGCCGCCCGTGTTGCGCAGCTGCAGGTCCGGGTGCGCGGCGATCACGGCGCCCAGGTGCCCCGGCGAGTCGATCTCGGGCACGACGGTGATGTGCCGGCTGGCCGCGAGGGCGACGATCCGCTTCACCTGCGCCTTCGTCAGATGCTCCTGGGACACGATCTCCGGGTGGGAGTCGGACTCGATCCGGAACCCCTGATCGTCGGAGAAGTGCAGCCCGAGCTGGTTGAACTTGAGATCGCCGAGTTCCCGGACCCGGTCCTCGATCCAGCCCGCGGTGAAGTACTTGCGCGCGATGTCCAGCATCAGCCCGCGCACCGGCTTCGCCGGCTCGTCCCGTACGACACCCTCCGGCGCCGTACCGCCGCCACGCACCTCCTGCTTGAGCGTCCGGGTCCCGTAGAACACCCCGGACTCCGCCGGCCCGCTGATGTTCACCCGCCCCCCGCGCACGGTCATCGTGTACGACTCCGGGTCCGCGCCTTCGTCGTCGTTGAGCGACAGCCGTACGTCCCCGGCGCGCACGTCGTCCTTCTCGCCCGCGTACGTCAGCCCCAGCTCACCGGCGACCAGCCGCCCCTCGTCGGCCAGGCCCCCGTCGTTCACGACCACCCGCAGCCCCTTCTGCGGCTTCCACCCGGGACCGCGCGCCGCGGTGAACTCACGGACGGCGGGAATGGTGCGGGGCGCCTTGGACAAGGGGTAGGAGCGGGTGGGGGTAGGGCTCGGGGCCCCGGACCCGACGGCGGACGAACCCCCGGACGTGTCCGAGGAGGACTGCCCTGCCGACGTCCCGGGCCCGCTGCCATCACCGCCGCCCCCGGTGGCCCACACCCCGAGGCTCACGCCGGCCGCGACCGTCACGACAACCACCGCGACGACCAGCACCCACGTCTGTTTCAACGCGCTCTTCGCCGGTGTCCGGCGCCTGTGCTGACTCACGGCGCCAACCTAAGCCCGCGCGACCGCTGCATGCGTCCACCACACGTTCTGAAGCTCTCCCGTTCGGATGAAATGCGGGCATCCGTCGGACACGTCATGTCCACCCTCGATAACGTGACGGCACATCTCTCACACCATCATCTGCCGAAACACTCGTGACGCCCACACATCTCCCTGGCCGAGTCGCCATACCGTCACTGCCCGAGCAGGCCCGGAACGCACCCGCCCCACCTGCCCCGCTGGACCACTTCAACACCGCCGGGGCCGACGAGGTGGAGCCCTTCCTCCTCACCTGCCTCCGCAGCCTCCGCTGGGCCCGCCGCCTCACCGCCCATCGCCCGTACCCCACTCTCGACGCCCTCCTGGCCGCGTCGGACGAGGCGGCGTACGACCTCACGGCGACCGACCTGGCCGAGGCCCTGGCCGGAGAATCCCTACCCGCCCTGCCCGCCGACGCGTACTCGGCCGCCCGGATGGCGCTGAGCGCCGCCCAGTCGGCCTACAAGGCCCGATTCGGACACACGTTCGCCATCTGCCTCGACGGCATTCCTCCCTCGGAGTTCCCCGACCACCTCCTGGCGGCCATCCGGTCACGATTGACAAACGATCCCGAGGAAGAACGGGCCGTCACGGCCGAGGAACTCCGGCGCCTGGCGAAGGGACGCCTGGTGGACCGCCTCCGGGGCCCGGGGCTGTGACCTGTGCGGCTCCGCCGCAGGGCGTGACCCACTCCGCCGCGCGGCCCGACCAGCCCCGACGCACCCGCACACCGGCCCCGACCCCCTGCACGCGACCAGCCCCAACGCCCCGCACGTGACCAGCCCCGACCCACCCGCACGTGACCGCCCCCGACACACCCGCCTGCGACCAGCCCACGACCCGCGCGCGACCAGCCCCGACGCACCCGCAAAGGGCATACCTGTAGACGGCATACCTGCAGATGCCATGCAACACGCACGAACCACCGCAGATGGTGTCAAGCCTGGCCCATAAGCGTGCCACTTTGATCACACCGGTAGGCCCGGCGTAAGCCCAGCGCCAGCGCCTCGCTACGATGCTGGGGGCCGGTGGACCTACCCGGCCTGGCCCGTCCGACACAGAAGCCGGCGCGGCCCCAATCCCCGCTCCCGGAGGGTCTTCCGTGCCGGCTGGAACGCTGTACCGCGGCCGGGAAGGAATGTGGTCCTGGGTGGCTCATCGAGTCACCGGCGTCCTCATCTTCTTCTTCCTGTTCGTCCATGTGCTGGACACCGCGCTCGTCCGTGTCTCGCCCGAGGACTACGACAAGGTCGTAGCCACCTACAAGACACCGCTCGTCGCGTGCCTGGAGTACGGCCTCGTCGCCGCGATCCTGTTCCACGCGCTCAACGGCCTGCGCGTCATCGCCGTCGACTTCTGGTCGAAGGGCCCGCGCTACCAGAAGCAGATGTTCTGGGCCGTCGCCGGTGTGTGGGTCGTGCTGATGCTCGGGGCGATCTACCCCGTCCTCGGCCACGCCGCTCGTGAACTGTTCGGGAGCTGACGCGCGCGATGTCGAACAACACCGTCACCACTGACACCACCGCGGCCGGGGTCGGCCCCGTCGAGGGCGGGTCCCTCTACGACGTCGACAACCCGGCCCCTCTGATCGAGGCCCCGCGTCAGCGCACCAAGAAGTCCCCGAAGTCCACGCGGGGCAACTTCGAGATGGCCGCCTGGCTGTTCATGCGCCTGTCCGGCATCGTGCTGGTCGTCCTGGTCATCGGCCACCTGCTGATCCAGCTCGTGCTCGACGGCGGCGTCTCCAAGATCGGCTTCGCCTTCGTGGCGGGCCGCTGGGCGTCCCCGTTCTGGCAGGTCTGGGACCTGCTGATGCTGTGGCTCGCGATGCTGCACGGCGCCAACGGCCTGCGCACGATCATCAACGACTACGCGGAGCGGCCGGGCACCCGGCTGTGGCTCAAGGGCCTGCTCTACACCGCCACGGTGTTCACCATCCTGCTGGGCACGCTGGTGATCTTCACCTTCGACCCGAACATCCGCTAGGCACGGGGCTGCGAGAATCATGAAGATCCACAAGTACGACACCGTCATCGTCGGCGCCGGTGGCGCGGGCATGCGCGCGGCCATCGAGTCGACGAAGCGCAGCCGCACCGCGGTGCTCACCAAGCTCTACCCGACCCGCTCCCACACGGGCGCCGCGCAGGGCGGCATGGCCGCCGCGCTGGCCAACGTGGAGGAGGACAACTGGGAGTGGCACACCTTCGACACGGTCAAGGGCGGTGACTACCTGGTCGACCAGGACGCCGCCGAGATCCTGGCGAAGGAGGCCATCGACTCGGTCCTCGACCTGGAGAAGATGGGCCTGCCGTTCAACCGCACCCCGGACGGCACCATCGACCAGCGCCGCTTCGGCGGTCACTCCCGCAATCACGGCGAGGCCCCGGTCCGCCGTTCCTGCTACGCGGCCGACCGCACCGGCCACATGATCCTCCAGACGCTGTACCAGAACTGCGTCAAGGAGGGCGTGGAGTTCTTCAACGAGTTCTACGTCCTGGACCAGCTGATCACCGAGGTCGACGGCGTCAAGCGCTCGGCCGGTGTCGTGGCGTACGAGCTGGCCACCGGCGAGATCCACGTCTTCCAGGCGAAGGCCGTGATCTACGCGTCCGGCGGCACCGGCAAGTTCTTCAGGGTGACGTCGAACGCGCACACCCTGACGGGCGACGGCCAGGCGGCGGTCTACCGCCGCGGCCTCCCGCTGGAGGACATGGAGTTCTTCCAGTTCCACCCGACCGGCATCTGGCGCATGGGCATCCTGCTGACGGAGGGCGCCCGCGGTGAGGGCGGCATCCTCCGCAACAAGGACGGCGAGCGCTTCATGGAGAAGTACGCGCCGGTCATGAAGGACCTCGCGTCCCGGGACGTGGTCTCCCGTTCCATCTACACGGAGATCCGCGAGGGCCGCGGCTGCGGCCCCGAGGGCGACCACGTCTACCTGGACCTGACGCACCTCCCGCCGGAGCAGCTGGACGCCAAGCTCCCGGACATCACCGAGTTCGCGCGCACCTACCTGGGCATCGAGCCGTACACGGACCCGATCCCGATCCAGCCCACCGCGCACTACGCGATGGGCGGCATCCCGACGAACGTCCAGGGTGAGGTGCTCTCCGACAACACCACGGTGGTCCCGGGCCTGTACGCGGCCGGCGAGGTCGCGTGCGTGTCGGTCCACGGCGCCAACCGTCTGGGCACGAACTCGCTCCTGGACATCAACGTGTTCGGCAAGCGGGCCGGCATCGCGGCCGCCGACTACTCGCAGACGGCCGACTACGTCGAGCTGCCCGAGGACCCGGCGCGGCTGGTGCTCGACCAGGTCGAGCGGCTCCGCGACGCCACCGGCACCGAGCGGGTCGCGGTCCTGCGCCGCGAGCTGCAGGAGACCATGGACGCGAACGTCATGGTGTTCCGCACCGAGCAGACGATCAAGACGGCGGTCGAGAAGATCGCGGAACTCCGCGAGCGCTACCTGAACGTCTCGATCCAGGACAAGGGCAAGCGGTTCAACACCGACCTGCTGGAGGCCATCGAGCTGGGCAACCTGCTCGACCTGGCCGAGGTCATGGCGGTGTCGGCCCTGGCCCGCAAGGAGTCCCGCGGCGGTCACTACCGCGAGGACTACCCGAACCGCGACGACGTCAACTTCATGCGCCACACCATGGCGTACCGCGAGGTGGGTGACGACGGCACCGAGTCGATCCGTCTCGACTACAAGCCGGTCGTCCAGACCCGCTACCAGCCGATGGAGCGTAAGTACTGATGGCAACCCCGACCCTGGACAAGGCGGACGCGGCCGGCACGCCCGAGCCCGGCTTCGCCGACTCCCCGTACATCACGGCCACCTTCCGCATCCGCCGCTTCAACTCCGAGGTCTCGGCGGAAGCGGTCTGGGAAGACTTCCAGCTGGAGATCGACCCGAAGGAACGTGTCCTCGACGCCCTCCACAAGATCAAGTGGGAGCAGGACGGCACGCTCACCTTCCGCCGCTCGTGCGCCCACGGCATCTGCGGTTCGGACGCGATGCGGATCAACGGCAAGAACCGTCTTGCCTGCAAGACCCTGATCAAGGACCTGAACCCCGAGAAGCCGATCACGGTCGAGGCCATAAAGGGCCTGACGGTCCTCAAGGACCTGGTCGTCGACATGGACCCGTTCTTCCAGGCGTACCGCGACGTCATGCCCTTCCTCATCACGAAGGACACGAACGAGCCGACCCGGGAACGCCTCCAGACGGCGGAGGACCGCGAGCGCTTCGACGACACCACGAAGTGCATCCTCTGCGCGGCCTGCACCTCCTCCTGCCCGGTCTTCTGGAACGACGGCCAGTACTTCGGCCCGGCGGCCATCGTCAACGCCCACCGTTTCATCTTCGACTCGCGTGACGAGGCGGCCGAGCAGCGCCTGGAGATCCTCAACGACCGTGACGGCGTCTGGCGCTGCCGCACGACCTTCAACTGCACGGACGCCTGCCCGCGCGGCATCGAGGTCACGAAGGCGATCCAGGAAGTGAAGCGGGCGCTGATCACGCGCCGCTTCTGACACGTCGTCTTCCGTACGTGGGTGAGGGCCCCGCCCCCGGTTCGACACCGGGGGCGGGGCCCTCCGCGTCGTCACGCGCCGGGGCGCCGGTTGATCGCCGTCAGGTCGATCTCCGTGTCGAACGGCACGGACACCTTGAGCCGGTCGTGGAAGATGCCGGTGAGACCGTAGGACTTCGAGGCCGGGTCGAGCTCGTAGACGTAGACGACGGGGAGGCCCTTGTCGTCGTCCTGCTCGACACGCCAGAAATGCGGCACCCCGGCTGTCGCGTATTTGCGGGGCTTGACCTCACGGTCACGTTCACGGGAATCCGGCGAAACGACCTCGACCGCGAGGATGACGTCCTCCGGTCTGTGCCAGGTCTGGGACGGGCCGGTGGCCGCCTCGGCGGGAATCACAAGGAGGTCCGGCTCGGGCCGGTTCTTGTCATCCAGCCGCACGGTGAATTCGCGGTCCACATCCATGTGCTCCGGTGCCTGGCTCAGCAGGCTGTACTCCAGCAGGCGCATGCAGCGCAGGTGAAACCGGGTCTGCGGACTCATGAAGACGAGACTCCCGTCAATCAACTCCGTGTGCGGCGGGAGGCCCGGAATCCGGTCGAGGTCGTCCGCGGTCCAGCCCTCGGGGGGCGGGATCGGCCAGCGGTACGCCCGCTCGTCGTCGAGCCCGTTCTCGGATGCGGCGCTCATCAGTGCTCCCATGCGACGGAGTCTCGCCTGTGGGCCCAGCGTACCCAGGGGCAATGACAGCCGCCTCACCTCAACGAGTGATCCCTCGGACGGCCGCCTCCGGGCAGGTGATGGCAGCTCTTCCGGCTGACGACCGAATCTCGCACCACAACAGCTTCCCTCCCCGGCCGAAGAGATCATCTCCGAGCGGATACCCACCCCACGCGTCCGCGTAATGGCATACGAGGAACAGCCCACGCCCACCGTCGGCCTCGGTCGGCACGGGACCGAGGGGACCTGATCGCTTGTCGAACGGAGGCGGGATGTGCGGGTTGGCGTCCCAGACGCTCACCCTTAGCCGACTGCGGTCCAGACCACGGAGGCGGAGGGTCGCGGGGCCGGTCGAGTACCGGTAGGCATTGGTGACCATTTCTGAGGCCAACAGCTCAGCGCTGTCCTGGAGTTGGGACATGCCGTGACCGACGAGAACGGCACGGAGGGTGACCCGGGCGATGCGCGCGGCGCGCGGGTCGTTGGGTAGTTGAAGTGCGTACGCCCAAGTTGGGGACACTTCGCACTCCGACGAGGATACGGTGACCATGAAGCCCTCCTGCGGTGGGGAACGTGGTTCGCTCGACCACCCGGCCGGGCGGTGGCAGTGCCGCGCGCGTGAGGTGCGGCGCGGTGCGCTTCCGGCTTGGCGGCGGGGGCGGTTGAGCGGCTTGGGTTTCACCGTACCCACCCGCGTAGAATGGTTACTACAAAATCTGCAGATGTATCCGACGTTCCACTCGTGTGGGTGACCTCGTACGACGCAAGGCAAGGGAGCGGGAACATGCCGCCGCGGCAAACACCTACGGCACGCCAAATCCGCCTGGGGGTCGAGTTGCGCAAGCTACGCGAGAGCGCGGGACTCACAGCCCGCGAGGCCGGCGAGATGATCGGCGCTAATCAAGCGCGCATCAGCAACATCGAGACGGGACGCTTTGGCCTGAGCGAGCAGCGCATCCGCACCCTTGCCAACAACTACGACTGCACCAACGAACCGCTGATCGACGCCCTCGTGGCCATGGCCGCGCACCGCGAACGCGGTTGGTGGGAGGAGTACCGCGACACGCTCCCGCCCCGCTTCCTGGACGTGGCGGAGATGGAGCACCACGCGGTGGCCCTACGCGTGGCCCAGGTCATCAACATCCCCGGCCTGCTGCAGACCCCGGAGCACGCCCGCGCACTCTTCCGCCAGGCGGTCCCGGCACTGCGCCCGCACGAAATCGAGTACCGAATCTCCCACCGCATCAAGCGTCAGGCCATCCTGCACCGCGAACAGCCACCGAAGTACACGGCACTGATCCACGAGGCTGCCCTGCGTATGCGCTTCGGTGGCGGAGAGGTCGCCCGCGCCCAACTGGACCACCTCGTCAAGATGAGCGAACAGCCGCACGTCACGCTCAGGGTGATCCCCTTCGACGGCACTGCTTTCCCCACCGTGGGCCACGGGCTGGACTACGCCTACGGCCCCGTCCCGGCCCTCGACACCGCACAACTCGACGCCGCACATGGCAGCGAACTCATCAATGCCGTAGCACAGTTGACGAAGTACCGGCTGATCCTTGACCGCATGGAGGAGGCCACCCTGGACCACGCGGCCTCCCGCGAACTCATCGACCGCATCGCCCAAGAGACATGAAAGCCGAGCCATGACCGCCACCGAACACACCTGGCAGAAGTCCACCTACAGCGAGGAGGCCTCCTCCTGCGTCTACCTCGCCACCACCCCCGCCGGAACGATTCTCCTCCGCGAGAGCGACGAACCGGACGCGATCATTGCCACCGGCCCCCGCCAGTTCGACGCACTGATACGCACCCTGCGGTCTGTGTGTGCTAACCGGAGATGACGTATCGACCTCGTTTGCTGCACAGCCCATTCGGGAGCGGGGTCTGCTGCTGCGCACCGAGGGGTGGGCCCCGGTTGACCGGTGACGGGCAGTTCCTGTCCCTCAGGAGGCGATGGACACGATCCGGCAGGCGACTACGACGACTTGGCGGTCTCCGCTGACGCGGGCCCGGCTGGGCCGTGGCCGACGGGCCCGGCTGGGCCGTGGTGGCGGGGATCCTTCCGGGTGACCTCGCCGCGCCTCGCGGTCGGCCTTCTGCACGAAGTCGGTGATTCCCACCTAATCTGACGACATGTCAGATGACGAGTCGTACGAGCTGCTCGGTTTCGACAACATCCTGTTCCCCGTCGGGGACCTCGACGAGGCGGTCCGCTTCTACGAGCGGGCCGGGTTCACCCTGGGGTTCCGGTTCGACAAGGGCGGGATCGCGTTGCTCAAGGTCGGGGGTGAGACGCCCGGGATCCTACTGCAGCTGGAGGAGGGGCTCGGGCACCGGCCGCCGGGCCGGCCCACCCCGCGGGTGTGGCTGGAGGTGCCGGATGCCCGCGCGGCCGCGCGGGAGCTGGCCGCCGCCGGGATCGCGCCGCTCGACGCGCCGTTCTCCGGGGCGACCGGTCGGACCGTCGAGTTCGCCGATCCATGGGGAAACGTCCTCGGGTTCACGGATTACAGCAAGCGGCCGGAGCTCGCACGCAGATCGTGAGGCAGTGAGCCCACCAGGGCGGCCCTTCCTTCGGCACACCTCCCACGACCCGGGTTGAACGTGTTCAAAAACAGGTCTAGAGTCTCCCCTGTCAGCGTTTTGAACGCGTTCAAGAAGGGGTGGGGCCATGGATCGCACCGTCGTCGCCTACGTCATCTACCTGGTCGTCAGCATCGCGCTGACCATCTGGGTGGCCCGGACACTCAGCCGGAACGGGCGGGTCTTTCTCGCCGATGTACTGCAGGGCGACGAGAAGCTCGCCGACGCCGTCAACCACCTCCTGGTGGTCGGCTTCTATCTCGTCAACCTCGGGTTCGTCGCGCTCTACCTGAGCGGGGACGACACCATCCGGGACACCCGCGGGATATTCGAGGCCCTGTCGACCAAGCTGGGCGTGGTGCTGCTCGTGCTCGGCGCGATGCACCTGGCCAACGTGTACCTCCTCAACCGGATCCGGCGGCGGGGCGTCCTGGAGCGGGAGCAGCTGCCGCCGGTCGCGCCGCAGGGCTGGGTCGGGACCCAGGGGGCGTGAGCACCGTGACGGCCACCGAGGACCGGGGCGCCGGGCGCGCCCCGGTCTCCCGGCCCGGCGAGACGGCCCCACCGCTCCTCGCCCCCGTCCACCGGCTCACCGTCCTGTACGACGCCGAGTGCTCCCATTGCGTCTTCGTGCGGGACTGGCTCGTACGACAGCCGCAGTTGGTGCCGCTGGAGCTGGTGCCAGCGGGGTCGCCGCAGGCCCGGCGGCGGTTTCCCGGGCTCGACCACCGAGCCACCCTCGACGAGGTCACCGTCGTGGGCGACGCGGGGCAGGTCTACCGGGAGGCCGCCGCCTGGATCGTCACCCTGTGGGCGCTGCGGGAACACCGGCCGCTCGCCCACCGGCTGAGCACCCCGGCCGGGGCCCGGCTCGCCAGGGGCGCGGTGCTCGCCGCCGCGAAGTGGCGCGGGGCTCAGAGGGACGAAGGGGCCCAGGGGAACAAATGGGGCCGGCGGAAGAAAGGGGATCCGGGGAGGGGAGAGGACCAGTGGGGCGGGCGGGTCTATCGCCGGGTGGACGGATGGGCGTACGACCCCGGCGAGGGATGGACGTACCACCTACCCGCGCACCCCGACCACAACCCGTCCGGGCGCCACCACGACCCCGACCACAACCCGCCCGGCCCCAGCCCCAGCCCCAGCCCCAGTCCCGGCCCCGGCCCCAGTCCCAGCCCCAGTGGAGACCACAACCCACCCGGCCGCGGCAGCGGTACCCGCCCCACTCGTTAGGCTCTCTTCTCGTGCCTGCGAACCATGACCGCCCCGACCAGGGCGGTACCCCGAGCAAGTCCGAGCAGACCCGCGCGCTGATCCTGGAGACGGCGATGCGGCTGTTCCAGGAACGGGGCTACGACAAGACGACCATGCGGGCCATCGCCCAGGAGGCCGGCGTCTCCGTGGGCAACGCGTACTACTACTTCGCGGGCAAGGAGCACCTGATCCAGGGCTTCTACGACCGGATCGCCGCCGAGCACCAGGTGGCGGTCCGGGAGGTGCTGGCCCGGGAGACCGACCTGGAGGCGCGGCTCGCGGGTGTGCTGAAGGTGTGGCTGGACATCGCCGGGCCGTACCACGAGTTCGCGGTGCAGTTCTTCAAGAACGCCGCCGATCCGGACAGCCCGCTCAGTCCCTTCTCCCCCGAGTCGGAGCACGCGCGCGTGGAGGCCGTCAGCGTCCACCGGCAGGTGCTGGCGGGGGCCACGAGGACGAAGGTTCCCGAGGAGCTGCGGGACATCCTCCCCGAGTTGATGTGGCTGGCCCAGATGGGGCTGGTGCTGTACTGGATCTTCGACCGGACCGAAGGGCGCGAGCGGAGTTACCGGCTGGCCGAGCGGGGGGCCCGGCTCACCGCGCGCGGGGTGTCGCTCGCCCGGTTCAGGGTGCTGCGGCCGCTCGTACGGGAGGTGCACGAGCTGTTCACGGACTTCCTGCCCGGGATGACGAAGGTGATGCCGGATCCGGGGGCGCCAAGGGGCGGGCGGGATGATCCACTGTCGGGTGAGTACGCCTGAACGGGACGTTCGGGTCCCGGCCTGCCTACGATGATGCTCTCGACACCAGCCCCTAGGAGGCACGCGATGTCCGCTGCATCCGTCGAGCAGCCCTTCGACGACGACCGGCCGTTCTCGCTCACGGCCATCGCCGACGAGATCATGGAGCGCCATCCGGGCTACCGAGTCGAGATCATCGGAGGCCACCTCCTCGTGACCCCATCACCGGATGCCCCCCACGCCCGTGCCCTGACCGGCCTCATGGTGCCCTTCATTGCCGCCGGGTTGCACGACTCAGAAACCGAGGTCCTCCAGAACGTCGGGCTCTGGCTGCCCACTGGCGCCGAGGACTACGCCATCCCCGACCTCGTGGTGGTGGACGCCGACATCGACGACCACTTCGTCGAGAACAACGCGTACGACCCGGTCTGCTTCCGCCTCGTGCTCGAGGTCACCTCCAGCAACGGGAAGGACGACCTGAAGACCAAGGTCGCCGCCTACGCCGAGGCCAAGGTCCCCGTCTACCTCGTCGTCGACCGCAAGCACCAGCGCCTCCACCTGCTCACAGACCCGGCCGGGAACGAGTACGCGAGCCACCGCGTCCACGCCCCCGGCGAGGTCATCACCCTGCCCGACTCGATCGGTGCCGAGGTCACTCTCGACGTGGACCAGATCATCAAGGCCGGGAAGAGGAAAGCCAGTAGCTAGTGCCGCGGCAGGCAATGTTTGCCCGAGAAGGAGCGGCGTCTGGTGCGTGCTATCGGCGTGCCGGGCGGAAGCCCTCGTACTGGATGTACTTGGGCTTTCGCCCGGTGCGGCGAGAGTGCGTGCCAGGCGTCGCGACGGGGCGAACATTGCCTGTCGCGGCACTAGTGCCTGCCACGGCGCTAGTTGACCGCGTCCACCTCCCCCTCAGCCAACTCCACGTCACAGACCAGCGGCCCTTCCTCCACGACCACATGCCGCGCCCGCGAGCCGTACGTCGCCGCCGTCGTCGCCAGCAGGTACGTCCCCGGCGTCGGGACTGAGAGGGCGTACGACCCGTCGGCCAAGGAGGTCACTCGGTCCAGTTGACGGCCGCCCTCGGACAGCAGCGTCACCGCCGCGCCGCGCACCGGCTCACCCTCGGGGGTGCGGATGAAACCGTGGACCACCGAAGCGGGCCCGTCCGTCGCAGGCCCCGACTCCGCCTCCTCCTTCGGCTCCACCGCCAAGTGCGGCAGCCGCTTGTCCAGCCACCCCGGCAGCCACCAGTTGGAGTTGCCGAGCAGATGCATCGCCGCCGGCACCAGGGCCGTACGCAGGATGAACGCGTCCAGGGCCACGGCGGCGGCCAGGCCCACGCCCGCCATCGCCGCCCCGGAGTCGCCGCTGAGGACGAAGGCCAGAAAGACGCAGACCATGATGAGGGCCGCGGAGTTGATGACGCGGCTGGTCTCGGCCAGTCCGACGCGGACCGCGCGGGCGTTGTCCTTGGTGTGGACCCACTCCTCGTGCATCCGGCTGACCAGGAACACCTGGTAGTCCATCGAGAGGCCGAAGAGCAGGGACAGCATGATGACCGGCAGGAAGGCGTTGATCGGGCCTTCCTTGCCGAGGCTCAGCAGGTCGAGTCCCCAGCCCCACTGGAAGATCGCGACGAGGACTCCGAAGGAGGCGGCCGCCGCGATGAGATTCATCAGGGCGGCGGTCAGCGGCACCACCAGGGAGCGGAAGGCGACCAGGAGGAGCAGGAAGCCCAGGCCGATGATGGTCGCGATGAAGAGCGGCAGCCGGTCGCCCGTGACGGTCGCGAAGTCCTTCGAGACCGCCGTGACCCCGCCGACGTGGGCCGGGGCCCCGGCCTGCGGGATCACCTTGTCCCGAAGGGTGTCGATGAGCTGGTCGGTCTCCTCTGACTGCGGTGACGTGGTCGGGACGACCTGGATCACCGTCACGCCCCGCGCGGACGGCAGCGCGGCGACCCGCGCGACCCCGTCCGTGCCCTGGATGCCCTTGACCAGGGCGGTGGTGTCGCCGCCGTCGGTGACCACCTGGAGCGGTCCGTTGAAGCCGGGGCCGAAGCCCTCGGCGAGCAGGTCGTACGCCTTCCTGGTGGTCGTCGTGGTGTCGTCGTTGCCCTGGTCCGTCGCGCCCAGGCGCAGCGACAGCACCGGCAGCGCGAGGACGGCCATGACGACGAGGGCGAGCGCGGCGATCCGGCGCGGGCGCTTCTGCACGCCCGCCGACCAGCGGGCCGCGAGTCCGCTCGCCCGCTCCCGCTCGGGCCCGGTCGCCGCGAGCTTGCGCCGCTGCCGGCGGCTGAGCACCCGCGGGCCCAGGAAACCGAGGAGCGCCGGCAGCAGGGTCGTGGCCGCGAGGACGCTCAGCACCACGGTCAGCGAGGTGCCGATGACGACACCGTCCAGGAAGCGCAGGTTCGTCACCAGCATCCCGGCGAGCGCGATGCACACCGTGCCGCCCGCGAACAGCACCGCGCGGCCGGAGGTGTTGAGGGCCGTGACCGCCGACTCCTCCGGATCCATGCCGCGCAGGATGCCCTTGCGGTGCCGGGTCACGATGAACAGGGCGTAGTCGATGCCGACGCCGAGGCCGATGAGGGTGGCGAGCAGCGGGGCCAGGTCGGGGATGTCGGTGACATGGCTGAGCAGTTGGGTGGAGAACATGCCGGTGCCGACTCCGAAGATGGCGACGGCGAGCGGCAGCAGCATCGCGAAGAGCGATCCGAAGGCCAGGAACAGGACGACGGCCGCCGCGACGATGCCGACCATCTCGGCGAGACCGGAGGGCGGTTCCTGCACCCGCTGGATCGCCTGGCCGCCCAACTCGACCTGCATCCCGGCGCGTTCGACGCCCTGCGCGGTGTCGACGACGTCCTGCACCAGTTCCTTGGGTACGGCGTTCGCCTGGTCGGCGAAGGTGATCTGGGCGTACGCGATCCGCCCGTCGCCGCCGATCTGCGCCGCGGCGTCGCCGCTGATCCCGGCCGCGCCGCCGCTGTAGGGGCTGGTGACCCCGCCGACGCCCTTCATGCCGGCGATCTTGTCGAGCGCGGGCTGGATACGGGACCGTACCGCCTGGTCCCGTACCGAGCCCTCGTCGACCTTCCACACCACCGTGTCGGTGTCGCCCGCGGTCTGCGGGAAGGCCTTCTCCATCAGGTCGTACGCGCGCTTGGAGTCCGTGTTCGGGAGGGAGAAGACGTTCGCGTAGTCCGTGCCCGCCGTCGAGGCCGAAAGCCCCAGGCCGAACAGTGCCCCCACCCACAGCAACAGGACCACCAGCCGGTGCCGATAGCACCACCGTGCCAATGCCGCCACGCTCAACAGCTCCTTACTCGGTTTGTTCGGTCGGTTGGTCCCCCAGGTCCTCGGCAACAGGATTGGCGGCGCCGCGCGCGCGTGGGGGCGCCGCGCCATGACTCTCAAGGAACTCCAAAGCAGCGAACCCGTCCGGTTGTCAGTGGGTCCGCCGATACTGGGGGCATGACGACGGGTTCAGGCACCGTGCTGGTGGTGGAGGACGAGGAGAGCATCGCGGACGTCCTCGCCATCGCCCTGCGCTACCACCGGTTCGAGGTGATGACGGCGGGCACGGTCCGCGAGGCGCTCACGCTCGCCGAGCGCACCCTCCCGGACTGCGCGCTGCTCGACATCATGCTCCCGGACGGGGACGGCCGCGCCCTGGGCCGGCGCCTGCGCGAGCGCCGGCCCGACCTGGCGGTCGTCTTCCTCACTGCGCGTGACTCGCCCGCCGAGATCGTCGGCGCGCTCGGCTTCGGTGACGACTACATCACCAAACCGTTCAACATCGACGAGGTCGTCGCGCGGATCACGGCCGTCCTGCGCCGGACCCGACCGGCCGACGTCCTCCCGCAGCGGCCGCCCCTGCGCTACGGCGACCTGGAGCTGGACGAGACGACGTACTCGGTGCACCGCGCGGGCCGCTCGGTCGAACTGACCCCCACCGAGTACGCCCTGCTGCGTTTCCTGGTGCGCAACGGGGGCCGGATCGTGCCCAAGGAGGAACTTCTGCGCCATGTCTGGCAGTACGAGCACACCCCGCCGGAGTCGACCGTGGTCGAGACGTACATCAGCTATCTGCGGCGCAAGCTCGACGCGCTGGGACCGCCGTTGATCACCACCCGGCGGGGTGTGGGATACGGACTGGCATGAAGGCCGGCATGAATCTCCCGGGGTCGTGGTGGCCGGCGCGCAACCAGGGGCGGACGCGCGGCCATAAGACGCGCGGCAATAAGTGGGGCGTCCGCTCGCTGCGGGGCCACTCGCTGCGCGGGAGGCGGGGCGTCCACTCGCTGCGCGGCAAGCTGACGCTGGCCAACGTGGCACTGCTCGCCCTGGGGATCGCCGCGGCGACAGCCGTGAGCCTGATGGGGATGCGGTACTACCTGCTGGACCAGGTCGACACCGAGCTCACCAAGACCCGTGACTCCCTGGGCGGTTCGCAGCTCACCCTGCGGCAGTTCGACTCGCTGAGCGCGCTGAGTTTCTTCCGTGACCGGATCGCCCCGCAGGCCACGAACGAGCAGCCGAGACCGGACTCGATCTTCACTGTCATCGACGGCAGCGGTGAACCCGTCGGCATTCTCGGGTTCAAGCCCACCGACGCCCAGCGCGGCCTCGCGCACTCCGTCCGTGACCCGGGCGCCCTCATCGAGGACCCCGAACCGCACGACGTCACCGTGCACGGCTCCCCCTACCGGGTCACCGGCGTCCGGCTCGCCGACGGCACGCGGATCCTGCTCGCCACCTCGACCGACGCCCTGCACAAGGGCGTCTCCAAGGCTCTCAAGCTCGACCTCGCCATCGGCACGCTGCTGCTCGCGCTGCTCGCACTGCTGACGATGATGAGCGTCGGTCGACGTATGCGGCCGCTGGAGGACATGGTGGAGACCTCGTCGGCGATCGCCGAGGGTGATCTGACGCGGCGTGTCCCCTCCAGCCGTGAGGCCACCCTGGAGGTCGAACAGCTCCGGCTCGCCCTCAACTCCATGCTCCACCAGGTGGAGTCGGCGTACCGCACGCGCGAGCGCAGCGCCGCCCAGCTGCGCCGCTTCGTCGCCGACGCCTCGCACGAGCTACGCACCCCGCTGGCGGCGATACGCGGCTATCTCCAGCTGTACGACAAGGGCATGCTCAGCGACCCGGCCGACCGTGAACGGGCCTGGGAGCGGGTGCTGGCCGAGGCCGATCGCATGGGGCGGCTCGTCGACGAGCTGCTCACCCTCGCCCGGCTGGACCAGCAGCCCGAACTGCGCTTCCGGAACGTGGACGTGAGCCGTCTGGTGCGGGACATGGCCGAGGACCTGCGGGTGCAGCAGCCGGGGCGGCCCATCACCGTCGACGCCGACGGCTCGTTGCTGGTGCGCGCCGACGAGTCCGGGCTGCGGCAGGTCCTCGGCAACCTGGTGGCCAACGTCCGCACCCACACACCCGAGGACGTGCCGGTGCGGCTCGGCGTGGAGCGCGCCTACGGGGTCGTACGGCTGTGCGTCGCCGACAAGGGGCCGGGGCTGGGCCCGGAGGACGCGGCCCGGGTCTTCGACCGTTTCTTCCGGACCGGCGGGGGCGCGGGCAGCGGGCTCGGCCTGGCGATCGTGCAGGGGGTGGTGCGGGCCCACAAGGGCGAGGTGGCGGTTCGGACGGAACGTGGTGAGGGGCTGGCGGTGACGGTGACGCTGCCGGCGGGGGGCGGGAAGGGGAGCGGCGGGAGCGAGAGCGGGAATGGGGGGTCGGCCACGGGGGGCGGCGGGGCGTGACGCTCCGGTCAGGCTCAGGGGATGGCGAGGCGTGAGGCTCCGATCGGGCAGACTCAGGGGATGCCGAGGCGTGAGGCTCCGATCGGGCTCACAGGACGGCGGGGCGTGACGCTCCCGAGCATCCGTCGGTCCCCGCGTAGTCCGCTCACGCCTGTCGTGACGCCAGTTCGATCACGGTGATGTCCGACTCGGCGCCCACGCGGGTCGGCGGGCCCCAGGCGCCGGCGCCGCGGCTGACGTACAGCTGGGTGTCGCCGTAGCGTTCCAGGCCCGCGACGGTGGGGTTCGCGGCGGCCGCGATGAAGTTGCCGGGCCAGAGCTGGCCGCCGTGGGTGTGGCCGGAGAGCTGGAGGTCGACGCCGTGCTCGACGGCGTCGTGGATCTGCACCGGCTGGTGGGCCATCAGCACGCACGCGCGTGCCGTGTCGCGGTCGCCGAGCGCCTTGGCGAAGTCGGGCCCCTGGCTCTCGTCCTCACCCGCCACGTCGTTGACGCCCGCCAGGTCGAAGTGGGCCAGTTCGGTGCGGGCGTTCTCCAGCGGGCGGATGCCCAGCCGTCGTACCTCTTCGACCCACTGCTGGGCGCCGGAGAAGTACTCGTGGTTCCCGGTGACGAAGTACGCGCCATGCCGGGCCTTGAGCCGGGCCAGGGGCGCGGCCGCCGGGCCCAGGTCCTTGACACTGCCGTCGACCAGGTCACCGACGACCGCGATCAGGTCGGGCTGAGTGGAGTTGATCGTGTCGACGACCTTCTGCGCGAAGCCCCGGCCCAGCACCGGGCCCAGGTGGATGTCGCTGACCACCGCGATCCGGTAACCGTGCGCCGCGCGCGGAAGCTTGGCCAGCGGCACGGTGACCCGCTTGACCGTGGGGCCGTTCAGGACGCCGTACGTGCCGTAGCCGACCGTGCCGACAGCGACCGCGGCGGCGGCACCGCCGACCACACGGGAGACGAAGAGGCGGCGCGAGGGTGCGGGGGTGAGGTCGGAAGTGAGGGAGGAGGAGGACGTGTGCGGGGCGGTCGGCCCGGCCGGGCCGGCCTGCGGTTCCGCACCGGACACGGCCGTGGTTTCCGGCACAGGGTCCGGTGCCGTGGTTTCCGGCACAGGGTCCGGTGCCGTGGTTTCCGGCACCAGCCCCTGCTCCGTCCCCTGCACCGGCTGCCGTACGGCCGTCCCCGCGCGTGCCCGCCGTTCCAGGAACCGTCGCAGCAGCGGTCGTACGACCTCACCCGCGATCACCGCCAACAGCAGGTAGACCGACAGGGCCATCCACAGGAAGCCCGGCCAGGCGAGCACACGCTGGAGCCAGAAGGGCGCGCCGGCGCGTTCGGACACGACCGCCCCGATCGCGAGCGCCCACCCCCCGGCGATCAGCACCACGCCCGCACGCCGCGCGAGGCCCGGTCTCTGGGTCGTGTCGCGGAACAGGCGCCGCCACAGGTACCAGTTGGCCGCCACCAGGACGGCCAGGACGGCGAGGGCGAGCAGGACGAAGAGTATGACCACGGTGTCGTGTCCCCCGTTGTGGGCGGTCAGGGCTGTCGGCGATGAGGTCGGCAGGAATCATCGGCGGAGTTTCTCGACCGGATTCGTCGACCGGATTCGTCGGCCGGATTCGTCGGCCGGTTATGACGTGCGGCGCAATGCGCGCACTCCGCGCAACCCGATGCCCCCGACAACCGTCCCCCATACGAAGGAGACGACGGCGAGCGTCAGATGCACCCAGAAGTACGCCGTCGGGTGACCGTCGTCGAAGGCGAGCCCGCTGCTGTCCTTGATCAGGTTTTTGACGAAAGTGACCCAGATGACCCAGCTCCACACCCCGAAGGCGAGCAGGAACCAGGAGACGGGGCGGCTGAGCTTCATGCGTCCAGTATCGCCGCCGGGTGTCCGGTTCCGTGTCCGGGGTGGGGAGGGCGGTGGGACTTCACGCCCTGTGGCATGTACGTTCCTCACCGTGCCCGCACCGAAGAAGACCGTCGGGCGATCCCTGCTGGTCGCCTCCGCCGTCCTGTCGTCCCTCGCGCTGACCGCGCCCGTCTCCGGGGCCGCACCCGGCCCGTCACCGACTGCGAAGCCGTCGGCCGGCCCGTCGGGAAAGCCGTCGGGAAAGCCGTCGGCGAGCCCCTCGGCCACTCCCCCGGCGACCATGTCCTCCGTCGGCGGAGAACGCCTCGGCCAGACCGGCACCCAGGTGAATCTGACGAGCGGGGTTCCGGTACTGCCGAAGGACCTGACGGCACGCTCCTGGATCGTGTCCGACGCGGAGTCCGGTGATGTGCTGGCCGCACACAACGCGCACTGGCGGCTGCCCCCGGCGAGCACCCTGAAGATGCTCTTCGCGGACACCGTCCTGCCGAAGTTCCCGAAGACCGACAAGCACAAGGTCGTCCCCTCCGAGCTGGCGGACATCGGCTTCGGCTCCAGCATGGTCGGGATAAAGGAGGGCGAGACCTACTCGGTCCACGACCTGTGGCTCGGCGTCTTCCTGCGCTCCGGCAACGACGCCGTGCATGTGCTGTCGCAGATGAACGGCGGCATCGACACCACCGTCAAGGAGATGAACGCGCACGCCGAGGAGCTCCAGGCCCTCGACACCTACGTGGTCAGCCCCGACGGCTACGACGCTCCCCGCCAGGTCTCCTCCGCGTACGACCTGACGCTGTTCGCCCGCTCCGGGCTGCAGAAGAAGGACTTCCGCGAGTACTGCTCGACGGTCCGCACCAAGTTTCCCGGCAAGACGACGAAGGCCAAGAAGGGTAAGAACAAGGGCAAGGCGACCCGCGAGTCCTTCGAGATCCAGAACACCAACCGGCTGCTGACCGGCGACTCCGACGTCCCCGTCTACCAGGGCATCGCGGGCGTCAAGAACGGCAACACCACCAACGCGGGGGCCACCTTCACCGGTGTCGCCGAGCGCAACGGCAAGGTCCTGCTCGTCACGGTCATGAAGCCCGAGAAGGGCGAGCACAACGAGATCTACAAGGAGACCGCGAATCTCTTCGACTGGGGCTTCAAGGCGGCCGGCAAGGTGCAGCCGGTGGGTGAGCTGGTACCGCCGAAGAGCGCCGCGCAGCCCAGCGCCCAGCCAGGGTCGGACGTGTCCGGGGAAGCCGGGGGTGCGGACACCGGGGGCACGGAGGCCGACGGCTCGTCGAAGCCGGTGGCGAGTGCCGCGACCGGCGGCCGCTCCGGCGGCATGGGAGTCGCGCTGGCGATCACCGGCGGGCTGCTGGTACTGCTCGCGGGGGCCGCGTTCCTGGTCAACCGCCGCTGGCCGCTGCCGGATCTGATGCGTCGCCGGACTCGTCCGTAAGGTCGGACTCGTCCGTGGGGCGGGACCCGTCCGTGGGACCGGGCTCGCCCGTGGGACCGGCCCCGTCCGTGGGGCCGGGCTCGCCTGTGGGGCCGGGCTCGTCCGCAGGACCAGCCCCGTCCGCAGGACCGGGCTCCTCCGCGGGACCGGGCTCCTTGCTCTGCGTCGCCGTCCACGCGGCGCAGAACAGGACAAGTTTCGACGTGAAGTTGATCCACAGCAGCAGGGCCACGGGCACGCCGAACGCGCCGTACATGTTTTTCGCGGCCACGCCCTGCAGATAGCCGCTCAGCAGCAGCTTCAGCAGTTCGAAGCCGACCGCGCCGGTCAGCGCGGCCACGATCAGCCGGCGGCGCTCCGGCTCGACTCCGGGCAGCAGCGTGAGGACGTACAGGAGCAGCAGGAAGTCCGCCACTACGGCGACCGCGAACGCGGCGATCCGCAGCAGCATGCCGCCCCAGCCGGCCTCGTCGATACCGAGCCGGTCGATGATCCAGCCGACCATGGCGGAGGCGACGGTCGAGGCGGCGAGCGTGACCAGCACGGCGCCGCCGAGCCCGACCAGGATGCCCAGGTCCTTGGCCTTGCGCAGGACCGGGTTCTCCTCCTCGTCGGGCAGTTCCCACACCGCCCGCAGACTCTCGCGCGTCGAACCGGCCCAGCCGATCCCGGTGAGCAGCAGGAGGGCGCCCGCGATGCCCCCGACGGTGCCGGAGTTCTGGACCAGACCGCCGATGTCGAGCTGGTCGGAGATGCCGGGCACCTGCTCGGCGATCTTGTCCTCCATGGTGTTCTGCTGCCTGCCGCTGAGCGTGGCGGCGGCGATCGCAGCGGCCACGGTGAGCAGCGGGAACAGCGCCACGAAGCTGGTGAAGGTCATCGCGGCGGCCAGCCGTGTCCACTTCACCCGGTCCAGCCGGTCGTACGACCGCCACGCGTGCGTGGCCATCAGCCGCGCCAGCAGCGGCCCGACGACGGGGAGTTTCTTCAGCCATTCCATGGTCCGACTCTGCCCTGGTTGCGGAAGACCAATGTCCTGATGTGCGCGGGTGGGCACCCCTGGCGCGGAGCGTCGAAAGACTCCGCCTTGCCGGGACTCCTCCGCCGCGGCACAGGCACAATATTGAGCGAAGTCCTATTGATCACCCATTTCGGGGAGTGCATTGACGTTTAGGATGTTTCATAACCGATCCCTCATAGAGGGACGATACGGTCACCGGCATGTCTGCCGACACCGTTTCCGTCACCGGTTGGGGCCGCACCGCTCCCACCGCCGCCCGTCTGATCCGCCCACGGACGTACGAGGAGGCCGCTGCCGCCGTCCGCGACTGCGGGGCCCGCGGAGGCATCCCGAGGGGCCTGGGGCGGTCGTACGGGGACGCGGCGCAGAACGCGGGCGGCGCGGTCTTCGACATGACGGGCCTGGACCGCGTCCACGTCATCGACGCGGCCGACGGGATCGTGCTCTGCGACGCGGGCGTGTCCCTGCACCGGCTGATCGACGTCCTGCTGCCGCTCGGCTGGTTCGTGCCGGTGACGCCCGGCACCCGCTACGTCACCGTCGGAGGGGCGATCGGCTCGGACATCCACGGCAAGAACCACCACGTCTCCGGCTCCTTCTCCCGGCACGTCCTGTCACTGGAACTGCTCACCGCGGACGGCGAGATCCGCACGGTCGGCCGCGGCACGCCCCTGTTCGACGCGACGACCGGCGGCATGGGCCTGACCGGCGTGATCCTGACCGCGACCGTGCAGCTCCATGCGGTCGAGACCTCGCTGATGTCGGTCGACACCGAGCGCGCGCGGGATCTCGACGACCTGCTGGCACGCCTGGCGGCCACCGACCACCGCTACCGCTACTCGGTCGCGTGGATCGACCTCCTGGCACGCGGCACGGCGACGGGCCGCGCGGTGCTGACCCGCGGCGACCACGCGCCCCTGGAGGCGCTACCGAAGGGCACGCGCGCGCGGAGGGAACCGCTGGCCTTCCGTCCCACCCGTCTCCCGGCTGTCCCCGCCATCCTCCCCGAGAGCCTGCTCAGCCGGACAACCGTCGGCCTCTACAACGACCTCTGGTACCGAACGGCCCCCCGCGCGCGTACCGGCGAGCTGCAGAAGATCTCCGCCTTCTTCCACCCCCTCGACGGCGTCCCCCATAGGAACCGGATCTACGGCCGCGGCGGCTTCGTGCGGTACCAGTTCGTCGTCGGACACGACCAGGAGGACGCCGTACGCCGGATCGTGCGCCGCATCTCGGAGCGCCGGTGCCCCTCCGTCCTCGCGGTCCTCAAGCGCTTCGGGGACGCCGATCCGGGCTGGCTGTCCTTCCCCGTGCCGGGTTGGACGCTCGCCCTGGACATCCCGGCCGCGCTGCCCGGTCTCGGGGCCTTCCTCGACGAACTGGACGAGGAGGTGGCCGCGGCCGGCGGGCGGGTCTGCCTCGCCAAGGACTCCCGGCTGCGGCCCGAGCTGCTTACCGCGATGTATCCACGGCTGGACGACTTCCGGGCCCTTCGCGCGGAGTTGGACCCGCGGGGCGTGTTCACCTCGGACCTGTCCCGCCGTCTCGCCCTCTAGGGTCCATCGCCAAGCCATCGTCAGCCGTCCCAGGCCGTTGCCGGGCCACCGCCAGGCCGCTCTCCAAGCCATCGCAGCCTTACTGGGCCTGCTCCAAGTCACCGCCAGGCCGCTACCGGGCCTGCTCCACACCCCCGCCAGGCCGGCCAGACCGCTACCGGGCCCCCTTTCCAAGCCCTTTCCCGGGCCATCAGGCAACCTCTAGCTAGGAGCTGTCGTGAAGGACGCCTTCGGCATTCCCCAGTCCCTGCTGGTCCTCGGCGGTACGTCGGAGATCGCGCTGGCCACCGCGCGCCGACTGATCGCCCGCCGCACCCGCACGGTGTGGCTGGCCGGGCGACCTACGGCCGCCCTGGAGACGGCCGCTTCGGAACTGCGCACTCTTGGGGCCGACGTGCACACCGTCACCTTCGACGCGCTCGATCCCGACGCCCACGAGGCGGTGCTCGGAAAGGTGTTCGCCGAGGGCGACATCGACGTGGTGCTGCTCGCCTTCGGGATCCTCGGCGACCAGTCCCGCGACGAGCGGCAGCCGGTGAGTGCGGTGCGGGTCGCGCAGACCAACTACACGGGCGCGGTGTCCGCGGGACTGGTCTCCGCGCGCGCGTTGCAGGCCCAGGGGCACGGCTCACTCGTCGTGCTCTCCTCCGTGGCCGGCGAGCGGGCCCGCCGGTCCGACTTCATCTACGGCTCCAGCAAGGCGGGCCTGGACGCCTTCGCCCAGGGCCTCGGCGACGCGCTGCACGGCACGGGCGCGCACGTCATGGTCGTACGCCCCGGGTTCGTCCGTACGAAGATGACGGCCGGCCTGGAGGAGCCACCGCTCGCGACGACACCCGAGGCGGTCGCCACGGCGATCGAGCTGGGGCTGCGACGGCGCTCGGAGACGGTGTGGGTGCCGGGGTCGCTGCAGGCCGTGATGTCGGCGCTGCGGCACCTGCCGCGAGGGGTGTTCCGGCGGCTGCCGGTCTAGGAGCAACGGCTTCCAGAAGCTGACGGCTTGTTGAAGGCAACTGCTTCCAGGAGGTAACGGCTTCCAGAAGCTGACGACTCCTTGGAGCTAATGGCTCCTGATGGTGCCGTGCTCGATGTGTCCCGCTTGCGGCGGCACCACCGGTCCCCCGAAGGCGAACTCGCGCAGCTTGCGCCATATGCCGTCGGGGCCCTGCTCGTAGAGCGCGAAGCCGGTGCAGGGCCACTGCGCCTCGTAGTCGGCGAGTGCCTCGAAGGCGCGGTCCATGGCCTCGTCGTCGATGCCGTGCGCCACCGTGACATGCGGGTGGTACGGGAACTGCAGTTCGCGTGCCACGGGGCCGGAGGCGTCCCGGACCTGCTTCTGCAGCCAGGTGCAGGCCTCGGCGCCCTCGGCGACCTGGACGTACACGACCGGCGACAGCGGTCGGAACGTGCCCGTCCCGGACAGCCGCATCGGGAAGGAGCGACCGGCCTCCGCGACCTCGCCGAGGTGGGCCTCGATCGCCGGCAGCAGCGCCGCCTCGACCTCGGTCGGCGGTAGCAGGGTGACGTGGGTGGGGATGCCGTGAGCCGCGGCGTCACCGAAGCCCGCGCGCCGCTCCTGGAGCAGGCTGCCGTGAGGCTCCGGGACCGAGATCGACACACCGATCGTTACGGTCCCCACGTCATCTCCTGTCGTCGTGTCGTTTGATCCTGTGTCGGTTTCGTTGTCAGCCGTCCGGCAATCGACTGTACGTCCACGGCTGTGCTCTGGGCAGGCGTAGTCGTAGTGATGTGCAGCGCTCTACCCGGTGGTACGCGCGCGCACCGTCCGCTGGTACGCCTGCGCGCCGGAGTCTCAGTGCTTGGCGGGCAGGAACCCGACCCGCTCGTACACCTGCGACAGCGTCTCCGCGGCTACGGCACGTGCCTTCTCCGCGCCCTCGGCCAGGATCGAGTCCAGCGTCTCCGGGTCGTCCAGATACTGCTGGGTGCGCTCCCGGAACGGCGTCACGAAGTCGACCATGACCTCGGCGAGGTCCGTCTTGAGCGCACCGTAGCCCTTGCCGGTGTACTTCTCTTCCAGTTCGGTGATACTCGCGCCGGTGAGCGTCGCGTAGATGCTGAGCAGGTTGCTCACACCCGGCTTGTTCTCCGGGTCGAAACGGATCACGGTGTCCGTGTCGGTCACCGCGCTCCTTACCTTCTTCGCGGTCACCTTCGGGTCGTCGAGGAGGTTGATGAGGCCCTTCGGCGTGGACGCCGACTTGCTCATCTTGATCGACGGGTCCTGGAGGTCGTAGATCTTCGCCGTCTCCCTGAGGATGTACGGCTTCGGGACGGTGAAGGTCTCACCGAAGCGGCCGTTGAAACGCTCGGCGAGGTCGCGGGTGAGCTCGATGTGCTGGCGCTGGTCCTCACCGACCGGGACCTCGTGGGCCTGGTACAGCAGGATGTCCGCGACCTGGAGGATCGGGTACGTGAACAGGCCGACGGAGGCGCGGTCGGCGCCCTGCCTGGCGGACTTGTCCTTGAACTGGGTCATGCGGGAGGCCTCGCCGAAACCCGTGAGGCAGTTCATGACCCAGGCCAGCTGGGCGTGCTCGGGGACATGGCTCTGGACGAAGAGCGTGCAGCGCTCCGGGTCGAGGCCGGCCGCGAGGAGCTGGGCGGCGGCCAGCCGGGTGTTCGCGCGCAGGTCCGCGGGATCCTGCGGGAGCGTGATCGCGTGCAGGTCGACGACCATGTAGAACGCGTCGTGGGACTCCTGCAGGGCCACCCACTGGCGGACGGCGCCGAGGTAGTTGCCGAGGTGGAACGAGCCTGCGGTGGGCTGGATTCCGGAGAGCACCCGGGGTCGGTCAGAAGCCATGCTCACCATTCTCTCAGGTCTCGGGGGCGGTCCGGAACTGGTCGGAAACAGAGCGGACACGGGTGGGAACCGATCCGGCTCCGGCGGTGTACCAACAGTTTGAATCCTCCCCTCCCTGGATTCCTGGCTCAGGCTGCCTCCTGGAGCAGCGCTCCAGGAGGTCTTGTGCCCTCGGCACCAGCCGGGTTGAGACCAGCCCGGATGAGCATGACGCGTGCGGAGTTCTTGTCCCGTGGGGACGCGGCTCCGCATGCGGTGCAGGTGTAGGTGCGCTCACCCAGGGGCTGGGGGTCCCCCCCCACGCCCTTAAGGCGGGCGTTCGCTGGATGCGGGGGGGGCGGCCGGGTCCGAGTCGATGGTCGAGCGGGCGCCTCCGAGCCCGGCCATCGCGGGTCAGGTCAGGTCAGGTCAGGTCAGGCGAGGTCGATCTCCGGGTACAGCGGGAAGCCGGCGACCAGGTCGGTGGCGCGGTGGGAGATCTCGTCCGCGATCTTCGGGTCGAGGACGTGCTGGGCCTTGGAGGGGGCGCCCTTGCTGGTGGTGCCGGGCTCCGTGGTGGTGAGGACGCGGTCGATGAGGCCGGCGACCTCGTCCATCTCGGCGGTGCCGAGGCCACGGGTGGTCAGGGCGGGGGTGCCGATGCGGATGCCGGAGGTGTACCAGGCGCCGTTCGGGTCGGCGGGGATGGAGTTGCGGTTGGTGACGATGCCCGAGTCGAGCAGGGCGGCCTCGGCCTGGCGGCCGGTGAGACCGTAGGAGGAGGCGACATCGATCAGGTTCAGGTGGTTGTCCGTACCGCCGGTGACAAGGGTGGCGCCTCGGCGCATCAGGCCCTCGGCGAGGGCGCGGGAGTTGTCGACGATGCGCTGGGCGTAGTCCTGGAAGGAGGGCCGGCGGGCCTCGGCCAGGGCGACGGCCTTGGCGGCCATGATGTGCGGGAGCGGGCCGCCGAGGACCATCGGGCAGCCTCGGTCGACCTGGTCCTTGAGGGAGTCGTCGCACAGGACCATGCCACCGCGGGGGCCGCGCAGGGACTTGTGGGTGGTGGTGGTGACGATCTGGGCGTGCGGGACCGGGTCGAAGTCGCCGGTCAGGACCTTGCCGGCGACCAGCCCCGCGAAGTGGGCCATGTCGACCATCAGGGTCGCTCCGACCTCGTCCGCGATCTCGCGCATGATCCGGAAGTTCACGAGACGGGGGTAGGCGGAATAGCCCGCGACGATGATCAGCGGCTTGAACTCGCGCGCCGACGCGCGCAGCGCCTCGTAGTCGATGAGGCCGGTGGCGGGGTCGGTGCCGTAGGAACGCTGGTCGAACATCTTGCCGGAGATGTTCGGGCGGAAGCCGTGGGTGAGGTGGCCGCCGGCGTCCAGGGACATGCCGAGCATGCGCTGGTTGCCGAAGGCCTGGCGGAGCTCGGCCCAGTCGGCGTCGGAGAGGTCGTTGACCTGGCGGACGCCGGCCTTCTCCAGGGCGGGCGCCTCGACGCGGGCGGCGAGGACCGACCAGAAGGCGACGAGGTTGGCATCGATGCCGGAGTGCGGCTGGACGTAGGCGTGCCGGGCGCCGAAGAGCTCGCGGGCGTGTTCGGCGGCCAGGGACTCGACGGTGTCGACGTTGCGGCAGCCGGCGTAGAAGCGGCGGCCGACGGTGCCCTCGGCGTACTTGTCGCTGAACCAGTTGCCCATCGCGAGGAGGGTGGCCGGGGAGGCGTAGTTCTCGGAAGCGATCAGCTTGAGCATCTCGCGCTGGTCGGCGACCTCCTGGCCGATGGCGTCGGCGACGCGCGGTTCGACGGCGCGGATCACGTCGAGGGCCGCGCGGAAGGCGGTGGACTCGTTGGAAAGGGGCTGCTGCTCTGACATGGCGGCCTCCGGGCTGCGTGGCTTGCAACGGTCACGGTTCACGGTTCGGCCCAGGCGCACGGCACTCGGTCACTCGCAGGCCGCTCCCCGATGGTCCGTCCCATCCCAGCGCGCCAGTCACGGCCTGTCGGCCAGCCTACCGGGCGCGGCGAACGGCCAAGGTTCCCTGTCCGCCATGCGAGCGACTATAGGTAGGGAGGGCAGTCTGACCCCGGGAGGTCCCGTGTCCACGACCGAACGGCTCATCGCCGCGGCGGAGGCCCACAGTGCGCACACCTACCGTCCGCTGCCGGTGGTGGTCGCCACGGCCGACGGCGCGTGGATGACGGATGTGGAGGGGCGGCGGTATCTGGACCTGCTGGCCGGTTACTCGGCGCTCAACTTCGGCCATGGCAACCGGCGGCTGGTCGAGGCGGCGAAGGCGCAGTTGGAGCGGGTGACGCTGACGTCGCGGGCGTTCCATCACGACCGGTTCGCGGCGTTCTGCACCGAGCTCGCCGAGCTGTGCGGCATGGAGATGGTGCTGCCGATGAACACCGGCGCGGAGGCGGTGGAGACGGCCGTGAAGGGGGCCCGGAAGTGGGGATACCGGATCAAGGGCGTGCCGGCGGAGATGGCGAAGATCGTGGTCGCGGGCGGCAACTTCCACGGGCGGACGACGACTGTCATCAGCTTCTCCACGGATCCGGAGGCGCGGGCGGACTACGGGCCGTACACACCGGGCTTCGAGATCGTGCCGTTCGGGGATCTGACGGCGATGCGGGCGGCGGTGACCGAGAACACGGTCGCCGTGCTGCTCGAACCGATCCAGGGGGAGGCGGGGGTACTGGTGCCGCCGGCCGGTTATCTGGCGGGAGTGCGGGAGCTTACGCGGGAGCGGAACGTGCTGTTCGTGGCGGACGAGATCCAGTCGGGTCTGGGGCGGACGGGGCGGACGTTCGCGTGTGAGCACGAGGGGGTGGTGCCGGACGTGTACGTACTGGGGAAAGCGCTGGGCGGCGGAATCCTGCCGGTGTCGGCGGTGGTGGCGGGCGCCGAGGTGCTCGGGGTGTTCCGGCCCGGGGAACACGGTTCGACGTTCGGCGGGAATCCGCTGGCCTGTGCGGTGGCGCTGGAGGTGATCGCGATGCTGCGCTCGGGCGAGTACCAGGCGCGGGCGGCGGAGCTCGGATCTCATCTGCTGCGGGAGCTGAGGGTGCTCGCGGGGACGGGCCGGTTGACGGCGGTGCGCGGGCGCGGA
The DNA here is from genome assembly GCF_029893585.1 of Streptomyces sp. LBL. Classification (GTDB taxonomy): domain Bacteria; phylum Actinomycetota; class Actinomycetes; order Streptomycetales; family Streptomycetaceae; genus Streptomyces. The sequence continues at coordinate 225,242 of NZ_JARXYX010000009.1, forward strand.
CTGTGGGCGGGCGTCGACATCGACCCGGCGTACGGCACGGGGCGGGACGTGTCGGAGCGGCTGATGGAGCGGGGCGTGCTGGTGAAGGACACGCATGGGGCGACGATCCGGATCGCGCCGCCCCTGGTCGTCTCCGAGGAGGACCTGGACTGGGGGTTGGCCCAGCTGCGTGCCGTACTGGATGTGGAGGACGCGGAGGTGGAAGAGGTCAGAACAGGGCGTCGGTGAGGCGGCCGTCCGACATGCTCTGTGGACGGCGACGCTCAGCGGATCACGTGGGGCAGGAAGCGGGCGTACTCGTCCGTGATGAGGCCGGAGGACTCGCGGATACCGAGGCCGGCGGACTCGTTCTCGACGACCCAGGCGCCGAGGACGACGCGGTTGCCGTCGAAGTCGGGCAGGGGGGCCAACTCCTGGTAGCAGCAGGGCTCGTCGCGGAGGGCGGTGGCGGTGCCGGAGGGGGCGGAGGGGGCGGAGGGGTCGGAGGGGCCGGAGGGGTCGGACGTCTCCGGATCGTGGATGGTCACCCCCGCGCCCTCGCGGCCGAGGAGGGGCTTGGCGACGTAACCGGTCGTCCGGGCCAGCTCCCGTGGGCCGTCGAGGTAGGCGGGGAGGAGGTTCGGGTGGCCTGGATACAGCTCCCAGAGGATGGCGAGCAGGGCTTTGTTGCTGAGGAGCATCTTCCACGCGGGTTCGATCCACAGGGTGCTGCCCGTGCCGCCGCCGTTGTCGAGGGTGTCCAGGACGTGGCCGGCGAAGCGGTCGGTGGTGAGCCACTCCCAGGGATAGAGCTTGAAGCAGCCACGGATGAAGCGGAGTTGGTTGTCGACGAAGCGGCCGGACAGCGGGTCCCAGCCGATCTCCTCCATGGAGATCCAGTCGGTGTCCAGGCCCGCCTGCACCGCGGTCTCCTTGAGGTAGGCGACCGTCATGAGGTCCTCGCCGAGTTCGTCGGCGGAGGAGTGCGCGAAGTACAGGGGGTTGCCGGGCGGGAGGAGGGCCGCCTGTTTCTTCCAGGCGGCGACGAGGCGTTCGTGGAGGGAGTTCCACTGGTCGGCGCCGGGAAAGCGTTCCTCCATCCAGAACCACTGGGGGGAGGCGGCCTCGACGAGGGAGGTGGGGGTGTCGGCGTTGTACTCCAGGAGCTTCGCCGGGCCCGTGCCGTCGTAGCGGAGGTCGAAGCGGCCGTAGACGGACGGGAGTTCGGCGCGCCGTCGCCATGCCTCGGCGACCGCCTCTGCGACGCGCGGGTCGGTGATGCCGAGGTCGGCGAAGCGACCAGCGGAGACGATGTGCTCCGCCGCCGCGAGGCACATACCGTGGAGTTCCTCGACGACCTCCTCCAGAGCCTCGACCTCGGGGAGCGTGAAGGCGTAGTACGCGCTCTCGTCCCAGTAGGGGCGCAGGGAGTTGTCGGGGTAGCGGGTGAGGGGGTAGATGAGCCCCTGTTCCTCGACGGTCTGCTGCCAGCCGGGGCGGGGCTCGATGGTGTGGCGTTCCACGCGGGGTTCCCTGGGGGCTCTCTGACGGGTCGACGGGCAGGTTGTCGGCGGTGTGGGCGTCGGCCGTCGGTGCGGGCGTCGGGCGGTGCGGGCGTCGGGCGGGTCGTCAGGCAGACCTTCCTGTCTGGATGGCCTGTCAGCCGCCGGAGCTGCCCTTGCCGCCGTCGTCGCCGTTTCCTCCGCTGCCAAAGCCGCCGCGGTCGACGCCGCCGCCTCCGCTGCCGCCCGAACTGCCGGACTTCTTGCCGGACTTACTGAAGGAGCCGTCGTTGACCCAGCCGCTGTTCTTCTTGCCGCCGTAGTAGTAGACGCCGTTGACCCTGGTGGAGGACTTGCAGTGCTTGTCGGCGACGACCTGGTACCCCTTGCCGCGGGTGTAGCTGTCGCGGTCGACGCAGCGCTTGTCGGGGTCCGAGGAACAGGCCGTGAGGGCCACGGCGAGCAGTCCCACGCCGCCGAGTGCGACCGTTCCCGAGCGAAGTTGCCGACGTGCGTCCGCCATGTTCGTGTCTCCCCCTGTAGCCCTGTAGCCCTTGAGCCGGAACCGTGTGCGACCCGTGTTCGATGTCCGGCGGACAGTTTAGGGATCCGCAGGACGCCGCGCACGGGCGGGACGCCGCTCATTCCCTCCCCTACAGTCGCTTCGTGCTCTTTGGAATGCTGTGCGCCCTCGGCGCCGCGGTCTGTTTCGGTACGGCGACGGTGTTGCAGGCGATGGCGGCACGGGCGGTGGACGCCGCGGGAGGTGGGGACGGGGAGGCGGCGCTGCTTCTGCGGGCGGTCCGGCAGTGGCGGTATGTGGCGGGGCTGGCGCTGGACGGGCTCGGTTTCCTGTTCCAGGTCGCCGCGTTGCGATCGGTCCCGATCTACGCCGTCGGGGCAGCCCTCGCGTCCAGCCTCGCGGTGACGGCGGTGGTCGGGGCGCGGCTGCTGCGGGTGCGGCTGAGTGGGCGGGAGTGGGGTGCCGTGGCGGTGGTGTGCGCGGGGCTCGCTTTGTTGGGGATCGCCTCCGGGACGGAGGGGGACCGCGGCGGACCGACGGCGCTGCCGTACGCGCTGCTCGGGGTGGCGGTGGCGGTGCTGCTGCTCGGGCTGGCCGGAGGACGGCTGCCGCAGCGGGTGCGGGCCGCGGTGCTCGGACTGGGGGCCGGGTTCGGGTTCGGGGTGGTCGAGGTGGCGGTACGGCTGATCGACTCGGTCGCCCTCCTGGACCTCCTCCGCGATCCGGCTGCGTACGCCCTGCTGCTGGGCGGCGCGGCGGCGTTCCTGTCCCTGACCTCAGGGCTGCGCACCGGCTCGGTCACGGCCGTCACCGCCGGCATGGTGATCGGCGAGACGGTCGGCCCGGCGGCGGTGGGCGTGATCTGGCTCGGTGACCGCACCCGGGAGGGCTTGGGGTGGGCGGCGGTGCTGGGGTTCCTCATCGCGGTGGTGGGGGCGTTGGCGCTGGCCCGGTTCGGAGAGGCACCGCCGGCCCCGGCGGCTGCCGATGCGGGGTGAGGAGACATACGGGGCGAGGGGCGAGGAGACGTACGGATGAGGAGACGCACGGGGTGAGGAGGCATGCGAGGCAAGGAACGGGGCGAAGGACATCCCGTGCCTGAAGGAAGGCCCCTCTCCCCCTCGCTTCAACCGTCGCCCCTCACCCCACCCTCACCCCTCACCCCACCGTGACCTCCGTGACCTCCGTGGCCTCCATGGCCTCCGTGATCCCGTCCCACAGCCGGACCCTCGCCTCCAACGCGAGGTGCGCCGTCTCGACGGCCTCCTGCCAGCGGATCTCGTCCGTGCCGCAGAGGTCAGCGACCATCTGCATGGCCATGGGGGTGTGCTCCTCGCCGTCGACCTCGATGTGGCGGGCCAGGTAGTCGCGGAAGAGGGGGAACGGGTCGGTGCCCTCCTCCTTGATGACCTGGTCGAACATGTCGGGGATGAGGTCCTCGCGGGAGAAGGCGAAGGCGGCGGCACGGCAGTGCAGGGGCCGGTCGGCGATGATCGTGAAGGTTGTGCGGACGAACTCGGCGGCGGCGGAGGGGACTTGGGCGACCCGCAGCGCCGCGGAGACCTCGTGGCTCTCGGCGATCAGCGCGAGGAACCTGTCGATCGGGGCTGTGTCGGCCGACGCCTCGGTCATGGCCGCGCGGTACAGCTCGAAGTGACTGGTGAAGCCACCGTTCAGCTCGTCGCTCTCCTCGACCAGCACGATGTCGTTGATCAGCCGCCGGCTCACCTCCGAGCCGCGCGGCACCCAGGGGACGTCGACACAGGTCAGTTCGCGTTGCAGGGACTTGAGCAGGGACATGAAGTCCCACACCGCGAACACATGGTGGGCCATGAACGTCGCCATGCGGTCCCGGCTGCTTATCCGCTGGTAAAGGGGATGAGCGGTGACTTCTTTTCGCGCGGGTTCGATCTCGGCCCGGGCCCGGGTGATTCCCTCGTGGCTCACGTTCCAGTCGTACCTGGACATGTAACTCCTTAGGTCGGAGAGAGCGATCGTGCAGCTTTAGCGGCTCCCCGGCAAGCGCTTCCGTGAATTCGACGGAAGTTACCCGCGGTACCGCTTAACACAAGACCCCAAGGGCACCGAAAGGGCCACAAAAAGTCACGTTCCGGACAGCTGGAAAACTTCGTTGAAGATTTGAACGGCCTCGGCCTTCTTCGCGTACTCGACAGCGTGACCAGTAATCCCGTCACCGTCACCGTGGCCTATCACGTGGTGCCGGGCCACGAAGGAGAGTTCCACTCCTGGGGGTGGGCCATGCTGGCCGCGAGCGCGCAGCAGCCGGGCTTCCTGGGGGGTGGCGTTCTTGTCGACGGAGAAGCGGAGTGGCATGTCGTCTATCGCTTCGCCAGCGAAGGATCCGTCCTGGCCTGGGAGAACTCCACCGATCGCAGACAGTGGGACATCCGTGCCGAGGAGGTTTCCCGGCCGACGGGCCGCCGAAGCGTCCGGGGCGCGAAGGCGTGGTTCGACATCCAGAGCGACCGGCCCGCCGCACCGCCGGCCCCGCCGTCGAAATGGAAACTATGGTTCGTGAATATGAGTGCCGTGTTCCCGCCGGTACTGCTGTTCAATATGATTGTGGTGCCCTATCTCGGGGACCTCAATCCGTTCATTCGTACGCTGCTGTTGTGCCTGTGTGTGACGGCCATCGTCACCTGGATTCTGATGCCGCGCCTTCAGCGTTTCTTCAAGAAATGGCTGTATCCACCGCTCCAGGCGCTTCGCGGACGGCACAAACGGACCGCGTAGGCCAGAGAACGACGCAAGGGAGGTGGGCGGGTGAAGACCCTGCTCATCGACAATTACGACTCGTATACGTACAACCTGTTCCAGCTGATCGCCGAGGTCAACGGCGAGGATCCGGTGGTGATCCTCAATGACGCTCCCGTCGGCTCGGTTCCGGATCTCGCGGAATTCGACAACGTGGTGGTGTCGCCCGGCCCGGGGCACCCGGCGCAGACCCGCGACTTCGGCATCAGCGCCCGCATGCTGGCCGAGTCCCCGGTGCCCGTCCTCGGCGTCTGCCTGGGCCACCAGGGCATCGCTCTCACGGAGGGCGGCCTGGTGGAATCGGCCCCGGAGCCCCGGCACGGTTATCTGACCTCCGTACGGCACGACGGGCGGGACCTGTTCCAGGGGGTGCCGCAGAACTTCACCGGGGTCCGCTACCACTCGCTGGCCGTGCGCGAGCCGCTGCCCGAAGCCCTGGAGGCCACCGCGTGGGCCGAGGACGGTGTGCTGATGGGACTGCGGCACCGCACCCGGCCCGTGTGGGGCCTGCAGTTCCACCCGGAGTCCGTCCTGACCGAGTACGGGCACCGCATGCTCGTGAACTTCCGCAACCTCACGGCGGAACGGACCCGCAAGCTGCGTGCGAAGAACACTGCCGTGCCCCCGACCGAGGCGGCGATCCCCCGCCCGACGGGCAGCGCGGCCCCGAGGCGCACCGCGACTCCGACGGCCACCACGGACCCGACCGGCACGCTGACTCCGACGGCCACCACGGACCCGACAGGCACGCTGACTCCGACGGCCACGGCAACCCCGAGGGGTACGGCGACTCCGACCGCCATCGCAGCACCGTCCGCCACGGACACACCGTCCGCCACGGACACACCGTCCGCCACAGGCACACCATCTGCCACGGACGCACCTTCCGCCGTGGGCTCGCCTTCCGCCACGGACGCACCATCCGCCACAGGCTCGCCATCGGTCTCCCCCCTGCCCATCCCGCGCCCGCGGCGCTCCGGCGGCCCCTCCTACCGGCTGCACACCCGTCGCCTCGCCGGCGCGGTCGACGCGGAGGCGGCCTTCACGCGGATGTACGCCCCGTCCGAGCGGGCGTTCTGGCTGGACAGCTCGCTGGTCGAACCGAGCCGGTCGCGGTTCTCGTTCTTCGGGGACGACAGCGGGCCGCTCGCCGAGTTCGTGCGGTACGACGTCGAGACCGGGCGCTGCGAGATCGAGCGGGCGGGACGCCCGCCGCGCAAGATCACGGCGAGCGTGTTCGACTACCTCAAGCGGCAGTTGGCGAACCGGCGCGTGGACGCCATCGGACTGCCCTTCGACTTCACCGGCGGTTACGTCGGCTACTTCGGCTACGAGACGAAGGCCGACTGCGGTTCGCCGAACCGGCACTCGTCCGAACTGCCGGACTCCTGCTGGCTGTTCGCCGACCGGCTGATCGCGGTCGACCACCGGGAGGGCTTCACCTACGCGGTCTGCCTGGCGGAGGACACCCCGCAGGCCGCGCGGGAGGCCACGGACTGGCTGGACAACACGCTCGCCCAGCTCACCTGCGTGGGTGTCGGCATGAGCCCGGCCGCCGAGGTGCCGGCGCGGTCCGCGCCGGCCCCCGGACCGGACCTGCTCGCCGCCGAGCCCTGGCTGGTGCGCGACCGGGCGACCTACCTCGCGGACATCGAGGCCTGCCAGGAAGAGCTGCGGGCGGGCACCAGCTACGAGATCTGTCTGACCGACGCCGCCCGTCTGCCCGCCCCGCCCGACGCCTACGACTTCTACCGGGTCCTGCGCCGCGTCAACCCGGCACCGTACGCGGCCTTCCTGAGGTTCAAGGACCTCGACGTGGCCGGCTCCTCCCCCGAGCGTTTCCTGCGGATCAGCCGGGACGGGGTCGCCGAGGCCAGGCCCATCAAGGGCACCGCGCCGCGCGGCGACGGGCCCGAGGAGGACGCCCGGCTCAGGGACGCGCTGCCCGCGGACGCCAAGACCCGCGCCGAGAACCTGATGATCGTGGACCTGCTCCGCAACGACCTGGGCCGGGTCTGCCGGACCGGGACGGTACGTGTTCCCCGGCTGATGGCCACGGAGACGTACGCCACCGTGCATCAGTTGGTCTCCACCGTCGAAGGCCGGTTGCGTGCGGGCACGGACGCGGTGGACTGCGTGCGCGCCTGCTTCCCCGGCGGCTCCATGACCGGCGCGCCGAAACTGCGCACGATGGAGATCATCGACAGGCTGGAGACCGAGGCCCGGGGCGTCTACTCCGGGGCCCTCGGCTACCTGGGGTGCAGCGGCGGCGCCGATCTCAGCATCGTGATCCGTACGGCCGTACTCGCCGACGGGATGATGCGGCTGGGCGCGGGCGGTGCCATCGTCCTCGACTCGGACCCGGTCGCGGAGTACGACGAGATGCTGCTGAAGACAGCCGCACAGATGCGAGCGCACCGGGAGCACACGGTCGACCGGATCCGCGAGCAGCGGGAGCGGATCGACACCCGGATGCCGAAGTCCGTCACCGAGGAGGCCGCCGGATGACGACCACCGCCGACCGCCACGGAGACACCCACCCCACGACGACCACCGCCGACCGTCACCGAGGAGCCCGCCCGATGACGACCATCGCCGATCGTCACGGAGACACCCGCCCGACGACGAGCCCCCGTCCCACGCTTCCCTCGGCCGAGGGAAGCACGCTCCCCTCGGCCGAGGTCGATTCCAGGCCTCCCCTGCCCGACGCCGACGCCCCCGGCAACCTCGCCGCGCATCTCGCCGCCCTCGCCGAGCTGCGCGGGTGGACCGGGCGGGCCGCCTTCCACCAGGGCCACCGGGTCTGGACGCACGGCGAGGTGCACGCTCTCGCGGCCCGCGCGGCCGGTGTGCTCGCCGAGCACGGTGTGCGCCCCGGCGACCGGGTGCTGCTCGCCCTGCCCGACGGGATCGCCTGGGTGACGGCGTTCCTCGCCACCGCCCGGCTCGGGGCCGTGGCGGTCCTGGTCAATCCCGAACTCCCCCCGGCCGAGCACGCGTTCATGGCCGAGGACACCGAGGCCGTGCTGTGCGTGACCGGGCCGGGCCTGGAGGATCGTTTCAGCGGCCGGACACGCCTCGGCGCCGACCAGTTCCTCGCCCTCACCCCGGTCACCGGTCCGGCACCGGCGCACCCGGTCGACGCGCACACCCCGCTTTACATCCAGTACACCTCCGGTACGACGGGCCGCCCGAAGGGCGTCGTACACACGCACGGCGACCCCAGGACGTACCACGACCTGATCGGGCGGCGGCTGCTGCGGATCACCCAGGACGACGTCACCCTGTCCGTGTCGAAGCTGTACTTCGCCTACGGCTTCGGCAACGCCGTCGTCTTCCCGCTCTTCTCGGGCTCGTCGGCGGTGCTCGTGGACCGGCGTCCGACCCCGGCCGTCGTCGACGAGCTGGCCGCCCGGCACCGGGTGACGCTGCTGTACTCCGTACCGTCCGCGTACGCCGCGCTGGTCACCGACCGGGGCACCGGGCACGAGGCCTGCTTCGGCTCCGTACGCGCGGCGGTGTCGGCCGGCGAGGGCATGCCGACGGGGCTCGGGATGCAGGTCACCGAACTGCTGGGCGCGCCGGTGCTGGAGCAGATCGGCTCCACCGAGGCGGGGCACGCCTTCTGCGCCAACAGCTTCGAGTACAACCGTCCCGGCACCGTCGGCCGTCCCGTCCCCGGCTTCGAGGTGGAGCTGCGCGACGGGGACGGGCATCCGGTGCCGGAGGGCGCCGAGGGCGAACTGTGGGTGCGCGGGCCGACGGTGACGCCCGGTTATCTGAACCGGCCCGAAGAGACGGACCGGGCCCTGGCCGGCGGCTGGCTGGCCACCCGGGACCGGGCGTGCCGTGAACCGGACGGCACCTACCGGCATCTTGGTCGCGCCGACGACATGGAGATGGTCGGCGGCATCACCGTCTCCCCGCTGGAGGTGGAGGCCGTGCTGCGGACGCATCCGGCGGTGCGGGAGGCCGCGGTCACCGCCGTCCGGGACGGGAACGACCGCAGCCGGCTGCGCGCCTTCGTCGTCCCCGCCGCTCCACTGCCACCAGGGCTGGAGGAGGACCTGATCCGGCTGGCCCGGGAGCACCTGGCCGCCTTCAAGGTCCCCCGCAGCGTCAGCTTCGTCCCGTCCCTGCCCCGCACCCCGACCGGAAAGCTCCGCCGTCACCTGGTCCGCAGGGGCGCGTGGTGACCATGGCAGAAAGGAAGGGCCCCGTGCCCGATCTACCCGTGCTCGCCGGAAACTCCGTGCGCGCCGAAAACCCCGTGCTCGCCGAAAACTCCGTGCGCGCCCGCAACCCCCGGTCCGCCGGAATCCCCCGGCCCACCGGAAACCCCCTGCTCACCGAGCGCGGGTTCTATCTCGGCCCGCTGTTCCGGCGGGCGGCCGACCGCCACGGCTCCGTCTTCGTCACCCTCGACCGGCCGCTGGACGTCAACCCGTCCCTCGGGGTCGATCTGAGCTATCCGGTGCTGGCCGACGTGGTCGAGGAGCTCTCGGGGCAGCTGTGGGAGGCAGGGGTGCGACCCTCGGAGCAGGTGGCCGTACACAAGACGGACAACGTGGACATCGTGCTGCTGACCTGCGCGGTCTCCCGGATCGGCGCGGTGCCGGTGCTGCTCTCACCCGCCCTCGCCGGACCCGTCGTGGAACAGTTGCTGGCCCGGCTGCGGCGGCCCTGGCTGATCACCGACCGGGCGAAGCTGGACGGCCCGCTCAACGGCGTCGACCTGTCCGGGCTCGTACGCAGGACCCTCTCCGTGGACGACGCTCCCGACGCCGAGCCGCTGGAGAAGTACGCCGGCGCCGAGCCGCCCGCACCGGTACGGCTGCACCCTCGGGAGCCCGCGCTGATCACCCACAGTTCGGGCACGACCGGCGTTCCCAAGCTCGCGGTGCACTGTGCGCAGACCATGTGGAACCGGCTGGTACCGCAGCAGGCGATGGGCTGGCCCACGCGGGGCGAGACCGCGGCGCTGCACATGTCGTTCGTGCACTCGCGCTTCTACCATCTGCTCGGTGTGCTGCTGCACTTCGGCAGCCCGCTGGTGCTGATCACCGACCCGGACCCGGCGAGTGTGGCGCCGCTGCTGGTGCGGCACCGGCCCGGGATCGTGGAAACGCATCCCAACACCTTCGTCCTGTGGGAGGAGTTGGCCGACGCGCCGGGGGCGCCGCTGTCGCGGGTCAAGGCGTACGGCTCCACGTTCGACGCGATCCATCCACGGACCGTACGGCGGCTTCTGGACGCCTCGAAGCGGCGTACGCCCTGGCTGGTCCAGCTGTACGGGCAGAGCGAGACCGGGCCGGTCGCCTTCCAGTGGTTCACCCGGCGCAGCGCTGCCCGCGCGGACGGCCGCCGGGTCGGCATCGGGATACCGGGGTTCACGCGGATCCGGATCACCGACGCCGAGGGCAGGCGGGTGGCGCCCGGCAGGGCCGGCCGGATCGAGGCCCGCACCCGGGGCCGCATCCTGACCTACCTCGGGGCGCGGGAGCAGTACGAACGTCAACTCGACGACGGCTGGTGGCAGATGGGCGACATGGGGCACCGCAGCCGCCTGGGCGTCCTGCATCTGATGGACCGTGAGGTCGACCAGATCGACGCCATGCACAGCAATCTCGAGGTCGAGGACGCGTTGATGGAGCGGCTGGAGGAACTCCGCGAGGTCGTCATCGTGGCCGGCGCTGACCGGGAGCCGGTGCCGGTGGTGTGCGTGCGGGGGGAACAGCCACTGGACGCGGAGCGCTGGCGGAAGGCCACGGCCGATCTGCCGGCGATGGCCGAGCCGCGGCAGTGGCGGTTCGAGGAGCTGCCGATGACCGCCACCTGGAAGGTGAAGCGAGTGGAGATCACCCGCATGCTGGCCGCGGGCGCGCGCACGTGAACCCGGTTCTGGTCGTCGGCGCCGGTCCCGTCGGACTGTCGGCGGCCCTCGCCCTGCGGGCGCGGGGGCTGCCGGTCCTCCTCCTGGAGGCCGACCCGAAGAACCGTGAACGTCCCGGCAGCCGGGCCCTGTTCGTGCACCGGGAGACCCTGCGTCTCCTCGACGGGATGCAGCCCGGGCTCGCCGACGAGATCACGTCGTACGGGCAGACCTGGCACACCCGGCGCACCCTCTACCGGGGCCGCGAGGTCTACTCCCGGACCTACCCGCCCCCTACGGGAACCCCGCCCTTCACCAGCCTGCGCCAGGTCGACACCGAACGCTTCCTGCGGGCCGCCTGCGAGCGGGCCGGGGTGGACTTCGAGTGGGACGCCCGCGTGACGGACGTCCACAGCACCGCGTCCGGGGTCCGGCTGACCGGGGAGGACGGGCGGGTATGGAGCGGCGGATTCGCGATCGCCGCCGACGGTGCCCGCTCCACGCTCCGGCGCGAGTTGGGCATCGCCATGGAGGGCAGCCGCGGGGAGGGCTTCCACGTCGTCGTGGACGTCGCCGACGTCCCCGGCGCCGAACTGCCCTTGGAGCGGGTCTTCCACTACGAGCATCCGGGGGTGGGACGGCGCAGTGTGATGCGGGTGCCGTTCACCGGGGGCTTCCAGGTCGACCTGCAGTGCCGGGACGACGACCAACAGGAGGCGTACGGCACTGAGGAGGCCGTACGCCGGTGGCTGCCGTCGGTCGTGGGGGACGGGTACACCGAGCGGATCCTGTGGGTGTCGACGTACCGCTTCCTGCGCAAGGTCGCGGCCTCGTTCACCGACCCGCACGGGAGGGTGCTGCTCGTCGGGGAGGCGGCGCATCTCTTCCCGCCGTTCGGGGCGCGGGGGATGAACAGCGGGATCGCGGACGCGGCAGCGGCAGCGCACGCCGTCGCGGCGGCCGCGGGAGCGGAAGGGGCCGAGGGGGCCGTCGCCGCGGGGGCCGAGGGGGCGGCGGGGGCGGTCGCTTCGGTCGCCGAGTTCGCCGCGGTGCGGCGGGCGGCGGCCCTGTTCAACAGCGCCGCTGCCGGGGAGGCGCTGGACCATCTGCGGCCACGGCGGCGGATCGTCCGGGTCAAGCAGCGGGCGGCGGCGACTCTCGCTCCGGTGCTGCCGTGGTGCGGATCGTGGCTGGAACACGCGCCCTACGGGCCGCGCGGCGGGACGCCGGTCGCGGCCGGCGGCACGTACTGAGGAGGGGATTGTGGCGATACAACCGGCGGTCACGGAAGGACTGTTGAGGTGGACGCCCGGCGATGGGCTGGTGGCGACGGCCAGTGGGCCCGCCACGGGGACGCCGACCGGGGGGACGCCGACGACAGGCGCGGCGGCGGAGACAGGGCCGGCCGTCGGGACGCGGCCGGCGACGGGAGCGCCGGTCGGGGGCCGGTTGCTCGTCGCGGACTCCTGGCTGGTGCGGGACGGGCGGGTGCGGGGGTTCGAGCGGCACCGGGAGCGGTTCCTGCGGGCGTGTGGCGAGTGTGGCGGGCCGCCGTTGCGCCGTATCGTGGAGTTCTGGCAGGACATGACGGCGGCCCTGCCGCGTACCGGTGAGTGGTTTCCCCGCGTCGAACTCGCCGCCGGTTCCCAGGAGTTACGGCTGCTGCTGCGGCACGCGCCGCCGCTCGGCTCCGGTGTACGGGTGTGGGCGGCCGGACAGTCCGACCCGCGGACCGTCCCTCGCCGCAAGGGCCCGGACCTGGACGCCCTGGCCCGCATCCGGCGGCGGGCGTCCGGCGCGGGCGCGGACGAGGCGGTGCTGATCGCGCACTCCGGACTGGTGCTGGAGGCGCCCACCGCCAGCGTGCTGTGGTGGGAGGACGACACCCTGTGCCTGCCCCCGCCACGGCTGCCCGTCCTGCCCGGGGTCACCGTCGGACTCATCCAGGAACATGCCTGGCGCACCGGGACCCGCGTCGCCCACCGTGAGCGGACCATGGCCGAACTGGACGGACGTGAGGTCTGGCTGGTGAACGCACTGCACGGCATCCGGCCCGTGACGGGCTGGACGGCCCGCCCGATGGAAGCGGCACCGGCGGTGCGGGCTCCGGAATGGCGGACCTGGCTGGATGGCCTCATGGAGCCGCTGCCGGAGCGCTGATTCCCGGACCCCCGACGGCAACGGCACGGGCCGGGCGGAGAAAGACAAAAGACATGCGCCGGGCCGAATGAGACCCCATATTTCTGAGTCCATTCGACCCGGCGCGATAAAAGCTGCCCGAATTCAGTTTCAGTTCTTCTTCTGTGCCGGCTGATAAGCCCCCGGCGCCATCCGGGTCGCGATCGCGATCCGGTTGTAGGCGTTGATGACGGTGGCCGCCCAGATCAGTGCGGCGATCTGCTTCTCGTCGAAGACCTCCGCGGCCTCGGCGTATACCGCGTCCGGGACGTGACCGTCGTGCACCAGCGTCACCGCCTCGGTCAACGCCAGTGCGGCGCGCTCCTGTCCGGAGAAGAAGGGGGTCTCCCGCCAGGCGTTGAGCGCGTAGATCCGCTGCTCGGTCTCGCCCTGGGCGCGGGCGTCCTTGGTGTGCATGTCGAGGCAGAACGCGCAGCCGTTGAGCTGCGAGGCGCGGATCCTGATCAGTTCCAGGAGTTCCGGTTCGACCTTGGCGTCCTGGGCCGCGGAAACGGCGGCGCCGTGCAGGGAGCCCATCGCCGCGGAGACGTCGGGGGTGATTTTCTTGAGGGCCACGCGGGCTATGGAATCGCTATTGCTCATGGGGTCACTCTATCGGCGAACGGCATTCCGGAAAGGGAAAACGGACGATTATTCGGGAAGCGCCGCACACCATGCGTCCAGCGCCCCGGACCAGGCGTGCTCCGGCGGCGTCCCGTATCCCACGACCAGCGCGTCGTACCGCTCGACGGTCGCCTCCGGGTGACGGTAGCGGTGCGGGCCGTGCAGCGCGAGCCCCGGCCGGGCCGCGGCCCGCAGCGCCTCCTGTTCGGTGTCCGGCGACGCCCAGCGCCGGGGGCGCCGCCCTCGGTCAGAGGTAGCCCGGAGTCAGGACAGCCACGCCTTCCAGGTGGACTCGTGGCTGTCCACCCACTTCTTCGCCGCCTCGTCCGGCGACATCTTCTGGTCGGCGATCATCAGGGAGACCTCGTTCTGGTCCTCGGTCGTCCACGTGAACTTCTTCAGCAGGGCCGCCGCCTCGCCGCCGCTCTTCGCGAAGTCCGCGTTGAGGTACTTCTGCAGCGGGGTCTGCGGATAGGCGCAGGTGATCTTCGCCGGGTCGGCGTCGCAGCCCTCCTTGTAGGCGGGCAGCTTCACCTCGGTCATCGGGACCTTCTTGAACAGCCACTGCGGGGCGTACCAGTACGTCAGGAAGGGCTTCTTCTCCTTGGCGAACTGTTTCATCTGCGTGATCTGGGCGGCCTCGGAACCGGCGAAGACGACCTGGTAGTCGAGCTTCAGGTTCTCCACCAGCGCCTTGTCGTTGGTGACATAGGAGGGTGAGCCGTCCATCAGCTGGCCCTTGCCGCCGCTCTCCGGCGTACGGAACTGCGAGGCGTACTTGTTGAGGTTCTTCCAGTTCGTGACGTCCGGGTGCTGCTTGGCGAAGTACGTCGGCACGTACCAGCCGATGTGTCCGGTCACGCCGAGCCCACCGCCCGGCGTGATCGTCTTCTTGTCCTTGACGTACCGCTGCTCCTGCTCGGGGTGGCCCCAGTCCTCCAGGATCGCGTCGACGCGGCCCTGGCTGAGCGCGTCCCAGGCGGGCACCTCGTCGACCTGGACGGTGTCGACGCGGTAGCCGAGCCGGTGTTCCAGGAGGTACTGGGCGACGGCCACGTTGGCCTGGGCGCCCACCCAGGACTGGGTGGACAGGGTCACGGTCTTGGCGCCCTGGGCGTTGGCGAAGGGCGAGGCCTGCTTGGTCATGTCGGCGGCACCGCAGCCGGTCACGGTCACCAGCAGCAGGGAGCCCACTACGGCAGTCGTACGAAGTCGCATGTCACGCTCCCTTCTTCGCGCGGCGTTCGGTGGGCTGGGTCACCCGGTCGAGCATCAGCCCGAGGCAGACGATCGCGGCGCCGGCGACCAGGCCGGTCGCCAGGTCGCCCTGGGCGAGGCCGAAGACGACGTCGTAGCCGAGCGCGCCACCGCCGACCAGGCCGCCGATGATGACGACGGCGAGGACCAGGACCACGCCCTGGTTGACGGCGAGCAGCAGGGACCGCCGGGCCAGCGGGAGTTGCACCTGGCGGAGTTGCTGGCCACTGCCGGCGCCCAGCGAGCGCGCCGCCTCCATCGCCGCCGGGTCGACCTGGCGCAGGCCCTGGGTGGTGATACGGACGACGGCCGGCAGCGCGTACACGATCGCCGCGGCGACGGCGGGGGCGCGGCCGACGCCGAACAGGGCGACGACCGGGATCAGGTACACGAACTGCGGCATCGTCTGGCAGACGTCGAGGACGGGCCGCAGCATCCGCTCGAAGCGTTCGCTGCGGGCCGCCGCGATACCGGTCGCGAAGCCCAGGACGAGGGTGACGGCGACCGCCGCCAGTACCTGGGACAGCGTGTCCAGGGACGGCTTCCACACTCCGAGCACACCGATCGCGGCCATCGCGAGGACCGCGGTGAGCGCGGTCTGCCAGGTGCCGATCACCCAGGCCAGTGCGGCGACGATGAGCAGCACCGACCACCACGGCAGCCCCTGGAGGCCGTCCCGGAGCGGGTCGAGGACCCAGGTGGTGAAGTGGCCCGCCCAGTCGGCGGTGCCGCCGACGACGGGAACACCGGAGTAGAGGTGCGCGGTCATCCAGTCGACGGCCCGGTTGACGGGCTCGGCGATGTTCAGGGTCCATGCGTCGGGCCAGTCGAGGCGGCCCAGGAGACGTCCGGCGACCGCGACGGCCACCGCGGCGAGGAGGGCGTACACCCATCCCGCGCGCTGCGATCCCTCGGTCGGCGTGGTGCCGTCTCCGGCGGCGCCGGTGATCCGGTCGAGGACGACGGCGAGGAGCACGATCGGGATACCGGCCGCGAGGGCGGCGCCCACGTCGACGGAGGCCAGCGCCTGGTAGACGCGGTCACCGAGGCCGCCGGCGCCGATCACCGACGCGATGACGGCCATGGACAGCGCCATCATGATCGTCTGGTTGAGGCCGAGCAGGAGTTCCCTGCGGGCCAGCGGCAGCCGGGCGGTGAGCAGGCGCTGGCGGGCGGTGGAGCCCAGTGACTCGACCGCCTCCAGCACTCCCTTGTCGGCGCCGCGCAGACCGAGCGAGGTGAGCCGGGCCATGGGCGGGGCGGCGTAGACGACGGTGGCGAGAACCGCCGCGGGGACGCCGATGCCGAAGATGAGGACCACCGGGAGCAAGTAGGCGAAGGCGGGCAGGACCTGCATGGTGTCCAGGACCGGCCGCAGGATGCGGTCCATCCGGTCGGACAGCCCGGCGGCGAGCCCCAGCAGGGCGCCCACGGCGACCGAGGCGAGGACGGCCGCCACCATCAGGGCGAGCGTCTGCATGGTCGGGATCCACATGCCGAGCAGACCGCAGGCCAGGAACGCGGCGGCGGTCCCGGCGGCGAGTTTCACTCCGGCGACCCGCCAGGCGACCAGCGCGGCGATGGCGGTGACTCCGGCCCAGCCGACGCCGAGCAGCACCAGGTAGACGGCCCGTACGGCGAGGACGACGCCGTTGCTGACGTAGCCGAAGAAGTAGAGGAAGAGCGGGTGGCTGTCCCGGTTGTCGATGATCCAGTCACTGGTCCTGGACAGCGGGGCGGTGAAGTCGACGGTGAGCGCGTCCGGCCAGCTTCCGCTGGCCCAGTGGGCGTTGGCGAGGGGGACGAGGACCGCGGCGGCGAGGGCGAGCAGCAGCAGTTTGTGGACAGCCCGGTGCCTGAGGACGCCGGGGAGGGAGATCCGGGGGGCGGGAGCGGTGACCGTTGCCATCAGACTGCCTCCTTGCGGAGCTCCGTTCCGGCCACGACGTCCAGGAGCCGTGCGTGGTCGACGACCCCCAGACACCGGCCGTCCTCCACGACACACGCCGGTTCGCGGGTCCGGGCGACGACCTTGATCGCATCGGCGACCACCGCGTCCGGGGCGAGCGCGTCCGGGTGGTCCAGGGCGCCGCAGTCCCCGGGGCGCATGGCCGTGCGGACCGTCATGACCTGCTCGCGCGGGACGTCCCGGACGAACTCGCGGACGTAGTCGTCGGCCGGGGAGCCCACGATCTCCTCCGGAGTGCCCAGCTGCACCACGGCGCCGTCACGCATCAGCGCGATACGGTCGCCCAGTTTGAGCGCCTCGCTGAGGTCGTGGGTGATGAACACCATCGTGCGGCCTTCCTCCTGGTGCAGCCGCACGACCTCCTCCTGCATGTCGCGCCGGATCAGCGGGTCGAGCGCGCTGAACGGCTCGTCGAACAGCAGGACCTCCGGGTCGACGGCGAGCGCGCGGGCCAGTCCGACGCGCTGCTGCTGGCCGCCGGAGAGCTGGCCCGGGCGGCGCTGCTCCATGCCTTCCAGGCCGACCTTGTCGACGACGTCCTGGGCGCGTGCCCGGCGTTCCGCCCTGCCGACGCCCTGGATCTCCAGGCCGTACGCCACGTTGTCGAGGACGGTGCGGTGCGGCAGCAGACCGAAGTGCTGGAAGACCATCGCGGCACGGTGGCGGCGCAGTTCGCGCAGCCGGGACTTGTCCATGGCGCGGACGTCCTCGCCGTCGATGCGGATCGTGCCGGCCGTCGGCTCGATCAGCCGGGTCAGACAGCGCACCAGCGTGGACTTGCCGGAGCCGGACAGGCCCATGACGACGAAGACCTCACCCTTGCGTACGTCGAAGGAGACGTCCCGGACGGCGGCGGTGCAGCCGGTGCGGTCGCGCAGCTCGGCGGGTTCGAGGACGTTCAGCTCGGGGTCGGCGGGGACGGTGTCGGCCTTCGGGCCGAAGACCTTCCACAGGCCGTCCACCGAGAAGACGGGGGCGGCGGAGTCGTCCGTGGGGGGCTTGCGGGTGGGAACTGTGAGCGCCATCAGGCGTCTCCTCCGATCAGTTCGGCCGCCTTCTCACCGACCATGAGCACCCCGATCATGGGGTTCACCGCGGTCATGGTCGGGAAGACGGAGGCGTCGGCGATCCGGATACCGTCCAGACCGCGGATCTTCAACTCGGGGTCGACGACAGCCAGTCGGTCGTCGGCGGCTCCCATACGGCAGGTCCCCGCCGGGTGGTACACGGTGTGCGCGACCTTGCGGGCGTACTCGCTCAGCTCCGCGTCGTCCGTGATCTGCGGCCCCGGCGCCACCTCGCGTTTGAGCCAGCCGGCCAGCGGCTCGGTCTTCGCGATCTCACGGGCGATCTTGATCCCGTCGACGAGGGTACGGCCGTCGTAGTCGTCCTCGTCCGTGAAGTAGCGGAAGTCCAGGGCGGGCTTCACCGACGGGTCGGCACTGGTCAGGTAGAGCCGGCCGCGGCTCTTCGGCTTGGGGATGTTCGGGGTCATCGAGACGCCGTACGGGGGGCGTTCGTAGCCCAGTCGCTCCGGGTTGTCCGTGAAGGGGATCTGGTAGAAGTGGAACATCAGGTCGGGGCCCGCGTGTTCGGGGTCGCGGCGTACGAACAGGCCCGCGTCGGAGTCCATCGCGGAGTTCTCGGGGATGGGGCCGTTCGTCTCCCAGACGATCACCGACTCGGGGTGGTCGAGGAGGTTCTCGCCGACGCCCGGCAGGTCGTGCACGACCTCGATGCCCAGCTTGACGAGGTCCTCCTTCGGGCCGATGCCGGAGTGCAGCAGCAGCCGGGGCGAGTCGACGGCACCGGCACACAGGAGCACCTCCTTGCCGGCCCGGACGAGGATCTCCTCGCCCTCCTTCGTGCGCACGTGCACGCCCTCGGCGCGGGTGCCGTTCAGCTCCAGGCGGTACGCCCAGGTCTCCAGCAGGATGTGGAGGTTGGGCCGCTCGTCCATCACCGGGTGGAGGTACGCCACCGAGGCGCTCGACCGCTTGTTGTTCTCGGGGTGGTAGGCGAGGTCGAAGAAGCCGGCACCGTCGGTGAACGGCTTCTTGTTGAAGCCCTCGACGCGGGGAACTTCCAGCGCCTCCTGCGCGGCGTCCACGAAGTCGCGGGCGATGGCGTTGCGGTCCTTCTCGTCGACCGGAACGATGTTGTTCTTCAGCCGCGCGAAGTACGCCTCCATCGGCACCGCGCCCCAGCCCTTGGCACCGGCCGCCTCCCACTCGTCCCAGTCGGACGGCAGCGGCTTGAACGCGATCAGGGTGTTGTGCGAGGAACAGCCGCCGAGGACACGGGCCCGACTGTGCCGGATGTGGGAGTTGCCGCGCGGCTGCTCGGTGGTCGGGTAGTCGTAGTCGAGTTCGCCGCCGAGCAGGCCCATCCAGCGGCGCAGGGTCAGCACGTCCTCGCGGTCCACGTCACTGGGGCCGCCCTCGATGACGGCGACGGTTACGTCGGGGTCCTCGGTGAGACGGGAGGCGATGACGGATCCTGCGGTGCCGCCACCTATGACGACGTAGTCGTAGACATGTGGGTTCTCGGGCATCGGGGGTACTCCAGGGGCGTACGAGGCCGGGGCTCGGGGTGGCCGGGGAGGTGGGGCCGGGGAGGTGGGGCCGAGTGGCCAGGGGCCGGTGGGGGGACGGGGTTTGAGGGGACGAGGGACGAGGTTTGGGCGTCGGCGTGAGGACCGAGCTTCGGGCCGGTGGAGGGTGAAAGCTTCGGGCCGGTGGAAGGTGAAAGCTTCGGGCCGGTGGAGGGTGAAAGCTTCAGGCCGAGGGGGCAGGGGGCTTCAGGGTCGGCGTGCGGAGCTTCGGGGGCCGGCATGGGGAGGGGATCAGCCGGCGAACCAGCGGACGGGCTTCGGTGCGAGGTTCTGGTAGACGTGCTTGGTCTCGCGGTACTCGGCGAGCCCGGCGGGGCCGAGTTCGCGGCCCACTCCGCTCTTGCCGAAGCCGCCCCACTCCGCCTGCGGGAGATAGGGGTGGAAGTCGTTGATCCAGACGGTGCCGTGCCGCAACCGGCCCGCGACCCTGCGGGCCCGGCCGGCGTCGGCGGTCCAGACGGCGCCCGCGAGACCGTACTCGGTGTCGTTGGCGAGGGCGACGGCCTCGTCCTCGGTGCGGAAGGTCTCGACGGTGAGCACCGGTCCGAAGACCTCCTCCCGTACGACCCGCATCTCGCGGTGGCAGTGGTCGAGGACGGTCGGCTCGTAGAAGTAGCCGCTCTCGGGCCGCTCGGGGGACGGCTCGGGGCGCTTGCCGCCGGAGCGCAGCACCGCCCCTTCCTTGAGGGCGGAGTCGACGTACGCCTCCACCTTGGCACGCTGCTGTTCGGAGACCAGGGGGCCGCACTCCACGCCGTCGGCGGTGCCGCGGCCGAGGCGGATCCTCCCGGCCCGGCGGGCGAGCTCGGTGACGAAGCGGTCCCGTATGGAGTCCTCGATGATGAGGCGGCCACCGGCCGAGCAGACCTGGCCACTGTGGATGAACGCCGCGTTGAGGGCCTGGTCGACGGCGGTGTCGAAGGCCTCGTCGGTGGCGCAGGCGTCGGCGAAGACGACGTTGGGGTTCTTGCCGCCGAGTTCCAGGGCGACCTTCTTGACGCTCGGGGCGGCGGCCTGGGCGACCTTGGTGCCGCTCGCCAGGCCGCCGGTGAAGGAGACGAGGTCGACGTCGGGGTGCTCGGCGAGCCGGGCGCCGACCGAGTGGCCGGGGCCGGTGACGATGTTGGCGACACCGGCGGGGAGCCCGGCCTCCGCCAGCAGGTCGATCAGCGCGATCGTCGTCAACGGGGTGATCTCACTCGGCTTGACCACGAAGGTGTTGCCGGCCGCGAGCGCCGGGGCGATCTTCCAACTGGCCTGGAGGAGGGGGTAGTTCCAGGGGGTGATCAGCGCGCACACGCCGACGGGCTCGTGCACGACGACGCTGTGGATGTCGGGCGAGCCCGCGTCGACGACCCGGCCCGGCGCCTCGCCGGCGACAAGGTCGGCGAAGTAGCGGAAGGCGTCCGCGACACAGTCGATGTCGACCCGGCCCTCCTCCACGGTCTTGCCCGCGTCCCGGCTCTCCAGCAGACCCAGCTCTTCACGGTCGCGTACGAGAAGATCGGCGACGCGGCGCAGCAGTTCGGCGCGCTCGGTGACCGGGGTGCGGGGCCAGTCGCCGTGGTCGAACGCCTTCCTGGCGGCCGCGACCGCCAGGTCGGTGTCCTTCTCGTCGCCCTCCGCGACCACGGCGAACGGCGCGGCGTCCACGGGGTCGAGGATCTCGCGCGTGGCGCCGGAGACGGCTTCAATCCACTCCCCGTCCGCGTGGATGGTCTTCCGCGGTCGCAGTTCCATTCTGTCCGCCATGATCGGTATTGCCTTCCGTTCCTGTTCAGTACCCCTGCGTCACATACGCGCCACTCGCCGGGACGGTGCCCACATGCCCCCGCACCTCGATTGCATGCACAATCCGTGGCCGAAAGTGCGCGGCATCACTGAACATGCGGACCAATAGGGCAAACCAGTCACTGGAGAGGTGTCGTGCCCACCGGTCATGAATGGGTGGACCGGGTGCGCCGTTCAATCGAGGCGGCGGACGAAGACGTCGCTGGTCTCGTTCGTGTCCCCGGGTACGAGGTCGTCCTCCGCGGAGGTGAAGGCCACGGTCCGGCCGAAGGCGTCGACAACAGGGGACGTGCGTTGAGCTCTGTCGCTCTGCGCCCCGTCCTCCGTGACATCGACCCGCTGGACCTCGCCTGTGACCAGGTCGCGTACGAAGGCGTCCGCGACGCCGTTCGTGTCGCCCGGCACCAGGTTGTCGGCGGACGAGGTGAAGACCACATGCCGATTGTCGGCGCTGAGAGCAGCTCCGCCGGCCGAGTGGTCGTTCGGCTCCGACCCGTCGTAGGCGAGTGTGAGGCGCCGGGTGGCTCGGGTGACCAGGTCCTTGGCGAAGACGTCCCGTTTGTCGTTGGTGTCGCCCGGCACGATCTCCGGCCACTCACTGGCGTAGAGAGCGTAGCGCCCGTCCGGGCTCAGCCCGATGTCGCCTCGGACGGCCACGGGCACGCCGTCGCCGGTGTGCGCCGCCAGGACGGTTCGCCCCGAGCGGGTGTCGTGTACGTAGAAGATGAAGGCCTCCGGCCGTCTGACGCCGGGGGCATCCGGTCGCGCCCCCGCTTCGTCGTCCCCGTCGAGGGAGAACTGGGTCCGAAAGCCGATCCGGGTCCCGTCCGCGCTGATCGCCGCGCCCTCCGAGAACCCGTCGGTCTGGGTGCCGTCGTCGGCCACGCTGACCCGTTCGGTGGTCTTCTTCCAGCGGTCGCGGACGAAGACGTCCCGACGGTCGTTGGTGTCCCCGGGGACCAGATCGCTCCTGCTGGAAGTGAAGGCGACGTAGCGGCCGTTGGCGCTGATGGACGGTTCGTCGGTCTGGGCCCAGGCGACCCCGGCCTTGACGAGGACCTCTGTCCGCCCCGTCAGGCGGTCGTGGACGAATACGTCCAGGGCGTCAGGAGTGTCGCCGGGCGCCAGGTTGTCGGCGTAGGAACTGAAGGCGATGTAGCGCCCGTTCGCGCTCATCGAGTACGTCAGGGCCTCGTTGTCGGCCTGGGAGCCGTCGTCGGCCACGTTGACCCGCTCGATCGTGCCGGTGTGCAGATCCTTGACGAAAATGTCGGAAAACCCATTGCTGTCACCGGGCACCAGATTGGTTGCCGAGGAAGCGAAGGCGATGTAGCGGCCGTTGGCGCTGATGCCGCCCACACCGGAGAAATCGTTCGCCTGTCCGCCCTCGGCCGTGACACTGACCCGTTCCGTGCGCGGCCGGGGTTCGCGGCCGGACGCCACCGCCATGGTCACCGGCAGCGCGGTCGCGCAGCTGCCCACTAACGCCGCCAGCACGGCGACCTGTCTCAGACCACGCACTGCTCCCCCTTCGACAAGCTCCTTGGGCCCTGGACGTACGGGCCAAGCGAAGCCAATACCGGGAACCGGCCGCGGGCAACGGGGCGGGAGGACAAAGCGAGAGGACAAACAAGCCGACGCCGCCCGGCGGGCCCCGAGTTCTGCCCCGGAACCTCCGGCAGTCCCTTCGACCGCATCGACTGGTGCCCCGCCATCTGTCCCGCCATCTGTCCCGCCATCTGCCCCGCCATCTGTCCCGCCCTCTGTCCCGCGCACAGTGTGCCCGTGGCGGCATGAGGTACGTCGCCGCTCAGTCGATCGCCGCCGGGTCGCAGGCGTAGGGCGGGCAGAAGTGGTCCAAGGCGGTGGTGAGCAGCTCCAGTTCGTCGTCGCCGCCGTCCGCGTCCGGGCCGTAGGCGGCGATGGCGTAGAGGGTGCCGTCCGCCGCCACGAACCGCTCGTCGTAGACGTGCCAGGTGCCCACGTCGGGCTCCCCCTTGATGCGGTCGGCCAGGTACTCCAGCCGTGAGCCGGTGAACTCGCCGTCGTCGAGGTTCGTGAGAGAGATTTCCTTGAAGCCGGCGGGCTTGGCCGTCTGGTCGGACAGGTACAGGTCGAACGACGCGTCCGGGGTCTCCTCGGCGACCTGGTAGAACTGCAGCCGGTGTTCGCCGTCCGCACTGCGGTAGTTGACGACGGCGATGCCGAACTGGGAGGGCACCGTGCTGCGGGTCCATCCCTTGGGCCGCGCTGTCCGGAAGCCCTCGGTGTCCTCGTACGACTCGTAGCCCGCGGGGAGTCCGGGGGGCGAGACGGACGGGGACGCCGTCTCCTCGGTGGGTGTCGGCTGGGGATCGCTCTGCTGCGCGACCTCGGTCGGCGGGGACGACTCGGACGCGCTCGCCGCAGCCGACGGCTTGTCGTCCCCGGAGACCACCAGAGTCAGCACGAGGCTGACGGCCACTCCTACGGCGGCGGCCCCGATCAGGACGGACCACACGAGCCGACGGCTCATCCCCCGGCCGGGGGCGGGTGCCGGGGCTGGGGCAGAAGCACCGGGGGGCCAGGCACCGCTCGGCCACGGGGCGGGCGGCCAGGCACCGTTTCCGCCGGCCTGACCCGGCAGACCCGCGGCCTGACCCGGCAACCCCGGCCCGCTGCTCGACACTTGGGTAGGGGACCACGCCGCATCACCAGCGCCGACCCCCGCGACCGCCGGGCCGGAGGGCGTTCCCTGCCCGGGCGTTCCCTGCCCGGGTGCCTCGCCCGGTGTCCCCTCCTTAGATGTTCCCTCCCCCGCCGTCCCCGACGGCGCGAACGCCGGCCGAGCCGGTGGCGGTGGGGTGACCGCGGCGGACGGAGACTCCGTACCGTCGCCGTCCTCCCAGCGTTGGGTCTCCTCGTTCCAGTATCGTGCTCCCCCGCTCATGACGTCCCTCTCCGTTCCGCGCTCAGCTGTTGAGGAGGCCGGCGACAGCACCGGCCGAGGCGACGAGGCTCACCAGGGACTGGGAGTCCTGGAGCAGCCGGCGCAGGCGGTCCAGGCGGGACGGGGCGGCCGCACCGGTGCGGGTGATCTCGTCCTCGGTGTCCGCGAGCGCCTCGTCCAGCGCGGCCGTCTCGTCGCTGGCCCGCATCCGGGTCAGGTCGGCCCGCAGCTCTCGTACTGCCGCCAGCAGTTCCTCGGCGGCCTGGTCGCGGGGCACCGGTGCTGTGCCGTGGTGGCTCTCGGCGTGCGCGTGGCTGCCGATCGCGAAGGTGCTCTTCGAGACACCGCCGCTGATGCTGACGTGGGGCTCATCCGTTGCCATCGGTGCCGGATCCCTTCTGCGGCGCAGTGCCGCCGGACGTCGTGGAAGAAGTGGCGGAGGTCGTGGCCGGGGGCGTGGCGGAGGTCGTGGCGGAGCTGGCCTTGGCGTGGCTGCCCACCGCGAACGTGCTGTCCTCGACACCGCCCTCGATGTTCACGCCGCCACCGCTGACGTTGACGATCTTCTGGACGAACTCGCCGGTCTGGTAGCCGGAGTCGGAGAGCGCGGCCCGCACCCCGTGCGCCACCCGGTCCTGCACGCTCTTGAGATAGCGGGAGACATCCATCCCCTGGAACGTGGAACCGACACGCGCCGAACCCAGCTCCCGCACCGACAGGGCCGGCCCGTCGGGCAGCGCGCCCGCGTATCCGCCGGTCAGCAGCCGCCACGCGGAGACGAGCCCCTTGGCCGGCGCGACCAGGGAGTGGGCCGCGGAGCCGGGTACCCGGGCGATGGCCCAGGCGGCCTTGCCGACCACGCTGTTGTGGCGGAAGGCATGGGCCGTACGGTCGGCGTCCTTGAAGTCCGCGCGTACCGGCAGCAGGACATGCGGGGCGATCTCCAGCGTGAGCATGCGGCCCTGGGTGTGGATACGCACGAACACCGTGACGATCAGCTCCTCCTCCCAGCCGCCGACGCGGATGCGCAGAAAGTGCCGCCGCTTCTCGGCGCCCTCCTCGACCGCACGCGCCCGGTGCTCCTCGAAGGCCTGCTCGTTGTACGGCGCTTCCTCGCGCCCCCTGAGCCCCTCGGCGGGCAGGAACACGTACTCGTCGATCTCCATCCAGCGCAGCCGGTCGCGCACGGTGTGCCCGGCGAACTCGGCGGGCAGCCGCAGCTGTTCCAGCAGCGGGCGTACCTTCTCCAGGACCGTGCGGTTGTTGAGCGGCTGCTGCTTCTTCATCCCGTCAGGACGCAGTTCGACGGCCAGGACCCAGGTCTCGTGGGCCTCGCCCGCCCCGCAGAACGGCCGCGCCTCGTGGTACATGACCAGCGGCGCGTGCTGCTCGGTCCGGATACGTTCCTTCAGCCGCTGGAACCGCTGCCCCTCGGCCTGCTCCGCCGGGTCGGCTGCGGCGTCCGGGAAGCGTGCCGGGGACAGCTCGGCGTCCATCACCCTGGCCCACTGGATCTGCTTCGCGACCACGCACAGCGCGATGAGCGCGAACATGCCGAGCGTGAGCCAGGCCCGCCAGGGTTCGATCAGGCCGCTGGCCTTGCCGGGGTCGGGGGCCAGCAGGTCGGTCCAGCTGGAGGAGTCGCCCGAGGAGTCGCTGGAGTAGCCGTACGAGTCCGAGGACTGGTACGAGTCCGAGGACTGGTGCGAGTCGTCGTCCTTGCCGCCGAACGCGGCGAAAAGCGTGATGAGCAGGAAGAGCGCGAAGGTGAAGCGGCCCCACCAGCGGATCAGGAAGGCGAGCAGCCGCCGGTTGACGGGCGGGTCGGCGGCGTCGCCGCGGACCCAGCCGGCGAAGGCGAGCAGCAGGCTGGGGCCGAGGAAGCCGGCCAGCAGGCCGCCTGTCAACGGCAGCCCGACCACCCACAGGAAGAGGATCGCCCCGGCCCACAGCAGTTCCTGGCGGCGGGCCCGCAGGGCATGCGCGAGGACCCGGGCCGCGTCGAAGCCGAGCGAGGGGGCGACGATCCGCTGCTCGTTGAGATGGAGCTGCTCGATCACCTTGTCCCGGTAACCGGAGTCCAGATAGGCGCCCGCACACAGCAGCCGACTCGCCTCGGTGGCGTGCGGCGGAGTGGGCGGGTGCGGTGGTGCCGAGGGCGCCGGTGTGGCGCCCGTGTCGCTCGGCTGTGGTTGTTCAGGCACATAGGTGGTGCTCACGCCGATCCCCCGATGCGTGTAAAGGCCCATACTCAGAGTGCTGTTGACAAACAATCAGCATAGAGGGACAGGGGAGACCAGCGGAACCGGAATGTCAGCTCGCTCGCCCCGGACAGCATCCGCCCATCAGCGCCCGACCGTCAGAACCCGACCATCAGAACCCGACCATCAGCGCCGATCGTGGACGCCCCGGCACGGCGCACGGGCCCCGTCCCGGTCGAAACCGGAGCGGGGCCCGTGCGGGGTCCTGAGGGAGCCGGGGGGTACGGCAGGGTCAGATGAGGCCGAGACCGCGGACCGCCTCGCGCTCCTCCTCGAGCTCCTTGACGGAGGCGTCGATGCGGGCGCGGGAGAACTCGTTGATGTCCAGGCCCTGGACGATCTCGTAGCTGCCGTCCTTGGTGGTGACCGGGAAGGAGGAGATCAGGCCCTCCGGGACGCCGTAGGAGCCGTCCGACGGGATGCCCATGGAGGCCCAGTCGCCGTCGGCCGTGCCGTTGACCCAGGTGTACACGTGGTCGATGGCGGCGTTGGCTGCGGAGGCGGCCGACGACGCGCCACGGGCCTCGATGATCGCGGCGCCGCGCTTGGCGACGGTCGGGATGAAGTCGTCGGCCAGCCACTTCTCGTCGCTCACGACCTCGGCGGCGTTCTTGCCGGCGATGGTGGCGTTGAAGATGTCCGGGTACTGGGTGGCGGAGTGGTTGCCCCAGATGGTCAGGCGCTTGATGTCGGCGACCGTGGAGCCCGTCTTCTTCGCGAGCTGGGTCAGCGCGCGGTTGTGGTCGAGGCGGGTCATCGCGGTGAAGCGCTCGGCCGGTACGTCCGGGGCGGCGGCCTGGGCGATCAGGGCGTTGGTGTTGGCCGGGTTGCCGACGACCAGGACCTTGATGTCGTCCGCGGCGTTGTCGTTGATGGCCTTGCCCTGCGGCTTGAAGATGCCGCCGTTGGCCGAGAGCAGGTCACCGCGCTCCATGCCCTTGGTGCGGGGGCGGGCGCCGACGAGGAGGGCGACGTTCGTGCCGTCGAAGGCGACGTTCGGGTCGTCCGTGATGTCGATGCCCTGAAGGAGCGGGAAGGCGCAGTCGTCCAGCTCCATGGCGGTGCCCTCGGCCGCCTTGAGCGCCGGGGTGATCTCGAGAAGGCGGAGCTTGACCGGCACGTCCGCGCCGAGCAGCTGGCCGGAGGCGATGCGGAAGAGCAGGGCGTAACCGATCTGGCCGGCCGCGCCGGTGACGGTGACGTTCACGGGAGTGCGGGTCATGGCGTTCTCCGTATGACAGCTGGCGGTGGGGCGTCCCTGCCCCGGACGTTTGATCGATCTCTTGGCGTCAAGAGAGATCCAGCGGTCAGGCTATCGCGCATCCGGGATGTCGGACGTCCGGGGTTGTGTGGCCCACCCCACAGGCCGGTGCCGTTGCCGCCGCCGCCGGACTTTGCGGCGTCTCGTCCGGGCCGACAGGAAGCTGACAGGGGGAGGCGGCCGCCCGTCCGGGAGAGGGGGACGAAGGCGGCCGCCGTATGGGGGTGCCGTTTCCGGACTCCCGAGGGGGTAACGTTCGCGTGCCCGCGATTCGGGGAGCCATGCGCACGGTGTCCGGAATTCTTTCGACACGCCACGCCACGCCACGTCACGCTCGCGACCGCCCCCTCGCGACCGCCCCCTCGTGCGCGGGCGCTCGTGTGCGGGCCCGGCTGGGGTTTGCCGCCCCAGCCTGCCGACCACCCGGCACCCGGCCACCCGGCCACCCGGCCTCTGCTTCAGGCCTGAACAACCTCGTCCGCAAGGCCGGACGGGCTGCTGGGTGGCCCCTCCTGCTTGGTGCGCCCGTTCTGCATGGTGCACCCGTTCGGCTTGGTGCGCCCGTTCGGCTCACGGTTCTGCTTCGTGCACCCGTCCCGTCCTACTGGGTGCACCCCTCCTGCCCGGCCGCCAGCGTCACGCAGGCCTTCGCCTCGCCCGCGTCCTTCACGGCCACCATCGGGGTGTACGCGATCGTGTCGCCGACCACCGTGACGGTCCCGTTCTGCTCGGTCTTCCCCACGGTCACCCGCACCTCATCACCCTGTACGGCCTGCGTGATACGGCCCCACGCCGCCGCACAGGTCTCGCTGTAGCGGACCTCGACGACAGCGGCGCCGACGGTCGCGGTCTTGGCGGTGGTCACGAGGTCGCCGCTGCAGCCCATGCTCTCCGCGTCCTTGCCGGTGCAGGAGGCACCGCTGCACTTCACCCCGGCCGGAAGTTTGGCGTCACTGAGGGACGGCGAGGGCGACGGCGCGGCGTTCTGCTTCTTGCCTTCGCGGCCGTTCGTCAGGAAGAAGGCGGCGGCCACCACGACCACCACGCCGACGACGCCCGCGAGGAACATCGTCAACCGCCTCTTGCCGCCCGCCCCGCCGGACGGGCCACGGCCGGGCCGGCGCCCCTGCGGGGGTTGGCCGTACGGCCCCGTCGACGCCGGATTCCACCCTGGCCCGTCGGCCGGGGTGGACGGCGTGGACGTGGGTGAAGGCGACGGAGACGGGGACGGGGACGGAGACGGGGGCACCGGCGTTGAGGGGGTCGACGCGGGCGGCACAGCCCCTGCCGTACGGCCACCACCGGTCGGCGACGGACCCTGATAGCCCGCCAGTCCCCAGGAGTTCCGGCTCGATGAGCCGTCCGGGGAGCCGTCCGAAGAGCCGTCCGGGGAACCAGCTGACGAACCGGCCGCCGCCCCCGGCTTCACCCCACTCGACGAACCGCCCGCCGCCCCCGGCTTCACCCCACTCGACGAACCGCCCGAGGATCCGCTCGTACCACCCGAGGGCCGCGCCTCCCGTACCCCGCCGCCGATCGAGTCGCGGGCTTCCGGCGCCGTCGGCTGCGGCGGCACGGTCGGGGCCACCCCCGCCGGTCCGGCGATGCCGGGCGTGGCCGTGGCGCTGCCGCTCCTGCGGGCCGGTCTGCTTCCCCCGGCGTTCGCCGCGGGGGCGCCGGCCTCTCCGCCGAACTCGCCGAGCGCGGCGCGCGCCTGGGAGATCCGGATGGCTTCCATGGTCATGTCGTGGCGCATCTCGGAGCGGCTCCAGGCGCGCTCGGCGAGCTCCCACATCGTGGTCAGATGAATGGGATTGGTGCCGGTGACCTCGGCCAGGGCGACGATCGCACCCTTCGGCGCGAGGAGCCGACCGTTCAGATACCGCTCCCAGGACGTCTTGCTGTAGCCGGTGCGGTCCGCCACCGCCGCGATACTCAGGCCACTGCGGTCCACGAGCCGGCGCAACTGGCTCGCGAACTCCCTGACCTGCGGATCGAGTTCGTCCGGCAAAGCCTTCCAACGAGGCATTGCTCCCCCTCTTCCCCCGGTAGTGCTGGTTCTTCCGCGCGTTTCCCGGTGCGTGGTGCCCTCTGCCGAGTCCCCGTTGTGGCTACCCACAGGGATGCGCACACTCAGGATCTCAGTTCCCGGGGTGGGGGGCGCACAGGTGCATCGTGGCCGCGGGCATGCACCGTCGCACGCCCACCGGAAAGAGGTCCAGCGCTCCGCCGGCAGAGGGGTAACGCTAGTACCGATATCGAACGACTTCGTGTCAAATGCACGAACGTGTCAATACATCAACACAGGAGGTACACACCGGAAATACCGCCTGCCACGGCAGTGTCCGGCTCACCCGAACCCCACCCTGCCGACCACCTCCATCAGCGGCGTGAGGCGGAGCAGCAGCACGGCCGACCCCAGCAGTCGCCCGCCCCGTCCGCGCCCGCTCTTCTCGACCGCGCTGCAGCGAACCGCGCTGTAGCGAACCGCGGACACCGTGGCGGAACGGTCACTTCCGTGCCACAGCCGGCCTACAGCCGTTGAACAGGCAGTTCCCGTGCAGGAGGGTGGATCCGGACGGCGGCCCGTCCTTCACTCGGGGGAGAGGACGGGCCGCCGGTCCCGGTGCCCCGGTCAGCCGCTGACCGTGAAGTGCAGGGTGTCCTTGAGGAACGGGATCACCAGCCAGGGGTTCGGCTGCACCATCAGCGCCAGCAACGCGATCGCGGAGCCCAGCACGCCGTACGTGACCATGTCGGTGAAGCGGGAGCGCACGGCGAGCATGCCGACGTCCGGCACCAGCCAGCGCAGGACGCCGCCGGCCAGCAGCGCGACGCCGATCAGCAGCGTGCCGGAGCGGAACTGGTCGAGGGCGGTCAGCAGCAGGCCGACTCCCACCGCCGTCAGGACGCCGAGGATGGGCCACTGCCGGGCCGGCGCCGGCGCGTCCCGCGGCGCGGCCCGGCCACCGCCCTCGGGACGCGCGGTGTCCCTGGTGAACAGCGGGAACCGCCGGGTAGCCCGCCGCGGCCTCCCCTCGGCATCGGGCACACTGACGGCGTCCCGCACCTCAACGTCCTCCGGCTCCACCCCGGTGCCCGACACCGTGGTGCCCGACACCGTGGTGCCGTCGAGGGACCCGGGGTCGTCAACGGTGGCGGTGGTCTCCACTACCGCGGTGGCCGATACGACCCCGGTGGCCTCTACGACCCCGATGTCGCCCGACGCCGCATGGGCACCCGAGGCCGCAGCGCCGTCGGCGGCTCCGTCGTCATCGACGGCCCGGGTGTCGTCACGAGCCCCGGCGCCGGTGCCTGCGCCGGCGAGGGTCCGGCGGGAGTCGCCCGCCTCTGTGTCGCCGGCGGCCCGGGGCTCGTTCACGGCCTCGGTGTCACCGACGTCCTTGACGTCGTCGGCCCGCCCGGTCTCCTCCGCCCGCGCCATCTCCTCGGCCCTGCCCCGCCTGTCCTCAGCCGGCACTGCGCTCTGCCGCCTCCACCACGTTGACGAGCAGCTGGGCCCGGGTCATCGGGCCGACGCCGCCGGGGTTCGGGGAGATGAAGGCGGCCACCTCGGCCACGTCCGGGTGGACATCGCCGACGATCTTGCCCTCGGCGCTGCGGGAGACGCCGACGTCGAGGACGGCGGCGCCCGGCTTCACGTCCTCGGCGCGGATCAGGTGCGCGGAACCGGCCGCGGCGACGATGATGTCCGCCCGCTTGAGGTGCGCCGACAGGTCCCGGGTGCCGGTGTGGCACTGCGTCACCGTGGCGTTCTCGCTGCGGCGGGTCAGCATCAACGGCATCGGCCGGCCGATGGTCACGCCACGGCCGACGACCACCACCTCGGCGCCCTTGATCTCCACGCCGTACTGACGGAGCAGCGTCAGCACGCCGTTAGGGGTGCAGGGCAGCGGCGCGGGCTCGTTGAGGACGAGCCGGCCGAGGTTCATCGGGTGCAGGCCGTCGGCGTCCTTGTCCGGGTCCATGAGCTCCAGGATCCGGTTCTCGTCGATGCCTTTGGGCAGCGGCAGCTGGACGATGTAGCCGGTGCAGGCGGGGTCCTCGTTCAGCTCGCGGACGACCGCCTCGATCTCCTCCTGCGTCGCCGTGGCCGGCAGCTCGCGCTGGATGGAGGCGATACCGACCTGCGCACAGTCACGGTGCTTGCCGGCGACGTACTTCTGGCTGCCGGGGTCGTCCCCGACGAGGATCGTGCCGAGGCCGGGCGTGATGCCCTTCTCCTTCAGCGCCGCCACGCGGGCGGTCAGATCGGACTTGATCGCGGCTGCGGTGGCCTTGCCATCGAGAATCTGGGCGGTCATGGTCCCATTCTCGCGGATGACCCGGTCCCGGTACCAATCCGGGGCCCCTGGAAAGGTGCCGCACCCGCCCCCGTATGCCCTCATGATCAGCGATGTTGCACTTGCACAACGCCTGCGGAATGCGGCTGGACAAGCGCGACGATCGTGAAGAATCATGACATGCACAGTGCCGCGGGCAGCTCATCGGGGGGACGGCCGCATCCGCATGACTTTCCTCCGTACGATGCCGCCGCGCGTCGTCCCCGCACTTGAAGTCGACGGAGGAAGAACCGCCATGAGTTACGGCGATCCGAACAACCCATACGGCGCGCCCCAGGGCCAACAGCAGCCGCAGCAGCCGGGCTACGGCTACCCGCAGCAGCAGCAGGGCCAGGCGCCCGGTTACGGCTACCCGCAGGCCCCGCCGGTCGGACAGGCCGCCTACGGCGCCACCGCCCCGATGACCACGATGCCCGGCTCGGTCGGCGCCGCCCGCGTGATGCTGTGGGTCATCGTCGGCCTCCAGGTCATCGGCGTGGCCGTCTTCGCGTTCGCCGCCGTGGCCGTCGACAAGGCCAAGGACGACGCCGCCTTCGAGCAGTTCGCGGACTACCCGACCGGCGTGCTGTGGGGCTTCATGGTGTTCGCGCTGGCGTGGCTGGTGTGGGCGGCCTTCCTGGCGACGAAGTTCACCTCCGGCGGCAACGGCCTGCGCGTCACGGCCCTGGTCTTCGGCGTCCTCACCGCGGTCTTCGGCCTCTACCCGTTCCCTGTGGTGGGCATAGTCCACCTGGTGCTCGGCATCCTGATCGCCGTCTTCGTCGGCAACTCCAAGGGCAAGGCCTGGTTCAACCGCCCGCGCTACTGAACAGTTCGCGCCATTCCTGCCCAAGGGCCGTGTTCACCCGCACGAGGGGGACACGGCCCTCGTGCGTCGCCCTACTCTGACCTCTGTAGCCGTCAGGCACGGGGAGAAGCACCTTGTACAGCATCATCGTGGTACCTCCGCCGACCACGGAGGACGAACGCAGTCGCACCCAACGGCAGCTCGCGCCCGGCGAGCGGCTGACCTTCGGCCGTTCCGAACGCGACAACGACCTGATCGTCCCCCATGACGGGGTCTCCCGCAGAGCGGGCGCGATCAGCGCACAGGGCGCCTTCTGGACCCTGAGCAACCTCTGCGGCCACCAGACGTACGTCGTGGAGAACCCGGAGGGCGCGGGCGAGCACATCAAGGTCGGGCCGGGGCGACTGGACGCGCCGGTACCGTTCGAGTTCTCGCGGATCGTGCTGCCCGCCGCGGGCGACCTGCTGGCCATCGACGTGTGGGCGCCGCGTCACGACTATCTGCGCACCGAGAGCGGCCTCGACGGCGACACCACCGCGCCCGCCTTCTCCGTCGACCGCAGCAAACGCTACTTCGCGGTCCTCGCCGCGCTCTGCGAGCCACGGCTGCGCGGGGAACCGCACGCCCCGCTGCCCACGGTCGATCAGGTCGTGGACCGGCTGCGCCCGAACTGGCCGGCGGCGTCCCGGACCTCCGTCCAGTGGAACATCGACTATCTGGCCGTCAAACTGCGCCTCAAGCCCGGCCCGGAGGCCGCGGAGACGGGCGCCCGGCTCAACGGCAAGAAGGAGTCCCTGGTGTCGCTGGCGCTCCGCTTCGACCTGGTCCGGGAGGACGATCTCACCGTCCTGACGGCGGCGGCCGCCCGGAGGTCACAGTGACCGAGCCGTACGCCGTGCCGGTGCCCCGGGGGTACCGGGTCGGCGCCTGGGAGGTGCGCGAGCCGATCGCGACCGGCGCGTTCGGAAGCGTGTACGAGGCCCGGCGCACGGAGGACACGGGTGACGCGGGAGAACCGGGACGCACGGGAGACGCGGAGGGTGCGGCGGGTACGGAGGGTGCGGGGAAGACGGAGGGTGCGGGGAAGACGGAGGGTGCGGGGAGCACGGGGCGCACGGGGCGCAGGAAAGGCACGGCGGGCGCAAAAGGCACCGCGGCCACGCCGGAGTTGCCGCGCACCGCCGCCCTGAAGTTCCTGCCCACCGGCACGGGCACCCCCAGGCAGCTGACCCATCTGCGCGAACTCATCGAGCGGGAGGTCGAGTTACTCCGTCGGCTCAACCGCCCACGCCTGATCCGGATGTACGACACCCTCACCGTCGACGACCCCGGACAGCCCGCCCTCGACGGTGCCACGGTCCTCGTACTGGAGAAGGCGGAGCGCTCACTGTCCGCCCTGCTCGCCGCCTCGCCCCGGCCCGCCGCCGGGCCCGCGCTGCTGGCGCAGATCTGCGAGGGACTGGCCCAACTGCATCGCGCGGGCTGGGTGCACGGGGACCTGAAACCGGCCAACGTGCTGCTGATGAAGGACGGTTCCGCGCGGCTGGCCGATTTCAACATGGCCGCGGAGCTGGAGGGCACGCACGCGTACACCCCCGCGTTCTCCACGCCCGACTACACCCCGCCGGAACTCCTCTGGTCGGAGATC
The DNA here is from genome assembly GCF_029893585.1 of Streptomyces sp. LBL. Classification (GTDB taxonomy): domain Bacteria; phylum Actinomycetota; class Actinomycetes; order Streptomycetales; family Streptomycetaceae; genus Streptomyces. The sequence continues at coordinate 259,576 of NZ_JARXYX010000009.1, forward strand.
GGCGAACGCGGCCGCCGGATCCGCCCGTCCGCCGACGTCTGGGCCTTCGGTGTCCTCGCCCATCTCGTCCTCACCGACTCCTTCCCGCTGCCCGGCGGCACGCCGACGGCCCGCCGCGACGCGGCCGCCGCATACGCCCGCGGCACCGACGAACTGCGTCTGTCGCCGACGCTGCCGGACGCGTGGCGGCAGATCGTGCAGGACTGTCTCACGCGTACGCACGCCGGCCGCGTCACCACCGAGGCCCTGCTCCGCCGGGTCGAGGCCGCGGCGGGCACGGGCCGCTCGCCCCGCCCGCTCCGGCTGCGCCTCGCCCGCCGTACGGCCGTCCTGGCCGCCGTGGCCGCCACGGTGGCGGTGGCCGCACTCGGCTACGGCGTCTCCACCTGGTCGGACACCGGCGGCAAGGACAACACCGGTGCCGGTGCAAGCGGGGGCGGTGGCGATGGCGGTGGGACGGTCTCCGCAGCCACCAGCACCCAGAACGCCACGTCCGCCGACTACGGAGCCGCCGAACTCCGCACGGACAAGGGCATCCCCGTGAAGTACCGCAAACTGATCGTCGACTCGGCCCACAACTGCACCCAGCCGGAGATCACCCCCGCCCTCATCGCGGCGATGCTCAAGGCGGAGAGCAACTTCGACCCGGACCTCTCCGACCCCGCCAACGGCGAGTACGGCATCGCCCGCTGGACCCCGAACATCCTGCGCTGGTGGGTCCGCAGCGACGGCGTCCCCGCGGAGGAGACCCCCCGCCCTCCCCTCAGCCCCGAACAGTCCATTCCCGCCGTAGGCCGCTACCTCTGCGCCATCGAGCCGCTGCTGAACCCCTCCCTGCCGGGCGACCGACGGGTGCTGCTCGCCGCCTCGTACCGGACGTCCTACAAGAAGGTGAACGCCGCGAACGGTGCTCCCCCGAGGGCCCGCGCCTACACCGTCCGCGTCGCTCACTACCTCAAGGAGTACACGCCCCCCGGCGAGAAGTGACCCTGAGAACTCCGAGGTACCCGGCTGCCCCCGCCGGTGGAAGCGTGGCTCCCGAGGCGGCCTCCGACCCACTCGGGGGAGAGCCGGAGGCCGCCGGGCGGGATGCTCGCTACCCGCAGGATGCTCGCTACCCGCCGCGGGGGCGGGCTGCCTGCGGGATGCGGGCTACCCGCGTGATGCGCGGTGCGGGCTACCCGCGTGACGCGGGGTGCGGGGTGCGGGGTGCAGGGTGCAGGGTGCCTGCGGGGTGCGGGCTAGTGGAAGAAGTGCCGCGTCCCCGTGAAGTACATCGTCACGCCAGCCTTCTTCGCGGCCTCGACGACCAGTTCGTCGCGGACCGAGCCGCCGGGCTGGACCACGGCCTTCACCCCGGCCTCGACGAGGATCTCCAGGCCGTCCGGGAAGGGGAAGAACGCGTCCGAGGCGGCGTACGCCCCCTGCGCGCGCTCGGCGCCCGCCCGCTCCACCGCCAGCTTCGCGGAGTCGACACGGTTGACCTGCCCCATACCGACGCCGACCGAGGCGCCATCCTTGGCGAGGAGGATCGCGTTGGACTTGACGGCCCGGCAGGCCTTCCAGGCGAAGGCGAGCTCGGTCAGCTGCTCGGGGCTCAGCGCCTCGCCCGTCGCCAGCGTCCAGTTGGCCGGATCGTCGCCCTCGGCCTGGAGGCGATCGGCGACCTGGAGGAGGGCGCCGCCGTCGATGGGCTTGACGTCGACGGGGTGCGCGGGGCCGTCGGAGCAGCGCAGCACGCGGATGTTCTTCTTCCTGGCGAGGGCCTCCAGCGCGCCGTCCTCGTAGTCGGGCGCGACGATGACCTCGGTGAAGATCTCGGCGACCTGCTCGGCCATCTCCTTCGACACCGGGCGGTTGACCGCGATCACACCGCCGAACGCCGACAACGGGTCGCAGGCGTGCGCCTTGCGGTGCGCCTCGGCGACGTCCGCGCCGATCGCGATGCCGCACGGGTTGGCGTGCTTGATGATCGCGACACACGGCTCGGCGTGGTCGTACGCGGCACGACGGGCGGCGTCCGTGTCCGCGTAGTTGTTGTACGACATCTCCTTGCCGTGCAGTTGCTCGGCCTCCGCCAGGCCGCCCGTGCCCGCGGTGTACAGGGCGGCGGGCTGGTGCGGGTTCTCGCCGTAGCGCAGGGTGTGCGCGCGCTCCAGGCTGGTGGCGAGGAAGGAGGGGAACGGCGAGTCGTCGGCGGGCGCGTAGGCGGAGGCGAACCAGGAGGAGACCGCGATGTCGTACTCGGCCGTGTGCCGGAAGGCCTCGGCGGCCAGCCGCTTGCGGGTGCCGAGGTCGAAACCGCCGTCCTTGACCGCGGCGAGGACGTCGCCGTAGCGGGCGGGGCTGGTGACGACGGCGACCGACGGGTGGTTCTTGGCGGCGGCGCGCACCATGGACGGCCCACCGATGTCGATCTGCTCCACGCACTCGTCGGGCGTGGCACCGGAGGCGACGGTCTCGCGGAACGGGTAGAGGTTGACGACCACGAGGTCGAAGGGCTCGACGCCCAGCTCCTCCAGCTGCCGCCGGTGGTCCTCGAGCCGCAGGTCGGCGAGGATGCCCGCGTGGACCTTGGGGTGCAGGGTCTTGACGCGGCCGTCCAGGCACTCGGGGAAGCCGGTGAGGTCCTCCACCTTGGTGACGGGGACGCCTGCGGAGGCGATCTTCGCGGCCGTGGACCCGGTGGAGACGAGCTCGACGCCCGCCTCGTGCAGCCCGCGCGCGAGGTCTTCGAGCCCGGTCTTGTCGTAGACGCTGACGAGCGCACGACGGATGGCCCGCTGGTTGCTCTCGGCGGTGGCGGTCACTGGATAACTACCTTTCGTCCCTCAATGCGATAGCCGTTGCGGGCGAGGCGCCCCACGACCTCGACGAGCAGCCTTCGCTCGACTTCCTTGATGCGCTCGTGCAGAGCGCTCTCGTCGTCCTCGTCCCGGATCTCGACCACGCCCTGAGCGATGATCGGGCCGGTGTCGACGCCGTCGTCGACGAAGTGGACGGTGCAGCCGGTGACCCTGGCGCCGTACGCGAGCGCGTCACGGACGCCGTGGGCGCCGGGAAAACTCGGCAGCAGCGCGGGGTGGGTGTTGACGAACCGACCGCCGAAGCGCGCCAGGAACTCCTTGCCCACGATCTTCATGAACCCGGCGGAGACGACGAGGTCGGGCTCGTGGGCGGCGGTCGCCTCGGCGAGGGAGGCGTCCCACTCCTCGCGCGTCCCGTAGTCCTTGACCTTCCGCACGAAGGTGGGAATCCCCGCGCGCTCGGCCCGCGCCAGCCCCTCGATGCCCTCGCGGTCGGCGCCCACGGCCACGATCTCGGCGCCGTACGCCTCGACGCCGACGGTCGCGATGGTGTCGAGCAGCGCCTGGAGATTCGTACCGGATCCGGAGACCAGCACGACAAGGCGCTTGGCCACGGGCTTGGCGGCCACGGTGGGGCCCTTTCTCGGGGGTGCGTCGGTGCGGGCGGCCTGTGCATTCCTACGAATGCTTCGCGCCCCGGGATACAGGGAAGCCTACGAAGCGGCCGACCGTCAGCAACGATACCGGCACAGCGGGCGGCCCCCGCGGGACGGGGGCGTGGCCGGAAGGTAGCGTCTGCGAGGAGCGGGCTCGGGAACGCGGTCGTGGTGTGGTGCGTTCTCCAAGTGACAGCTCAGGCCAGACAGCCTTATCACCTAGGGGAAGACGCTCACTTGATGCCGGACCGCAGCCTGCGACTCCTCACGTTTCCCCCGCAGTCACCGCAGGGAGGGGAGCGCATGGGCATGCTGCTGCGAGAGCGCCCGGCCTCTCCGTCGGACGCGACGGACGCGACGGGCACGAGTGGCGGTGGTGGCGGTGTCGGTGGCCGGGGCGGCGGGTTCCCTCCGGGTGCCGGCGAGGGGCAGGGCGGCCAGTCGCCCCAAGGTGACGTCGGCAGCCGAGGCGAGGGCAGCAGCCGAGGCGAGGGCGCGCACCAGGACGACAGACGCGACGGAGACGATGGGCGCGACAGCACCGACGGGCGCGACAGCACCGACGGGCGCGACAGCACCGACGGGCGCGACAGCACCGACGGGCGCGACAGCACCGACGGGCG
>NZ_JARXYX010000010.1 GCF_029893585.1 Streptomyces sp. LBL
AGCGTGGAGCGGCCTCGTCGATGCCGTTTCGGGAGCTGGGCCAGGGCGAGTTGGGTGGTGGTGATGTGGTCGGCCGCGGTGTTGCTGCCCGCGTTGCCCGGCCGGAGCAGGGCCGCGACAGGCTCTCCGGTGCCGCCGCTTCCGTGATCGACGAAGCCCATCAACGGGTGGTGGCCGAAGGACTTCTTCCAGGTCGCTGCCGCGCCCTGCTTGTCGGAGTGCGCCAGCACCAGCACCCCGTCCAGGTCCACGATCACCTCGCCCGCGGCATCCGGCGCCGAGGTCCCGGCCAACTTCCATACCCGCTGGCGTACTTCGGCCCGCGCGGCACGGATCGCGTGAAGGGCCTTCGGCCCGGCCGCGGCGAGGGTGTCGGTGAGCCGCGAGACGGTCGGGTCGGAAGCCACCGGCCCGAACACCGCCGGCTCGGCCCGCAGCATGCCCACATCGGCCAGGCAGTCCCCGCCGAGCGCGACCGCCAGGGCCACATCCAGCAGGATCTTCCCCGGATCGTGTACCGCCCTCGGCCGCCGCCAAGGTGCCAACGCCGCCGATATCGCCATGTCCAGGCCTGTCTTGCGGACGGTCTCGACCAGCAGCACCCCACCTGCCTGCGAGACCACCGCCCGGCCACCGCCCTCGGTACGAACACGCGGATAGGACCCGATACGCTTCTTCACCTGGAAAGTGCCTCCGACGGCGGCGGGAATAAGGACCTCGACAATCCTCATTCTTGCTGGTCAGAGGCGCTTTTCGTTTATCTGACCACCCGTCGGACACCAGGCTTCATGAAAGCGCGAGGTTAACCACGCGGGTGGTGGAGTCTCACTGGGCGAGTCAAGCCGAACGGCTCTGACCAGGACATACGGTCAGAGCCCGTTGTGCTTGTCGGCGGACGTGGCAAAGTCCGGGTGTGCGGCCAGTTGAGTCCCGGCTGATGGCCACCAGAAATCCAGGTGGATGGCCGTCCGGCCTGCGGTGTTCCTGATAGCTCCCCGTATCTGAAGGGGACCCCTCCGTCCTGTTTGCTGGTGTTTGCGAAGCATCAGCGAACTGGTCGAAGAGGTCCTGTGACGAAGTCTGACAGAGAGATCATGGAGATATTCGAGGCGTACGACCTGACGGAGACAGTCTGGTCGGCGGCCACTCTGACGGGGCATGACCCGAAGACGGTCAAGCGGTATGTCGAGGCCCGTGACAGCGGGCGGAACCCGTACGAGCGCGAGCCGCGGCCGAAGCTGATCGACGCGTTCCTGGAGAAGATCGAGGAGTGGGTCGAGCAGTCGAAGGCGACGATCCGCGCCGACGTGGTCCACGACAAGCTCGTGAAGATGGGCTACCCGGGCAGCGCGCGCTCGACCCGGCGGGCGGTTAACGCGGCGAAGACCGCTTGGAAGGCAGGCAAGCGGCGGACCTACCGCCCGTGGATCCCCGAGCCGGGCCGGTGGCTGCAGTTCGACTGGGGCGAGGGTCCGCGCATCGCGGGCCGGCGGACCTGGCTGTTCTGCGCGTGGCTGTCCTGGTCCCGCTTCCGGGTGGTCATCCCGGTCTGGGACTGCACCCTGGGCACTCTGGTGGCCTGCCTGGACACCACGCTGCGCCGGATCGGCGGGGCCCCGACCTACGTGCTGACCGACAACGCGAAGACGGTCACCGTTGAGCACATCGCCGGGATCCCGGTCCGGCACCCGCAGATGGTCGCCGCGGGCCGGCACTACGGTTGCCAGGTCGTGTCCTGTGTCCCCTACGACCCCGAGAGCAAGGGCGGCGCGGAGGCCACGGTCCGCATCGCGAAGGCCGACCTGGTCCCCACTGATGCGAACCTGCTGCCCGCCTACGACTCCTTCGCCGAGCTCGCCGATGCCTGCCGGATCTGGTGCGACACGGTGAACACGCGCCGACACCGGGCGACCGGACAGATACCGGCGGACCGCCTCGACATCGAGCGCACCACGTTGCACGTCCTGCCCGTCGAGCCGCTGGCGCTCGCGCTGGGCGAGGAGCGCGTGGTGGGCTCGGACCGCACCATCAGCTTCAACGCGGTGCGCTACTCGACCCCGCCGGGCTACACCGGCGCAAGGGTGTGGTGCCGGGTGGTCGGCGAGGAACTGTCGATCACCGCCCGCACCAACTCCGGTGATCTGTCCGAGATCTGGCGCCACCAGCTGTCCACTCCCGGGGTCCCGCAGATCATCGACGCGCACTACCCGGACCACCCCGACGGCCGCAGTGTTCACCAGCCCCGGCTGCAGCCTCGCTCGGAGGCGGAGATCGCGTTCGTGGGCATCGGTCCCGGCGCGGGACGCTGGCTCAAGGAAGCCGGACCCGCCGGCGCGTCCCGGATCCGCGCCAAGATGGCCCGCGCTGTCGAGCTCGCCGCCGTCCTGGGCGCCGGCACGGTCGACCAGGCCCTCGGGCTGGCAGCCGCCTCCGGGCGCTTCGCCGACGGCGACCTGGTCTCCATCCTGGAGCACATCGCGGCCAGCAAACCGGTCGGGGAGGTCGTCCGCGCAGACGAGGCCCACTCCGTCCAGAGCGGCACCATCGCCTGGCAGGCATTGGGTCAACAGCCCTCGACAGCAAGGCAGTCGAGGGCCGACTGACCGCAATCAGTCGCCGATGAACCACAGATACAGGTGCATTCCCCGCTCAACGACCCGGCACAACTCACGGGCCTGCCCGACCCAATCACCGCCGCACGCGGCCGGGAGTCGGTCGAGCTCCGCCAGCAGCAGCGGCACCTGCCGCTGATTGAAGACCGCATCCCCATACGGGGTCAGAGCCCAAAGCATCGGGAACCCGGCCGGGTCCAGGTCCGCGAAGGCGGCGGTCCACTCCACGCCGCCTTCGGCCCGGGCCACGACGTTCCCGCTGTCCCCACGCACCGCCATATTGATCACCCGCCGAGCCTATCGACGCCCACTGCGACCGACGAAGGAATTTATAACCATGACGTTTCCCCAGGCCCCGGCGCTGCCCGAGGAGCTCGACAAGCTGATGCGCCGGATGCGCCTGCCCTATATGCGCAAGGCCGCACCCGACGTGCTGGCCACCGCCCGCGCGCAACGCTGGGACCCCGCCGAGGTCCTGCGGCTGCTGATCTCCGAGGAGGTCACCGGCCGCGACGCGGCCACCCGGCGGCTTCGTCGGCACTCGGCGAACTTCCCCACCGGCAAGACCCTGGCCTCCTGGCGGGCCGAGGACTCCACCATCCCCGAGCCCACCCAGAACTCCCTGGCCACCCTGGAGTGGATCGGCCGCGCGGAAAACCTCGTGATTGCGGGCCCATCAGGGACCGGGAAGAGCCATTTCACTGAGGGCCTGGCCCAGGCCGCGATCGAGAAGGACCTGCGGGTGGCCTGGTTCACCCTCGAGACCCTCAGCGCCGCCATCGGCAAGTCGAAGGTCGACGGGTCGACCGCCCGCACCGTCGCCCGGATCTGCCGGGCCGATCTGATCGTGATCGATGACATTGGCCTGCTTCCGGTCGGTGAGGACGCCGCCGAGGCGTTCTACCGCATCATCGACGCGGCCTACGAACGCCGCTCCATCGCCGTGACCAGCAACATCCACCCCTCAGGCTTCGACACAATCATGCCCAAGACCCTCGCCGGAGCGAGCACCGACCGCCTGATGCACCACGCTCACCTCGTGACCACCACCGGCGACTCACACCGCCTCTCCGAGGCCCTGGCCGGCAAGGGAGTGATCCCCTTGAGCTGACCCCCACCCCAGCAACACCACTGGCCACAGGCATGGATTTCTGATGGCCACCAGCCTGGACACCCGACGACCGCCCACCTGGGCATCTCGATGACCGTTGACAGTGCTGTCCGCTGCCCGCTCATCGCCGTGTTTCCCCGTGGCTTCCCGCTCGATCGGGCATGGAATGGGCACGGCTGGGAGCGCGCGGATGACTGCTGGAGTACATCGGCAACGGACAGCAGGGCGACTGACTACCGGCTGATCGGAATCTCGTAGACGATCTCGCAGAGAGCGGCGGGCACCACGATGTCCGCGGTCTCCACGGGCCGCCCCTGGTCGCTGTAGTACGTCCGCCGAATGTGCGTGACCAGTGAGCCCTTCTGGATGCCCAGGAGTGACGCCTCCTCGGCGGTCGCCTGGCGTGGCTCGGGCTGTTCCACGGCGTGGCTGACGGTGATGCCGATCTCGGCCATACGGTTCACGACGCCCGCCCCGGCGTGCGGTCCTCCCTCGGGGAGCACGACGAGCGTGCCGGCGGTGAGGTCGTAGGGCTCCCAACTCGTCGAAAGCTGCACCGGCCTGCCGTCGGCGAGGAACTCGTACGCGGTGCGGACACACGGATCACCCTCGGCGATGCCAAGACGCGCCGCGATCTCCGCCGGTGCCGGGACCTTGGCCTCAGTCCGGCTCTCCCAGTCGCCTTGCCTGCCCACGGCCCTCATGTCCGCACGGAACGGGGAGCCCTCGGGCTGCTCGCGCGCCGATGAACGGACCACCCGTACGCGCCGCTGGGGCTCGGCGACGTAGGTGCCGGAACCGGCGCGACCTTCCAACACACCCTGAGAGATCAGCAGTTCCTGTGACCGGCGGACAACGTTCTCGCCCACCCCGCACTCCTGGGCGATCTGCGCACGGGAAGGAAGTCGGTCCCCCGGCGCCCACTCATGCTCCGCGATCCGCCGCCGCAGTTCGTCGGCGATGCGGAGATAGGGCGGCTGCTCAGACATATGGAAAATCTAGTCCACTAGCTCTAATCTAGTTAACTAGCCTCACTCAACGTGAGTGTCGGTAACCGGAGGATGCCCTGTGCCTGCTTACGAGGTGAGCGCGGAGGCCATCGCAGCCCGGTTATCGGCCGTCGGGCTCGCCACGCGTGTGGACGAGCGCGACGACTGCACAGCCATCGAGGCGGAGGTACCGGAACCACTTTCCGCCCAGTCATGGCGGGAGGTCCTGGAAGCGGTGGCGCAGGCCGACCGCTTCGGTCTCCTCGCCACCAGCTCGAACGGCCGCACCCTCTGGGCGGTCGTACGCAAAACGGTCCCCGCGACGGGCGATGTCGGGGGACCAGGCCATCAGCGATAGGAGCTGAGCAGCGTGTTCAATCGTATCCGCCGTACCCTCTCGTGCGTCAGTGCGCGGTACCGCCCCAAGGGCCGGCACCGCCGCGCCGCAAACCCCGCACGGACGTTGGCTGCCGCCCCCGCATTCGCCTGCGGGGCACCGCTGTTACTGCGCCGGCATCGAGAACACATGGGCGCGCTCATGGGCGAGGAGACCGCGCTTGTCCGCCCGTACGTGCTGGCCAGTGAGGAGCATGTGCGGCACCGCTCAACGGCCCCCCTATGCCCTCCTTTTGCTGGCCCCTGGCTCGCCTCGGTGGGTGACCGCTGATGCCTCCTCGCCAACCGCCCCACACCACGCGGGCGGAAGCTGACTCCTACCGGTCGGTCTCGTGCCGGATCGGTACGCATTACGCCTGCGCGGAGTCCTGCCCGGTTCTCGCACCGGTCGACGTACCGGTGATCTACGAAGCCTGTGACTGCCCCTGTCACACGTTCACCCATCAGGAAGTGCCGACAGAGGTGGTGACGTGAGGGGACAACTACCCGGTGGCGTCGTCCTCTCCCCGGTCGAGATCACCTCCGCCAGCGTGCAGCGCGGCGACGTCATCCAGGTCGGAGGCCAGGACTGCCGAGTGATCGACCTCTTTCAACTGCCCGCTGGAGCCAAGCGACTTGTGTTCGACTCCGGCGAGTTGCTGACCATGCACATGGGTAGTCGGCTCGACGCCCTGCGGCTCCAAAGGGTGCGAGGCGGTGATTTAGCCCGTGCCCTCTCGCCGCGACACCATCGCCGATGACCTCCGGGACCGGATCGCCACCGGCCGGATCAAACCCGGCGAGCGTCTTCCTGCTGAGGCCCACCTCGCCTCGGAGTACAGGGTCAGCACACCGACGCTGCGGAACGCTCTCGCCGTGCTCCAAGCGGAAGGCCTCATCGAAAAGGTCCATGGCAAGGGGAACTTCGTTCGCCGTCCCCTACGCAGGATCAGGTACGTCGGAGGGTGCCGCACACCCGACGGACAGAACGCTGCTCACGCAGCTCCGAGCGTCACCGTCCACACCACCAGGATTCAGGCCCGCGGGCATCTGGCGACCCTGCTGAAGGTGCCGACGAACAGTCCCCTGACCGAATTCCTTTGCCTCAGCCATGAGGGCAAGAGACCGCACAGCCTGGCGCGCATCTACGTCCCTTGCGACCTGGCGCCGGCCGCCGCCCTCCGCGAGTCGCCCTCGTACGAGGGGACGATGACGCGATTCCCCGAGCTCCACCCGCCGCTGGCTGAAGTCCGAGAGAAGGTCAGCGTTCGACTCCCGACACCGGACGAGGCATCCGTCCTTCGAATCAGCTCTGCCTTGGCGGTCCTCGCCATCACACGCCAGATGGCCGACACCGGTGGACGCGTGGTCGAGGCTGCGCTCTTTGTGCTGCCGGGGGACCGCGCTGACGCGGTGTTCACCACTCCATACGTGATCGACGAGAGGGCGGCGGAAGAATGACGACGTCAAACGAACTGCGGCTCCTCCCGTGGGCCGGACCCGACGGCAAACCCTGCTTTCTCAGCACCGATGACAGTGACGGTCACATGTCCCGCCTGGCCGACACCATGGAATCGGCACAACTCGGCAGGGCAACCGAACTTCTGGACCAGGCGTCAGGCATGCTCGCTGACGTCGATACGGAGCCGAACGACCTACGCCTCCTGGCGAAGGACCTGACGGGAGCTCTGAGGGACACGCTCCGCGTAGCGACCAGCCGTGGTCACCGCTTGGCAGCGCCTGAATAGCACCGCTCCTGGAGGAAGGGCAGGTCAAGAGGAAGAACCTCCTGACCTGCCCTTCTTTCGGTGTCTGTGGCTAGAAACACCCCATTTTGCCCGACCGCCGCCCTCCGGGGGAAACCTGTTTGGCCGGGGGCACTGATCTGGGACTCCTCCCTCAGCCGCTACGGCTCGCCTGTCACTGTCGGTCGCCCTTGAGTAGCCTCGGGCGCCCTCGCACGGCCCAGAGACGGCCCAGGGAACGATCACTCCGCAGACGTCCGCCACTCATCCAGCCGGACCCTCACCTGGTGGTTGTGGGCGTGCCAGAAGACTTCCCCCTCGACGGAGGCCCCGAGGGCAGGCAACTCCATCCCCAGCGGCATGGCCGTGATCTCGGCCAGCGCCACGGCGTTGGGCACACCGTCCATACGTATGAAGACGCCAAAGGGCTGGCGGCCGATGACCTCTCCGGTGATGTGAGTCCCCACGGGCAAAGCTGCGACGGTTGGCGCCCAGCTCTGGAGAACTACATCTGCGGCCGGCAGATCCGGGCCCGTGGGCCACGCGTACTCATCCATCAACAGATCATGACTCAGTGAGCGACCTGGGGCTTAGAAGGCGCAAAGCCAGTAGGGGCTTTAGCTGCGTCTGACCTGCTAGTTTGTGGTCACTCGACCGGCTCGGAAGACGTCCTTCGACACACATTCGACAGGCAGCGGTCATGCTCATTCCGCTGTGGCGCCCGTTCCGACGTGATGCGGCCGGCGGTGCCTAGCCTTCTTGGAGCTCCACCCGCATGAGTGCACGGAACTGTTCGACAAGCCGTTGCATAGTGTCCAGATCGTTTGCTTCTGTGGCCACCCGCCATGCCACAGAGAACTGGCGAGCCTCGTCGCTGCCGAACGCGTGCAGAGCAATCAGGGCCTCCATGCTCATCTCGATGCGTTTGGTCTTCGTCCAGTACCGCTCTACCTCGCGGAGCTTTCTGACCTTGCGAGCATGTTCGTACCGCAAACGGCGCACATCGAGGACGGCTACGCGAAGGGCCGCGAAGTAAGCATCGCGCCGCTCTTTACGTAAATAGGTGCGCTGCTCGGCTTCTCGTGACTGGGCAACCATGCGCTCTGCGTGTGCTCTGCCCTGCGCTCCTGCGAGCCACGTGAACACAACTCCTAGCGCTCCTGAGACGCCGGTGACCACAGGGGCTATCCACTCCGATGCCATGCACTCATCGTGCCCCGGTGAGCTGCCGTCCAAGACCTCATCTGTGTCGGCCATACCCTGGAGGGCCCTGGCGCCGACCGCTCGTGATCCGTGCGGAAGACACAGACCGCTTCGTCCCGAAGCAACTTGGGCCACGCACTCCTACACGTCGGTGTCGGTGCCGGCCGTTTCAGACCAGCCCGCCCGCACCTTCCGCTGGGGCACCCAGCTCGACGTCCGCCCGGTCAAGGCCTTCGGTGACGGCTCCGACATCACCGAACAGGCCGTTGCGTCCTACGTCGCCAAGTACGCGACCAAGGCGGCCGAGAACACTGGCACCCTGGACCGCCGCATCGGCGAACTCTCCGAACTCGACCGCCACCACGTGCCCGACCACACCCGCCGCCTCATCGAAGCGTGCAAGATCCTCGATCCGCTCTACCCCGACCGGCGCCTGTGGGCCTCGGCGCACATGCTCGGCTTCCGCGGCCACTTCTCCTCCAAGTCCCGCCGCTACTCGACCACCCTCGGCGAACTCCGCCAGGCCCGCGCCGACTTCCGCGCCGCCCAGGAACGCGAAGCCCTCGGCCTGGAGGACCGCGAGCCGGACAACGTCCTCGTCCTCACGGATTGGCAGTACGCCGGACACGGCCACACCCCCGGCGAATCAGTCCTCGCCGCCACCATCGCCCGCGACCTCCAACACAACCGCGAAACCGCCCGCGAAGCACTACGCGACCAACTCACCCTGGAAGGAACCGCCGCATGACCACGACAGTGATCGAACGAAAGTGGCACACCACACGCGAGGTCGCTGAGATGCTCGGCTACGGCCTCTCCAAGACCAAGATGCTCGTCCTGACCGGGGAGATCCGCTCCGTCAAGGACGGCCGTAACCGCCGCATCCTGCTCCGCTATGTGGACGAGTACATCGAACGTCGCGCCCAGGAAGCCGAACAGGGGTGGGCGGCATGAGCGGCAAGCGCGGCAACGGCGAAGGCTCGATCTACCCGTACAAGAACGGCTACGCCGCCTACGTCTGGGTAACCAAGCCGGACGGCAAGCGGGCCCGGAAGTACGCCTACGGCAAGACTCGCGAGGAAGTCCACGAGAAGTGGCTCAACCTCCACGCGGAGGCGAAGAAGGGGCCCGTCGCTACCCGGCACCGGACCGTGGCCGCGTTCCTCTCCTACTGGCTCGACTCGGTCGTGAAGCCGAACCTGGCGCCTCTGACGTACGTCTCGTACGAGGGTTGCTTCCGGCTCTACATCGCTCCTCACCTCGGCTCCAAGCGGCTGGATCGGCTCACGGTCCGGGACGTCCGTGAGTGGCTGACCAAGCTGGAGGCTGTCTGCCAGTGCTGTGCCCAGAGCAAGGACGCCAAGCGGGCGCCCACCCGCCGGAAGTGCTGTGCCATCGGGGAGTGCTGCGAGGCGTACCCGTCCCGTCGCGTGATCCAGGCTGCGCGCGATGCTCTTCGAGCGGCACTGACCCACGCGGTCACCGAGGAGGAGATCAGCAAGAACGTGGCCTCGCTCGTGAAGGTGCCGAAGCCTCGTCGCCGTCGGATCAAGCCGTGGTCCGTTGCCGAAGCCAGTCAGTTCCTCACCGATGCCGCCGCCCGGGATGACCATCTCGTCGCCGCCTGGGTCCTGGTGCTCTGCCTCGGCCTGCGTCGTGGTGAGGTCCTGGGCCTCACGTGGAAGTCCGTCGACTTCGAGCGGGGAGAGCTGTACGTCGATCACCAGATCCAGCGCGCGGGGCGGGAGATCCTTCACCGCGAGACCAAGACCGAAGACTCTGACGATTTCCTCCCCCTGCCGGCGCTCTGCCTCAAGGCATTGCGGATGCGTCGCGCTCAGCAGTAGGCGATCGGGAAGCCGCCGGGGAGCTCTGGCAGGGAAGCCATGACCTGATCTTCACCACGAAGTACGGCACGCCGATCGAACCGGGCAATATGACCCGCATGTTCGCCCTCCGGGCTCGTCGTGCCGGGCTCCGGGTCATCCCGCTCCGGAACACCCGGCACACATGCAGCTCGCTCCTGGTCGCGCTCAAAGTGCACCCGAAGGTGGCCCAGCGCATCCTCCGGCACTCGCAGATCGCCATGACGATGGAGGTCTACGCCGAAGCGAGCGAGGAGGAGGTACGCGCCGCGATCGGCCAGCTGTCCGACGCCATGGGCGGTACCGGCTGACACGGTTGCTGTACTTCGCTGCTGTACGCCCCTGAAACGCAAGAGGCCCCGGATCTCTCCGGGGCCTCTCACCTGTGTGCACTCGGCAGGATTCGAACCTGCAACCTTCTGATCCGTAGTCAGATGCTCTATCCGTTAAGCTACGAGTGCTTGTTCTGTTTTCTCGCCGTTCCTGGCCCTTCTGGCCCGCTCGCGGCGACAGGAAGAACATTACATGACTGCCGCCGCCATGTGAAATCCGTTAGCCATACCGCTTGTGAGCTGCGGAAACGCGCCAGATGGGGGAATTGGGAGAACGACGAAGCCCCGGTCTGTGGACCGGGGCTTCGTGATCTGCTGCGGAGGCGGAGGGATTTGAACCCTCGATGGGCTTTAAAACCCAAACCGCATTAGCAGTGCGGCGCCATAGACCGGACTAGGCGACGCCTCCAGCACAGCCGCCCGCGCGAGCGCGAGTGGTGCGTGCAGATGATGACACAGTCGAGCGTGCTGTCACCAATCGCCTCCCACGGTACTAGGCGGGCGGCCCGCAGAGCAAAGTCGTTAGCAGCGACGTCGGTGGTGGTGGTGGCAGGGGGCGGTGGGAGCGATGGTGGGGGCGATGGGAGTGATGGGGTGGCGGTGCAACGTCTGGGCGGCTGCCGCGTTAGTCAGGTCATGTCGCAGGTCAACCGGCTCGGCCGGCTCCCACGGTTCACACGGTTCGCTCCGCTGCTCGTCGCGGTCGGGGCCGTCGGCACGGTCGTCCCCCTGTCCGCGGTGCCCGCGGCCGCCGCCGCTCCCGCCGCGCTCGCGCCCCCGCCCGCGCGCGATGAAGACCGGCCGGCAGGCGGTGATCACCATCTCACCGTCATCGTGCGGAACGCGGGCGGCGGTGCCGACGGGACGTACGAGGTGGACTGTCATCCCAGTGGGGGGAGCCATCCCGACGCCGGCGGCGCGTGTGCCGTCGTCGACCGGAACACTCGATGGGGGAAGGACACCTTCGGCCCCGCGCCGGAGGACAGTGTCTGCACCATGCAGTACGGCGGGCCGGCCACCGCGCATGTCACCGGGACCTGGGCCGGACGACCCGTCGACACGACGTTCGACCGCACCAACGGTTGTGAGATCGGGCGCTGGGACCGGTTCGTACCGCTGCTGCCCAGGCTGGGCTTCTGAGCAGCTGCCCAGGCTGGGGCTCCTGAGCAGCTTCCGAGGAGGGCTTCTGAGTCGCTTCCGAGGCCGGGTTCCTGAGCAGTTCCCGAGGCCGGGTTCCTGAGCAGTTCCCGAGGCCGGGTTCCTGAGCAGTTCCCGAGGCCGGGTTCCTGAGCAGTTCCCGAGGATGGGCTTCTGAGTCGCTTCCGAGAATGGGTTTCTGAGCAGCTCACCAGCCGGGCGCCAGAGCGGACGCCCAGTCTCCGCGCATCCTCGGCCCGTACCCCGCGCTCTTCTCACCTCTCACGCCTCCCTCGCACGCCCCCGCCTTTACATGGCGGACGCCCCGGCTCCGTAAAAGTCCCGGAAAGGTCCTGGACAGGTCCCGCCCAGGTCACGCCGAGCGGAATCGGGAGCCCAGGCATGTCGTCGTGGATTCGGGCGTGGATGCGGTCACATGTTCTACGTCACTTCGTCGTGCGACCTCCCTCTCATCCGGCGTCGCGAGCGCAACCGGTGCCCTTAGACTCCCTCGCGTGACACGGTGCGGGCCGGTTGGCAAGATGGCCCGAACGGTCGGCAAGGTGCGGTAACAGGGAGGAAGCGTCTCGTGAGCAGCAGGCCATCCCGAGGCGCTGCTCGCCTCGCAGCCATACTGGACGCCCTTCCGGATGCGTTGGTGCTGGTCAACGCCAATGGAACCGTCGTCAATGCGAACACGATCGCGCTCGAGACGTTTGAGTCACCGGGGACAGCCCTCGTCGGGCGCGGGCTGCTCGATCTGCTGCCGCAGTTCGACTCCAAGCTGATCCCGGGCTCGATGCGGCGGCCCGACCACATGGACCCGCGCGGTCGGACCAAGCCGACCCGGATGATCGCCCGGAGGACCGACGGGAACGAGTTCCCGGTCGAGGTCACGAGCGCGAATCTGGAGAACGGCCAGCAGGCCTACGACGGACACGGCTACAGCGCCGACGAGCTGCTGATGCTCGTCGTACGGGACCTGTCCGGCACCGTCGACACCGAAGCCGAGCTGGCTCGCTCGCAGCGGCAGACCGAGATGATCCTGCGAGCCGCGGCCGAGGGTGTCGTGGGGACGGACACCGACGGGCGGATCGTCCTCGTCAACCCGGCCGCCGCTCAGATACTGGGCTACCGGGCCAGTGACCTCGGCGGGCGGGAACTGCACGACCTCGTACTGCACTCCCGTTCCGACGGCACGCCCTTCCCGTACGAGGAGTCGCCGCTCGCCGACACCCTGCGCTCCGGGCGCAAGCACCGGGTGCGCGGGCAGGCGCTGTGGTCGAAGAAGGGCGACAAGGTTCCGGTCGACCTGACGACCGCGCCCGTCCGCGACGGCGACCAACTCGTCGGCGCGGTGCTGACCTTCACCGACCGGCGTCCGTACGACGCGCTCGCCGAGGAGAAGGCCACCGTCGAGAAGCGCCACGACGAGGAGTTGGAGCGGCTGTCCGAGGAGCACGCCTCCGAGCTCACCGCGCTGCGCCAGAAGCACGTGAACGAGCTGGAGGAGATCCGGGAGCAGCACGAGGAGGAGCTCGCCGCGGGCGAGGAGCGGTACGCCGCCCTCGGTGAGCGGGAGAAGGACCGTTACGAGGCCCTCGCCGGACGGCACGAGCAACTGCTGACGCTGCTCGCCCAGTCGCTGCGCGGTCCCCTGGACGAACTGCGCCGCGACCTTTCCGCCCTGGCCGCCGACGACGCGGGGCAGTTGTGGCCCGAGGCCAACCAGGTGCTTCATCACCTGTCGGCCGGTTATTCGCGGATCACCACGCTCATCGACAACGTCCTCGGATACCAGCGGCTCGACACCGGCGCCGACGGCATCACTCGTACGAAGGTGATGCTCGACGCCGTGGTCGCGGCGGGTGTGGACGGGGCCGTGGAGCTGATCGGACCCGGACGTGTGCAGTTCGCCGTGCACGCGCCGCCCATCGAGGCCGAGGTGGACTCCCGGCTGCTCGCGACCGCGCTCGCGCATCTCGTGGCCGATGTCGCCGGTGTCGACGCGACCGGCAACGCGCCCGTTTCGGCGGGCGGTTACATGGACAACACCGTCGTCGTGGCGGCGGCACAGCGCGGCGAGGTCGTACGGATCGAGGTACGCGGACCGTACGCCGGGGGAGACCCGGTGCACGAGCCGATCGTGCGCGGGATCGTGCGCGCGCACGGTGGCGTGCTGCAGACGCACGAAGTGCCGGGCATGAGCGGCAATGCCTACGTCCTTGAAGTGCCCCTCGGTGGTGGGGCCGGGGCCGTCGCGGCTCCGGGACCGGCCGCGCTGGAGGCCGCTCCCGGCCAGGGTGCCGTACCCGAGCAGGCCACGCAGAGCACGCACACCACTTCCGGCGGCGGACGGCGGCGGGCCCGGCGGGCCACCACGGACGCCTTCCTGGAGAGCGAGGTGCCAGGCGCCGACGGCGAGGGCACCGAGACGGAGGCCGTGGCACCTACCGGACGGCGCAGGCGGCGGGCTGCCGCGGCGCAGGAGTCCGCCCCCGTCCCGGCCCAGGCGGCGGGCGAGAGCGGCGACGTGTCCGGCGGTTCCGGACGGCGGCGCGGGCAACCGGCCGAGATCGGTGCCGGTGGGGGTGACGACGGCGGCGGTGACGGTGACGGCCGTACGGAGATCGCCGCGGCCGTCGCGGGTGTCGCCGGTGTGTCGGAGGGTGCCGTCGTCACCGCCGCCGAGCATGCGGCCGGGACCGCGGCCGCGGGGACCGGTCTGGGCGGTACGGTGCCGCCGCAGGGCGTACCCGCGTCCGGCGGACGGCGTGCCCTGCGCGACGGCGGCGAACAGCACGCGCTGCCGCCGGCACTGCCGGCGGGGGCCTCCGCCGACCCTGCCGACGATGCACAGCAGCCCACCGGACGGCGTCGGCGTGCGCTGGCCGCGGCCAGCGAGCGCGCCGCCGCGCAGGAAGCCGGCCCTCGTACGGTGTTCGCCCTGCCGCCCGCCGACGCGGACCGCCCGACGGACGGCACAGATGGCGCAGATGGCGCAGATGGCACAGACGCCACAGACGGTCAGGCGGTGGCTCCGGGCTCGGCTCAGGCTCAGGGGTTGGTGCCGGTTCCCGGCCAGGGTGCGCCCGCCGACGCCGGTGTCGATGACGGGTGGCACGACGCCGTGCCGCACAGTCAGGCCGACGACCACACTCCGCCGCAGCCGCACCCCGCGAACGCACCGACGGGACGCCGTCGGCGGGCGGTCGGTCAACAGGCGGAGGCGGAAGCCGGCGGGACGCCTGAAGAGGTCTCTGCCCTGGCTGTTTCGGCCGCCGGGCAGGCCGCGCAGGGCACACCGGCCCAGACGGGTGTGTCTCAGGCGGGCACGGCCCAGGGCCCTGCGGCCGCCGGGCAGAGTGGCGTGGTCGGGCAGGGTGGTACGGCGGGACATGGCGGTGCGGCGGGTCAGCCGGTGCCGGTCGGTCAGCCGGGTGCCCCGGTGCCCGCGCCGGGTGCTGCCGCTCACGGAGTTCAGATGTCGCCCGGCCAGCCGGTCGTGGCTCCGGCCGGCCTGGTCGGCCCGGCGCAGACGACACCGGGCCAGGGTGTCCCGGCTTCCGCTCCGTTTCCGGCGCACAACGCGCCCGGACAGGACGGGTTGCCCGCTCAACTCGCCCAGGGGCAGCTCGCCCCCGGCGCTTCCGTACCTGGCTCCGTACCCGCTGGCTCCGTACCCGCTGGCTCCGTACCTGGGCAGTTGGTGCCCGGGCAGGCCGTACCCGGACAGGCCGTACCCGGGCAGCCCGTACCCGGCGCTCCCGTGCCGGGGCAGGCCCTTCCCGGCGCTGCCGTGCCTGGTCAGCCTGGGCCTGGCGCTCCGGTGCCCGGCCTGCCGCTCACTGCGGGGCCGACCGCGCCCGGCCAGGCCGCCGCAGTTCCCCATCAGGTCCTGCCCGCCCAGAGCCTCCCGGCGCAGGGCGCCCCGACCGCTCTCGGCGTGCCCAACGCCAACACCGCAGGCCAGCCGCTCCCAGCCGAAGCCCTACCCGGCCAGGGCGCCCCCGGGCAGGCCGTCCCCGGCCAAGTTGCCCCTGGTCACGCCGCGCCCGGTCAGGTCCTCCCCGGTCAGATCCCCCCGGGCCAGTCGGCACCCGCCCACGGCGTCCCGCCCCACGGCACCCCCGCCCAGGGCACAACCGCCCCCGGCGCCGCTGCCCAAGCCCCTCACACTCCCGGCATGGCCGGCGCCCCCGCCCAGGCCACCGCAGCCGCACCCGCACCCGCACCCGCCCCCCAGCAGTGGCCCGGTGCCCAGGACACGTCCGCCGCCGGCATGCCCATCCCCCCGAACGGCGCCGCAACCCCCGTACCGCCCACCGGACCCCAGCCGTCGCAAGCGCAGCCCACCAGCACCCCCGGGCCCGGCGCTCCACTCCCCCCGGAGGCCGCCGCAGGCCACCCCCGCGCCGCCCAGCCCCTCCCCGCGGAAGCAACCGGAGCAGGCGTAGACGTAGGGGCAGGCGTAGGTGCAGGCGTAGGTGCAGGCGTAGGTGCGGGTGCGGGTGCAGGTATCGCCCCTCCTGCCGTATCCCCCGAGGCCCCGGCGGACCCCAACTCCACCCAGGGCAGGGCCATCAGCGTGCGCACGCTCGGCCAGGGCGTACCGTTCACCCGGCACCCGCAGGCATCGCATCCTGCTTCCCCGCTCCCGTCCACCACGCCTCCCCCGCATCAGCCGGGCGGCTCCGGTCGGCGCCGCAAGCTCGGGACGCGGAACGACCCCGGTGCCGGGCACTCGGAGCAGGCGGCCCGTTCGCACCCACAGGGCGACCAGGCCGTCGTACCGCAGCAGTCGCAGCCGCAGGCGTCGCTCGCCGGGCAGTCCCGGCTGGTGCAGGCGACCGAGGGAACGGGACGGTCGTACGCCATAGGGGCACCGGATGTGAACGCCGCCGAGGGGCCCGAGCCCCTGGACGGGCCGGGCGGCGCCGTCGAGGTGGCGGATCCGCCGCGCCTTCAGCCGATGGACGACGAACTGCCGCCGGAGCCGCTGGACAACCCGCGCAGGCTGCTGGTGTGGCCGGCGCCTGACGTGACCACGCAGCAGGCACTGAGCGACCGCGGGTACCGGCCGGTCATCGTGCACTCGCGCGAGGAGGTGGACGCGCAGATCGCGGCGTTCCCCGCCGCGCTGTTCGTGGACCCGTTGACCGGACCGATCACGCGGACCGCGCTGCAGTCGCTGCGGCAGGCGGCGGTCGCGGCCGAGGTGCCGGTGCTGGTGACGGCCGGGCTCGGACAGGCATCGCGGGAGGCGGCGTACGGCGCCGATCCCGCCGTACTGCTCAAGGCGCTTGCGCCGCGCGACAGCGAGCAGCATCCGCCGCGCGTCCTGCTGATCGAGGAGCACGCGGAGATCGCGCTCGCGCTGACCGCGGCACTGGAGCGGCGCGGGATGCAGGTCGCCCGGGCCGCGAGTGACGCCGACGCCGTGACGCTGGCGGGGCAGCTCAGGCCCAACCTCGTCGTGATGGACCTCATGCAGGTGCATCGACACCGGGCCGGCATCGTGGACTGGCTGCGCGCGAACGGGCAGCTCAACCGCACCCCGCTCGTCGTCTACACCGCCGCCGTCGACCAGGCGGACCTGCCGCGGCTGGCGTCCGGGGAGACGGTCCTCTTCCTCGCCGAGCGGTCCACGAGCGGCGAGGTGCAGAGCAGGATCGTCGACCTGCTGTCCCGCATCGGCACCAACTGAACCGAATCAGCACCAACTGAACCGAATCGGGGGAACTGCCTTCGTCGCCTCAGGGAGGGAGCCGACCTCGCCCGGGCCCCACTCGGGGCACGCTCGGGGCACTCCCGCAGTGTGCCCTGGGTGCACCCGGGGCACACTGCGGGGCGCGCCTAGGGCTCGACCAGCCTCCGTGCCGCCGCCTTGATCGAGGCGCGCAGGCGTTCGCGGTCGGCGTCCTCCGGGCCCGTGAGGACGCGGCGCATCTGCGGGACGACGGCGGCCCAGTTGGCGAGGGCCGTCAGCAGGAACAGCAGGTCACGGGGCGGGAAAGCGTCCGTGATGACACCCCGGGCCTGGCCGTCCTCGATGGCGGCGACCTTGCGGGTGTAGTGGTCCTGGCGCTCGGCCTCGTCGGGGAGTTCGGAGGTGCCGTACTCCATGCCCTCCCAGAAGAGGAGGCGCAGCAGTTCGGGGTGGGCGGTGTGATAGTCGATCAGGCGGTCGATCCAGCCCTCCATGTCGTCCGGGTCGACCGGGACGGCGGCGGCGAGATCGACCATGCAGATTCCCAGGACCTGGGTGAACAGCTCCGCCTTGTTGCCGAAGTACGCGTAGATCAACTGCTTGTTCGCCTTGGCCGTGGCGGCGATCCGGTCGATGCGGGCGCCCGCGATGCCATGACGGGCGAACTCGGCGACCGCCGCCTCGAAGATCCGCGCCTTGGTGGCCTCGGGGTCTCTGACTGCCATGAAGGCAGGGTAGCCGCCTGGTAACCAACCGTTTGGTTACCCGGGAACGGATGGGGAATGCGGACGCCGGCGGGACTGTTCGCTCCATCAACCAACCAGTTGGTTGATTGATGGACAGAGTCGGGTCTAAGGAGTTCCGTCCCCATGTCGACCACAGTCACCGCCCAGCAGGGCCGTACGCCGACCCGTCAGCCGGACACCGCCACCCGCTTCCTCCTCCCCTTGATCACCCTGGCCACCGCGGTCACGGCCGCCAACATCTACCTCGCGGCCCCGCTGCTCCCCCTCATCGCCCACGACTTCGGCTCGACCCCTTCCGCCGTCGCCTGGGTCGCCTCGGTCGCCCAGTTCGGCTACGCCACCGGCCTCCTGGTCTTCGCCCCGCTCGGCGACAGCGTCAACCGGCGCCGGCTGGTCGCCGTCCTGTCGCTCGTCACGGCCGCGGCGCTGGTCGCCGGTGCGGCGGCCGCGGGGACCACCGCTCTCGCCGCGGCCGTCCTCGTCGCTGTTCCTGTTCCTGTTCCTGTTCCTGTTCCTGTTCGTGTTCGTGTTCGTGTTCGTGTTCGTGTTCGTGTTCGTCAGAGCTTCGTGATGTCCAACTGTCCGTCCGCGTACCTCCTGCGCAGCACCTTTTTGTCGAACTTTCCGACGCTGGTCTTCGGGACCGCCTCGACGATTGTCCAGCGCTCCGGGAGCTGCCACCTGGCGATGTGGCCCTCGCCGGAGAGGAAGGCACGCAGGGACTCGAAGTCGGCGGTGGCGCCCTCCTTGAGGACGACCGTGGCCAGCGGGCGCTCGCCCCACCTGTCGTCGGGGACGGCGACGACGGCCGCCTCGGCGATGTCCGGATGGGACATCAGCGCGTTCTCCAGCTCCACCGAGGAGATCCACTCTCCGCCGGACTTGATGACGTCCTTGGCGCGGTCGGTGAGAGTGAGGAAACCGTCGGGGGAGATGGTGCCCACGTCCCCCGTCTTCAGCCAGCCGTCCTCACTGAACTTGTCGGCGGGGCACAGGGGTTCGGCGTCGGGGCCGTTGTAGTAGGCGCCCGCGATCCAGGGGCCGCGCACCTCCAGCTCGCCGGCCGACTCGCCGTCCCAGGGGAGGCGTTCGCCGCCGGGGCCGGTGAGGCGGGCCTCGACGCTCGTCGGGAAACGGCCCTGGGTGAGTCGGTACCGGAACTCCTCCTCCGTACCGACCGCCTGGGCCGGCGGACGGGCAACCGTGCCGAGCGGCGAGGTCTCCGTCATGCCCCAGGCGTGGCAGACCCGCATGCCCAGCTTGTCGAACGCCTCCATCAGCGCCGGCGGGCAGGCCGAGCCGCCGATGGTGACCTGGCGGAGGGAGGAGACGTCCCGGGGCTTCGCGGTCAGCTCGGCCAACAGGCCCTGCCAGATGGTGGGGACGGCGGCCGCGTGCGTCGGGTTCTCACGCTCGATCATCGCGGCGAGCGGGGCCGGCTGGAGGAAACGGTCCGGCATCAGCATGTTCACGCCGGTCATGAAGGTCGCGTGCGGCAGACCCCAGGCGTTGACGTGGAACTGGGGGACCACGATGAGCGAGGTGTCCTGGTCGGTCAGGCCCATCGACTGGGTCATGTTGACCTGCATGGAGTGCAGGTAGACCGAACGGTGGGAGTAGACCACGCCCTTCGGGTCGCCCGTCGTCCCGGAGGTGTAACACATGGCGGCGGCCTGGCGTTCGTCCAGCTCCGGCCAGTCGTACGTGGTCGGCTTCCCGGCGATCAGGTCCTCGTACTCGTGCACCTGAACGGCCGCGTCCGCGAGCAGGGTACGGTCGCCCGGCCCGGTCACGACCACGTGCTCGACCGTTTCGAGGTGCGGGAGCAGCGGGGCCAGCAGGGGGAGCAGTGAACCGTTGGCGATCACGATCCGGTCGGCCGCATGGCCCACGATCCACGCCAGCTGCTCAGGCGGGAGACGGAGGTTGAGCGTGTGCAGGACCGCGCCCATGGAGGGGATCGCGAAGTAGGCCTCGACATGCTCGGCGTTGTTCCAAGCAAGAGTTGCCACACGATCGTCGCCGACGACTCCGAGGTCCTCGCGCAGGGCGTGCGCCAACTGGGCGGCGCGGGCGCCGATCTCGGCGAAGGAACGGCGCTGCGGGTCGTCGTCCCCGGTCCAGGTGATCACCTGCGAAGTGCCGTGGACCGTCGACCCGTGGGTCAGGATCCTGGAGATCAACAGCGGTACGTCCTGCATGGTGCTCAGCACGGCGTCCTCCCGAGGCGACGTTGCCTACGCGGCAGTAAGGGCTGCGCAGATTCTCCGCGCATACCGCACGGTATGCCACTAGGGCAGGATGATCGATCGCGTCACCTTACGCTCACGGCGTGCTGCCGGTACCGGTTCGGGCCCACCCAGGACACGTAAGACTTCACCGGTCCGGGCCCACCAGGGACCCGCGCATCCGGTGTTATCGGGCCAGGCCGAGCTCGGGGTCCTCGCGGAGTTTGCCCAGGGCCCTGGACACTGCCGACTTCACTGTGCCGACGGACACCCCGAGCACCTCGGCGGTCTGGACCTCGCTGAGGTCCTCGTAATACCTGAGGACGACCATCGCCCGCTGCCGGGCGGGCAGCTTCATGATCGCCCGCCACATCGCGTCGTGCAGCGCCTGCTGCTCCGCCGGGTCGCCACCGGTGGGCACGGGCTCCGGCTCGGGCAATTCGTCGCACGCGAACTCGTCGACCTTGCGCTTGCGCCACTGCGAGGTGCGCGTGTTCAGGAGCGCGCGGCGCACATAGCCGTCGAGTGCACGATGGTCCTCGATGCGCTCCCAGGCCACGTACGTCTTGGCGAGCGCGGTCTGCAGCAGGTCCTCCGCGTCGCACGGGTTCGCGGTGAGTGACCGGGCAGTACGCAGCAGCACCGGCTGGCGGGCCTTCACGTACGAGGAGAAGGAGGGGTACGACGGGTAAGAAGGGTACGGAAGGACCTGCGTCGCCGGCGTGGCTGCCTCCGGAGCGCTGGTGCAGACGATTGTGGTCATGACTCAACGCTATGAGTGAGGGCCCCTCCCGCTCATCGGCCGCAGGTCCCGAAGACAACTCCGCCTCAGGTTGTAGGGGTGGTGCCGGCTACACCTCCTGAAGGTGGACGAGAGAGCCGGGGGTACTGCGGGATTGCCCCTGGGGGGTGTCCGCCGACGGCTGCCGCCGGTTACCCCTGGAGGACGGTCCAAGGGCGGACCCGGATTTGGTACTACCGGCTCGCCCGCCAGACGGTCGCGTTGGCCCTGCCCACCAGACGGTCGCGTTGGCCCTGCGGGCGCACCCGCCAGACGGTCGCCGTGCCGCCGACGGCAGGGGCGGTGGCCCCTCGGTTCCTCCGCCGGCGGCTCGCTGCCGTGTCTCAGACGTCCGAGGTCAGTATGAGGCCCGACGTCGGCACACCCGTTCCCGCCGTCACAAGGACCCGGCCCGCTCCCGGTATCTGGTTCACGGCCGTGCCTCGGATCTGACGTACACCTTCCGCGATGCCGTTCATCCCATGCAGATATGCCTCACCCAGCTGCCCTCCGTGCGTGTTCAGCGGCAGCCGCTCCTCCGCGACGAAGTCGGACGCCTCCCCCTTTCCGCAGAAGCCGAACTCCTCCAGTTGTGTCAGCACGAACGGGGTGAAGTGGTCGTACAGGATCCCCACCTCGATGTCGGCGGGCGTGAGTCCGGAGGTCCGCCACAGTTGCCGGGCCACCACGTTCATCTCCGGCAGGCCGGTCAGGTCGTCGCGGTAGAAGCTGGTCATCTGCTCCTGCGCCCGGCCCGTACCCTGGGCGGCCGCCGTGATGACGGTGGGCCGGTGGGGCAGGTCACGGGCCCGCTCCACCGAGGTGATGACGAGCGCCTGGCCGCCGTCGGTCTCCTGGCAGCAGTCCAGCAGCCGTAGCGGCTCGACGATCCAGCGAGAGGACGCGTGGTCGGCCAGGGTGATCGGGCGGCCGTGGAAGTAGGCCGCCGGGTTGGTCGCCGCGTACCTGCGGTCCGTCACCGCCACGTGCCCGAACGCCTCCGGGGTCAGGCCGTATGTGTGCAGATACCGCTGGGCCGCCATCGCCACCCAGGATGCCGGGGTGAGCAGTCCGAAGGGCAGGGACCAGCCGAGCGCGACCCCCTCCGCCGACGGCTCCCGGTGCTGTACGCCCGAGCCGAATCTGCGGCCCGACCGTTCGTTGAAGGCGCGATAGCAGACGACCACCTCGGCGACGCCCGTGGCGACGGCGAGCGCGGCCTGCTGGACGGTGGCGCAGGCCGCCCCGCCGCCGTAGTGGACGCGGGCGAAGAAGGCCAGCTCGCCCATCCCGCAGGCCTGGGCGACGGTGATCTCCGGGCTGGTGTCCATCGTGAACGTGACCATTCCGTCCACGTCGGCTGGCCGCAGCCCGGCGTCCTCCAGTGCGGCCCGCACCGCCTCCGCCGCCAGCCGCAGCTCACTTCGTCCCGAGTCCTTGGAGAACTCCGTTGCCCCGATACCGACGATCGCCGCGCGTCCGCCGAGCGTGTCCCTGGTGCGTACGCTCATCCCGGCGCTCCTCGCTCTGCCGGTTCCTCTTCCTCGCGGGGCTCCGCCAACTCCCTTACCTCACCCGGTTCGCCTTGCTCCTCCCGCCCCGGTGGCTTCCTCCTCGGCAGGGTGACCGTCACTGTGCCGGTCACATGTCTGCCGGTCGCGTTGTCACCGATCACACGGACGGTTGCGGTGTCGCCGTCCACCGACTCGGTCACGTTCTCGATGGCCCCCGTCAACACCATCGTGTCCCCGGGGTAGTTGGGAGCGCCGAGTCTGATGGCCACCTTGCGGAGTACGGCCCGTGGGCCGAAGTGGTCGGTGATGTAGCGACCGACCAGGCCGTTCGTCGTCAGGATGTTCATGAAGATGTCGGGGGAGCCCTTCTCCCGGGCCAGTTCGGCGTCGTGGTGGACGTCCTGGTAGTCGCGGGAGGCGATGGCCCCGGCCACGACGAGGGTGCGGGTGATCGGGATCTCCAGCGGCGGGAGTTCGTCGCCGGGTGTCATGCGGTCCTCGGCCTGCTTGATGCGCCCCTTGGGGCCGCCCTTCTCATCGTCTGCGCCTGCCTTCACGCGGCCTCCCCTCCGGCACGGAAGACCGGCAGCACCAACTCGTCGTCGTACTGCTGGAATTCGAGCCGGACCGGCTGGCCGATCCGCACCTTGTCGTAGGGCACCCCCACCACGTTGCTGATCACCCGGACGCCCTCCGCGAGTTCGATCAGGGCCACCGCGTAAGGGGGGTCGAAGGCCGGGAAGGGCGGGTGGTGCAGGACGACGTACGAGAAGACGGTGCCCTCCCCGCTCGCCTCGATCGTGCCCCAGTCCGGGCAGCCGCAGGCGTGGCAGCCGGGGAGCCAGGGGAAGCGCAGGGTCGTGCAGGCGGAGCAGCGCTGGATGAGGAGCCGGTGCTGTCGAACGCCGTCCCAGAAGCCGGCGTTGTCGCGGTTGACGACGGGGCGGGGGCGCACGACCGAGCGGGCCGGGGGCTTCCTCTCCGGTCGGTGTGCCGGGGCGTACTTGAGGATGCGGAAGCGGTGGGTGCCCGCGAGGTGCTCGCCCACGCGTACGTCCATCCGGGTCGTCACGAAGTAGCCCGTGCCGAGTTTCGTCGTCTTGCGCTCCGACACCGACTCGATGACCGAATCGAAGGTGATCTCGTCTCCGGGGCGCAGGGCTCTGACGTACTCCTGCTCGCAGTCGGTGGCGACCACCGCGGTGCAGCCCTCCTCGTCGAGGACGGTGAGCAGTTCGTCGTACGCCTCTGTTCGCCCGGTGTGACCGGTGAGGCCACCCATGGTCCACACCTGGAGCATGGTGGGCGGGGCGACGGCGTCCGGGCCGAGGTACGCCGGGTTGGTGTCGCCCATTGCCTCGCACCAGTGCCGGATCATGGGCTCGTTGACGGGGTCCTTTCCGACGCCGGCGACGGCTGCGGACCGCCCCTCGAACGTCTTCAGCCGCCGCTCCGTGCTTTCCGGGGCATCGCTCGCCCCCGACGTGTCGCTCATCTTCGCCCCCTCGCTGTCCTCTGCCCGTCCCTCGTGTCCCCAGCCGCGTCGCGTGGCGTGGCGTTGTGCCGTGCCGCACCGCACCGTGCCGTGCCGCGTCATGCCACCTCGCTTGGACACTTCTGGTACACCGCAGCCGCCGGTCCGGTTCCCACCGTCCTCCCAAAGATTTCTGACTGTCCGTCAGATAAGGAGAGGTGTCAAGACCGGCGGCCCGGCACGCGAAGAACGGTGGCCGTCGCTTCCGGCGCCGAACTCCCTCGACCCCACGCCAGACGCGCCGGCCCGCTCCGCGACACCCGCCCCGCGCACGAAAACGCCGGCCTGCCCACGAAAACGTCTGCGCGGCGATGCTGTAGCACCGCCGCGCAGACGCTTGTCACCCCACAGAGCACCCCATGCACGGGAGTTCAGGAGACCGGCGCCCGAACGCCGACCCCCTCAGATCACCACCACAGGGGGGTGAAGTTGACGGACGTGTTGTCGTTCCCCTGATTGACGGCCGTGAACGCGGAGCCGTTGACCTGGGCAGCATTGCTCTGATTCGAGGCACCGGAGCCGACAGCCTGCTGCTGCGTGGTGGCCGAGTTGCCGTAGTTGTCACCACCGACGCCGCCGCCGGCGACGCCCGCCACGGCTGTCGTCACGGACGCACTCGATCCGTCCTCCACGAACGCGCCGTTGTCCGCCGCCGCCATGCCGGTGAAGAGCGCGGCAGCCAGAGGAAGGGCGGTGACGGCGGCGATGACGCGGGCGGTACGGATGCCGCACTGGAAGCCATGATTCCCCCTCAAGCGTGACGACAAAGTCGATAAACCCCTTTCATGACCTCAACGACCAGGCAGGGACGGGTATGTGCAACTCACACTCAAGGGGCACAAGAGATGAAGCGTTCCCGCACGTGTGCCGCCAATCCGCACGCTTCGGCGAGTCGAGGCCAGCCCTCCTCCTTTTTTCGAACATACGTACGAGCATGGAGGGTTTCTGCGTCGCCATGACGTGGCGCGAAGTGGGGTCCGCTTGTGGGCGGATCCCACTTCGCGCCTGGTGGGAGACTTGTTCCATGGACCGTTTCCAGCTGTGCGAGGCTCTTCGAGCGGCCAGGGTCCCTGAGGCGAACTACGAGATTCCGGACTGCCCCGGCGGCCATCGCCCGATGGACCACTACTTCCTGGAGGAACGCGGCGGCACGTGGGTCGTGGGAGTCCACGAGCGTGGCCGGCGAGAGGTGCGCGAGCGGTTCCCGGACGAGGCCCGGGCATGCGACTGGCTCTACGACCGTCTCACCGACGAGGGACCGCCGCCCGTCCCGGCCACGCCCGAGGAGCTGGATGAGATCCTGCACGACAGCGAGGGCATCCAGCGGCGGGCGCGCGAGGAACTCGGACGAGCCCTCACTGAGGCCCGCCGCCGGCCCCTCAAGGGACCCCCCGGGAGGCCCTCCGTCGGCGAGAGCCGCAAAGAGCCGCCGACGACAGCGTGACCTGCCGGCGACCTGCCCGCGCGCCATGCCCGACTTCGCCGAATAAGGCCGAAAGGCGCCCTGTCTGCATGGTGTACCGCGCACTCACACTCAAAAAATGGCGGTTCTCCACAGTGTCAGCCAGCCTGAGTGCCTGTTGTGCTCCTCGCACGGGCCCGACGTTCGTGAGCGCGGACGGATCATCCCCCTGTCATCCGAACTCTGCGACAGGTGCTGGAACAAGGTCGCCAACGATCTTGCCCTGAACGAGGGCGCCACAGCGGCACCGGAGCCCGAGTTCGCCCCGGATGACGTGGCATGGATCGAACCCCGCACGTGCCAGCATTGCGATACGCCGGTGCGTTGCTACCCCACCAACTATGACCGTTGGGTCGAACTGGCCACGTTCGAGCTGCCTGCGAAGAAGGTCCCTCCGCGACACCGTTGGCGTTTGATGCGCCCGAGAGCAGCGAACACCCCGATCGCTGTGGCGACAGTAGCCATCAGGATCGGCGCCATCGATCCCGCACCCGGAGAGCCTGTCATTCCCGCTCACGAGTTCGTGTGCCTGCGGCATGAAGCATGACCGTGCCCTTCGCGTGCGCGATCGGCCGGGGACCCACGGGAAACAGCGGGTCGCTCAAGGAGAGCGGACACGACGAGAGCCCCCGACCTTTTTCGCTGGTCAGAGGCTCTCACGCTGCGGAGGCGGTGAGATTCGAACTCACGGTGACATCGCTGCCACGACGGTTTTCAAGACCGTTCCCTTAGGCCGCTCGGGCACGCCTCCCCGCGCCACCGTCACCGGCAGCGCGGGGACAAGAGTAACGGGTGGTTCGAGTGGATGGCGGTCAGCTGTCGCCTGTACGGGAGCCGAGGGTGAGTTCGACCGTGTGGGTCTTGCCGCCGCGTTCGTAGGTGATCGTGACCTTGTCGCCGGGCTTGTGGGTCCAGATCTCGCCGATCAGGGTGGGGCCGGAGTCGATCACGTGGTCGTCGAGCTTGGTGATGACGTCCCCGGGCTTGAGGCCGGCCTTCGCGGCGGGGCCGCCCGCCTCGACCGCCTCGGAGCCGCTGGCGCCCTGCTCGGTGATCTTGGCACCGCCCGTGCCGTCCTCCAGGGAGACGGACGCGCCGATCTTCGCGTAGACCGGCTTGCCGGTCTGGATCAGCTGCTGGGCGACGTACTTCGCCTGGTTGATCGGGATGGCAAAGCCGAGGCCGATCGAGCCGGACTGACTGGTCCCGCCGAGGCCGCCGCCGCCCGAGGACTGGATCGCGGAGTTGATGCCGATGACGTTGCCCTGCGCGTCGAGCAGCGGGCCGCCGGAGTTGCCCGGGTTGATCGAGGCGTCCGTCTGCAGGGCGCTCATATAGGAGGCGTTGGAGCCGCTGCCGTCACTTGAGGCCACTGGGCGGTTCTTCGCGCTGATGATGCCCGTGGTGACCGTGTTGGACAGGCCGAAGGGGGCGCCGATCGCGATCGTCGAGTCGCCGACAGCCACCTTGTCGGAGTCGCCCAGGGTGAGCGGCTTGAGGTCGCTCGGGGTGTTCTTGAGCTTGATGACAGCCACGTCGTACCCCTGGGCATGGCCCACGACCTCGGCGTCGAACTTCTTGCCGCTCGGGAAGGTCGCCGTGACCTTCCCGCCGTCGACGGCCTCCGCCACCACGTGGTTGTTGGTGATGATGTGGCCCTCGGTGTCGAAGACGAAGCCGGTGCCGGTGCCGCCCTCGCCGTTGCTGCTCTCCGCCTCGATGGTGACGGTGCTGGGCAGCGCCTTGGCGGCCACGCCCGCGACCGTGCCCGGGTCGCGCTTCACGGAGCCGCCGCTGTCGGAGGCGGAGACGGTCGTCGAGGAGCCGTTGTCGTTGTCCTTGGCCAGGGTGTAGCCGAGGCCGCCGCCCAGGCCGCCCGCGACGAGCGCGGCCACCAGGATCGCGGCGACCAGCCCACCGCGCCCGCTGCGGGGCTTCGGAGCGGGCTGCTGGTAGGCCGCGCCCCACTGGGGGCCCGCGCCGCCGGAGCCGCCGTCGGCGTACGACGGGGTGGCTGGCGGGGGCGGGGGCCAGCCGCTCTCCGGAGCGGCGCCCTGAGGATGCTGCCCATACGGCTGGCCCTGGGGGGCGCCTCCGGGGTCCGCCGAGGAGTAGGCGGGGGCGGGCGCCTGACCGGCGCGCACCAGTTCCTGCTCATGGGCGCCGGGGCCTGTCGAGGGCACCGGCGGGATCGGAGTCGTCGGGGCGCCTCCGCCAGGAGCGGGGTACTCCTGGGGCGCCGAAGCAGCGGGAGCATCCACCGGCACGGGGGGTGCGGACGGGGCCGGGGGTACCGCGGTGCCCTCGTTCTCGGTGCTCACAGCTTGTCTCCTCGATCCACGACTGTTGTTGTCGGTCGCACTCGGTCACGCTCGCGCACGTTGCCCGACGGTCCGGCGCCGGTGCAGCTGTACATGTCTTGTTGTCTGCCGTCAGCTTTTCCCACAGGCCGTCAGAGCACCATAAGCGGTGCCTGTGGGTCCGCCGCCACTCTTTACATACGTCACATCGGGCAAACAGGACGCAACTCCGAGGCAACCATTCGCACGCGTACCCTCGCGCGGTGGCACCATGACGCGGTGACCCACGTACGACAGCACCGCACTCAGGTCGTCGCCCATCGCGGAGCCTCCGAAGAGGCCCCCGAGCACACGCTTGCCGCGTACCGGAAGGCGATCGAGGACGGTGCCGACGCCCTCGAATGCGACGTACGGCTGACCGCGGACGGCCATCTCGTCTGCGTCCACGACCGTCGCGTCAACCGTACGTCCAACGGCCGCGGGGCGGTCTCCGCACTGGAGCTCGCGGACCTCGCCGCCCTGGACTTCGGCTCGCGCAGGACACGGGACTTCTGGCGCACGCGCGACGAGGAGCCCGACTGGGAGTTCCGCCCCGAGGACCGCGAGGACACCTCCGTACTGACCCTGGAGCGGTTGCTGGAGCTGGTCGCGGACGCCGGACGGCAGGTGGAGCTGGCGATCGAGACCAAGCACCCCACGCGGTGGGCGGGGCAGGTCGAGGAGCGACTGATGCACCTGCTGAAGCGCTTCGGGCTCGACGCCCCGGACTCGGCCGGGGAGTCGCCGGTCCGGATCATGAGCTTCTCGGCCCGCTCACTGCTCCGGGTGCGGGCCGCCGCACCGACACTGCCGACGGTCTACCTGATGCAGTTCGTCTCGCCCCGACTGCGCGACGGACGACTGCCCGCGGGTGTCCGGATCGCGGGCCCCTCGATCCGGATCGTGCGCAATCACCCCGCGTACATCGAGCGCTTGAAGGAGGCCGGCCACCAGGTGCACGTATGGACGGTGAACGAGCCGGAGGACGTCGATCTCTGTCTCGACCTGGGCATCGACGCCATCATCACCAATCGTCCGGCCGCGGTGTTGCGTCGACTCGGCCGGTGACTGGTAAAGACCTGTGAAGAATCCTTGACCCGTTCGCCCGTCGAACGGCATCCTCCACCTTCGACATACCGTCGAAATCCAGCCACATCGCTACAGGGTGTGCTCCGGCGCGTTCGATCTGTATTCGATCGTTGCGAATGCGTCGTGGGACCTGGATTGACCGGTTTCCGGTACAGGCCAAAGGGGCATCCACACCGTGGCGTGGGGCAAAGGAGGTCTCGGGGGTGGCGTTGGTGGTGGCACAGGAGGTGCCCGCGTCGTCGAGCATGGCCGTACCCCATGGCCCTGCGGGCGTGGGCCGGGCAAGGCGCCATATGCGTGCGCAACTGCGCAGCGGCGGCGTATCGGAATCGGTCATCGACGACGCCGTCCTGATTCTTTCCGAACTTTTGAGCAACGCGTGCAAGCACGGTCGGCCGCTGGGCGACGCCCTGGCCGGGGATGGCGACGTCCGTGCCGCCTGGCGGGTGGACGCGGGCGGCAGGCTCATGGTCGAGGTGACGGACGGCGGCGGGCCCACCCGCCCGGCTCCGGCCACGCCCTCGGTCACCGCGCACGGCGGCCGCGGGCTGAACATCATCACGAAACTGGCGGAGGACTGGGGCGTCCGGGACGACGCCCGGGGCGAGGTCACGGTGTGGGTCGTTGTCCATGCCGACGTTCATGATCCGGACGCCGGACACCGCCGTGACGACTTCGCCACGCGTGTCACGGCACCGTCGGTACCGGCCCTGCCGGTCCGGGACTTCGCGGACGCGTTCGACGACAGGGATTGAACCGGTCCGCAAACTCGACCGACCGGAGACCGGTCGGAGAGCTGGACCGGTCGGAGAATTGGGCTGACCCGAGAATTGGGCTGACCCGAGAAGACCGGGATGACCCAAGAAGACCGGGTTGTTCAGAAATTCGGGCGGTCCCGAGATCCAGGATGCCGGAGAACCGGGCCGACCGGGACTGAGCCCGGCCTGGGACTCGACCCCCGGTGACCAGGACAACCCGGCCCGTTACCCCCAGGCCGGCGCATCGGCTCCCGTTATCCACATCCACAAGTCGACACATCCGTCCCCGTTGTCCACAGGCTCCCGTCGGTCAAGTCGTGAACGGCTAGGCTCGCGCCCGTACGAGACGAGCCGTAACCGGGAGACACCCACCATGGCCAAGAAGCGCACCCAGACGAAGGCCAAGCGGCCACAGATCACGGACGGGGCCCGCGCCGTAGGCGCTGATGGGCACGTTCCGGTCGTCGGTGCCCGCGAGCCCTGCCCGTGCGGCAGCGGCCGCCGCTACAAGGCGTGTCACGGCCGGGCGGCCGCGCAGGCCGCGACCGAGCTGGTGCACCGTCCTTTCGAGGGGCTGCCGGGGGAGTGTGACTGGGTGGCGCTGCGCGAGCTGGTGCCGGCCGCGACGGTCGCGTTGACGCTGAAGGGCGGCCTTCCCGAGGGCGTTCCGTCGGTCACGCTGGCCACGGTCCTGCCGATGGCCTGGCCCGCGCTGCGCCGCGACGACGGCTCGGTGCTGATCGGTCTGCAGAACGACACGGCGTCGGGCGACATCAGCCGCGACCTCGCCGACACCCTCCAGCGTGCGCTGACCGTGGAGCCCGGCACCCCGGTTGAGGGGCGCCGTGCCCCGGCCGACGGTCCGCGGCTGCAGGATCTGCTCACCCCCGAAGGTGCGTTCGACCCAGTTGTGCACCCGGGCTTCGAGTTCTGGATTCCGGACGCGGATAACGCCACTCCGGAGGTGACCGCCTCCCTGGAGCGGGCCAACGCCGCCGCCATCCCGACCGTGCGGCTGACCGGCGTGGACGCGGCGTACTGGTGCGAGACACCGGAGAAGAACCACCTGCGCTGGGTCATGCCGCACCCGGAGGAGCAGCTTCTGGACGCTCTCGCCCGGCTGCACGCGGCGGGCCGTTCCAGCCTCGGCGAGGGCACCCGCCTCGTGGGCTCCTTCCGCGCTCACGGGCTCACCGTGCCGGTCTGGGACCTGCCGAGCGCCATCACGGCGGAGGACATCGAGAAGCCGGCCGCCGAGTTCGCCGAGCGCTTGGCGGACGCCCTGGCCACGGACGCCCCACTGACCGCCGACGAGCGCCGCGCGCGCGGAGGGCTCACCAACCGTCAGGTCACGCTGAGTTGACGAAATCCGTGCGGCTGACTGGCCGGTCAGCCGCACGGGACGAGTGACCCGTGGCTCACAACTCCCGCTCAGGACAAGCCAGTCGGTGTCCGAATAGCCAAAGACAAGTCGAGATCGAATTTGCGAACTGCCGATCTCTTGTTACCGTTTGAGTAGCCCGGTTGCTGGTGCATCCCCCGTCGCCAGCAACCGGGTTCTTCCTTGCGCGGATTTCTTCACGGTATGGCATCGCGCATCAACTGCCGGTGGATGTCCTGGAGTTGCTCCCGGACCGCAGCAGCAGCCGCCCATCTCCGCTCTTCGCCGCGAACTCCGTGACCGCCGTGTAGCCGTCCAGGTGGCCCTGAGTGCGCTCCCGAGGCGTCTCGCAGGTTCCGGGCTCGTCCTCGGCGGGAATCGCACAGCGGATCTGCACGGCGCGGCCACCGGGTCCCAGGAGACTCAGGACGGTGTCCAGCGCGCCGCCGGTCGCGTTGCGGTAGTACGTACGCGCCCAGTTCTCCTCACCCTGGGTCATCACACAGGTCTGGGCCTCGACACCGTCGGGGGAGGTGAGTTCGGGGCCGCAGCGGGCGGCGGTGGCCAGACCCAGGCCGAGCAGGAAGGGTGCAGGGGTCCCCTCACGCGAGGTTGGTCGAGCGCCGGGGAGGCCGGGTTCGGCGGAGAATGCCTTGGCGTCGACACGGGCGGAAGGCCGTACGGAATCCCGCCCATCAACCCGCCCGGACGCACGTACGGAATCCCGCGCATCGGCCTGCCCGGACGCCCGCACGGGCGGGCGGCCCTCGTCGCCCACCGGCCCTGCGGACGCCACGGCCAGCGGCAGCGCGACCGCGCAAGCCGCGACGCCCGCGAGGGCGAGGAGACGGAGGTTCATACGCCGGAAGATAACGAGCGGGAGCGTGCGGCCGGTTCCGTCCGCGCCCGACACCCTTACAACTCGGGTGCGCTCACACCCGTACGAGTGAGCGCCTCGACCACCGCGTCCACCACGGCCTCGACATCCGGCACCCACGGGGCCGCCGAGCCGGGCAGTGGGGCGCGTTCCCAGCGGATCTCGCCCTGGCCGGTCTCGGACGGGGGCAGGGCGAGGTAGCCGCCCTCGCCATGGAAGCGGAGGGAGCCGGGGACATGGTCCTTGGCGTACAGCAGTTCGCCCAACTGTTCCAGCGAGTACGGCTTCACGAGGATCGCCCAGCGCGTCGGCGAGGCGACGACCGGGCCGAGACGCATGCCGTCGCGGTCTAGCGCGCTGAGGGCACGGGCGGCCGGGAGCGCCGGCAGGCTCACCGCGCAGGGCGCCGTGTCGCCGGTGGCGAGGACGATGGGGGCGGCAGGCCGGTTGGCCCACCACCAGCGCACCATGCGTTCGTCGGTGGTGGCCGCGAGGAGGCCTGGGTCGAAGGGGTGGGCGCCTGGCACCGTGCACTCGGGATCCGGGCAGCCGCAGCGGTCGCGACCCTGCGGATCCGCCGCCACACCCGGGAGTACGGGCCACTGCCATTCCTTGGCGAAGGTCAGGGCCGCACTGATCAACTCAGGCCTCCCGTCGCCACGCTGGGACAGGAGCCTGTGTCGCCTTCCGAGGATCTCGCGCATGAGCGCTCGTTCCTTTCCGTTGCACCGCTGGCAACACCGAGGACCACATCACATCATGTGTCGATCACTTCACTGTGCGTACCTGTTGGCGCATCACACCCCTGTTGAGACAAGGGGAACCCCTATGGGCCGAACATCGGCTGCGTCCGCGGCAGCCTCGCCCATACCTGCGGTCTATCAAGAGCACGAGCGTGGCGTGGGGGTGGCGAAGTCTGGCGTTTGCCGTCACGCGTATTTCTCTTCGCCTCCGCCACGGGAGGATGGGGCTCGGTCGTCGGTGACTAAGACGCCCGGGTCCGTCGCCAGGTTCCGGGTGATTGCCAACCACCCCTGGCCTTCTCCGAGTAGGTACCCATCACGACCGGTGTGACGCTCTGTGGAGCAAGGCCAGTCGACCGCAATAAGCCTCTACCTGGGGCAGTTTTAAGCCAACTTTACCTTCCGGCAAGGGGCGCACCGGAAACGCACGGACACCAGGAATCCCGGCAGGACAATGCTGGACATCCCCTGAGGAGTGCGTGTACATGTGGAGACACTGCTGGCGACGCAGAATGACATGGGGGTTTGCGATGCTTTTGAGCAGTATGCACCGGCCGGAAAGCCGGACCTCATGAACGCCCCTCACCCTCCGAAAGTGGCTGGAATCGATCCAACGGTTCCCTCCCCCGCACACACTGTCGCGCCCGCGCCTGTCGCCGCAGAGACCTCTGCAGAGACCTCTGCGGTGCTCTCGTCCAGCGCCCCCGGCGCCCTGCTCCAGGACCGTCTCGCCGGCTGGGTCTCGGACCTCACGACACTGCACGAACTCACCGAACGCCTGGCCTGCACGGACGCGCTCGCCGGCGGTCTCCAGGAAGTACTGCGCGCCGGAGCCGCCTTGGTGGGCGCCCGCCGCGGACTCGTCGTGCTGGAGCCGGGCGACGGACTCGGCCCCGACACCACCATCGGCCTGGGCCTCGGCCGCGCCGACCTCGGCCACATCGAGACCGTGCCGCGCAGTTCCCTGGCGTACGGCCGCATCCTCGACGGACTGCCGGGCGCCGACCGGGAGATCGCCCAGCCCGACCTGTTCGCGGACGAGGGGCTCGACCCTCGGCACCGTGAGGTGGCCGCCCGCCTCGGCTACGCCGCCAGTTACGCACTCCCCCTGACCACCGACGACACCACCGGCCGTCTAGGCGCCGCCGTGTGGCTCTACGACGAGCCCGCCGAGCCGACCGAACGCCAGCGCCACCTGGTCGGTCTGTACGCCCGGTACGCGAGCCAGCACCTGACCCGGCTGGTCGAGATGGAGCGCACGCGCGCGTGCATGGCGACGATCTCCGAGGAGCTGCTGCCGTCCCGGCTCCCCCGCGTCGCCGGAGTGCGGCTCGCCGCCCGTCATCGCACCGGCCCGCGCGGCGGCGGCGACTGGTACGACGCACTGCCGCTGCCGGACGCCGCGCTCGGGCTGGCCGTCGGCTCGGTGACGGGTTCCGGGGCCAGCGCGATCGCCGCGATGGGACGCCTCAGGGCCTCCCTGCGGGCGTACGCCGTGATGGAGGGCGAGGACCCCGTCGCCGTGCTGTCCGACCTGGAACTGCTGCTCCGACTCACCGAGCCCGCCCGCTCGGCCACCGCCCTGTTCGCCTACTGCGAGCCCGCGCTGCGCAAGATCACGCTGGCCGGTGCCGGGCACTGCCCGCCGCTGCTGGTCGGGGAGCGGCGCACCGAGTTCGTGGAGACGTCCGTGTCGGCGCCCCTGGGGATGCTCGCCTGCTGGGAGGCGCCGAGCGTGGAGTTCCAGGCGGAGGCCGGAGAGACGGTTCTGCTGTACACCGACGGGCTGCTGCACCGCACCGGCGACCCCACCGACCGCGCTTTCGCGCGGCTGCACGCGGCGGCGGCCGGGGTACCGAAGACGCTGCGGCACGACCCGGCCGCCATCGCCGACCATGTCCTGCGAACCGTACTGCCGGGCGGGCCGGACGAGGCGGACTCCGAGGAGGACGTCGTGCTGCTCGCCGCTCACTTCGAGTAGCCGCACGTCGAGCAGCCGCACTTCGAGTAGCCGCCGGTAACAGGTCCTGTGGCCCCGGGCCCCCTTCCGTACGACCGTACGATGGAGGGGGTCCAGTGCCCTATCTAGGAGGATGACCGTGGCCGACGAGCTCACCCCGGCAGTGTCTGACTGTGCTGCTGACGCAGCGGGCCCGGAAGAGTCGGAAGAGCCCCCCAAGCAGCGGAAGAACGGCTTGTACCCGGGCGTGTCCGACGAACTGGCCGAGAACATGAAGTCCGGCTGGGCCGACACGGAGCTGCGCGGCCTGGAGCCGATCGCTCAGGCCGCCGAGACGGCCGCGCGGCGTGCCGCGCTGTCGGCGCGTTTCCCCGGTGAGCGTCTGGTGATTCCGGCGGGCAATCTGAAGACCCGTTCGAACGACACGGACTATCCGTTCCGCGCGTCGGTCGAGTACGCGTACCTGACCGGAAACCAGACCGAGGACGGGGTGCTCGTTTTGGAGCCCGCCGCCGACGGCCACCGGGCCACGATCTACCTCCTGCCGCGCTCCGACCGGGAGAACGGCGAGTTCTGGCTCTCCGGCCAGGGCGAGCTGTGGGTCGGCCGCCGCCACTCCCTCACCGAGGCGGCGGAGTTGTACGGCATCCCCGCCTCCGACGTGCGCGAGTTGGCGGACGCGCTGCGCGAGGCCACCGGTCCGGTGCGGCTCGTGCGTGGCTACGACGCCGCCATCGAGGCCGCGCTGACCGACAAGGTCACCGCCGAGCGCGACGAGGAACTGCGGGTCTTCCTCTCCGAGGAGCGACTGGTCAAGGACGAGTTCGAGATCGGCGAGCTGCAGAAGGCGGTCGATTCGACCGTGCGTGGCTTCGAGGACGTCGTACGCGTTCTGGACAAGGCCGAGGCCACCTCCGAGCGGTACATCGAGGGCACGTTCTTCCTCCGCGCGCGCGTGGAGGGCAACGACGTCGGCTACGGCTCCATCTGCGCGTCCGGTCCGCACGCCTGCACGCTGCACTGGGTGCGCAACGACGGGCCGGTCAGGTCGGGTGACCTGCTGCTGCTCGACGCGGGCGTCGAGACGCACACGTACTACACGGCCGACGTCACACGCACGCTGCCGGTCAGCGGACGATTCAGCGAGATCCAGAAGAAGATCTACGACGCCGTGCACGAGGCCCAGGAAGCCGGAATCGCGGCGGTGCAGCCGGGGGCGAAGTACCGGAACTTCCATGACGCGGCCCAGCGGGTGCTGACCGAGCGGCTCGTGGAGTGGGGGCTGGTCGAGGGGCCGGTGGAGCGGGTGCTGGAGCTGGGGCTGCAGCGGCGGTGGACGCTGCACGGGACGGGGCACATGCTCGGCATGGATGTCCATGACTGCGCTGCCGCGCGCGTGGAGTCGTATGTCGACGGCACGCTGGAGCCGGGGATGGTACTCACCGTCGAGCCTGGTCTGTACTTCCAGGCCGACGATCTGACGGTGCCGGAGGAGTACCGGGGGATCGGTGTGCGGATCGAGGACGACATCCTGGTGACGGAGGACGGCAACCGGAACCTTTCGGCAGGCCTGCCCCGGCAGTCCGACGAGGTGGAGTCCTGGATGGCGGCCCTCAAGGGTTGATGTTCGGCTACGGGTCATTCGTGGCTGGTCGCGCGGGTTCCCCGCACCCATGAGGGTGTGGGGGTGCCGCCGACCTGCCCTGCGGGCGGGCTTCCCGCGGGGTGCTACACCGCCATCAGCGGCGCGTCCTTCCGCCACTTCAGGATCTTGTCGAAACTGACCACCGCGCCGCTTCGTCCTGGCTTGTTGCCGATGTGGACGTGGTCGGCGAGTTCCTGGATGAGACAGAGGCCTCGTCCGTTCTCGGCCCCGCTGGGGGCGGGACGGACGGCCTGGACGCGGGCGAAGCCGGGGCCCGAGTCGGCGACCTCGATGCGGCACTTCTCGCCGTCGAGGTAGGCGGTGACCCGGAACGCCTCCGAGGGGCCGCCGCACGCGGTGTCCCCGCCGTGTTCGACAGCGTTCGCACAGGCCTCGCTGAGGGCCACGGAGAGGTCGTACGAGACCTCGGGATCGACTCCCGCGGTCTCCATGGTGCCGAGCAGCAGGCGCCGGGCGAGCGGCACGCTCGCAGCTTCGCGCCGAAGATGGAGTGACCACCAGATGCTCATGCTCCAGCCTCCCGGCCGCGGCTCGACATACCGTTACGTATTGCCGCGACCGCACCGGTGTAAGCACACAGTTGACGTGATGCCGCCCATACGGGGGATGTACCGAGAGTGGCGGTCGGTGTATGTGGGGCAGCGTGTGGCACACGGGACCTTCCGGTCGTAGCTCCCGTACGTCATCTTGCGGACCTGCCACATGACGCCCATAAGGGCAGTGCGATGATGAGCCCGCCATGACTGCCCCCCACTCGCGCACGACGCGCTCCGGAGCAGCTCTCCGGGTTCTGCGGGCCGCGGTGTTCGCCGCGGTCTGCGTCGTGCTGGCCGCGTTGGGGCACGCCCTCACCTCCTGCGCCGCGGTTCCGCTGTGGACGCTGGGCGCGGGGTTCCTGGGGGCCGTCCTGGTGGCGGCGCCGCTCGCCGGACGCGAGCGCTCGCTGCCCGGGATCACGGCACTGCTCGCCCTCGGCCAGACCGGACTGCACGTGCTGTTCGGCCTGGGCCAGCACGGCATGGCTGCGGATACGGCGACGGCCGCGGCGGGATCGGCATCCCTGGGATCGCTGCCCTCGATGGCGTCGATGACTTCCCTGTCCGACGCCTCACTGGTCGAACAGGCCGCACGGCTCGTGTGCGGGACCACCGCCGCCGCCATCAGCCCCGTCCAGGCCCAGAAGATCCTCGTCGACGCCCGGGTCCACCCGGTCACGACGGGCGGAACCGGAACGGGAGTCACGCCCCACCCGGCGGACGCCCTGTCCACCGCCGCGGGTTCCTCCATGTCGCTGCTTCCCTCGCTGCCGATGCTGCTGGGGCACGTCCTCGCGGCCCTCGCCGCCGGCTGGCTGCTGCGCTGCGGAGACCTGGCGCTGCTGCGGCTCGCCGAACTGTCCGCGGTATCCGCGCACTCGGTCGCCGAGGGGGCGCT
This sequence comes from Streptomyces sp. LBL, assembly GCF_029893585.1. GTDB lineage: Bacteria > Actinomycetota > Actinomycetes > Streptomycetales > Streptomycetaceae > Streptomyces. Next base: position 37,592 of record NZ_JARXYX010000010.1, read on the forward strand.
CGTACGGTCCCTGCGCGGAGCGCTCGCGCTGGTGCGCGCCCTGCGTGCCGGACTGCCGGGCACGCCCGAGGCCGGTCCGCGCCGGCCGCGCACCGCCCTGCTCACGCCGCCGCCACCACGCACCACCGCACTCCAGCACACGGTGACCAGGCGCGGCCCACCCGCCGTCGCCGCTCTCGTTCTCACCGCCTGACACGACGTCGACCCGCACGCTCCACCTCCGTGGACAGGGGCCGCCGTCGTGCGGCACGCGCGTGTGCCCGTGTTCCTCAGTGATCACTTACGCGCACCCTCTCTTCCTCACCGGAACCGGAAACCCACCCGAAGTGGAGTGCTGTCCATGAAGGCCTCTCGTCTCGCCGTCATCGGCGCGGTCGCCGCCGCCGCCGTCGTCGGCCTGTCCTCACCCGCGTTCGCGCACGTCAGCGTGCAACCCGAGGGGTCCGCCGCCAAGGGCGGTTACGCGGTCCTGGACTTCAAGGTCCCCAACGAGCGTGACAACGCTTCGACCACCAAGCTCGAGGTCAATTTCCCGAGCGACCACCCGCTGGCCTCGGTGATGCCGGAGCCGATGGCCGGCTGGAGCGTCAAGGTCACCAAGTCCAAGCTCGCAAAGCCCGTCGAGGCCCACGGCGAGCAGATCACCGAGGCCGTCAGCAAGGTCACCTGGACCGCCGACGGCAAGGGCATCGAGCCCGGCTACTTCGAGAAGTTCCCCGTCTCCGTGGGCGCGCTGCCCGAGGACGCGGACGACATGGTCTTCAAGACGATCCAGACGTACTCCGACAACGAGGTCGTGCGCTGGATCGAGGAGCAGAAGGACGGCGCGCAGGAGCCCGAGAACCCGGCTCCCGTGCTCACGCTGTCCGCCGCCTCCGAGGACGGCCACCACGGCTCGTCCGCGGCCGCGGAGACCTCCGCCAAGACCGCGTCCACTGGGAAGACCGCCGCGGCCGCCGCTCCCGCCGACAACAGCGACACCACCGCCCGAGTCCTGGGCGTCGTCGGCATCGTCGTCGGCGTGGTCGGGGTGGCCTACGGCGTCCTCGCCGGACGCCGGCGCACCACCGCCTGACGATCGCCCGGCCACCGCCCACCGGGGTCGTACAACTGTTTGTACGGCTGTGCGTACGACCCCGGTGGACGTCGGCACCATCAACATCTGGGACATTTTTCTATGCGCAAGAAGACGTTCGCCGCGGCCGCGCTGCTCGCCGCCGCCACCCTGACCCTCTCCGCCTGCGGCAGCGGTGACGACAGCGGCTCACCCGTCTCCGTGGTGTCCGAGGAGGCCGGCTCGGACAAGGCCGCCACGGTTCTCGATCAACCGTTCGAAAAGCCGGATCTGGTCCTCACCGACACCCAGGGCAAGAAGTACGACCTCCGCCAGGAGACCAAGGGCAGCCCCACCCTGGTCTACTTCGGCTACACGCACTGCCCCGACGTCTGCCCGCTGACCATGAACAACATCGCCGTCGCCAAGAAGCAGCTGCCCAAGGCCGAACAGGAGAAGCTGCGCGTGGTCTTCGTCACCACGGACCCGGGCCGGGACACCCCGGCCGAACTCGGCAAGTGGCTCAAGGGCATCGACTCCCGGTTCGTCGGCCTCACCGGCGACTTCTCCACCATCCAGGCCGGCGCCCGCACCCTCGGCATCTCCATCGAGCCGACCCACAAGGACAAGAACGGCAAACTCGTCTCCGTCCACGGCACCCAGGTCGTCGCCTTCTCCCCGAAGACCGACGCCGGATACCTGCTGTACGGCGAGGACGCCACGGTCGACGACTACACCAAGGACCTCCCCAAGATCATCAAGGGTGAGAACCCGTGAGGCCTCCCATTGTCCCGGTGGTCGTCCTGTCCGGAGCCCTGCTCCTCGCCGGGTGCGGCTCCGACTCCGACAGCGGCTCCGGCAGCGGCTCCGGCAGCGGCTCCGACGGCGGGGGCGGCCTCTCCGTCTCAGGCGCCTACATACCGCAGCCGGTCTCCGACGACATGGCCGCCGGCTACCTGACGATCGCCAACGCCGGCGACACGAAGGACGAGCTGACCTCGATCACCAGCTCCGCGGGCGAGGTCACCATGCACGAGACGGTCGGCGGCGCGATGCAGGAGCTCAAACAGCTCCCCGTCCCCGCACAGGGTCAACTCGTGTTCAAAAGCGGCGGCAACCATCTGATGTTCGACAAGCTGAAGCGCAAGCCGAAGCAGGGCCAGACCATCTCGGTCGAACTGCACTTCGCCACGTCCGACCCGGTCGTCGTCAAGATGCCGGTGAAGTCGGCGACCTACACCCCGACGACCGGACACTGAGGGAGGGACCCCCTTGACGCAGACCATCGCCCCCCGCGTCCGGACCCTGGTGCTGCTGCTCCTGGCCGCGGCCGGGCTGCTTCTCACCACCGCCGCGCCGGCCTCCGCGCACGCCGCGCTCACCGGCAGCGATCCCCAGCAGGGGGTGGTGGTCGACAAGGCACCCACCCAGATCTCGCTGACCTTCTCCGAGCAGGTCTCGGCGTCCGCCGACTCGCTGCGCGTGCTCGACCCCAAGGGCAAGCCCGTCCAGCGCGGCAAGCCGTCCAACGTGAACGGCACGACCTACGCGGTGCAACTGCACAGCGGTCTGCCCGACGGCACGTACACCGTCACCTACCAGGTCGTCTCCGCGGACAGCCACCCCGTCTCCGGCGCCTACACCTTCTCCGTGGGCGCGCCTTCCGCAACCTCCGCCACGGTGTCAGGGAGCACGGCCGGCGGCGGGGTCGTCGGCTGGCTCTACGGGTTCGGCCGGTACATGTCGTACGCCGGTTTCATCGTGCTGGTCGGCGGTGCCGCCTTCGTGCTCGCCTGCTGGCAGCGCGGCGCCGGGGTGCGGGCCATGCAGCGGCTCGTCGTCGCCGGGTGGCTCACGCTCACCGCGGCCACCCTTTTCCAGCTGCTCCTGCGCGGCTCCTACACCACCTCCGGGAAAGCCGGCGACATCTTCGACCTGAACCTGCTCGGACAGGTGCTGCAGACCAAGACAGGTGCGGCGCTGGTCTCCCGGCTGCTGCTCCTCGCCGCGGCGGCGCTGTTCATCGCGGTGCTGTTCGGGGCGTACGAGAAACGCGAGGGCGAGGAGAAGCGAGACCTGAACTTCGGGCTGGCCGTCGGCGGGACCGTGGTGGCCGCCGGGCTCGCCGCGAGCTGGGCGATGTCCGAGCACGCCTCCGTCGGGCTCCAGGCGGGCCTCGCGATGCCCGTCGACGTGCTCCATCTGCTGGCCGTCGCTACCTGGCTCGGCGGGCTCGCGGCGCTGCTCGGCGCGCTGTACTGGGCGCCCTCGGACCGGCCCGTCGACACCGCCGCCGTACGCCGCTTCTCGACGCTCGCCTTCACCAGCGTGGTCACGCTGGTCGTGACCGGCGTCTACCAGTCCTGGCGTCAGCTCGGATCCTGGTCGGCGTTCACCGAAACCCGGTACGGGCAGCTGCTGCTGGCCAAGATCGGACTCGTGGTGTTGCTGGTCGGCATCGCGTACATCTCGCGGCGGTGGACGGCAGGGCTGGCGGACACGGTGGTTCAGCGGGCCAGGTCACAGAAGCAGCGGGTGACGGCCGGTGCCGGTGCCGGTGCCTCGAAGAGTGCTGGTGGGGGCAAGGGCGGCGCAGGTTCCAAGGGGAGCGGCGACTCGAAGGGGGCCGGTGGTTCCAAGGGGAGCACAGGTTCCCAGGGGAGCGGCGACGCGAACGGGGCCGGCGACTCGAAGGGGGCCGGTGGTTCCCAGCGGGCCGCTCAGCTAGCCCGGCAGCGGGTCGCGATGGACGCGGCGCGACAGAAGCAGGCGCGGGACGCCGACCCGAACCGGTTCGGACTGCGCCGCTCGGTGCTCGCCGAGGCCGGGGTCGCCGTCGTCCTGCTCGCGGTCACCACCGTGCTGACACAGACCGAGCCGGGGCGCACGGAGGAGGCGGCCAAGGCGTCCACCTCCTCGGCCTCGGCCTCATCGGACTCGTCCTCCTCGGACTCGTCGGCCGGTGCGCTGACCCTCGACATGTCGTTCGACACGGGCGGCGAGGACGGCAAGGGCGTCGTGACGGTCGACATCGACCCCGCGCGCGTGGGCGGCAACGAGATGCACGTCTATGTCCAGCGGCCCAACGGGCGTGCCTTCGACATCCCCGAGGTGAAGGTCGCCTTCACCCTGGAGTCCAAGAAGATCGGGCCACTGCCCGTCGTGCCCGACCACATCACCACCGGTCACTGGTCGGCGAGCGGAGTGCAGATCCCCGTGGCGGGCGAGTGGAAGATCGCGGTGACCGTGCGGACCTCCGACATCGACCAGACGACCGTCTCCAAGAACGCGCAGATCGGCTGACCCATCATCATGCCTGACCAGTCCATTCCGGAGGCCCGCACTCCCGCACTCGAGGAGGGCGCCTCCGAAACGGCCACCTCCGTGGAGGGCCTCACCCGGCGGAAGCTGCTCGGGACCGCCGGGGCCACCGGGCTCGTCCTCGGTGCGGCCGGCGGGGTCGTCGGCTACACGGCCCAGCCGGCCCAGGCCACGCCGCTCACCTCTCTGGGCTCCGAGCGGGTGATGTTTCACGGGAAACATCAGCCCGGGATCACTGACGGCCTCCAGGCCCGCGGCCACCTCGCCGCCTTCGACCTGGCCGCCGGGGCGGGCCGCAAGGAGGCCGCCGCGCTGCTGCGCCGCTGGTCGCAGACGGCCCAGCGGCTGATGGCGGGCGAGGCGGCGCCTCACGACGACACAGACGTGGCCCGGGACGCAGGCCCGTCCTCGCTGACGATCACCTTCGGCTTCGGCCACAGCTTCTTCGGCCGGACGGGCCTGCAGAAAGAACACCCGGTCGCGCTCGACCCGCTGCCCGACTTCTCCTCCGACCACCTCGACAAGAAGCGCAGCGACGGCGACCTGTGGGTGCAGATCGGCGCCCATGACGCACTGGTCGCCTTCCACGCGCTGCGCGCCCTCCAGAAGGGCGCGGGGAGCGCCGCCCGGCTCCGCTGGCAGATGAACGGCTTCAACCGCTCACCGGGGGCCACGTCCCATCCCATGACGGCCCGCAACCTCATGGGCCAGATGGACGGCACCCGCAATCCGAAGCCGAACGAGGTCGACTTCGACCAGCGCGTCTTCGTACCCGAGTCCGGCACGCCCGCGTGGATGGCGAACGGCTCCTACGCCGTCGTACGCCGGATCCGCATGCTCCTCGACGACTGGGAGAAGCTCTCGGTCACGGCCCAGGAGAACGTGATCGGGCGCCGCAAGTCCGACGGGGCGGCGCTGACCGGGGGCAGCGAGACGACCGAGATGGACCTGGAGAAGACGGACGCCAAGGGCAACCTGGTGGTCCCCGTCAACGCGCACGCCCGCATCACACGCCCCGACCGGAACGGGGGCGCGGCGATGCTCCGCCGGCCGTTCTCCTACCACGACGGCTTCGACCAGGACGGGATCCCCGACGCCGGCCTCCTCTTCATCTGCTGGCAGGCCGACCCGCTGCGTGGCTTCGTCCCGGTCCAGCGCAAGCTCGACCGCGGTGACGCCCTGTCCCCGTTCATCCGCCACGAGGCCAGCGGCCTCTTCGCCGTACCGGGCGGGGCAGCTCAGGGGGAGTACGTGGGGCAGCGGCTGCTGGAGGGGTGACTCCGTCGCTCTGAGGGGTGGCGGTTGCGAGATGCGTGCACTGCGTTTCGCAAGGCCCATTAGGGTGAGGTCATGCCAGCGAGCTATGCGTATCTCGGTCCCGAGGGCACCTTCACAGAAGTCGCTCTGCGCACCCTTCCTGAGGCGGCGACGCGGGAGCTGATTCCGTATGTGTCCGTACAGTCCGCGCTCGACGCGGTCCGCGGCGGCGAGGCCGAGGCCGCGTTCGTGCCGATCGAGAACTCCGTCGAGGGCGGGATCACCACCACGCTCGACGAACTGGTCGCGGGCGCACCCCTGATGATCTACCGCGAGGTGCTGCTGTCGATCACCTTCGCGCTGCTGGTCCGCCCGGGCACCGAACTGTCCGACATCAAGACGGTCTCCGCGCATCCGGCCGCCCAGCCGCAGGTGCGCAACTGGCTCAAGAGGAACCTCCCGGACGCCCACTGGGAGTCGGCCGCCTCGAACGCGGACGGCGCCCGTCTGGTCCAGGAGGGCCAGTACGACGCCGCCTTCGCGGGCGAGTTCGCCGCCACCCGGTACGGCCTGCAGGCCCTGGAGACCGGGATCCACGACGCGGAGAACGCCCAGACGCGATTCGTCCTGGTCGGCCGCCCGGCCCGGCCCGCCGCGCGCACCGGTGCCGACAAGACCTCCGTCGTGCTGTGGCAGCGCGACGACCATCCCGGCGCCCTGCGCGACCTGCTGGGCGAGTTCGCCACGCGCGGCATCAACCTGATGCTGCTGCAGTCCCGGCCCACCGGCGCCGGCATCGGCAACTACTGCTTCTGCATCGACGCCGAGGGCCATATCTCCGACCGCCGGGTTGCCGAGACCCTGATGGGGCTCAAACGGATCTGTCTCAACGTGCGCTTCCTCGGTTCGTACCCGCGGGCGGATGCCGAGGTGGCGGACGTACGGCTGCCGCTGGTGGGGACCTCCGACGAGGAGTTCGTCGCGGCGGCGGACTGGGTGACGCGGTGCCAGGACGGACGTTTCTAGGGTGTTTCCGGCCAGTCACACCTGTCCTACCTGCTGATTTTAGTTATCCACAGAAGTTATCCACAGGTCAGCTTCTCGACCTGGGGACAAGTCGACAACGAAGTGCCATTCGGTCGACATATCACCCTTCGACCCCCGGCTCGCCACCGCCTCGTAGGTCACCCTTCGTCCACCCGTTTCCCTCGGTCCATCCCCCGGGGTGACCTATTTCCACCCGAAAGTGGGTGTGCGACCGGTTTGGGCGGGGAATTCCTCGTGCCGCACAGCCGATTCGGAATGATCACATCCAGTATCCACAGATCTTTCGCACAGCCTGTGGATAACTTTTCGGGGCTGTGGATTCCGGCGACCGGAGAGGCCCTCAAGTCCCCTCCCGCACAAGGAATATCGAGTCAACCCGACGCCCCTCATATGACTCGTCCCAGGGAGTGAGACACCGTTTTATTGACACAGGGAACACGGGGGGCACTCAGCAATACAGAGGGCAATTCGGCTGATAAAGAAACGTAAGGCGCGATTCGGCGCACGCCTCGGAATAGTGAGTCGTGAGCCGTCACCCCGCACCGGTAGCCTTGAGCGCGTGATTGACCTTCGCCTGCTCCGTGAGGACCCCGACCGTGTGCGCGCGTCCCAGCGCGCCCGTGGAGAGGACGTCGCGCTCGTCGACTCCCTCCTGTCTGCCGACGAGCTGCGCAGGTCGTCCGGCGTCCGCTTCGACGAGCTGCGCGCCGAGCAGAAGGCGCTCGGCAAGCTCATCCCCAAGGCCTCCGGCGACGAGAAGGCCGAGCTGCTGAGGAAGGCGAGCCAGCTCGCCGCCGACGTCAAGGCCGCGGACGCCGAGCGCGCCGCCGCCGACGCCGCCGCCCAGGAACTCGGCCTCAGGCTCAGTAACCTCGTCCACCCCGAGGTACCCGTGGGCGGCGAGGAGGACTTCGTCACGCTGGAGACGCACGGCACGGTCCGTGACTTCGGCGCCGAGGGCTTCGAGCCGAAGGACCACCTGGAGCTCGGCACCATTCTCGGCGCGATCGACGTCGAGCGCGGCGCCAAGGTCTCGGGTTCGCGCTTCTACTTCCTGACGGGAGTCGGCGCGCTCCTCGAACTCGCGCTCGTGAACGCGGCGATCGGGCAGGCCACGGCGGCCGGGTTCACGCCGATGCTGACGCCCGCGCTGGTCCGCCCGCAGTCGATGGCCGGCACCGGTTTCCTCGGTCAGGCGGCCCAGGACGTCTATCACCTCGCCGATGACGACCTCTACCTCGTCGGCACGTCCGAGGTCCCCCTCGCGGCGTACCACATGGACGAGATCATCGACGCCGACCGGCTCCCCCTGCGGTACGCGGGCTTCTCGCCCTGCTTCCGCCGCGAGGCCGGCTCGCACGGCAAGGACACCCGGGGCATCTTCCGCGTCCACCAGTTCGACAAGGTCGAGATGTTCTCGTACGTCGACCCCGCGGACTCGCGGGCCGAGCACCAGCGTCTGCTGGAGTGGGAGAAGCAGTGGCTGACGTCCCTGGAGCTGCCGTTCCGGGTGATCGACGTCGCCTCGGCCGACCTCGGCTCCTCGGCCGCCCGCAAGTTCGACTGTGAGGCGTGGATCCCGACCCAGGGCAAGTACCGCGAGCTGACCTCGACCTCGGACTGCACCGAGTTCCAGTCCCGCCGGCTGTCGATCCGTATGCGGGACGGCAAGCAGGTCAAGCCGCTGGCGACGCTCAACGGCACGCTGTGCGCCGTACCGCGCACGATCGTCGCGATCCTGGAGAACCACCAGCAGGCCGACGGCTCCGTACGGGTGCCGGAGGTGCTGCGTCCGTACCTGGGCGGCCGTGAGGTCCTGGAGCCGGTCGCCAAGTGAGTACGTCCGCTGCCCCGGCCTTTCCCTACCGCCTGATCGCGACCGACCTCGACGGAACGCTCCTGCGCTCCGACGAGTCGGTATCGCAGCGCACCCGTGAGGCGCTCGCCGCAGCCACCGCGGCGGGCGCCGCCCACATCGTCGTCACGGGCCGCGCGGTCCCGTGGACCCGGCACATCCTCGACGATCTCGGCTACGACGGCCTCGCGGTCTGCGGCCAGGGCGCACAGGTGTACGACGCCGGCGAGCATCGCCTGCTGACGTCGGTGACGCTCGACCGGCAGCTGGCCGGGGTGGCGCTGGCGAAGATCGAGGCGGAGGTCGGCCCGCTGTACCTCGCGGCGAGCCGGGACGGACTGGACGGCGAGGTGCTGGTGGGCCCCGGTTACGCGGTCACCGGCAGGCTTCCCGCGACACCGTTCACGGACGCGTCCGACCTGTGGACGGCCCCGCTGAACAAGATCTACATTCAGCACCCCACGCTCACGGACGACGAGCTCGCCGAGGCCTCCCGCCACGCCGCGGGCGGCTTCGTCACGGTCGCGATGGCCGGTGAGGGCATCGTCGAGCTCCTCCCCCTCGGCCTCTCCAAAGCCACGGGTCTCTCCCTCGCGGCCCGCCGCCTCGGTATGAAGGCCGCCGACACCATCGCCTTCGGTGACATGCCCAACGACATCCCGATGTTCGCCTGGTCCTCGTACGGCGTGGCCATGTCCAACGCCCACGAGGAGCTCAAGGCGGTGGCGAACGAGGTGACGTCCTCGAACGAGGAGGACGGGATCGCGGTGGTGTTGGAGCGGTGGCTGAGCTGAGCTGGCTGGCTAGTGCCGCGACAGGCAATGTTCGCCCCGTCGCGACGCCTGGCACGCACTCTCGCCGCACCGGGCGAAAGCCCAAGTACATCCAGTACGAGGGCTTCCGCCCGGCACGCCGATAGCACGCACCAGACGCCGCTCCTTCTCGGGCAAACATTGCCTGCCGCGGCACTAGCTGAGGGCTGTTGCTGAGCTGGCTGGCTGGCTGAGGGCGGTCGCTCGGATGTTCGCCGCCGTGGCGGTTGTTCCGCAGGGCGGGGGGCCGGCCCTGCAATGTCGGCCCAGTCCCAGTGACAACGTCTCGCGGAGGATGCACGAATCGAACGTGCGCGGGCTTTCCAGGCCCGACCATGACTCGCCTGTCAGGGAACGCAGCGCAAGCCAGTGCCTTACCACTCGGCCAATCCTCCGGGTGGGCGGCCTCACGCGAACGCAGCGCGTCGCGCGCTCGAAGCGGCCGCCCCGGGCAGCTCCCGGTACGGACGGACTCGACGGAGGAGTAACTACTCCGGAGTCCGCCATGGGCTGCCCTGATGGGAGCAGGACGAACTGTCGTGCATGGACATCGTCCGGCCCCTCCCCAGTGCGTGGCGCCGGTTCGAACCCGGCGTCCTGGACACAACCACTGTGCCTGGACGCCGAGTTCGACGCCACTGATTAACAGGCGACCGCAAACCCCCCGGAACCGGTGGGCCGCAACATCCCCGAGGCCGGGTACTACCGGCGGCGCCACCTGCGCCGGCGTTTGCTGAAGAACCACCCCGCGGGCGGCTCGTCGGAGCGCCAGGGCTGGGGCTCCGGCTGCTCGTTGCGCCAGCGGGCGGCGAGCATCCGGGCCCGGGCGGACGGTTCGGACGTGTCGGCGGACCGTATGAAGTCCTCGTCGAGGACCAAGTCGTCCCATACGTCCCCGGACTGGCCGCGGCCGTCGTGCTGCGGTGTCTCGCCTGCCATCCCCGTCCTCCCAGCCGAACGTCCCGTTTGCCCAGTGTGGCCGGACAGAGGTGAAGTCCCAGTCAACAAGCGGGCGTCTACTCCTCGCCCGCAAGCTTCAGTGACCGGAGCTTCTGTCCGGCGTACCAGGTCGCGAGGACGGTGACCCCGACGAGCAGGACCGCCGACGTCGTCAGTCCGACGTCCGAGGTCACCAGGTCCCCGCCGGCCACCTTGTGGGCGACGGCCAGCGACCACTGCTGGACACTGAGCGTGCGGGCCCCGGCCACCAGGGAGCCGAACAGGGCCTCCCAGACGAGCGCGTAGACCAGCCCGAACACCACCGCGTGCCGCGACACCGTGCCGAGCAGCAGGAAGAGCGCCGCATAGGCGATGGAGGCGACCAGGGCGGCCACCGTGTAGGCGACGGCGATCTGTTGACCGTTGCCGTTCAGGATGAAACCGGCGATCAGCGTCGGCACGGCCGAGAACACCATGGTCACGGCGATCGCGACGATCAGCTTCGTGAAGATGATCGTCGGCCGTTTGATGGGCTTGGACAGCAGGTAGACCACCGAGCCGTCGTCGATCTCCGGGCCGATCGCTCCCGTGCCCGCGACGACGCCGATGATCGGCACCATGGTGGCGAGCGCGAGCCCGCCGAGCAGGTCGGCCGCTGTCTGGTCGTCGGCACCGGCGAGGCCGCGCACCACGACCGAGATCGCGATCAGCAGCAGGGGCAACGCGCTCAGGATGAGGGCCCGGCGCCGGCCGAGCAGGGCCCGGTAGGTGAGCCGGGCGACTGTGGGGTCGTACATCTTGGGCCTCCTACGCCGCGACGAGATACGAGAAGACGGACTCGAGGGACTCGTCGGACGGCGAGACCGTGAGCAGCCGGATGCCGTGGTCCCTCGCGACCCTCGGCAGCAGGGCCGTGAAGCGGCCGAAGTCGACGGCCTGGACGCGCAGGGCGCCCTCGGCGAGGTCGACCTCGATGCCGGACGTCGACGGGTCGGCGATCAGCGCGGCCGCGAGAGCGCGGTCGTCGCTGGAGCGCACCAGGTAGCGGTGCGGGCGGTCGGTCATCAGGCGGCGGATCTTGCGGAAGTCGCCGCTGGCCGCGTGCCGTCCGGCCACCACGACCTCGATGTGCCAGGCAAGTTGCTCGACCTCTTCGAGGATGTGGGACGAGAACAGCACGGTGCGGCCCTCGTCGCCCATGCGCCGCAGCAGGTCCATCAGCTGCATGCGCTGGCGTGGGTCCATGCCGTTGAACGGCTCGTCCAGCAGCAGCAGCGACGGGTCGTGGACCAGGGCGCTCGCCATCTTCACGCGCTGCCGCATGCCCTTGGAGTACGTCGAGATCTTGCGGTCCTGCGCGTACTCCATCTCGACCGTGGCCAGCGCCTTCTGGGCCGCCTTGGCGCCCAGGCCGTGCAACTCGGCGTTGGCGACGACGAATTCGCGCCCGGTGAGAAAGTCGTACATCGCCTCGCGCTCGGGGACGATACCGATGTGCTTGTAGATCGCCTCGTTGCGCCACACCTGCTGTCCGTCGAGGGTGACGGTGCCGGTGGAGGGGGCAAGGAAGCCACCCATCATGTTGATGAGGGTGGATTTTCCGGCGCCGTTGGGGCCGAGGAGGCCGGTGACGCCGGGGCCGATGGTCATGGTGATGTCGTTGACGGCGACCACGTTGCCGAACCAGCGCGATACGTGGTCGATGTTGAGCGTGGTCACAGTCCGACCTTTCGGTAGCGGCGCATCAGGAGGCCGTAGCAGGCGGCGATCATGCCCAGCGCGACGAGGACGTAGACCGTGCCCTCCCCGTTGGTCGGGCCGCCCCCTCCGGGGAACGCCGAACTGGCGCCCAGGAACGCGGACTGCACCCCGTCGATGAGCGTGATGGGCGAGAACAGGCCGATCCAGGCTATGGATCCGGTGCTGCTCTGCGCCTCGGCGATGGCCTGGAGGGTGGAGACGGCGCCGTAGGAGATGGTCAGGACGGCGATCACGGCCGCGATGCCGAAGCCGCGGCGCGGGGTGGCCGCGGCGATCACGAGGCCGAGGCCGGCGAAGAGCAGCGAGAGCAGTGCCACGGAGACGAGTCCCTGCGCGAACCCCTTGGTCTGGTCGGCGAAGTCGAGCTTGGCCAGCAGCGCGCCCACATAGAGCACCAGCAGCGGGGCGGCGGTGAGAATGAACAGCGCCGAGGCCATCGCCGCGAACTTGGCCCGTACGTAGTCCGCGGTCTCGATGGGCCGCGAGAAGTACAGCGGCACGGTCTTGAAGCGCAGGTCGCGCGAGACGGACTGAGGTGCCTGCGAGGCGACGTACAGGCTGATGACGGCTTGCATGACGATCGCGTAGCGCGTGTAGTCGAGGGGCAGTTCCTTGGCCTTCGTGGCCACCGCGACCGCCACCATGATGGCCGCGGGTACGCACATCACCACGAACAGCAGCATCGGCAGCACCTTGGACTTGGCCGAGCGGCCGAGGCCGTAGGAGCCGCGCAGGGACTGCGAGTAGAGGGAGCGTCGGGCGTAGGCGCGGCCCAGGCGGGCGCCGTCGTAGCTGCGGTAGCCGATGTTGTGGATTCGGGTCTGGTCACCCGAAGGTACTACGGAGTGCTCAGTTGCCATGGCCGACCGCCTCCTTCCGCTCTGCGTCGCGCTCTTCGTCGCTGTCCGTGAAGACCTCCGAGATGTGGTGCCGGCGCTGTTCCATGCGCACCAGGCCGAGGCCGAGGTCGGCGACCACATCGCGCACCACGTCGTATGTCTCCTCGCCCTGTGCGGTGAGCAGCAGCACGTGTCCGGCGCCCGGCAGGGCGCCGGCACCGTCGAGGACGTCCACCCCGCGCGCGTGCAGCGCCTCGCGCACCGCGCGGGTGCCGTCCGGGTGCTCGTCGGTGTCGGTGACCTCGATCGCGAGGGTTGCGGTGATCTGGGTGAAGTCGGTGGTGGAGCTGGAGCGCAGCAGCTTGCCACCGTCGACCACGACCACGTGGTCGCAGGTGCGCTCCAGTTCGCCCAGCAGGTGGGAGGTGACCAGGACCGATATACCGAAGTCGGTGTGGATGCGGCGGATGAGGCCGAGCATCTCGTCGCGGCCCACCGGGTCGAGGCCGTTGGTCGGCTCGTCCAGGAGGACCAGCTGCGGGTCGTGCACGAGGGCCTGCGCGAGCTTCACGCGCTGCTTCATGCCGGTGGAGTAGCCGCCGATGGGGCGATAGCGCTCCTCGTACAGGCCGACGTGGCGGAGGGTGTCCGCGGTGCGTTCGCGGGCGGCGGTCGGCGGCAGGCCGGACATGCGCGCCATGTGCACGACGAACTCGGTGGCCGAGACGTCGGGCGGCAGGCAGTCGTGCTCCGGCATATAGCCGACGCGTTCGCGGATGGCGGCGCCCTTGGTGGCGACATCGAGGCCGAGCACTTCGGCGCGGCCCTCGGTGGCGGGGGACAGACCCAGCAGGATCTTGATCAGTGTGGACTTGCCGGCTCCGTTGGCTCCGACGAGTCCGGTCACACCGGGCCCGACATCCACGGAGAGCCGGTCAAGCGCGGTCACCCTGGGGTACCGCTTGCTCAGGCTTTCGGTCGCGATCACAGTCACGTCTTCGACCATAGTGACGCGGACCACGCCGGTCATCACTCCGCAGAGCTGTCTTGGTATCAGCCTCGAGTCGTACGGGGCCCTAGGGGTCCCCCTGAGGTCGAACAACGCGGCCCCGGTTTTCCACATCCGCCCGGTTGTCCACAGTCCGGCACAGGCGTCGTTGACGCAGCCTCCCATGACTGTCGCATTCACCAGTGTCACGTTACGGACACGTACCGCGATCGACACGCGGCGCCGGGTGGAGGAGAAGTGACCCAGGCGCCTCTTGAGGGCGCGCGGGAGCGCCGGGCGCGGACGGCGGCGGTACCGATCTCCCGGGCCGAGCTGGTCGACGGCTCGGCGACACGTCGGTCGACGCGGGGGTTGCCGCGGGGTTTGCCGCGGGGGTTGCCGCGGGGGTTGCCGCGGCCGTGGAACTGGGCGAGCAGGGCGAGCAGAAGTCGGTCCCCGGGGACGACGACGCCATCTTCTCGAGCCCCCAAGAGCTTGCTGTCGCACTGGAGTTGCACGCGGCAGGCGTTACGCTGCCCGCGATCCCTGGTCCGCTCAAGGAGTTGAGGGCCCAGGTCGAGCACATCGCCCCGGTTTCCTGGAGTTCACCACCGAGTACGTCGTCGCCCGCTGCCCCGACGAACCGCACCGCCCGACCGACGTGGATGCGGCCATCGCGGCTTCTCTCGTACGACGAGGTGCGCCCCCTCGCGCAGCAGACAGTGGTCGCCGAACTCGCCCGGGCCATGCGCTTGTTCGCGGTACGGCATCCGCTGCTGCACCCCGGAACGGAGGGGACCCCGGCACCCCACGTCCGGACCCGTTCCGTGACGATCCCCGCCAAGACAATGCGGGCCGTCGAAGAGCTCGTTGGTGTGGAGGGCGTCGTTCAGTTCATCGCGTCCGCCCTCGAACCGGAGCTGCGGGCAAGGGCCTTGGACTGGCTCGTCATAAGTCACGACCCATCAGTTGATTTTGACGAAGCCCCTTGAAACGAAGGGTGGTTGTCCACAGAATCGCCAATTCCCCTGTGGATAACTCCACTTGGCTGTGGATCAAACATCGGAAGCAAAACCATTCGCGTGATTCACGTCTCTCCCGGCGCGCGGACCGGTCAGGGGCACCCGAGCTCCTCCAGGCGGGCTCCGTCGACGATCTCACCTGTCGACGGGTTATGCGCCTGAGCACTGTGATCCTCCCTCACCGCCGCTGGCACGAAGGCGGCCGTCCGACCTGGACTCGTGCCGAACGACTCGGCTTCCACGCCGCGTACGCCTACGACCACCTGTCCTGGCGTAGCTTTCGCGACGGGCCCTGGTTCGGTGCCGTACCCACCCTGACCGCCGCCGCGGCCGTCACCGAGCGAATCCGCCTCGGCACCCTCGTCACCTCGGTCGAGGCTTTTTCACCTACCGCGGCGTGACCTGCGAGGATTTCCTTCGGTCAGCTTTGGCAGCTGCCCCTCTCAGATGCCGATGAGCCGGACACGGTCGCCACACAGCCGGGCCATGTCGTCGACATCGGAGGTCAGCATGACCACCGGGCCCGGCTGACGCAGGGCCACCTCGGCCACGGTCGCGTCGATCGCGTACTTGTGGCCGTGCAGACCGGCGGCTTCGAGCGTCACCGTGATACGTGTCGTGTCCGCCATGACCCGAGCACACTGCGATATGCGCCCCATGGCCGTCTCGCTCGGCACACGTCCGCACGCGGGTGCATCGTACCCACTGCCAGTGACACCGGGGCCATGCGTGCCGAAAGGTAACAGCCGCGGACATCCGGGTTTGAGCAAGGTGGCGCCGACCCTCCATGATGGGACTGCCTGGTGAGCGGGACGCGGCGAGGGCCGCCTGGAACACGATGGGGCGAATGAGCGTGGCACGGGTCGTCGTACGAGAACCACGCACCAGCACGAGGATCACGCCACCGCTCGCCACACCGGAGGCAACCGCCTTCGCGGTCGCCCTGCTCGACGGCGGCTGGGCGGCGGTGTTCCTGCCCGGCGAACCCGCCCGCCTCGGACGGCTGCTGCTCTGGAAGCCCACCGGGGCAGCGGCGGCAGACGGCACAGTGCCCGAGGGCATCGAATCCGAGTCGGTGGAACTGGTACTGCCGCACGGCCGGTCGGTCCGACGCCGCAGAGTCGAGGGCTACGCGCTGTCCGCCGCCGTCGCTGTCGCCGCCCTGGCCGACGCCCGGCCGGCGCATCCGTCCGCCGCGGCCTGGCAGGCCGCCTCCAGTTTCGCGCTGCGGCTGCTCGCCGACGGCCGTCTCCATCCGGCCCTCACCGACGTCGGCTACGACACCTGGCAGGCGGGTCCCCTCACCGTCGTACAGCGGCAGACGCTGGACGCGCTCGGCGCCGCCTTCCCACCCCACGCCCACTGCCTGCCCGAGCCCGGCCCGGCTCCACTGCGCATCGCGGAACCGGTCGCGCTGGTACGCCAGTTCTGCGACGCTGTCGCGGACGATCTGGTCCGTACCCCGGCGGCGCCGCTCGCGATGGGAGCGCTGCCGTACGCCTGGCGCGAGACGCGCGCCGTGCCCGCGCTGCGGGAGTGGGCCGAGGAGACCGCCGCCGCGTTCACCGCCGACGTCGGCGTCTCGCTGCGGGTCGACGTACCCGAGGGTCGGCGTCGGCAGTTCCGGGCCGTGCTGCAACTGCACACCGCGGCCGATCCGTCGCTCGTCGTGGAGGCCGCACGGCTCTGGAGCGAACCGGCCGAGACCGATCGCCTTCTCGGCCCGCGCGCCGAGACCGAGACGCTGCTCGCACTGCGCCGAGGCGCCCGCGTCTGGTCACCGCTCGACCGACTGCTGAAGGACGCCACCCCGGACCAGCTACGACTGACCGACGACGAGGCGTTCGACCTGCTGGGCGACGCCACCGACACGCTGCGCGCCGCCGGTATCGACGTGCACTGGCCGCGCGAGCTCGTCAAGGCACTCACCGCGACTACCGAGATCGGGCAGCGCACCGCGCCCGGCTCCAGTGCCGGCGGCATGCTCGACGCCGACGCCCTCCTCGACTTCCGCTGGCAGCTCTCGCTCGGCGGCGACCCGCTCACCGAGACCGAGATGGACGCCCTCGCCGAGGCACGCCGCCCCCTCGTCAGGCTGCGCGATCAGTGGGTGGTCGCCGACCCGAAACTGGTGGCCCGCGCCAGACGCCGCCGGATGGAACCGCTCACTCCCATGGAGGCCCTGGGCGCCGCGCTGACCGGCGAGGTGGAGCGGGACGGGGAGACCATCACCTGCGCTGCGGTCGGGGCGCTCGGCGACCTCGTCGCCCGTATCCGCGACCCCGAATCCCGTATGCCCGCCACCCAGCCAGCCGCTCTGAAGGCCACGCTGCGCGACTACCAGAAGCGGGGCCTGGCCTGGCTGGCCGAGATGTGCGAGCTCGGCCTCGGCGGCTGTCTCGCCGACGACATGGGCCTGGGCAAGACCATCACCCTGCTCTCGCTGCATCTGCACCGCCAGACCGACCCCGCCACCGCGGGCCCCACCCTCGTCGTCTGCCCCACCTCGCTGCTCGGCAACTGGCAGCGCGAGGCCGCCCGGTTCGCGCCGACCACCCCCGTGCGCCGCTACCACGGCGGCGACCGCCATCTGAAGGATCTGGCCAGGGACGAGATCGTCCTGGTCACCTACGGAGTGCTGCGCCGCGACCGCGATGCCCTCGCCGAGAACGCCTGGTCACTGATCGCCGCCGACGAGGCACAGCACGTCAAGAACCCCTACGCCGTCACCGCCCGCGAACTGCGCGCCCTGCCCGCCCGCGCGCGCGTCGCCCTCACCGGCACCCCCGTGGAGAACAACCTCTCCGAACTGTGGGCGCTCCTCGACTGGACCACCCCCGGACTCCTCGGCCCCCTCGCCGCCTTCCGCGACCGCCACGCCCGCGCGATCGAGTCGGGCGAGGACGCACAGGCCGCCGAACGGCTGTCCCGCCTCGTCCGCCCGTTCCTGCTGCGCCGCAGGAAGTCCGACCCTGGCATCGCGCCCGAATTGCCCGCCAAGACCGAGACCGACCGAGTCGTCCCGCTGACCACCGAGCAGGCGAGTCTGTACGAGGCGGTGGTTCGCGAGACCATGGCGGAGATCGCCGAAGCCGAGGGCATCGCCCGCCGCGGTCTGATCCTCAAGCTCCTCACCGCGCTGAAGCAGATCTGCAACCACCCCGCCCAGTATTTGAAAGAGCACAGCCTGCGTCAGTCCACACCGCTGCACGGCCGCTCGGGCAAACTCGACCTCCTCGACGAACTCGTCGACACCATCACCGCCGAGGGCGAGTCCGTGCTGGTCTTCACCCAGTACAAGCAGATGGCGACTCTGCTGGAGAAACATCTCGCGGAACGCGGCATCCCCACCCTCTTCCTGCACGGCGGCACGCCCGTCACCACACGCGAGGAGATGGTGGAACGCTTCCAGAGAGGCGAAGTGCCGGTATTCCTGCTGTCGTTGAAGGCGGCCGGCACCGGCCTCAACCTCACCCGCGCCACCCATGTCGTGCACTACGACCGCTGGTGGAACCCCGCTGTCGAGGACCAGGCCACCGACCGTGCCTACCGCATCGGCCAGGACAAGCCCGTCCAGGTCCACAAGCTCATCGCCGAAGGCACCGTGGAGGACAGGGTGGCGAAGCTGCTGGAATCCAAGCGGGCGCTCGCCGACGCCGTCGTCGGCTCCGGCGAGGCCACTCTGACCGAACTGTCAGACGCCGACCTCGCCGAACTCGTCGCCCTGGGGAGGCAGTCATGAGCCCGTCCGTCCCCGGACCTCGCCGTGCACCCGCCCGCGGCAGGCGGGCCTTCGCCGCGACCTGGTGGGGGCAGGCATGGGTGACGGCCCTGGAGGACTCCACCCTCGACTCGGGGCGCCTGGCCCGCGGACGCACCTACGCCCGCCAGGGCATGGTCGGCCCGGTCACCATCGCCCCCGGCCAGGTCAAGGCCGCCGTCCAGGGCAGCCGCCCGCGCCCGTACCGCTCCGCCGTCCACCTGCCCGTCCTCACCGACGCCCAGTGGGACACCCTCCTCGACACCATCGCGGCCCGAGCCGGGCATCTCGCCGCACTCCTCGACGGTGAGATGCCCGCAGAGCTCATCGACGACGCCCGCCACGCCGGCGTCCCCCTCCTCCCGCAACCCACCGAGCTCGACCCCGAATGCTCCTGCCCCGACTGGGGCCACCCCTGCAAACACGCCGCCGCGCTCTGCTACGCGATCGCCGCCACCATCGACGACGACCCGTTCGTGCTGTTCGCGCTGCGGGGCCGCGGACGGGACGACGTCCTCGCGGAGCTGCGCGCACGCCGCACTGCGGGCCGGACCGTCGACGCGCCGCCCGCTCCGGCCGGTATCCACGCGGCCGGCGCCTACGCCGCGTGGACCGTCCTGACCGAACACGATCCGGGGTGGCCCGACCTGCCCGAACCGTCCGCCCACGCCGCCGCGCTGCCGGTCCCCCCGCCCACCGGCAGCGGTCTCGTCGGCGCGGACCTGGAGCGCCTGATGACCGATGTCTCCGCACGCGCGGCACGGCTGCTGTCAGGCGACGCCACCACCCTGCGGCTGACCCAGCACCAGGACGCCGTACGCATCGCCGCGAGCGGCCCCGGCCCCGAGTGGTTCCACCACCTGGTCCAGAACACCGGCGCCAGCCCGATCGCCTTCGCCCGTCTCACCCGCGCATGGCGCCACGGCGGCCCCACCGGCATCACCGTCGCCGAACAGCCCCACAGCCCGGAACCGTCGGCGATGACAGCAGCCCGTACCGCCCTGACCACGGCCCTCGCCGAGATGACCGACGCCCCCGTCCGCCTCAGGGCCTGGCGCAACCGCCTCACCCTCCTCGACCACGGCATCCAGCTGCGCCTGGGGCCCGACGCCCGCTGGTACCCCTACCTCCAGGAGAACGACGGCGAATGGTGGCCGGCGGCACCGGCCGACACCGACCCCGTTACCGCGCTCACCGCGATCTGGCAGCGCACCGGGATGTAGTACAAATCCATCAGCACTGCTCGCAGTCACCGGAGCATAGGGTCGTAGGCATGCAACTGAGCACCGTAATCCTTCCCATCCACAGGTGGGGCGAGGGACAGAAGGTCTGGCAGCGCGCCGAAGAACTCGGCTTTCACACCGCCTACACCTACGACCACCTCTCCTGGCGCACCTTCCGGAACGGCCCGTGGTTCGGGGCCGTACCCACGTTGACCGCAGCAGCGACAGCTACGCAGAGTATGCGGCTGGGTACTCTCGTCACCTCGCCCAACTTCCGGCATCCGGTGACCCTCGCCAAGGAGCTGATCTCCCTCGACGACATCTCCGGCGGGCGGATCACACTCGGTGTCGGCGCGGGCAGCACCGGTTTCGACGCCACCACGCTCGGGCAAGAGCCGTGGACCCCGCGCGAGCGTGCCGACCGCTTCGCCGAGTTCGTGTCACTCCTCGACCGGCTGCTGACCGAGGACGGCGCCGAGGGCGTGTCGCACGAGGGTGACCACTATGCGGCGCACGAGGCGCGCAACATCCCCGGGTGCGTACAGCGGCCCCGGCTGCCCTTCGCGGTGGCCGCGACCGGTCCACGCGGGCTCAAGCTCGCCGCTCGGTACGGACAGGCCTGGGTGACCACCGGCGACCCCAGGCTGTACGAAAGCGGCACTCCCGCACAGTCGGTTCAGGCCCTTCGCGGACAGACCGAGAAGCTGGCCGACGCGTGCGCCGCGCTCGGGCGGGACGTGCAGGACCTGGACAGGATCCTGCTGACCGGCTTCACCCCGGACCGCGCCCGTCCGCTCGACTCCCTCGACGCGTTCGTGGACTTCGCGGGCCGGCACCGGGAACTGGGCTTCACCGAGATCGTGACGCACTGGCCGATCCCCGACTCGGACTTCGCCGCGGACCAGAAGGTCTTCGAGCGGATCGCCATGGAGGCACCCGCTCAGCTGCGGTAACAGCGCAGGTGAGGACGGTGGTACCGCAGATCCGCGATGGCCCGCGCGGACGTGCCGACCCTCTGCAGGAGAATGGCCGGGTGACCTCAGCGACTCGACAGCCCGAGACCCCGGCCGCCTCCGTTCCGCCGCGCCTGATCGCCACCGATCTGGACGGCACCCTGCTGCGCGACGACAAGTCGGTCTCCCCACGCACCGTCGCCGCCCTCGCCGCCGCCGAGCAGGCGGGCATCGAGGTCTTCTTCGTCACGGGTCGCCCGGCCCGCTGGATGGACGTCGTCAGCGACCATGTCCACGGCCACGGCCTGGCCATCTGCGGCAACGGCGCCGCCGTGGTCGACCTGCACGGCGGCCCGGGCGCGCACCGGTTCGTGAAGGTACGGGAACTGGCCCGGGAGAACGCCCTGGACGCCGTACGGCTGCTGCGCGAGGCGGCGCCGGGCACGGTGTACGCCGTGGAGCAGACGTACGGCTTCTACCAGGAGCCGGACTATCCGAAGCTGCACCTGGAGGTCCCCGACTCCCTGGCACCGGCCGAGGATCTGCTGGCGCCGGACGCCCCCGGTGCCCATGAGCCGGTCCTCAAGATCCTCGCCTACCACCCCACGGTCGACCCGGACGCCTTCCTCACTCTCGCCCGCCTCGCCATCGGTGAGCGGGCCGGCGTCACCCGCTCCAGCCCCAGCGCCCTGCTGGAGATCAGCGGTCCCGAGGTCTCCAAGGCCAGCACGCTCGCCCTGTGCTGCGCCGAGCGCGGCATCTCGCACGATGAGGTCGTCGCCTTCGGGGACATGCCCAACGATGTCGAGATGCTCACGTGGGCGGGCCGGTCGTACGCGATGGGCAACGCGCACCCGGATGTGATCGCGGCTGCCGGCGGCCGGACGGTCGCCAACAACGAGGACGGTGTCGCGGTCGTGATCGAGCAGCTGCTGGCAGACCACGGATAGCTCCCGGCGGTCCTCGTCCGGTCACTGTCCCAACGGCACCCCGCGCGCCGCCAACCACGGCACCGGATCCACCGCCGAGCCCATCTCGGGGGTGACCCGCACCTCGAAGTGCAGGTGCGGGCCGGTGGAGTTGCCGGACGTGCCCGACTGCCCGATCCACTGACCCGGGCTCACCTGGTCGCCCTGGTCGACGGTGACGGCGGCGAGATGGGCGTACTGCGTGTAGTAGCCGCCCATGTGCTCCACGACCACTTCGATGCCGAAGGCGCCCCCGCACGACACCTTCACCACCCGGCCCGCGCCGGCCGCCCGCACCGGTGTGCCGATCGGCACCGCGAAGTCCTGCCCGGTGTGCCGACTGGCCCACCGGGCACCGCCGCTGCCGAAGCCGGCGGAGAGCTCGTACGCCTCCACCGGAACGACCCACGCGCTCTTGAAGGCCGCCTGCGGCTGATCCAGGCGGACGGCACCACGGCAGGCACCGGCCGCGACGGACGCGTCCGCCTGCCCCTGCAACTGCCGGCGAGCCTGGTCGAGTTTCTGCTCGATGTCCTTCTTCAGACCGGCGAGTTGGGCATTCCGCTGCTCCAGGGCCCGCCGGACCGCGACGGCCTTCGCCTCGTCCGCGGCGAGCCGGCGCTCGGCTCGGCGGCTCTTGTCGATCGCGTTCTCGAGGGCCAGCTGCGTCCGGGAGAAGACGTGCTGACCGCGCATCAGCTCGTCCGGGCTGCCGGCGAGGATGATCTGCGCGGTGATCGGCAGTCCGCCACCGCTGCGGTACTGGGCCCGTGCGATGCGGCCCAGCTCCTCGTGCACCACCGCGATCTCCCCCCGCTCCCGGTCGAGGAGCGCCTCCGCCCGCAGCGCCCGCGCCCGCTGACCGTCGGCCTCGCGCCGTGCCGCCTCGTACCGCTGCGTCGCCACCGCCGCGTCCTCGTACAACCGGGCCACCTGCCCGCTGACCCCGGAGCCCGCGGGCCCGTGCGCGCCCTCGCCCTCACCGCCGTCGCGCGCGTCGGCGGGACGGACCGCGAAGACGGCCACCGCGCACAGCAGCGCCGGAACAAGCAGCGGGTGACAGCGAAGTGAGCGCATATCAGCGATCGTGACCCGGCCATGGGGGTGCGGTCCTGTTCAAGTCGTACGGCTGGGGGACCGGTTGCGGCAGACGGGTCACGGGGAAGCTCGGACCGCTGCGCCGAACGACCTCGGGACGTGACCGCCAGGGCCGCAGCGGTCTCGCAGATCCGGTCCGGCGTGGAGTGCGGCTCCAGCCGGCCGGCGACGGACCGCACGGTCGCCGGCACGGCTTCCTACCGCGCCCCCATCAGCAGATCCGCCGCTTCCTCCCGCTCCGCCATCCTCCGCAGCGGCCCCTCCGCCGCCGCCAGCTCCGCGTACGTCCCCCGCTGCACCACACGCCCCTCGTCCAGCACGATCACCTCGTCCACCGCCGCCAGGCCGGCCAGCCGGTGAGTGATCAACAGGGTGGTACGACCCTCGGTGGCGGCCAGCAGGTCGGCGGTGAGCGCGTCGGCCGTCGGCAGGTCGAGGTGCTCGGCGGGCTCGTCGAGCACCAGGACGGGGAAGTCGGCCAGCAAGGCCCTGGCCAGCGCCAGCCGCTGCCGCTGCCCGCCGGACAACCGCGCTCCGTGCTCGCCGACCAGCGTGTCGAGCCCGTCGGGCAGACCGTCGGCCCAGTCCAGCAGCCGGGCCCGCCTCAGCGCGTCGCGCAGTTGGTCCTCGCTCGCGTCCTTCCTGGCAAGGAGGAGGTTCTCGCGCACCGAGCTGTCGAAGAGGTGCGCGTCCTGCGCACACAGCCCGACGAGCCGCCGTACGGCGTCGCCGTCCAGCCCGTACGCGTCCACGCCGCCCAGCGTGTACGACCCCGCGTCCGTGTCCAGGAAGCGCAGAAGAATCTGCGCGAGCGTCGTCTTGCCGGACCCGGACGACCCCACCACGGCGATCCGGTGCCCCTCCGCCAGGGTGAGGTCGACTCCGGCGAGCGCGTCCCGGCCCTGCCCGGCGTGCCGGGCCACGAGGCCTCGGACCACGACGGGGAACGGTGCCGCGGGCGCCTGCCGGGGACGCGCCGGCTCCTTGACCGGCTCGGGCGCGTCCAGCACCTCGTACACACGCTCCGCGCTCCGGCGCACCCGCTGCCGGTACCGCACGGCGAGGGGCAGTCCGAGGACGGCCTCGAAAGCAGCCAGCGGGGTGAGGACGACGACCGCCATCACCACGCCGTCCAGCCGCCCGTCGGCGACCGCCTGGGCACTCACGAGCGCGGTGGCGGCGAGGGTCAGACCGGCGAACAGCGCGGTCAGTCCGTCACCGAGCGCGGTGGCGGTGGCGGCGCGTGAGGCGATCCGGGTGAGCGTCCCGTCGGCCCGCCGCGCCTCGGCGGTACGTCCGGGCAGGGCACCGGCGACGGACAGCTCGGCGGTCCCGGTGAGCAGGTCGGTCACTCGGGTCGCCAGCTCGCCCCGGGCCGGCGCCAGCCTGCGCTCGGACCGTCGGGCCACGGAACCGGTGACCAGGGGGACACCGGCACCCGCGGCCAGCAGTCCGGCGGCGAGAGCCACTCCGGCCTCCGGCAGCAACCACGCGGTGAAGCCGACGGAGGCGGCGGACACGACCACGGCAGCACCGGCGGGCAGCAGCCAACGCAGCCAGTAGTCCTGCAGGGCGTCCACGTCGGCGACCAGCCGGGAGAGCAGATCGCCCCGCCGAGTACGGCGCAGCCCCGCGGGCGCCAGCCGCTCCAGACGCCGGTACACGGCGACCCTGGTGTCGGCCAGCATCCGCAGCACGGCATCGTGCGACACGAGCCGCTCGGCGTACCGGAAGACGGCCCGCCCGATCCCGAAGGCCCGCGTCGCGGTCACGGCCACCATCAGATAGAGCACGGGCGGCTGCTGCGAGGCCCGCGAGATGAGCCACCCCGAGGTCGCCATGAGGCCGACGGCACTGCCGAGCGCGAGGCTCCCGAGCAGCAGGGCGAGCATCAGCCGTCCCCGCCGGGCACCGGACATGGCCCGCACGCGGGGCAGGACACCGCGGGCGGCCACCATCAGCTCCCTCGTCTCCGGTCCGCCGGGTGCGAGGGCCGGTCCGGCCTCGAGCGTGCGCACCTCGGCCGCCCTGGGCCCTGGCTCCCTCCGGGCGGGGGAAACCGGCTCGGCCAGCCGCACCACCCGGTCCGCCACCGAGAGCAGCGCCGGCCGGTGCACCACCAGCAGGACCGTCCGTCCTACCGCCAGTCGCCGTACCGCTTCCACGACCTCGCCCTCGGTGGCCCCGTCGAGCGCCGCCGTCGGTTCGTCGAGCAGCAGCACGGGCCGATCGGCGAGGAACGCCCGGGCCAGCGCGAGCCGCTGCCGCTGCCCGGCGGACAGCCCGGCCCCGTCCTCACCGAGCACGGTCCCTGTGCCGTGGGACAACGCGTCCACGAACTCCAGCGCCCCCGCGTCCGCCAACGCCCGTCGTACGGCGGCATCGTCGGCGTCGGGCCGGACCAGCCGTACGTTCTCGGAAATCGTCCCGGCGAACAGGTGCGGCTGCTGCGGCACCCACGCGATCCGCGACCGCCACTCCTCCAGGTCGGCCTCGGCGAGATCGACTCCCCCGGCCGACACCCGTCCCTCACCGGGGCGGACGAAGCCCAGCACCACGTTCAGCAGCGTCGACTTACCCGCACCGCTCGGCCCGACGAGCGCGACCGTCTCCCCGGGCTCGACGGCGAAGGACACCTCCGTCACGGCGTCCTCCGACCGCCCGGGGTACCGGACGGTCACCGCCTCGAAGACCAGGGCACCCCTCGGCACGGTCCCGGAACCCGAGACCGGCACCGGCGTCTCCAGCACCGAGAAGATCTCCTCGGCGGCGGCCAGGCCCTCCGCCGCCGCGTGGTACTGCGCCCCCACCTGCCGCAGCGGCAGATAGGCCTCGGGCGCGAGCATGAGGACGACCAGGCCGATGTACAGGTCCATGTCCCCGTGCACGAGCCGCATCCCGATGGTCACCGCGACCAGCGCCACCGACAGCGTCGACAGCAACTCCAGCGCGAACGACGAGATGAAGGCGATCCGCAGCGTCCGCATGGTCGCCTGCCGGTACTCCCCGGTGATGCTCCGGATGGACTCGGCCTGCGCCTTCGCCCGCCCGAAGACCTTGAGGGTCGGCAGGCCGGCCACCACGTCCAGGAAGTGCCCGGACAGCCGGGACAACAGCCGCCACTGACGGTCCATCCGGGACTGTGTGGCCCAGCCGATCAGCACCATGAAGACCGGGATGAGCGGCAGGGTCCCGACGATGATGGCCGCCGAGACCCAGTCCTCGGTGACGATCCGCGCCAGCACCGCCACCGGCACGACCACCGCGAGCCCCAACTGCGGGAGGTAGCGCGAGAAGTAGTCGTCCAGGGCATCGACCCCCCGCGTGGCGAGGGCGACCAGCGACCCGGTCCGCTGCCCGCTCAGCCACCCGGGCCCCAGCGCGACCGCACGCTCCAGCAGCCGTCCACGCAGCTCCGACTTCACCGCCGCGCTCGCCCGGTGCGCGGCGAGCTCGGTGAGCCAGGAGACCAGCGCGCGGCCGCCCGCGACGGCCACCAACAGCAGCAGGGGAGTACGGAGTTCGGTGACCGGCAACCCGTGCTGGAAGGCGCCCACCACGATCTCGGCGATGAGCATCGCCTGCGCGATGACCAGAAGGGCCCCGACGGCGCCCAGGCCGACCACCGCCACCAGGAAGAACCGGGTGGCACGGGCGTACCGGAGCAGACGTGGATCGATTGGTTTCACGTGAAACACACCTCAGTGCACGGTTTCAGCGATGTGCTGCGTGCCGATCCGCTTGCGGAACACCCAGTAGGTCCAGCCCTGGTAGAGCATCACGATCGGCGTGGCGATCGCCGCGCACCACGTCATGATCTTCAGGGTGTACGGGCTCGACGAGGCGTTGGTGACGGTCAGGTTCCATTCCGCGTTGAGCGAGGACGGCATGACGTTCGGGAAGAGCGTCAGGAAGAGCATGGCCACCGTGGCGACGATGGTGATCCCGGACAGGGCGAACGACCAGCCCTCACGCCCTGCCTGGTTGGCCACGAGGGCCGCCACCAGTGCGGCGACCGCCACGGCGAGCGCGACCAGGCTCTTGCCGTCACCGCCGTCGGCCTGCGTCCACAGCAGGAAGATCAGCGCCAGCACCGCGGTGACCAGACCCACGCCCGACGCCAGCTTCCGCGCCCGCTTCCGGATGTCCCCTACGGTCTTGAGCGCCGTGAACACCGCGCCGTGGAAGGTGAACAGCGTCAGCGTCACCAGACCGCCGAGGAGCGCGTACGGATTGAGCAGGTTCCAGACGGTACCGACGTAGTCGAAGTTCTGGTCGATCTTCACGCCATGCACGATGTTGCCGAAGGCCACGCCCCACAGGAACGCCGGGAGCAGTGAGGTCCAGAAGATCGCGGTCTCCCAGTTACGCTGCCAGTTCTCCTCGGGCCGCTTCGCCCGGTACTCGAAGGCGACACCCCGGACGATCAGGCAGACCAGGATGAGCAGCAGGGGCAGGTAGAAGCCGGAGAAGAGCGTGGCGTACCACTCGGGGAAGGCGGCGAAGGTCGCGCCGCCGGCCGTGAGCAGCCACACCTCGTTGCCGTCCCAGACGGGACCGATGGTGTTGATCAGCACCCGCTTCTCGGCCCGGTTCCGGGCGAGCAGCTTGGTGAGGATGCCGACCCCGAAGTCGAAGCCCTCCAGGAAGAAGTACCCGGTCCACAGGGCGGCGATGAGGACGAACCAGACGTCGTGCAGTTCCATGACTGTGCAGCTCCCTCGGCCTAGTACGAGAAGGCCATCGGCTTGTCGGCGTCACGGGAGTCGCCGCCGATCTTCGTGGGCGGGTTGAGGTCGGCCTCGGTGAGCTCGGGCGGGCCGACCTTCACGTACTTCGCGAGCAGCTTGACCTCGATGACGGCGAGGATGGCGTACAGGCTGGTGAAGACGATCATCGAGGTGAGGACCTCGCCCTGGGAGACCCCGGGGGAGACCGCGTCGCGGGTCTGGAAGAGGCCGTAGACGACCCACGGCTGGCGGCCCATCTCGGTGAAGATCCAGCCCCAGGAGTTGGCGATCAGCGGGAAGGCCAGGGTCAGGATCGCGATGCGCCAGTACCAGGTGGTGAGCGTCGGACCGAGCGCCTTCTTCCTGAAGAGGACCAGACGCGGCACCTCGTCGTCGTCGACCCTGAGGTGCTGCGGCAGCAGGAACTTCTTGCGGGTCAGCCAGAGTCCGGCCAGTCCGAGGGCGAAGGACGTCATACCGAAGCCGATCATCCAGCGGAAGCCCCAGTAGGCGACCGGGATGTTGGGCCGGTAGTCGCCGGGCCCGAACTTCTCCTGCTCGGACTTATTGACGTCGTTGATGCCGGGGACGTACGAGGTGAAGTCGTCCTTGGCGAGGAAGGACAGCAGGCCGGGGATCTCCACGGCGACCTTGTTGTGGCCGGCGTCGACGTCGCCGTAGGCGAAGACGGAGAACGGGGCGGGTGACTCGCCGTCCCACAGGGCCTCGGCGGCGGCCATCTTCATCGGCTGCTGCTCGAACATGATCTTGCCGAGGGTGTCACCGCTGATCGCGGTGAGCATGCCGCCGATGACCACGGTGACGAGACCGAGGCGCAACGAGGTCTTCATCTCGCGGATGTGCTTCTTGCGCAGCAGGTGGAAGGCGGAGATGCCGACCATGAAGGCGCCGCCCGTGAGAAAGGCCGCGGAGAGGGTGTGGAAGGCCTGGGCGAGCGCGGTGTTCTGGGTCAGTACGAGCCAGAAGTCGGTGAGCTCGGCCCGCCCCTTCGCCTCGTTGATCTTGTAGCCGACGGGGTGCTGCATCCACGAGTTGGCCGCGAGGATGAAGTACGCCGACAGGATCGTGCCGATCGAGACCATCCATATGCAGGCCAGATGGATCTTCTTGGGCAGCTTGTCCCAGCCGAAGATCCACAGGCCGATGAAGGTGGATTCGAAGAAGAAGGCGATCAGTGCCTCGAACGCGAGCGGGGCACCGAAGACGTCGCCGACGAAGCGCGAGTAGTCGGACCAGTTCATGCCGAACTGGAACTCCTGCACGATGCCGGTGACCACGCCCATGGCGATGTTGATCAGGAAGAGCTTGCCCCAGAACTTGGTGGCCCTGAGGTACTTCTCCTTCTCCGTGCGCACCCAGGCGGTCTGCAGCCCGGCCGTGAGGGCGGCCAGCGAGATCGTCAGGGGGACGAACAGGAAGTGGTAGACGGTCGTGATGCCGAACTGCCAGCGCGCCAGGGTCTCCGGCGCCAAAGCCAGGTCCACGTTACCGCTCCTTACTCACCCGCTTGTGAAAGCGTTCACATTCACAAGCAATTATGCAGCACCTCGTTCTCCCCGCGTCAAGGGGGCCCCTGTTCCACGTGAAACAGGCGCCCACCAGGCCCTCACGCTGGTACGCGGGTGCCTGGTGGACGCCTGACCGACCTCGCGGAGCCCTACAGCTCCTTCCGGAACCCCTCCGCCGCCTTCAGGAAGATGTCGTTCGCCTCGGTCTCCCCGACCGTGACCCTGACGCCCTCACCCGCGAACGGCCGGATCACCACGCCCGCCTGCTCACACGCCTGCGCGAACTCGACCGTGCGCTCTCCCAGGCGCAGCCACACGAAATTGGCCTGCGTCTCGGGCACCGTCCAGCCCTGGGCGCGCAGCGCGTCGACCACCCGCGTGCGCTCACACACCAGGGAGCCGACCCTGCCGAACAGCGCGTCCTCCGCACGCAGCGAAGCGATCGCCGCCTCCTGTGCGAGATGACTCACACCGAAGGGCACGGCCGTCTTACGCAGCGCCGCCGCCACCGGCTCATGGGCGATCGCGAAGCCGACGCGCAGACCGGCGAGGCCGTACGCCTTGGAGAACGTGCGCAGCACACAGACGTTCGGCCGCTCGCGGTACAGCTCCACTCCGTCCGGGACCTCGGGGTCGCGGATGAATTCGCGGTACGCCTCGTCCAGCACGACCAGCACATCACCGGGCACCCGATCGAGGAACCGTTCCAGTTCGGCCCGACGCACGACCGTGCCCGTGGGGTTGTTGGGATTGCAGACGAAGATCAGCCGGGTCCGGTCGGTGATCGCGTCCGCCATGGCATCCAGGTCGTGCACATCGCCCGGTGTCAGCGGCACCCGCACCGAAGCGGCCCCGCTGATCTGCGTGATGATCGGATACGCCTCGAAGGACCGCCAGGCGTACATCACCTCGTCGCCGGCTCCGGCCGTCGCCTGGATCAGTTGCTGGGCGACACCGACCGAGCCGGTGCCGGTGGCCAGGTGGGAGAGCGGGACGCCGAAGCGCTCCGACAACTCGCCCATCAGGGCCGTGCAGGCCATGTCGGGGTAGCGGTTGAACGACGACGCCGCGGCCATCACCGTCTCCATCACACCGGGCAGCGGCGGATACGGGTTCTCGTTGGAGGACAGCTTGTAGGCCACCGGGCCGTCGGCAGCGGCGGGCTTGCCCGGCACATAGGTGGGGACACCCTCCAGCTCGGCGCGCAGCTTGGGGCTCGTCTCACTCACCGCAGTCCTCCTCGTGACCACCGGCGGACCGTCAGAACCGCCGACTTTCATTACTCCTCACCATATGAGGATTCGGCGCCGCTGCGTACAGGTGCGCCGTCACCTCGTCCGCCGCCCGTCCCGCCTCAGCTGCCACCTGGGCATCAGCCGTATCGCCGTACGAAGGCACACGAATCCGAGGGCGCGGTCACATATATCTGTGCGCCGGTGGCTCACGCCGTGGCGCGCATCCCTCATGAAGGTGAGTTGAGACCTCTTCGAAACATCAGCGACTTGGCAGGCTGGTGCGCGCCGATACGTCACGTCCTACCGCTGAACCCATCAACTCCCTTGCTTTCTAAGGTAATTGACCCTACATGACCTTGCAGAAACGTGCCTGTCAATGTGTGCATATGCGTCCGCCCTACCCCACCGTATGAGCCCTACTATCGGCTCGCCATGACAGCAGCAGGGAAGCACCAGGTGAGTCGCGCGGAAACCTCACGGCGAGGCAGCCGGCCGGGACGGGCGGGCATCAGAGACGTGGCCGCCGCCGCCGGAGTCTCCATCACGACCGTCTCCGATGCCCTCAACGGGAAAGGCAGGCTCCCGGACGCCACCCGACGCCATGTCCGCGAAGTCGCCGACCGGCTGGGTTACCGACCCTCGGCCGCCGCCCGCACCCTCCGTACCGGCAAATCCGGACTGATCGGTCTGACCGTGACGACATACGGGGATGAACCTTTCACCTTCACCGAGTTCGCGTACTTCGCCGAGATGGCCCGAGCCGCCACCTCGGCCGCGCTCGCCCGCGGCTACGCGCTCGTGATCCTCCCCGCGACCTCCCGCCACGACGTGTGGTCGAACGTCGCCCTCGACGGCACGGTCGTCATCGACCCGTCCGACCAGGACCCGGTGGTCAGCGAGTTGGTCCGGCAGGGGTTACCGGTCGTCTCCGACGGCCGCCCGGCCGGTGCGCTCCCGGTCACCGCCTGGGTCGACAACGACCACGAGGCCGCCGTCCTCGGCATCCTCGACCACCTGGCCTCCGCCGGCGCCCGCCGCATCGGCCTGCTGACCGGGACCACCACGGACACGTACACCCACCTGTCGACCACCGCATACCTGCGCTGGTGCGAGCGGGTGGGCCAGAATCCGGTGTACGAGGCCTACCCGGCGCACGATCCGTGCGCCGGCGCCGTCGCCGCCGACCGGCTGCTCGCCCGCCCCGACCGCCCGGACGCCGTCTACGGCCTGTTCGACCCGAACGGCACCGACCTGCTCGCCGCCGCCCGTCGCTACGGACTGCGCGTGCCGGAGGACCTGCTTCTGGTCTGCTGCAGCGAGTCCACCGTGTACGCCAAAACCGAGCCGCCCGTCACCACGCTCTCCCTGAAACCGCGCCGCATCGGCACCGCCGTGGTCCAGCTCCTCATCGACGCCATCGAGGGGGTCGAGTCGGACCAGCCGGTCGAGCAGGTGATACCGACCGAGCTGATCGTGCGTACCTCGTCCCAGCGACGTCCGCCACGGACGACGGTCAGTCCGCCGCGCTCGCCCGAGGGGAAGTAGCGCAGGCGGTCGAGGAAGGCGGCAGACGCGTGCGGCAGGGCGGAACAGAGACGGTGACCGGACTCTCACCGCTCGGTCACCGGGCGGTCGAACCCCTGCCCAATCGGGGCGAAAGCCACGGTGAACCGGAGTCCTGCGCCGATTCAGCACCCCTGGGTCATCACACGGCGCGATCCGCATTCCTATGATGGGCCCACGACACCGCGGGCCGCTGCGACCAGGCAGTCCGAAGCGGTGCAGATGCGGCGCGATGGTGGAGGGGTCTGATGACTCAGGGGGCCGGTCAGGGACCCGAGGTGGAGCGGACGGCGACGTTGCGCGACTTCCGGGTACCCGCGTACGTCCACGAGACCGGTCCGTTCCCGCAGGGCGTGCCCACCGGTGACACGGTCAGCCCGCTCGAGGAACCGGTGGATCACCCGGAGGGGTACACGCCCACGGAGCGCGACCTGCCGGTCATCAACCGGGGTGACACGCTGCAGATGGTCACCGAAGCCGACGCCCTCCCGGCGCCGCAGCCGACGTCCGGCCCCGGCCCCTTGTTCGTCGTCGGGGACGTGCACGGCTACCTCGACGAACTGGTGGCCGCCCTCCAGGACAAGGGCCTCCTCGACGCCGAAGGCAACTGGTGCGCGGGCACCGCCCGGCTGTGGTTCCTCGGCGACTTCACCGACCGCGGCCCGGACGGCATCGGCGTCATCGACCTCGTGATGCGGCTGTCCGCCGAGGCCGCCGCGGCCGGCGGCTATTGCAAGGCCCTCATGGGCAACCACGAGCTCCTCCTGCTCGGCGCCAAGCGGTTCGGCGACACCCCCGTCAACTCCGGCGCGGGCACCGCCACTTTCCAGGCGGCCTGGTTGCTCAACGGCGGTCAGAAGACCGACATGGACCGTCTGCAGGACCATCATCTGCAGTGGATGGCCCGCCTGGACGCCATGGAGGAGGTCGACGCACACCTCCTCGTCCACTCCGACACCACCGCCTACCTCGACTACGGCGACTCGATCGAAGCGGTCAACGACACCGTCCGCGAGACGATCACGCGCAACGACCCGGACGAGGTGTGGGACCTGTTCCGCAAGCTCACCAAGCGCTTCTCCTTCCGCGACGAGGGCGGCGCCGACCATGTGCGCTCGCTGCTCGACATGTACGGCGGCGGCCGCATCGTTCACGGCCACAGTCCCATTCCGTACCTGCTGGGCGAGATCGGATCCGACGAGGGCGAGGACCGGGCCGGTCCCGCGGTCGAGGGACCGCATCTGTACGCCGACGGACTCGCCATCGCGATGGACGGCGGAGTGACCATGGCCGGAAAGCTGCTGGTCCAGCAACTGCCGCTGGATATCTGAACGTTCCCGGGACAAACGTTCCCCATGCCGGACCGACCGGCAACGGCACAGGCCACAGCGCATTTTCGGTAAACCCCCTGTCACGCCGTACCGTCATCGCTCTACCATCGGCTTATCCGTAGCAGGCTCCCCTCCGTTTCTGCCCGACGGCTCGTCAGCGTGCGAGCCCCAAGCCCTACGGAGCATCGGGGGATGCACATGAACAGCGTTCCGCAGCACCTGCTGAGCGAGGACCGCCAGGAATACGAGCGGCTCCTCGAGGAGGTGCTGCGCTCCGCACCCGACCGCCCGGAACTGACCGCTGTCGGACAGCGGCTCAACCCGGAACAGCTGCGCACCATGGCGCTCAACGCCACCGCACTCATCACGGCGGCCGCGGCGACCGAGTACCAGCACTACGTGAAGGTCCGCGAGGAACTGCGTCACCCGGCGCCGTCCACCCCGTCGTCCAACCGCGACACCGGCTCAGCGGAGCCGGGCAGCGACGCGATGGGGCTCGCCACCACCATGGGAGAGGTCGCCGAGACCACCGGCGCGGGCGCCATCGCCGTCGCCGCGGTCCTGGCACCCGTCCTGGCCGGAACCGCCGCGGCGATCTTCCTGCTCGTGGGGTACATCCTCAAAGTGCTCGACCCCGAGCGGGCGTTCGCCCAGACCATGCTCACCATCGGATGGGTGTTCGGCGCCATGACCGCGGCCTCGATCCTCGTCGCCGCCGTCGGGCTGCTCCTCACCGCCCTGCGCAACCGGCCCTCGCTCACCGCCGGACCGTACGGCGAGATGAGCGCGGAGGTGACGCGAGCCAGGGAAGCATGGTGCGAGGCGCTGCTGGAGCGCGGCATCCTGCCGTTTCTGCGGGAGGCCCTCGCCGGCCCCGGCACCGCTGCACTGCCGCGTACGGCACCGCCGGCGCCGATCAGCCGCATCCCGCACCTCGGCTACGACCGGCCCGGCTTCAGCAGCCCGGACGACGGCGCCACCGGCTCGCGCCCGAGCTTCACGAGCCCGGACTACACCAGCCCGGACTTCGGGGGACCGGAGCACAAGCCGGAGTAGCCGGAGCGGCCCCTCGGCTTGCGCCCCCACCAGCCTCCAGGGGAGCGCAAGCCGAAGGTCCGGGCGCGGCCCGTTTCCGATCGGGATGCTTCCTTCCGTGCTTCCTTCCCCCCGCAGCCGCTCGTTCCTTCCGCTGCACCGGGAATGGCCCCGCCGCGGCCGGGTGGGGCCCTGGAGCCGGTCAGGCGCGCGCTGAGGGCGTACGCGGGCCCTACCTGTGGGCTGCCGTCAGTCCGCGAGCGGCAGGTACACGCGGTTGCCCGCCGCCGCGAACTCCTTCGACTTCTGGGCCATGCCCTCCTCGATCTCCTCCTGACTCCCGCCGTGCCGGCGGCGGATGTCCTGGGAGATCTTCATCGAACAGAATTTGGGCCCGCACATCGAGCAGAAGTGAGCGGTCTTGGCGGGCTCGGCCGGGAGGGTCTCGTCGTGGAACTCGCGTGCCGTGTCCGGGTCGAGGGCCAGGTTGAACTGGTCCTCCCACCGGAACTCGAAGCGGGCGTCGGACAGCGCGTCGTCCCACTCCTGCGCGCCTGGGTGCCCCTTGGCGAGGTCGGCTGCGTGGGCGGCGATCTTGTAGGTGATGACGCCGGTCTTGACGTCGTCACGATTGGGCAGGCCCAAGTGCTCCTTGGGCGTGACATAGCAGAGCATGGCCGTGCCCCACCAGGCGATCATCGCGGCACCGATGCCGGAGGTGATGTGGTCGTACGCCGGCGCGACGTCCGTGGTCAGCGGGCCGAGCGTATAGAACGGAGCTTCATCACAGATCTCCTGCTGAAGGTCGATGTTCTCCTTGATCTTGTGCATCGGGACATGGCCCGGGCCCTCGATCATGGTCTGTACGTTGAAACGCTTGGCGATCCGGTTGAGTTCCCCGAGCGTGCGCAACTCCACGAACTGTGCCTCGTCGTTGGCGTCCGCGATGGAGCCCGGCCGCAGCCCGTCGCCCAGCGAGTACGTGACGTCGTAGGCGGCGAGGATCTCGCAGAGTTCCTCGAAGTTCTCGTACAGGAAGCTCTCCCTGTGGTGAGCGAGGCACCACGCGGCCATGATCGAGCCGCCGCGGGAGACGATGCCCGTCTTACGGTTCGCCGTCAGCGGCACGTACGGCAGGCGCACACCCGCGTGGACGGTCATGTAGTCCACGCCCTGCTCGGCCTGTTCGATGACCGTGTCCTTGTAGATCTCCCAGGTCAGCTCCTCAGCACGGCCGTCCACCTTCTCCAGCGCCTGATAGAGCGGCACCGTGCCGATGGGAACGGAGGAGTTGCGCAGCACCCATTCCCGAGTGGTGTGGATGTTGCGGCCGGTGGACAGGTCCATGACCGTGTCGGCGCCCCAACGGGTCGACCAGGTCATCTTGTCGACCTCCTCCTCGATGGAGGAGGTGACCGCGGAGTTGCCGATATTGGCGTTGACCTTCACCAGAAACCGCTTGCCGATGATCATCGGCTCGATCTCCGGGTGGTTGACGTTGGCCGGCAGCACGGCCCGGCCCGCCGCGATCTCCTCGCGGACCACTTCGGGTGAGACGCTCTCCCGGATGGCCACGTACTCCATCTCGGGCGTGATCTCGCCGCGCCGGGCGTACGCGAGTTGGGTAACCGCGTTTCCGTCGCGGCTGCGGCGAGGCAGACGGGACCGTCCGGGGAAGACGGCATCGAGGTTGCGCAGCCCGCCTCGCGGCGAGGTGTGCTTGATCCCGTCGTCCTCGGGGCGGACGGGGCGACCCGCGTACTCCTCGGTGTCGCCACGGGCGAGGATCCAGTTCTCCCGCAGCGGCGACAGGCCCCTGCGGACATCGGTCTCGACGAGCGGATCGGTGTACGGGCCCGATGTGTCGTACAGCGTGACCGACTGCCCGTTGGTGAGGTGCACCTGACGGACCGGCACCCGCAGGTCGGGGCGTGAGCCCTCGACGTACGCTTTGTGCCAGCCGATGGACTTTCCGGCCTCCTGGGACTGTTCGCCCTGAACAGGCGTTTCGTCCTGGCTGGAGACAGACGTGCGTGCGTCCTTGTTGGCCATGAGACCTACTCCCTACGCCGGCATTACCCGGTAACAGGTTCGGCGGTCGACGCAGCGGCTTCCGTCTGTCGGCATCTCACGTGGAACATCACTGGATCCAGTTGACGTTCCACGTGAAACATCGCTGGGACGGAGGTCAGCGCCCTCTCAGCCCGGTGCTCCGAGCTCCCGCGTGTGCAAAGGTGCCCCCACGCTAACTTCTTTTATGGCGCGGTGAACAGTGGGCCTCTGTCCGTTCTTGCGATGATCGGTCGGTGACCACAACACATCAGCCCCCGTACCCGCCACCCGAACCGCCCCGAAGGCCCGGAGCCGGGAACGGTACACGCCGTGGAGACGGCGGCGGTTCCGGTGGTGGACACAGCGGCTGGTTCGGCACCGGAGCCGGGAACGACCACGGTGACGCGCACGAAGAGGACCACGGCTCCAGAGGCGGTGGTGGATACGTCCCCGGTTCAGGGGCCGGTGGTGGGCAGGGACACGGGCACGGGCACGGGCACGGGCACGGGTCAGGCGATGGCAACGGTCACAGCGATGAGCCGGGCCCGGTCAACGGTCGCGGCTCCGGCGACGGGCCGGCCCCGCACACCGGTCACGGCCCGGGTGACGGTCATGGCCTTGCCGACGGTCGCGGCCTTGGCGACGGCCACGGTCCGGGGCCCGGTGGCGGGCACGGCCACTCGCACAGTCACGGGCCTGCCGCACCCGTCTCCAAGCACCTGCGCAAGGTCATCGCGGCGATCCTGATCCCGTTCGGTGCCGCGGTGGTGGTCGGGCTCGCGGTGCTGTGGCCGGGCGGTGCGCCGGCGCACGAGCGCACTGGTGTCGGCTTCGACCGGCAGAGCCAGCAAGCGACGGTCAGCAAAGTCGAGAGCATCAGCTGCCAGTCCGCCAACGCCTCCGGGGAAACCCCGACCGGTGACACCTCCACCGCCGAGGGCCCGTCCGCGCAGCAGCAGGCGAACGGCACCTGCAAGAGGGCGACGATCCGGGTCGACACCGGGAAGGACAAGGGCCGTACGTTCACCGAGATCGTGCAGCCGGACCAGTCACGGCAGTTGCATGAGGGCGAGAAGGTCGTGGTCGCCTACGAGCCCT
Organism: Streptomyces sp. LBL; assembly: GCF_029893585.1. Classification (GTDB taxonomy): domain Bacteria; phylum Actinomycetota; class Actinomycetes; order Streptomycetales; family Streptomycetaceae; genus Streptomyces. The sequence goes on from NZ_JARXYX010000010.1 coordinate 75,062, forward strand.
CCGCTCCCAGGAACCTGCAGTACTCGGTCACCGATGTGAACCGTCGCCTGCCGATGTCCCTGCTCGCCGGGATCTTCGCGCTCGCCGTCGTGGTGGTGGGCCGACTGCGCGGTCTCATGGCGCTGGTCGCGCTCGCCATCAGCTTCCTGATCCTGAACTTCTTCATCATGCCGGCGATCCTGCAGGGCTCGAACCCGCTGGTCGTGGCGGTGATCGGGGCGAGCGCCATCATGCTGATCGCGCTCTATCTGTGCCACGGCCTGTCGGCCAGAACCTCCGTGGCGGTACTGGGCACCCTGATATCGCTGCTGCTGATCGGCGTCCTCGGCTCGCTGTTCATCGGCTGGGCCGCGCTCACCGGCAACACGGACGACAACACCGGTCTGATCCATGGCCTGTACCCGTCGATCGACATGAGCGGTCTGCTGCTCGCCGGCGTCATCATCGGTTCGCTCGGTGTCCTGGACGACGTGACGGTCACGCAGACCTCGGCGGTCTGGGAGCTGCACGAGGCCAACCCGTCGACGGGCTGGCGCGGGCTGTACCGGGCGGGCATCCGCATCGGCCGTGACCACATCGCGTCCGTCGTCAACACGCTCGTCCTCGCGTACGCGGGTGCCGCGCTGCCGTTGCTGTTGCTCTTCTCGATCGCCCAGAGCAGCGTGGGGACGGTCGCCAACAGCGAGTTGGTCGCGGAGGAGATCGTGCGCACCCTGGTGGGCTCGATCGGCCTGGTCGCGTCGGTACCGGTCACCACGGCCCTCGCGGCCCTGGTGGTCTCGGCCGACCGGCCGGGTCGTGAGCCGGTGACCGCTGGGGCGGGTGCTATGACGGGCACGGAACCGGTCGCGGCCGGCGAGCGCCCGGCTCCGGCACGCGGCGGAAAGGGACGTCGGCGCAAGCGCTGACGCGGGACGTCCGCCCGACCTGAGCAGTCAGCCGGAGCGCCGACCCGCCGGGTCGGCCTCCGCAAGGACTCGCAGCCACCAGACGCGCCGTCCCTCCCCGCACCCCCTCACGAGCCACATCCCGCCCCATTCGGCGCCCCCGCGGCGCCTCGCGGGTCGCCATCCCGTCCCGTCACCCGAGCAGAAGCGTTCCTGCCGCCATGCGACAGCGGTGAAGCGTTCCGGCACCGACGGTGGCGGAACGCTTCAGCCGGCGCTCTGTTCCTCCGCCAGGATGCGGTCCAGCGCCTCGTCGAGGTGGGCGTCGAAGTCAGCCAGCGCGCCCTCCTGACCCAGCGGCACCAGCTTGTCGGTTCGGTCGAGGAAGGCGACCAGCGGGGCCGTGGACGAACGGAACAGCGCCTGGTCGCCGCCGACCTGCAACCGGATCAGTACGTCACCCAGTGTGTCCGCGTCGGCGGGCGAGACCCGTACGTCTCCTTCCCCGCACGGCCGGCCCACCCCGTCGATCAACAGCTCACGACCGAAGGCCCAGGTCACGGGTGCATCGCCGGGCAAATGAAAGGTCAGCCGGACGGCATAGGGATCGCAGGTCTCGTAGCGCAGCTCCACCGGGATGCGGAAGGAGAGCTCCTCGGACACGAGAAAGCTCATCATGACCTCTGCCTGTACGGTCTCGCGCATCGCTACCCCGTCGTGTGACGTCGACTGGCCGGGAATGGTCCCTCTGACACTGATGGCATCTTGCTGAACGTATACACCAGATCACAAGGAGTGAGTTTTCAGATACTGATAGAGATCGCGAGTGACCCCAGCAGTCGCCCCATGGCGTGCTGCAACTGCTGCGTCGCCGCAGGTAGACGATCTGCCTGGTGCGCGGGGAGAGAAATGGCCATGGTCGCGGCCGTAGTGCCCACGGTGATCGGAATGGCCGCGCACACCGTGCCCAGCGCGTACTCCTGCCGTTCCGTCACGGGGTCCATGCGCCGCATGCGTTCGAGCCGCCGGAGCAGGCTGTGGCTGTCACGCACCGTGTACGGGGTGATGGACTGCACGGGGTGGCGGTCGAGGTGGTCACGGCGGGCGTCCTCGTCCAGTTGGGCGAGAAGACACTGACCGATGGCGTGCGCGTGGCCGGTCTCGCGGAAGTCGGCCCACTCCTCGACCGCCGGATTGCACGGGGTGTCGGAGACGCAGACGACCTCGATCTCACCGTCGCGGTACATGGCGTAGTACACGGGGGCGCCGATGGTGTCGCGCCAGTCGGCGAGGGTGTCCACGACGGTGCTGCGACGTTTCTGCCGCGCTCCGCTGCTGCCCAGTCGCTCGGCCGCCTCGCCGAGGAAGAAAAGCCCTTTGTCCCGGCTCAGATAGCCCTCGTACACGAGGGTGCGCAGCAGGTGGTAGGCCGTGGGGAGGGCCAGACCCGTCTCGCGGGCCAGCTGTTTGGCCGGCGCTCCGTATTCGTGCTCGGCGACGGCCTCCAGCAGGCGCATCGCACGCTGCACCGACCCGATGAGGGTTGCGGAGTGGAGCGGAGCGGAGGGTTCCGTCGTGTGCCGCTGTACGGGAGGGGTCGTTGTCGAGAGGGACTGCGCCGACGGTGCGGATCGCTCGGTAGGTGGAGTCGAGCGCAACCGTCCGGTCGGAGGAGTGGGTTGCTCGGGGGGCCGGATGCGGGGCCCCGGAGTCGGGTCGGCGGCCCGGGTGGGTGCGGGGGTTTCCGTGTGGGCGGTGTCAACCGTGGCCAAGGGGCACTCCCATAGCGTGAGGGCGGCCCGTGCGGGGAACACGGGAGTGGGTGTTCGCCGCTCACGGGGGTTGTCCCCCGCGACGAGTTCCGGACTCTATTCGTCCGCCGCCGCTCGCAGACGGCCTGCTCGGAAACTTCCCTCGCGCGAGGGAACCGGTGATTCCTGTTACCGATCGCCGGTTGCCCCGTGCCTACCTCTCACTCACCGCTCCGGTCGCCCTGATCCCATCAGGCTCTTCGGGCGCCCCGGCTGCCCTGTCGCACCGGGAGCCCCGGTCACCTCACCAGTCGCTGCGCGACGAGGAGCTCGACATGAACTTCCGTACGACGTAGATCAGTCCGCCGACCAGTGCCACGAAGACCAGCAGCTTGAACAGCACTCCGATGACGAAGCCGACGACAGTGGCTATCAACCCGCCGAACACGACCAGGGCGATGACCGGCACCGCGACCCACTTCACCCACCACGGCAGTCCCGCGAAGATCTCTCCCATCGCCCCAACCTCTCTGATGCCTGTCCAGGATCCCGGCACTCCTGGTGCCGAGTCCATCTGATGTCCTGCACTCGATGCTAGGGCGAAGAGGGGTCCGGCGGGGGCCTCGCACCCCTTGCCCGCCCCTGACTGATCCCCTAGGGAACCCCGAGGTCCCAGGTCAGCTCTCGGGCGGAGAGAACACCACCATCACCCTGAGGTCCTCGCTGATGTGGTGGAACTTGTGCGCGACACCGGCCGGCACGTACACCACGCTGCCGCGCGCGACCTGGGTGGTCTCCATGCCGACGGTGATCGCGGCGCGGCCGCTGACCACGAAGTACACCTCGTCCTGGTTGTGCGGCTGCTGCGGGTCGCCCTCGCCCGCGTCGAGCGCGTACAGGCCGACCGACATGTTCCGTTCCCGCAGGAACTGCAGGTAGGCGCCGTCATTGGCGGCGCGCTCCGCCTCCAGTTCATCCAACCGGAATGCCTTCATCGACTTCGTCCGCCCCTGCTTGTGCTCGTAACCGATCTCGTCTGCCACGATCAGACACATGAAGAATTTCGTAGTCAAGACGATCGCCAACGCGGGCGCCCTGGCAGTCGCCGTATGGCTGCTCGACAAGATAACCCTGACGGGCGACAACACGGGGAAGGAGATTTGGGCCCTGCTCCTCGTCGCCCTGCTGTTCGGCCTGGTGAACTTCCTGGTCAAGCCCATCGTGAAGGTGCTCACCTTCCCGCTGTTCATCCTGACGCTCGGCCTGATCACCCTGGTGGTCAACGCCCTGATGCTGCTGCTCACCTCGTGGCTGGCAGACAAACTCGACCTGAGCTTCCATGTGGAGGGCTTCTGGACCGCCGTCCTCGGCGGCCTGATCATCTCGATCGTGTCCTGGGCGCTGCACCTCGTCCTGCCCGACGAGGACTGAGCACGCCATGACCTACCGCGTCTGTTTCGTCTGCACCGGCAACATCTGCCGCTCCCCGATGGCCGAGTCCGTTTTCCGCGCCCGCGTACAGGAGGCCGGGCTCGAGAACCAGGTGGAGGTCGACAGCGCCGGCACGGGCGGCTGGCACGAGGGAGACGGTGCCGACCCGCGTACCGTCACCGTCCTCGTGAACAACGGCTACGACAGCGCGCACACCGCACGCCGGTTTCAGCCCTCCTGGTTCTCCCGCCTGGATCTCGTCATCGCCCTCGACACCGGCCACCTCAAGGCCCTGCGCCGCCTCGCCCCGACCGCACAGGACGCGGAGAAGGTGCGGCTGCTGCGTTCCTACGACTCGTCCGCGGGTGATGACCTCGACGTTCCGGACCCGTACTACGGAGGCATGGACGGCTTCGAGGAGTGCCTTGAGATGGTGGAGGCCGCGAGCGAGGGTCTGCTTGCCGCGGTACGCGAGGACGTGGAGGGGCGGGCGGCATGAGTGACTCGGGCAGGAGCGACTTGGGCAAGGATGACGAGGCCGGTCCGGCGGGTCCTCCAGGCGCCGGTGACGGCACCCGCGCGGTGCGGGCCGGGCTGCCCGAGCCGGTCAAACACGAACCGACCCTGCCGGGCCCGGTGTTCGCCGCGCACTTCCATCTGCCGGGTGAGGTGACGGGTCCGTACGCCTACGGCCGCGACGACAATCCCACCTGGACCCTGTTGGAGCGAGCGATCGGCGAACTGGAGGCGCCCGGGCAGGACGGCGTCGAAACGCTCGTCTTCGCCTCCGGGATGGCTGCCGTCTCCTCGGTGCTCTTCTCGCAGCTGAGCGCCGGGCAGACGGTCGTCCTGCCTGAGGACGGCTACCAGGCGCTGCCCCTGGTCCGTGGCCAGCTGGAGGCGTACGGCATCGAGGTGCGCACCGCGCCGACCGCGGGCGATGGACAGCTCGACGCCCTCGAGGGCGCGCGGCTGCTGTGGATCGAGAGCCCGTCGAACCCCGGGCTCGACGTGTGCGACATCCGGCGGCTCGTCGAGGCGGCACACGCGCGTGGCGCCCTGGTGGCGGTCGACAACACGCTCGCGACACCGCTCGGACAGCGTCCGCTGGAGCTGGGCGCCGACTTCTCCGTGGCCAGCGGCACCAAGCAGCTGACCGGGCACGGCGACGTCCTCCTGGGATACGTCACCGGCCGTGACACCGAGGCCATGGCCGCCGTACGCCGCTGGCGCAAGATCGTCGGGGCGATCGCGGGGCCCATGGAGGCGTGGCTCGCGCACCGTTCGATCGCCACGCTCCAACTGCGGGTCGAGCGGCAGAACGCGAGCGCCCTGGTGCTCGCCGAGGCGCTGCGGGAGCGTACCGAGGTGACCGGGCTGCGTTATCCGGGACTGCCCGGCGATCCCTCGCACAAGGTCGCCTCGCAGCAGATGCGGCGCTATGGGTGCGTGGTCTCCTTCACGCTGCCCACGCGCGCGCGTGCCGACCGTTTCCTCGACGCGCTGCGGCTGGTGGACGACGCGACCAGTTTCGGCGGGGTGCGCTCCACGGCCGAGCGTCGCGGGCGGTGGGGCGGAGACGCCGTGCCGGAGGGCTTCATCCGCTTCTCGGTCGGTGCCGAGGATTCCGAGGACCTGGTGGCGGACGTGCTGCGGGCGCTGGACGAGTCGGCCTTCTGACCCACTTGGGGCCCTCTGCGCTTCGTCTCCAAGTCCGCTTCGCACCCGCGCCGAACGGTCTCCGGCTCCGTACAACGGACGGTCCGAGCCTCCCCCCTCGTGGCTCGGACCGTCCTCGGTTCCGCGCGCAAGAACCGCGCGACCAAGGCTAGTTGACTCTGTGTCAGTGTCCAATCACGGTAGCGACAGGGGCCTATCGACATATTTATAGTTGGGCCCTGCCTCGGGGCCGGGAGAAGGGCAGGGAAGAGGAGGGCGTCGCCATGGATCTGGCCTTGCTGCGCACCTTCGTGACGGTGCACAGGGCCGGTTCCTTCACTCGCGCCGCCGCACTGCTCGGCCTGTCCCAGCCGGCCGTCACCTCGCAGATCCGCACCCTGGAGCGGCAGCTCGGCCGACCGTTGTTTTTGCGCCAGGCCCGCGGGGTCATCCCGACGACCATCGGCGACGAACTCGCCCACAAGGCGGCGCCGCATCTCGATGCCCTGGTGGAGATAGCCGAGACCGGGCTGGAAGACGAGTCTTCCCTGCGCACGCTGCATCTCGTCGGCCCTCCCGAGTTCACCGCCGAGCGGGCGTTGCCCGCACTCACCACGCTGACCGGCGAGGACGGCCAGGGCTTCGCGCTGCGTGCCTCTTTCGGGAACGCCGAGGAGGCGCTGGACGGACTGTCCGCCGGGCATCACGATCTGGCCATCAGCACGGCCCGTCCGCGCGGTGCCCTGCTCACGGCGACTCCGCTCTGCGACGAGGAGCACGTTCTGGTGGCCGCTCCGCGCTGGGTCGATCTGCTCGGCACCGGAAGGGCGCGCCGCAAGGGAACACGGTCGCTGGAGAGCGTCCTCACGGTCGAGGGAGCGCACGCGCTGGAGAGCGTCCCGGTCGTCGAGGTGCACGAGACGCTGCCCTTCGTCTCCCGCTACTGGGCCTCTGTCTTCGATTCCCGTCCGGCCGCCCCGGGCACCGTCATCGTCCCCGACCTGCGTGCGGTCCTCGCCTGCGCGGTCGCAGGCGCCGGGTTCGCGGTGCTGCCCCGTTATCTGTGCGCGACTGCCCTGCGGCGCGGGGACGTCGTCGCGCTGCACGAGCCCGCGGTGCCGCCCCTGCGAACGTATTTCCTGGTGGTTCGCACCGGAACGCTCGCCATGCCGCACATCACGCGGGCTCACCAATGGCTTCTACGGGCCGCACGCGGCTGGGTCTGAGGTCTGATGCGGGCTTATCACCGGGTGAGCTCAGCTGGTCACGTTTCGAGATGTTTCACGTGGAACCAGCCGGGCCACATTTCTCCCATGACCGTCCGACCCGTGGTCAAGCGCACCGCACGCGCCGTTCTGCTGGACGGTGACGACCTGATCCTGATCAGGCGCACCAAGCCCGGCATGGATCCCTACTGGCTCACTCCCGGCGGCGGGGTCGAGCCGGAGGACACGACCGTCGTCGATGCCCTGCACCGCGAGGTGTACGAGGAGCTCGGCGCCAAGATCACTGATGTGGTGCCCTGCTTCGTCGACACCGTCGAACACATCGGCGCGGACAGCAGCGCGACCGGCGTGAAGGTGCAGCACTTCTTCGTCTGCCATCTGGCGTCGATGGACCCGGCTCTGCGGCACGGCCCCGAGGTGGACGAGCCCATCGGCGAGTACGAGATCGTGCGGGTGCCCTTCACCCGGGTGGGCATCGCGTCCGTCCATCTCGTGCCCCTGTCGCTACGGCACTATCTGGACGGCAACATCGAGGGCGTACGTGCCATGCACGCGCCGGACCTGGGCTGATCCCCGCCTCACGACGAGGCGGCGACGAGTTCCTCCAACGAGTCATGGCGTATGCGCTCAAACGGGATGCCGATGTCCCTGAGCGCGTCCAGCCCGCTGCGGATCATGCCGGGCGGGCCCGAAAGATAGGCGTCGTACTCGCCCCATGGGCCGTACTCGCGTATGGCGTCGGGGAGCTGGAGATGCGCCTGCTGGTCGACGACTGCGCGGACCGAGAGCCAGGGATGGGACTGCTGGAGCCGGAGCATCGTGTTGATGTCGTAGAGATCGTGGTCGGTGCGGGCGCCGTAAAACACATCGACCGGCCGCCGCGTCCCGTGCTCGGCGACGTCCTCGACCAGCGCTTTGATCGGCGCTATCCCGGTGCCGCCACCGAGGCAGAGCAGTCCGCTGTCGGAGGTGTGATCCACGGTCATCGAACCGGCCGGCGGGCCGAGCCGGATGCTGTCTCCGGGGCGGGCGCGATGCACCAGGGCGTTGGAGACCCAGCCGGCGGGGACGGCCTTCACGTGGAACGACAGCAGGCCGTCGGAGCGGGGTGCTGAGGCGAAGGAGTAGTGCCGCCAGATCCGCGGCCACCAGGGCGTCTCCACGCTCGTGTACTGCCCGGCGAGGAAGGGATAGGGCTGATCGGGACGGACGGTGACGACCGCGACGTCCGGCGTTCTGAGGTCGTGCGAGACGACCTCCGCGTACCACCAGGCCGGAGCGCGCAGTTCGTCCGCGGCCGCCGCGTCGATCATCACCTGCGAGATCGTGGTGTACGCCCGTACCCAGGCTCCCTCCATCTCCGTGTCCCAGCCGGAGGAGTACTTGCTCAGGGCTCCGATCAGGCATTCGCCGACCGCCGGATAGTGCTCGGCCCGGGTGCCGTACTTTCGGTGACCGCGGCCGAGGTTCTGCAGGTAGTCGACGAGGATCTCGGTGTTGTCGATGTGCTCGGCCGCGGTGAGGAGCGCCTTGAGCAACCGGTCCCGCTGGGTGTCCATCGCCGCCGGGAACAGTGGCCGGAGGTCGGGGTGGCGTACGAAGAGCAGCGCGTAGAAGTACGACGTGACCTTGTCGGCGACGGGGCTGATCTCAGCCATGGTCCGGCGGATGAGGACAGCGTCCGGAGAGGCTTCCGGGGACGGGGCGGACCGCTGGTCGGGTACGCGCTGATCGACGCGAGGGACTTCGGCAGGTGGGGCCTCTGTGGGCGGGGCTTCGGCGCGTGGGGTTTCGGCGAGGAGAGTTTCCGAGGGCGGCGCCTTTCGCGAGGCAGGGACAGTTGCACGGCCGGGGGACGATATCTCGGGGGCTTGTATCGCGGCGTCCTGGAGTCCAACAGTCTGTGTGCCTGAGGGCTGTGTGCCGACGGGCTGTTGCAGGCCGGAGAACTGTAGGGGGGCAGTCTCTGTCGGGGCCGGGCTGCCGACTGTCGTAGGCCTCGCTATGTCGTCCGTGGTGGGAGCGGGCGACAGTATGTCCCCGGTCGTCGAAGGGGGCCGCTGCGTTTCGTCGGTCGTCGAAGGAGGCCGCTGCGTTTCGTCGGTCGTCGAAGGGGGCCGCTGCGTTTCGTCGGTCCTGTCGGGCGGTGTGGGCGCCTTCGGCGACGGGGTCGTGCCGGTCGGGGTCCGGCCCATGGGGCGCATCCCGGCCAGGCGGCTGCCCTCGGTCGCCTCCGGTGCGCTGCCAGGAGTCGTCGGCGGCTGCTTGCGCGGCGTGAACCAGCCGGCCCCGCCGCCGGAAGTGCCGTTGTCGGCCGACATGGTGGTCGGAGCGTCCATGGTGTGCCTCGCCTCGAACATCTTTCAGTCGGTCTGCGCACTTCCTCGGTCGGAAGATGCCTGCTTTCCCCCGCAGACGGCTTGCTTTCCCCGTTCGTTGCCGCAGCCAATGCGGCCACATTCAACCCGTGTTCCGGCTCCGTACGGACAAGTAAGGCGAGAGTGTGACATTGGCCGCAGTACTCTCACCGCAGCGTCCCAGTCGGTAGGGACCCGCCTCCGGCGAACCGCCCGCCCGGTCGTATGACCGGAAAATCAGGTCTTCGATCTCTCCGTCTCGTTGGGCTGCATTGCCTTGTTCTGGGTTCGCACAGGGCGCACAGGATGTACACCTCGCCCCGACGCGAACCGGAGTCGACCATACCGGCCGCCGGTCCGCAGACAAGTCCCCCCTCCTCCGCCATGAATGAAGAGAGGGGCGAACCATGGATTTCTTCAATTACCAGAAGCGCCATACCATTTCATGAGATTCCCGCAGATCTCTCCCCATATACATATTGGGCGACAGACGGAACAGATGGCGGTCCGCATTGACCGCGGCGAAGATGCAGCGGCACTGCGGATTGCCACGAGGGGTGACGGCTCAGTAGTCGCTCCCCTCCATGCAGGCCCTGTTCGCCGATGTTTCACGTGAAACACCCAACGCCTGTTCAGGCGCGGTGCAGTTGGCCATGACGTGGCCAAAAGCTCGTACGTCCCCACGGAAACAGGTAGACGTCGAGGGCCCACTTCGGACAGCCTGACCTGCGTGCCGACTCCTTCCCTCAGCGCTCTGCCCATCCGCCGTCTGACGCTTCGCGATCACGCCGCCTGTGCCGACTTGTCCCAGGACCGGGGGTGGCCCCGCGAAGAGCACAAGTGGGCCTTTCTCCTCACTGCCGGGAACGGCTACGGCATTGACGACCCCGACGGCGGACTCGTCGCCGCCTGTGTCGTCACCGAGTACGGATCGCGGGATCGCCCCGACCTCGGTGCCATCGGAATGGTCCTGGTCGCTGAACGCCATGCCCGCCAGGGAGTGGGGCGCCGGCTCATGCGTCACATCGTCTCGACGATGGGCATGACGCCGCTGACCCTGCACGCGACGCCGAACGGACGCCCGCTCTACGAGGAGCTCGGTTTCAAGGTCACCGGCCGGGCCGAGATGCTGTGCGGGCACGTCACGCCCGAGGAAACGGACCTGCGGATCGCCACACGTGCGGCCACCGCCGAGGACCTCACCACCCTCCTGCGACTTGACGCTGAGGCATTCGGCGCCGATCGCACGCACATCATCACCCGGCTGCCCGCCTTCGCCGACCAGTTGCGCGTCGCCGAGGAGAACGGCCGGATCATCGGATACGCGGCCGCGTGGCCCAACATGGACACCCACGTCGTCGGTCCGCTGATCGCCCGCGACACCAGGACGGCCAAGGCCCTGATCACTTCCCTCGCCGCCCACACGGACCGCCCGCTGCGCACCGACATCGACGTACGACACGAAGAACTGCTGGCGTGGGCGAAAGAGCACGGCCTGGCATCTGTGGCCTTCAACGCGATCATGACGTACGGCATCCCGGAACTGCCCGGCGACTGGAGCCGACGGTTCGCTCCGCTGACGGTGGCAGCGGGCTGAGAGGTTCCGGCACGACGACGCCGGTCCCCGGAGATTCCGGGCACCGGAGCACCCACGTCTGGCTCAGCTCTGCACGGCCCAGACCTTCGGCCCTGCACAACTCAGGCCCTCCCGTCTGAACAGCTCAGCTCTTCCGTCTGTACCGCTCACTGGTGGACGGCAGCCCGCTGATCCGCCGAATCGGTCTGCGTGACCACCGTGCTGAGCGTGCTGTCACGGCGCTCCAGCGCGGCCGAGAGGAAGGCCAGGAGCAGAGCGGCCGCGGCCAGAGCGGCGCCGACCCAGCTGGGAGCGGTGTAGCCGTAGCCGGCCGAGATGACGAGCCCGCCGAGCCAAGCGGACAGTGCGTTGCCGAGGTTGAAGGCGCCGATGTTCACGGCCGACGCCAGGGTCGGTGCGCCCTGCGCCTGGTCGAGGACACGCTTCTGCAGGGGCGGGACGGTGGCGAAGCCCAGGGCGCCGATCAGCGCGATGGTGACGGCCGCCAGGGCCTTGTGATGGGCGGTGAGCGTGAAGAACGCGAGGACGATGGCCAGGGCGCCCAGGGATACGTACAGCATGGGCATCAGGGCGCGGTCGGCGTACCTGCCGCCGATGAGGTTGCCGCCGACCATGCCGAGGCCGAAGAGGACCAGCAGCCAGGTGACCGAGCCGTCGGCGAAGCCGGTGACGTGGGTCATCATCGGCGTGATGTAGGTGATGGCCGCGAAGACGCCGCCGAAGCCGAGGACCGTCATCGCCATCGCGAGCAGTACCTGTGCGTTTTTGAAGGCGGCCAGTTCGTGCCGCAGGCGTACGCCTTCCGCCCTGGGTATCTCGGGAACGAGCTTGGCGACGCCGAGCAGACCGACGACGCCGAGGGCCGCGACGATCCCGAAGGTGACTCGCCAGCCGACAGATTGCCCGACGAGCGTGCCCACCGGGACGCCGACCACATTGGCGACGGTCAGGCCGGTGAACATCATCGCGATCGCCCCGGCTTTCTTGTCGGGGGCGACCAGGTCGGCCGCGACGACCGAGCCGATGCCGAAGAAGGCCCCGTGCGCGAGCGAGGCAACCACACGGCCGATCAGCATGACGGCGAAGGCCGGGGCGAGGGCGGACAGCAGATTGCCGACGATGAACAGCCCCATCAGCAGCATCAGCATCCGCTTCCGGGAGATCTTCGTGCCCAGCACGGTCATCAGCGGGGCACCGAACACGACGCCGAGCGCGTAGCCGGTCACCAGGAACCCGGCCGTGGGGATGGAGACCCCGAAGTCGCCTGCGACCTCGGGCAGCAGACCCATGATCACGAACTCGGTCGTCCCGATTCCGAAGGCCCCGATCGCGAGAGCCAGAAGCGCGAGCGGCACAGGATGGCACCTTCCCGGGTAGTTGCAAGAGCGTGTTACCGATGAAGACGATAGTTGCAGACGCGCTTTATGTGCAAACGACGAGTATCTCACTCAGCGCATCTGCCCTGTCCGGTGCCCTGCGCCTAAGGTGCGCCCATGGAAGATCTTGAGATACGTCCCGCCACGGCGGAGGACATCCCGGCGATCGTCGCGATGCTCGCCGACGACCCCTTGGGCGCCCAGCGGGAGTCATCGGACGATGTGACCCCGTACCTGGCGGCACTGGACCGTCTCGCGTCCGATCCGAACCAGCACCTGGTCGTCGGGGCACGCGAGGGTCGTGTCGTCGGTACGTTGCAGCTCACGGTCATCCCAGGGCTGTCCCGGCGCGGTTCCACCAGGTCGATCATCGAAGGGGTGCGCATTCACGCCGATGAACGCGGCAGCGGCCTGGGCACGCGCCTCATCGAGTGGGCGATCGGCGAATCCCGTCGACAGGAGTGCCAGCTGGTTCAGTTGACCTCGGACAACACCCGCACGGATGCCCACCGCTTCTATGAGCGGCTCGGCTTCATGGCCTCACATGTGGGTTTCAAGCTCCACCTATGACCTTGCAGCCGCCATGGCGCGGCAGCCGCATGAACGGCGGCCTGTTTCACGTGAAACAGGCCGTCGGCACACAAGGACGCCTAACCGATGCCCCGCCACCCCTCGGGATCCATTCCACCTGGCAGAGCAGCCCCCTCGTCGTACGGCTGGCGTGTGAACACGAACGAACCGAGGTCCAGGTGGCTGACGGCCCCGTCAGGCCGTCGTACGGCCTTCAGGAGCTCTCCCGCGTAATAGCCCTCCAGGCCGGTCCAGGTACCGTCGGCGTTGGCCCTGAACCGCGAGCGGCGCCCCTTGCCGGACAGCGGCTCCAGCGAGAGGAGACCGTCGGCTGTCACCCGCAGGCCGAAAGCATGGGTCCCCCAGTACCACTGACCCGCCAACTCCAGTACGGACGCGTCGACTTCGGTGAGGGGTCGCCAGGGCTCGGGAATACGCGGCTCCGCCTCGGCGACGATCCGTACGAGATCGGCGGCCACGCTCCCCAGCAGTGGACCGGAGGTGCAGTTGGCCAGGACCACCGCCGCGACGTCGTCCGCCACGCTGAGGGTGAGACAGCCCAGGAATCCTGGCAGTGAGCCCGAGTGCCCCACGAGCAGGCGGCCATTCCGGTACTGGATCTGCAGGCCGAGACCGTAGGTGGCGCCGTCCGCGACATCCGCAGCCTCCGCCGGCGCCGCGGGTGACCGCATCTCCTGGACGGTCCGCGCGCTGAGCACCCGTTCGTCCCCCCGTGCCAGGAAGACTGCGAACCGCGCCAAATCCGCGGTGGTGGACCAGAGTTGACCAGCAGGAGCCATCCGGCCAAGATCTTCGACCGGTTCGGCCAGCACCACATCCGCCCAGGGATGCACCGCCCATCCGCCCGCATGAGGTGCTCGCGGCTGCGCGCTCGTACGGTCGAGGCCCAGCGGTTCGAGCACTTCGCACCGCAGCACCTCCTCCCAAGGAGCCCCGCGCAGCTTCTCCACGAGCGCCCCCAGCAGCGTGTAACCCGGGTTGGAGTAGTGGTGGCGGCGGCCGGCCGGATGCAGGAAGGGCCGGTCGCCCAGTACGTCGGCGAGTTCGGGACGCAGGGCCCCCGGAGTGCGCTCCCACCACGGCGCGGGCGCCTCCGCAGCCAGCCCGCTGGTGTGGGCAAGCAGTTCGGCGACAGTGGCCTCCCCCGCGTCGGTGCCCGGAAGATACTTCTCCAGCGGGTCAGCCAGATCGAGCACGCCCTCGTCTCGCAGCCGTAGTACGAGCACCGCGGTGAAGGTCTTGGTGATCGAGCCGATCCGGTACTGCACGTTCTCGTCCGGCCCATGTCCGTCCACCGATGTCCTGGCGCCGTGCCACACGGCCCGCCCGTCCCGGACCACCGCCGCCACCAGCGACGGGGCACGTCCTTCGGCCTGGGCCACGGCAATCCGGTGCAGCAACGCCCGGCGCGTGGCGGGCAGCAACTCTTCCTGAGATGTCGTCATGCCGCCAGTCCACCCCGCAGGGCACCGGGCCGTCGAACTCATTTTTCCTGTGGCCGACGGCCGCTGATCACAGACCGCTCGGGCCAGACCTCCGGGTGTCGACGATCTTGTCGAATTCGCGCATCGCCTCGACACGGCGCTCATTCCCAGACTCACACTGCCGCTGACAGGTTGATCTCAGCTACCAGCGGATCCCTGCGTTGCGCACGGGATGAAATGCGGCGCGAATCTCAGGTCTGTGGCTTTTCTTCAGTTTCCACGCGCTTTGGTGAGGTTGCGTCGTCTCAACGCGTCAGCGCCGACCTGGCACGGCGGTACCGGTCCGGTCCTTCGGCCGCGCGTCACCTTGAGATGCGGGCTTCGATGCCGTCGAGCAGGAAGCCGAGGCCGATCCGGAAGGTGTGGTCGGCGTCCAGGTGGGCGGCGTCGCGCACCACCGTGGCCAGCGCGGGGAATCGGCCGGTGGCGAAGGTGCGCTCCGGATAGGGCCCGAGTGAGGCCTGCCACGCTTTCTCGTCCATCCCCGTGGCCCGCTCGGCACGCCGCTCGGCGATCTCCCGGCGCACCGCGCCGATCACGTACGCGTCGACCGTGGTGACCACCGGCATGATGGCGTCCACCTCAACGCCGCCCAGCGCGGCCACCACAGCCTCCCCCCTGGCCAGCGCGTGCGGCCCGAGCTGCGGTCGCCCGCCGAGCAGATCGGCGAGCCATTCATGCTCGTGAGCGGCCTGCCGGGTGGTTTCGGCAAGAGACCGCAGCACCTCCCGCCAGCCTTCGCCGACCGGCCGGATCTCGGCGTGGATCGCGTCGACCATCAGGTCGAGCAACTCCTCCTTGCCGGCGATGTAGCTGTACAGCCGCATCGGCCCGACGCCCAGCGCGGCGGCGACCTTGCGTAGGGACACCGCCTCCAGGCCGTCCGCGTCGGCCAACTGGATCGCCGCTCGGAGCCGGCCTCGGCGGCCTGGCTCTCGCCCGGGTGTTGCACGTGAACGGCGTGGATTCCGTCGTGTATGAACGTGAATCGTCACGCGGCGCGCGCGGTCAGGGCGGCATGCTCGACATCCACTCCGGCCAGCGGGCGCTGCCTGCCGTCGGCGAAGTGCAGCAGGCCGTTGTCGGCGGATGTGAACGCGTGCCCCCAGCGGACCACTTCCTCGCGGCGATGGTCGGGCGCGGCAACTACTCGGTGCTCGGCAACGGACTGTCCCTGGCGGCGCAGCGCAACGACGACGGCCGCGTTCGCATCGGCCTCAGCTTCTACAACACCGCCGAGGACTGGTTCGCCACCAGCGGGATCCCGTTCGACGACCCTGCCGCCACCCGGGCGCGACTGATCGACCTGCTCCCCGGCTGGGACTCACGGTTCACCGCGCTGATCGCGGCCTGCGACGACACGGTCGTGCCGCGGTCGATCACCACTCTCCCGGTCGGCCTGACCTGGCCGTCGACGCCAGGCGTCACGCTGCTCGGCGATGCCGCGCACCTGATGCCGCCGGTGGGAGAGGGCGCCAACATGGCGCTGCTCGACGGCGCCCTGCTCGCTCTCGCGCTGGCCGCGCACCCGGACGATTTTCGGGCCGCCGTCAAAGAATACGAACGCGAGATGTTCGAACGCACCAGCGCTGCCGCCCGGATGTCCGCGGACGTTCAGGAAATCCTGACGTCACCGGACGCCAGCCAGAAAATGCTCGCCTTCTTCCAACCTGGCTGAATGTAACCGAATACTGTAAGGTCTCGCCGCTCGTGATATGTCGATCTTGCGTGACCTGGGCGTTCTTGGCTGTCTCACGGCCTTGTCACCCACGATCAGTCTCAGATCCGTGGCATTTCCTCGCAAGGGCGAGGTCGAGATCAGGCGGCTCGCCCGTGTCGGCCGAGTACACCACGCTGAGCCCCGAGCACGAGGACTACCGGCGAGCCCAGATCGCGCACCGATGAGTTTCCCGCGCCGCGCTGGTCTATACGCCGGACACCCACGGACGGAAGGCTAGGCCATGCGGAAACTGATCTACGGCATGAACCTGACCCTGGACGGCTACATCGCCGCGGCCGGCGACGACATCGGCTGGAGCGGAACGCCGAGCCACGAGCTGTTCCAGTGGTGGCTCGACCACGAGCAGGCGAGTGGCCTGTCGCTGTACGGGCGCAAGCTGTGGGAGACGATGAGCTCCTACTGGCCGACCGGCGACCAGCAGCCCAACGCCACCCCGGCGGAGATCGAGTTCGCGCGGAACTGGCGGGACACGCCGAAGGTGGTGTTCTCCTCGACGATCGACAAGGTCGATTGGAACGCCCGCCTGGTCACCGGCGACGCGATCGCCGAGATCACCCGGCTCAAGGCCGAGGACGGCGGCCCAATGAACATCGGCGGCGCAACGCTCGCCGGGGCGGCCATGCGCGCCGGGCTGATCGACGAGTACGTGATCGCCGCCCATCCGGTCCTGGTGGGCGGCGGCACGCCGTTCATCACCGCGCTGGACAGCTGGGTGAACCTGAACCTGGTGGAGACGCGGACGTTTCCCGGCGGCGTGGTCCTGACCAGGTACGAGACGAGGCGCTGAGCAGCAGCACCCACGCGCTAGTCTCACAGTGATGTCGTATACGACATCGGTACGGCACGGCCGTGAGGTTACGACATCAGCCGCGAGACCCTACACACTTCCCCATACGAGTGAACGCTCCGAGCTGCGGGTCTCACATCAGCCATTTTCCTAGCTCGCCCGGCCGAAACGGCGACACCGCTGCCCAAGAAAAGGTTCACCGGACGGTCAGAAGCTCCAGCTGTAGAGGCCGCGCCCGTGCCAACCGCAGACGCCGCAAGCCGGGTTACTCCCTGCAGGACCGTGACAGGAGGGTCACCTGTCTGTGTACACGTCGCGCGAACGTGCTCACCGCGTCGCGCACGATGGCTCTCCCCGGCGCCGACTTCTTGGCTGGGGAAGCCGAGCCGGCCGTCCTACGACTTCGGCAGCACGGTCGGAACGGGCAGGTCGAGAACGCAGGCGAGAGCAGCCGTGACGGGAGCACAGTAGTCAGGCAGGTGCCCGGACGCCCAGTCTGCGGCCAGCGCGAGGAATTCAGCCAAGTCGCGCTCGGCACTGGCGAGTAGGTGGCGGAACTCGGTGACGGACAGCGCAATCACTGGACTGTCGCGCTGGTCGGCGTTGACAGTGAGCCTGACGGTGTCGCCGAAGCGCTCCGCAATAGGTGACACGGGATCGTGCCCGAATCCAAGCGGGTTGCCGTCGTCGACGAACCGATGCCAGTCCCGCCAGCTCTCCAGACCGTCACAGCAGCCAGGCAGGAAGGTGATACCGGTGGAGGTGTCGATGACTCGCAGGCCGCCGGGCGCGACGACGTCGTCCTCAACCGTGAGAAGTCCGTGCAAGAAAGAGCCGAGCGCGTTGGCCGATTGTGGTGCCGGGTCGCCATCGGAGTCGACGTTGTTGTAGTCGGCGATGCGCATCACCACCGTCCCGACCTCAGCGGGTGAGAGTTCCCCGCTGAGAGGCAGGAAGCCGAACGGCTCGATCGCAGCGACAGGCCAGAGGTCGAAGCCGTCAGGGGTACAAATCTCCAGGACGGGCTGCATCTTGATCAGCTTGCGAAGTGTTCCGCATCCAACGCCCATATCGCCTCCCGATTACGCCGAGCATCCTCGTCTCGAGAAGCTGAGCACCTTTGGCTGCACCGCCCTGAGAGGTCGTTAAGTCCGATCTTTCCCGGTTGGTGATCGCTCGATCGTGGTACTGGTTCCCGTACGGGCCGTTCGTTCGTCATGTGCATGCCGGGATGCGGGTATGGACCGAAGGCCGTATCCGAGCGACTTGTCGGATGAGCATTGGGCGTTGATCGAGCCGATGATCACGGCCTGGAAGCAGGACAGGGTGGCACGGTCGGCAACCGGCGATCCCGGGGCCTGCGATCTGAGGGAGGTCGTGAACGCGATCTTCTACCAGAACCGGACGGGCTGTCAGTGGCGCTATCTGCCCCATGACCTGCCGGCCTGGTCGGCAGTGCTCTACTACTTCGGCCTGTGGCGCGAAGACGGTCTTGACCAGCGGATCCAGGAACTCCCGCGCTGCCAGGTGCGGGAGAGAGCCCGGCGATGAGAGGACCCGTCCCTCGTAATCATCGACACCCAGTCCGTCCGCGCGGCCACGGGTGTCCCGAAGACCACGACGGGACTGGACGCCAACAAGAAGGTGTCGGGCCGCAAGCGGGGACTGGCCGTCGACGTGCTGGGGCTGGTCATCGGCGACGTCGTCCTGGCCTCACCCAACCCGGACGAGGCCGCTAACAGAAACGGACTTAACGACCTCTCATGCGTAATAACGTGAAGCCCGCACGCATCGTCCCTCTCGCACTCGCTGCCGTCCTCGTCGGTGGTCTCGGCGCCACCGCGGCCACCCCGGCACAAGCGCGCGACGAGAACCGGACATCCGCCCAGGCGACCGACGCCTACTACCTGCGCTTCGACAAGGGTTCGGTCACTAACTCCCGTCTTGAGCTGGTCCAGCGCACCAGTTCATCCACAGCGAGATGAAGCCGAACGGCGCGCAGGGCACCGTCGAGTCCGAGCGGTGGACCAACAGCAGCCCCAACGACTACTACTCCAACGGCTGCATCAAGCTCAACCCGACCAACATCAAGGCTCTGTTCAATCGCCTGGACCGCATCGGCTGGCCGAAGAAGCTGTACGTGGTGAACCGACCGGTGCCGGTGCCCTGTCCGTGATGCCCGGGAAGCTGTCCAAACAGCTTTCCGGGCGCGGTGAGCGGGCCCGGCGGTGGAGCCATCTCACGAGCCCCGCCCTGCTCGGAATGCCCCGGCTCATCAGTGAGCGTCGCCCCTCGCGTCACGGCGCGAAGGGAAAGTCCGGTTGCCGGCGTTCGGCGAACGCGGACAGGCCCTCACGGGCGTCGGGAGAGGTGAAGTCTCCTGCCCGTAAGCCCTTCGCTGTGGAAGGCCTGATCCTGGGGGAGGTCGCCGAGCCACGGTCCGCCTGCCCAAGGGCGAGCACTTCGCCGAGCTGGACAGCGTGGAGGTGGTCTGACCTCCCTGAGTCCGTATCCGCCGGGCAACCGGCCACGCGCACCGCGAGGGTGGTCCGCTCGGCGTGCACGCAGGTGCACGCCGAGCGGACCAGACGCCGGAGGGTCAGCGGTTGCTCCGCAGGTGCCACAGGAGGCCTCCGCGTACCGGGGCCAGGCCCCGGTACGCCTCGGACATGAACGATGAGGAGTGGGCCCTCACAGGCGCGTCACTGAATTCGTAAGCTCCTATTCTGATGGCCCGCCAACGCGAGCTATGCTGTCCGCTGATGACTGAGGTTGCGCAGCAGCCAGTGTTCTGGACCGACGACTCGCCGGTCTGCGAGCCCATGGCGCACGGTGAGGACATCGCCGCGCACTTCCATGACTACGGCCAGCTGAGGTACGCCGCCTCCGGGGCGCTCGTCACGACGACCAGGGTCGGCACCTGGGTGGCGCCGGCGAACCGCATCACGTGGGTGCCGCCCTTCTATGTCCACAGCAGTCGCTCCTACGGCGAGACCGATGTCCGCGTGCTCCCGGTTCCGGCAGCGCTGTCCGAGGAACTACCGCCCGAGCCCTCGGTCTTCGTGGCCAGTGCGCTGCTGCGCGAGGCATACCTGGCGATGAGCAGCGAGCAAGAGCCTGCCGCCGGTGAGCGTGGCCGTCTGCTGCTCGCAGTGATCGGCGCGGAGCTGATCCGCGCCCCGCAGGAGCCACTACGGCTGCCGGAGCCTGGCGATTCTCGCCTCAAGGCCGTCACCGACCTGCTGCACGCCGACCCGGCCATTTCGGCGACGCTGGCGGAGCTGGGGCACCGAACCGGTTCGAGCGAACGGACTCTCAGTCGGCTGTTCGGCAGCGAACTGTCGATGAGCTTCCACCAGTGGCGCACGCTGCTGCGGATTCAGCGAGCGCTGCTCGAACTCTGTGAAGGTACTTCGGTCACCGAGACGGCGATGCGACTTGGCTGGGCGAACCCCGGCAGCTTCATCAACGCCTTCACCGATCTCGTCGGTCAGACGCCCGGTCGTTACCGCTCCACTGCGGGTGCAGCTCACCGCTGAGCACTGCCTCCGCCGGTCTGGCGGGTTATCCGAAATTCGAGGCGGAACTTCGGTGGCGCGCCCGCCCGCTCGGCGGCCACGCTTTGAGGCATGGCACACCACCTTCCAGGTCACGGCGCTGTGGCTTCGGCAGCCGCCACGACGGCATCCTCCGGAGTCACGCTAGGTGACCTGATCATGCAGGCGCTCAGCCGGCACAGCTCGTCCGAGGCCTTCGTGGCCGGCGACCGGCGACTGACCTATGCACACGTCAGGGACCTTCTCTCGCAGTACGTTTCCGCGCTGGCCCGTCGGGGCGTGGGGCTCGGCGCGGGGGTCACGATGCTCAGTCCGAACATGCCTGAATCGTGGATCGTCCAGGCCGCGACGTATCTCTTGGGCGGCCGCTTCACCGGGCTGCAGACGCTGGCCTCGGTCACGGACCACATCACCGTCTGCGAGGACGCGGAGGCCACGGTGCTGGTGGTGACCGCGCCCCTGGAGGAGCATGGACGCCAGGTCCTCGCCGAGGTCGACTCCCTGCGACACCTGATGGTGATCCCCGCCGCCGGTGGCCTGCCCGAGGGCGAGCCCTCGGCGGTTCGATCGCTCGACCGTGGTCCGGCGACGGAGACGGATGTCGCCTGGCTGCAGTACACCGGGGGGACGACCGGCAGACCCAAGGGCGTGATGCAGCCTCATCGGTCGATGGTGCAGATGGTCCATGTGTACATGGCCGACTTCGAGCAGCCACACCTCCCGCGGTACCTGGCAGCGGCCCCGCTCACCCACGCGGCCGGGCTGGCCGTCATCCCGGCACTGTTGCGTGGCGGCACGGTCGTGATCGAGCAGGGCTTCGAACCCAGCCGGTTCCTCGACGTCATCGAGGCCGAGCACATCAACTGTGTGAGCGGCCTTCCGACGATGATCTACACCTTGCTGGATCAGGAGCGTCCGGAGACCAGAGACCTCTCCAGCCTTGAGGTCATCTGGTACGCCACCGGACCGATGTCGCCGGTGCGCCTGGCGGAGGCTCGCGAGCGGATCGGTCCGGTCTTCTCCCAGATCTACGGGCAGACGGAGTCGGCCGGCATCGGGACGGTCCTGACCAAGGCCGCACACGACACCGCGAGCCTTGAGCAACTCGCCTCCTGTGGCCGTTCCGTGGTCGGCAACCGCATCAGGCTCATCGACGACCACGGCCACGACGTTCCTCCGGGCGAGGTGGGAGAGATCGTCATGCAGAGCCGCGGGGTGATGCAGGGCTACAAGAACCTCCCCGACGAGACAGAAGCGGCACTCAAGGGGGGATGGCTCCACACCGGAGACCTCGCCCGCCAGGACGCCGAGGGCCTGATCTACATCGTGGACCGCAAGAAGGACATGATCATCTCGGGCGGTTTCAACATCTACGCCAGCGAAGTCGAGGCCGTTCTGACAGCGCACCCTTCGGTGGGCTCAGCCGCCGTCATCGGCGTGCCGGACAGCCGCTGGGGCGAGATCGTCACCGCGTTCGTGGTCCCGCGACCGGGGCGACAGATCGACATTCCCGCGCTCCAGTCCTACGTGAAGCAGGTCAAGGGCTCGATGTACGCGCCCAAGAAGGTCGTCGTCGTGGACTCACTTCCCGCCACGCCGGTGGGAAAGATCGACAAGAAGCGCCTGCGCGCGCCGTTCTGGGGCGACTCGAACCGCAATGTCCACTGACCATCCCGATGCCCTTCCCACGGCCATTCCGAAAGGCACTCAGCGTGAACGTACCGCCGGCCCGACTGATCGACTTCCACTCCCACTGGGGCACAGAGCGAGGATGGAAGGGAAGCCCGTACGAGACCGCCGAGGACCGCGAGGCCCTGCGGGGCTACTTCAAGTGGGACATGAGCTTCGTCAGCGACGAGGAGCAGGCCGTCCAGTTCCGCCGCGCCAACGTCAAGGCGATGCTCGACTTCGCGTTCACCTACACCATGGACGCCGGTGCACTGCGCGACCAGCATGACTACGCCTTCGACTATGCGCGCAAGCACCCCGACGTCGTACTGGGCAACTGGATCGGTATCGATCCCACGCAACCAGCTCATGTCAGGGAACTTGAGCGTTGCCTGAGCGAGGGGACGGGACTCGTCGGACTGACGGTCCACTCCTTCACACCGGCCGGGACACCCGACCAGCCGGAATGGGAGACCTGTCTGAACATGTGCATCGAGGCCAACCGTCCCATCCTGGTCCATGTCGGCATGTCGGCCACCGGGGCCGGCACCCGCGGAGGCATGGGCATCACCCTGGAGGGCTGCCACCCCCGTTACGTCGACCGCGTCGCGGCCAAGTATCCCGATCTGAACGTGATCGCGGCTCGGGTGGCGTGGCCCTGGCAGTCGGAGATGATCGCGGTCGCACTGCACAAGGCGAACGTGTGGATGGAGCTCCACGGTTGGTCACCGCGCTACTTCCCCGACGAGCTCAAGCGCGAGATCGGTAAGCGCCTGCGCAAGAAGGTCTTCTTCGGAGCCGACTACCCGATGCTCACCCACGAGAGGCTGGTCAAGGAGTGGCGCGAGGAGGGCTTCTCCTGCGACGTCCTCGATGACGTGTTCTCCGGCAACGCCGAAACCTTCCTCACCTCGATCGGAGTTCAGTGATGGACGTCGGACTGACCGGCAAGGTCGCCATCGTCGGCGGCGGCAGCGACGGCCTCGGATACGCCATCGCCGATCGTCTTCTGAAGGAAGGCGCCAATGTCACGATCTTCGCGCGACGCGCGGAGAAGGTCACAGCCGCCGCGCAACGGCTTGCCGGCGCCTACGGCGAGGAGAAAGTCCTCGGGCTGGCCGCCGACTGCTCAGCCGACACCGACATCGAGCGTGTCACCGCCTCGACCCTTGAGCGGTTCGGTCCAGCCGTTCACGTTCTGGTCACCAACGACGGCGGACCACCGATCCGGCGCATCTCCGAGCTCACCGACGAGGTGTGGCTGAAGGCCTTCGAGCGCCACTTCTTCTACGTCGTCAGATCCGTGCGAGCCACCTTGCCGTACATGACCGCCGAAGGCGGCAGCATCCTCAACGTGGTCTCCGGCGTCG
Source organism: Streptomyces sp. LBL (assembly GCF_029893585.1). Taxonomy (GTDB): domain Bacteria; phylum Actinomycetota; class Actinomycetes; order Streptomycetales; family Streptomycetaceae; genus Streptomyces. The sequence goes on from NZ_JARXYX010000010.1 coordinate 98,544, forward strand.
TCGAACGCCCGGCCGTCGGCATGGCGGCGCCCGTCAGCGTGTGGTCGGCGGTGATCGGCTACGCCAGGACCCTCGCCCTGGAGGTCGCCAGGCAGGACATCAACGTCAACACTCTGCTGTCCGGATTCTTCGACACCGCCCTGCTGGGCGGAATGCTGGAACGGCAGCCAGAGCTGTCCAAAGCCGGCCTCGGGAACGGGGTACCGATGGGACGCATCGGGGAGCCCCGTGAGTTCGCCGACCTGGTCGGTGCGCTCGTGTCACCCAACTTGCGATTCGTCACCGGCGCGGTGATCCCCGTCGACGGCGGCGCCGGCATCGGCATGGGCGCGAGCTTCGACTCGCCGACTTCGAAGTGAGGCACTGTTCATGAAGCGGACCATGAAGATCTCGACGATGCTCACCTACGGCACCGCCCCGCGCGAGGCCGCTGACCACATCGCTCGACTTGAGGCCGCCGGGCTCGACACCGTCTGGGTCGCCGAAGGGTACGGCTACGACTCGCCGACCCTGATGGGCTACCTGGCCGCCCGCACCTCAAGCGTGGAGATCGGGGCAGCCATCCTCAACGTCTACTCCCGCACCCCGACCATGCTCGCATCGACCGCGGCCGGCCTCGACAGCGTGTCCGGCGGTCGCGCCATCATCGGCCTCGGCGCCTCCAACCCGAAGATCATCGAGGGGTGGCACGGCATGCCCTTCGTACAGTCGACCGGCCGTTCCAAGGAGACCGTCGAGATCATCCGCGCGGCGCTGCGGCGCGAGGCGGTCGACTACAGCGGCCGCTCCTTCGAGATCCCGCTCCCCGCCGGTCAGGGCACCGGTGTTGGCGAGCCGCTGAAGATCATGACCAGGCCGCTACGCCCCTCGGTTCCGCTCTACCTCGCCGCGCTGGGACCGAAATCAGTCGAAGGCGCGGCGGAGTACGCCGACGGCTGGCTGCCTTTCCTGTATTCCCCCGAGGGCGCCGCCGGAGTATGGGGCGACGCGCTTGCCGCGGGAACCGCGAAGCGCTCCGAGAACCTCGCGCCCCTGGAGGTCGTCGCCGGTGGCATCGTCGCTGTCGGCGAGGACGTGAAGGAGATACTCGACCTCGCGCGGCCGGTACTCGCGCTCTACATCGGAGGCATGGGCGCCCGCGGCAAGAACTTCTTCAACGACCTCGTCCGACGCTACGGCTACGAAGCCGAGGCCAAGGAGATCCAGGACCTCTACCTCGACGGCAAGAAGAAGGAAGCCGAGGCCAAGGTCCCATTCCAACTCCTTGAACAGATCAACCTCGTCGGCCCAGCCTCTTACGTCCGGGAGCGGATCGAAGCGTTCCGCGAGTCCGGCGTCACCAATCTCCAGGTGACCCCGACCGGCGACGACCCCGCCGGGCTCGTGCGCCAACTCAAGGAGTGGGTGGCCTGACTTCCGCTTCTGCCCGGGCAACACCCCTTGCAGCGCTTGACGGTCAAGGCCCCGAGGCGGTGGCCTCCCGGCCTCGGGATCGCTGAAGCGACTCGCCCCGTCCAGTCCCGCCGAAGTCGAGCAAGCGGTCAAGGCCCTGGCCCCAGAGACGGACCCCCATCGCGTCTGCGACCGACCGGCAGATGCCCGTACCTGCTGCCCGCCATTCCGCCCCGTTCGAGGTCGATCCGCGGTCCCCGCACTGCGCTGGGTACTGACGCTGTTGCTGTGGTGTCGTCAAGGACGGGACGGGACGGGACGGGGCCGGCCGGGTTCTGCGAGGCATCTGCGATCACGGTCGTGGATCATGAGGGCTCGTCGGCACTGCCGCGATCCTGAACGGCTCCCCGAGATGCGCGAATCGACTGTCACAGCCATGGGCAAATGGGGCAGTGTCGGCTTCAGGGCGAGCCTGTCGTGGGTTGTTGGCCGCGGAGAGTCCGACGCGTAGAGGCAGTCCGTCGGCGTAGGGCAGGACATGCATCCTGGAACCCGACTTATCCAGGTCCACCGGGCCGGCGATGCGGTCGTCCTGGGTGAGGAAGCGTGGTGAGACGGAGACATCGGGGATGATCATGCTTCCAGCTTCGATGAACCACTTGGATCCGCAGCTGGTGGATACGCCCACTTGGCGGGCTGCCGCAGCCCCCTTCAATCCCTGACGCACCAGCTCGAAGTACTGCCGCCTGGCGGCAGTGGGCTTGCGGTTGGCTCCTCCACGAGGCATGCGAACGATCTCCTTCCGGGGCGTTCGCAACCATCGATGGAATTCAAGCGCGGTCGAGCGGACGGTTCTGCCATTCCGCCATGACGTCCATCACCTTGTCGGTGATCGTGCTGATGGTCGTCTTGGACACGTTCGCGCCGTAGACCTCGGCCAGGTGCGCGGAGATCTCCCCGTGCGTGAGGCCCTTCGCGGACAGCGAGAGCACCATCTCGTCCACGCCGGTCAGCCGGCGCTGCCGCTTCTTGACGATGGCCGGCTCGAAGGAGCCCTCCCGGTCGCGCGGCACGTCGATCTCGACCGGCCCGATGTCCGTCAGCACCGTCTTGGACCGCGTGCCGTTACGGGAGTTGCCGCCGTCCTTGCCCGCCGGGTCGTGCTTGTCATACCCGAGATGGTCGGTGATCTCGCCCTCCAGGGCGGACTCCAGAACCGCCTTGGTCAGCTGCTGCAGCAGCCCGCCCTCGCCGGTCAGCTGCAGCCCCTTGCTGCGGGCCTGCCCGACGAGCTGGTCGATCAGTTTCTGCTCGACCGTCGCGGCCTCCGGCGACGGATCCGCCTGGTCATCGGCGGCCACGAACTCGGTCACGGTGTCAGTCACTTGATGTCTCTTCCATGATCATCAATTACACCGGTGAGCGGGCTCTGGCCCGCTGAGACGATAACTGGTGAGGTCCTGTACACGAAGGGCGGAACTACTCGCTCAATCGGCATGATTTCCAGACCCGTGTCCTATTGGCCACATAGTGGCCATCGCCGGTGGAAAGTGGCCACGGGATCTGGAAACCTACAAGAGCGGTGGATCAGGTCTGCGCCATGTCCACGAACCGCGAGTAGTGCCCCTGGAAGGCAACCGTGATCGTGGCCGTCGGGCCGTTACGGTGCTTGCCCACGATGATGTCCGCCTCGCCCGCGCGCGGCGACTCCTTCTCGTAGGCGTCCTCGCGGTGGAGCAGGATCACCATGTCGGCGTCCTGCTCGATGGAGCCCGACTCACGCAGGTCGGACACCATCGGCTTCTTGTCCGTACGTTGCTCGGGACCACGGTTGAGCTGTGAGAGCGCGATCACCGGGACTTCCAGTTCCTTGGCCAGGAGCTTGAGGTTTCGGGACATGTCCGAGACCTCCTGCTGACGGCTCTCGGAACGCTTCGAACCACCGGCCTGCATCAGCTGCAGATAGTCGATGATCACCAGCTTGATGTCGCTGCGCTGCTTCAGCCGGCGGCACTTCGCGCGGATCTCCATCATGGAGAGGTTCGGGGAGTCGTCGATGTAGAGCGGCGCCGATGACACTTCGGGCATCCGACGCGCAAGGCGTGTCCAGTCCTCGTCCGTCATCGTGCCGGAGCGCATGTGGTGCAGTGCTACGCGCGCCTCGGCGGACAACAGACGCATCGCGATCTCGTTGCGGCCCATTTCGAGAGAGAAAATGACACTGGGCAGGTTGTGCTTGATCGACGCCGCGCGTGCGAAGTCCAGCGCCAGCGTGGACTTGCCCATGGCGGGGCGGGCCGCGATGACGATCATCTGCCCCGGGTGCAGGCCGTTGGTCAGCGAATCGAGGTCCGTGAAGCCGGTGGGGACACCGGTCATCTCGCCGCTGCGCGAGCCGATCGCCTCGATCTCGTCGAGCGCGCCCTCCATGATGTCGCCGAGCGGCAGGTAGTCCTCACTGGTGCGCTGCTCGGTGACCGCGTAGATCTCCGCCTGGGCGCGGTTGACGATCTCGTCAACGTCGTCGTCGGCCGCGTATCCCATCTGCGTGATGCGTGTGCCGGCCTCGACCAGACGGCGCAGGACCGCCCGCTCGTGGACGATCTCGGCGTAGTACTCAGCGTTGGCCGCCGTCGGCACGGTCTGGACAAGGGTGTGCAGATACGATGCGCCGCCGACCTTGTTGATCTCGCCACGCTTGGTGAGCTCGGCGGCGATCGTGATGGGGTCGGCCGGCTCGCCCTTGGCGTAGACGTCGAGAATCGCCTGGTAGATCGTCTCGTGCGCGGGCTTGTAGAAGTCGTGGCCCTTGAGGACCTCGACGACGTCGGCGATGGCGTCCTTCGACAGGAGCATGCCGCCGAGCACGGACTGCTCGGCGTCGAGATCCTGCGGCGGAACCCGTTCGAAGGCCGAACCGGAGCCGTCCCAGGAGCCGTTCTCCCCGCCGCGGTCGTGCTGCTCGTCGCGGCCCCGGGCTCCGTCATTGCGTCGGCGGGACGGGGGCAGACGATCACTGGGACCGCTGTCGGCCCAAGGATCGTCCAAGGGCTCGGAAATACTCACCGAGACACCTCCTCCCGTCCGCGGAGCGGACCTCGCGTGCCACTCTTGTCTACGGCACGCCACTGACAAATGAGACGCCCAACTCCGGTTCAGGCACGTCGGTTTTGTGGCGGTTTACCGGCCGACGAACGGGAGTGGGCGTCGGACCACCGTAGGCCCGCAGGCACCGTCAGCCAATCTGGTTATCCACAGGCCATGTGGACGACGGCCCAGATGCTGTGGAGAACTCCGTAAAACCTGTGCACGACCCGGTGGACAGGCCTGTGAACAAGCCTGGACCTCACTCGCGAATGCGGCTCTGACCTGCGAATTCCCCATCCACCGGCTGTGTAGAAGAAAAACTTTCCCGATGGGACCAAGATCAGCTCCATCCGCACACCGAAGCGGGTATCGCAAGAAGTTGAGTAAGGGTCATATGTGCATTGCATCTCTTACCTGTGGACGATTAGATTGGTGCGCATGACACAGGCTCCCGCGACCCCCAGGGCTGCCCGGCGACAGCACGACCGAGAGATCATCGCACTGGCCCTACCGGCCTTCGGCGCGCTCGTCGCCGAGCCCCTCTTCGTCATGGCCGACAGTGCGATCGTCGGCCATCTCGGGACGGCACAACTCGCCGGTCTCGGCATCGCCTCGGCCCTCCTCACGACAGCCGTCAGCATCTTCGTCTTCCTCGCCTACGCCACCACGGCCGCCGTCGCCCGGCGCGTCGGCGCAGGTGATCTCCAGGCCGCCATTCGTCAGGGTATGGACGGCGTCTGGCTGGCGCTGTTGCTCGGTGCCGCCGTCATCGCCGTCGTCCTGCCCACCGCACCGAGGATCGTGGAACTCTTCGGCGCATCCGACACGGCCGCTTCGTATGCGACCACCTATCTCCGGATCTCGTCCCTCGGTATCCCGGCCATGCTCGTCGTTCTCGCAGCGACCGGTGTTCTCCGCGGGCTACAGGACACCAAGACACCTCTGTACGTCGCCGTTGCAGGCTTCGTCGCCAACGCCGCTCTCAATGTGGGCCTCGTCTATGGCGCCAACCTCGGTATCGCAGGCTCCGCCTGGGGCACCGTCATCGCCCAGTGCTCCATGGCTGCCGCCTATCTGGTGGTGGTCGTCCGCGGTGCCCGTCGGTTCGGAGCCTCCCTACGTCCTGACGCCGGCGGGATCCGGTCCTCAGCTCAGGCCGGCGTCCCGTTGCTGGTCCGCACGCTGTCTCTGCGCGCGGTCCTGATGATTGCCACGGCCGTCGCGGCCCGCCTCGGCGATGCCGACATCGCTGCCCACCAAATCATCCTGTCCCTGTGGAGTCTGCTGGCCTTCGCCCTCGACGCCATCGCCATCGCCGGACAGGCGATCATCGGTCGCTATCTGGGGGCCGGTGATCCCCAAGGCGCCCGTCAGGCGTGCCGTCGCATGGTGGAGTGGGGTGCCGCGGTCGGTTTCCTGCTCGGGATGCTGGTCGTGATGAGTCGGCCGGTCTTTTTGCCACTGTTCACCAGCGACTCCGTGGTCAAGGACACCGCTCTGCCCGCTCTGGTGATCGTGGCGATCTCGCAGCCGATCTGCGGCATCGTCTATGTCCTGGACGGAGTACTCATGGGTGCCGGTGACGGTCCGTACCTCGCGTGGGCCATGCTGCTCACCTTGGCGGCCTTCGCCCCGGTCGCTCTGCTCGTTCCTGTGCTGGACGGTGGGCTGACCGCCCTCTGGGTCGCCATGACACTGATGATGACGGTGCGCATGCTGACCTTGGGGCTACGCACCCGCTCCGGCCGCTGGCTGGTGACGGGTGCAACGCGCTGACCGTTTCACGTGAAACGTACCCACCCGGTCAACTCGGTCGTTTCACGTGAAACATGCCGACCTGGCCGTGCCACAAACACGTCAAAGGGGCCGCACCCGGCAGGTGCGGCCCCTTTCCAGCTGTCCAAGCCGAGCGCGACGATCAGGCCGCGACGACCTCGAGGTTGACCTTGGCGGCAACCTCAGGGTGCAGACGGACGGACGTCTCGTGGGCGCCCAGCGTCTTGATCGGCGCACCCAGCTCGATGCGGCGCTTGTCGACCTCGGGGCCACCGGAAGCCTTGATCGCGGAAGCGATGTCGGCCGGGGTGACGGAACCGAAGAGACGACCGGCGTCGCCGGAGCGGACGGCCAGACGGACCTTGACGCCCTCGAGCCGGGCCTTCACAGCGTTGGCCTGCTCGATGGTCTGGATTTCGTGGATCTTGCGAGCGCGACGGATCTGCTCGACGTCCTGCTCGCCACCCTTGGTCCAGCGGATAGCGAACTTCCGCGGGATCAGGTAATTGCGAGCGTAACCGTCCTTGACGTCGACGACGTCACCCGCGGCACCGAGGCCGGAGACCTCGTGGGTGAGGATGATCTTCATGAGTCGGTCACCCTTCCCTTATCGCGCGGTGGAGGTGTAGGGCAGCAGCGCCATCTCACGGCTGTTCTTCACAGCCGTGGCGACGTCACGCTGGTGCTGCGTGCAGTTGCCGGTCACGCGGCGGGCACGGATCTTGCCGCGGTCGGAAATGAACTTCCGCAGCATGTTCGTGTCCTTGTAGTCCACGTACGTGACCTTGTCCTTGCAGAAAGCGCAGACCTTCTTCTTCGGCTTGCGCACAGGCGGCTTCGCCATGGTGTATCTCCTGTGTGATCAAGAAGTGTGGGTACGACCCACCCTCGGCCGTGAGGCCTAGAAGGGGGGTTCGTCCGAGTAGCCGCCACCGCTGGTGCCGCCGGAGTTTCCACCCCAGCCGCCACCACCGCCGCCGCCACCGCTGCCCTGGTTGCCACCGGCGGGAGCGCTGGTCGCCCACGGGTCGTCGGCGGGAGCACCGCCGCCGCCCTGCTGGGCGCCGCCACCGGGGCTTCCGCCCCAGCCGCCGCCACCCTGGGCGCCGCCGCCACCACCGCCGTAACCACCCTGGCCCTGGCCACCACGGCCGGTGGTCTTGGTGACCTTGGCCGTGGCACTGCGCAGGCTGGCGCCGACTTCCTCGACGTCCAGTTCGTAGACCGTGCGCTTGACACCCTCACGGTCCTCGTAGGACCGCTGCTTCAGCCGGCCCTGCACGATGACGCGCATGCCTCGCTGGAGCGACTCGGCAACGTTCTCCGCCGCCTGACGCCAGACCGAGCAGGTCAGGAACAGGCTCTCGCCGTCCTTCCACTCGTTCGTCTGACGGTCGAAGGTGCGGGGGGTGGACGCGACACGGAACTTCGCGACCGCCGCACCGGAAGGGGTGAAGCGCAGCTCGGGGTCGTCGACAAGATTGCCGACGACCGTGATGACGGTCTCGCCTGCCATGGGGGAACCTCTCGGCGGGTTTGCTGCTGGCTGCTTGTGCTGCTACTCGAATCCCGAGTTCGGCTGAGCGGAGAGCTCAGTGAGTCTCGGGACGGAGGACCTTGGTCCGGAGGACCGACTCGTTCAGGTTCATCTGGCGGTCGAGCTCCTTGACGACCGCAGGCTCGGCCTGCAGGTCGATGACCGAGTAGATGCCCTCAGGCTTCTTCTTGATCTCGTACGAGAGACGACGACGGCCCCAGGTGTCGACCTTCTCGACCTTTCCGCTGCCCTCACGGACGACGGAGAGGAAGTTTTCGATCAAGGGGGAGACAGCGCGCTCCTCCAGATCGGGGTCGAGGATGACCATCACCTCGTAGTGACGCATGTGGAACCCACCTCCTTCGGACTCAACGGCCACGGCGGTTCCGTGGCAGGAGGGTTGTGATGCGTACGCAACGGTATCGGCCGCCACTGACAATCGGAGTCCCGAAGGGGAGTCCTCTGTCGCGACGTGGGCAGACATCGGTGCAGAGGGTACAGACTACCCGCACACCGGCTTCCAGTTGAAATCCGGCCGTGAGGGCCGTCAATCTGTACACATCGGGTGTGTATGGCGCTACGATGCGCCGCTTTCGCAGGAGGTGCCCCATGGCACAGGCATTGCGACCCAACACCGTCGGAGGGCTGTTCGCCACGGACGGCAAGCCCCACCCACTCCAGGACACGCTGCTCGCGGTGACCCTGGTGCTCGGTATCACGTCGTTCGTCACGGCGATGTTCAACGACCTGCACCTGCTCAGCTCCTGGACCGGCCTCGTGGGGATCCTCACCGGCGCGTTCGGGCAGTGGATCTCGGTGACGACCCGGGAACGGTTCGGGCTGATCCTCGGTCTGGGCGCGTCGGGGGTCGGCTTCTTCCTCGGCATGGCGCACGGTGGTCTCTTCGGCGGGGTCTTCTGACGCCACGGACGGCTCACTCCACATCCCTCATAAGGCACCGCGGTACGCCCGGCGACTCAGGAGCCGGAGCGAAGGTGCCGCATGCCCAGTCGGGGCGCTCGAAAGGCGCAGTAGGCTTCGGCGCTAGAGCCGGAGCCCCTGTACCCATGGGGACACACCAGCCCGAGGAGCGCCCCGAATGAGCCTGACCCTGAGGACGATCAGTCGCGAGCAGCATCTGGCGTACATCCAGAGCCTGCCGTCGGCGAGCCACATGCAGGTTCCGGCCTGGGCGGATGTCAAGGCCGAGTGGCGCTCTGAGAGCCTCGGCTGGTTCGACGACCGCACCGGTGAGATGGTCGGCGCGGGGCTGGTGCTCTACCGGCAGCTTCCCAAGATCAAGCGCTACCTCGCCTACCTGCCCGAGGGCCCGGTCATCAACTGGTTCGCGCCAAATCTGACCGACTGGCTGGAACCGATGCTCGCGCACCTCAAGCAGCAGGGCGCCTTCTCCGTGAAGATGGGCCCGCCGGTGATCATCCGGCGCTGGGACGCGGTCTCCATCAAGCAGGGCATCCAGAACCCGGACGTGAAGCGACTGCGGGACATCGAGGCCGACTTCATCGAACCGCGTGCCTTCGAAGTCTCCGACAAGCTGCGCCGCATGGGCTGGCAGCAGGGTGAGGACGGGGGCGCCGGATTCGGTGACGTACAGCCCCGATATGTCTTCCAGGTCCCGCTGGCGAACCGCTCCCTGGAAGAGGTGCACAAGAACTTCAACCAGCTGTGGCGCCGCAACATCAAGAAGGCCGAGAAGGCGGGCGTCGAGGTCGTCCAGGGCGGCTACCACGACCTCGAGGAATGGCAGCGCCTGTACGAGATCACTGCTGTGCGCGACCACTTCCGGCCCCGCCCGCTGTCGTACTTCCAGCGCATGTGGACGGCCCTCAACACCGAGGACCCCAATCGCATGCGGCTGTACTTCGCCCAGCACAACGGCGTGAACCTGTCGGCGGCGACGATGCTGATCGTCGGTGGGCACGTCTGGTACTCCTACGGCGCCTCCGACAACATCGGCCGGGAGGTCCGGCCCTCGAACGCGATGCAGTGGCGCATGCTGCGTGACGCCTACGCGCTCGGCGCGACCGCCTACGACCTGCGCGGCATCTCCGACTCGCTGGACGAGACCGACCACCTCTTCGGCCTGATCCAGTTCAAGGTGGGCACTGGCGGTCAGGCCGCCGAGTACCTCGGCGAGTGGGACTTCCCGCTCAACAAGCTGCTCCACAAGGCGCTCGACATCTACATGTCGCGCCGCTGATGTCGCGTTCTTCGCTTCAATAGCTCCCATATCTCTGATACACCGCAGCCACCAGAAAGGTTCCAGGTCCGGCCATGGCGCTCACGCTCTACGTCGACACCGCGCGCTGGCGGGCGCACCACAAGCACGTGCAGGAGCAGTTCCCGTGGCTGGTCCCGGTCTGCAAGGGCAACGGTTACGGCTTCGGACACGAGCGGCTGGCGGAGGAGGCCACGCGCCTGGGATCGGACGTCCTCGCCGTGGGTACGACGTACGAGGCCGCGCGGATCAAGGACTGGTTCGGCGGTGACCTGCTGGTGCTGACGCCGTACCGGCGCGGCGAGGAGCCGGTGCCGCTGCCCGACCGGGTCATCCGCTCGGTGTCGTCGATCGACGGGGTCTACGGTCTCGTGGGCGCTCGCGTGGTCATCGAGGTGATGTCCTCGATGAAGCGCCATGGCATCAGCGAGCAGGACCTGCCCCTGCTGCACACCGCCATAGAGAACGTCCGCCTGGAGGGCTTCGCCATCCACCTGCCGCTGGACCGCACCGACGGCTCGGACGCCGTCGAGGAGGTCATCGGCTGGATGGACCGGCTGCGCGCGGCCCGCCTGCCGCTGCACACGATGTTCGTCAGCCACCTCAAGGCCGAGGATCTCGCTCGGCTGCAGCAGCAGTTCCCGCAAACCCGGTTCCGGGCCCGTATCGGCACGCGGCTGTGGCTCGGCGACCACGAGGCCACGGAGTACCGCGGTGCCGTCCTGGACGTCACGCGTGTGGCCAAGGGCGACCGCTTCGGCTACCGGCAGCAGAAGGCGGCCTCCGACGGCTTCCTGGTGGTCGTGGCGGGCGGTACGTCGCACGGGGTGGGTCTGGAGGCCCCCAAGGCTCTGCACGGCGTCATGCCGCGTGCCAAAGGCGTCGCCCGCGCCGGCCTCGCCACGGTCAACCGGAACCTTTCCCCGTTCGTCTGGGACGGCAAGCAGCGCTGGTTCGCCGAGCCGCCGCACATGCAGGTCTCGATCCTGTTCGTGCCCGCGGACGCCGCGGAGCCGAAGGTGGGCGAGGAACTCGTGGCTCATCTGCGGCACACCACCACGCAGTTCGACCGGATCGTCGACCGCTGAGCACCCTCGGACAACGGAAAGGCCGTACACGGAACCTCGTGTACGGCCTTTTGTGTGACTCACGCAGACCGGCTCACACTGTGTTCACTCAGAGCGAACCGTCCATGGGCGGCCCCGCGGGGGAGGTCGATCCCCGGCCGCCCCACTCCACCTGAGGCCCCTCGAAGTCAGCCGCGTGCCGCGGACGATGTGCGGCGGGGCCGAATACGAAGACGTCCTCCGCGCCGTCGAGCACACCGCCCGAGGGGTCGTCGTCGCCTGCCCGACGCACCACGTCCCGCTCCGGCATGAGGATGTCGCGCACGATCACCGCACACAGATACAGCGTGCCCAGCAGGTGCAGGGCGATGGTCCAGTGATAACCGTCCGTCGGCAGGCCCTTGTGAGCATCGCCACTGGTCGTATACGCGAGGTACATCCAGATCCCCAGGAAGTACGCGACCTCGCAGGCCTGCCAGATCAGGAAGTCCCGCCACTTCGGCCGGGCCAGCACGGCCAGCGGCACCAACCACAGGACGTACTGCGGCGAGTAGACCTTGTTGGTGAGGATGAACGCCGCGACGATCAGGAAGGCGAGCTGAGCGAAGCGCGGCCGACGCGGCGCGGTCAACGCCAGTGCCGCGATACCCACGCAGCACAGCAGCACCAGCAGCGTGGCGAACATGTTGACGGAGTCCGTGGTGAGCGGGTTCTTCGAGTTCTGGGCCAGGATGAGCCAGAAGGACCCGAAGTCCACGCCTCGCTCCTGGCTGAACGTGTAGAACTTCGACCAGCCGTCGAAGGCGAACAGCATCACCGGAAGGTTCACGACCAGCCAGGCGACGGCCGTGCCTCCAAGAGCCTTTCCGAAGTCCCGCCATTTGCCCGCCCGCCAGCACAGCACGAAGAGCGGCCCGAGCAGGAAGACGGGATAGAGCTTGGCGGCCGTCGCAAGCCCCAGCAGGACACCGAAGGCGAGGGAGCGGCTCCGGGACCACATCAGCATCGCCGCGGCGGTCAGAGCGACCGCCAGGAGGTCCCAGTTGATGGTGGCGGTCAACGCGAGGGCGGGCGCCAGAGCGACCAGCAGACCGTCCCAGGGACGCCGGGCGTGCGTACGGGTCACGCATACGATGATGACGGCCGCGCACACCATCAGCATCCCGGCGTTGACCATCCAGTACCACTGCTCCTGGTCCTGGATGCTGCCGCTGCCGGGCGTGAACCACGAGGCGGCCTCCATGAACACACCGGTCAGCACCGGGTATTCGAGGTACTGCATGTCGCCGGGCAGCTTGTCGAAATACGGGACGAGCCCGTCGGCGAAGCCGCGCCCCTGATAGAGATGCGGGATGTCCGAGTAGCAGGCGTGCGTGTACTGCGAGCTGGCTCCGAAGAACCAGGCGCCGTTGTAGCAGGGCGCCTTCTGGACCAGACCGAGGGCGAACATACCGATCGCCACCAGCGCGATCACCCGGACGGGAGTCCACCAGGACGTCCCGAGCAGGGCCCGCCGTCCCACAGGGCCACCGATGAACTCACTGGCGGCCGCGGCGACCGCGTCATCCTTCGTCGGCCGCACCCGCTCCGGCTCGTGCACACTCGCTTGCGTCGATTCTGCGCTGGGCATGGGGCACATCCTGCCGTACGCGCCCAGGAAGACGCTGAGGGCCGCCACACCTGGTAGGTGCGGCGGCCCATGTTTCACGTGAAACACCCTCGATGGGCGATATGGCGCCTAACCGGTCGGCCCTTGGAAGAGGCCTCCGTTGTTGCCGTTCCCTCTGGTGGTCCCGGTCCCGTCCGTCGCGGTTCCTGTGGGCGAGGACGTCACGCCCCCGTCGGTGCCACCATTGCCCGTTCCGCCGTTGTCCTGACCCTGGCCGGGGCACTGCCAGTCGAACTGGCAGGACTCCGTCGGTGTCGGCGACGAGGAGGGAGAGGAGGAGGGGGAGGCGGTCGGCGAATCGCTGGGCGACGGGCTCTGCGTCGGGCTGGGTTCCTCGGTCTGGCTGAACGTCGGAGTGGGCGTCGAGATCGGATCATCGTTGATGACCTCACCGATGGGCTCCGGCGTCGGGAAGTTCTTCGGCGGCGTGTTCTTCAGCGCCTCTTCCATGTAGTCGTGCCAGATCTCGGACGGGAACGAGGCGCCGTGGATCTTCTTTTGGCCACCTGTTCCGTACATCTTCAGAAACTCGCGGTTCTTCTTGGTCTCGTCGTCGTCCAGGCGGAACATGGTGATCGACGTGGACAGCTGCGGCGTGTATCCGACGAACCAGGCGGACTTGTTGCCGTCGGTGGTACCGGTCTTGCCGGCTACTTCACGGTCGCTCAGCTTGGCGTTGGTACCCGTGCCCTTGTCGACCACGGTCTTGAGCACGTCCGTGACGTTGTCGGCGACCTTGGCAGCGAACGCCTCCTTCGTCTTGGCCTCGTGCGTGTACTCCGTGCCGTTCTTGCTCGTGACTTTCACGACCGAGAACGGGTCGTTCTGCTTGCCGCTGGCCGCGAAGGTGGCGTAGGCACCGGCCATACGGATCGCGCTGGGGTCGGAGATACCGATGGAGAAGGACGGGTAGTTGGTGCCGGCCAGGCTGTTCTCCAGGAGGCCGGCCTCCTCCGCCGACTCCTTCACCTTGTCCAGCCCGACGTCCATACCGAGCTGTACGAAGGCGGAGTTCACGGACTCCCGCATCGCCTCACGGAGGTCAATCTTGTAGCTCGGTGGAGAGCCGACCGACTTCCTGCCGTCGTTCTCCTGGAGCCACTCCTTGCCCTTCTCGTTCTTCCAGATCGATCCGTCGTATTCCTTGATCTTGAGATCGTTCTTGCCGCTGTACAGGCTCTGCGGGTTGACCTGGGTCCGTTCGTCCTGCGCTTGCTCCGGAAGACCATCAGGATCCCGCACGCCCCACTTCATCGCCGCCGCGAGGACGAACGGCTTGAACGTCGAACCGACCTGGGCGCCCGTCGCGTCGGCGTTGTTGGTGAAGTGCTTTGTCGCGTCCTCGCCGCCGTAGATGGCCTTGATCGCGCCGGTCGCGGGATCCACGGAGGCGCCACCGAACTGAACGTGTTTGTCCGTATCCGGTCGCTCCTTGGGCTTGATGTTCGCCTTCCGGACCTTTTGCACCGCCTTCTCGAGCTCGTCGACCTTCTTCTTGTCGAAGGTCGTATGGATCGAGTAGCCACCCTGCTGCAGGTCGTCGGCGCTGATGTTCGTGTTGTTGATCAGGTACGCCTTGGCGAGGTCGACCAGGTAGCCGACCTGGCCGCTCAGTTGGTTGTTCGAGCGCGGGTTCTGCGATGTGGGGAGCGTGGTGAACTTGGCCCGCTCCGTCGGGCTCAGATGGCCGTACTCGACCATCTTGTCCAAGGTGTCCTGCATCTGCCGCAGGGCCCGCTTCCTGTTGGCGTCAGGGGTAGCGGCGGCCGGGTCGATGGACTGCGAGCCCGCAGGATCGTAGTAGGTGGCACCCTTCAGCATCGCTGCCAGGAAGGCGCACTGCCCCGCGTCCAGTTTCTCCGCGTCCTTGTTGAAGTACGCGCGCGCGGCCGCCTGGATCCCGTACGCACTACGACCGTAGTACGCCGAGTTCAGGTACCCCTCCATGATCTTGTCCTTGGGGACCGTGGTGCCGACCTTGACGGAGACGAAGATCTCCTTGAACTTCCGGGAGACCGTCTGCGACTGGTCGTTGAGCATCGCGTTCTTCACGTACTGCTGGGTGATGGTGGAGCCACCCTGCGTCTCGCCGCCCCTGGCCATGTTGAGGACGGCGCGGGCGATGCCCTTCGGGTCGATGCCGCTGTCGGTCTCGAAGGTCTTGTTCTCCTGCGAGATGACGGCGTACTGCATGTTCTTCGGGATCTGCGAAAGGTTGAGTTCCTGGCGGTTGGTCTCACCACCGGTGGCCACCATCACGCTGTCGTCGGCCCAGTAGAAGACATTGTTCTGGGCTTTCGCGGTCTTCGCGACGTCGGGCACCTGCACCATGGCGTACCCGATGCCCGCGACGGCCACCATGCTGCCGAAGAAGCCGATGAAGAGTCCGGTCACCAGCTTCCACGAGGGCATCCAGCGCGCCGCGCCGTACTTGCCGGCGCGCGGATAGTCGATGATCCGCCTCTTGCCGGGCGCGACCGCGCGACCGCGCCCCGCGGAGCCGTGGGGGCCACCGCGCCCACCTGTTGGTTCGGCCGCTCTGCGCCGGCCGCCCGTACTTCTCTGCGAGGCCCGGCGGGCCTCGGCGCGGCTGCTGTACGGCCGCTCCTCACCTCCCGGGTCGTAGGACTCCGACTCCTGGGAACTCGTCCCATAGGAGTCGGAGAGAGACCCGGTGGCGCCTCGCGGTGCCGCACGGCGGCCGGAGGACGAGCCGGACTGGCCGCGTCGGGCCGCGGCACGTCCGCCTCCCTGCGGCTGCGGCGGTTTGCGACGGTGCTCACTCATCGAACGACTACTCCTCGGGCAGGCGCACCCGTGCGCGCCTGGAAACGGCGGCTGGTTTCCGGTCCCCCCGAAGTACGGATGCGGTAGGTCTCGCATTCACCCGTACTGCACCGAGGACAACGACGCTCCGCAGGCGTCACTCGGTTCCCGGTGGTGTGCATGGCGCACAGACTACGCACCTTCAAAACCGGCCCAGCGACGAAGGTCACCCCAAAACAGGCAACTTGCTTCCCTTGAATCAATGATGTGACCCCGTTCACCGTTCCCCCACTTGTCCCATCCGGAAGGCCGTTCTATCGTCTTGATGTATCGAGTCGATACATCAGCTCGGCATAAGACCGTCACGGCCCGTCCGCGGCAGAGAGGAGGCGACCATGAGCCGGCGTTCCGGGATCCTTGAGTTCGCCGTACTCGGCCTGCTCCGCGAGTCCCCGATGCACGGCTATGAGCTGCGAAAACGACTCAACACATCGCTGGGTGTGTTCCGTGCGTTCAGCTACGGAACGCTGTACCCCTGCCTCAAGACGCTGGTCGTCAACGGCTGGTTGATCGAGGAGCCGGGGAACGTCCCCGCGGAGGCCCTCGCCGCACCACTCGCAGGGCGTCGCGCCAAGATCGTCTACCGGTTGACGGTGGAAGGTAAGGAGCACTTCGAAGAGCTCCTCTCTCAGACCGGGCCCGACGCGTACGAGGACGAGCACTTCGCGGCTCGCTTCGCCTTCTTCGGGCAGACCTCTCGTGATGTGCGCATGCGCGTCCTTGAGGGCCGCCGCGGCCGGCTTGAGGAACGCCTGGACAAGATGCGCGTCTCGCTGGCGCGCACCCGCGAGCGCCTCGACGACTACACGCTTGAGCTCCAGCGCCACGGGATGGAGTCCGTGGAGCGCGAAGTGCGCTGGCTGAACGAGCTCATCGAGAGCGAGCGGGCCGGACAGGACCTGAAGGATTCCACCTCCGGGGGGTCCGCTCAGCACGACACCACATCTGGAGCGTCGGGCGGCCTGCCCCGTCCCGGGAACACCCCCGGGACGGATACGCCCGACGACACCGCCACGTGAGAGCCCGGTCAGGGCCTCACTCGTACACACAGGGAGCAACCGGAATGGGTTCGGTTCGCGTAGCCATCGTCGGCGTGGGCAACTGCGCCGCGTCGCTGGTACAGGGAGTCGAGTACTACAAGGACGCCGACCCGGCGTCCAAGGTCCCCGGCCTGATGCACGTCCAGTTCGGCGAGTACCACGTGCGTGACGTCGAGTTCGTCGCCGCGTTCGACGTGGACGCCAAAAAGGTCGGACTCGACCTCACGGACGCCATCGGGGCGTCCGAGAACAACACCATCAAGATCTGCGACGTGCCCCGCACCGGTGTCACCGTTCAGCGCGGCCACACCCGCGACGGCCTCGGCAAGTACTACCGAGAGACCATCGAGGAGTCCGCCGAGGCGCCGGTCGACATCGTCCAGGTCCTCAAGGACAAGCAGGTCGACGTCCTCGTCTGCTACCTGCCCGTCGGCTCCGAGGATGCGGCGAAGTTCTACGCCCAGTGCGCCATCGACGCCAAGGTCGCCTTCGTCAACGCTCTCCCGGTCTTCATCGCCGGCACCAAGGAGTGGGCGGACAAGTTCACCGAGGCGGGTGTCCCGATCATCGGTGACGACATCAAGTCCCAGGTCGGTGCCACCATCACGCACCGCGTCATGGCGAAGCTGTTCGAGGACCGCGGCGTGGTTCTGGACCGCACGATGCAGTTGAACGTCGGCGGCAACATGGACTTCAAGAACATGCTCGAGCGCGAGCGCCTGGAGTCCAAGAAGATCTCCAAGACGCAGGCCGTCACCTCCCAGATCCCCGACCGGGACATGGGAGCGAAGAACGTCCACATCGGCCCGTCCGACTACGTCGCCTGGCTCGACGACCGCAAGTGGGCGTACGTCCGCCTTGAGGGCCGTGCCTTCGGTGACGTCCCGCTGAACCTGGAGTACAAGCTCGAGGTCTGGGACTCTCCGAACTCCGCCGGTGTCATCATCGACGCCGTGCGGGCCGCGAAGATCGCCAAGGACCGCGGCATCGGCGGCCCGGTCCTGTCGGCGTCGTCGTACTTCATGAAGTCCCCGCCGGTCCAGTACTTCGACGACCAGGCCCGCGAGAACGTCGAGAAGTTCATCAGGGGTGAGGTCGAGCGCTGACGAGACGGGCCGCGATGCGCTGACGAAGCAGAGCACCGCGTGCTGAAACCGCTCCTGCCAGAGCTGTTGAGGGTCCCCCGGGTGGACAGCCCGGGGGACCCTCCCTGTATGTGAGGCTGTGCCCCATGTCCGTCGTGCGTGATCTGCACGTCCTGCTCCGCTTCCGGAACTTCCGACGTCTGCTCGCCGTGCGCCTGCTCTCCCAGGGTGCCGACGGGGTTTACCAGATCGCACTCGCCGCCCACGTCGTCTTCTCACCGGAGAAACAGACCTCGGCCACCGCGATCGCCTCCGCCATGGCGGTCCTGCTCCTCCCGTACTCCCTGGTGGGCCCTTTCGCCGGCGTCCTGCTGGACCGCTGGCGCCGCCGCCAGGTATTCCTGTACGGCAACCTGCTGCGCGCCCTCATGGCATCGGCCACGGCCGTCCTCATGGTCAGCGAAGTCCCCGACTGGCTGTTCTACGTCTCCGCGTTGTTCGTCACCGCCGTCAACCGCTTCGTCCTGTCCGGCCTCTCCGCCGCACTGCCTCGAGTCGTCGACGCCGACCGCCTGGTGATCGCCAACTCCCTCTCCCCGACCGCCGGGACCCTCACGGCGACCGCGGGCGGTGGCCTCGCCTTCGTTGTACGACTGGTGGTAGCGGACTCCGACGCGGCCGTGGTGCTGCTGGGAGCCGGACTGTACCTGTGCGGAGCGCTCGCATCCCTGCGCATCGCACCGGAACTTCTGGGACCGGACCGCGAGTTGGTACACCCTCGCCTGTCGACCGCGCTCGTCGGCACCGCCCGCGATCTGAAGGCCGCTGTACGGCATCTGGCCGCACCCTCACGCCGGGAAGCCGCATGGGCGCTCGGCGCGATGTCGTTGATGCGGTTCTGCTACGGCGCCCTGCTCGTCATGGTGCTGATGCTCTGCCGGTACGCCTTGGCCCCCGGCCCTGATGACGGACTTGCCCTGCTGGCACTGGCGTTGGGCATCTCCGGCGCCGGGTTTTTCGCGGCGGCCGTCGTGACGCCCTGGGCGGCGCGCCGACTCGGACCCGGTGGCTGGATCGTCGTGTGCGCTGTGGCCGCCGCGGTCCTGGAGCCCGCCCTCGGCCTCTCTTTCGCCACCGTCCCCATGCTCGTCGCGGCATTCGCCCTCGGTCTGATCACCCAGGGCGCGAAGATCGCCACGGACACGATCGTGCAGTCCTCGATCGACGACGGCTTCCGTGGTCGGATCTTCTCCGTCTACGACGTGCTCTTCAACGTCGCCTTCGTGGTTGCCGCCGCCGTCGCCGCCCTGATGCTGCCGCCGGACGGACGATCGTCACCACTGGTGATCAGTGTCGCTGTCCTCTACGGAGCAGTCGGGGTGATGTTTCACGTGAAACATCACCCCTCCCCACAGCTGAGCTCGCCGCTTTGAGTAAGCCCTGGGATCATGTTTCACGTGAAACGTGCCCCCGTTTCACAGCCTCAGCTCTGCTCGGCCCACCACAACTTGAGTGCGGCCACCGCCTGGTCATACGCCATGGGCCCGTTCTCCAGACGGAGCTCCAGCATGTGCTGGTACGCGCGGCCGATGGCGGGGCCAGGGCCGATGGCGAGGATCTCCATGATCTGATTGCCGTCAAGGTCCGGACGGATGGCGTCCAGTTCCTCCTGCTCCTGAAGCTGGGCGATCCGCCCCTCCAGGCCGTCGTAGGCCCGGGAGAGCGCGGTCGCCTTGCGCTTGTTCCGTGTCGTGCAGTCCGAGCGGGTCAACTTGTGGAGGCGGTCGAGCAGAGGACCTGCGTCACGGACGTAGCGACGGACCGCGGAGTCTGTCCACTCTCCGGTGCCGTACCCGTGGAAGCGCAGGTGGAGTTCGACCAGGCGCGAGACGTCCTTCACCAGTTCGTTGGAGTACTTCAGCGCCGTCATGCGCTTCTTGGTCATCTTCGCCCCGACCACTTCGTGGTGGTGGAAGGAGACCCTGCCGTCCTTCTCGAAGCGACGCGTGCGCGGCTTGCCGATGTCGTGCAGCAGTGCAGCCAGCCGGAGGGCCAGGTCGGGACCGTTCCCCTCCAGCGCGATCGCCTGCTCCAGAACGATCAGCGTGTGCTCGTAGACGTCCTTGTGCCGGTGGTGCTCGTCGCTCTCCAGACGCAACGCCGGCAGCTCGGGCAGCACGTACTCGGCGAGGCCGGTGTCCACCATCAGCGTCAGACCCTTGCGTGGGTGCGTGGAGAGGACCAGCTTGTTCAGCTCGTCCCGGATCCGCTCGGCAGAGACGATCTCGAGGCGCCCGGCCATCTCCTTCATCGCCATGACGACCTCGGGGGCGATCTCGAAGTCGAGCTGTGCGGCAAAGCGCGCGGCCCGCATCATCCGCAGTGGGTCGTCCGAGAAGGACTCCTCGGGCGTGCCCGGGGTCCGCAGCACACGCATGGCGAGATCATCGAGCCCGCCATGCGGATCAATGAACTTCTTCTCCGGCAGCGCGACGGCCATCGCGTTGACGGTGAAGTCGCGCCGGACGAGGTCCTCCTCGATGGAGTGGCCGTAGGACACCTCGGGCTTGCGGGAGGTCCGGTCGTACGCCTCCGAGCGGTAGGTGGTCACCTCGATCTGGAAGCGCCGATCAGCGGCTCCGACGCGGGCATCCTTCTGCACGCCGACGGTACCGAAAGCGATTCCGACCTCCCAGACGGCGTCCGCCCACGGTCGGACGATCTTCAGTACGTCCTCGGGGCGAGCGTCGGTCGTGAAGTCCAGGTCATTGCCGAGCCGGCCGAGCAACGCATCCCGCACAGAACCGCCGACCAGGGCGAGTGAGAACCCGGCCTCCTGGAAGCGGCGAGCGAGATCGTCGGCGACAGGGGCGACCCGCAGCAGTTCACTCACCGCGCGATGCTGCACCTGACTCAGTTCACTGGAGGTGTCTTCGTTGGCGTTCGGCACAACAGAAAAGAGTACGTGGCCCGGACGACCGCGAGCGCCTCCATTGAACAGGCACAGACCCTCCACGCCCCTCCGTGCAAGGTCTGCCCGCGAAGGACACGGAAATGGTCCCCTTTATACGTGCACATTAGGGACAGCACGACGTTGTCCCCCGATCTTGTGGAGCAGTCCGCGGCACTTCCCCTCAGCGCGCATCGTTACCATGCGTGGACGCACATTCCGACGACCACTGACGACGACTAGGGACGGGCGAGCGCGTGGCCGAGGCGGCAGACTTCCAGGGGACCAGTGCCTCACCTGCCCGCCGCTGGCCGTGGCGCACCGGAGCCCTGCTCGCCGGGGTGCCCCTGTTGGCCGCCCTGGTCCAGCTGCCCGCCGCCGCGCCCGCTCTGGCCGCCGACTCGGGCACGGTGTCCGTGGCCCTGGACACCCTCACCCCCAGCGCACCCACGGACGGCGACACGCTGACCGTGTCGGGCACAGTGACCAACACCGGCAAGCAGGCCGTCACGGACGCCCACGTGGGACTGCGGGTAGGACCGGAGCTGACCACGCGCTCCTCCATCGACAGCGCCACCAGGAACAGCAGCGACGTCCGGGGCGGCACCGGGTCGGAGATCGGCGGCAAGTACGTCGAAAAGTTCTCCAAGCTGACCCCGGGGGTTGCCGAGCCCTTCTCCATCTCCGTACCGGTCGACGAACTGAACCTCGGCAACAGCGGCGTCTACCAGTTCGCCGCCTCGCTCTCCGGTGAGACATCCGCGCAGCCCTGGGAGCAGGTGCTCGGTATGGAGCGGACGTTCCTGCCGTGGCAGTCCGACGAGGCCGACACCAAGACGAAGACGACGTATCTGTGGCCCCTGGTCTCCACCGTCCAGATGACGGCGGAGACAGGATCGAACGAGCAGCAGACGCCGGTCTTCCTCGACGACGCCCTGGCCAAGGAGCTCTCACCGGGCGGTCGCCTGGATCAGCTCCTGTCGCTGGGCAAGGACCTCGACGTCACCTGGGTGATCGACCCCGACCTGCTGGCCTCTGTCGACGCGATGACCCGCCCCTACCAGGTGAGGACGGGCGACACCACCAGAGCGGGCACCCTCGAGGAACAGGCGCTCGCCAAGCGGTGGCTCGCCGAGCTGCAGGGGGCGGTGGCCGACAAGGAGGTGGTCGCCCTGCCCTTCGCCGACCCCGACCTCGCCTCTCTCGCGCACAACGGCACCGGCGTCACCGGGTCGCTCAGCCACCTCAACGAGGCCACCGACGTCGCCGCCACCACAGTGCGGACGGTGCTCCACGTGACGCCGAGCACCGACTTCGCGTGGCCGGTGAACGGTGCCGTGGACCCCTCGATCATGAAGGTCGCCACCTCCGCCGGCGCCCACCGGGTGATCGCGCGCAGCGACAGCCTGCAGGAGACAGGCAGTCTGACGTACACGCCCTCCTCGGCCCGTCCCATCGGCGGCGGCACCACTGCGGTCGTCGCGGACGCGCGGCTGTCGACGGCGTTCCAGGGCGACCTGACCAGGGCCTCGGCCTCGACGCTCGCAGTGCAGCAGTTCCTCGCCCAGAGCCTTGAGATCAACCTGCAGACGGACAAACAGCGCAGTATCGTCGTCGCCCCGCAGCGTATGCCGTCGGGGTCCCAGGCCCAGGCGATGGCCGAGGCGCTGACCACCCTGCAGAGCGGGAAATGGTCCGAGTCCGAGAGTCTCGCGGCAGCGGCCGCCGCCAAGCCGGACCCGGCAGCCACCACGACGGTGCCGTCCACGTCCAAATTCCCCTCCTCGCTGCGCAAGCGGGAGCTGCCGCGGACGGCCTTCCAGCAAATCGCGACCACACAGGACAAGCTCGACAGCTTCAAGGTGGTCCTCAGCGACCAGTCCCGCGTGGTGACCCCCTTCGGGCGGGCCATGAACCGTGAGATGTCCACGTCCTGGCGCGGTCGGGCCATGGAGGCGATCGACTTCCGCAGCGACGTGGTGACGTATCTGGACGGGCTGACCGACCAGGTACAGCTGATCGACAAGTCCGAGACCAAGCTCTCCGGGCGCAGCGCCACGATCCCGGTGACCGTGCAGAACGACCTGGTGCAGGGCGTGGACCACTTGATGTTGCGGCTCACCTCACTGAGCCCGAAGCGCCTGGAGATCGGCGGCAGCCCCTACTCCGAGCAGCCGGTCAAGGTGTCCGGCGGCCACAGTCAGACCGTGAAGTTCACCACGACGGCGAAAGCCAACGGAAAGGCCACGGTGATCGCCCAGCTGTACACGCAGGACGGCCGGCCGTACGGCGAACCCGTCACCTTCGACGTGAAGGTCACCGAGATCACGGCCACCGTGATGCTGGTCATCGGCGGCGGCTTCCTCCTGCTCGTCCTCGCCGGTTTCCGGATGTACACCCAGCGCAAGCGCGCGGCCGCCCGCGAGGCCGATGGGGACGGCCCCAACGGGGCCGGCCAGGCCGCCGACGGGACGGAGAACCCCGATGGCACCGACGACCGTCTCAAGGAGGAGTCCGGCACCCGGACCCGGGCAGACGACCCGCCGCAGCCGAGTGACCTGACACCGGACACCGCAGCGGAAAGCGCCGACCCGTCCGGCACGGGTGAGAGAGTGGACCGTTGAGGATGTCGTGGCCGGTGGGCCCGGGACGATGAGGTGGGGTAACCATGAACGCGCCGTACGACGGTGACCGCGGTCAGGGCGCGGGCAACTCGGGTCACCCCGAGGGCCCGCCGCCCGAGGACGGCCAGGTCCCGCCGCAGCACCCCGCCGACATGTACCTCCAGGACGCCTACGACCAGGACCCCTACCGAGCGCAGGACCTCTACGCCCAGGACCCGGTCGCCGAGGCGCTCTACGACCGTGCCGCACACCCCCCGCCACCTCCGGGCACGTACCCACCGCAGCAGCCGCTGTACGCCCAACCTCCCCAGTCCCCCTACGCCCCCGACCCGCGCGTGTGGGCGCAGACCCCGGCGCCCGAGCCGGAGGGACCCACCCAGTACCTGCCGTACGGCGATGACCCCCGCACCACGCAGTTCGTGGGCGTCGACGACCTGGTGTCCCAGGCCGGCGAGCAGCGCCACGAGCCGGACGCCTTCGCGCACCTCTTCCGGGACCAGCAACAGGGCAGCGGTCATGCGCCGTCGGAGTCCTCGTCGGTGCCCGGCCCGGTCGCGGCCCTGGGCGGACAGGTACCGGCCCCGCAGTACCAGGCACCTGTGGCCCCTTCGGCCATGACCGACGCGACCATGAACCTCACCGCCACCCCCGCCGCGGCTCCGGCGGCGCCCGCGAAGAAGGGCGGGAAAGCCGCGGGCCTGCTGAAGTCGAGCGCCGTGATGGCGGCGGGCACGATGGTCTCCCGTCTCACCGGCTTCATCCGCTCCGCGCTGATCGTCTCGGCGCTGGGCGTCGGCCTGCTCGGCGACACCTTCCAGGTCGCCTACCAGCTGCCGACCATGATCTACATCCTGACGGTCGGTGGCGGTCTCAACTCCGTCTTCGTGCCGCAGCTCGTGCGCGCCATGAAGGAGGACGAGGACGGCGGCGAGGCGTTCGCCAACCGGCTGCTGACCCTGGTGATGGTGGCACTCGGCGCGCTGACCGTGCTCGCGGTCCTCGGTGCGCCGATCCTGATCCGCCTGCTGTCCGACCCGGTCGCCAGCGACCCGGCGGCCAACGAGGTGGCTATCACGTTCGTCCGCTACTTCCTGCCCTCGATCTTCTTCATGGGCATCCATGTGGTGATGGGGCAGATCCTCAACGCGCGCGGGAAGTTCGGCGCGATGATGTGGACGCCGGTCCTGAACAACATCGTCATCATCGTGACGCTCGGCATGTTCATGTGGGTGTACGGCACCGCGGCGGACTCCGGCATGAAGGTCACGACCATCCCGCCGGAGGGTCAGCAGCTCCTCGGCATCGGCGTCCTGCTCGGCCTCGTCGTGCAGGCACTGGCGATGATCCCGTATCTGCGGGAGACCGGCTTCAGGATGCGTCTGCGCTTCGACTGGAAGGGCCACGGCCTCGGCAAGGCCATGACGCTCGCCAAGTGGACCGTCCTGTTCGTCCTCGCCAACCAGGCCGGCGCGATCGTGGTCACCCAGCTGTCCACCGCCTCGGGCAAAGCCTCACCGGTCGACGGCACCGGTTTCGCCGCCTACGCCAACGCCCAGCTGATCTGGGGCCTGCCGCAGGCCATCATCACTGTCTCCTTGATGGCCGCTCTGCTGCCGCGCATCTCGCGCTCGGCGGCCGAGGACGACACCGGCGCGGTCCGTGACGACATCTCGCAGGGCCTGCGCACCACAGCTGTCGCGATCGTGCCGATCTCCTTCGGCTTCCTCGCACTCGGCATCCCGATGTGCACGCTGATCTTCGGCTCCTCGGGCATCAGCGAGGCCACGAACATGGGGTACATGCTGATGGCCTTCGGCGTCGGCCTGATCCCCTACTCCGTGCAGTACGTCGTCCTGCGCGCCTTCTACGCCTACGAGGACACCCGCACCCCCTTCTACAACACGGTGATCGTGGCCGCGGTCAACGCCAGTGCCTCCGCGCTCTGTTACCTCGTACTGCCGTCCCGCTGGGCGGTGGTGGGCATGTCCGCCTCGTACGGGCTCGCCTACGCGATCGGCGTCGGCGTCGCCTGGAACCGGCTGCGCAAGCGACTGGGCGGCGACCTGGACGGCATCCGCGTCCTGCGCACGTACGCCAGGCTCTGCATCGCTTCGGTGCCCGCGGCACTGCTCAGCGGCGCCGCCTGCTACGGCATCGCCCACTCGCTCGGCCAGGGCGTCGTCGGCTCGTTCGCCGCTTTGATCGCCGGTGGTGCGGTGCTGCTCGGGGTCTTCTTCGTCGCCGCCCGCCGCATGCGCATCGAGGAGCTGAACTCACTGGTCGGCATGGTGCGCGGACGGCTGGGGCGCTGAGGCAGGGGTACGCGCGGGTACGCGCACAACCATCATCCGCCACCGTGTGTCGTGCATAGTGGCGGACTGTGGGCACAATTGGTTTCGGCGTCGCACGGCGCGCAACGGATGGGGAGGCAGGGAACGACGGTGGCGGAACGGACCACGGCTGCCGTCGACGTGGCAGACAACAGCGGTGACGAACCGCTGACCGCCAAGGCGGACCAGTCCACGGCCGACGGGGTGGCCAAGAACCGGGAGCGGGACACGGAAGACGTCGAGGCACAGGGGAGTGGCGGGACCGAGGGTCCCGGGAAGGCATCACCGCCGGAGCTGCACAGCGGCCACAAGCTCGCCAGACGCTACCGTCTCGAGGAGTGCGTCACTCGTCTGGACGGCTTCAGCAGTTGGCGTGCCGTGGACGAGAAACTGCGGCGTGCCGTCGGCGTCCATCTCCTGCCCGCGGACCACTCGCGGGCCCGTTCCGTCCTGGCGGCGGCGCGCTCCTCCGCGCTGCTCGGCGACCCTCGCTTCGTCCAAGTCCTCGACGCCGTCGAGGAGAACGACCTCGTCTACGTCGTTCACGAGTGGCTGCCCGACGCCACCGAACTGACCACGCTGCTGGCTCCCGCTCCGCTGGAGGTGTACGACGCCTACCAGATGGTCAGCCAGATCGCCGCGGCCATGGCCGCCGCCCACCGCGAGGGCCTGGCACACCTGCGCCTGAACCCGAACGCCGTCCTGCGCACCTCGTCCGGCCAGTGGCGCATCCGCGGGCTCGCCGTGAACGCCGCGTTGCGCGGCGTCGGCTCCGACACCCCGCAGCGCACCGACACGGAGGCGATCGGCGCCCTCCTGTACGCGTCCCTCACCCAGCGCTGGCCGTACGAGAGCGACGCCTACGGTCTTTCAGGTCTGCCCAAGGACGTCGGTCTCATCGCTCCCGACCAGGTGCGCGCGGGCGTCCACCGCGGTCTGTCCGAGCTCGCCATGCGAGCGCTCGCCAACGACGGCGCCACCGCATCCCGCCATGAGTCCCCGTGCACCACGCCCGAGGAACTGGTGAAGGCGATCGGTGAGATGCCCCGCATCCGCCCGCCGGAGCCTGCGTTCACCGCCCCACCGGACTACCAGCACACCACCTACCAGCAGGGCACCTACGGCCGCCCGCCGACCCACCCCGGCGCCACACAGCCGGTCCCGGCCCCTCTGCCTCCGTTGCAGACCCGTACCGGCAAGGCGTTGAAGTGGGCCGTCTCGGCCCTCCTCATCGCCGCGCTGGGGCTGGGCAGTTGGCAGCTGGCGGAGGCGCTGATGGACCAGGGCAAGAAGGCCGGCGACAGTGGCAGCACCCAGACGACCGACGGCAACGACAAGAACAACACCGCTCCCAAGCCGGTCAAGGTACTGAGCATCGAGGGCGCCAGCGAGTTCGTGGCGAAGGGAGACGCTCAGCACCCGGGCGACGTCGACAAAACATACGACGGCAACCGGTCCACGTACTGGAAGACGAGCACCTTCCTGCAAGGTCCGCCTCTCGAGCCCTACAAGCCGGGTGTGGGCATCGTCTACGACCTGGGTTCGGCGCAGAAACTCTCCAGCGCCAGCATCGGGTTGCGCTACTCCGGCAATCACACAACGGCCAAGCTGTACGCTTCCGGCTCGCTGACGCCGGCCTCGCTGGACTCGATGGAAGAGATCGGTAGCGTCACCACGAACGGCACCACGGCCGCGGTGAAAGTCACCAAGTCGGTGAAGACGCAGTACGTGCTCGTATGGCTCACCGCTGTGCCCTACTCGGCAGCGGATCCGAGCGCGTACAGCAACGCCGGCTACACGCAGGCCATTACCGAAGTGAAGTTCAAGGGCTGAGCATCGCCAAGGGGAAGGGGGTCCGATGGCAGACGACACCGCGTACGGCGACACGAGCGATCAGGACCTCCTGGCTCTCCATGTAGAAGGCGATCCCGACGCCTTCGGTGAACTCGTACGGCGACACCGCGACCGCCTCTGGGCCGTCGCCCTGCGGACGCTGGGCGACCGCGAGGAAGCCGCTGACGCCGTCCAGGACGCCCTCGTCTCCGCGTTCCGGGCCGCCCACACCTTCCGGGGCCAGTCGGCCGTGACGACCTGGCTGCACCGGATCACGGTGAACGCCTGCCTCGACCGTGCCCGCAAGGCGGCCTCCCGCAAGACCTCGCCCGTCGACGACACCGAGCGCCTGGAGCAGTTGCTGGAGCCGCACGAGTCGGCCTCGGCGCCGGCGGAACGCAACGACCTCCATCGGCAGCTCCTGGAGGCACTCGGCACTCTTCCGCCCGACCAACGCGCCGCACTCGTCCTCGTGGACATGCAGGGCTACCCGGTCGCGGAAGCGGCACGCATGCTCGACGTGCCGACCGGGACAGTGAAGAGCCGCTGCGCCCGCGGACGAGCCAGACTCCTGCCCCTCCTCACCCATCTGCGGCCGGAAAACCGTGGCGAGGGCAGAGAAACGGGCGCGGGGCGGAACCGGACGCAGGGGACATCCGTCCCACCGGCAGCGGGACCCCGTGAGGCGGGTTCCCCGGATACAGGACCGAGCGATTCAGCTGCGGTGAAGGGCGGAGGTGGGCGAGCGTGACAACCACGACAGGCACGGACGGGCACCCGGACGTCGCGGAGATCTCCGACCTCACCGAAGGCTTGCTCCCGCCATCGCGCACCGCGGATGTCCGCCTGCATCTGGACGAGTGCGAACTGTGCTCGGACGTCTACGCGTCGCTGGAGGAGATCCGGGGAATGCTCGGAACCCTGCCGGGTCCCCCGCGCATGCCCGCCGAAGTCGCCGGCCGTATCGACGCCGCCCTCGCCGCGGAGGCCCTGCTGCATGCCACAGCGACCGATGCCGCGGACACGCAGACGTCCGTAGGCGCGACGGCCCAGTCCCTCTCCGCCGCGGACAAGGGCACGAACGGCAACGCGCATGTTTCACGTGAAACACCGACGACTGACCGCCCCGTAGGCAACGCCCGTGTCTCGACCACGGGCCCGGGCCGCAAAGAGCGCAAGAAGGGGAGCAAGCGCCGGATCGCCGTACTCGGTACCGTCTTCACGGTCGCTGCCCTGGGATTCGGCTCCGTGTTGGTGTCCTCTCTGAACGACGGCAAGCCGTCCGGTCCCGAGGCACATGGGCAGCCGTCCACCTCTGCGGACACGTTCTCCCAGGGAACGCTGGAGAAGCAGGTCTCCGATCTCCTGGCCAAGAGCAAGAGCAGCGGGAGTGCATCCCGTTCGCACAGTTTGGGCGCGGAGTCCCTTCCCGGCAGCGATCAACCCCGCCTCCTGCAAGATGTCACGGTCCCCGACTGCGTCCAGAGGGGCACCGGCCGCACCGCCTCTGCACTCGCGACCGAGTCGGGTATCTACAAGGGGACAGAGGCCATGCTTGTCGTGCTGCCCGCCCCGTCCGGCGGCACACGGGTAACGGCCTACATCATGGACGCGACGTGCGTGTCGAACCCATCCGTCGGCCAGGCCAAGATTCTGCTGAAGCAGTCGAACGTGCAGCCCTGAGCCCGCGCGCTTCGTCTTCGTTCTGCGTGGTGTCCCGTTCGGTGTCGCCTCTCCGTGTGCCCGGCCACAGCGGGAATGCGCGACCCTTAGGATCCGTTGGGTGGGATGAGAGTTCCGAGAGGAACTCCCCCGGACCTATGACGCAGTCCAGAGACGAGGAATCAAGCCGTGAGCGACGTTCGTAACGTGATCATCATCGGCTCCGGGCCCGCCGGCTACACGGCGGCGCTCTACACCGCGCGCGCGTCGCTGAAGCCACTGGTGTTCGAGGGCGCCGTCACCGCGGGTGGTGCGCTGATGAACACCACCGAGGTGGAGAACTTCCCTGGCTTCCAGGACGGCGTCATGGGCCCGGAGCTCATGGACAACATGCGCGCCCAGGCCGAGCGCTTCGGCGCCGAGCTCATCCCGGACGACATCGTCAACGTCGACCTGAGCGGCGAGATCAAGACCGTCACCGACACCGCAGGCACCGTCCACAAGGCGAAGACGGTCATCGTCACCACTGGCTCGCAGCACCGCAAGCTCGGCCTGCCGAACGAGGACGCGCTCTCCGGCCGCGGTGTCTCCTGGTGCGCCACCTGTGACGGCTTCTTCTTCAGGGAGCAGGACATTGCCGTGATCGGCGGCGGTGACACCGCGATGGAGGAGGCCACCTTCCTCTCCCGCTTCGCCAAGTCCGTGACGATCATCCACCGCCGCGACACCCTGCGTGCCTCCAAGACGATGCAGGAGCGCGCCTTCGCCGACCCGAAGATCAAGTTCGTGTGGGACAGCGAGGTCGCCGAGATCCAGGGCGACCCGAAGCTGGCCGGCCTGAAGCTGCGCAACCTCAAGACCGGCGAGCTCTCGGACCTCCCGGTGACCGGCCTGTTCATCGCGATCGGCCACGACCCGCGCACCGAACTCTTCAAGGGCCAGCTGGACCTGGATGAGGAGGGCTACCTGAAGGTGGACGCACCCTCCACACGAACCAACCTGACCGGTGTCTTCGGCGCCGGTGACGTCGTCGACCACACCTATCGCCAGGCCATCACGGCCGCCGGCACCGGCTGCTCCGCCGCCCTCGACGCCGAGCGCTTCCTCGCCGCCCTCGCGGACGAAGAGAAGGCCGAGCCCGAGAAGACCGCTGTCTGACCCCTTGCCCACACTCCACGCATCAACCAGTTAAGGAGCCCGCCGTGGCCGGCACCCTGAAGAATGTGACCGACGACTCTTTTGAGCAGGACGTCCTCAAGAGCGACAAGCCCGTGCTGGTGGACTTCTGGGCCGCCTGGTGCGGTCCGTGCCGCCAGATCGCACCGTCCCTTGAGGCGATCGCCTCCGAGTACGGCGACAAGATCGAGATCGTCAAGCTCAACATTGACGAGAACCCGGGTACGGCCGCCAAGTACGGCGTCATGTCCATCCCGACGCTGAACGTCTACCAGGGTGGCGAGGTCGCCAAGACCATCGTCGGCGCCAAGCCCAAGGCCGCGCTCGTCCGCGACCTGGAGGACTTCATCGCCGAGTGATGTTTCACGTGAAACATGAATGGGCCGGCCCCCCTGGGGACCGGCCCATTCGCTTGAGAGCTGTTCAGAGCGGTCGCAACGCCGGCTCCTTCTGCACGGCCCCCAGCAGCCGATCAAGCGCCATCTCCACATCTTCCTTCCAGGAGAGCGTGGTCCGCAGCTCCAAGCGCAGACGCGGATACCTCGGATGCGGCCGGACCGTCTTGAAGCCCACCGCAAGAAGATGATCGGCCGGCAGCAGACAGGCGGGTTCCTTCCATCGCGCGTCACCGATGGCCTCGATCGCCTTGAAGCCCCGCCGTAGCAAATCCTTGGCGACCGTCTGCACCATCACCCGGCCCAGTCCCTGGCCCTGATAGCCCGGCATGATGAACGCGGTCATCAGCTGCACCGCATCAGGCGAGACCGGGCTCGTGGGAAACGCCGTCGAGCGGGGGACATAAGCCGGAGGCGCGTAGAGCACAAAACCCACCGGCGCATCGTCGACGTACACGACTCGGCCACAGGATCCCCAGTCGAGTAGGACGGCGGAGATCCAGGCTTCCTTCTCCAGCGCGGGTGTTCCCGCCCTTACCGCAGCCTCGCCGCTGACTGGGTCCAACTCCCAGAAGACACACGCGCGACAGCGCTTGGGAAGGTCCTGAAGGTTGTCCAGGGTGAGCGGTACAAGCCGACGCCCCATGAAGGCTGTTCCTCGCTTCCTTCGCCCGCCGCATCGCGGGCGACCGTCAGAGAGCTCCGTTCCCTGAGCAGGCTGCCGACGAACCCGCCGACTGCGCCCAGCCCCAGGCCCACGCTCACCAGTCCGGTGCGGCTCACCGTTCGCATGGCCCCCGCCCCTCCCCTCAGAGGTGCTGCCGGATAGATGCGCCATACCCGAACGCATCGTATCCACGATGCGATTCCACCGATACCGCGTGAAAGCAAAGAGCAGGCCGGGTCCGGTACAGATCGGACACGGCCCACCCTGTCGACCGACTCAGCGCCCTCGCGTCGAGGACGTGAGAATCAGTCCTCCGTCTCCTCGGAGTCGCCCTCCAGGAGGCTCTTCTGGAGGGCCAGCTTCTCGCCCGGAGCGAAAGTGCTGAGGATCCGCTCCAGATCCTCCGGGGAGGCGAACTCGACAGTGATCTTGCCCTTCTTCTGCCCCAGCTCGACTTTCACCCGCGTCTCGAAACGGTCCGAGAGACGGGTCGCGAGGTCGGTCAGCGCCGGGGAGACCCGGCCACCGGCCCGGGGTCCCTTGGAGCGCCGAGCTGTCTGCGAACGCGAGCCCATCAAGGTCACGATCTCCTCGAGAGCACGCACCGACAGCCCCTCGGCCACGATCCGGTGAGCCAGCCGGTCCTGCTCCTCCGAGTCCTCTACGGAGAGCAGTGCCCGGGCATGTCCGGCCGAGAGAACTCCGGCGGCCACCCGTCGCTGGACGGCCGGCGAAAGCTTCAGCAGACGCAGGGTGTTGGAGACCTGCGGGCGAGAACGACCGATCCGGTCCGCCAGCTGCTCCTGCGTGCAGTTGAAGTCCTTCAACAACTGGTCGTAGGCGGCGGCCTCTTCCAGCGGGTTCAGCCGCGCCCGGTGCAGGTTCTCCAGCAGGGCGTCCAGGAGGAGCTTCTCGTCGTCCGTGGCCCGGACGATCGCCGGGATGGCTTCCAGTCCCACCTCACGGCAGGCCCGCCAGCGCCGCTCGCCCATGATGAGCTCGTAGCTCTCGGGACCGAGCTGCCGTACGACAACGGGCTGAAGAAGACCGACCTCCTTGATGGAGGTGACGAGTTCCTGCAACGCATCTTCGGCGAAGACCTCACGGGGCTGCCGCCGGTTCGGCTTGATGGAGTCGAGGGGAATCTCCGCGAAGTGGACGCCCATCGGAGGCTCGGGCTCCTCGGTTTCATGTGAAACCGGCGGGAGGGTGGCCACCTTCGCCGCAGCCACCCCGCGATCGGTAGTCAGCCCCGGAACCGTCGCCGCCGGGGACGTCGAGGCGGTGCCACTCATTGCGGCCGGAGTCACATGCTTCTCCGTCGGGGCAGGAGGGATCAGTGCGCCCAGACCACGGCCCAACCCCCCCAACCCCCTCCGTCGCTCGCTCACTGGATCCCCTCCACCATGCTCGGATTGCTCTGTGCGCCGATGTGCGCGTGTGTCGCGTCGTAGGAGACACCGACACCCTTCAGCGCGATTTCTCGTGCCGCCTCAAGATAGGAGAGGGCACCGCTAGATCCTGGATCATAGGTCAGCACCGTCTGTCCGTAGCTCGGCGCCTCGGAGATACGGACCGAGCGGGGAATGCTCGTCCGCAGCACCTCGTCGCTGAAATGAGTGCGCACCTCGTCGGCGACTTGCGACGCAAGGCGCGTCCTGCCGTCGTACATGGTGAGCAGGATGGTCGACACATGCAGGACGGGGTTGAGGTGCCCCCGTACCAGGTCGACGTTACGCAGCAGCTGTCCCAGGCCCTCCAGCGCGTAGTACTCGCACTGGATGGGGATGAGGACTTCCTGGCCGGCCACCATCGCATTGACGGTCAACAGGCCGAGTGAGGGCGGGCAGTCGATGAGGATGTAGTCCAGCGGCTGCTCATAAGCCTGGATCGCTCGCTGCAGCCGACTTTCCCGGGCCACCAGGGACACCAACTCGATCTCCGCACCGGCGAGATCGATGGTGGCGGGGGCGCAGAAGAGTCCCTCGACATCAGGGACCGGCTGCACGACCTCGGAGAGTGGCCTGCTGTCGACCAGTACGTCGTAGATGGAAGGGACTTCGGCGTGGTGGTCGACCCCCAGCGCGGTGGACGCGTTGCCCTGGGGGTCGAGGTCGACCACCAGCACACGGGCACCGTGCAGAGCCAGCGAAGCGGCAAGGTTGACGGTCGTCGTCGTCTTGCCCACTCCGCCCTTCTGATTGGCGACCACCATGACCCTGGTCTGCTCGGGACGCGGCAGACCCTCGCCGGCGCGGCCCAGAGCCTCGACCGCCAATTGGGCAGCACGACCGATCGGAGTGTCGTCCATTGGGGGCGGTGTTTCACGTGAAACATCCTCCCCCATCGACTCGGTACGGGGACCAGGGACCGGATCGGTCATCGGTCCCGCGATGTTGGCGTCGGACCGCAACGATTCACTCTCCTCGACTTCAGGCTCGCAATGAACAGAGCCTCCCATGTCTTCGGGGTCGTGAACCACTGAGGCCCGTTGTTCTGTGGAGAAATCCACCTCTGTGGACAACTCCATGCCCTCTCCGAGTGAACCGAGAGGCTTCCGATCGCGGGGTTCGGCAGCGGCCCGGCCCCGACTGATGATGCCGTGCAGCAGTGAGCGACGTTTCACGTGAAACACGATGCACAGCGGACGGGACCGAACTGTCGCGACACTCCGGCACGCGTAGGTGTGGCAGCTTGTGTGGAGTACGTCTCGTCGCCAGGACGGATCAGCGACGCCGCCGTGTACGCCCCGTCCGGGCCGCCTTGGCCCGCTTCGCGGCGAACCGCACACCGCCCGGGCTCTCGCCGACCTCGACCCGCACGACCGTGGACAACGGATCGACGACTCCTTCGCCGACATGCAGGATGGACGTCTGCACGGCACCGAGTTTGCTCAGCGCCGCCGCCGAGCTCTTGAGTTCCTCCTCCGCGGTGTCACCCTTGAGCGCGAGCATTTCGCCGTACGGGCGCAGCAGAGGAATGCCCCAAGTAGCCAGCCGGTCCAACGGCGCCACAGCCCGTGCCGTCACCACGTGGACGGGTGTGACCTTGCCCATGACTTCCTCAGCCCGTCCCCGGACGACGGTCACATGGTCAAGGCCCAGCAGCTCCACGACCTCGGTCAGGAAAGTCGTACGCCGCAGCAGGGGTTCCAACAACGTGATCTTCAGGTCCTCCCGGACGAGCGCCAGGGGGATGCCCGGCAGGCCGGCACCCGAGCCGACGTCACACACCGTCACGCCCTCGGGCACGACCTCCGAGAGCACCGCACAGTTGAGCAGGTGCCGCTCCCACAGGCGGGGCACCTCACGCGGCCCGATCAGACCGCGCTGCACACCCGCCTCGGCGAGCAGCTCCGCATAGCGCACCGCGTCCGCGAAGCGATCACCGAAGACCTCGCGTGCCTGCTCGGGCGCGGGGGGAAGCTCCGCTGCCTCCGTCACGGGGGACCGTCCTTCCGTACGGCGTCGACGCGTAAGCATCGAGCCCTGAACCACCAGAACTATCAGGCTGACAAAGTTCGGCCCCGCCTGCCGGGCAGACGGGGCCGGAGGAACGTACGGACCGATCAGGCGGGAAGCACGACGACGAAGCGCTGTGGCTCCTCGCCCTCGGACTCGCTGCGCAGGCCGGCGGCCTTGACCGCGTCGTGCACGACCTTGCGTTCGAACGGAGTCATCGGATTCATCTTCACGGGCTCGCCCGAGCTCCTGACTTCGGCCGCAGCCTTGGCGCCCAGCTCGGACAGCTCCGCACGCTTCTTGGCGCGGTAGCCCCCGATGTCCAGCATCAGACGGCTGCGGTCACCGGTCTCCCGGTGCACGGCCAGGCGCGTGAGCTCCTGAAGGGCTTCCAGCACCTCGCCGTCACGACCCACCAGTTTCTGCAACTCGCGGCCGCCCATGTCACTGATGATCGAGACAGCGGCCCGGTCAGCCTCGACGTCCATGTCGATGTCGCCGTCGAGATCGGCGATGTCCAGCAGACCCTCGAGGTAGTCCGCCGCGATCTCGCCCTCCTGCTCCAGGCGGGTCAGGGTGTCTGCACCCTCGGCAGCAGCGGAGGTGGTGCCTTCCGTCACGGGATGGACTCCTTTTTACTTCTTGGACGGGGACTTGGGCCGCTGCGGACCCTTGCGCTGTCCGGACTGGGCCTTGCTGCGGGTACCACCACCGGGCTTCTGCGCGGGCTTGTCGGCGGCGGCGGGCTTGGCGTCCTCGGGCTCTTCGGACTTGCTCAACGACAGCGGCGTGCTCTCGCCGGCTGCCTTGGCGGCTCCGGACTGGCGCTGGGACTTGCTCTGCCGCTTGGGCTGCTGCCGCTTGGGAGCGGCGGCACTCGTCGTCGTGCCGTCCTCGGCCTGGACGACCGCCTGGGCCTCACCCTTCACCACCGTGCCGTCCGCCTGGGCCACGAGGCCGGCCTTGCTCAGGCCGTTGATGAACTTGCGCTCGAACTCGTTACGGTCACGGCCCTTGGCGACGATGGCCTTGACGATGGCCTTCTCACCGCGGCGGCGCGTCTGGCCGTGGTGCGTGACGTGCTTGTGCAAGCGCTCCAGGTACGCGGCCTGGGCCTTCGAACCCGGGGTCGGGTTGTTGTGGATCACGAACATCTGCTGGCCCATGGTCCACACGTTGGTGGTCAGCCAGTAGACGAGGACACCGACCGGGAAATTGATACCGAAGACGGCGAACATGACCGGGAAGACGTACATCAGCATCTTCTGCTGCTGCATGAACGGCGTCTTGATCGTGGTGTCGACGTTCTTCGTCATCAGCTGGCGCTGCGTGTAGAACTGCGACGCCGACATCATGACGATCATGATCGCTGTGACGACCCGGACGTCGGTCAGCGAGGCGCCGAGCTGGGCCACCTTGTCCGCGCCGTCGGTGAACTTCGCCGCCAGCGGGGCACCGACGATATGGGCTTTACGGGCGCTGGCCAGCAGCGGGTCGTTGATGACGCCGATCGTCTTGCCGGTCGCGATGGCGTTGAGCACGTGATACAGCGCGAAGAAGAACGGAGACTGCGCCAGGATGGGAAGGCACGAGGAGAGCGGGTTGGTACCCGTCTCCTTGTACAGCTTCATCATCTCTTCGGACTGGCGCTGCTTGTCGTTCTTGTAGCGCTCCTGGATCTTCTTCATCTCGGGCTGCAGTGTCTGCATGGCCCGGGTCGCCTTGATCTGCTTCACGAAGAGCGGGATCAGGCAGATTCGGATCAGAATCACCAAGGACACGATGGACAGGCCCCAGGCCCACCCGGAGTCGTCGCCGAAGAGGGCGCCGTACACCTTGTGGAACTGGACGATGACCCAGGAGACAGGTGTCGTGATGAAGCTGAAGAGGCTGGCAATCGTGTCCACTAATCATGCTCCTTGGGCATGGGACGGGGTCTCTGCGGCCGGGCTCGGAGGAGCCTGCCCCTCGGTGGCCGGTTCGGCGGAGGAAGGCCCGCCCTTGCGTGCACGGCAGGCGTTACGCAGCATTTCGTGCCACCGCGGACGCTTCCGCGGCGGGACATGGTCCACACCGCCGAGCGACCACGGATTGCATCGCAGGATGCGCCAGGCCGTCAGTGCCGTTCCCTTGACCGCACCATGCCGGTCAATGGCCTGGTAGCCGTAGTGGGAGCACGACGGGTAGTACTTGCACACCGGCCCGAGCAACGGACTGATGGTCCACTGGTACAGCTTGATCAGCGCCAGCAGCGGGTACTTCATCGCGCGCCCCCTCCCAGCAACCGCTCGATGGCGGCATCCAGGTCTCGGGCCAGTTGTGCGTGGTCGGCGTCACCCGCGCCGGGCAACGCTCGTACGACTACCAGGCTACCGGGGGGCAGCAGGGCGACTCGATCGCGCATCAGATGGCGAAGCCGACGCTTCACCTTGTTGCGGATCACCGCACCGCCCACGGCCTTGCTGACAACGAAACCCGCACGCGTCGAGGGAGCGCTCTCCCCAGGCGCGTGCGGGTCCGTGGCACCGCTACGAAGATGGACGACGAGAGTCGGGCGTCCAGCCCGACGACCCCGTCGTACCGCGGTCGCGAAGTCCTCGCGCCGCCTCAGCCGATGCTCGGTAGGCAGCACGACGTCATGACCTGATCGAGATCAGGCGGACAGGTTCGTGCGACCCTTGCTGCGGCGGTTCGCGAGAATCGCGCGACCGGCACGGGTACGCATCCGCAGGCGGAAGCCGTGGGTCTTCGCCCGACGACGGTTGTTCGGCTGGAAGGTGCGCTTGCTCACTCGGGGGCTCCAGAAAGAATCGGTGTTTGCGGGGTGCCGTCCTGGCTGTCACCGTGCGCCCACGAGTAGCTCGCATCACGCCCGAGTGCACCGCTGACCGATCACCCAAATGATCTGTGCCCATCGGAGGCAGGCGGCAGCAGCCATCGACAACTCGACCTGGTTACGGTACGCGCGGCTGCGCCATCCGGTCAAACCAGGGGGCACCGGGAGACACTATCCACAGCCTGGGGACAACAACTTGAACCGTACCCGTCGCCCTGACTACCGTGGCCGGACTCCGATTCGTTCCCATGAACCCGCCCCAGCCCATTTGAATCCCGACCTGTCCCGAACCACACGTTCGTGGGACCCCGTGAGAGAGCGTGCCCTGTGGCTGACGTACCTGCCGATCTTGCCGCAGTGTGGCCACGAGTACTGGAGCAACTTCTCGGTGAGGGCCGAGGACAGGGTGTCGAGACCAAGGACGAGCACTGGATCCGGCGCTGCCAGCCGCTGGCGCTGGTCGCGGACACCGCCCTGCTCGCCGTACCGAACGAGTTTGCGAAGGGTGTGCTCGAAGGCCGCCTCGCACCGATTGTCAGCGAGTCGCTGAGCCGCGAGTGCGGCCGCCCGATCCGGATCGCGATCACCGTCGACGACTCGGCCGGCGAGCCACCGGCCCCGCCGGCCCCGCAGAACCGGCCCCAGTCGCGCTATGAGGAGCCCGAGCTCCCGCCCGCCCAGTACGAGGGGGGATACGGCCGCCACCGCGCAGACGACCACATGACCGGCCGTGGAGAGCAGCGCCCCGGATCCCAGGGCGACCGCGACCACGCGCCCCGCCCGGACCAGATCCCGACCCCCCGCCCCGCGTACCCCTCGGAGTACCAGCGCCCCGAGCCCGGCTCCTGGCCGCGCCCGCCGCAGGACGAGTACAGCTGGCAGCAGCAGCGGCTCGGCTTCCCGGAGCGCGATCCCTACACGTCGCCGTCCCAGGACTCCTACGGCCCTCGCGCCCAGGACTCCTACGGTTCTCCGCCGCAGGACTCCTACGGTTCTCCGCCGCAGGACTCCTACGGTTCTCCGCCGCAGGACTCCTACGGAGCGCCGTCCCAGGACTCGTACTCACAGGACTACCGTCCGCAGTCGATGGAGCGCCCGCCGTACGACACGCAGCGCCCCGACTACGACCAGCGTCCGGACTACGGTCGCCACCGCGCCGCCGAGGACCAGCGAGACGCCCGCCGCGAGCTGCCTGAGGGGCCGTCCCGCTCCGGGCACGTGCACCGCGGCGGTCCGATGGGTTCCCGGCTGCCCGCCAGCGGTGCCCCCGGCCCGCTGGCCGCGAAGCCCGCGCCGGCGACCGGCCCCGGCGAGCCGACCGCCCGTCTGAACCCGAAGTACCTCTTCGACACGTTCGTCATCGGAGCCTCCAACCGCTTCGCGCACGCGGCCGCGGTGGCCGTCGCCGAGGCGCCGGCGAAGGCGTACAACCCCCTGTTCATCTATGGGGAGTCGGGGCTCGGCAAAACGCATCTGCTGCACGCGATCGGGCACTACGCGCGCAGCCTCTATCCGGGTACCCGCGTGCGGTACGTGAGCTCGGAGGAGTTCACCAACGAGTTCATCAACTCCATCCGCGACGGCAAGGGCGACAGCTTTCGCAAGCGCTACCGCGAGATGGACATCCTGCTCGTCGACGACATCCAGTTCCTGGCGGACAAGGAGTCGACGCAGGAGGAGTTCTTCCACACCTTCAACACGCTCCACAACGCGAACAAGCAGATCGTGCTGTCCAGCGACCGGCCGCCCAAGCAGCTGGTGACGCTGGAGGACCGGCTGCGGAACCGTTTCGAGTGGGGTCTGATCACCGACGTCCAGCCGCCCGAGCTGGAGACCCGTATCGCCATCCTTCGTAAGAAGGCGGTCCAGGAGCAGCTGAACGCCCCACCCGAGGTGCTGGAGTTCATCGCGTCCCGGATCTCGCGCAACATCCGCGAGCTGGAGGGCGCGCTGATCCGGGTGACGGCGTTCGCCTCGCTCAACCGGCAGCCGGTGGACCTGGGCCTCACGGAGATCGTCCTCAAGGACCTGATCCCCGGCGGTGAGGACTCCGCCCCCGAGATCACCTCGACGGCCATCATGAGCGCGACCGCCGACTACTTCGGTCTCACGGTCGAGGACCTGTGCGGCACCTCGCGTGGCCGCGCGCTCGTCACGGCCCGCCAGATCGCCATGTATCTGTGCCGCGAGCTGACGGACCTCTCGCTGCCGAAGATCGGCGCGCTGTTCGGCGGCCGCGACCACACGACCGTCATGCACGCGGACCGCAAGATCCGCAACCTGATGGCCGAGCGGCGCTCCATCTACAACCAGGTGACCGAGCTGACGAACCGCATCAAGAACGGCTGACCACCACCGAGACCCGTCGCGCGAGGGCGCCCCCGGAGGAGATCCGGGGGCGCCCTTTCGCCTGCCGCGGTTCCTCGCTGTTCGATTACCTGCCGGGTTACGGCCTCTCTCCACAGATTCGGCGACTTTTTCCCGTCCACACCCTGGGGACTGGGGAGTTATCCAGATCGTATCCACAGAGCATCCTGCTGATAGACCATCAGGCCAGGTCAGGTGCCTGTGGATTGGTGGACGAACGATCTCCACAGGCTGTGGATGAATCGGTGATCCACAGCCTGTGGACCGAGTTGTCCACCGGCAACCCACAGGCTGAGGCCGGTTGTCCCCAGCGATCTTCAGCTTCTCCACATGACTGTCCACTGTTCGGCAACCCGACGCGCGTGATCACCGGGTCGAGTGAAAGGCGTCACACGAAGGTGCCGGGGTGGGCTGTGGGAAAGGCGGCCAAACCTGGGGACGATGCTGGGGAGAACTTGCCTCAGGCTGTGCATGGGATGTGCAGAACTTTCTGTTCTCCACAGATACGCCCGGTTGTCCACCGGCGCCACCCACAGGGTCCGTGGACAAAATCTTGGGCCTGACCTGCGAAAACGAGGTTATCCACGGTATCCACAGCCCCTACTACTACTGACAACTAGAGAGAGCTGGGAATCCGTTTCGAAGTGGGTCCTGTGCACAACTCGCTGTCCGGCTCCCGACTGCCCCTCATCACGACTTGACCCCGAGAGGCACCTACTGTCAGTGCCGTGCGTCAGACTGGGCCCCGGTGGTCCTTCCCCTCACCGGGACCGACGACACCGAGACAGACGACGAAGCCAGGCAGGCCGAGAAGCGCCGGCAACAGCAGGAGGCGGCAACAGTGAAGATCCGGGTGGAACGCGACGTACTCGCGGAGGCAGTGGCCTGGGCGGCTCGCAGCCTCCCGGCCCGTCCGCCGGCGCCTGTCCTCGCCGGCCTTCTGCTGAAGGCCGAGGACGGTCAGCTGAGCCTGTCCAGCTTCGACTACGAGGTCTCCGCGCGGGTCTCGGTGGAGGCGGAGGTCGACGAGGAGGGCACCGTCCTCGTCTCGGGCCGGCTGCTCGCCGACATCTGCCGCGCACTCCCCAACCGCCCGGTGGAGATTTCCACAGACGGTGTACGGGCGACGGTGGTGTGCGGCTCCTCGCGCTTCACACTCCACACGCTGCCCGTGGAGGAGTACCCGGCCCTGCCGCAGATGCCGAACGCCACGGGCACAGTCCCCGGCGAGGTCTTCGCCGCCGCGGCGGCCCAGGTCGCCATCGCAGCCGGCCGTGACGACACGTTGCCCGTCCTCACCGGTGTGCGCATCGAGATCGAGGGCGACACCGTCACGCTGGCGTCCACCGACCGCTACCGCTTCGCCGTCCGTGAGTTCCTGTGGAAGCCGGAGAACCCCGAGGCGTCCGCGGTGGCCTTGGTGCCCGCCAAGACGCTCCTGGACACCGCCAAGGCCCTCACAAGCGGCGACAGCGTCATCCTGGCGCTGTCCGGTTCGGGTGCGGGCGAGGGCCTCATCGGATTCGAGGGCGCGGGCCGTCGTACGACGACCCGCCTCCTGGAGGGCGACCTCCCGAAGTACCGTTCGCTGTTCCCGACGGAGTTCAACTCCGTCGCCGTGATCGAGACCGCCCCCTTCGTGGAGGCCGTCAAGCGCGTCGCCCTGGTCGCCGAACGGAACACGCCGGTGCGGCTCAGCTTCGAGCAGGGCGTGCTGATCCTGGAGGCGGGCTCCAGCGACGACGCACAGGCTGTGGAGCGAGTCGACGCCCAGCTGGAGGGCGACGACGTCTCGATCGCCTTCAACCCGACCTTCCTGCTGGACGGCCTGAGCGCCATCGACTCCCCGGTGGCCCAGCTGGCCTTCACGACGTCCACCAAGCCCGCGCTGCTCAGCGGCAAGCCGGCCGTGGACGCCGAGGCGGACGAGGCCTACAAGTACCTGATCATGCCCGTGCGCCTCAGCGGCTGACCGAGCCCTTCAGAGAATCCGCAGGTCGGGGCATACGTTTGAGCGCGTATGCCCACAGATGTGCGCGAGCGTCCGGGTTTAGGCTCGGACACAGGTACGCAAGTGCCGTAACGCCACGTCGCACACCTAAGGAACAACTGATGGAGCTCGGTCTCATCGGCCTCGGCAAGATGGGCGGCAACATGCGCGAGCGGATCCGCCGCGCAGGCCACACGGTCGTCGGATACGACCGCAACCCGGACCTCGCGGACGTCCACAGCCTGGAAGAGCTGGTGGGCAGGCTCAAGGGTCCGCGGGTGGTCTGGGTGATGGTCCCTGCCGGTGCCGCGACCCAGTCGACTGTCGATGAGCTCGGCGACCTGCTGGAGCCCGGTGACGTCGTCGTGGACGGCGGGAACTCGCGCTGGACGGACGACGAGAGGCACGCCGAGGAGCTGGCGGCCAAGGGCATCGGTTTCGTCGACTGCGGCGTCTCCGGCGGCGTCTGGGGCCTGGAGAACGGTTATGCGCTGATGTACGGCGGTGACGCGGGGAACGTCGCCAAGGTGCAGCCCGTCTTCGACGCGCTGAAGCCCGAGGGCGATGTCGGCGCGGTGCACGCCGGCAAGGTCGGCGCGGGCCACTTCGCGAAGATGGTCCACAACGGCATCGAGTACGCGATGATGCAGGCCTACGCCGAGGGCTGGGAACTGCTGGAGAAGGTCGACTCCGTGACGGACGTGCGGGAGGTCTTCCGCTCCTGGCAGGAGGGCACCGTGATCCGCTCCTGGCTCCTCGACCTCGCGGTGAACGCCCTGGACGAGGACGAGCACCTGGACAGGCTGAAGGGTTTTGCACAGGACTCCGGCGAGGGACGTTGGACTGTGGAAGCCGCCATCGACAACGCCGTGCCGCTGCCCGCGATCACGGCCTCCCTCTTCGCGCGGTTCGCGTCGCGCCAGGAGGACTCTCCGCAGATGAAGATGGTCGCCGCGCTGCGCAACCAGTTCGGCGGCCACGCGGTCGAGAAGAAGTAATCGGCCGAGAAGAAGTGATCCACTGGGCTGCTCAGCGGTCCACAATCTGGGGGAGGTCGGCGCACGACCATGCACGTCACGCATCTGTCGCTGGCCGACTTCCGCTCGTACGCCCGGGTCGACGTTCCGCTCGACCCGGGCGTCACCGCATTCGTCGGCCCGAACGGCCAGGGCAAGACGAACCTCGTGGAGGCGATCGGCTATCTGGCCACCCTCGGCAGCCACCGCGTCTCCTCCGACGCTCCCCTGGTCCGCATGGGCGCCGAACGCGCGGTCATCCGGGCCCAGGTCAAGCAGGGCGAGCGGCAGCAGCTGGTCGAGCTGGAGCTGAACCCCGGCCGGGCCAACCGCGCCCGTATCAACAGGTCCTCGCAGGTCAGACCGCGTGACGTGCTCGGTATCGTACGGACCGTGCTGTTCGCACCCGAGGACCTCGCCCTGGTGAAGGGCGACCCCGGGGAACGGCGCCGCTTCCTGGACGAGCTGATCACCGCCCGCTCCCCCCGCATGGCCGGCGTCCGCTCCGACTACGAGCGGGTCCTCAAGCAGCGCAACACCCTGTTGAAGTCGGCCGCGCTGGCCCGACGGCATGGCGGTCGCTCGATGGACCTGTCCACGCTCGACGTCTGGGACCAGCACCTCGCGCGTGTGGGCGCCGAACTGCTCGCCCAGCGTCTCGACCTGATCGCCGCGATCCAGCCGCTCGCCGACAAGGCGTACGAACAGCTGGCTCCCGGCGGCGGCCCGGTCGCCCTCGACTACAAGCCGTCCGCTCCCGGCGAGGCGCACACTCGCGAGGATCTGTACGAGCAGCTGATGGCCGCGATCGCCGAAGCCCGCAAGCAGGAGATCGAGCGGGGCGTCACCCTCGTGGGACCGCATCGGGACGACCTGCTGCTCAGACTCGGCCAACTGCCCGCCAAGGGGTACGCCTCCCACGGCGAGTCGTGGTCCTACGCGCTGGCGCTGCGCCTGGCGTCGTACGACCTTCTCAGGGCCGAGGGCAACGAGCCGGTGCTCGTCCTCGACGACGTGTTCGCCGAGCTGGACACCCGGCGCCGCGAACGTCTGGCCGAGTTGGTCGCGCCGGGCGAACAGGTCC
Organism: Streptomyces sp. LBL; assembly: GCF_029893585.1. Classification (GTDB taxonomy): domain Bacteria; phylum Actinomycetota; class Actinomycetes; order Streptomycetales; family Streptomycetaceae; genus Streptomyces. Next base: position 142,653 of record NZ_JARXYX010000010.1, read on the forward strand.
TGGTGACCGCCGCGGTCGACGACGACGTACCGCACGTACTGACGGGGACGCGGTTCTCCGTGGCGGACGGGGCGGTGGAGCGCGTATGACCATGGACGAGCCGGCACCGCGCCCCGCAGGACCCGCGGCCGAGGAACCCGCCGCGAAGACCCCTGAACCGTCCGGCGTCGACCTCGCGCGCGTGGCGCTCAGGGCCGCGAGGGAACAGGCACGCGCGCGTGGGGACGCGGCGCAGCAGAAGAAGCAGGCGCGGCGCGGCGGCCTGCGCTCCGGCGCGCGCGCCGACGGACGCGACCCCATGGCGTTCGGTGCGGCCATCAACCGGCTGATCACCGAGCGTGGCTGGGAGACGCCGGCCGCCGTGGGCGGGGTGATGGGCCGCTGGCCGCAGATCGTCGGCGAGGACGTCGCCAAGCACTGCGCCCCGGAGACGTACGACGAGGGCGAGCGGACCCTGGTCGTGCGCTGCGACTCCACGGCGTGGGCGACGAATCTGCGCCTGCTCGCCCCGACGCTGGTCGCCCGTCTCAACGAGGACCTGGGCCACGGTTCGGTGAAGCTGATCAAGGTGAACGGTCCCAGCGGTCCACCCCGCCGCTACGGCCCTCTGCGGGCCCCCGGCAGCACGGGACCCGGCGACACCTACGGGTGACCTACCTCACATCTTCGGCGATCGGCGCCGCCGTGGAGGAGCCCGAAGTGCAACCGCACGCGGTTGCGAACGTCGACCTGACTCCCAAGTAGCCGAGGGTTGACAGCTGGAAGCGCTGAGTGCCTCTGTGAGCCTCTTGGAGCCCTGCTCCGTATATGGGGACCCGGAAGAGACCGGTTCAGGGCGCCACATGAGGACTCAGGTACCGGCAAACCCCCATCACTGTCGGCGCTACCGGTAGACTGGAAGCTAATCCCGCCCCGAACGTGGGGACCGTCCGGGAAAAGCTGAGCAACGCTGATCAAGGCTTTAACAACGCAACATGCCGCAGCCGCTCCGGCAACCCGCCGACGAGCCTGGCTCGTGCTGTGCCAGAAAGGGCGCTTCGTGGCCGATTCCGGCAACCCCAACGAGAACATCCCGTCCACCGACGCCGGCGCGCACGGCGGAGCCAACACCTTGAACGGTGAGGTCACCGCCTCGTACGACGCCAGCGCCATCACCGTCCTCGAGGGCCTGGACGCGGTTCGCAAGCGACCCGGTATGTACATCGGTTCAACCGGCGAGCGCGGCCTGCACCACCTCGTCCAGGAGGTCGTCGACAACTCCGTCGACGAGGCGCTGGCCGGCCACGCGGACACCATCGACGTGACGATCCTGCCCGACGGCGGGGTGCGCGTCGTCGACAACGGCCGCGGTATCCCGGTGGGCATCGTCGCCTCCGAGGGGAAGCCGGCCCTCGAGGTCGTGCTGACGGTGCTGCACGCCGGCGGCAAGTTCGGCGGCGGCGGCTACGCGGTCTCCGGTGGTCTGCACGGCGTGGGCGTCTCCGTCGTGAACGCGCTGTCCTCCAAGGTCGCCGTCGAGGTCAGGACGGACGGTCACCGCTGGACGCAGGACTACAAGATGGGCGTCCCCACGGCTCCGCTCGTCCAGCACGAGGCCACGGACGAGACCGGCACGACGGTGACGTTCTGGGCGGACCCGGACATCTTTGAGACCACCGAGTACTCCTTCGAGACGCTCTCGCGGCGCTTCCAGGAGATGGCGTTCCTCAACAAGGGTTTGACGATCAACCTCACCGACGAGCGCGAGTCGGCGAAGGCCGTGACCGGGGCGGACGAGGCGGGCGAGGACGAGAAGGACGAGGTCAAGACCGTCTCGTACCACTACGAGGGCGGCATCGTCGACTTCGTGAAGTACCTCAACTCCCGTAAGGGAGAGGCGGTCCACCCGACCGTGATCGACATCGAGGCCGAGGACAGGGACAGGCACCTGTCCGTCGAGATCGCGATGCAGTGGAACGGCGGCTACACCGAGGGTGTGTACTCGTTCGCCAACATCATCCACACCCATGAGGGCGGTACGCACGAAGAGGGCTTCCGCGCCGCGCTGACCTCGCTCATCAACAAGTACGCGCGCGACAAGAAGCTGCTGCGGGAGAAGGACGACAACCTCACGGGTGACGACATCCGCGAGGGTCTGACCGCGATCATCTCGATCAAGCTGAGCGAGCCCCAGTTCGAAGGCCAGACCAAGACCAAGCTGGGCAACACGGAGGCGAAGACCTTCGTGCAGAAGGTCGCCTACGAGCACCTCACCGACTGGCTGGACCGCAACCCGAACGAGGCCGCGGACATCATCCGCAAGGGCATCCAGGCGGCCACCGCGCGCGTGGCGGCCCGCAAGGCCCGCGACCTCACCCGCCGCAAGGGCCTGCTGGAGTCGGCGTCCCTGCCGGGCAAGCTCTCCGACTGCCAGTCGAACGACCCCACCAAGTGCGAGATCTTCATCGTCGAGGGTGACTCCGCCGGCGGCTCGGCCAAGTCCGGACGCAACCCGGAGTACCAGGCGATCCTCCCGATCCGCGGCAAGATCCTCAACGTGGAGAAGGCGCGGATCGACAAGATCCTGCAGAACCAGGAGATCCAGGCGCTGATCTCCGCCTTCGGCACCGGGGTCCACGAGGACTTCGACATCGAGCGGCTGCGCTACCACAAGATCATCCTGATGGCGGACGCCGACGTCGACGGCCAGCACATCAGCACCCTGCTGCTGACCTTCCTGTTCCGCTTCATGCGGCCGCTGGTCGAGGCCGGACACGTGTACCTCTCCCGTCCCCCGCTGTACAAGATCAAGTGGGGCCGGGACGACATCGAGTACGCCTACTCGGACCGCGAGCGCGACGCGCTGATCGAGATGGGGCGCCAGCGCGGCAAGCGCATCCGCGAGGACTCGATCCAGCGCTTCAAGGGCCTCGGCGAGATGAACGCCGAGGAACTGCGCATCACGACCATGGACCAGGAGCACCGCGTCCTGGGCCAGGTCACCCTCGACGACGCCGCCCAGGCCGACGACCTGTTCTCGGTCCTCATGGGCGAGGACGTGGAGGCGCGCCGCCAGTTCATCCAGCGCAACGCCAAGGACGTCCGCTTCCTCGACATCTGAGTCGGTCTCAGCTGACCGCACCAGGAAGGATCTTCACCAGCAATGGCCGACGAGAAAACTCCAGTCACACCCGAAGCGGGCGGCGAGATCGTCCAGCGTGTCGAGCCCGTAGGGCTCGAGACGGAAATGCAGCGTTCGTACCTCGACTACGCGATGTCCGTCATCGTCTCGCGTGCGCTGCCCGACGTCCGGGACGGTCTCAAGCCCGTCCACCGCCGCGTGCTGTACGCCATGTACGACGGCGGCTACCGCCCCGAGCGCGGCTTCTACAAGTGCGCCCGTGTCGTCGGCGACGTCATGGGCAACTACCACCCGCACGGCGACTCCTCGATCTACGACGCGCTGGTCCGCCTCGCGCAGCCGTGGTCGATGCGGATGCCGCTGGTGGACTCCAACGGCAACTTCGGCTCTCCGGGCAACGACCCCGCGGCGGCCATGCGCTACACCGAGTGCAAGATGGCGCCGCTGTCGATGGAGATGGTCCGTGACATCGACGAGGAGACCGTCGACTTCACGGACAACTACGACGGCCGCTCCCAGGAGCCGACCGTCCTCCCGGCCCGCTTCCCCAACCTGCTGATCAACGGCTCGGCCGGTATCGCGGTCGGTATGGCCACCAACATCCCGCCGCACAACCTCCGTGAGGTCGCGTCCGGCGCCCAGTGGTACCTGGAGAACCCGGAAGCCAGTCACGAGGAACTCCTGGACGCGCTCATCGAGCGCATCAAGGGACCCGACTTCCCCACGGGCGCCCTGGTGGTGGGCCGCACCGGCATCGAGGAGGCCTACCGCACGGGCCGCGGCTCGATCACCATGCGCGCCGTCGTCCAGGTCGAGGAGATCCAGAACCGCCAGTGCCTGGTGGTGACGGAGCTGCCGTACCAGGTCAATCCCGACAACCTCGCGCAGAAGATCGCCGACCTGGTGAAGGACAGCAAGATCGGCGGCATCGCGGACGTCCGTGACGAGACCTCGTCGCGCACGGGCCAGCGCCTGGTCATCGTCCTGAAGCGGGACGCGGTCGCCAAGGTCGTCCTGAACAACCTGTACAAGCACACCGACCTGCAGACGAACTTCGGCGCCAACATGCTGGCCCTGGTCGACGGCGTCCCGCGCACCCTCTCCCTGGACGCGTTCATCCGCCACTGGGTGACGCACCAGATCGAGGTCATCGTCCGCCGTACGCGCTTCCGCCTGCGCAAGGCCGAGGAGCGCGCGCACATCCTGCGCGGTCTGCTGAAGGCCCTGGACGCCATCGACGAGGTCATCGCGCTGATCCGGCGCAGCGACACCGTCGACATCGCGCGCGGGGGCCTGATGGGCCTCCTGGAGATCGACGAGATCCAGGCCAACGCCATCCTCGAGATGCAGCTGCGCCGACTGGCCGCCCTGGAGCGCCAGAAGATCATCCAGGAGCACGACGAACTCCAGGCGAAGATCACTCAGTACAACGCGATCCTCGCCTCCCCGGTCCGCCAGCGCGGCATCGTCAGCGAGGAACTCGCCGCGATCGTCGAGAAGTACGGCGACGACCGCAAGACCATGCTGGTGCCCTACGACGGCGACATGTCCATCGAGGACCTCATCGCCGAGGAGGACATCGTCGTCACCGTCACGCGCGGGGGCTACGTCAAGCGCACCAAGACGGACGACTACCGTGCCCAGAAGCGTGGCGGCAAGGGCGTACGCGGCGCGAAGCTCAAGGAAGACGACATCGTCGACCACTTCTTCGTGTCGACCACGCACCATTGGCTGCTGTTCTTCACCAACAAGGGCCGCGTCTACCGGGCCAAGGCGTACGAGCTGCCCGATGCCGGGCGGGATGCGCGTGGCCAGCATGTCGCCAACCTGCTGGCCTTCCAGCCGGACGAGGCGATCGCCGAGATCCTCGCGATCCGCACCTACGAGGTGGCGCCGTACCTGGTGCTGGCCACCAAGGGCGGCCTGGTCAAGAAAACGCCTCTGAAGGATTACGATTCGCCGCGCTCGGGCGGTGTCATCGCGATCAACCTCCGTGAGACGGAGGACGGTTCGGACGACGAACTGATCGGAGCCGAGCTTGTCTCGGCCGAGGATGATCTCCTGCTGATCAGCAGGAAGGCGCAGTCGATCCGGTTCACGGCAACGGACGAAGCACTTCGCCCCATGGGCCGTGCCACGTCGGGTGTCAAGGGCATGAGCTTCCGCGAGGGCGACCAGCTGCTCTCGATGAATGTTGTTCGACCCGGTACGTTCGTGTTCACTGCTACGGACGGCGGGTACGCGAAGCGGACCGCCGTCGACGAGTATCGCGTCCAGGGTCGCGGTGGCCTCGGTATCAAGGCCGCCAAGATCGTGGAGGACCGCGGATCACTCGTCGGCGCGCTGGTGGTCGAGGAGACGGACGAGATCCTCGCCATCACACTGTCCGGCGGTGTGATTCGTACGCGAGTGAATGAAATCAGGGAGACGGGCCGTGACACCATGGGCGTCCAACTGATCAACCTGGGCAAGCGCGATGCCGTGGTCGGCATCGCTCGAAACGCCGAGGCGGGACGCGAGGCGGAGGAGGTCGACGGCGACATCGCCGTCGACGAGACCGCCGAAGGTGCCGCGACGACCGGCACGGACGAGGGTGAGGCACCCTCGGACGAGTAACTCGAGGAGAGAGTCATCGTGAGCGGAGCCACGGGTGCCGGATCGACCGGAACCCCGACCGGTCCCCCGACCGGGTCGGAGACGGACGGCGGCGGCCGTGGCTCCGCCGCGCGTACGACAGACCCGCACGTGACGGATGCGCGTATGACAGACCCGCATACGACCAACCTGCAGGCGATCAAGCCTTCCGCGACCGAGTCGCGCTCGCCCGACACGCATGGATCCCAGGGGGGAACTGTGACGGACACCCGAGGTCCGCAGGCCAAACGGCACGCCACCGGCGCGGGCCAGGCCACGGCTCCGGCCGCTCCGGGCGCCCAGGCTCAGCCGCCGGCCCAGCCTGCACCGTCCGAGGCTGCCTCTCCGCTGCCTGGGGAACGGCAGCCGCAGCAGCCCGCCGGGCCCTACCACCCGCCGCAGGCCTACCCGACGCAGGGACAGGCGCAGGCGAGTGGCGTACGGCGTCCGCGCACGGGCGCGCGGACCACGCCCCGCACCCGCAAGGCACGGCTGCGCGTGTCCAAGGCCGACCCGTGGTCGGTGATGAAGGTCAGCTTCCTGCTCTCCATCGCGCTGGGCATCTGCACGATCGTGGCGGCCGCGGTGCTGTGGATGGTCATGGACGCGATGGGCGTCTTCTCGACGGTCGGCGGCACGATCTCGGAGGCGACCGGTTCGAACGAGTCGAACGGCTTCGACCTGCAGTCGTTCCTGTCGCTGCCCAACGTCCTGACGTTCACGACGATCATCGCGGTCATCGACGTCGTCCTCGCGACGGCCCTCGCGACGCTCGGCGCGTTCATCTACAACCTCTCCGCCGGCTTCGTCGGCGGCGTCGAGCTGACACTCGCCGAAGACGAGTGAGCGTCACGCCAAACCTTCGGTGACGGTCTGCCGAGAACCGATTTTGGGACTGCCCACGTCGTGCGCTAATCTTCAGGAGTCAGCGCGCGGGAAATACACCGCAGAGCGCGGCGGGGCTATAGCTCAGTTGGTTAGAGCGCATCCCTGATAAGGATGAGGCCACAGGTTCAAATCCTGTTAGCCCCACCAGCACGAAGACCTCCGGTCCACTTGGGCCGGGGGTTTTTGGTTTCTACGGCTGGCATCGGTCGTCGGTCGCGTCGGGTGGCGTGGAGGGGTGCGGTCGCGTCAGGTGGCGTGGAGGTGTGCAGGTCGTCGGTTGCGAGGCGCGCAGTGCCTTGCGGCGAGACGTCCGATCCGCTTTCGGCGGCGCCTCATCAAGGTCGTCATGCGAGCTGTGGTGGGCTGCGGGTGGTTGGCCTCAGGGGGTCCGGTCACATGCGGCGGTGCTGGGTACGCAAGTTCGGTGTGACGGGACTGTGGAAGGGCGTCTGCAGAGCGGTGGCGCTTGCTGCGGCGGTGCGGCGATTCGGCGGTGCTGCGGTGCGGCGATTCGGCGGTGCTGCGGTGCGGCGATTCGGCGGTGCTGCGGTGCGGCCGGTGGTTCGTCAACGCTGGAGCGGTGCGAGGAGCTCGGACGCGGGCACGGCCGGTGCGCAGATCGCGGCGTTCGGGGTGGTGGCCTGCGCGGTGTCCTGGGCCTGGGTGGTGGTCTGTGCGGTGGGGGTGGTGGCCTGCGCGGTGTCCTGGGCCTGGGTGGTGGTCTGTGCGGTGGCGGTGTTGGGAAGCGCGGTGTCCTGGGCCCCGGCTTCCTGGGCCCCGGCTTCCAGGGGGGCGGTGTCCGAGGGCGCGTCCGGGTCCACGGGTGAGCGATGGCGGCAGCTGGGGGTCTTGTTGTGGGCCTCGGCGCGGATGCGCTGTTTCATCGTGGGTGGCAAGGACCTGACGTTGGACCAGGGCGAGGACCGGGGGGACAGCACGGGCGCCGTCGCGTTCGTGGAGCTGTTGCGGGGCGTCCCGGTCTGCGGTACGGCCGCGGCGGCGGACGTCGTGATGAGTCCGAGCGCCGTGCACAGCGCGAGGAAGGCGGTGACGAAGGCGGTCCACAGTTTCATGACCTTGTTCTGGGCCATGGTCCCTCACTTTCGGGTCGGGTGATTTGCGTACTTTCCTCATGATGTGTATGGACGCGGCGGAGCGGCGGACCGACGCCCGTGGCGCGTTGATCTTCCGATGAACACCACTCGGATGGGTGTAATGAGGGCGAAAACAGGGGATTCAGGAGGAGAGCAGCTAGAAAGTCACCGTCTGTACGGGTGTGATCACCCTCTGATCGGAGCCGAATGGTCCGTTTGTACTGCGGTGTGCCGGAGGGGAGTTGGGGCCTGACGTAGGTCACCGATCGGTATCGGTCGGTGTGTATAGTCGGGCGCCAGAGGTCCCCTACGTCAAGGAAAGACGAGGTCGCGCGGTGAAGAAGCTTCTCCTGGTCGCACTGGCCGCCATCGGCGGGCTCCTCGTGTACCGCCAGATCCAGGCGGATCGCGCCGAGCAGGATCTGTGGACGGAGGCGACTGACTCCGTGCCCACGGGTTCGTGAGTACCGACCGATTCTGAACAGACCCCGGCCGCCTCGCGGTCGGGGTTTTGTGTTGCCCGGGTGGCGTGCTGCCCGGGTTCTGTGTTGCGCGGGCGGCGGTCCTGTGACGGGGCGGGCGCTGGAGGGGTGACGGTGATCTGGTGCCGTCCGGTGTCGGGCCGGATGCTGACCTGGGCCGGTCTGGCGCTGGTCTGGCGCCGTTCGGGTGCCGGTCTGGTGTCGCCGGTCTGGTGGCAGGGGTTTCGGACGCTCGTACGGAATGCGCGGATGGGGTGTGACCCGTCGGGGCAGGATGGGCGACGGTCACACGAATACACGCTCAGGCGGTCGAACAGCCCGGGCGACGACGAGTGGGGTGGCGCGTCATGGGGCGGCGTACGGGGTGGAGGCGCTACAGGGGTGGCCGTTCCTCGGGGGCCCTGCGCGCTGTTTCCGGGCGGGTGGCTCTCGTCGTCGGGCGGATCGCCGTCGTGGGTGCGGTGCTGTGCCTGACGGGGGTGGTGTCAGGGACGCCGTCCGCGCAGGCAGCCGGACCGTGGGGCTCCTACGGCTTCGACGCGGACGCCCGAGTGGCCGACGGCGCGACGAGCACCGGGGACGCCACCGCACTGGCGCCCGGCACGACGTACCGAAGCTCCCTCCCGGTCGACGGCAGGCTCTACTACCGCCTCGATCTCGACGCCTCGTCGAACGTGTACGTCTCCGTCACGGCCGTGCCCGGTTCCGGTACGACGGTTTCGGCGACCGACGGCATCAAGGTGTCCGTCCAGGACGCCAACAGCCATTCCTGCTCCATCGACACCGCCAGCCTCGGCACGGACCGGCGGCCCCGCCCTCTTACCGCCCTGGGCGCACGCGACTTCTCGCGCGCCGGGTCGACCAGGTGTCAGGACGCCGGCGCGTACTACGTTCTCGTCGAGCGCGTCCATCGAGCGGGCTCCTCGTCGGATACGTGGGGGCTGGAGCTCGCCACGGTGTCGGAGCCGGGGCTCAAGGAGGCCGGTGCGACGAGTGCGCCCGAGGTCTGGAACTCCGCCTCGCCCGTACCCGTGACGGGCGAAGCCGTGTCCCGCGCGGGTGCCTCCGGTTTCACCGGGGCGACATCCGTGGAGCAGGGGGTGTGGCGCGACGACATCGTGCCCGGACAGACGCTGTTCTACGCGGTGCCCGTGGACTGGGGCCGGCAGCTCCACGTGACTGCCGAGCTGGGCAGTTCGGGCGACGGGGACGGCATCGTGTCCAGGGCGCTGGTGCTGTCTCTCTACAACCCCGCGCGCGGCTTCGTCGACGACGTGAGCACGGTCTACGACGGCAGTCAGCGGGCGGCCGCGCTCAAGCCCTTGCCGCCGGTCGCCTACACCAACCGTTACGACGTCTCCGACCGGGTGAGCGGCATGCGGTTCGCGGGCTCGTACTACCTCGTCGTGCACCTCTCGGAGCAGGTGGCCGACCGGTTCGGGGAGGGGCCCTTCGACCTGACCCTGAGGGTACGGGTCGCGGGCACGGCAACGGCCGGCCCTGAGTACGTGGGGGAGTCCGAGCCGCGGGGAGTTTTCGGAACCACGGCGCTGGGCGGGGAGACGTCGACTACGGGGAACGCAAGTGCGGCGGGCGACGACACCGCGATGAGGCTGCTCGCAGCGGGCGGGATCGGCACCGGGACTGCGTTGCTGATGGGGCTCGGCGTGTGGACGGTGGTGGGGCGGCGGAGGGATGGCGGCGCGGGGGCGGGCCGGTAGGGCGTGCGCTGGTGTGAGCGTGCGCGGGTGCCACGGGTGCGAGCGCGTGGGCGTGCGAGGTGGTGGTGCGGTGAGGGGGAGGGCTGCGGTCCGCGGCGCGCGCGGGGTGGTGCGTTGTCGGGCCTGGAACGTTCAGAGGCGGGTCAGGGCCCAGATGCCCACGGCGTAGCAGGCCAGCGCCAGGAGCAGAAGAGTGATCGCCACCTGGGCGGGTGGGCCGGAGCGGCGGTGCGAGCGTGACATTGCCCGCGCGGAAGACGGAACTCGCGGGACCTGGGCGGTGTATGAAGCAGTAGAGGGTTCGGCGCTCCGGTGCGGCGGCGGTGTCGGTATCGGCGCCGATGAGTGCTCAGCGGGGTATTGGAGTGCGGACTGCTGGAGGGAGGACAGCACGTGAGTGGGGTCGTGGGGGGATGCCGGGGCCGCGTGGCGTGGTCGCCTCTGGCGGGGCTGTGGCTGTGGCTGCGGGTATTGCTGCTCTGGAGTGGGTGTGACGGGCGTGGCGGGTGTGACGGGGGGCCCGGCGGAGGAGGTCGTGGACTGCGGCGGCGGGAGGTGGAAGCTGCCGGTGTCCGACATGGTGGTCGACTGCGTGGGGGTGGGGGGTTGCGAGGGAGGCGCCGGAACTGCGGGGGTTTCGGCGGGCAGGGGAGCAGCGTCGGGTGGGCGGACGGCAGCGTTCGAGGGGTGGACAGAGGCACCGGCGGGATGACCAGGGGTGCTGGTGCGGCGATGTGCTGGGTTGTACTGCTCCGGGCCTCGGCCGGTGCCGTGGCCTGCGTCGGATACGGCGCCCGAGGGCGAGCCGGACGGGCTGGGGCCGCCTGTCTCGGACCAGTCGTACTCGGCAGCGCCGGACGGCCAGGTGCCGTTTCCGGCGGAGGGGGCGAGGCGACTGTCTCCGGGCGAGCCCGAGCCGTCGGGCGCCGATTCGTTGGGAACCGAGCCCGCCGAGCCGTCTGACACCCAACCGCCCCCGCCGAAGCCAGCCACTTGGTCCGGGCCGACCCCGAGCCGGGCCGACCCCGAGCCGGCCGGATGGTCGGGGCCGAAGTCGGCCAGGTGGTCGGGGCCGGAGCCGTCCCGGGCGGATCCGGGCTCGGCCAAGCCGTCCCAGCCCGAGTCGGCCAGGCGGCCCGCGCCGGAGTCGGCCGAGTTCGAGCCCGAGCCGACCGAGCCGGGCCACGCCGACAGGGATTCCGCGCCGGGGCTCGTACTTTGCTCCACACCTGACCGGGGCGCCGTAAGGTCGCTCCCCTGCCCAGAGGCCATCTCGTGGCCGGGGTGCAAGCTGTGGTGGCCTCCGCCTCCGTCTCGGCCTCCGTCTCGCCCTCCGCCTCCGTCCCGCCCTCCGCCTCCGCTACCTCCGTTGCCGTCTCGGCCTCCTACGCCCCCACCGGCGCCGCCCCCGCCTCGGCTCCCGTATCCGCCTGCCCAGCCTTCTCCCTCTTCTCCTCCGTCGGCCCTCCCGCCGTTTCCTTCCCTGCCGCCTCCCTCGGCGATTCCGGACCCGGGAACCTGGAACCCCGGGACCCCGGCCTCGGGAATTTTGCCCGCGAGACCTTCTTCCCCGTCTTCCTGCCCCGGCCGGGAAGGTCTCGTCACAGAACTCGTCTGCCCTGGCTCCACTCCCGGTGCCTGTTTGAGGGGCCCTTCGGGGGCGAAGCCCGGGGGGAGCGGGCCTAGCTGGTCGAAGATTTCGATCAGTTCGTCGTCGGGGGCGGGATCCGGGAGCAGCTCCACGGCGGATGCGAGCGCCTTGCGTGTCCCCGTGACCGTGCGGAAGCGGGCCTGGGGATCCGGCTGGAGCATCGACGCGATGACCTGCCAGAGCGGCTCGGGGACGCTCTGGGGCGCGCTGGGGGTGCCGTGAGCGGCGAAGTACTGCACGAGGGCCTTGGCGTCCGGCTTGGCGCCCTCCAGCAGATACAGCGCGACGAGTCCCACGGCGAACAGGTCCGCGGGGAAGTCCGGCTCCGCGCCCATCATCTGCTCGGGGGCGATGTAACCGGGCGTTCCGACCACGAGGTTGGTCTCCGTCAGCCGTGGTTCGCCCAGCCGCATCGCGATGCCGAAGTCGGACAGCCGCAGCCGGGGCCGACCCGTACCGGTGGCCTCCAGCAGGATGTTGGCGGGCTTGATGTCACGGTGGACCACGCCTTCCGCGTGTACCGCGGCCAGCCCGGCCAGGAGCTGGTCGAGCAGGATGCAGACGAAGGGGGGAGGCAGGGGGCCGTAGTCGCCGACGAGGTGGACCAGAGAGCCACCGGCGACCAGGTCCATGGTGAACAGGACCTTGTCGTCGTCGGCGGCCCAGCTGGCGGGCGCGAGCACATGGGGGTGGTCGATCCGCAGCGCCTGTTCGCGGACGAAGCGCAACAGCGAGTGAGCGTCGCGCTGTTGGAGAACCTTGGCGGCCACATAGCGTCGGCGGCGGTGGTCCCAGGCACGCCAGACGGCGCCGACGCCACCGCGCCCGATCGGGTCGACCAGTTCGTATCGTCCGGCGAAGACCTCACCCATGGCTGTGCGTCGCTCCTCCCCCTTCGGTTTCCCCCGTTACCCCCCTTGCTTCCCCCTTGAGGAGGGATACGACCCCTCCCGTGCCGTCGCCGGTGAGTGACACACCCCCATGTGTCTCCCCCGACGAGCGTCACGCCCCCCTCGTGTCTCCTCTTACCGTCGGCCCGGCTGCCGAACCCCTTCGGTGACCGGGACGCGGGTTCAGCTCTGGTGGGACTGGTAGTGCGCGACGGCGTCGGAGGTGCGGCCGGCGCCGTACACCCGGAGGAACTCTGCCAGTTCCGGGTGGGTCGGGGCGAGGGTGTCGGCCGCATCGATGATGTCTCCCGCGGCCGCGACCGAGCGCAGCAGCGACTGGATCTCGCGGACGACCCGCTTGACCGTGGGCGCTCCCGAACTGCTCGTTGTCTGCGTGGTGTTGTTGAGTACCGAGCCCCCCTGCGACTTCTTGATCTCTTCCATGCGGTCGGTCGCCTCGGCCGCGCTGACGCTGCCGTCCGCGACCTGCCCCGCCAGGTCCTGCAGCAGCTGCACGCGCTGGACCACTGCGGGGTTGCCGATCTTTGCCCGCTGACCGCTCATCAGCTGTGACAGCATCGGTGCCGACAGTCCCAGCACCCCCGCGAGACGAGCCTGGTTGAGGCCAAGATCGTCGATGAGCTTACGGAAGAGCGCCCCCAGCGGCTCCCCGTACCAATTCCGCTGCAGTTCCCGCGCTCTTGCGGTCGCTTCCTGCTGTGCGGCGTCCATTGCGTCTCCCCATCGCTTCCCCAAAAACCGCGGTTCGCGGTAGCGAACCACGCGGAGCATCTTACGGAGAGTGGTCGTCGGCGGGGACCCCCAATCTTTTTGCGGAATCCCGGGGGTGACCCGGTACTCTGGTCTGCGACGCCCACCGGTACCCGGTTCTTCCGGCGGACGTCCGTCTTCGGGGCCTTAGCTCAGTTGGTAGAGCGCTGTCTTTGCATGGCAGATGTCAGGGGTTCGACTCCCCTAGGCTCCACGCACGCAACCCCTCCACCTGCGGAAACGCTGGTGGAGGGGTTTTTTGTGCGCTGCGGGCGAGCAACAGCCCATACGGCGGCGGGAGTTCGGGCCGGGTGTCCACGCCCCGGCGCCCGATTTCGCAGGGAGACTCCTTCTGTTTCACGTGAAACCCTGCGGCTCTGCCCCCGTTTCGCCGCGTTTCACATGAAACTGTCCCTTTACCGCCATGCCGTGGGGCAGGAGGCCTCAAGGTCAGACTTCAAGGTCTCCTGCCCCACGGCATGGCCGACGGCTCGGCGGAACGTCAGTGCCCTTCGTCGCGGTGGGTGGCCTCCTCGTCGGCCTGCTTGGCCTGGACCTCGGGGTCGAGGTCGGACTGGCCACTGCCGTCCACGGAGGTCAGCCGGCTCGCTTCGGGAACCTCCGTCGCGGCGGGCGGTTCGACCAGCCAGTCAGGATTGGCCTGCTTGTCCCACCACTTCCACGCTGTGAAGGCGCCACCGGCGACGATGCCCGCAATGGCCAGCGCCTTCGCGAGCCGACCGGCCCGCGCCCGCCGTTGCTGCTTGCGGATCAGCTTCTGAATCTCCTTCGGCGAGACCTGACCGCGCAGGGCGGCCAGAGCGGCGGCGCTACGGGCGGCCGCCTCGTCCCGGACGGGTCCGGCCGAGGCCACCGCCTGCTCAAGCCTTGGCCTGGAGTAGTCGGCGGCCTGCTTGGCGGCCTTGCGGGTACGTGCGGCGGCCTCGTGTGCGGCATGGTCGACCTTCGGCGGGACATGGGCGAGAGCCTGCGAGCGGGCCTGGTCCAGACGCGGCGCCACGTAGGCGTCGTACTGGACGCGGGCCTGTTCGGCGGCCTGCGTCACCTTCGGCGCGAGCCGTACGCGTGCCTCGTGCGTGTAGTGCGCGGCCCTGTCCTTGGCTGTGTCGGCGAAGGGTGCCACCACTTCCGCGGCGTGCAGCACGCTGCCCTTCGCCGAGCCGGTCGCGGCGCGCACGCTGTCGATGCGGGTCACAGGTTCCTCCTCCTCCGTGGCGTACGGTATTTCGACTTTCCCCCCTTTTACGGATCATGCCTGTCCGGGCAATACTGGGCATGTGAGGGCGGGCATCCGGGTCATGACGACTGACCCCGGGCCACCTCCGATCAGGAGCTTTTCAAGATCCAATCGCGGGCAACAGCGGATGAATACAGGACAACAGGAGCTTGTCGTCGACAATGCCACGGATCGTCGCGCCGCGCCTCCGGACCGGAGTCACTCGCCGGATTTCTGCAAGCCAAACCGTTGAAGCCGGACGTACGGGCGGGCGTCGGGCGACGCACGACATGAACCGTGCAAGGATCCGTGGGGTACAAAAGACAACGGAAGGCAGATCGTGGCCGAGCAGCTTTACGCCACCCTGAAGACGAACCACGGGGACATCGAAGTCCGGCTCCTGCCGAACCACACCCCCAAGACGGTCCGGAACTTCGTCGAACTCGCTCAGGGCGAGCGCGAGTGGACCCACCCGGCCACCGGCGAGAAGTCCTCCGAGAAGCTCTACGACGGCACGGTCTTCCACCGGGTCATCAGCGGCTTCATGATCCAGGGCGGTGACCCGCTGGGCACCGGCATCGGCGGCCCGGGCTACGAGTTCGGGGACGAGTTCCACCCCGATCTCTCCTTCAACAAGCCCTACCTCCTGGCCATGGCCAATGCCGGCCCGGGCACCAACGGCTCGCAGTTCTTCATCACCGTCTCCCCGACGGCCTGGCTGACCCGCAAGCACACCATCTTCGGCGAGGTCACCGATCCGGCCAGCCAGAAGGTCGTGGACGCCATCGCCACCGTCCCCACGACCCGGCCCAACGATCGCCCGGTCAACGACGTCGTCATCGAGTCGGTCGTCATCGAGACCCGATAGGGCCGGCCCACGAGGAACCAATCGCCCCGCTCATCCGTAAGGATGGGCGGGGCGAGTGCATGTGCGTACGACGACTTAGGGGATGTCATGGACCAGGCGGCAAGCAGTTCGCAGGGTGCCCAGAGCCTGCCCGGCTGCTACCGGCACCCGGACCGCGAGACCGGCATCCGCTGCACCCGCTGCGAGCGTCCGATCTGCCCGGAGTGCATGGTCAGCGCCTCCGTCGGCTTCCAGTGCCCCGACTGCGTCCGCGACGCTTCCGGCACGGGCCACGCCGCCACCGCTGCCCAGCCCCGGACCCTCGCCGGCGGCACGGTAGTGGCCGATCCCCGCCTGTTCACCAAGATCCTCATCGGCATCAACCTCGCGGTGTTCATCGCGGTCAAGGCCTCCCCGTCGCTCCTGAACGACCTGTGGCTGGTCGGTGCCTGGCCCCCGGCGCCCTTCGCCCCGACCGAGGGCGTCGCCGACGGCGAGTGGTACCGCCTGGTGACCTCGATGTTCACGCACCAGGAGTACTGGCACATCGGGTTCAACATGCTCAGCCTGTGGTGGCTCGGCGGACCCCTGGAAGCAGCCCTGGGCCGGGCGCGCTATCTCACGGTCTACTTCGTCTCAGGCCTCGCAGGCAGCACCCTCGCCTATCTCCTTGCATCCCCGAGCACGGCCACACTGGGCGCCTCCGGAGCCATTTTCGGTCTCTTCGGCGCCACAGCCGTCCTGATGCGCCGCCGCAACTACGACATGCGGCCGATCATCGCCCTGCTGGTGATCAACCTGATCTTCACCTTCAACCCCGGGTTCAACATCTCCTGGCAGGCCCACATCGGCGGCCTGGTCGCAGGCGTGATCACCGGATACGCCATGGTGCACGCTCCCCGCGAGCGCCGCGCGCTGATCCAGTACGGCACCTGTGCGGCCGTCCTCGCCGCCCTAGTGATCATGACGCTGCTGAGGACGGCCCAGCTCACCTGAGTCGCACCGAGGGCCACGTGAGCGGCCTGTTGTCCACAGCGTGTGCCGGATCTTGTGCATACCGTGCGGACACAGCTGCGCCCCCTGCCGTCGACCCATGTTTCCGCAGGTCAGGCAGGGGGCGAACGGGCTTTCGATTGCCGGTCAGTCAGTCATACCGGCGTCAACGCCCGAGGAGTTATCCACAGATCGTCGTTTCTTTTCCCCACCGTGTGGATAGTGGCTGTGGATAACTCAGTGGATAGCCCTGGGCAGAGGTGTGTTCACCTGCCCGTGGCCGCTACTTCCACTGTGTCGAGACACCGAATCCGGCGGCGATGAAGCCGAAGCCCACCACGATGTTCCAGTTGCCCAGCTGGTCGATGGGCAGCGAACCGTCGGTCACATAGAAGACGACGATCCAGGCCAGGCCGATGAGGAACATGGCCAGCATCACGGGTGCTACCCATGCTCGGCTGTTCAGTTTGATGGCGGTCGCCTGCTTCGCCGGCGGCGGCGTGTAGTCGGCCTTCTTGCGGATACGTGACTTCGGCACGAGGGTCTCTCCTGTCGATGCGCTGCGTGGCCGCGCAGGGAACGTGGGCTCCGAGGCAGCGTACAAGGGGACCCTTAGCGCTCCCCCGGGCGTCCGTTAGCGTAGTGCTTCCGCGGTGCCGAAGGAGATAAGGGTACGTTGAGCAATTCTGCCGACTCCCCCGGGACGGGATCCAGTCCTGCCCGCCGACGAGGTTTCCGGCCGGTGCGGGTGCTCACAGCGGGCGTCTTCGCTCTCGCGGGGCTCATTTTCTTCACCAGCTTCAATACGGCCAAGGGCACCAATATCCGGACGGACACGTCCCTTCTGAAGCTGTCGGACCTCATCCAGGAGCGCAGTCGCAAGAACGGGGAGCAGGACGAGTCCAACGCGACTCTGCGCCACGACATCGAGTCGCTCGCCGAGCGGGACGACGGCAGCACCAAGGCCGAGGACGCCAAACTGGCGGCCCTGGAGCGGAACGCGGGCACGCAGAAGCTCACGGGGAAGGCGCTCTCGGTGACCCTCAACGACGCCCCGCCGAACGCCACCGCCAAGCTCCCCGGCTATCCCGAGCCGCAGCCCGACTACCTGGTCATCCACCAACAGGACCTCCAGGCGGTGGTGAACGCCCTGTGGAAGGGCGGCGCCCAGGGCATCAAGGTCATGGACCAGCGGCTGATCTCCACCAGTGCTGTGCGCTGCGTGGGCAACACCCTGATCCTCCAGGGCCGTGTCTATTCACCCCCGTACAAGATCACGGCGGTCGGTGACCCGGAGAAGCTGAGGAAGACGCTCACCGCGTCCCCGGCGATCCAGAACTACATGGTCTACGTCAACGTCTACGGGCTCGGCTGGAAAGTCGAGGAGGACGGACGGGTGACTCTGCCCGGCTACTCGGGCACAGTGGATCTGCAGTACGCGAAGCCTGTGGAGTAGCCGCCGGGGGGCCCTGTGTCGGTGCGGGTGATCGTCAGGACGCTCAGTGAGCTCTGTATCACCGCGGGCGCCCTGATCGTGCTGTTCGTCGTCTATGTGCTGTTCTGGACCGGTGTGAAGGCCGACCACGTCATGGACGACCAGATCGACCAGCTCCAGGAGCAGTGGTCCGAGGGGACTCTGCGGCCCACGCCCGAGCCCGGTGCGACCGGTGCGACCGGTGCCTCCGAAGCTCCGTCGCCGTCGGCGATGCCGGTGCCGCCTACGCCGTACACGAGCGGGAAGCCCTTCGCGATCATGTACATCCCGCGGCTTGGTTTCACGTGGAACAAGCCGGTGCTGGAGAACACCGCCACCGCGACCCTGAAAAAGGGCCTCGGCCGCTATGCCAACACCGCGCGCCTCGGGCAGAAGGGCAACTTCGCGGTCGCCGGTCACCGGCGTACGTACGGCGATCCCTTCAAGGACTTTCCCCGGCTGCGGCGCGGGGACGCGGTGGTGCTGACGGACGGGACGACCTGGTTCACGTATCGGATCGACAAAGGCCCTTACAAAACCGTGCCCTCGGACATCGAGGTGATCGACCCTGTGCCACGTAAGTCGGGGTATACGCGTCCGGGCCGCTACCTCACACTGACCACGTGTGATCCGGAGTGGGGGCACAGCCACCGGCTGATCGTCTGGGCGCACCTGGACTCCACACAGCCTGTGGAGTCCGGGAAACCACCGGCTCTGCGCCGTTAGTCTGGTGCGGTACGGCGAGAGTCTGGTGCCGTGGTGCGACGGAAGGGACGGCATGTACGGCTTTATCTGGCGGCATCTGCCGGGGAACGCATGGGTGAAGGCACTCATCTCGCTCGTGTTGGTCGCAGCCGTGGTCTATGCCTTGTTCCAGTACGTCTTTCCGTGGGCCGAACCGCTGCTTCCCTTCAACGATGTGACGGTGGACAACCAGTGACTGCGCGGATTCTCGTCGTCGACAACTACGACAGCTTCGTTTTCAACCTGGTCCAGTACCTCTACCAGCTCGGCGCCGAGTGCGAGGTGCTGCGCAACGACGAGGTGTCGACGGCGCACGCCCAGGACGGCTTCGACGGTGTCCTGCTGTCCCCGGGCCCCGGTACTCCCGAGGAGGCCGGCGTCTGCGTCGAGATGGTGCGCCACTGCGCCACGACCGGCGTGCCCGTCTTCGGCGTCTGCCTCGGCATGCAGTCGATGCAGGTGGCGTACGGCGGTGTGGTGGGCCGCGCGCCCGAGCTGCTGCACGGCAAGACCTCGCTGGTCGAGCACGGGAGCACGGGAGTCTTCACCGGCCTGCCCAGCCCCTTCACGGCCACCCGGTACCACTCGCTGGCGGCCGAGCCGGCGACCGTCCCGGCCGAGCTGGAGGTCACTGCCCGCACGCACGACGGCATCGTGATGGGTCTGCGCCACCGTGAGCTGCCCGTCGAGGGCGTGCAGTTCCACCCCGAGTCGGTGCTGACCGAGCACGGCCACCGGATGCTGGCCAACTGGCTGGTGGAGTGCGGCGACCAGGGCGCGGTGGCGAGGTCGGCGGGGCTCGCCCCGGTGGTGGGCAGGGCCACGGCGTGACCGCGCTGCGCCCCGAGCGCGAGGACTCGTACGGTGGTGCGCCGTACGAGTCGTACGGCTCGGGGCCCTACGAGGTCCCCGTCGACGCGGCGGCGTACGAACCACCCCTCGATCAGGCGGCGTACGAGGCGCCCCTCGACTCGGCGGTGTACGCGTCTGCCGGTGACCCGGCAACGTACGCCTCTGCCGGTGTCGAGTCTGCCGGTGACCCGGCTACGCAGTCGACGTCGTACGCGCCGCGGCCCCTCGACGACGAGACGGTGGCGCTGCGGATACCCGAGCCGTCGGCGCGGCCGGTCGGCGGCGAGTCGTTGTCCGACTCTGACGCCTCATCCGCCTCCCCTGCCACAGGAACCACCTCGGGCGGGCGTGCGGCCCGCAGAAAGGCCGCCAAGGGCCGCCACGGGCGTCACGGCGGCACATCGCCGGAGCCGGAGTCGGCGCAGACACCGGAGGGGGGCAGAGCGCTCTCCCGGGTCGAGGCGCGCAAACAGGAGCGGGCCCGCAAGGCCAGCCCGGCCGTCGTCGCCAGTCGGGCGATCGGTGAGGTGTTCATCACCACCGGTGTGCTGATGCTGCTCTTCGTCAGTTACCAGCTGTGGTGGACGAACGTCCGGGCGCACGCGCAGGCGGACAAGGAGACGAGCAGCCTCCAGAACGGCTGGGCGAGCGGGCAGCGCAATCCGGGCACCTTCGCGCCGGGGCAGGGGTTCGCCATCCTGCACATCCCCAAGCTCGACGTGGTCGTGCCGATCGCCGAGGGCGTCAGCAACAAGAAGGTCCTCGACCGGGGCATGGTCGGCCATTACGCCGAGGGCAAGCTGAAGACGGCGATGCCTGACGCGAAGACCGGCAACTTCGCGCTGGCGGGTCACCGCAACACGCACGGGGAGCCGTTCCGGTACGTCAACAAGCTCACGGCGGGTGACCCGATCGTCGTGGAGACGCAGGACAAGTACTACGTCTACAAGATGGCGTCGGTGCTGCCCGTGACGTCTCCGAGCAACACGAGCGTCATCGACCCCGTCCCCAAGGGGTCCAGCTTCACCGGGCCCGGCCGCTACATCACGCTCACCACGTGCACGCCGGAGTTCACCAGCAAGTACCGGTTGATCGTCTGGGGCAAGATGGTCGAGGAACGGCCGCGCAGCAAGGGCAAGCCGGATGCGCTCGTCCAGTAAGGGCAGATGAACGTGGCAGCGACCACCGACGATACCGAGCACCAAGAGCACTCCGGCGGGTCCGCGTCCGCGCCTCTCTCGGCACGCCGCCGCGGCACCGGCCGTATCGCCATGGCGGTCAGCGTTTTCGGCGAACTCCTCATTACTGCGGGCCTGGTGCTGGGCCTGTTCGTCGTCTACTCCCTGTGGTGGACGAACGTCGTCGCCGACCGCAAGGCGGACCAGCAGGGCGACAAGGTCCGGGACAACTGGGCCGCCCAGAAGGCCCCGGGGCCCGGTGCGCTGGACACGGGGGCCGGCATCGGCTTCCTGCACGTGCCCGCGATGAAGAACGGCGAGGTCCTGGTCGAGAAGGGCACCTCGTCGAAGGTCCTCAACGACGGTGTCGCCGGCTATTACACCGACCCGGCCAAGGCGACGCTGCCCATGGCGGGCAAGAACGGCAACTTCACACTGGCCGCGCACAGGGACGGCCACGGGGCGAAGTTCCACAACATAGACAAGATGAAGAAGGGCGACCCGGTCGTCTTCGAGACGAAGGACAAGTGGTACGTCTACAAGGTCTACGCGATCCTTCCGGAGACCTCGAAGTACAACGTCAAGGTCCTCTCGGCGATCCCCAAGGAGTCGGGGAAGAAGAAGGCCGGCAAGTACATCACCCTGACGACCTGCACGCCTGTTTTCACGTCCCGCTATCGGTATGTGGTGTGGGGCGAGTTGGAGCGGGTGGAGAAGGTGGACAGTGAGCGGACGGTGCCGAAGGAACTGGGGTGAGGTGGACTGAGTTTCTGGGAGTAACTCAGTCATCTAGCATGGCCGAGGCCCGAAGCCGCAACTAGCTCTTGCGGCTTCGGGCCGTCTTGTTGCTGGGCCTATCGCAGCGTCTTGAGACGCACTCCGGCGCTCCACTGTTCCAACTCGTCGCGGTTCACGGTGACGACACCGCTGAGATCAGCGATTGCCTGAGCTTCGCTGCTGAAGTTGCAGGTGGCGACGAACAGGGCGACATCCATACGGCCGATGGCGCGTGCGGCGCCGGCGAACTTCTGCATGTCGGCGCTCGGGACGGACCAGCGGCCGCTTCGGTTCTTGCACTGGACGGCAACGGTTCGTCCGTCGGCGTGGCGTGCGGTGATGTCGATGCCTCGGTCGGTGCGGGCCTGACGCACGACGACGTCCGTGCAACCGTCCCGGCGCAGCAGGTCAGCGACGTGATGCTCGAACGCCTTCCAGGTCATGGCCTTGATCGAGGCCCGCACGTGGTCCGTCGTTGCTTCTCCTTCCAGGCTGCTGATCCGCTGGTGGTGCCAGCACAGTTTGCGTTCGACGTTCTCGATGTCTTCGCGCAGCTCGATGAGTTCGCGGCGGTGTTCGCCTGACGTTTCGATCAGGGCGTTGACCATGGGGACGACTGTCTTGCCGAGGATGTGAGTAATGCGTTGGTCCATTCGGTCGTCGAGGGAGACGACGTCAGTGGGGGCTGGGTTTTCCACAGGCCGTGTGCGTGCCAGGTACTCCATGTCGAGGAGGTACACACGTACCTGACGTGCGACTTCGCTGTCGCGGAGGAGCATGGCGATGTTGAGGACGGCGCGGCGAGGGTAGAGCGTGAGGCTCGACCGAGGCTGTGGATAACTTCCGGGAAAGCGTGACAGGACGTCACGCTTAAATTCTGCGAGGTCAGCGCCCTGGAGCGTCATCATTCCCTTGCACGACAGTTCCTCGTGGTGCCGTGTTTTGAGCTGACGGATCGCCTCAACAGTGACCCCGAAGTACGCCGCCACCATCGCCGTCGTCACATGCATCCCGTCCGGCAACAGCGACAGCGCCTTGACCCTGTCGAGTACTTCCGTGCGTTCCAGCACGCTGCCGCGCAGGCTCTTCGATTCCAGCAGCGCCGATTCGTTGATCACGTTCTGCCCTTCCGTTCGTGGCGTGGTGGCCGTGCGGTCAGGGCAGAGCTCAGACGCCCCACCCCACCCGATCAACGAGTCGTCACATATGAAGACACGATCGATGTGCGTACATCTATGCGGAGGAGTGGGTGGAGTGTTCCGGCACCGGCGTGGGCTGACGGGTCAGACGCCTGAGGTGGCTCTCGGATCAGTGCAGCCGGGGAGGGAATTCGCTATGTGGAATACGTCCCGCGCCGGTCGGTAAACCGTTGCGAGACGACCATGGGAAAAGCCCCGGCACCCTGTGAACAGGTGCTGGGGCTTTTCCCGTGCCAGGGCGGACGTGGCGTCAGTCCTGTGTGCGGGCCGCTATCCGTTGCCGCCGCTGAGGAATCCGCCGCCGCCGTTACCGCCGCCGCCGTTGTTGCCGTTTCCTCCGCCGAAGCCCACGGTCGTCAGGGTGACCTGGGTGTTGGCCGGGTCGTCGACCTCGGAGTTGCCCTGCGGGTCCTGCTGCTGCACCAACGCCGTGTCGCTCTGGTCGCTTCCGTCGGCAAACCTGATGTTGGTGAAGCCGGCTGCCTGCAGGGTCTGCTTGGCCTGACCGACCGTCTGGGCGACGACGATCGGAACCTGCACCTTCTTCGGGGCTGCCTTGCCGACCTGGATGTTCACCGTCGAGTTCTTGTCGAGCTGCGATCCGGCCTGCGGATCGGTCGAGATGACCTTGCCGTTCTGGGAGTCGTCGGCGGTCTCCAGGTCGGTGCAGTTGCCGACCAGGTTGTTCTCGACCATGCGCGCCTTGGCCGATTCGCAGGACTCTCCGACGACGTCCGGCACGGTGGCCTTCGCCTCGGCCTTGGCCACGGTGAGGGTGATCGTCGAGCCCTTCTCGACTTCCGCGCCGAGTTCCGGATCCTGGTTCGTGACGGTGCCCGGCTCCTCCGTGGAGATCTCCTGCTTCGTCTTGACGACGAAGTTGTACTTGTCTTCCTCCAGCTGCTGCTGGGCGTCCTCGAGCTTCTTGCCGAGGACACTGGGCACTGCCACCTTCGGCGCCCCGGTGGAGATCACCAAGTTCACCGTGGTCTGCTTCTTGATTTCCTTGCCCGAGGTCTGGTCCTGGGTGCAGACCTTGCCCTTGCTCTCCTTCTCGCAGGGTTTCTCCGTGAAGGCCAGCTTGAGTTCCGCGTTGTCGGCCAGACCCTGGGCCTCGACCCTCGTGTGGCTCACGAACTCGGGGACGCTGGTGGTGTCGTTGGCCACCCCACCACCCGCGAAGATCCACTTCCCGATCAGGATCGCGCCGACGAGTACCAGAACACCCGCGACCACCAGCATTATCGTCGAGGTGTTCGACTTCTTCTGGCGGCGCCTGTCCGGCCGGTCGTCGTAGCCGAAACCGCCCTCGTCCGGGCCCACCGGCGGCAGCATCGTCGTCGCGCCGGCGCCCGCGTCGGAGCGCAGGGCCGTCGTCGGTTTGTCGTCCGGGTAGCCGCCGTAGCCGACGGAGCTCATCGCGGCGGTGGCGGCGACCGGCTGGCCGTCGAGGCAGGCCTCGATGTCGATACGCATCTCGTCGGCCGACTGGTACCGGTAGTTCGGGTCCTTGACCAGCGCCTTCAGGACGATGGCGTCCATCTCGGGCGTGAGCTCGGGGTCGAAGACGGACGGGGGCTGGGGCTCTTCCCGTACGTGCTGGTAGGCGACCGCGACCGGGGAGTCGCCGACGAAGGGCGGGCGGACCGTCAGGAGCTCGTAGAGCAGACAGCCCGTCGAGTAGAGGTCGGACCGGGCGTCGACCTGCTCGCCCTTGGCCTGCTCCGGGGAGAGGTACTGGGCGGTGCCGATGACCGCGGAGGTCTGCGTCATCGTCATGCCGGAGTCGCCCATGGCGCGGGCGATGCCGAAGTCCATCACCTTGACCTGGCCGTTGCGCGTCAGCATGACGTTGGCGGGCTTGATGTCGCGGTGGACGATGTTGTTCCGGTGCGAGTACTCCAGGGCCTGGAGGATGCCGATGGTCATCTCCATCGTGCGCTCCGGTAGCAGCTTGCGGCCGCTGTGGAGGAGCTCACGGAGGGTGGAACCGTCGACGTACTCCATGACGATGTACGGGATCGAGACCCCGTCGATGTAGTCCTCGCCCGTGTCGTAGACCGCCACGATCGCGGGATGGTTGAGCGAGGCGGCCGACTGGGCCTCCCGGCGGAACCGGGCCTGGAAGGACGGGTCGCGTGCGAGGTCCGCGCGCAGCGTCTTCACCGCCACTGAGCGACCGAGGCGGGTGTCCGTGCCGAAGTAGACCTCGGCCATGCCACCACGGCCGAGCACCTGGCCCAGCTCGTACCGGCCGCCGAGGCGACGCGGCTCTTCCATAGCTTCGTACCAGCCCTCTCGTCGGTCCCGCCCGCACGTTCGTGCGGGTCGGAGGCTGCCGTCCGGGCCTACCGTACCCGGCTCGTTCTGTGTGACCTGGCCTAGCCCGTCACCCGATACAGGACCGGTATCGCAACGTGCACCGATGTGAAGGGGACGTGAGCGGGATCACTTCTTACTTTTGATGACCGCCTCCATCACGCTCTTCGCGATGGGCGCCGCGAAACCGCCGCCGGAGATGTCGTCACGGACGGCCTTGTCGTCCTCGACCACCACAGCCACGGCGACCGGCGTGCTGCCGTCGCCGATCTTGGCGTACGAGAGGAACCAGGCGTACGGGTTCTTGCTGTTGTTCTCGCCGTGCTGGGCGGTGCCGGTCTTGCCGCCCACGGTGACACCGGAGATCTGCGCGTTCTTGCCTGTGCCGTCCTTGACGACGGTCTCCATCATCGACTGCAGGATCTGCGCGTTCTTCGCCGACAGCGGCCGGCTCATCTCCTCCGGCTCGGTCTTCTCGATGGTGTCGACGCTCGGGGCCTGGAGTTCGTCGACCATGTACGGCTTCATCAGCGTGCCGTTGTTGGCCACCGCCGAGGCGACCATGGCCATCTGCAGCGGGGTCGCGGCGGTGTTGAACTGGCCGATCGAGGACAGTGCGACCTCGGAGGGCGCCATGTCCCCGGAGAAGACCGAGGCGCTCGAGCGGACCGGCGTGAACTGCTCGGAGGTGAAGCCGAACTTCTTGGCCTCCGCCAGCATCTTGTCGTTGCCGAGGTCGTAGCCGACCTTGCCGAAGACGCTGTTGCAGGAGTACTGCAGGGCCACTCGCAGGGTGGCGTTCTCGCAGGGGATGTTCCCCTCGTTCTTCAGGGGCAACGTGGTGCCCGGCATGATCCATGGCAGGGGGGATTTCGTCGGCACGTCCGCGCTGTCGTACAGGCCGTTCTCCAGCGCGGCGGCCGCGGTGAGGACCTTGAAGGTGGAGCCGGGGGGGTAGACCTCGCGCAGCGCCCGGTTGAGCATCGGGTCGTCCGGGTTGTTCTTCTTGTCCAGCTTCTTCCATGCCTCGGCGTCCGACTCGCCGCCGCCGGCGATCGTGGAGGGGTCGTACGACGGGTAGGAGGCCAGCGCCAGGATCTTGCCCGTGGACGGTTCGATGGCGGCGACGGCGCCCTTCCCGCGTCCCTTGAGCCCGTCGTACGCGGCCTTCTGCGCGGCGGCGTTGAGGGTGGTGACGACGTTGCCGCCCTCCTTCTGCTTGCCCGTGACCATGTCGAGGGTGTTGCGGAAGAACAGCCGGTCGTCGTTGCCGGTGAGGATGCCGTCTTCGAGGTTCTCCAGTTGGGTGGCGCCGTAGGCCTGCGAGACGAAGCCGGTGATGGGCGCCCACATGGCGCCGTTCTTGTACGTGCGCTTGTACTTGAAGTCGCCCGAGGTGGTCGTCGCGTGCCCGGTGATCGGGGTGCCGCCGACGATGATGTCGCCGCGGGGCGTGGCGTAGCGCTCGATGGCCACGCGGCGGTTATCTGGGTCCTCCCGCAGGCTGTCGGCCTTGACGTACTGGATCCAGTTGTCGCGGACGAGCAGTGCCAGGACGAGGAGACCGCAGAAGATGGCGATGCGGCGCAGGGGCTTGTTCATGACGGGCGGACCACCTGGGTCATCTCGGCGTCGGGGCTGGGAGCGGGTGCGGGCGCCGGGCGCCGGGCGGTGTCGCTGATGCGCAGGAGGATGCCGATGAGGGCCCAGTTGGCGATCACGGACGATCCGCCGTAGGCCACGAACGGCAGCGTCATACCGGTCAGCGGGATGAGACCCATGACACCGCCGGCCACGACGAAGACCTGGAGGGCGAAGGCGCCGGACAGACCGACGGCCAGCAGCTTGCCGAACGGGTCGCGGGCCGCGAGTGCGGTGCGTACACCGCGTTCGACGATCAGGCCGTAGAGCAGCATGATCGCCATGACGCCCGCCAGGCCCAGCTCCTCGCCGAAGGTGGCGAGGACGAAGTCGGAGTTGGCGGCGAATCCGATGAGGTCGGAGTTGCCCTGCCCGAGGCCGGTGCCGAGCGTGCCGCCGGAGCCGAAGGCCCACAGGGCCTGCATGGCCTGCTCGGAGTGGAGGATGCCGTCGTTGGCTCCGGCGCGGCTGAGCTTGTATTCGCCCAGCGGGTTGAGCCAGGCCTGCACACGCGTCTGGATGTGCGGCTCGAAGCTCGCCACGCCGACGGCGCCGACCGCGGACATCAGCAGACCGAAGACGATCCAGCTGGTCCGCTCGGTGGCGACGTACAGCATGATGACGAACATTCCGAAGAACAGCAGCGAGGTGCCGAGGTCGGTCTCGAAGACCAGGACGAGGATCGAGATGAACCAGACGACCAGGATCGGGCCGAGGTCACGGCCGCGGGGCAGGTACAGGCCCATGAAGCGGCGGCTGGCCAGGGCCAGGGCGTCTCTCTTGACCACGAGGTAGCCGGCGAAGAAGATCGCGAGGATGATCTTCGCGAACTCGCCGGGCTGGAGCGTGCCGAGGCCGGGGATCTTGATCCAGATCTTGGCGCCGTAGACGTTCGCGCCGAGTCCGGGCACGAGCGGCAGAACCAGCAGGAACAGCGCGCCGGCCATGGAGATGTAGGTGTAGCGCTGCAGGACGCGGTGGTCCTTGAGGAAGATCAGCACGGCCACCAGCAGGGCGACGCCCAGCGCGGAGTACAGCAGCTGGCGTGGTGCCGCCTCGACGTAGCTGCTTGACTGCTGAAGTCGCTTCGACTGGTCCAGGCGCCAGATGATGACCAGGCCGATCCCGTTCAGCAGGGTTGCCAGCGGCAGCATCAGCGGATCGGCGTACGGCGCGAACTTCCGGACGACGAGATGGCCGATGCCTGCGAGCAGGCCGAGTCCGAGGCCGTAGCTCAGCAGTCCGGGCGGCACCTTGTCGTTGATCGCCAGGCCCACGTTGGCGTACGCGAACACCGGGATGAGGACGGCGAACACCAGCAGCGCGAGCTCGGTGTTGCGTCTGCTCGGGGTGCCGATCGAGCCGATCGTGGACGTGTGCTGCGTCGACGGGTTGGTTGTACTGCTCATCGTGTGACGGGGCCTCTCACGGCTTGCCTACTGCGTACCGCACTGCGAGACGACCTTCTGCTCTTCCTCCGAGAGACTGGGGCCGGGGCGGGGAGTGGGTGCGGTCGTGGACGGGGACGGGGAGGTCGGCTGCGAGCCTGACGGGTTGGGTGTCGGTGTGGCCTTGGACGTGAAGGAGGCCGGTGTGGTTCCCGTGGTGCCTCCGGCCTCGCCCTCGCCGGTCTTGGCGTTCTTCTCGCTCTGGGCCGCCTGCTGTTCGGCCTGCTTCTTGCACGCGGAGGCCTGTACCGACAGTTCGACGATTTTCTTCTGTGCGTTCTTCAGGTCGCCCTCGGCGATCGTGCCTTCGACGAGCTTCTGCTGGTACGGCGGCAGGTACTTGAGTTCGATCTCGGGGTGGTCCTTGGACACCTTCGAGAGCGACACCCAGGCCAGGTCCTGGCTGATGCCCCGGTACAGGGCGACGTGTTCGCTGTTGGTGCCGACGTAGTACTGCGTCTGCGTCCAGCGGTAACCGCCGTAGAGGCCGCCGCCGATGACGGCGAGCGCGAGTACGCCGTAGAAGGATCTCTTGACCCACTTGCGGCCCTTGCGGGGTTTGACGAAGTCGTCGTCGCCGTAGTCGCCGAAGCTGCCCTCGGGGATGTAGCCGGTGGTGTCGGCGGAGCCGGGCGGGCCGAACTCTCCGCCGGAGCCGCCCTGTCCGGGCACCTGGCGGCCGAGTCCG
Organism: Streptomyces sp. LBL; assembly: GCF_029893585.1. Lineage (GTDB taxonomy): Bacteria > Actinomycetota > Actinomycetes > Streptomycetales > Streptomycetaceae > Streptomyces. The sequence continues at coordinate 171,302 of NZ_JARXYX010000010.1, forward strand.
GAGGCGCGGCCGGCCGGGGTCTGCATGAAGCCGTTGTCGGACAGGTGGTTCTGGTTCTCGGCGACCGCGCCGACCACGACCGGGGTGTCGGACAGCTGCCCGGCGAGGGTGTCCCCGGTGTCGAGGTCGAGGACGTCGGCGACGATGACGGTGATGTTGTCGGGGCCGCCGCCGCGCAGCGCGAGCTCGATGAGGCTCTGGACGGTCTCGTGGGGGCCCTGGTAGTTGGCGAGGGTGTCTTCCAGCGTCTGGTGGGAGACGACCCCTGACAGACCGTCGGAGCAGATCAGGTACCGGTCGCCGGCGCGGACCTCCCGGATGGAGAGGTCGGGCTCGACGTGGTCGCCGCTGCCCAGCGCGCGCATCAGCAGGGAGCGCTGCGGGTGGGTGGTGGCTTCCTCCTCGGTGATGCGGCCCTCGTCGACGAGTCGCTGCACCCAGGTGTGGTCCTGCGTGATCTGTGTGAGGGCGCCGTCGCGCAGCAGGTAGGCGCGGGAGTCGCCGACATGGACGAGGCCGAGCCGCTGGCCGGTCCACAGGAGGGCGGTGAGCGTGGTCCCCATGCCTTCGAGCTGCGGGTCGTCCTCGACCAACGAGCGCAGTTGGTCGTTGGCGCGCTGGACGGCGGTGCCGAGCGAGGTGAGAACGTCGGAGCCGGGCACGTCGTCGTCGAGCGCGACGATGGTGGAGATGGCCTCGGAGGAGGCGACCTCGCCGGCTGCCGCGCCGCCCATGCCGTCGGCGATGGCGAGCAGGCGGGGGCCGGCGTATCCGGAGTCCTCGTTGCCTTCCCGGATCATGCCTTTGTGCGATCCGGCGGCGAAGCGCAGTGACAGACTCATGCGCACCTCGCCCGTCGGCTCCGGGTACATCCGCACGGTGCCCACCCTCCGGTCGGGAGCGCGCCGGGGCCCGGGGTGGGGGCCGCCACTGCGTGCTCGCTCCGCTCGCTCATTGTCGTAACTACTTCCGCAGCTCGATGACGGTCTTGCCGATGCGGATGGGCGCGCCCGGCCCGATCGGTGTGGGGGTCGTCAGCCGCGTTCGGTCGAGGTACGTGCCGTTGGTTGAGCCGAGGTCCTCGACGATCCACTGGCCGTCGCGGTCCGGGTAGATCCTGGCATGACGGCTGGAGGCGTAGTCGTCGTCCAACACGATGGTGCTGTCGTGCGCCCGGCCCAGGCTGATGGTCTGGCCCTGGAGCGCGACGGTGGTGCCGGTGAGTGTGCCCTCGGTCACCACCAGCTTGGTGGGGGCGTTGCGGCGCTGGCGGCCGCCGGCGGCCTGCTGGCGCTGGGTGGGTGGCGCCGCCTGTCGGGCGGCCTGCTGCGGGCGTGCGCTCTCGCGCCGCGAACCGCGCTGGGTGACGCGCGTTCCGAACAGGTCGCTGCGGATGACCTGCACGGCCACGATCACGAACAGCCACAGAACGGCCAGAAAACCTAGCCGCATGACCGTGAGGGTCAGCTCTGACATTGCCCCCGCTTCACCCTTCGGCTTGCCTATAGATAACGGTGGTGCTGCCCACGACGATTCGCGAGCCGTCGCGGAGCGTAGCGCGGGTGGTGTGCTGTCCGTCCACCACGATGCCGTTGGTGGAGCCTAGATCCTGGACCGTCGTGGGTGTTCCGGGCCGGATCTCGCAGTGCCGGCGGGAGACGCCGGGGTCGTCGATCCGCACGTCGGCCTCGGTGCTGCGGCCCAGTACGAGTGTCCCGCGGGAGATCTGATGGCGGGTGCCGTTGATCTCGATCCAGTGGCGTGTACGACCGCCGGCCGCGGTCGGTGGTGCGGTCGGGGGCCGCTGTCCGCCCGCGGGCTGCGGGTAGCCGTAACCGCCGCCGGGCGGCGGCGCGGCCGGCATCGGCGGGGCACCCGCGGGCGCGGCGGCCGGCGGATAGCCGTAGCCGCCGGGGGCGGGCCGGCCCGCTGCCGGGGGCGCTGGGGCCGCCGGGGCGCTGCCGGGGCCCTGCTGGCTGGTGGAGGAGGCGAGCGTACGGCTTCGCACCCGGTACAGACCGGTGTCGAGGTCGTCCGCCTTCTCCAGATGGACCTTGATGGGGCCCATGAAGGTGTAGCGCTGCTGCTTGGCGTAGTCGCGCACCATGCTGGCCAGCTCGTCGCCGAGCTGCCCGGAGTAGGGGCTGAGCCGCTCGAAGTCCGGCGTGCTCAGCTCCACGATGAAGTCATTGGGTACGACCGTCCGGTCGCGGTTCCAGATGGTCGCGTTGTTGTCGCACTCGCGCTGGAGCGCGCCGGCGATCTCCACGGGCTGGACCTCGGACTTGAACACCTTGGCGAAGGTGCCGTTGACCAGACCTTCGAGACGCTGCTCGAACTTCTTCAGGACTCCCATGGGGCACCTCCTCCGTAGCTGCTGCCGTCCTGTGTCCCGCTGAGCGGGGGTTTTCCTGCTCGGTACCGCGTCCGGTGCAGCTGCTCGTGCTGCTGCCCGTGCCGCTGATACCGATGATGCCGTTCGTATCGCTCGTGCTGCCTGTACCGCTCGATCTGCTCGTACTGCTTACTGATCGTATCCACGCGCCGGTGAATCGGCTGGTTCCCCCTGTCGGCCCGGTCGACGGGTGTCGACGCCTGTCGAAGTTCCCTGTGGAGCTGCTCTTCGAACTCTTCTCGGACGTCGTCCTGTCAAGGATCGTAGAGGTGGCCGCAGACCAGTGTCCCGCACCGGGCTGTGGACCCGGACCGGCTCCTGGGGAGACGGGCGGGACCGGTACGAGGTTGGTACGTGAGCAGACCCCCGTTGATACGTAGCGGAACGCTCACCCTGTTCGGCCGGCGGACGGGAGTGTGCTGGTCGGCGGCTGCCCGGCCATAAGGGATGTGAACCCACCCCGTCCACCGTGCTAATGTTTTGCGTGTCGGAAGGCGCCGGTCCCGCAAGGGAAACAGCCCGAAGACACACCCAATGCGCGGGTGGCGGAATAGGCAGACGCGCTGGATTCAGGTTCCAGTGCCCGCAAGGGCGTGGGGGTTCAACTCCCCCCTCGCGCACATCGTCGGAACGGGCGGCATCGTAAACACGATGCCGCCCGTTCTGCTATGTCCACGCGCGTGTTCTGTGAGGAACGTCTCATGGTACGAAAGCCCGCAGATGTCCGCTGTTTCCATAAATGCGGAGTTTCAGCGCTTACGAGGGCTGAGTCCTGCCGGGGCAGCGGGGTCTGCCGGGGCAGCGGGGCCTGCCGGGGCAGCGGGGCCTGCCGGGGCTGCGGGGTCTGCGGGCTTTCGTGTGTGGGTCGACGTCGAGGTCGAGTCTGAGGTCGAGTTCGACGCCGACGTTCGCCGGGTCGTCTCTGTGTGTGGCGACGGGGAGGCGGCGCGGCGGCGGGTGGCTGTCGCTCGGGGAGCGTTACGCGGCGAAGCGTTCCGCGAATTCCTTGGCCTTGACGGTCGCGTCCTGGAGGGCGCGGTCACGGGAGGCCTCGAAGAGCGGGACGAGTTCGGACATCGCCGGGTTCTGCGGGGCCATCGTGAGCTCCGGGACGATGAAGTGGACGTCCAGGGCGAGGGTGTCGGTGAGGGTCGCCGTCAAATAGTTCTGTACGTACTCGTAGCCCTCGCGTGGGGTGCCCGGCGCGTAGGAGCCGCCGCGGCTGGCGACGATGGTGACCGGGGTGCCCTTGACCTTCGAGTCCTCGCTCATGGCGGTGCGGCCGATGAGGATCACGTTGTCCAGCCAGGCCTTGAGGGTGGACGGGATCGAGAAGTTGTACATCGGGGCGCCGATCAGCACCGCGTCCGCCTGCTCCAGCTCCTCGATCAGCCGGACGCGCTCGGCGAACGCGGAGGCCTGCCCCGGGGTGTGGGTGGCGGGCTCGGCGAAGCCGGCGGTGTGGGCGTCGGCAGTGATGTGCGGAACGGGGTTCGTGGCGAGGTCGCGGTAGATCACCGTGCCCTCGGGATGCTGCTCCTCCCAGGTTCGGCGGAAGGCGTCCGTGACGGCACGGGACGCGGAGGCGCCGGCGGGAAACACGGAGGAGTCGATGTGCAGCAGCGTCGCCATGGAGGTCTCCAGAGGAGTGGTGGACGGGCGGGTCGGCGTGGATCGACGGGTTCATCGGCGGGCGGGCCGATGGGTGGGCCGATGGGTGGGCCGACCGCGGGGCCGTCGCAAGGGACTATTAATTCGTACTCGACTATTGATAACACAGTCACTTACTTTTTTTCATCCAGTGCAGGGGAGGGCAGTACCCTGAGGGCATGACGGTCGAGCAGAGGCACGACCCGGCGGCGTGCAAGCAGGTCGACGGGGGTATCACGAGTGTCTTCCAGATGCTCGGAAAGCGGTGGACCGGCCCGATCGTGTCCGTCCTGATCAACGGGCCCGCGTACTTCGTCGACCTGCGTCGGGCCGTTCCCGGCATCAGCGAGCGCATGCTCTCCGACCGGCTCACCGAACTCGGCGCCGCACGGATGGTCGTACGTGAGGTCGACGAGGGCCCGCCGCTGCGGGTGTCGTACCGGCTCACGGAGGCGGGGTCGGCGCTCGAACCCGCGCTGAAGCTGCTCGCGGAGTGGGCGAAGGAGTATCTGCCGGAGGGCAAGCGGCCGACGGGGTGCTGAACCGGTGGAGGTTCGGCGGGGTGTTGAGCTCGTGCAGGTGGGGCCCCGGGGTTTTCCACAGGTGTGGGGTTGTCCACAGGGTGTGACGCGTTTTGGCGACCGGCTGTACGGTCGGCACGAGTTGATGTTCGTGCGGGCGCGAATGTGAGCGCGATCTCGGGTTCTTATCTCGGTTCGGGTTCTCATCCGGTTCGGGTTCTGGTGCGGACTCCGGTCCGGGTTCGAGTGCCTGGTCCGCACACAGGGTTGTTGTGCAGGGTTGTTGTGCAAGTTCGTTGTGCAAGTTCGTTGAGCAGGTTCGTGTGCGGGGGAGGCGGTCGGTATGACCGAGGTCGGTGTGGAGACGGCGAATGCGGTCCCGGCCCAGAAGGCGGTGGCGAGCGCCCGTCGGTTGCCCCCGGTGCGAGGCTTCGCCGGGCGGTCGACCGAGGGGACGCCCAAGGCGGAGGGCAAGGCGCTGCGGCGCCGGGTCCCGCGCGCCGCGCACGCGACTCTGGACCTGGACGGCGCCCGGCCCGACGCGGTGAGCGCGGTCGAGGAGTCCGGTCGCGGCCGGATCCCCGAGCTCACACCGATACGGGTCGGCCGGATGGCGGCCACACCCTTCGCCTTCCTGCGTGGTACGGCGGGCCTCATGGCATACGACCTGGCTCGCACCCCCATGACGGGGATCCGCGCCCAGATCTGCGGCGACGCCCACGCGGCCAACTTCGGCCTGTACGGCGACGCGCGCGGCGGCCTGGTCATCGATCTGAACGACTTCGACGAGACGGTCCACGGCCCCTGGGAGTGGGACCTCAAGCGGCTCGCCGCCTCGCTCGTACTGGCCGGCCGCCAGGCGGGCGCCGATGAGGACACCTGTCGCAAGGCGGCGCACGGAGCGGCGGGTTCCTACCGGCGCACCATGCGGCTGCTGGCCAGACTCCCGGTGCTGGACGCGTGGAACGCCATCGCGGACGAGGAACTCGTCTCCCACACCGACGCCCATGACCTGCTGGGCACACTGGAGCGGGTCTCCGAGAAGGCGCGGGCCAACACCAGTGGGCGGTTTGCCGCGAAGTCGACTGAGCCGACCGAGGACGGCGGGCGCCGCTTCGTCGACGCCCCGCCGGTGCTGCGGGGCGTCCCGGACACGGAGGCCGCGGCGGTGGCCGCGTCCCTGGAGGAGTACGTCGGCACGCTTTCCGAGGACCGCCTCCCCCTGCTGGCCCGGCATGCGGTGCACGACGTAGCCTTCCGCGTCGTCGGTACGGGCAGCGTCGGTACCCGGTCGTACGTCGTGCTGCTCCTGGACCACCGGGGCGAGCCCCTCGTCCTCCAGGTCAAGGAGGCCCGGCCCTCTGCGCTGGTGCCGCATCTGGTGACCGCGGGCTTCGAGGTGCCCTCCGTCGACCACGAAGGGCGCCGGGTGGTCCACGGCCAGAAGCGCATGCAGGTGGTCAGCGACATCCTGCTGGGCTGGACGACCGTCGACGGACTGCCTTTCCAGGTACGGCAGTTCCGCAACCGCAAGGGCAGCGTGGACCCCGCGGCCCTTGCGGCCGATCAGATCGACGACTACGGCCGTATGACCGGCGCCCTCCTGGCCCGCGCCCACGCCCACAGTGCCGATCCGCGCCTGGTGGCCGGCTACTGCGGCAAGAACGAGGAACTGGACGAGGCGATCGCCACGTTCGCCGTCTCCTACGCCGACCGGACCGAGGCGGACCACACGGACCTGGTGGCGGCGGTGCGTGCGGGGAGGATCGCGGCGGAGGAAGGGGTCTAGCGCGGTCTACGGGGAGAAGAGGGCCAAGGGGGGCCTAGGGAAGGGCCCAGAGGAGTGTGAAGCCGGTACTCGGGCCGGTGCCCGGGGTGGGGGTGGCGGGTTCCCGTACAGCCGGGCTGCGGGTCTGGGTCCGGGTCCGGGTCCGGGTCCCTGGACGGTAGGCGGGTCAATGGGTCTGTGTGCTGGGAGTTTCCCGTGCGTGTGCGGCGCAGGGGACGGTGTGCAGGGAGCGCGCCGCCGGACGTGGCCTAGGCTGGTCAGGTGACAACCCCGGAAGCTGAGCAGGGCGGTGTCGCCGGTGAGGACCGGTCGACGCCGGAAGGCGGTGCGCCCCGGCCCGAGGAACGGCTGGAGCGTGCCGTACGTGCCGCCGAGCAGGCGCTGATCGAGTACGAGATCGCGGTCGAGACCTTCCGTATCGAGGTCGAGAACTTCTCCCGGCTGCATCACCAGAAGCTCGGCCCGATGTACACCCGGCTCGACGAGCTGGACGCGCAGATCGCCGAGGCCAGGGCCGCCCGCACCGGCGACCCCGAGGACCTGCGCAGAGCCGACGAGGCGCGGGCTCGGGTCATGCCGATGCCCGGTGTCGAGGAGCTGTTCAACGGCTGGATGGACGGCCAGGGGCTGTTCCCGGAGGCCGAGGCGATTCTCGCCGATCAGCCGGTGCGGCCCCCGCAGCGGGTGCGCCCCAGCGACGAGGCCCGCAAGCTCTACCGCGAGTTGGCTCGTAAGGCCCATCCCGACCTGGCCCAGGTCGAGACCGAGAGGGCCCGGCGTGAGGAGTTCATCACCCGGGTCAACGCCGCCTACGCCCGTGGCGACGAGACCCTGTTGCGGGAGCTGGCCGCGGAGTGGGCCGCCGGCCCGAAACCTGCGGAGCAGGGTCCGACGCCCACCGAGGAGCTGTACGCCCGCCTCGAATGGCTCGCCCAGCGCAAGGAACTGCTCGCTGTGGTCGCACGGGAGCTGGAGGAGGGCGCGATCGGCGCGATGCTCCGGATGGCCCCGGGCGACCCCGACCACCTCCTCGACGAGATCGCCGAGAAGCTGCTGGCGGACGTCGCGGCGCGCGAGGCGGAACTGGCGGAGCTGCAGGGGTAGTTGGCCGGGGGCCGAGGGTCGGGAGCTGGGGTCTGGGTACTGGGGACGCGATGAAGTCCGGGGAGTCCGGGAAGGGCAGGGTGTGCTGGCCGGAGCCCCCGCAGCTGGAATCCGGTAATCCAATAATCCGGTAGTCGCAGCCCGCAAGCCCGGCCCGCAAGCCCGCGGCCAGAGCCCGGAAGCTCGCAGCGTGGAAGTCGCGCCGCGTCCCCGGGGTCGGTGGTGAAGTCGGTGGTCGGTGGCCGTCGCACCGCGGGTGGCTCATTCGGTGGGTTTCGTGTCGGGTAGCGTCGGGGGCATGCATTTCGGAGCTGGTGTGCCCACGGTCGAGGTCAAGGACCTCAAGGACGGCGACTTCCTGCTGGACGTCCGTGAGGACGACGAGTGGCAGGCGGGTCATGCCGAGGGGGCGCTGCATATCCCCATCAGTGAGTTCGTGGCCCGGTACGGCGAGCTGACCGAGGCGGCGCCGCAGGACGGGCGGGTCCATGTGATCTGCCGTTCCGGTGGGCGTTCGGCGCAGGTCGCCATGTACCTGGTCCAGCAGGGTGTCGACGCTGTGAACGTCGACGGCGGCATGCAGGTGTGGGCGGCCGCGGGCCGCCCCGTCGTGACGGACGAGGGCCCGACCGGCTTCGTTCTCTAGCAGGCTCCAGTCGGCTCTGACGTGGCTTTTCGGCGAGTCCTTCACGCCAGTGGATGGGCGGCCAGTAGATCGCCCAGGGACTCCTCGTACGCGGACGCCGGGCCGAGTGACAGTTCGAGGTGCTTGGCCCAGGCGTGATAGCGGTGCAGGGGATAGTCCACGTCGGCGCCGAACCCGCCGTGCAGATGCTGTGCCGTCTGTACGACCCGTCGGACGCCCTCGGCCGCCCAGATCTTGGCGACGGCCACGTCACCGGAGACGGGCAGCGCACCCTGGACCCCCGAGGTGAGTCGCCACGCGGCCTGCCACAGCGTGGCCTCCATGGCCCGCAGGTCGATGTAACGGTCGGCGGCCTGGACGGCGACGGCCTGGAAGGTGGCGACCGGGAACCCGAACTGCTCCCGCTTGCTGGTGTAGTCGCTGGTCATCCGTAGCACCCGCTCGCCCAGACCGAGCGCCAGCGCACACGTCCCGGCGGCCAGTAGATCGCGCAGCCACTCCCAGGCACCGTCGGCGTCGATGACGTCCCGTTCCGCGATCCGGGCCGATTCCAGGCGCAGTTCAGCCAGCCGCTCACCGGTGGTGGAGACCTGCTCGGCGAAGGAGACGCCCGCGTGAAGGCGCGGAATCAGGGCGAGGACGGTCCGGTCTTCTGCCGTGTGCGCCGGTACGACGACGAGGTCGGCACCGTACGCCCAGGGCACCGCCGTCTGCACCCCGTCCAGGACCCACTCCCGTCCCTCCTGCCGTGCGGTCACGGCGAGTTCGGCCGGGTCGTGGCCGGTGCGGCCGCTCGCGGCGACGGTCAGCACGACCTCCCCCCGGCCGGCCCGGGTCAGCAGCGCGGACCTCAGCTCCTCGCCGCCGTGGGCTTGTACGGCAGCCATGGCCGCACTGTGTTCCAGTAGCGGCACCCTCGCCAGTACCTGTGCGGCCTCCCGCAGCACCAGGCACAGCGCGATGGCGTCCAGGCCTGCCCCGCCGTACGCCGGAGCCGACACCAGGCTCAGCAGGTCGGTCTCGGCGAGCCTGGTCCACAGTGCGCGGTCGAAGTCCTCGGCGACGGCGCCCGCGGTGAGGGCCGGGCTGGGTACCGCGTCCGGTGCGACCCCGGCGAACACCCCCCGTGCCGCCTCGGCCGCCGCCTGCTGCTCCTCGGTGAAGGTGAAGTCCACGGTCCCTGCCCTTCCACGCACACCGGCCCACCGGCCGGGCGGACGACCTGACCTGACGGTGCGTCAAGATAGAACAGGTTCTAGAAGAAGGGAACGGTTCGGACGCTGTCCCGGCTCCTCTTCGGACGCTCCTCCCCGCTCCTCCCCGGTCCAAGTACGGATCGTCCCCGGTTCAATCCCCTGCTCCTCCCCGGTCCAAGTCAGGGTGCTCCTTCCGGGTTCAGGTCCGGCTGTGCATCGGATCACCTTCCGCTGATCAAGTGCTGCTTCTCATCGGTCGAAGTCCAGCTCCACCTTCTCCGTCACCGGATGCGACTGGCACGCCAGCACATACCCCGCCTGTGTCTCCTCCGGCTCCAGCGCGAAGTTGCGATCCATCCGTACCTCGCCGGTGATGAGGAAGGCCCGGCACGTTCCGCACACCCCGCCCTTGCAGGCGTAGGGCGCGTCCGGCCGGTTGCGCAGGACCGTCTCCAGCAGTGACTCGCCGTCCTGGACGGGCCAGGTCCCGCCGCGGCCGTCGAGTCGAGCGGTCACCGTGCTGTGCGCGGGTGCGGTGACGACGGCCGTGGGCGCTGCCGCATCCACGTGGAAGATCTCCTCGTGGATTCGGGTGCGGGCGACCCCGAGTCCCCGCAGTGCTCGCTCCGCTCCCTGCACCAGCCCGAACGGCCCGCACAGGAACCAGCCCGCCACCTGTGCCACCGGCAGCAGCGCCGGCAGCAACTCCGTGAGCCGCTCCTGGTCGAGCCGCCCGGAGGGCAGCCCCGCCTGCTGTTCCTCGCGGGAGAGCACCGTCACCAGCTGGATCCGATCGGGCCAACGGTCCTTCAGGTCGGCGACTTCCTCCAGGAACATCGTGGAGGCGGACGTCCGGTCGCTGCGGATCAGACAGAACCGGGCCGCCGGCTCGCGCGCCAGCAGCGTCGCCACGATCGACAGCACCGGGGTGATGCCACTGCCGCCGACGATGGCCGCGTACAGGCCGGGCGCGGGGTCGAGCGTGAAGCGGCCCGCCGGGGTCATCACCTCCACCTCGTCGCCGACGTTGATCTCCTTCAGCGCGTAGGTGGAGAACGCGCCGCCCTCGACCAGCCGCACGCCGACCCGCAGGCTGCGCGGCCCCTCCTCGTCCGCCGCGGGCGCCGGGGAGCAGATCGAGTACGTCCGGCGGATCTCGACGCCGTCGACCGTCCGCCGCAGCGCCAGGTGCTGGCCGGGGGTGTGCCGGTACTCCTCGCGCAGGTCCGGGGGCACGGTGAGGGTGAGGGCCGCGGAATCGTCGGTGAGCTGGTCGACCGCCGCCACCGGGAGCGCGTGGAAGCGGGCCATCAGAGCTCCTTGAAGTGGTCGAACGGTTCACGGCAGACGAGGCAGCGGCGCAGCGCCTTGCACGCCGTCGAGGAGAACCGGCTGAGCAGCTCGGTGTCCGCGGAGCCGCAGAGCGGGCAGCGGATGCGATCGGCTTCTTCGGTGTCCTCGGTGGCTCCGGTCGCTCCGGTGGCCCCGGTCTTCCTTGTCGTTTCGGTTGCCCCGTCCTGTGCGGTGCGGGTACGCGTCGACCCGAGCGCTACGGCGACCGGTCCGGCTTCCGGCCGTACGCGGGGCGGGGCGATGCCGAACTCCCGCAGTTTGCGGCGGCCTTCGGCCGTGATGTCGTCCGTCGACCAGGCCGGCGTGAGCACCCTGCGCACGGTGACCTCTCGCACGCCGTGCTCGTGCAGCACGCGCTCTATGTCCAGGGACATCGCCTCGACGGCCGGGCAGCCGGTGTACGTCGGGGTCAGCTCGACCTCGACCGCGTCGGCCCCGCGGAGGCGTACCGCGCGCAGGACGCCCAGCTCCTGGAGGGTGAGCACAGGCAGTTCGGGGTCGGGCACCGCACCGGCCACCTTGAGAAGTTCCGCCTCCAGAGCGGTGGGCGTCACCATGATGCCCCCGGGTGACTGCGGTGCAGATGCTGCATCTCGGCGAGCATCCGGCCGAAGGGCTCGGTGTGCAGGCCCTGGCGGCCCGCACCGGCCGCCCAGGCCCCGGACCGCGGCCCTTCCGGGATGGTGAGGGTGGCCCGGCGAAGCACGTTCCCGACGGAGTCGAGCCAGGCTGCCTCCAACCGCTCCCGGTCGATGTCGAGCCCCTCCACCGACTGGAACATCTCACCGGTGAACCGCCACAGCGCCTCGCAGGCCCGCGCCATCCGCTCATGGCCGACATCCGTGCCGTCGCCGAGCCGCAGGGTCCACTGTTCGGCGTGGTCGCGGTGGTAGGCGACCTCCTTGACGGCTTTGGCGGCCAGCGGCGCGAAGGGGCCCTCGCCCTCCGCGAGGTCGGCGTAAAGGAGGTGCTGGTAGGTGGAGAAGTAGAGCTGGCGGGCGATGGTGTGAGCGAAGTCGCCGTTCGGCTGCTCGACCAGCTGGAGGTTGCGGAAGGCACGCTCCTCTCGCAGATACGCCAGTTCGTCCTCGTCGCCGACCAGCGACAGCAGCACCCGGGCCTGGCCGAGCAGATCCAGTGCGATGTTGGCGAGGGCGACCTCTTCCTCGAGGGCGGGGGAGTGGCCCGCCCACTCCCCGAGTCGGTGCGAGAGCACCAGGGCGTCGTCGCCCAGGGAGAGGGCGGCGGGGTTCACGGTCACATCCGCGGTCACAGGTGTTTCACCCCCTCCGGGATCTCGTAGAACGTCGGGTGGCGGTACGGCTTGTCGGCGGCCGGTTCGAAGAACGGGTCCTTCTCGTCGGGCGAGGACGCCGTGATCGCGGACGAGGGGACGACCCAGATCGAGACGCCCTCGCCGCGCCGGGTGTACAGATCACGGGCGTTGCGCAGGGCGAGCTCCGCGTCCGGCGCGTGCAGGCTGCCGGCGTGGGTGTGCGAGAGACCGCGACGGGAGCGTACGAAGACCTCCCACAGAGGCCAGTCGGTGTTCGTCATCCTCGGCTCGCTCCCGTTCCGTCGTGGTGCTTGGCCGCGTACGCCGCGGCCGACTGCCGTACCCAGGTGCCCTCGTCGTGCGCCCGCCTGCGCTGGGTTATCCGCTGTTCGTTGCACGGGCCGTTGCCCTTGAGGACGTCCCAGAACTCCGTCCAGTCGATGGCGCCGAAGTCATGGTGTCCTCGCTCCTCGTTCCACCTCAGGTCCGGGTCGGGGAGGGCCAGGCCCAGGGACTCGGCCTGGGGGACGCAGATGTCGACGAAGCGCTGACGCAGCTCGTCGTTCGAATGTCGTTTGATCTTCCACGCCATCGACTGGGCGGAGTGCGCGGACTCGTCGTCGGGCGGGCCGAACATCATCAGGGACGGCCACCACCAGCGGTCCACCGCGTCCTGCGCCATCGCGTGCTGTTCGGGGGTGCCGCGGCTGAGGGCCAGCAGCAGTTCGTAGCCCTGACGCTGGTGGAAGGACTCCTCCTTGCAGATGCGCACCATCGCGCGGGCGTACGGGCCGTAGGAGCAGCGGCACAGGGGGACTTGGTTGGTGATCGCGGCGCCGTCCACCAACCAGCCGACCGCCCCGACGTCCGCCCAGGTCAGGGTGGGGTAGTTGAAGATCGAGGAGTACTTCTGGCGGCCGGTGTGCAGCTTGTCGAGCAGTTCCTCGCGGCTGGTGCCGAGGGTCTCGGCGGCGCTGTAGAGGTACAGCCCGTGCCCGGCCTCGTCCTGGACCTTGGCCATCAGGATGGCCTTACGGCGCAGCGAAGGGGCGCGGGAGATCCAGTTCGCCTCCGGCTGCATGCCGATGATCTCGGAGTGGGCGTGCTGGGCGATCTGCCGGACCAGCGTCGCGCGGTAGGCGTCGGGCATCCAGTCCCGCGGCTCGACGCGCTCGTCGGCGGCCACGGCGGTGTCGAAGGCGCGCTCGTACGCGGTGGTGCCGTCGGCGGTGTCTGGACCGTCCGGCGCCCGCGGAGCACCGCCCTGTCCGTCGTACGCCTGTGAACCGGCGGTCTGGGCCGTGTGGTGCGCGGCGGTTGTGGCCATGAAGTCCCCCTCGACCTGGATTCTGCCGGTGACTGCACCCGACCGATCGTTCGGTTTGTGCGATTCCATGGTGGGACGGGCGTCGTAAGGTGTCAACCGCTGTGGATAACCGCGGCGACCCTCGGCGGCCGCCTGTGGAAAACCTGGGTGGCTGCGAGGTGGGTCCCGTTGGGGCTGTGCCGGGTGGACGGCCCTGAGTACCGTTCGTGCGAGCGTCTAGGGAGCCGTGTGCCGGGTGAGGGGACGCGGGCGGACGACAGGGTCGAAATTTGACCGGGGATTCGGGAGACGGGGGCGGAATGGACGCGTACGACGAAGGCTCGAAAGCCCCGCACGGGCCGCCCGAGCCGAGTGCCGACGATGTTCCTGCCGGTCCGAGTGTCGGCGGTGTCCCTGCCGGTCCGAGTGCCCGTGACGTCCCTGGCGGTCTGAGCGCCCCCACTGCTCCCGTCGGCCCGGGCGTCTCGCCTGCCCTCACCCGGCCGAGCGGGCCCCACGGGCCCCACGGTGCCGACGGTGCCGACGGTGCCGACGGGTCCAACGGGTCCGACGGTCCCGGTGGTCCCGGTGGTCCCGGTGGTCCCGGTGGTTCCGGTGGTTCCGACGTTGCCAGTAACCCCGCTGTCCCTACTGTCCCTCCTGTCCCTCCTGCTCCTCTTGCTCCCGCCGACCCGAACGGCCTCGCCTCTCCCCATCCCGACGCCCGGGCCGGGCTTGCCGCGCTCTCGCTCCGGTACCAGATCGGTGTCGCCGTGGCGCTCGCTGTCATCGCGGTCACCGTCTGTGTGCACATAGGCATGGTGTTCCTGCACGTGGCACCGTCGAACACACTGACGAAGCAACACGGCAAGGCGATCGACAACTGGATCTACCCGGAGTTCGAGCAGAACTGGAAGCTCTTCGCGCCGAATCCGCTGCAGCAGAACATCGCGGTCCAGGTCCGGGCGCAGATCAACTCCACGGACGGCGGGATACGGACCACCGGCTGGTACGACCTGTCCGCCCAGGACGGCCGGGCCATCGACGGCAATCCGCTGCCGAGCCACACCCAGCAGAACGAACTGCGCCGGGCCTGGGACTTCTTCCTGGTCACGCACGACGCCGAAAACCGCCCGACGGGCCTGCGCGGCTCCCTCTCCGAGTCGTATCTGCGCCGCATCGTGTCGCTGCGTCTGGACCACGAGAACGCGGCCGGAAAGGGCGGCACCATCGACCTCGTCCAGATGCGCTCCCGCACCACCAACGTCCCCCCGCCCGAGTGGAGCGAGGAGCAGGTCACCGACAAGCCGGTCTATCGCGTACTGCCCTGGTGGTCGGCCCGGGAAGACGGGGGCAAGGACAAGTGAACCGATTCGCCCTGACCGTCACCTCCGGCATAGGCCGTGTCACCGAGTCCGCCCTGGGCCCGTACCAGAGCGCCGTCATCCGCATCGGCTTCAGCGCGACCTGGCTGCTGTTCCTGCTGCGGGAGTTCCCCCACCGCCACGAGATGTACGGCCCCGACGGCCCTTGGAGCTGGGACCTCGCGGAGCAGTTGGTCTCGACGAACGGCGCCTTCACCGCTCTGATGTGGACGGACGGCCGGTTCTGGTTCGAGGCCGTCTACGCCCTGGCCGTCCTGACGAGTTTTCTGCTGCTGCTGGGCTGGCGTACCCGCACGATGTCCGTGCTCTTCATGGTTGGCGTGCTCTCCCTGCAGAACCGCAGCGTGTTCATGGGGGACGGCGGCGACAACGTCCTGCACCTGATGTGCGTCTACCTCGTGTTCACCCGCTGCGGCCAGGTCTGGTCGCTGGACGCCCGCCGGGCGCGGCTCGCGCGGCAGTCCCGCGCGCCTGGGGAGCGCGTTACGGACCGGGTCGGCCCGGTCCTGTGGGGCGTGCTCGGGTTCGCGCTGGTCGCGGCGACCCTGGCGGGCCGGCTCGACGGCGACCCGGCCGTGCCGGTGCTGCTGTGGGCCGTGTGGATCGCGCAGGCCCTGTGGTGGGCGGTCGGGCGCTTCACCAGGACCGGCGAGCCGCGGATCCTGCTCGACCTGGTCGCCAACATCGTCCACAACGGCGCCCTGCTCGTGATCATGGCCGAGGCATGTCTGATCTACGCGACGGCCGGCTGGTACAAGATCCAGGGCACCCGCTGGCAGGACGGAACCGCCGTCTACTACCCGCTGCACCTGGACTACTTCTCGCCCTGGCCCGCCCTCGCCGATCTGCTGTCGGCCAGCGGCACGATGGTGATGCTGGTGACCTACGGCACGGTCGCCGTGCAGGTCGCCTTCCCGTTCACACTGTTCAACCGGCGGGTCAAGAACGTCCTGCTCACGGCGATGATCATCGAGCACGCCGGGATCGCCGTGATCCTTGGGCTGCCGTTCTTCTCGCTGGCGATGATCGTCGCCGACGCCGTCTTCCTGCCGACGTCGTTCCTGCGACGGCTCGGCGGATGGGCGGCACGCGCGCGTGCACGGTGGACCGCGGGCAGAACCCGTACGGCGGTGCCGGGGCCACGTGCCCCGGAGAGCGTGGAGGACTCGCCCGTAGGCTTCACGGCATGACCGACCCCGTGAGCGCCTGGCACCGGCTGGCCGAAACCTCCGTCCTGCTCGACGGCTTCCACGCCCTCAAGCACGCGGTGCGCTTCGGCGCCGACGTCCTGGTGGCGGTCGCCGTCGACCGGGCGGACGCGCTCGCCCTCGCCGACGAGCTCGCGCCCGACGTACGCGACACGCTGGACGTGCTCCTGGCGGAGGTTCCGGAGACGACGTACCGAACTCTGCTCCCGCGCCCGCACCCCACCGCGGTGGCCGCGTTGGCCGTACGTCCGTCCCGCGAGGCCAACCTGGAACTGCTCGCGCGCACCCCGCGCGCCACACCCGTCGTCGTCCTCGACGACCCGCGCCACCTGGGCAACGCGGGAGCCGTGATCCGTCTGGCCGCCGGTTTCGGCGCGACCGGTGTGGTCACCACCGGAACGCTCGACCCCTGGCACCCCACGGTCGTACGCGGCGGAGCCGGGCTGCACTTCGCGACCGCCGTGGAGCGGCTGAGCGTGGCGGAACTGCCGGCCGGGCCGGTGTTCGCCCTCGACCCGGAGGGCGAGGACATTCGAGGCCTCAAGCTCCCGGACGACGCCGTCCTGGCGTTCGGCTCGGAGCGCAGCGGGCTGTCCGCCGGACTGCGCGCGCGGGCCGAACACCTGCTGGCGCTGCCGATGCGCCCCCAGGTCTCCAGCTACAACCTTGCGACCAGTGTGGCCATGACGCTGTACCACTGGAGCGCCACCGGCGGCACGGTGAGCTAGCTCCTGGGTCTCGGGGCTACGCCTCTCGCCGGACCTCCACCACCCGGAAGCGGTTGGCCACGAACGCCGCGTCGGTGAGGGCCGCGTTGGCCGCCGGGTTGCCGCCCGAGCCGTGGAAGTCGGAGAAGGCGGCCGTCTGGTTGACGTAGACCCCGCCCGTGAGGTTCAGCGACAGCTGGGCGGCCTCCTCCAGGCAGACCTCCTGGACGGCCTGCTCCACCTCCTCGTCGGTGGTGTAGGCGCCGACTGTCATCGCGCCCTTCTCGCGGATCGTCCGCCGCAGCAGCTCCGTCGCGTGGGCCGTCGAGTCGACCGCGACGGCGAAGGAGACCGGCCCGAAGCACTCGCTCATGTAGGCGGCCTCGTCGTCCGGTTTGGCGCCGTCCAGTGTGACGATGACCGGCGTACGGACGACCGCGCCCGGGAACTCCGGGTTGCTGACCTCCCGGGAGGCGAGGGCGACTTCGCCGAGGCCGGAGGCCGCCTCCAGGCGCGCCTTCACGTCCGGGTTGACGAGGGCGCCGAGCAGGGCGTTCGCGCGCGCGTCGTCGCCAAGGAGGCCCTCGACCGAGCGGGCGAGGTCCGTGACCACCTCGTCGAAGGTCCTGGGGCCCTCGTCGGTACGGATGCCGTCGCGGGGGATCAGCAGGTTCTGCGGGGTGGTGCACATCTGGCCGCTGTAGAGGGACAACGAGAAGGCCAGGTTGGCCAGCATCCCCTGGTAATCGCCGGTCGACTGCACGAGCACCGTGTTGACGCCGGCCTTCTCCGTGTAGACCTGCGCCTGGCGGGCGTTGGCCTCCAGCCAGTCACCGAAGGCCGTCGAGCCGGTGTAGTCGATGATCCGGATCTCGGGGCGGGTGGCCAGGGTCTTCGCGATGCCCTCGCCGGGACGCTCGGCGGCCAGCGCCACCAGGTTCGGGTCGAAGCCGGCCTCGATGAGGACCTGGCGGGCGACCCGCACGGTGAGCGCGAGCGGCAGTACCGCGCGCGGGTGGGGCTTCACCAGGACGGCGTTGCCGGTGGCCAGGGAGGCGAACAGGCCCGGGTACCCGTTCCACGTGGGGAAGGTGTTGCAGCCGATGACCAGGCCGATGCCGCGTGGTACCGGCGTGAACCGCTTGGTGAGCGCCAGCGGGTCTCGCTTGCCCTGGGGCTTGGTCCACTCCGCCGTGTCCGGGGTGCGGATCTGTTCCACGTACGCGTACGCCACCGCTTCCAGGCCGCGGTCCTGCGCGTGCGGGCCGCCCGCCTGGAAGGCCATCATGAAGGCCTGGCCGGAGGTGTGCATGACCGCGTGCGCGAACTCGTGCGTCCGGTCGCTGATCCGCTTGAGGATCTCCAGGCACACCACGGCACGCGCCTCCGCGCCCGCGTCACGCCACGCGCGCTGCCCGGCCTTCATGGCGGGCAGCAGTACGTCCACGTCCGCGTGCGGGTACGTCACTCCCAGGTCGATGCCGTACGGCGACACCTCGCCGCCCACCCAGTCGTCCGTGCCGGGCTGGTCGAGGTCGAGGCGGGTGCCGAGGAGGGCGTCGAAGGCGGCCTTGCCCGCCGCCATGTCCAGGCCGCCGTTCTCGCCGTAGGCCTTGGGGTGTTCGGGATGCGGGGACCAGTAGGCGCGCGTGCGGATCGCTTCCAGCGCCTGGTCGAGGGTGGGCCGGTGCTTGGCGATCAGATCGTGCACGGTGAGTTCGGCGGCCATGCGGGACCAACTCCTCGTCTCAAGAACTCTTCGTCGAGCTCGTGACCTGGGC
The DNA here is from genome assembly GCF_029893585.1 of Streptomyces sp. LBL. Lineage (GTDB taxonomy): Bacteria > Actinomycetota > Actinomycetes > Streptomycetales > Streptomycetaceae > Streptomyces. The sequence continues at coordinate 189,619 of NZ_JARXYX010000010.1, forward strand.
GGAAACCTGGGCGGAAACCTGGGCGGGATGATCGAGAGACGTGGCGCTGAGCGCCTCGTTCAGGGTGGTGGTGGGCGACGGACGGGCGGTCAGAGTTAGAGTAACCGAACGATCGGTCGGTACAAGGGGGTCCGCCGCATCTGTGGAAAACCCCGTGCGGGAGGATCGCGCACATGACAGCACTCGACATCAGCAGCCCCGTGGCCGTCGTCGGAGCCGGCACCATGGGCCAGGGCATCGCCCAGGTCGCGCTGGTGGCGGGTCATTCCGTACGGCTGTACGACGCCCTGCCCGGCCGTGCCCGGGAGGCGGCCGACGCGATCGGTGTGCGCCTCGACCGGCTTGTCGACAAGGCCCGTCTGGCTGCGGCCGACCGGGACGCGGCCCGCGCCCGCCTGCTGCCCGCCGAGAACATCACCGACCTCGCGGACTGCACCCTGGTCGTCGAGGCCGTCCTGGAGCGGCTCGACGTCAAACAGGATCTCTTCCGTGAGCTGGAGGACGTCGTCGGCGAGGACTGTCTGCTCGCCACCAACACCTCCTCCCTGTCGGTGACGGCCATCGGCGGGGCCCTGCGCAACCCCGGCCGCTTCGTGGGCCTGCACTTCTTCAACCCGGCCCCGCTGCTCCCGCTCGTCGAGGTCGTCTCCGGGTTCTCCACGGACGTCACCTCGGCCACCCGCGCGTACGAGATGGCCCGCGCCTGGGGCAAGACCCCGGTCGCCTGCGCCGACACCCCGGGCTTCATCGTCAACCGCATCGCGCGGCCCTTCTACGCCGAGGCGTTCGCGGTCCACGAGGCGCAGGGCGCCGACCCCGCCACCATCGACGCGGTCCTGCGCGAGTGCGGCGGCTTCAGGATGGGCGCGTTCGAATTGACCGACCTGATCGGGCAGGACGTCAACGAGTCCGTCACGCACTCCGTGTGGCGGTCCTTCTTCCAGGACGTGCGCTTCACGCCCTCGCTCGCCCAGCAGCGCCTCGTCGAGTCGGGCCGGCTCGGGCGCAAGACCGGACAGGGCTGGTACGACTACGGGGAGAGTGCCGAGCGTCCCGAGCCGCATACCGCCGAGCGGGCCCAGCCGCCCGCCTACGTCGTCGCCGAGGGTGACCTGGGCCCCGCCTCCGAGCTGATCGCTCTGATCCGCGAGGCGGGCATCCAGGTGCGCGACGAGGACGAGGACCACGGCACCCGTCTGGTGCTGCCCAGCGGCGGCCAGCTGGCGCTCGCCGACGGGCAGACCTCGGTCGAGTTCCGGGACGTCGTCTATTTCGACCTCGCGCTCGACTACCGCGAGGCCGGCCGTATCGCCCTGTCCGCCTCCCAGGACACCTCCCCGCAGACCCTCGCCGAGGCCACCGGCCTCTTCCAGGCGCTCGGCAAGCAGGTCAGCGTCATCGGCGACGTCCCCGGCATGATCGTCGCCCGTACGGTCGCCCGGATCGTGGACCTCGCGCACGACGCCGTCGGCAAGGGCGTGGCCACCGAGGAGGACATCGACACCGCGATGCGCCTGGGCGTCAACTACCCGCTCGGCCCCTTCGAGTGGAGCCGCCGGCTCGGCCGCAACTGGGCGTACGCCCTCCTGGACGACCTGCACCTGCGCGACCCCTCGGGGCGCTACGCGCCGTCCCTCGCGCTGTACCGCCACGCGTACGCCACCGACAAGCGGGAGGGCAACCCCTCATGACGACCGCCAAGCGTGACACGTACACCCCGGAGACGCTGCTGTCCGTCGCTGTCCAGGTCTTCAACGAACGCGGCTACGACGGCACTTCCATGGAGCACCTCGCCAAGGCGGCGAGTATCTCCAAGTCGTCGATATACCACCACGTCACCGGCAAGGAGGAGCTGCTGCGGCGGGCCGTGAGCCGGGCCCTGGACGGGCTCTTCACGATTCTGGACGAGGAACCCGCGCGCGTGGGACGGGCCGCCGGGCGCCTGGAGTACGTGGTACGGCGCATGGTCGAGGTCCTCATCGCCGAGCTGCCGTACGTGACTCTGCTGCTGCGTGTGCGCGGCAACACCGGAACCGAGCGGTGGGCCCTGGAACGGCGCCGCGACTTCGACCACAAGGTCGCCGAGCTGCTGAAGGCGGCGGCCGCGGACGGTGACGTGCGCGGTGACGTGGAGGTGCGGCTGGCGACCCGGCTGGTCTTCGGGATGATCAACTCCATCGTGGAGTGGTACCGGCCGGACGGCCGGGGCATGAACGAGCGCGAAGTGGCCGACGCGGTGGCGCAGCTGGTGTTCGGAGGCCTGCGCCGGCCCCGGTGACTCAGCCCTGCGGTTCCAGGTCCTCTTCCTCGAACACCAGCAGCGTGCGGGTGCTGAGCACCTCCGGGATCGCCTGGAGCCGGGTCAGCACCAGCTCGCGCAGCGCCCGGTTGTCGGAGGTGTGCACCAGGAGCAGTACGTCGAAGTCGCCGCCCACCAGTGCGATGTGCGAGGCTCCGGGCAGCCGCGTGAGCTGCTTGCGCACCGTCCGCCAGGAGTTCTGGACGATCTTCAGGGTGATGTATGCGGAGGTGCCCTGGCCTGCGCGTTCGTGATCGACGCGGGCCCCGAAGCCACGGATGACGCCGTCCTCGATGAGGCGGTTGATGCGCGCGTAGGCGTTGGCGCGCGAGACGTGGACCCGTTCGGCGACCGACCGTATCGACGCGCGGCCGTCCGCCTGGAGCATCTGCAGGATGTCCAGATCGATGGCGTCGAGCGGACGGGCGGGCGGAAGGGCGCCGCCGCCTTCCGGGCTCTCGGCCATTTGTTCAGCTGCCACGTCCCCCCGCCTCTCTGTCATGGACGGCCTGCATTCATTTGAGGCTGTGCAGAACCGTTTGTCCACAGCCTGGGGGTGCCTGTAGCCAAAATGTGCCGACGACCGAACAATCGGTAGGTGAGGCGCATCACACCCGTGACGCTCCTGAAGCCGCTCCCACGAGGAGGTGCCGTCATGACGGTCATGGAGCAGCGAGGCGCGTACCGGCCGTCGCCGCCGCCCGCCTGGCAGCCCCGCACGGACCCCGCGCCGCTGCTGCCCGACGCGGAGCCGTACCGCGTCCTCGGCACGGAGGCGGCCGAGGAGGCCGACCCGCGGCTGCTGCGCCGTCTGTACGCCGAGCTGGTGCGGGGCCGCCGCTACAACACGCAGGCCACCGCCCTCACCAAGCAGGGCAGACTCGCCGTCTATCCCTCCAGCACCGGGCAGGAGGCCGGCGAGGTCGCCGCCGCGCTGGTCCTTGAGGACCGCGACTGGCTCTTCCCGAGCTACCGCGACACGCTCGCCGCCGTCGCCCGCGGCCTGGATCCCGTCGAGGCACTGACCCTCCTGCGCGGCGACTGGCACACCGGCTACGACCCGCGCGAGCACCGTGTGGCCCCCCTGTGCACCCCGCTCGCCACCCAACTGCCGCATGCCGTCGGCCTGGCGCACGCGGCTCGCCTCAAGGGCGACGACGTCGTCGCGCTGGCCATGGTCGGCGACGGCGGCACCAGCGAGGGCGACTTCCACGAAGCGCTGAACTTCGCCGCCGTCTGGCAGGCGCCTGTCGTCTTCCTGGTCCAGAACAACGGCTTCGCGATCTCCGTTCCGCTCGCCAAGCAGACCGCCGCCCCGTCGCTGGCCCACAAGGCCGTCGGCTACGGCATGCCCGGCCGGCTGGTCGACGGCAATGACGCCGCCGCCGTCCACGAGGTCCTCGCCGACGCCGTACGACACGCGCGCGCGGGCGGCGGCCCCACGCTGGTCGAGGCGATCACCTACCGGGTCGACGCCCACACCAACGCCGACGACGCCACCCGCTACCGGCAGAACGCCGAGGTCGAGACCTGGCGCGGACACGACCCGATCGCGCTCCTGGAGCACGAGCTGACCGAACGCGGCCTGATCGACGAGGACGGCATCCGGGCCGCGCGCGACGCCGCCGAGACCATGGCCGCCGATCTGCGCAGGCGCATGAACCAGGACCCGGTGCTTGACCCCATGGACCTGTTCGCCCACGTGTATGCCGAACCCACCCCGCAGTTGCGTGAACAGCGGGCCCGCCTGCAGGCGGAGATCGAGGCCGAGCGAGAGGGCGCGCTCTGATGACGACCGTCGCCCGCAAGCCCGCCACCATGGCGCAGGCCCTCACGCGCGCGTTGCGGGACGCGATGGCCGCCGACCCGACGGTGCACGTCATGGGCGAGGACGTCGGTACCCTCGGCGGCGTCTTCCGGGTCACCGACGGGCTCGCCAAGGAGTTCGGCGACGATCGCTGCACCGACACCCCGCTGGCCGAGGCGGGCATCCTCGGCACGGCTGTCGGCATGGCGATGTACGGGCTGCGGCCGGTCGTGGAGATGCAGTTCGACGCGTTCGCCTACCCGGCCTTCGAGCAGTTGATCTCGCACGTCGCCCGGATGCGCAACCGCACCCGCGGCGCGATGCCGCTCCCGCTCACCATCCGCATCCCCTACGGCGGCGGCATCGGCGGAGTCGAGCACCACAGCGACTCGTCCGAGGTGTACTACATGGCGACCCCCGGCCTCCACGTCGTCACGCCCGCCACGGTCGCCGACGCCTACGGCCTCCTCCGCGCCGCCATCGCCTCCGACGACCCCGTCGTCTTCCTGGAACCGAAGCGTCTGTACTGGTCGAAGGACTCCTGGAACCCGGAGGACCCGCCGACCGTTGAACCGATCGGCCGCGCGATGGTGCGGCGCTCGGGCCGGAGCGCCACGCTCATCACGTACGGACCGTCCGTGCCCGTCTGCCTCGAAGCCGCCGAGGCGGCGCGGGACGAGGGCTGGGACCTCGAAGTCGTCGACCTGCGCTCCCTGGTGCCGTTCGACGACGAGACGGTCAGCGCCTCGGTACGGCGGACCGGGCGAGCGGTCGTCGTACACGAGTCGGGCGGGTTCGGCGGACCGGGCGGGGAGATCGCGGCCCGGGTCACGGAGCGCTGCTTCCACTACCTGGAGGCGCCGGTGCTGCGCGTGGCCGGGTTCGACATCCCCTATCCGCCGCCGATGCTGGAGCGTCACCACCTGCCCGGCGTGGACCGGATCCTGGACGCCGTGGGGCGTCTGCAGTGGGAGGCCGAGGGCTGATGGCACAGGTGTTGGAGTTCAGGCTCCCCGATCTCGGGGAGGGGCTCACCGAGGCGGAGATCGTGCGCTGGCTGGTGCAGGTCGGCGATGTCGTCGCCGTCGACCAGCCGGTCGTCGAGGTCGAGACGGCCAAGGCCATGGTCGAGGTGCCGTGCCCGTACGGCGGCGTGGTCACCGCCCGCTTCGGCGAGGAGGGCACGGAACTGCCCGTCGGGGCCCCGCTGATCACCGTCGCGGTGGGTGCGCCGGCCTCCGGCGACGAGACCGAGGGCTCCGGGAACGTGCTGGTGGGTTACGGCACCTCGCAGGCGCCGGCGCGACGGCGCAGGGTACGGCCGGGAGAGCCGACGCCAGCCGCCGCGGCGGGCCCGGCACCGAACGGTCACGTGAGCACTGCCGGCGCGGCGAACGAGCGAGCGGGCGGCGCGGAGGCGGCGGGCGGCAGGGACGACACCTCCGTGGCGGTGGACCGCGGGGCTGAGGCCTCCGTCGCGGTGGACCGCGGGGCCGGCCGATCCGACGGGGCGGGCGGCCACTCCGGTGTGGCCGACATGTCGAACGGCCACCTCACCACGACCGGCGTGGCGGACGGCCCTGTCCCCGTGATCTCCCCTCTCGTGCGTCGGCTCGCCCGGGAGAACGGTCTCGACCTGCGGGAACTGATCGGCTCCGGGCCGGACGGGCTGATCCTGCGGGCGGACGTGGAGTACGCGCTGCGGGCGTCGCGGGCTGCGCAGGCCCGGCCCGCGACCCCGACACCGGCACCTGAGCCGCTGACCGGCGTGGCACCGGTGCCGTCCGCCGAGCCGCACACGCGCGTGGACCCCACGCCGACCGCAACCACCGCCCCCGCCACGACCGCCACCGCCACCCGCATCCCCCTCAAGGGCATCCGAGGCGCCGTCGCCGACAAGCTCTCCCGTAGCCGTCGGGAGATCCCGGACGCCACCTGCTGGGTGGACGCCGACGCGACCGAACTCATGCGGGCGCGGACCATGATGAACGCGGCCGGTGGCCCGAAGGTCTCCCTCCTCGCCCTGCTGGCCCGCATCTGCACCGCCGCCCTGGCCCGCCACCCCGAGCTCAACTCCACGGTGGACATGGCGGCCCGGGAGATCATCCGACTCGACCACGTCCACCTCGGGTTCGCCGCGCAGACCGGCCGGGGCCTGGTCGTCCCCGTCGTGCGCGAGGCCCATGCACGGGACGCCGAATCGCTCACCGAGGAGTTCGCCCGGCTGACCGAGGCGGCCCGCGCGGGCACCCTCACGCCCGGGGAACTCACCGGCGGCACCTTCACGTTGAACAACTACGGAGTGTTCGGCGTCGACGGCTCCACGCCGATCATCAACCACCCCGAGGCGGCCATGCTCGGCGTGGGCCGGATCGTCCCCAGGCCGTGGGTGCACGAGGGCGAACTGGCGGTGCGGCAGGTCGTCCAGCTCTCGCTCACCTTCGACCACCGGGTGTGCGATGGCGGCACGGCAGGCGGCTTCCTGCGGTATGTGGCGGACTGCGTGGAACAACCGGCGGTGCTGCTGCGCACGCTGTGATTGCCTCGCCTCCCGCGCGTTCCCTGTGGATCGCTACGGCACGCATACTCGGGGGGTGACCATGCACGAGCCGAAGGGCGCCCGAGGCGCCGCCGATGGCGGGTACGACGCCGTCGTGCTCGCCGGAGGTGCCGCCCGGCGGCTCGGCGGGGCGGACAAGCCCGGGGTGCGGGTGGGCGGGCGCGCTCTGCTCGACCGGGTGCTCGCCGCCTGCGCCGACGCGGACACGACCGTCGTCGTCGCCGATCCCAGACCGACCGCGCGGCCGGTGACCTGGACGCGCGAGAGCCCGCCCGGCGGCGGTCCGGTGGCCGCACTCCACGCCGGGCTCCGGCACACCACGGCCCAGGACATCGTCGTACTCTCGGCCGACCTGCCGTTCCTGACCGAGGAGACCGTACGGCGGCTGCTCATCGCCCTGCGTACGAGCGGCGTCGAGGGCGTGCTGCTCACCGACGCCGACGGCCGCGACCAGCCTCTCGTGGCGGCGTACCGCAGGACCGCACTGCGCCGGGAGCTGACCATGCTCAACGGCGCGGCATCCAGGGTCGGCTCCACCGCGGGCGGCGGCCTCACCGGGCTGCCCCTGCGCCGGCTGACCGCAGGGCTCGACCTCACCCGGGTCCCCGACCCCGTCGCGTCCTTCGACTGCGACACCTGGGACGACATCGCCACCGCCAGGGCACGTATCAGGGAGCATGGGCACGTGTTGGATGAATGGATTACCGCAGTCAAGGACGAACTGGGCATCGACCTCGACGTCGACATCGGCGTCCTGCTCGACCTCGCTCGCGACGCCGCCCACGGCGTGGCGCGGCCCGCTGCCCCGCTGACCACCTTCCTCGTCGGCTATGCGGCCGCGCGCTCCGGAGGCGGCCCGGAGGCGGTGGCCGAGGCGTCCCGCAAGGCCGCCGCCCTCGCCCTGCGCTGGGCCGACGAGGCCGCCGACGCCACGCCGGACGCGGCCCCGGCCGCCACGCCCGACCCCCGTCCGGCCGCCGAATGACCGCCCGCGCCACCCGGACCGGCGAGGGTGCCGAGGGCGCCGAGGACCTCGACGTCGAAGAGGTACTCGCCCTCGTGAACGACCGCACCGACGGCCGTACCAGCCGTACCAGCCAGACCAACCGCCGCACCGCCGGTGATCACACCCCCGCGCCCCGCACGCCCGGCGGCGACCGCGGCACCCCTCGCCCGCCCGGCCACCAGCAGGACGGCCGCCACCAGGCCACCCCCTGGCGTGAGGCCCGCACCCTCGCCGAACGCGCGGGCCGCACCGGAGGCCGCCACCGCGCCCCCGTGTCCGTCACCCTCGACTCCGCCCTCGGCCTCACCCTGGCCGCCCCCCTCGCCGCCCTCACCGACCTGCCCTCCTTCGACACCTCCGCGATGGACGGCTGGGCGGTCGCCGGCCCCGGTCCATGGGACGTACGGGAAGAAGGTGTCCTCGCCGGGCATGCCGAGCCCGAGCCGCTCACCGACGGCGAAGCCGTCCGGATCGCCACCGGCGCACGCATCCCCCTCGACACCACCGCCGTGCTGCGCAGCGAGCACGGACGCACCGACGACAAGGGCCGTCTGCACGGTACTCGGGGGGTGATCCCCGGGCAGGACATTCGCCCCCGCGGGCAGGAGTGCCGCAACGGCGACCAACTCCTCCCGGTGGGCGCCCTGGTGACCCCGGCCGTGCTCGGCCTGGCCGCGGCCGCCGGGTACGACACGCTCACCGCCGTACCCCGGGCCCGCGTCGAAGTCCTTGTCCTGGGCGACGAGTTGCTCACCAAGGGCACCCCGCGCGACGGGCTGATCCGGGACGCGCTCGGCCCCATGTTGCCGCCCTGGCTGCGTGCGCTGGGCGCCGAGGTCACCGCCGTGCGCCGACTCGGCGACGACGCCAAGGCCCTGCACAAGGCGATCACGACCTCCGGCGCCGACCTGATCGTCACCACCGGCGGCACCGCCTCCGGCCCTGTCGATCATGTCCACCCCACCCTGCGCCGCATCGGCGCCGAGCTGCTGGTGGACGGCGTGAAGGTACGCCCCGGGCACCCCATGCTGCTGGCTCGCATCGAGGAGAACCAGCACCTAGTCGGTCTGCCCGGCAACCCCCTCGCGGCCGTTTCCGGGCTGCTCACGCTCGCCGAGCCGTTGCTGCGCACGCTCGCGGCACGGCCCGCGCCGGAGCCGTACACGCTGCCGCTCCAGGACGAGGTGCACGGACACCCGTACGACACCCGGCTCATCCCCGTGGTTCTGCGCGGTGACAGTGCCATGCCGCTGCACTACAACGGTCCGGCGATGCTGCGGGGCATCGCGGCGGCCGACGCCCTGGCCGTCGTACCGCCGGGCGGCGCGCGAGCCGGTCAGGAGACCGAACTCCTCGATCTGCCCTGGGCGAGCGCCGGGATCGGGGTGTGTTTCACGTGAAACTTCCGGGCCATGACGCGATCGCCCGCCAGGCGGGTGAGCATCTCGTGACCCATCGGGTGAAGCTTCCGCGCAAGGTGGTGGAGCATCCCTTCCGCCAGGTGGCTCAACGGCTGTCGATGGCCCTGCTGGTCCTGGTGGCGACCGCGTTGATCGTCTACGCCGACCACGACGGCTACAACGACAACTCCGACGGTTCGGTCGACTTCCTGGATTCCTGGTACTACGCCACCGTCACCCTCTCCACCACCGGTTACGGCGACATCACCCCGGTCAGCGACGCCGCCCGGCTCACCAACATCTTCGTCATCACGCCCCTGCGCGTGCTGTTCCTGATCATCTTGGTCGGCACCACGCTCGAGGTCCTCACCGAACGCACCCGGGAGGAATGGCGGCTCAACCGTTGGAGGTCCACCTTGCGCGACCACACCGTCGTCGTCGGCTTCGGCACGAAGGGGCGGTCGGCCATCCAGACCGTCTGTGCGACGGGGCTGAAGAAAGAGCAGGTCGTGGTGGTCGACCCGAGCAGCAAGGTGATCGACGCCGCGACCGCCGAGGGCTACGCCGGGATCGTCGGGGACGCGACGCGCAGCGAGGTGCTGAAGCGGGCCGAGGTACACAAGGCGCGGAAGATCATCATCGCCACCCAGCGCGACGACACAGCCGTCCTCGTCACGCTCACGGCCCGGCAGCTCAACAAGAGCGCGAAGATCGTGGCCGCCGTTCGGGAGGAGGAGAACGCGCCGCTGCTGAAACAGTCCGGCGCCGACGCGGTGATCACCAGCGCCAGCGCCGCCGGACGTCTCCTCGGGCTGTCCGTGCTCAGTCCCGCCGCCGGCATGGTGATGGAAGACCTGATCCAGCAGGGCAGCGGGCTCGACATCATCGAACGGCCGGTCATAAAGGCCGAGGTGGGCAGGCGCCCGCGGGAGACGGACGACCTGGTGGTGAGTGTCGTACGTGGGCACCGGGTGCTCGGATACGACGATCCGGCCGTCGGCACACTGGAGTTGACGGACCGGCTGATCACGATCGTGCGGGTGACACCGGGCTCACAGATCGCGCCCGACGCCCGCCCGCTGCCTCAGGGTTGAGCACGTGCGGTTGTGCGGCCGCATCGCGATCGCCCGAAGACCGCGATGAACAGGCCAGCTCAGCAGGCTCAGCACCAGCCCAAGCACCAGCCCAGCGCAGCACCCAGGCGATCTCGGCGATCTCGCCGACCGGCCGGATGCCCGCCATCAGGACGGTCTTCGGGTCGGTTCGATGCAGCGAGGCGACCCCCTGTTGGTGGTCGAGAGGTGGTCGAGAGGTGGTCGAGTGGGCGGTCGGGCGGATCGGGTGCGTGGGCGAGGGGTAGCGTCCCCTTCATGTATGCGATCACGATTCCCGAACCTGGTGGGCCCGAGGCGCTGTTGTGGGGCGAGGCCCCGGACCCCGTCCCCGGCGAGGGCGAGGTGCTGGTCGAGGTGGCGGCCAGTGCCGTCAACCGGGCCGACATCCTGCAGCGACAGGGCTTCTACGACCCGCCGCCCGGCGCCTCCCCCCACCCCGGCCTGGAATGCTCCGGACGGATCGCCGCACTCGGCCCCGGTGTCTCCGGCTGGTCCGTCGGCGACGAGGTGTGCGCGTTGCTCGCGGGCGGCGGCTACGCCGAGAAGGTCGCCGTGCCGGCCGGTCAACTGCTGCCCCGGCCGCAGGGGCTCGGCCTCAAGCAGACGGCGGCACTGCCCGAGGTGGTCTGCACGGTCTGGTCCAACATCTTCATGATCGCCCACCTCCGCCCCGGCGAGACCCTCCTCGTGCACGGCGGGTCCAGCGGCATCGGCACGATGGCCATCCAGCTCGCCAAGGCCTTCGGCGCCAAGGTCGCCGTCACTGCCGGCACCAAGGAGAAGCTGGAGCGCTGCGCCGAACTGGGCGCCGACATCCTGGTCAACTACCGCGAGCAGGACTTCGTCGAAGAGGTCAGGAAGGCCACCGACGGGGCCGGCGCCGACGTCATCCTCGACAACATGGGCGCCCAGTACCTCGACCGGAACGTGCAGGCCCTCGCTGTCAACGGCCGCCTCGCGATCATCGGCATGCAGGGCGGCGTCCAGGCCGAGCTGAACATCCTCAACCTCCTCACCAAGCGGGCCGCGATCAACGCGACCTCGCTCAGGGCCCGCCCGCTCGGTGAGAAGGCGGCGATCGTGGCGGCCGTACGCGAGCACGTCTGGCCGCTGATCGACGCCGGTCATGTACGTCCGATCGTCGACCGGGAGATCCCCATGAGCGACGCTGCCGCGGCACACCGGGTGGTGGAGGAGAGCGGCCACATCGGGAAGGTCCTGCTCGTCGCTCCGTAAAGGCACACTCCGTAAAGGCACTGGGGTCAGGAGGCCCCCCGCCGCACCCGGAGCGCGAGGAACGCGAGCCCCAGACCGAGCCCGACGAGGATCAGCCCGCTGCCGAGCGGCAGGATCTCCAGCCGGGGCTCGGCGGGCCGCCCGGCCGGCTGCTCCGCCCCTTGCGGTGATGCGGACGGCACGGGGACGGCCTCCCTCGGCACTTCCGGTACGGCGCTGACGTCGTCGTCCGCCTGGCTGTCGAGGTCGCCGTCGGCTTCTTCGTTGCCCCCGGCTTCTTCGTCGCCCGCCGCCTCTTGGTGGTCCTCCGCCTCCTCATCGGTGTCCGCGGCGTCTGTGGCGTCCACGGCGTCCTCGTCCTGCGGCACCGCTTCCGACTCCACCGGCTCCCGCCGCCCCGGCCGTTCCCTCCCCTCACCCGCGCGGCTCCCGGCCCGCGAGGGCGCGGCGCCGGAGGGAGAGGGAGCGACGGAGGCCGAGACGGAGGGGGAGGCCCGCAGGGGCCCGTGCGCGGGCGCCGAGCCCGACGGGGAGGACTCGCCGCCGTGCACTCGCGCCGCGCCGTACGCAGACCCACCCGCGTACGCAGACCCACCCGCGTACGCAGCCGCGCCGCCCCCGTACGCTGCCGCGCCCCCGCACAAAGCCATGACCCCGCCCGCCCCCACCACGATGACCAGTACCGCCGCCCGTGCCCATGGAGTCACGGAACAAGCCTGGCATCTGCCCATCAACCCGGCATTTCTGAGGGGTCCAGAGGAACCGGCGGGCGTCTTGAACGGTGGATCAGCCCTTACCGGGGGCACCACGCTGAGGAAATGTCGTGGTGCGAGAGAATGGCGGCATGGAGATGCCGAGGAACGAACGGTCGCCGGAGAACCCCCAGATCCTGGTCGTGGGTCAGGACGGAATGGCTCTCGGTGGCGGAGGCGACGAGGACTCCCGCGAGGTTCCGGTGACGGAGATGGTCGAACAGCCGGCGAAGGTCATGCGGATCGGAAGCATGATCAAGCAACTGCTCGAAGAGGTCCGCGCGGCTCCCCTGGACGAGGCGAGCCGGGTGCGGCTGAAGGAGATCCACGCCAGCTCGGTGAAGGAGCTGGAGGACGGTCTGGCTCCGGAGCTCGTCGAGGAGCTGGAGCGGATCTCCCTGCCCTTCACGGACGACAAGACGCCCAGCGACGCGGAACTGCGGATCGCCCAGGCCCAGCTGGTCGGCTGGCTCGAAGGTCTCTTCCACGGGATCCAGACCACGCTGTTCGCCCAGCAGATGGCCGCGCGCGCCCAATTGGAGTCGATGCGCCGGGCCCTGCCTCCAGGCGTAGGAGGTCCGGAGGGCACCGACGACCTCCGCTCGGGCGGCCGCTCGGGCGGCCCGTACCTGTAAGTCCTTTATCAATAAGTCCTTTACCGTAAGCCGTCCAGGCTTGACGAAGCCCGACCAAGCCTGATGAAGCCCGACCAAGCCTGATCAAGTCGACGAACGAGGAGGGCCAGGGAGCCTGCGTCAGCGCTGCCGGGCCCTCCTCCTGTCGGGAGCCATCACGGCGGGTTGCCCGTGGAGACGTCGAACTGCATCTTCGGCGGTTCCTTCGGGTCGAAGTCGGTGCCCGCGGAGGGGAACTGCTTCATCACGGTGCCGTCGCCGAACGTGTTCTCGTCGACGTGGTTGTTCTGGTATTTCCAGCCCGCCGCCTGAAGGCACGTGATGACCGAGTCCCAGTTCTTGTACTGGAAGTCCGGCATCCGCACCTTGCCGGGGTCGTTGTACGACTCCTCCGGCTCGGTGCAGTCGGTCGTCTCGACGGTCTTCGTCGTGTCCGGTCCGCGGTAGCCCGAGGCCTTGGACGCCGAGGTCGAGGCACTGGCGCCGTTGCCCCCGCCCGCGGTGTCGCCGCTGCCGCCGCCGCTCATCAGCGCTGTGACCAGCCCGCCCACCGCGACCAGCGAGACGACGATCGAACCGATGACCACCGGCCTGTTGCTCTTGCCGCCACCCCCCGAAGGGGCCGACTCGGGTGCGAGGTTGTACGGCGGCGGGGTCGACGCGCCGTGCTGCGCGCCGTGCTGCGGGGCGTACGCGGCCGGGCCGGGCGTCTGGTAGCCGCCCTGCTGCGGATAGCCGTACGCCGGGGAGGGCGTCGGCGGCGCGGGAGTGGCGTACGGATTCGGGGGCGGCTGGTATGGCGCCTGGACGTGACCCTGGGGCGACGGCGTCTGGACGTGACCCTGGGGCGACGGCGTCTGGCCGACCGGCGGGAACACCGCGGAACCGACGCCCGCGCCGCTCGGCGTCGGGGCGCCCGGGACGATGCTCGGGGCGGCCGACTGGAAGGACGAGGCCACGCGCAGACACTCGTCGCGCATGGCCTCGGCACTCGGAAAACGCTCGTTCGGGTTCTTCTTCAGCGCCCGGGCGACCAGCGCGTCCACGGCCGGCGGCAGGGCGCGGTTGACCGACGAGGGAGCGACCGGCTGCTCCTGGACGTGCGCGTACGCGATCGCCAGCGGTGAGTCCGCGTCGAACGGGAGCCGCCCGGTGACCAGCTGGAACAGCATGATGCCGACCGAGTAGAGGTCGGAGCGGGCGTCCACCCCGCGGCCCAGCGCCTGCTCCGGCGAGAGGTACTGGGGGGTGCCGACGACCATGCCGGTCTGGGTCATGGAGGTGACCCCGGACTGCATGGCACGCGCGATGCCGAAGTCCATGACCTTGATGACCCCGCGCTTGGTCATCATCACGTTGCCCGGCTTGATGTCGCGGTGGACCAGCCCCATCTCATGGCTGATCTCCAGCGCCGCCAGCACATCCGCGGTGATCTTCAGGGCCTTGTCGGCGGGCATCGCGCCGTGCTGCCGTACGTCCGCGTTCAGCACCGAGCCGAGGGGCTGGCCCTCGACGTACTCCATGACGATGTACGGCATGTTCGCACCGTCGAGCTCGTCCTCGCCGGTGTCGAAGACCGAGACGATGTTGGTGTGCGTGAGCTTGGCCACGGCCTGGGCCTCGCGGCGGAAGCGCTCGCGGAAGGCCTGCTCGCGGCCCAGCTCGGTGTGGAGTGTCTTGATCGCGACCTGGCGGTCGAGCACGGCGTCGTACGCGAGGTGGACCGAGGCCATGCCGCCCTCGCCGAGCAGGTCGCGCAGCTGATAGCGGCCGCCCGCCAGCGCCCGCCCCGAATACCGGCCGTGTGTGGCGTCCTGGCTCATGTTCTGCGCCCCCCGTACCCTTTCGGACGCCGGCGAATGTGGCGGGTGCCGAGTCGTCGATCCCGACAGGATCTCGAAAATCGTTGATCCAATGTGCTATTCCCGGCCAAGTCTGCCCGAGGGCACGGACACGTCAAGCTCGGTGCCCGTTCCGTGACCGTAAGCGAAGGAAGCGTCGCGGAAGCGTTACCGCGAACGCACGACCGGTACACAGGATTTGCACGCCGACATGTATGACGGGTTTGATGGCCGGTCTGTCTCGGTCCGGCCCGCCGGGCCTTCCCGGACCGGAGGCTTGCGCGGAGGCTGTAGCGTGGCCGACGGAGACCGTAACAACACCGCGCGCACCGCGGGCAGAAACGACGGCGAGGACTGATGGCACAGCAGCAGCGCGCTCAGGGCCCGTCCGACCCCGAGGCGACTGGCGGCGGAATGTCAGATGCGCCGGAAATGTGGGGTAACGGCGGACTGGTCGGCGACGGCCGATATCGGATGACCCGCAGACTCGGACGCGGCGGCATGGCCGAGGTGTTCGCCGCCGAGGACGTACGCCTCGGGCGCACCGTGGCGATCAAGCTGCTGCGCGCGGACCTCGCCGAGGACCCCGTCTCCAAGGCGCGCTTCACGCGCGAGGCACAGTCGGTGGCCGGGCTCAACCACCACGCGATCGTCGCCGTGTACGACTCCGGCGAGGACTTCGTCGGCGGCCAGTCAGTGCCGTACATCGTGATGGAGATCGTCGAGGGTCGCACGATCCGCGATCTGCTCCTGAACGCCGAGGCGCCCGGGCCCGAGCAGGCCCTGATCATCGTCTCGGGTGTCCTGGAGGCGCTCGCCTATTCGCACCAGCACGGCATCGTGCACCGCGACATCAAGCCGGCCAACGTCATCATCACCGAGAACGGCGCCGTGAAGGTGATGGACTTCGGCATCGCCCGCGCCCTGCACGGCGCCTCCACGACGATGACGCAGACCGGCATGGTCATGGGCACCCCGCAGTACCTCTCCCCGGAGCAGGCGCTCGGCAAGGCCGTCGACCACCGTTCCGACCTGTACGCCACGGGCTGTCTGCTGTACGAACTCCTGGCGCTGCGGCCCCCGTTCACCGGCGAGACCCCGCTGTCGGTGGTCTACCAGCACGTCCAGGACATCCCGACGCCGCCGTCGCAGGTCTCCGACGGCGTTCCGCCGGAGCTCGACGGCCTCGTCATGCGGTCGCTCGCCAAGGACCCGGACGACCGTTTCCAGACGGCCGAGGAGATGCGCGGGCTGATCCAGTACGGCCTGCAGATGCTGTACGAGCAGGGCGGCCACACCGGCACCTGGAACACCGGCCCCGTCGGCGCGCACGACGGCCGGCACACCCCTGCGGTGGGCATGGCCGGCACGGCCGTACTGCCGCACCCCGGGGCCGACCCCTCCGGCACCGCGCAGATCCCGCAGCCGATCCTGCCCAACCGCTACGGCGGCGAGGACGAAGGCGGCTTCGAGGGGCACGGCGGCAAGGGTGGGGGCCGCGGCAAGCTGTGGATCCTCGCCGTCCTCGCGGTGATCGCCATCGCGGCGGGCGTGGCGCTCGCGCTCAACGGCGACAGCGACAAGAGCGGCGGCAAGACGAACACGAGCCCGTCGCCGACCACCAGCTCGAAGACCACCACCGACGAGACGGCCGACGAGACGCCATCCGACGAGCCGACCGACGAGTCCACCGACACGGACACGGACAACGGCACGGGCACGGGTACATACCCGGGTACGGGTTCCGGTCCGGACTACACGCCCTCGTACAAGCCGTCCTACGAGCCGTCGCAGTCGGCCACGGGCAAACCGACGCCCGAGACCCCGGTGGACACCGGGACGCCCGAGACCCCTGCGGACACCGGGACGCCCGAGACCCCTGCGGACACCGGGACGCCCGAGACCCCGACGGGTGGTCCGGTCGGGGGCGTCACGGGCGACGGCGGGACCGAGGGCGGCGGCGCAACCTGACGGTCCGACCCCCCACCGCAGCAGCAACCCCGCGCGCGTGCGACCCGGAAACGGGCTCCACGCGCGCGTGCTGTTGTGCAGGCCGTCCTTAAGAGAGGTCTCTCCATCGACGACCCCTCATCTCCATCGACGACCGCTCAGTCCGCGAACGCGTCGCACACCGCGTCGTACTCACGTGTCCACCACACCGCGAGCGCCGAGGCGGCCGGGAACTGGGGGTCCGCGCGGGTGTCGCCGCGCTCGTAGTGCCAGCGCAGCATCCAGAAGTCGTTCAGACGCTCCCACCACACGCGGTGCGCGGCCGCCGTGAGCTCGGAGGGCGTGGCGCCGGCCGTACGCCGGTACGCGCGCGCGTAGGCCCGCACCTTCGGCAGGTCGAGGGCGCCGGTGGGCAGCACGAAGAAGATCGCGGCGGCGCGTACGGTCTCCTCCGCGCGGGGCTTCACTCCGAGCCGGTCCCAGTCGACGATCGCGGCCGGGGCGTCGCCCTGGTAGAGCAGGTTGAAGGGGTGGAAGTCCCCGTGCACCCAGCCCACCGAGCCTCCGCGCGGAGGCCGTCGGTCGGCGTGCCGTTCCAGCAGCGCGCGCCGCTCCAGGAGCCGGTGCCGGGCCAGCTCGTCGAAGGAGTCGGCGGGCCGGTGCCGGCGTACACGGACGAGTAATTCGTCGATGAGGGTGAAGGTGTCGGCAGGGTCAGGACTGTCTGCGGGATCGGGACTGTCGGCAGGCTCAGGACTGTCTGCAGGATCGGAATTTTCTGCCGGATCGGGACTGTCGGTAGGGCCACGATGGTTGGCAGGGTCGATCCTGTCGGTAGGGCCACGATGGTTGGCAGGGTCGATCCTGTCGGCAAAGTCAGGACGGTAGGCAGGGTCGGTTCTGTCGGTAAGGCAACGACGGGCGGCGGGAGCCGGACTCTCCGCCCGCGGGGGCTTGTCGGCCGGCCGGGCGCGCGTCCGCGGTTGCCTGGGCATCACGTGTTCCAGGCTCGCGTGCACCATGCCGAGCAGCGCCCCGAGCCGTGCGCACTGGGCGCCGGTGAGCTGGCCGCCGTGGCGGTGGCGGCCCTCGATCCAGGGGTGCAGGGCGTAGGCGTGGCCGCCGACGACGGCGACCGTGCGTCCGTCGCGGCCGGTCAGCGGGGGTGCGACCGGGACGCCGAGGTCGGCCAGTCGCTGGGTGGCCCGGTGCTGGCGGGCGATCGCGGCAGGGTCGGCGGTCTCGGGGTCGAAGTGATGCTTGAGGAAGTAGCGGCCGCGGGTCGTGCACAGGCGGTAGCCGCGGTTGAGCAACCCCTGGTCGACGGGCTCGCAGGTGAGGACGGACCCGGCGGCGTACTGGCGGAGGAGGGCGCCCAACGGGGGCGCGTGGGGCATGAGCGGTGGTACAGAGGAGCGCGGCACGCTGCCCGATGCTAGGGCACCGACAGGGCCTCCGAGCTGGGAGTTGTCACAGGCAGTCGCTTTCGATCACGGGAGGTGCTCGAAGTGGCTCCCGGGGCTGGTTGTGAACGGCAACGCCAGCTGACCGTTCCGACCGTTCCGACCGTTCCGACCGTTCCGACCGTTCCGACCGTTCCGACCGTTCCGACCGCACGGTCGGGCCGTCCTCTCGAAACTGCCGTCCAGGAGCCGCGAATGCCTGACTTCTCCGTCTTCGCGGACGCGGTCCGTCTCACACGGGGTCTGTGATCCCTCCCTCGGCCTACCCTTCCCGTGACCTGGGTCACCGGGATAACGTGCCGTTGTTCCGGCCCCCTGCAAGGCTGTGACCAGGAACTGTTCCCGGTTTTGCGTTTTTACTTGGAAATCCAAGCAAAAACGCAGGTCAGGAGGGGTTTCACAGAAATGTGGGGCACTGGGTAACGTGCCCTGTGCAGGGCGCTCGCCGGGGCAACCTGTCACGCCTGTTCCGAACGGGCCGCACCCACCCCGTGCGTCCTTGAGGAAACAGGTGAGCCGCACTGGCGCCCGGCGAACCCGGGTAGCCGGACCGACGGAGGAGCACACGTGACCGTGGAGAGCACTGCCGCGCCCACACCGCGACGCAGCGCAGGTACGACCGGTGCGAAGAGCACGGCCGGCAAGCGCCCGACTGCCAAGAAAGCCTCGGCGACCGCGAAGAAGCCGCCAGGGGGTGAGCCCGAACTCATCCAGTTGCTGACGCCCGAGGGCAAGCGCGTCAAGAGCGCCGCCTACGACAAGTACGTCGCCGGCATCACTCCCGAAGAGCTCCGCGGTCTGTACCGCGACATGGTGCTCACCCGCCGCTTCGACGCCGAGGCCACCTCGCTGCAGCGCCAGGGCGAGCTCGGGCTGTGGGCCTCGCTGCTCGGTCAGGAGGCCGCCCAGATCGGCTCCGGCCGCGCCACCCGCGAGGACGACTACGTCTTCCCGACCTACCGTGAGCACGGCGTCGCCTGGTGCCGCGGGGTCGATCCGACCAACCTCCTCGGCATGTTCCGCGGTGTGAACCACGGCGGCTGGGACCCGGACAGCAACAACTTCCACCTCTACACGATCGTGATCGGCTCCCAGACCCTGCACGCCACGGGTTACGCGATGGGCGTCGCCAAGGACGGCGCGGACAGCGCGGTCATCGCCTACTTCGGCGACGGCGCCTCCAGTCAGGGCGATGTCGCCGAGTCCTTCACGTTCTCCGCGGTCTACAACGCCCCCGTGGTGTTCTTCTGCCAGAACAACCAGTGGGCGATCTCCGAGCCCACCGAGAAGCAGACCCGTGTCCCGCTCTACCAGCGCGCGCAGGGGTACGGCTTCCCCGGCGTCCGCGTCGACGGCAACGACGTGCTGGCCTGCCTCGCGGTCACCAAGTGGGCGCTGGAGCGCGCCCGCAGCGGCGAGGGCCCGACCCTGGTCGAGGCGTACACGTACCGCATGGGCGCCCACACCACCTCCGACGACCCGACCAAGTACCGGGCCGACGAGGAGCGCGAGGCATGGGAGGCGAAGGACCCGATCCTGCGCCTTCGCCGCCATCTGGAGGCCTCAAACCACACGGACGAGGGATTCTTCGCGGAACTGGAGGCGGAGAGCGAGGCGTTGGGCAGGCGAGTGCGCGAAGCGGTCCGTGCCATGCCGGACCCGGACCGCTTTGCCATCTTCGAGCACGTGTACGCGGACGGGCATGCGCTCGTCGACGAGGAACGCGCGCAGTTCGCCGCCTACCAGGCGTCGTTCGCGGACGCAGAGGGGGGCAACTGAGATGGCCGGGACGACAACGTCAAAGAGCCTGCCACTGGCGAAGGCGATCAACGAGTCGCTGCGCCGTGCCATGGAGACCGACCCCAAGGTCCTGATCATGGGTGAGGACGTCGGCAAGCTCGGCGGGGTCTTCCGGGTGACGGACGGTCTGCACAAGGACTTCGGCGAGAGCCGGGTCATCGACACCCCCCTCGCCGAGTCCGGCATCGTGGGCACGGCGATCGGCCTGGCGCTGCGCGGCTACCGGCCGGTGGTGGAGATCCAGTTCGACGGTTTCGTCTTCCCCGCCTACGACCAGATCGTCACGCAGCTGGCGAAGATGCACGCCCGGTCGCTGGGCAAGGTCAAGATGCCGGTCGTGGTGCGGATTCCGTACGGCGGCGGGATCGGCGCGGTCGAGCACCACTCGGAGTCACCCGAGTCGCTCTTCGCGCACGTGGCGGGGCTGAAGGTCGTCTCCCCCTCGAACGCGTCGGACGCGTACTGGATGATGCAGCAGGCCATCCAGAGCGACGACCCGGTGATCTTCTTCGAGCCGAAGCGGCGTTACTGGGACAAGGGCGAGGTCAACACCGAGGCGATCCCGGGCCCCCTGCACAAGGCCCAGGTGGTCCGGGCGGGCACGGACCTGACGCTGGTCGCGTACGGCCCGATGGTGAAGCTCTGCCGGGAGGTGGCCGACGCCGCCGCCGAGGAGGGCAAGTCCCTCGAAGTGCTGGACCTGCGGTCGGTGTCCCCCCTCGACTTCGACTCCATCCAGGCCTCGGTGGAGAAAACCCGTCGCCTGGTGGTGGTGCACGAGGCCCCGGTGTTCTTCGGTTCCGGCGCGGAGATCGCGGCCCGGATCACGGAGCGCTGCTTCTACCATCTGGAGGCCCCGGTGCTGAGGGTCGGCGGCTATCACGCCCCGTACCCGCCGGCCCGCCTGGAAGACGAGTATCTGCCGGGCCTGGACCGGGTACTCGACGCCGTCGACCGCTCGCTGGCGTACTGAGGAGAGGGTCGTGACGACGATGACGGAAGCGTCCGTACGCGAGTTCAGGATGCCGGACGTGGGCGAGGGCCTCACGGAGGCGGAGATCCTCAAGTGGTACGTCCAGCCTGGTGACACGGTCACGGACGGCCAGGTGGTGTGCGAGGTCGAGACGGCCAAGGCGGCCGTCGAACTGCCCATCCCCTACGACGGGGTGGTGCGGGAACTCCGTTTCGCCGAGGGCACCACGGTGGACGTGGGCACGGCGATCATCGCGGTGGACGTGGCGGGCGGCGGCGCGGCTGCCACCGAGGCGCCGGCGGCGGCTCCCGCTGAGGCCCCGGCACTCGCGGAGAAAAACCCCGAGCAGAACCCCGAGAAGAAGCCCGGTGAGCCGGAGGGCTCCGGCCGTGTGCCGGTCCTCGTCGGCTACGGCGTGGCGGTCTCCTCCACCAAGCGCCGCCCCCGCAAGGGCCCGGAGATCCCGGTCCAGGAGGCGTCGACAGAGATCCAGGCGGAGCTGAACGGCCACGGTACGGCCGCCTCGGTCAAGCCCCGCCCGCTGGCCAAGCCGCCGGTGCGCAAACTGGCCAAGGATCTGGGTGTGGACCTGGCGACGGTCGTCCCGTCCGGCCCGGACGGCATCATCACGCGGGAGGACGTGCACGCGGCGGTGACCCCGGCGCAGACCGCTCCTGAACCGGTGACGCAGGCTCCGGCCGCTTCGGCACCTCAGGCGCCGGTGGCGTCGTACGACGGGACGCGTGAGACCCGTATCCCCGTCAAGGGTGTCCGCAAGGCCACCGCCCAGGCCATGGTCGGTTCCGCGTTCACGGCCCCGCACGTCACCGAGTTCGTGACGGTCGACGTGACGCGGACGATGAAGCTGGTCGAGGAGCTCAAGCAGGACAAGGAGTTCACGGGCCTGCGTGTGAACCCGCTCCTGCTGATCGCCAAGGCGCTCCTGGTGGCGATCAAGCGCAACCCGGACATCAACGCGTCCTGGGACGAGGCGGCTCAGGAGATCGTGCTCAAGCACTACGTCAACCTGGGCATCGCGGCGGCCACCCCCCGCGGCCTGCTCGTCCCGAACATCAAGGACGCCCAGGCCAGGACGCTCCCGCAACTGGCGGAGTCCCTGGGCGAACTGGTCTCGACGGCACGGGAGGGCAAGACATCCCCCGCCGCGATGCAGGGCGGCACGGTGACGATCACCAATGTCGGCGTCTTCGGCATCGACACGGGCACGCCGATCCTCAACCCGGGTGAGTCGGCGATCCTCGCGGTCGGCGCGATCAAGCTCCAGCCGTGGGTCCACAAGGGCAAGGTGAAGCCCCGCCAGGTCACGACCCTGGCGCTCTCCTTCGACCACCGTCTGGTGGACGGGGAGTTGGGCTCCAAGGTGCTGGCGGATGTGGCGGCGATCCTGGAGCAGCCGAAGAGGTTGATCAGCTGGGCGTGACCAGCCGGGACGGGATTCGTTGAACCTTGGAAGGGCGGCCGCAAGTACCTGTTGCGACCGCCCTTTTGCCCTTCCACCCTTCAGTCCGTCAGAACCAGTCCAGCACGTCCGTCAAGAGCGGTCGAGTACGTAGACAGGCGCCCCGTCCTCCGTCCCGCCCCGTGAGTGGATGCAGGCGTGCTTGCGCAGCAGACGCAGGCATTCGTTGACACGGTGCACCGACAGCCCGGTACGTGCCGCGATCGCATCGAGCGGCTGACGCAGCTCACCCTGCTCGACGAGAACCGGGGCGATCACCACCGCCACCGCCCAGACGTCCGACGTCACGGACAGCCGCTGCCGCCAGTCGGCCAGTACCGACTCGGTGGTCGGCTGCGCAGAGAAGTCGGCGGTGGGCGTCGGACGGTCGAGCGTCATGACGTCGAGCCGGGTCGCGATGCGATCCACGGCCTGGGCGATGGCTTGCTGCGTGGCGAGCGTGGCGCGCTGCATCTCCAGCATTTCCCTTTGCACAGCGAGCGATTCGCGTTGGGCGACCGTAAGCTCTTCGTCGACCCGAAGATTGTGCGCCTCAAGCCGGACGATGGCCTCCGCGACCTGCTCCGGCATCGCGTACGCGATCGGAGCCCTCAAGTCGGCGGGCTGCACCTCGGCCTCGTGGAGGGCGTAGGAGCAATCCCCGCTGGACCGTCTCGATCACCTCGACGCCCCCTTGTCTGAAGGGGGCGCAGGTGGGTTTGGTGCAGCCGTTGACGAGGAGGGTCAGGCCCTGAAGATCGATGAGGCGCAAGTCTCGGCGCCACTCCCGATCTGCGGGAATGCTGAGACAGTGACCTCCAGTCACTGTCTCGAGAATCTCTCGGTGCTCATCAGGCACATGTTCGGATGCCCCAACTCCTTGCAGACATCCACCGCCGGAAGCCACCGCGGCAGCGTCGAAGAAGGCTCAGCGGACTACGGACCAGGGCTCCCCGGAATATCCAGTTCCGCCCAGATCGTCTTGCCGACGGTGAGCTTCTCCACGGCCCAGCGGCAGGCGAGCGCACGGACGATGAGGAGGCCGCGGCCGAACTGGTCGTCGGAGGCGGCTGTGTAGGGGATCGGGAGGCGTTCTCCCCGCGGGTCGGTCACGGCCACCCGGAGAGCGTTGCCTTTCAGCGACGTCTCCACGCGGAACAGGCGGTCCCGGAGACATCCGTGCAGCAGGGCGTTCGTACACAACTCGCTTGCCAGCAGTGCCGCGTCGCCGGCGGCGCCGGGGTGGCCCCAGTCGACGGCGAGTTGAGCGACGTGTCTGCGGGCGCGGGTGATGTTCTGCGAGTACGGGGCGTAGCTGACGGCGTCGTAACGGTCGTAGACCTTGGGGTGTGCGGGAGGGCAGGAGTCGGTCATGGAACGCACCTCCTTGTGCGATGTGGGGGTAGTTGGGGTGGCTCCGCCGTGGAACGTCAGTGAGGGCATCACAGTGCTGCACCTCACCCAACCGATTTCTCTTAGTGAGCGACTGGGTACTGACGGTAGCCTCTCCGTGGGATGGGCAGCAACCAACTTGGACAGAAAGATTGCTGTCCCTGGTTTTGAGGTTGGGGGCATCGGACCCCAGACTGGGGCGACTGATCGGGAGGGAGCGCGACATGGCAGGCACGAATCCCGACCGAGGGAAGACGATCACGACCGTTCTGGGGCGTCGCCTCGGTGGAGAGCTGCTGCGCATGCGGGAGGAGTGCGACCTGCGTCAGATGCGCGCTGCCGAGGCTCTGACGGCCTCAGTGACGAAGGTTGCGAAGATCGAACGGGGACAGGTACCTCTGCGGGATCCCGATGTCAGGGCTCTGTGCCACCTGTACGGCGAGTCCGACGAATCGGTGATCGGCAAGCTGCTGGCTCTGGCCAAGGCGGACCGAGAAAGGCGCAAGGCCAAGGGGTGGTGGAACCAGTACCCGCATCTGACGGCCCAGATCGAGTACGTGGCCTTGGAGGATATCGCCACGGAACTCCGCACCTGGCAACTGACCTTCGTCCCCGGCCTATTGCAGACAGCTGACTACGCTCGTGCCCTCGCGGTCGGGAACGGGGCCTGGAAAGATCTGGACGAGATCGAGACCTTCGTCGAGGCGAGGATGGCTCGGCAGGTGAGACTGACCGGCGAACGCCCGCTACAGCTCTGGGCGTTGCTGCACGAGGGAGCACTGCGCCAACTGGTCGGCGGGCGGGACGTCATGCGGGCACAGTTGGAGCACCTGTTGGAGGCCGCGCACCTGCCCAACGTGCGGGTGCAGATCGTCCCGTTCATCGTGGGTGCTCACCCTGGGATGACCTGTGCTTTCACGGTGGTGTCCTTCGCGGAACCCGGTGCCCTGGACGTCGTACAGGTGGATACCTTGTCGACGAAGGTCTGGCTGGAGAGCGAAACTGATGCTGCCCACCACAACGCGATTTTCGATCGCATCACGCGGCTCGGGCTGGCACACAGCAACTCCGTCAGACTCATCGACAGTGTCCGCAAGGAGATGTAGGCCATCGTGTCCGAGTTCGACTTCAGGAAGTCCACGTATAGCAGCGGCGACGCGCACGGCGAGTGCGTCGAAATCGCCCGCAACATCCCCGGCACCATCGCCCTCCGTGACTCCAAGAACGCGGACGGACCCATAGTCCAGCTGGCCGCCCCGGCGTGGGCGGCGTTCGCGGATGGGCTCCGTCGGATGGGCCGGAACGGCCATCAGGCGCCGACACTCTGAGGTCCGACGGGGGACGACGATTCCGGCAGGTGCGGGGTGGAGCGGGCCGGCGGGCAGGCGGGCAGGAGCGCTCCACCGGACCGGCGTCACCGGTTCGAGTGAGCCAACGTCATCGGGTCGTCTCCCCCGACGTAGCCGCTGACGCGGTGCAGGAAGAGTTGGCCGTCCTCGTACAGCGCCGGATCCTTCCGAGGTCGCCGTCAGCTGGGAAAAAGGGCCCCTCGAATTCGCCGGTGGCGAGGGGCCCTTCACCTGTTGCTAGCTGACGTATCGTCAGCCCAGCTTCGCGAAACCGTAGTTCATCAGCTTCTTCGCGTCGGCCTCCCGATTCGGGATGGAGGTGGAGGCGAGGACGGTGCCGATGACCGTCTTGCCGTTTCGGGTGGCGGCGAAGACGAGGCAGTACTTCGCCTCGGGGCCGGAGCCCGTCTTCACACCGATCGTGCCGCTGTAGCTGCTGAGCAGCCCGTTGGTGTTGGTCCACGTGCCCATCGTGCGGGTGCTGCCCGTCTTGGTGACGGTCTTCGCGGTGTATGCCTTCGTCTTCACCAGCGCACGGAACGAGGCGTTCTTCATCGCGCTGCTGGCGATCTTCGTCAGGTCGCGCGGCGTCGAGTAGTTGGAGCCGCTGCCGATGCCGTCGAACGAGTCGAAGTGCGTGTTCGTCAGACCGAGGCTCTTCGCCTGGGTGTTCATCTTGCCGATGAACGACTTCACCCGCGCCGCACGCGTCGTGCCGGAGCCGAACTTGTCGGCCAGTGCGTACGCGGCGTCGCAGCCGGACGGCAGCATCAGCCCGTACAGCAGCTGCCGCACGGTGACCTTGTCACCGACGATGAGATGGGCCTGGGAGGCGTTGTTGGCGACGACGTAGTCGCTGTACGCCTTCGCGATGGTGACCTTGGTGTCCAGGTTCAGGTTCGGCTGCGCGAGCACCACCTTCGCGGTCATGATCTTCGTCGTGGAACCGGTGGAGCGCTTGGTGTCAGCGGCCTTGCCGAGCAGCGTCGTGCCGGTCGCGTTGTTCATCACGTAGCCGCCGGCGGCGACGATCGTGGGCGTGGCTACGGCCTGCGCGGGTGCCGCGGTGAGGGCTCCGGTCGCGAGGACGGCGCCGGCGGTCATGGCGACGGCGGCGGCTCTGCGGAAGCGGACAACCTGGAAGCCGTCCTTGATGGCGGTTATCAACTGAGAAACCCCGATTGTCTCGAATGCCCTTGAAGTGCGGCCGTGTTGAGGTGATGCGAAGAAAAAGGGGCCGCAGGTGTGTGACACGTAACTAGCACAGAAAGTTGTACGGCCGCTGAGGCGGGGTCAGGTTTTTTGCCGGAAGATCCCTCGATCGTGTGCCGAGGGGGAGTGCGGGTGCCGCTACCGTCCCGTATGCCGGACGGTCTCCATCATGTGTACCTGTTGTATCTATGATGTCGGCATGTCCCTGGCCGTGAAGCTCCCGCCCGCCGCCGACCGCGTCTACACCCACGTCAAGCAGGGTGTTCTGGACCGCCGTTACGAAGGCGGCATCCTCCTCACCGAGGGTGAACTCGCCGAGGCCGTCGGAGTCTCTCGCACACCGGTGCGCGAGGCGCTGCTCCGGCTGGAGGTCGAGGGGCTCATCAAGCTGTACCCGAAAAAGGGAGCCCTCGTCCTGCCCGTCTCCGCCCAGGAGATCGCGGACGTCGTCGAGACCCGGCTGTTGGTCGAGGAGCACGCGGCCCGCAAGGCCGTACCGGCCCCCGCCGGGCTGATCGAACGGCTCGAAGGGCTGCTGGCGAAGCAGAAGGAGCAGGCCGCCGCGGGCGACCTGGCCGGGTCCGCTGTCACCGACCGCTGCTTCCACGCCGAGATCGTCCGCAGTGGCGGCAACGAGATCCTCTCCCGGCTCTACGACCAGCTTCGCGACCGCCAGTTGCGGATGGGTGTCGCGGTGCTGCACTCCCACCCCGGCCGGATCGCCAAGACCCTCGTCGAACACGAGGAGATCCTGGAGGCGCTGCGCTCCGGGGACGCGGAGGCCGCGGTCGAGGTCGTCCACCGGCACGTCGGCTGGTTCTCGCACCTGGCCCGGGGCGAAGTCCGATGAGCGGTTCCTCGGCATCTTCAGCCTCCTCGGCATCCTCGGGTTTGCTGCCCGGCGATCCGCCGGGCGGCCGGCGCGCGATGGCCGTCTGGGGCGTCGGTGTCTCCGTCTACTTCGTCGCCGTCATCTTCCGTACGTCCCTCGGGGTCGCCGGCCTCGACGCGGCCGACCGTTTCCACGTGGGCGCCTCGGCGCTGTCGACCTTCTCGATCCTCCAGCTCCTCGTGTACGCGGGCATGCAGATACCCGTCGGCCTGCTGGTGGACCGCCTCGGCACGAAGAAGGTGCTGAGTCTGGGCGCGGTGCTCTTCACGGCCGGTCAGCTCGCCTTCGCGTTCTCGCCGTCGTACGGCATGGCCCTCGCCGCGCGCGGGCTGCTGGGCTGCGGGGACGCGATGACCTTCATCGCCGTACTGCGGCTCGGCACCCGCTGGTTCCCGGCCCGCCGCGGACCCATGGTGGCGCAGTTCGCGGGCCTGATCGGTATGGCGGGGAACCTGGTCTCCACTCTCGTCCTGGCCCGGCTGCTGCACGGCGTCGGCTGGACGGCGGCTTTCGCGGGCAGCGCGGTCGCGGGTGTCGTCGTCCTGGTGTTCTTGCTGCTCTTCCTCAAGGATCACCCGGAGGGACACGAGCCGGAGCCGTTCCCGCACCACGGGGCCGCGTACGTACGGCGGCAGATCGCCGCGTCCTGGCGGGAGCCGGGGACGCGGCTGGGGATGTGGGTGCACTTCACGACCCAGTTCCCGGCGATGGTGTTCCTGCTCCTGTGGGGGCTGCCGTTCCTGGTCGAGGCGCAGGGACTGACGCGGGCCACGGCCGGTGAACTGCTCACTCTGGTCGTGCTGTCGAACATGGTGATCGGATTGGTGTACGGCCAGATCGTCGCCCGGCATCACGGGGCACGGCTGCCGCTGGCGCTGGGCACCGTGGGGGCGACTTCGCTGATGTGGGCGGTGACCCTGGCGTATCCCGGTGACCATGCGCCGATGTGGCTGCTGGTGGTGCTGTGCACGGTGCTGGGATCGTGCGGGCCGGCGTCGATGCTCGGGTTCGACTTCGCGCGGCCGGCGAATCCGCCGGAGCGGCAGGGGACGGCGTCCGGGATCACGAACATGGGGGGCTTTATGGCCTCGATGACGACGCTGTTCGCGATCGGAGTGCTCCTCGACGCCACGGGCGACAACTACACCGTGGCGTTCTCCTCGGTGTTCGTGCTGCAGGCCGTCGGGGTCAGCCAGGTGCTGCGGCTGCGGAAGCGGGCGGCTCGGCGGGAGCGGGAGCGGTTGGTGGCGAGCCGGGTGGAGACGGTGCACGTACCCGCGTGACGCGGGCGTGACTGCGGGCGGGCAGAGCATGTACCCCCCACCCGGAAGCGCCGGGCCGCGCGGCCCACCTCACCGGCACTGCGTAGTGCCTCCTCAGCACCGCCACTCCACCGCCACTGCGCACTGCCACCTCAGCACTGCCACCCCCACGGCACTGCGCACTGCCACCTCACCGGCACTGCCACCCCCACGGCCTACGGCGTCACCGCGAAGTTCCTCAGGATCGACCCCGTGAGCGCGGGGTCCCCCTCCGCCTTCACCCGGTCCGACACCGCCTCCGGTGTCACGCGGCCGCAGGCGAGGCGGACATACGTCTCCCAGTCGAGGGAGAGGGTGGCGGCCGGGCCGAGGGCCGGGGTGGATTCGAGGGTGCCGCGGCCCTGGATGTCGACGCGGATCGTGCGCAGGAACTCGACGGGACCGTGCACGTCGAAGACGATCGCCGAGCTGCGCGGTGCGTCGGCCTTGACCGACACGACCTCGGGCAGCGCGTCGAGCAGCACGTCACGGGCGATGTGCGCGCCGGGGGAGTCGAGGTTGCCGGGGCGGCCGAGGGCGGTACGCAGGTCCTGTTCGTGCACCCACAGGTTGAACGCGTGGGAACGCATCGCCTCTTCGAGGGTGAGTTCGGTGCTCTGCGGGCCGCGCACCTTGGTACCCGGGTCGCGCGACTCGTTGCGCAGCTGGCGGTTGCGCCGGATGATCACGTACTCCAGCTCGGAGGTCATCTCGGGCGCCGTGTGGTGGCGGCGGACGTCGACCTGCATCTCCATGTAGCGCTGGTTGTCGTTGGTGACGTGGAACAGATCGCGCGGAAGCGTGTGGATGGGGCGCGGGTCGCCGAGCATCTCGCAGTCCAGGCCGATGACGTGGGAGACCACATCTCGCACCGACCACCCGGGGCAGGGGGTACGCCGGTTCCACTCTCCCTCCACAAGGGGCAGCACCAGCTCGGATATCGCGTCGATGGAGTGGGTCCAGGCGTCGGCGTAGGGCTGGAGGGTGGGATGCAGACTCACGGAACGGGACCCCTCGGCGGTCGGTACTCGGGTGGTTGTGGCGGCGGCGTTGCCTGCGGGAGGTAGCTGTCGGCGGGTGTCTTGAGACGCTAAGTTACGCTGCTGCGAGGCACCCCGGCAGTGCTTTCGTGTGACGATCGTAGGCCCGTATGGACGGCTCGAATGCCAGGACGGTGGTAGTGTGCGCGCCTCTCTGATCCAGATCGCCGTCGACGAGGGCGAATCGGTCGAGTCCCGCCGACGTCGCGTGGCCTCACTGGTACGGGGTCAGGCCGGTGTGGATCTCGTCGTCCTGCCCGAGTTGTGGACCACGGGTGCCTTCGCGTACGAGGATTTCGGGCGCGAGGCCGAACCGCTCGAGGGACCGACCTACGAGGCCATGGCCAAGGCCGCGCGCGACGCGGGCGTGTGGCTGCACGCGGGCTCGATTCCGGAACGGGCGGTGTACGACCGGGCGGCGTCTGACAGCGGCTCCCCCGCGGGTGGCGGACCCCTTTACAACACCTCCCTCGTCTTCTCACCCTCCGGCGACCTGGCCGCCGTCTACCGCAAGATTCACCGCTTCGGCTTCGACAAGGGCGAGGCCGTGCTGATGAGCGCGGGCGAGGATCTGGTGACGGTGCGTCTGCCGGATACGACCATCGGTGTGGCGACCTGCTACGACCTCCGTTTCCCCGAACTCTTCCGCGGTCTCGTGGACGCCGGCGCCGAGACCCTGGTGATCCCCGCGGGCTGGCCGGAGCGCCGCCGGGCGCACTGGACGCTGCTGGCTCAGGCGCGGGCGGTGGAGAACCAGGCGTTCGTGCTCGCGTGTGGAACGGCCGGGACACATGCCCGAGTTCCGCAGGCGGGTCACTCGATCGTGGTCGATCCGTGGGGCACCGTCCTGGCGGAGGCGGGCGCCGACGAGGAGATCCTCACGGTCGACTTCGACCCTGCGAAGGTCGCGACGACCCGGGAGCAGTTCCCGGCGCTGAAAGACCGGGTGCTGGGGCTCAGGGCTCCGGACAGGGGTTAGCCCGTCAGCCCGTCAGTCCGCCAGTCCGCCAGTCCGCCAGACCGTGCGTCCGTCCGTCCGTCAGTCAGTCAGTCAGTCAGTCGTCCTCCCGTTCCTTCTCCGCCAGGTGGATCACGCATACCGCCACCGCGATCAGCAGCGCCGGGTCCGCGTCCTCCCGGACGACGTCGACGCCGTAGGTCTCGCGGATGTGCAGCCACCGGCGCGAGATGACGGCCAGCAGCTCACCGTCGTACTCGATGGCGAACTCGCGGTCGAGGATCCTGCCGCTGACGTCGAGTTCCGTGCCGCCGTCCGCCAGGGCGACGCGGTAGTGGTTGCGCAGCAGCGACAGCCGTTTGCGCCGGATGGTCGCGAGCGGCGCGCCCTCCCGCTCGATGACCATCGTGTCGCGCAGGGCGAACATCTTCTGGTGGATGTCGATGAGGACCCGCCCCTGCGTGTCCTTCAGCTCGAAGGTGTCCCGCAGCCGCATCGCCTTGCCGTCGACGAGGAAGACCTTGTTGTTGTGGTCGTCCTCGATCCAGTAGTCGTCACCGATGCCGAGGAGCCGGTCGCGTACGAGGAATCTCATACCGCTACCGCTTCCCCGGCGGCCGGTCCGAAACGCCGCCGGTAGGCCGACGGGCTGAGTCCGGTCTCCCGCCGCAGCTCTTGAGGTTCGTTCGGCGGGTCAGCGCGATGAGCCGGAGCCCGGGGTCACACGCAGCTGGCGGTCACATCCGCGGAGTAGACCAGCGCGACGCGGTGGTTGTACTGGATGGTGTACATCTGCTTGGCGCCGGTGACGACCGCCCCGGACGTGAAGTAGTCGTCGGTGTTGGCCGGCGGCCGGGTGGCGACGTACGCCTGGCCGGCGGGGACGGTGTAGTAGCTGATGGGTGCCTGCGTCGAGGGGGACAGCCCGGCAGGGTACTCCGCTCGGTCGGGGTAGCTGGAGCCGTAGACGGCCACCGGAGTGGTGCCCGCGGCCGAGACCAGCCTCACGCCGTACGCGGGAGTGGTGTTGATGCCGTCCGGGTTGTGGAACCAGACCTTCGCGCCGCTGTACCAGATGGCGGTCCAGTCGCCGTCGACGTCAGCCACCACGAACTGCTGTCCGCCTTGGGCGGTGGATCCCCAGTCGCTGATCTGGTCGGTGCCCGCGCCGCCCTTGTGAATGGCCTGGTCACCGAAGAGTGGGGCGGTGTCGCTGGGCGCGGTGCGCAGGAAGACGAAGTTGGAGGGCTGCCGCTGACTGGTGCAGGCGGGAGTGGCGCCGGTGGGGTCGTCGACGGGGCAGATCTGCAGGGTCTGCTGGTTCTCGGTGAAGCCGGGGGTGATCGTCACCGCCGAGCCGACCGGCCCGACCCCGTGCCGTCCCCTCGCCGGAGCGCCGAGCAGCCTCATGAGGTGCTCCCAGTCCCAGGAGGTTCCCGGGTCCCAGTGCATGCCCGCGACGAGGCTGGAGCTGGGGCCGGCGACATTGTCATGGCCGATGATGTGCTCACGGTCCAGCGGTATGCCGAAGCGGTCCGAGAGGTACCGCACCAGGGACGCCGTGGCCTCGTACTGCGCTTCGGTGTACCAAGTGCCCCCGTGCGCGGCGTAACCCTCGTGTTCGATGCCGATGGAGTGCAGGTTCGTCGAGTAGTTGCCGGCGTGGAAGGCGACGTCCTTGGTGGGCACCATCTGCGTCACCGCGCCGTCCGAGGACCGCATCACATAGTGCGCGGAACTGCCGCCCGGCTTCTGGAACGTCGCGATGGCCGACTCGTACGACGACTCGGTGTCGTGGATGACGACCGTATCGACCCTGACGCCGTTGGCCGGACGGTTGGCGACCTGGCCGTTGGACGACGCCGCCGGCACGAACGTGCACGAGACCTCCGGCGGGCACTCGGTCGCCGCGGATGCCGCGGCGCCGGTCAGGGAGAGCCTGCTCAACTGCCCGGTCGCGAGGCGGACCTTCGGGTCGGCGCTCATCGACACCCGCTGGCCGTCGAGGGTGGTGCGCGTGGCCCCGGTCCTGATGGTGGCGTAGACGCGGTTGGCGAACGCCGTGGCGCCCCGTTTCTGCGACGAGCCGCTGTAGCGGGTCACCGCTCCGTACCACTGGCCGGCGTCCGACGGCCGGCCGCCGGTCACGGCCTGCTGGTAGGAGGCGAGCAGCGCGGCACCTCCCGCGATGTTGGCGGCGGGATCTTCACGCAGCTCGGCAAGGGGCAGGCCGGTGAGCTTCGCCGCCGCCTGCAGCGTGTGCAGGGCGGGGTCCTTCCCCATCGCGGTGAGGTCCGCCCGCCCCACTGCCCCGGCCGGACCGCCGGCCAGTATCGCGGGGGTGACATCGGTGAGGTGCATCGGACCGTAGCCGCCGCTGGTGCTCATCTGACCGGAATGGGCATCCCACGCCGACTCCTGATACGCCACGGCGAGCAACACCTCGGCGGGGATGTGGTACTTGGCGGCGGCCGCCGCGAAGGCATGTTGCAGTGTGTTCGGCGCTGAGGGCCCTGAGGGCCCTGACGGCCCTGACGGCCCTGACGGCGCGGCGGTCCCGGCCTGTGCGGTCGTCGGCACCAGGGCGGTCAAGGCTCCCGCGGTAAGCACACTCGCGGTGGCCAGACCTATCAGCCGATACCGTGACACAGGCTTGCAAGAAGCCTTTTCCGTCGTCGTCTTCGACTTCACGTGTTTCCGTTCTCCAGAACAGCTGGGAAAGAACAAGCGGCGGTGCACATGTACCGGATGGTCAAGTCTAGGCCGCTTCAAGGCGGAAACGGAGGAAAGTGCGGAGATCGTCGTATGGCCAACGGTCCCGAAAAGACTCGCCACTGCGATACGGTGCTGCATGAATTGAGGCGTCAAAAGCCTTACAAACTGGACGCGTTGGAACTATAGGCCTGGCCAACTCGGCTGTGCAAGCAGTCCTTTGTGTCATCGGATGGCCGTCACCGATGCCGAGGAGCCGGTCGCGTACGAGGAATCTCGTACTGTCCTCATAGCCTCACCGTCTCCCCGGCGGCGGGTCGGAAACGCCTGTCCGCCGCCCTCGCCTCCTTCACCGAGCAGTGGAGCCCCCGCATCGTCACCGCCGTCAACGACTACGACGTACGCGTCGCGAAGGTCGAGGGCGAACACGTCTGGCACGTCCACGACCACACCGACGAGTTCTTCCTGGTCCTGGACGGCGAACTGCGCATCGCCCTGCGGGAGACCGGCGGCGAACGCACGGTCGTCCTCCCCAAGGGCGCGGTCTTCACGGTCCCGCGCGGCACGGAACACAAGCCGTACGCTCCGCGGGCAACCGAGATCCTCCTCCTCGAACCCACCGGCACGTCCACGGTCGGCGACCGCCACGACGAGGTGCCGGATCATGTGGACGCGACGACGGGACACGCGATCGCCTGAGCCGTCACCTACGGGGCGTCGCAGCGCCTTTCACCGTCGTGAGCAGGGCGTTCAAGGTGGTGGGGGTGGGCGAGAGGATGGCGGCCGGGGTGTCGCTCTCGCGGAGGTGGAGGGTGGTGGGGGTGGCGGCTATCTCCAGGCAGTCGGTGTCGGCGCCGCCTCCGGAGAACGACGACTTCTGCCAGCGGAGCGACGTCGAGGCGCCTTTCACTGTCGTGAGCAGGGCGTTGAGGGCGGTGGGGGTGGGCGAGAGGATCGTGGTCGGGGTGTCGCTCTCGCGGAGGTATACCACGCCGGGGGCAGCGGCTATCTCCACGCAGTCTGTGTCCTCGTCGCCCCCGGAGTACGACGACTTCTGCCAGCGGAGGGGCTCAGACACGGCAGGCCTTTCACAGTCCCTGGGCGATACGGCGGACGAGGTCAAGAGAAGCCTCCTGCGGAAGGGCAGCGCTGTCCACTCGTTCAAGGCGGTCTCGATAGCGGATCAGTTGGGCGGGGGCGTCGATGAACTCGGCGCCGTGCGTCGTGTCGATCTGCACTGTGTCCAGCTGGGGGAC
This sequence comes from Streptomyces sp. LBL, assembly GCF_029893585.1. GTDB lineage: Bacteria > Actinomycetota > Actinomycetes > Streptomycetales > Streptomycetaceae > Streptomyces. The sequence goes on from NZ_JARXYX010000010.1 coordinate 224,027, forward strand.
AACTCCGCCAACGTACTGCATGGGGAAGCCCGCTCCGGCGAAGCCGTCGGCCACAAAGGGAATCACTCGAATCGTGATGTTCGCCCTGTCGGACATGCGCAGGAGATACTCAAGCTGAGCGCGGGCGACCTGAGGTCCACCGACATGCATACGCAGTGCGGCTTCGTGGATGATCGCGTCGTACGGCATCCCGGACTCGACGATTGTCTGGCGGTGCATGCGGAATGCGACGTGAGCCTCACGGTCGCTCTCCGGACGGTCCGGCGCCACGAAGAGCGAGGCCGCGCGCACGTACTCCTCGGTCTGGAGGACTCCGGGGATGTGCACCACCTGGAACGTGCGCACGTATGAGGCGCGGTGCTCCAACTCGGCCAGATCCAGGGCCCTGAGGCGAACGACACCTCGGTAGTTTTCCCACCAGCCCTTGCTGCGGTCGTTGGCCATCTCGACCAATGCATCTACGAGCCTGCGGTCGGGGGCGGCATAGAACTCGGCCAGCCTGCGCAACCGCTCTTCGCTGATGCCGAATCTTCCTGCCTCGATGTGACTGATCTGGGTCGGGCTGGTGTTCAGGAACTCGGCGGCCTCCCGGTTCGACACATCGGCGGCCTCGCGCAGCTTGCGCAGTTCTGCGCCCAACCGTGCTTGACGGGCCGTGGGGTTGGGTTTCGCGGCCATGTGTCCTCCATTTCCGGGAAATGTTGTGATGCCTCAAGTTGAGGCGCTATGGTCGTAGCGTATCTCACGGAGAGTGTCCAACCGGTCACTCATCTGCAACTCCCGCGCGCCTGCCTCCCGTTGGAAGCGCCACCCCAGCCGTAGGCACCGGGGCGCCGGACAGCAACGCGACCGGGCGCGCGCAAACCCCCCTCACCCACCGGAGTTGATGCCCCATGCCCTCGTACACCCTCATCTGTCCACCGCTCGACACGTCCCCCCACATCGCCCGCGACTTCGTCGCCACCGTCCTGCGCACCCTGGAACTGGACGGCCCCCTCGTCGACGACGCGATGCTCTGCACCTCCGAACTCGTCACCAACGCCTGCGTGCACGCGAAGGGCGGTGACGGCACCGTGCTGTGGCTGCTGGTGGAGGAGGGGCGGTTGCGAGTAGTCGTCTACGACGGGGACGAGAATCCGCCCGTGATAAGAGAACTGACGGGTGAGACGTGGGAGCGAGGCGGGGGCCGAGGCCTGTACCTGGTGGACTGCGTCACGGAGGGCCGCTGGGGGCACGGTCCGGACATCCCGTACTGCGGGCCGACGCACCCTGAGGGCAAGGCGGTGTGGTTCGACCTGCTCGTAGACCCAACCGTACGACGCCCGGCGGCACCGTGACCGACCGGCCGCAGGGGGCTTGCCCCCGAACTGTGGACACCGACATTCAGTGCAAGTCCTGCACCGAGAATGATCAACGGGCGAAAGCTTTTGATCTCCCTCGCGCACGGCCGCACGAGGGCAGGCGTCAGCGCTACGACGGACTCACTGTTTCGGCGGCACCGCAGCCGCGCGCCATGGGCTGGGCAGCACTTGGAACCGTAACCACTCGCGGCTGCGTGAGCGGATGCATCGCAGTGCCGGCGGCCCATCTCGAAATTTCTGCCTCATCGAATGTAAGCATCGGGGGCCGCCGGACACTTACACGCTTGGAGGGGATGTGGACACACGACATGAGCAAGACTTCACCGCGCTGTACCGCGCGCACCATCCAGCCGTGGAAGCGTACGTACGACGACGCCTGAGCGATGCCGAAGATTGCGATGATGTGGTCGCCGAAGTCTTCCTCACAGCATGGCGTCGGCTTGATGAGGTGCCGCGTGCAGCCGTACTGCCCTGGCTGTACGCGACAGCTCGCAAGATCCTGGCGAACACGCATCGTTCTGAACGGCGGCGCCGGATGCTAACGGAGACTGCGGCGCAGCAGCGGCAGAGCCTCACACGCGATCCAGCCGAGGACATCGCTGGAGCGCAGGCCGTCGCTACGGCTTTTGACTCGCTCAGTGACAGCGACAGGGAAGTCCTGCGTCCCGCCTTGTGGGAAGAGTTGCCGGCCCGTCAGGCGGCCATGGCGATCGGATGTACAACCGCGACATTCCATGTGCGGCTTCATCGCGCTCGCAGACGGCTACGCGAGCACCTCGATCGCCCCGCCGCCAGCCCGTCCCGGCGGACATCATCGATTCTTGGAGGAGTAGATGCGTGACATCGATCAGGCGTTGCAGCGGCTCAACCCGGTACAGGATGGCGCCTCAGCTGATAACGAGAGGCTGAACAACATCCTTGCCATGCCACGACCTTACGTGCCCGCAGCGCGTCCGCGTTTGCTGAGGCGGTTGTCCGTTGCCACAGTGGCGGTTGCGGCTGCTGCGGCAGTGGCATACACCGTCGTTGACCCCTTCGGGACATCGGCCCAGCCCGCGCTTGCTGTGACCCCCCAGCCTTTGAGTTATCACTCTGGGAGTCCCTCAGCCGCACAGGTGCTGAGGGACACCGCGGCCCGGGTGGAAAGGAGGCAGGATGATCGTCCGGCAGCCTGGAAGACGGCGCACTTCGTCTGGGACGCATGGTCCCTCTCGACACGCATTGACGGTACGAACGTCACCTCGGCTGTCATCCCAGAGCACAGGGAGAGATGGCAGAAGCGCGACGGCTCGGCACACTGGAAGGCCCGCACGCTTCCCCCGGTGTTCCAGAGCGACTCTCAGCGTGAAGTATGGGAGAAGGCCGGCTCGATCGGAGCCGAGTCGGTGGTGTCCCAAGGTTCCAGTGGGTCAGCTCCTGGGCAAACAGTCACAGAACCGCCCACTACGGTGGCGGGGATGAGGAAGTGGCTGGCCAATGGCCATGCTGGAATCACGCCAGGACTTCTGTACGAGGTCTTGCCCGAGCGAGCCCAAGACCACGTGTTTTCGCCTGCCCAGCGCGCTGCGGTGCTCCGGGTCCTAGCGGAGACCGAAGGGGTGCGCTACCAGGGCACAGTCAGGGATCGGGCCGGTCGTACTGGGCAGGCGTTCTCTCTCACCGATGGGTCAGGCGGCTTGCCTACCAAGCGCGTCCTCATCTTCGACCCGCAGACCGGAAAGCTGCTCGCTGACGAAGAGCAGATTCTCGGTAACGTAGGAAAACTTCAGGTTGCTCCCGAGTCTGTGATCGGGTACATCACGTTCCTGACTTCGGAGCGCCAGCCTTAAACAGGTGGAGCACGGCCGCCAGTACCTGTTCGGCGCAGTTGAGCCGGGGGTGCAGCGCGACAGCGTCCGCCTTGAACTCCGCCGAGTACACCTTCATCACCATCAGTGACATCTCTTTCTCTGAACCCTCAAGGTCCAGTGTCCAAGGTGTCCACGATCCGGGGGCAAGCCCCAGTGTCAGCTTCGTCGTCGGCGTGGCGCCAGCTTGTAGAGGGCCATGCCCGCGGCCACCAGGGTGGTTGCGGCGACGATCAGGGCCATGCTGTTCAGCCACAGGCCGGTGGCGGCCAGGGTGGCGCCGCCCGCGCCGACGGTACCGGAGCCGATCACTCTTCCGTACATCGTTCTTCTCCTTAAAGGGTGGTGAGTCAGGGGATGGTGGTTCGGGGTGACCTGTGCGAAGCGGTCTTACGTAGCCACCCACTTCTCCTCGCTGCGGCGCAACAGGCCCCACAGAGAGGAGAAGTAGACGGCGTGCTGGAACAGGTCGTAGAGCATCTCCGGGATCATCAGTGCCGCGACCAGGACGGCCCGGGGGCCGGCGCGGCGTACGGAGACGGTCTTCTCGACCATGAAGAGCACGCCGATCGCGGTCCAGAACGGCGAGAGGCCGGGCCAGCCGTTCAGCGTCGTGTCCCCGATCAGGAAGGTCAGGTAGGCGAGGAAGGACAGCGCCCCGAAGCCCATCAGGAACTGCTGGGCGAAGTAGCGGGCGGTGACCCGGGTCCAGCCATAGTCGCGCAGGTTCTCCAGGGCGCCGCGCTGCCAGCGCAGACGCTGGTGCCACAACTTGCCCAGGGTCGGCATGACCTCGGTGGTGACCGCGCAGCCGGCCGGCGACATGGCGCGGTAGCCGAGGGTCTTGACGGCCTTGGTCATCTCGTCGTCCTCGGTGAGGGAGGCGAGGCTGTAGTAGCTCGTGCCGCCGCCGATCACCCCGATCCGGCGGGCGGCACGCACTTCGCGCAGCACCCGGCCACGGAACATGGTGCCGGTGCCGGTGAGGACCTGGGCCTTACCGCCGGTGCGCTTGAGTTCCCAGGCGTAGCGGTGGAACTCCATGCGCTGGACGAGGCCGAGGAAGCCGCCGCCCTGCTCGCCGTAGAAAACACCCCCGACGGCGCCGACCCTGCGGTTGAAGGTGGCGACGGCGGTCTCGGCGAACGAGGGGTTGAGGACGGTGTCGGCGTCCTGCACCAGCAGCAGGTCCCGGTCGTCCAGGTGGGGCAGAACCCAGGTGATGGCCTGGTTGAGGGCGCCGGCCTTCCGGTGGGTGTTGCCCTGCGTGACGTAGACCTGCGCGCCGAGCGCGGCGGCGATCGTCGCGGTGTCGTCGGTGCAGTTGTCGGCGACGACCACGATGAGGTCCGGCGGGCGGGTCTGGCCCCGCAGACCCTGGATGGCGGCCGCGATGCGGTCCTGCTCGTTGTGGGCCGGTATCAGTGCCGCGAGCCTCGGCACGTGGCCGGGTTCGTCGGGGGCGGCGTGGGCCCGGAGGGGGGCGTGCCGACCGGAGGGGCGTTGATACGTGTTGCTGGGCGGAGCGGTCGCCACGGGGGCAGCGAGGTCGAGCATATGGAGTCCCCGGGTGGAGGTGGAGCGGCCCGGTACTTCGTCGTCTCTCGGGCCTCATGAGTCCCGAGTCTTCACGTTGGTAACACAATCACGCAAGGCACCCCAGGTCATGGAATGCACAAAAATGTCGGCTTTTATCCGGCATGAACCGCGCCAGGAGCGGGTTCGGCTCGCTTTATGTGCCGGAATCGTGAGGTCGGTCACTCGCTCACCAGTCGAGACGCCGACCGTCCATCTGTTGAGATGGCGCCACCCATCTGCTCGGATGGCGCCCGCTCACCTGCACAGATGCCGCCTGCCCGTCTCCCGGGACGGCGCCTGCCCGTCTCCCGGGACAGCGCTCGCTCACCTGCGCAGATGACGCCCGACCAGCTGCCGGGATGTCAGACGCCGTAGCCGTCGCTGTAGCCGTCCCTGCGGGTGATGCGCCGTTCCTCTTCCACGGCCGGCGTCGAGGGCGGCATCACGACACGTCGGCGCCGCGCGATGCTGCTGAACGTGCTGACGCCGATCAGTCCGACGACCATCAGGATGATGCCGACGAGGTCGAGGTTGACCCCTTGCATGTCCCAGTCGGTCGCGAACGTGAGGATGGCTCCTGCGGCGATGAGGATGATGCATCCGCCGAGGCCCATGGTGTTGCCTCCCTGTCCGGTCCGGTCGTTGCGGTCCGAGACAGCGGGTACCCCGACGGTCAACCCCCATGCAGCGCCGAGCCGTTCCGGAACGGGTCACCCTTCCAGGAACAGGCGTCACCCTTCCAGGAACGGCCGTCACCCCTCCAGGAACGCCACCAGCGCATTGGCCAGCAGATGCGGGTCGTCCGCGCCGCACAACTCCCGGACGCTGTGCATCGACAGGATCGCCACGCCGATGTCGACCGTGCGGATGCCGTGCCGGGCCGCGGTGATCGGGCCGATCGTGGTGCCGCAGGGCATCGAGTTGTTGGACACGAAGGACTGGAAGGGCACGCCCGCCTTCTCGCAGGCGGCGGCGAACACCGCGCGGCCCGAACCGTCCGTGGCGTAGCGGTTGTTGACGTTGACCTTCAGGATCGGTCCGCCGTTGACGCGCGGGTGGTGCGTCGGGTCGTGCCGCTCGGCGTAGTTGGGGTGGACGGCGTGACCGGTGTCGGAGGACAGACAGACGGTGCCGGCGAAGGCCCGCGCCCGGTCCTCGTACGCTCCTCCGCGCGCGAACACCGACCGCTCCAGCACCCCGCCGAGCAGCGGGCCGTCCGCGCCCGTGTCCGACTGCGACCCGTTCTCCTCGTGGTCGAAGGCGGCCAGTACGGGGATGTAGGGCAGGTCCGGGCCGCAGACCGCGGCGAGCGCCGACACGCCCGCGTGCACCGACAGCAGGTTGTCCATGCGTGGCCCGGCGACCAGTTCGTTGTCACGGCCCAGACGGGCCGGCGGCTCCACGGAGTGCGTCATCAGGTCCCAGCCGGTCACCTCGCCCGCACCGAGCCCGGACTCCTCTTCCAGGAAGGAGATCAGGTCGCCGTCGCGCACGTCGCTGCCCAGGCCCCAGATGGGCTGCAGATGCCGCTGCTTGTCCAGCTTGAGGCCCTCCGTCGCCACGGAACGGTCCAGGTGGATGGCGAGTTGGGGCACCCGCAGCAGCGGCCGGTCGACGTTCACGAGCCGCGTCGAGCCGTCCCGCAGGGACAGCCGGCCCGCGAGGCCCAGGTCGCGGTCGAGCCACGAGTTCAGCAGCGGCCCGCCGTAGATCTCCACGGCCACCTGCCGCCAGCCGTGCGCCCCGGTGTCGGGCCGCGGCTTGACCCGGAGGTTGGGCGAGTCGGTGTGTGCGCCGACGATCCGGAACGGCGTGTGCGGCGCGACGCCCTCGGGGACGTACCAGGCCACGATCGCCCCGCCGCGCAGCACGTACTTGCCGCCGCTCGTCCCGTCCCAGGCGTCCGTCTCCGCGACCTGTCGGAAACCGGCCTTTTCCAGCCGCGCGGCGGTGTTCGCCACCGCGTGGTACGGCGACGGACTGGCCGCCAGGAACGACATCAGGTCATCGGTGAGTCCGCGGTCGAAGCGGGAGGGTTCGGTCATGGGGTTCACCTTAACGACGGACGGAGGCCCGCTCCCCGTGGCGGGAAAACGGGCCTCCGTCAGGGCGTCGGGCCTCCGTCAGGGCTGTGCACGGAGGGGGACGGCGACTGGCCGCGGCACTGGAACTGCACTAGAACTGCACTGGAACTGCTAGAACGCGGCCTCGTCCAGCTCCATGATGTCCAGCTCAACGCCCTCTGCGACCTTGCGGGCCAGGGTGACGCCGGGCAGGACGTCGGCCGCGAAGAACTTCGCCGCCGCGATCTTGCCGGTGTAGAAGGCGACATCCTTGGCGGACACAGCCTTCGAGGAAGCCGTCTCCAGCTTCTCGGCGGCGATCGCCGCACCCTTCAGCAGCAGGTAGCCGACGACGACGTCACCGGAGGCCATCAGTAGACGGGTCGTGTTCAGGCCGACCTTGTAGATGTTCTTGACATCCTGCTCGGTGGCCGCCAGGTCGGTCAGCATCAGGCCGACGATGGCCTCCAGCTCGACGGCGGCCTTGGCGAGGTGCTCGCGGGCGTCCGCCAGCTCGTCGCCGCCGGTGCCCAGCGCCAGGAACTTCTTGATGTCCTCGGCGAGCGAGTTCAGCGCGGCGCCCTGGTTACGGACGATCTTGCGGAAGAAGAAGTCCTGCCCCTGGATCGCGGTGGTGCCCTCGTACAGGGTGTCGATCTTGGAGTCCCGGATGTACTGCTCGATCGGGTACTCCTGGAGGAAGCCGGAGCCGCCGAAGGTCTGCAGGGACTGGGCGAGCAGCTCGTAGGCCTTCTCGGAGCCGTAGCCCTTCACGATCGGCAGGAGCAGGTCGTTGAGGGCGTGCTCGGTGGCGGAGTCCTCGCCGTTCGTCTCCTTGACCTGGATCTCGTCCTGGACGGCCGCGGTGTACATCACCAGGGCGCGCATGCCCTCCGTGTACGCCTTCTGCGTCATCAGCGAGCGGCGCACGTCGGGGTGGTGGGTGATGGTGACCTTGGGTGCGCTCTTGTCCATGAACTGGGCGAGGTCCGGACCCTGGACGCGCTCCTTGGCGTACTCCAGCGCGTTGAGGTAGCCCGTCGACAGCGTGGAGATCGCCTTCGTGCCGACCATCATCCGCGCGAACTCGATGATCCGGAACATCTGGCGGATGCCGTCGTGCTTGTCGCCGATCAGCCAGCCCTTGGCCGGGTGGCGGTCGCCGAAGGTCATCTCGCAGGTGTTGGACGCCTTCAGGCCCATCTTGTGCTCGACGTTCGTGGCGTACACGCCGTTGCGCTCGCCCAGCTCGCCGGTCTCGAAGTCGAAGAGGTGCTTGGGGACGAGGAAGAGGGAGAGCCCCTTGGTGCCGGGCCCGGCACCCTCCGGCCTGGCCAGCACGTAGTGGAGGATGTTCTCCGACATGTCGTGCTCACCGGACGTGATGAACCGCTTCACGCCCTCGATGTGCCAGGAGCCGTCCTCCTGCTGCACGGCCTTGGTGCGGCCGGCGCCGACGTCCGAGCCGGCGTCCGGCTCGGTGAGCACCATGGTGGCGCCCCACTGCTTGTCCACGGCGATCTTCGCGATGTGCTTCTGCACGTCGTTGCCCTCGTCGAAGAGGACGCCCGCGAAGGCCGGGCCGGAGGAGTACATCCACACGGCCGGGTTGGCGCCGAGGACCAGCTCCGCGTACGCCCAGATCAGGGAGCGGGGCGCAGTGGTGCCGCCGATCTCCTCGGGCAGGCCCAGACGCCAGTACTCCGCGTCCATGAAGGCCTGGTAGCTCTTCTTGAAGGAGGCGGGCACCGGCGCGGTGTTCGTCTCCGCGTCGAAGACCGGCGGGTTGCGGTCGGAGTCGGCGAAGGACTCCGCCAGCTCGTTCTCCGAGAGGCGGGTCACCTCCTCGAGGATGCTCTTCGCGGTGTCCGTGTCCATCTCCGCGAAGGGACCGGTCCCGTACAGCTTGTCGCGCCCGAGGACCTCGAAGAGGTTGAACTCGATGTCGCGGAGATTCGACTTGTAGTGCCCCATGGCGACGGCTCCGTAGCGGATCGGCGAGGCACGAACTCCTCGCACCTAGTTCACATACCAACAAGTAGCTACGCCGATGATGCTACCCGCCGGTAATAAGAAGCAACCCCGACGGGGTGTCTGTGACAGGTCACACCAGACGAGGAAGGTCCCCCGGGCCCGCCCGCGCTCGGTACTCTTGCGGGCATGTACGGCTACGACCAGAACGTCGGCGCTCAGCAGCAGTACGCCCCGCCGCAGCAGCCCATGTCCGGCGGCTACGGGCAGGAGCAGCCGCTGTACCCGGAGCCGTCCCCGCCCTCCCTCGCCGACGCGGTGCGGGCCTTCACCACCGGGCAGGTGACCGCCGAGGACTTCCAGCAGGTCTTCGCGACCTCCAAGGTGTACTGCCCGCGCGGCGACAACCCCGGCTTCCTCGCCCTGCACAACACCCAGCAGCCGGTGATCCCCATGTTCACCTCGCTCAAGGAACTGCGGCGGTACGCGGGCAAGGAGTCCAAGTACTTCGTGATCACCGGCGCCGAGGTGATCGACCTGCTCCCGACCGGCTACGGCTTCGTCCTCGACATGGAGGGCGAGCACCGGATGGTGTTCGACGCGAAGGCCGTGGAGCAGATGGTCGAGTTCGCGATGCGCCGGATGTACGGCTGAAGATGTACGGCTGGAAGCTGGACGCCGTTGCTTCTCCGGCAGTGCTGCTGGGGGCTTGGAGGTCGCTTCGGGTGGCGACGGCTCAGGGTTTCGAAGGTCGCCTCGGTGGTGACGGCTCAGGATTCCGAAGGTCGCTTCGGGTGGCGACGGCTCAGGGTTTCGGTTTCGAAGGTCATTTCGGGAGACGTAGCGCCAGCCCGTCGAGGACGACTTCGAGGCCGTAGGCGAACTTCTTCTCCCGCAACGCCGCGGGATCCGCGGCCGCGGCGGTGATGTCCTCGCGCGGACCGGCCGGATGGTCCGGCCCGTCGACATGGCCCGGCCCGGCGGTGGTCTCCGGGTCGTCGGTGGTTTTCGGGTCGTCGGTGGTCTCCGGGGCGTCGGTGGCCACCGGCCCGGGGGTGGCCTTTGGCCCGGCGGCGGTCTCCGGGGTGGCCGGCAGCAGGCGGGTGACGAAGTCCGCCTCACTCGCGCCGGAGCGGGCCACGGTGCTCAGCCAGGCCGCCTCGGTGGTGCTCATCCCGATGACGTACGACAGGACCGTGTCCATCGCCCCTGACGGCTCGGGAAGTCCGGCCTCCGTGAACAGGCCGCCCAGCCGCTCGGAGAAGGCCATCAGGTGAGGACCGAGGTAGACGAGGCCCACCTGCCCGAGGACCGCAGGCAGCCAGGGGTGCCGTAGCGCCGCCGAACGGAAGGAGCGGGCGGCCTCGGTGACGGCGGCCCGCCAGCCGTCCGGGGTATCGGCCGACGGTACGTGGAGCTCGGCGGCGACCTCGTCCACCGCGAGCTCCAGCAACTCGTCCTTGGTGGCGACATGCCGGTAGAGCGAGGCCGCGCCGGCATTCAGGCGGGCGCCCAGCTTGCGCATGCTCAGTGCCTCGATGCCCTCGGTGTCCAGCATGACGATCGCCTCGCGGACGATCGTGGTGCGGCTGAGGGTCGGCTGGTCCGACCTGGGCTGGGGGCGGGCCCACACGGACGGGATCGGGTTCTGCTGCGTCGCCTTGGCTGCCACGGCTCTCCTCCGCTACCTACATCTGCGTACATCGTTCGCATTCAGCGTACAGCGATTGATGGTTGCGAACATCGTTCCATCGTGCGTACAGTGTTCGCATCGAAGGAACGGTGTCCGCAAGAGGTCGGAAGGAAACCGAGATGGAAACCCGCAACCCACGTCGTTGGTGGATCCTCGTCGTGCTCTGCCTGAGCACGCTGGTCCTGGTGGTCGACAGCATGGCCCTGACCGTCGCGGTGCCCGCGATGACCGAGGACATCGGGGCGAGCGCCCAGGACACCCAGTGGATCCTCGACTCCTACATCCTGGTCTTCGCGGGTCTCCTGCTCACCTCCGGCAGCCTGGGCGACCGCTTCGGCCGGCGCAGGGTGATGCTGATCGGGCTGCTGCTGTTCGGGGCGGGCTCGCTGGCCGCGTCCTTCTGTGCCAGTCCCGGCGAGGTGATCGCCGTACGCGTCGCGATGGGAGTCGGCGGAGCGCTGATCATGCCCTCCACCCTCTCGATCCTCATCACCGTCTTCGACGAGGAGGAGCGCGGTAGGGCGATGGCGGCCTGGAGCTCGGTGTCGATGCTGGGGCTGGTCGGAAGTCCGGTTCTCGGCGGTGTACTGATCGACCACTTCTCCTGGCAGGCGATCTTCTTCATCAACGTGCCGGTCGTCGCGCTGGCCCTGCTCGCCGGGGTGACCCTGATGCCCGAGTCGAAAGCACCGTGGCAGAAGGCGGACCCGCTGGGCGCGGCACTGTCCGCGACCGGGATGACCGCCCTGGTCTGGTGGATCATCGAACTCCCGCAGCAGGGTGCCTTCGGTGGTCGCTCGGCGATCACGCTGACAGTGGCGGTGGTGTCCCTGGCCGGCTTCGTGATCTGGGAGAACGTCACGAAGGCCCCGATGGTCCCGCTGGTCCTCTTCAAGCACCGCAACTTCAGCGGCGGTTCGCTGTCCCTGGCGCTGGTCCAGATCGGCAACGGCGGTCTGCTGCTGGTCCTCACCCAGTACCTGCAGTTCGTGCTCGGCTACTCGGCCGTCGAGGCCGGCCTGGCGTTCCTGCCGCTGGCGGTGGCGGCGCTGCTCGGCAACGGCGTGGGCGTCAAGCTGGCCGCGGTCCATGGCAACCGGTACGTGATCCTCGCCGGGATGCTGGTGATGGTGGCCTGCTTCACCCTGCTGACGACGGTGGACGCCGACTCCGGCTTCACGGTCCCGGCGATCGCCCTCGGGCTGCTCGGCCTCGGCGCGGGCCTGGCGATGCCGGCCGCGGTGGGCGCGCTGATGGGCACGATCCCCGCGGACAAGGCGGGCGTCGGCTCGGCCCTGAACGACACCGTCCAGCAGGCCGGTACGGCCCTGGGTATCGCGATCCTCGGTTCGCTGCTGTCGAGCGGCTTCGCGGCCAGGATGCCGGCGGGGACGCCGGAGGAGGCCAGGCACTCGATCGCCGGGGCGCTGACGGCGGCGGACGGCGACAGCGGTCTGGTCCGGGAGGCCCGGGAGGCGTTCACCGCTTCTATGTCGACGACCTTCACGGTCAGCGCGATCGGGGTCCTGGTGGCGGCGGTGGTGGCGACGCTGGTGATGCGGGACTGCAAGGAGGGGAGCGGCGGGCAGGTCGAGCAGGACGAGTACGCCGGGGGCGTCGAGCGCGTCGAGCAGGCCGACGGTGACCGGGCGGAGAGCGATGTGAAGTCGGCCACGGGGGCCGAGTTGATCGTCTGACCCTGGTTGAGTGGTGGCCGGAGGCCGATGCCCTGCGCGGGGCACCGGCGTCCGCTGCTGTCGCCCCGTACGTCTCGCTGTCTCGGTGCTCCGGTGCTCCGGTGCTCCGGTGTCCCGGTCGGGAATGCCCGCCCGGTCTTCCGGGTTAGGGGTGGCGGAAAGTTCAATGCTCAACTAAACTCGGAGCACAAGGAGGTACGGACATGCCTGCAGTGACCGTCGAGAACCCGCTGACGCTGCCGCGAGTCGCCGCACCCGCGGACGCCGTGGCCCGTCCCGTACTCACCGTCACGACCGCGCCGAGCGGTTACGAGGGTGAGGGCTTCCCGGTGCGCCGAGCGTTCGCCGGGATCAACTACCGCCACCTGGACCCGTTCATCATGATGGACCAGATGGGCGAGGTGGACTACGCGCCGGGAGAGCCGAAGGGCACCCCTTGGCATCCGCACCGCGGCTTCGAGACCGTCACCTACATCATCGACGGCATCTTCGACCACCAGGACAGCCAGGGCGGCGGTGGCACCATCACCAACGGTGACACCCAGTGGATGACGGCGGGTTCCGGCCTGCTGCACATCGAGGCCCCGCCGGAGTCCCTGGTCATGTCCGGCGGTCTCTTCCACGGTCTGCAGCTGTGGGTGAACCTCCCGGCCAAGGACAAGATGATGGCCCCGCGCTACCAGGACATCCGCGGCGGCAACGTCCAGCTGCTCACCACACCCGACGGCGGTGCCCTGCTGCGCGTCATCGCGGGCGAGCTGGACGGCCACGACGGCCCCGGTGTCACCCACACCCCGATCACGATGGTCCACGCGACGCTGGCGCCGGGCGCGGAGCTCACCCTGCCGTGGCGCGAGGACTTCAACGGGCTCGCGTACGTGCTCGCGGGCAAGGGTGCGGTGGGCGCGGAGCGGCGTCCGATCCACCTGGGCCAGACGGCCGTCTTCGGCGCGGGTTCCTCGCTCACCGTCCGCGCGGACGAGCAGCAGGACTCCCACACGCCGGACCTGGAGGTCGTCCTCCTGGGCGGACAGCCGATCCGTGAGCCGATGGCCCACTACGGTCCGTTCGTGATGAACACACGTGACGAACTCCAGCAGGCGTTCGACGATTTCCAGAAGGGACGGCTGGGCACGATCCCGGCCGTGCACGGGATGTCCGAGGGCGGCCTGTAGGGGCCGAGGAGACGGGTACGGTACGACGAGGCCCGAAGCCGCAACGTCGTTTTGCGGCTTCGGGCCTGTCTCTGTCTCATGCCCGTTCGGCCAGAGGGCTACGGCAACACGTACACGGGTGCTCCGTCGGCAGTGCATCCGACCTGGCGCATACAGCCCCGCTTGAGCAGCATCCGCAGGCAGTCGTGGACGCGGTCGGGGGCCAGGCCCGTGCGGTCGGGCGGAAGCCCGCACCGCAACCGCTCCTCCGGTACGAGCTGCGGGGCCGTTACGCCGGATCGGACGACGGCGACGGCGACGGCGTGGGCGTGGGCGTGGGCGGCGTCGGCGTCGGCGTGGGCGCCGGGTCCACCGCCTCGTAGAGCTCGAACCAGATGGTCTTCCCCTCGCCCCGCGGATCCACCCCCCACGCGTCCGAGAGCAGTTCGACCAGCATCAGGCCGCGGCCGGAGGAGGCCAGCTCGCCCGGTCTGCGCTTGTGCGGGAGGTCGTCGCTGGTGTCGGTGACCTCCACCCGCACCCGGCGCCCGGCCGACGATCCTGTCCTCACCTCGGCCAGCAGCAGCGCGTCGGCGTCGGTGTGGACGAGGACGTTGGTCAGCATCTCGGAGAGCAGCAGGACCGCCGAGTCGATCTGGTCCGCCGACCTCCAGTCGTGCAACAGCTCCCTCAGTTGGTGCCGGGCCACCGCCACCCGTTCCGGCTCTGCCTGGGCCACCGTCAGCATCGTGCGGCGGACCGTCGGTCGTATGAGCGCCGTGTCGTCGCCGCCGGAGTCGTCCCCCTGTCGGCACAGCAGCAGAACGGCTATGTCGTCCTCGCGCCGGTCGGCCAGCGGGCCGGTGGTGTGGTGGGAGGCGGGTCCGTGCACGGCCTCGACCAGGGCGTCGGCGAGTTCCTCCAGGTCGCCCTCGTGGTCCTCGAGAATCGTGCGGATGCGCTTCCAGCCGGTCTCCATGTCATGGCCGCCGGTCTCGATCAGACCGTCGGTGCAGATCAGCAGGGTCTCGCCGGGTTCCAGGGTGATCCGGGTGGTGGGGTAGTCGGCGTCGGGGTCGATGCCCAGTGGGAGTCCGCCGGCCGTGGGGCGGGTGAGGACCGTACCGTCGGCCATCCGGATCGCCGGGTCGGGGTGGCCGGCGCGGGCGACGTCCAGGATGCCGGTCGTGGGGTCGGCCTCCACGTACAGACAGGTCGCGAAGCGGAGATCGGAGGCATCGGGGTCGCCGTAGGTCATGCCGTGCAGAAAGCGGGACGCGCGGGAGAGGACCGCGTCGGGGCGGTGGCCCTCCGACGCGTACGCCCTCAGCGCGATACGGAGCTGCCCCATCAGGCCCGCCGCGCGGACGTCATGGCCCTGGACGTCGCCGATGACCAGGGCGAAGCGGCCTCCCTCAGGCTCTCGCCGGGAGGTTCCCCCTGGCAGCGGGATCATGTCGTACCAGTCACCGCCGACCTGGAGACCGCCGCCGGTCGGGACATAGCGCGCGGCGATGGTCATGCCGGGTATCTGGGGGCCGAGGGTGGGGAGCATCGAGCGCTGGAGGCCGTCCGTCAGCTCCCGTTCCGACTCGGCGACGCCCGCCCGGGACAGGGCCTGGGCGAGCATGCGCGCCACCGTCGTCAGGATCGAGCGCTCGTCGGGTGTGAACGCCACCGGATACGCGAAGGCCGCCATCCACGCGCCTATCGTGCGGCCGGCCACCGTCAGCGGCAGGAACGCCCAGGACAGACGGCCGTAGCGCTCGGAGAGCGGCCAGGAGACGGGGTAGCGGGACCTGTAGTCCTCGGGAGAGGAGAGGTAGATCGCGCGGCCGGTGCGGACCACCTCGGCGGCCGGGTAGTCCGTGGCGAGGGCCATCTGGGAGAAGGAGTCCTCGTCGGTGGGCTGGTGACCGTACTGGCCGATGATGGTCAGCCGGTCGCCCTCCACACCGAAGACCGCCAGGCCGTCCGGGGAGAAGCCCGGCATGGACAGACCGGCCGCGACCCGCAGGACCTCGGCGGAGGACCGGGCCTCGGCCAGCGCGCGGCCCGCGTCCAGCAGGAACGCCTCCCGGGAGCGGCGCCAGTCGCCGGTGATCGGGCTGTGCGCGGCGGCGCCCGGAGGCTGCTCGGTGATCTCCTGGAGGGTGCCGACCACCTCGTACCCGCCGGTGGCCGGATCGATGATCGGCTTGGAACGGGCGTGGACGGTACGGGTGACATGGCCGTGCTTGTCCATGATCCGTAGCCGGGATTCGGCGAGGGTGCCCTCGGCGACGGCGAGCTGGACGATGCCGCCGGTCTCGTTCCAGTCGGCGGGGTGGAAGCGGGAGCGGATCCCGGCCTCCGTGAGCGTGGTCGCTTCGGCGGGCAGCCCGACCAGCCGCGCGGCCTCGGCGTCCAGCGTGACGAGTCCGGCGGTGTTGTCCCAGCGCCACAGACCGGTTGTGAGGGCGGCGAGTACATCCCCCACGGTGGGCAGAGGCTCACCAGCGCGCATTAACCCACTTTAAGAAGAGGACGGCGACCAGTGCCACTGATCACCGGCCTTTATTGGTGGAGAGGCGATCGTGGGCGGCCGGTACGCTGGGGAGGGTTTCACGTGAAACGACGCGTGGAACAGACCCCGAGCTGCGAAGGCTGGATGAACGACGATGCATCGGTACAGGTCCCACACCTGCGGCGAGCTCCGCGCCTCTGACGTCGGCACCGACGTCCGGCTGAGTGGCTGGCTGCACAATCGGCGCGACCTGGGCGGCATCCTCTTCATCGATCTGCGTGACCACTACGGCATCACGCAGCTCGTCGCCCGTCCCGGCACGCCGGCGTACGAGGCCCTCGACAAGCTGACCAAGGAGTCGACGGTCCGCATCGACGGCAAGGTCGTCTCCCGGGGCGCCGAGAACGTGAACCCGGACCTGCCGACCGGTGAGGTCGAGGTCGAGGTGGGCGAGGTCGAGCTGCTCGGCGCCGCCCAGCCGCTGCCGTTCACGATCAACGCCGAGGACGGCGTCAACGAGGAGCGGCGCCTGGAGTACCGCTTCCTGGACCTGCGCCGCGAGCGCATGCACCGCAACATCATGCTGCGTACGGCGGTCGTCTCGGCGATCCGGCACAAGATGGTCACCCTCGGCTTCAACGAGATGGCCACGCCGATCCTGACCGCGACCTCCCCCGAGGGCGCCCGCGACTTCGTCGTCCCCTCTCGTGTGCACCCGGGCAGGTTCTACGCCCTGCCGCAGGCCCCGCAGCAGTTCAAGCAGCTGCTGATGATCTCCGGCTTCGACCGCTACTTCCAGATCGCGCCCTGCTTCCGCGACGAGGACGCCCGCGCCGACCGTTCGCCGGGCGAGTTCTACCAGCTCGACGTCGAGATGAGCTTCGTCGAGCAGGAGGACGTCTTCCAGCCGATCGAGCAGCTGATGACCGAGCTGTTCACGGAGTTCGGAGGTGACCGTGAGGTCACCTCCCCGTTCCCGCGGATCCCGTTCCGCGAGGCGATGCTGAAGTACGGCTCCGACAAGCCGGACCTGCGGGCCCAGCTGGAGCTCGTCGACATCACCGACATCTTCGAGGGCTCGGAGTTCAAGGCGTTCGCCGGCAAGCACGTGCGCGCGCTGCCGGTGCCGGACGTCTCGGCGCAGTCCCGTAAGTTCTTCGACCAGCTCGGTGACTACGCCGTCTCGCAGGGCGCCAAGGGCCTGGCCTGGGTCCGTGTCGCCGAGGACGGCTCTCTCACCGGCCCGATCGCGAAGTTCCTCACCGAGGAGAACGTCGCCGAGCTCACCAAGCGGCTCCAACTGGCCGCCGGCCACGCCGTGTTCTTCGGCGCGGGCGAGTTCGACGAGGTCTCGAAGATCATGGGCGCGGTGCGGGTCGAGGCGGCCAAGCGGGCCGGGCACTTCGAGGAGAACGTCTTCCGCTTCTGCTGGATCGTCGACTTCCCGATGTTCGAGAAGGACGAGGAGACCGGGAAGATCGACTTCTCGCACAACCCCTTCTCCATGCCCCAGGGCGGCATGGACGCCCTGGAGAACCAGGACCCGCTGGACATCCTGGCGTGGCAGTACGACATCGTCTGCAACGGCGTCGAGCTGTCCTCCGGCGCGATCCGGAACCACGAGCCGGACATCATGCTCAAGGCGTTCGGTATCGCGGGCTACGACAGCGAGACAGTCGAGCGTGAGTTCGCCGGCATGCTGCGTGCGCTCCGCTTCGGCGCCCCGCCGCACGGCGGCATCGCCCCCGGCGTCGACCGCATCGTGATGCTGCTGGCCGACGAGCCCAACATCCGCGAGACGATCGCCTTCCCGCTCAACGGCAACGCCCAGGACCTGATGATGGGCGCGCCGACGGAGCTGGAGGAGACCCGCCTGAGGGAACTGCACCTGACGGTGCGCAAGCCGCAGGCGAAGTAAGGCAAGCCCTTCGATTCGGCTGATCGCAAAAGGGACCGGAAATCACTCCTCGATTTCCGGTCCCTTTTGCGTGCGCGCGGGAAACGGGCCGGTTTCTCGGCTCGTTGACAGGGGGACGCTGTGTCCACATCCACACCAAGATGCACCTGGACGGTAGTGGACGGACGCCGATTCATCCGTTCCTCTACGTGAACTCCGTTCAACCCATTGACCCGGAAGGTCATCCTCCGTAACGTCCCTCAGTGCCCGCGTACGTGATTGCAGTTCGCGTATGTGCACACGAGGGGAGACAACGATGTCAGTGTCCGTGACACCACCCGACGCCGAACGCCGAGCCGTCGGCAAATTCCTGCGCCGCATGCTGCCGATCCTGGTCCTGATGCTGCTGGTCAACCAGATGGACCGGACGAACGTCGGCTTCGTCCAGGACGAACTGCGGGCCGATGTCGGGGTGAGCGCCACCGCGTACGGTCTCGGCGCCGGCCTCTTCTTCATCGGGTACGCGCTGTTCGAGGTGCCGAGCAACATGCTCCTGGAGCGCTTCGGGGCCCGCGTCTGGCTGACCCGCATCATGATCACCTGGGGTCTGGTGATCGTGGCGATGTGCTTCATCCACAACGTCACGATGTTCTACGCCCTGCGTTTCCTCCTCGGTGTCGCGGAGGCCGGCTTCTTCCCCGGAGTGCTCCTCTACTTCACGCAGTGGCTGCCCGACTCCAGCCGGGGCCGGGCGAGCGCGATCTTCCTCGGCGGCTCGGCCACGGCGTACATCGTGACGGGGCCCATCACGGGCGCCCTGCTCGAACTGCACGGAGCGGGCGGGTTCGCCGGCTGGCGCTGGATGTTCGTGCTGGAGGGCGCCTTCTCGATCCTCGTCGGTGTGATCGCCGGATTCTTCCTCGTCTCCCGGATCGAGGACGCCGGCTGGCTCACCCGGGAGGAGAAGGACGCGCTGAGCGCGGCGGTCGCCCGGGACGAGGAGGCCCGCGCGCGGGCCCCCAAGGTGTCCCGCCTCAGGCTCATCCTCCACCCGCAGGTCGCTTTGCTGACCGGCGTCTTCTTCGCGATGGCGCTCACCGGCTACGCGATCACCTTCTGGCTGCCGAGCCTGGTCGACGACATCGGCGGCCTTTCCCCCTTCCAGGTCGGGCTGCTCACGGCCGTCCCGTGGATCTGCGCCGTGATCGCGATGTACACGGTGAGCCACTACACCGACAAGGCGCCCGACCGCCGCCCGTATCTGGCGATCGCCCTGGTCCTGTCGGCCGTGGGCACCTTCCTCGCCACCCTGGGCTCGCCCTGGTTCGGACTCGCCGCTCTCACGCTCGCCGCGGTCGGCGGGAAGTGCGCGGCCACCCTGTACTGGCCGATGGCCCAGTCCGGACTCGACCTCAAGATCGCCGCGCCGGGCCTGGCCGTGGTCAACTCCATCGGAAACCTGGGCGGTTTCGTCTCCCCCACGCTCTTCGGCTACCTCAAGGACACCACCGGCAGCACGAACGGCGGCCTGTACACCCTCTCCGCCGCGTCCCTGATCGCGGTGATCGGGGTGTTCTACGTCAGGAACACACGCGGCACGCCGGACGCTCCCGCGCGGACCGCAGCCCCGGAGGCAGGCGCGCGGCCGGTCGTCTCCTGATCACTCCCGAACGCGAGAAGGCGCCCGGGGCGACCGCGCCCCGGGCGCCTTGATCACGAAGTGGCCGGGCGTGGGCGTCCGTCAGATGACCCAGAGCAGGCCGTTGCCGCCGAGGTACGTGCTGTCGTGTTGGGTGAGGCCGACCGAGGATGCCGTGAACAGGCGGCTGCCGGTGGCCGTGGGGCGGGAGCCGGCGCCGGGGAACATCCAGACCGCCCCGGTGTGGTTGTTCTCGCCGGGCGCGCCGACGAACAGCTCGGGTTTGCCGTCCTTGTTGATGTCCCCGGCCGAGACCGTCGCGCCGAAGTAGTCGTACGCCTCGGAGGCGCCCGGGACGCCTGCGGTGTCCTGGGAAAAGGAGTACGCGCCGGTGCCGAGGGCCCCCGAACGGCGGCCCGGGATGACGGTCACCTGGCCCGCGTCGGCCTTGGCGAGGTCCTCGTACGGCGAGCCGACCACGATGTCGCCGAGGCCGTCCCGGTTCAGGTCGGCCACGGCGAGTGCGCCGCCGAAGTTGTCGTCCTTCTCACTCGCGCCGGGTATCCCCGCTGTGTTCTGCGTGATCGGATTCTAAGGGCGGGCACTGACGGGCGCCGACGCCGAGGCGCGCGGGCACCTCATGGGCGCCGCACAGTTTTCTCGCGGGGGAGGCACAGAGGCAAGCGGTCTCATGGGGAACACGACGGCGTGGTCGCCGGGCGGTCCCGGAAGATACCCGGGAACCTGGCAGCTCTCTTCCGGTTCCCGCTTCTCGGTGACGGGCTCAGTCGCCATCCGGTTCATCGTGGCCGGCGAAGAGGTCGTCGACAGTCTCCGCGGTGACCGTGCGGTCCAGCCAGCGGTTGAGGACGTCCAGGTCGGTACAGGTGAGGATGCGTTCCCGGGCGTCGTCGGGGACGGGGATGTCGCGCACTTCCAGGAAACGGAGGATGGCTTTGGCCTCACCCTTGGCCTCACCCGCGGCCTCGCCTTCGAGGTAGGTCTCCTCAAGGAGGGTGCCCCGGCCCGGGAAGAAGTTGGTGAAGGTCATCAGCGTTCTCCATGTCTGTCGGGCCGAAGTGTCTCCCAGGCCGATCTCCAGCAAACCGCTGAAGTACTTGGCGGTCTTCTTGTCCGTGGTGTGCAGGGCACCGGCCAGGGCTTCCAGATGGATCAAGAGACGGTTCGTTCGGGTGAGGGGAAGGCGTTCACTCCTTCGAGGGCAGAGGGAACGTTCACTCGATCGTGCGCGCCCAGTTCGCACCACACGTATTTGCCTCGATTCCCGTGTCTGGACAGCGGCTGCCAGCCCCAGACGTCGGCGCAGGCACGGACCAGGGCAAGGCCGCGGCCTTCTTCGGCGTCGGTCAGGCAGGTCAGCTCGCCCGGTGGTTCTGGCGGTTCCGGGTCCGCGTCCCATGCGCCGATCCGCAGGACGCCGGCCGACCAGCGGACGCGGAGGGCGGCAGGGCCGTTGGTGTGGCGTACGGCGTTGCCGACCAGCTCCGTCGCGAGGAGTTCGGCGACATCGACGAGGCCGATCAGGCCGTGCATCGTGAGGATCAGGCGGAGGGTACGGCGGCTGACGGTGACGGCTCTGGGGTCCTGGGGGACGTACAGCGTGTACTCCCAGGGTTCGGTTTCGGGCATGGGTGGACTCCGTTCGGCGGGGGTGGGGGCGGCGTCCGCGGGCGGTGGCTTTGCCGCGTCCGTCATGGCAGGGCGGAGCGGTGCGCTTCCGGGGTCCCGGTTTCGCAGGGTGTGCGCCGCGTCACTGACGGTAGAGGTAAATGTTTTGCCGCGGCAAGTCGTTCGCGTAACCTGGCACCCGATCGGGGCAGTCCAACCCCGCGTGAGAACAGTGCCGTTGGGGAGTTGAGGGTCGAATGCCCGCGAGGATTCAGCCGACTGTTCGCCAGATGCGCCTCGGCGCTGAACTGCGCAAACTGCGGGAGGCAGCGGGGTTGACGTCCCGCCAGGCGGCCGCGCTGCTGGGTACGAGTCCGGCCCAGATGAGTCAGATCGAGGCGGGCAACGCCGGTGTCAGCGAGGAGCGGGTCCGCAGGCTCGCGGTGCATTACGCCTGCGCGGACGCTGAGTTGGTCGGCGCCTTGGTGGAAATGGCAACAGACCGCACGCGCGGATGGTGGGAGGAGTACCGGGACGAGCTGCCGCCGGTCTTCCAGGACCTGGCGGAGCTGGAGCATCACGCGCAGTTCATGTGGGTGATCGGAACGGCGCACGTTCCGGGCTTGCTCCAGACGGAGGAGTACGCCCGCGCGGTGCTCGCATACCGAGTCCCTGAACTCCCGGGCAACGAACTGGAACCACGACTGGCGCATCGGATGCGCCGCAGGTCCGTGCTTTCACACGAGGGGGCTGCCCCCTTCGAGGCGGTCGTTCACGAACCCGTGCTGCGCACGCGTGTCGCTGATCGGCGAGTGGCCCGAGCCCAGCTTGAAGAGCTGCTGCATGAGTCCGAACGGCCGAACGTCTCGGTTCGCGTGATCCCCTTCGACGTCGACGGATTCGCCGGCGCCAGCTCGATGATGATGTACGCGGGTGGACGCGTGGCTGCCCTGGACACCGTCCAGCGGGATGCGCCCTACGGATCGGTGTTTCTGGATGCGGCCGCCCAACTCCTGGCCATGCGAACACTCTTCCGTAAGGTGGAGTCCGTATCGCTGGACCCCGCCAAGTCGCGGGAGTTCATCCATCGTGTGGCGAAGGAACTGTAGTCATGATCCAGTGGCAGAAGTCCTCGTTCTCGGGCCCGGGTGACGGTAACGAGTGTGTGGAACTCGCCCACGGCGAAGCCTCGTTGCTCCTCCGTGAAAGCGACGACCCTGCCCGAATACTCTCCGTCACCCCCACCACCTTCGCCGCCCTCCTGGACCACCTCCGCGACGCTCCCACCAGCTGACCCCCGTTGTGAACCGCCCGGGCATCGCTGCCCGGGCGGTCTCGCACTACCGCGCCACGAACTGCGTGAGGATCGCCTGGACCTCGTAGATGTCGACGCCCTTGGTGAAGGTCTTCTCGATCGGGACGGAGTTGCCCGACACCCAGATCTTCAGCTCGGCGTCGAGGTCGAAGGTACCGGCGGTCTCCACCGCGAAGTGGGTGATGCTGCGGTACGGGATGGAGTGGTACTCCACCTTCTTACCGGTGATGCCCTGCTTGTCGACCAGGATCAGCCGGCGGTCGGTGAACAGGATGACGTCGCGCACCAGCTGGTATGCGGACTGCACCTGCTCACCGGCGCCCAGCAGACGCGCGTAGTCCTGCTGCGCCTGGCTCGGGTCGACGGTGTGCGCGTTTCCGAACATGCCCATGTGGATCCCCCCACTCGATCGGCTCATGTGCCCGGGGACGTTCGATTACGCCCCAGCCGCACATGATCTTCGTGCTGTATACCTTCGATACCTTCCGAGGGGCAATGGTTGTGCAGAGGTACGGGAGATGTGATCGCCGGCGGCAACTTCTCCGCGACTCGCGGCCACTGACGGGATGACAGTACGTTCCAGCCCCCCACCCGTAAGGATCTCCCTCCGTGGCATCCCTGGCATCCCCCTCACACCGCCGTTCCCTCCGCAGGCGGCGCGCCCTCGTCGTCTCCGCCGCCGCCGTCGTGACCGCCGGCCTCGGCGCCTCCCTCTTCGTGATGAACGCGAACGCGGACGAGAACGCGGACGAGAACGCGGACGACAACGCGGCAGCCGTCGACCTGTACCACCAGACGCTCGCCGAGAAGGACGGCTGGGCGTCCTCCGGCACCGGAACCACCGGCGGTACGAAGGCCGACGCCGCGCACACCTTCACCGTCAGTACCCGCGCGGAGCTGGTGAAGGCGTTGGGGTCGGCCTCCGACACCACCCCTCGGATCATCAAGGTCAACGGCACGATCGACGCCAACACCGACGACGCCGACAAGAAGCTGACCTGCGCGGACTACGCGTCGGGCACCGGCTACTCGCTCTCCGCCTACCTGAAGGCGTACGACCCGGCGACGTACGGCACCTCGAAGCTGCCGTCGGGCACGGAGGAGACGGCGCGGGCCGCGGCGCAGGCCAAGCAGGCGAAGAGCATCGTCTTCAAGGTGCCGGCCAACACCACCGTCGTGGGCGTCCCCGGCACCAAGGCCGGCATCACCGGCGGCATGCTCCAGATCCAGAACGTGGACAACGTCGTCGTCCGGAACCTGACCTTCGCCGCAACCGAGGACTGTTTCCCGCAGTGGGACCCGACGGACGGCGACGACGGAAACTGGAACTCCAACTACGACTCCGTGACCCTGCGCGGCGCCACCCACGTCTGGGCGGACCACAACACGTTCACCGACGCGCCGCACTTCGACAGCGCCAACCCGGAGTACTACGGCCGCGAGTACCAGATCCACGACGGCGCCCTCGACATCACCAAGGGCTCCGACCTGGTGACCGTCGAGCGCAACCAGTTCACCAACCACGACAAGACGATGCTGATCGGCAGCAGCGACACCGACAGCGTCGGCAAACTGCGGGTCTCCATCCACCACAACGTGTGGAAGGGCATCGTCCAGCGCGCGCCGCTGGCCCGGATCGGCCAGATCCACATCTACAACAACCTCTACGACGTCACGACCCTCAACGGCTACGCGACGCAGTACAGCATCAACTCCCGCGCCCAGGCCCAGGTCGTCGCGGAGAACAACTACTGGACTCTCCCGTCGGGCGGAAAGGTCGCCAAGCTGCTGAGCGGTGATGGGACGGGGGCCGTGGCGGGCGGCGGAAACCTCGTCAACGGGACGGCGACGGACCTGGTGGCCGCGTACAACGCCGCGAACTCCAAGAAGCTGAAGACGACCGTCAACTGGACGCCGACGCTGACGGCGGGCCTGGAGACGTCGGCGAAGGACCTGCCGACGTCGCTGGGTACGGCGACGGGGGCGGGCGTTCTCAAGTAGCACACGAGACGCGCGAGGGCCGGGTGACCACGAGCTCCCGGCCCTCGCGTACCGGGCGGGAAGCCTGCGAAAGCGCCGGGGCGGCACTCTCTTCGGACGGAAGGGCCACTGGCGGGGGCCGAAGTGGACCGGTTGCGTCGCCCGTTCGGCAGCCGCGGCAGTGGCCGGGTTCGGGGCCGCGGAAGCCGCGGTCGCAGCCTTCGCAGTTCTGGAGCGGATGCCGGACGGCCGGTGGCGGTGCGGGGGCTCGGAACGGGGGCGGGGGTGGGAGCTGGGCGGCCAGGCGGTGGGCGAGGAGGGCTGCCGGGCGGCGCAGGGGCTCGTTCGGCAGGTCGCTGGTCAGCGCGTGGCGTACGTCGGTGGGGGTGAGGTCGCGTTCCAGCCAGGCGGCGACGCCGGGGGCGAGGTGTTCGGCGTCGGTGGCGGAGAGGAGGAGGCGGGGGTCTACGCGGCGGAGGCCGGCGAGGAGGTCGGTGGCTGTGTGGAGGAGAGTGGGGGACGGGTATGCCGGCCGGGGGACGGCGGGCAGGGCCTTGCGGGGCGGGCGCTCGGCCGAGGCCGGGCGTCGGGCGGGCGGGCGGTGGGCCGAGGCCGCGTCGGCTGTGCCTGCTGCGCATGCCGTGTCTGCCGTGCTGTGGTGTCCGGCGGGCGGCCTGTGGGCATCGGCCGCTTCTGTCGTGCCTGTTGCCTCGGCCGCGACTGCCGTGCCTGCCGCTTCTGTCGCGTCGGCCGTGCCGTGGTGTCCGGGGCGGTTGCAGGAGACCGTACGGGTGACGATGTGGCCGGTCTCGACGCGTACGCGGGTGCGGCGCAGGTAGCCGTGGGTCTCCAGCTCGCGCAGGGCGGCGGCGATACGAGTGGGGCCCTCGGGGAAGCGGGCGGCGAGGGTCTTGATGTCGACGGAAGTGCCGCGGCGCACCGACTGGATGTAGCACCCCAGCCCGATGGCGAGGCCCGACAGCTCCTTGTGCTGGATGAGGTGGTTGCCGATCACCGTGAACTTCTCGGTGTGGCGGACGTTGTCGTGGACGACGCCGGACTGGTGCCGCTCGTGGGGGTGGTTCTCGCCCGGGATACGGGACTCGGCGCACGTAGACGCGCTAGGGTTTTCGGTGTCCATCAGGAAGGGCCTAACTTCCTCGGTGGGCAGGCCCTCGCAGGGATCGCTAGTCCCGGCGGGGGCCGACTCATGTCTGGGGTCGTGCTCTGTCGCGCTGAGCGTAAGCCAGGCAACCCATCCAAAATCCAGCCGAGTTGGGCATATTCACTCGGGGGAGTGAGTGTGCCCGGCGGGAGGGAGGGGTGGGGCTTGGTGGGGTGCTTTCTCCCCGGTGGGTAGTACATAGGGAGCGCAGGGCGGACCGAAGTGTGGGTTCTCATGCTTCGGGAGCGGGGATCCAGCCAAAACGGGGCGCTTCGATGGAAAGCGGTCGGCTCCGGTGAGCGGTCGCGCGTGAGTGGTGCTACCCGCCTTCGAGGCCGATGGGCCGATGGGCCGACCGGCGAGCCCGGCGGGCCCGGCTGGGGCGGCACCCTCAGGCGGGAGGCCCAAGGCCCGGCGGTGGCGGCGGAGCACGGAGGACTTCCCCAGCGTGCGCGCCTGCGGCCGGTAGCCGGGGCCGCGCAGCGAACGCTCCAGCGCGGGCAGGTGGTTCCAGCGCACGCTGTGGCGGAGCGACGGCCGCTCAGCAGCCTGAACTGCGCTCTCTGGCACGGCAGATGAGGGATCTGGCGCCCATCTCCTCGGAGGGCCGTGACTGGTTGGCCCAGCACGTTGACATGACCAGCGTTGAATGGGTTTACTCGCGATCACGCCGGAGTCAAATGCCGGTGCCAGAGCCACACCTGTCCGGTGATTGGCTCTCGTGACTGTGAGCCCGGCCTCGCCGTCGTGGTCCTGGCCACATCGCCAGGATCGCGTTCAGCGTCCGAGGCAGGGGTGTCGCCTCCCGAGTATGTGGAGCTTGGTCTCAATGAACAGTGTGAATCGAGTGCTGTCCCGTCGCAGCCTCGCCACCCTTGCGGTCGCCGCAACCATGGTGAGCGCACCTGCGTTCACCCCGTCAGCGGCCGCCGCAACGGTGACGCCGCCCCCGAAGCACGTGGGGTGGGACTACCAGATCGGCGGCGGGTACACACCCCCGACCGGAGTGAAGGTGGTCAGCCGCAGCCACGAGGACGTGCCCGCGCCGGGCATGTACAACGTCTGCTACATCAATGCCTTACAAGCACAGGAGAACGCGGAGGGTGATTGGGACTCCGACCTGCTGCTGCGCGACAGTGGCGGGGAAGTCGTCTACGACGAGGACTGGGGCGAGGCGATCCTGGACATCCGCACGGACGCCAAGCGGAAGCGCATCGCTGCCGAGCTGAACACCTGGATCGACGAATGTGCGGCCAAGGGATTCAATGCGGTCGAGCCGGACAATTACGACACTTTCACTCGCTTCCCGGAATATCTGGATGGCGACCAGGCCAAGGCGTTCATGAAGCTGCTGTCGGCGCACGCCCACGAGAAGGGCCTGGCCATCGCTCAGAAGAACACCCTGGAACTCGCGCCCGACCGTGCGTCCGTGGGCCTGGACTTCGCCCTGGTGGAGGAGTGCGGCGAGTGGAAGGAGTGCGGTGACTTCGCCGAGGCGTTCGACAACAACGTGCTCGTGGTCGAGTACACGGCGAAGGGGCTGTCGCAGGCATGCTCCGACTGGGGTAGCAAGCTGAGCATCGTCCGCCGCGACATGGAGGTCTTGCCGAAGGGTACGAGTGGCTACCTCCGCCAGACGTGCTGACGCGGATTCGTTGAGCGGTGGGGGCTGGTGTTTCGCCTCGTGCGGCGCCATGCGTGCCGTGATGGATGCCTGCTGATGCCCTGCTGATGCCCTGCTGATGTGGTGCTGAAGATTTCGTTCCCCGCCGCAACTCAACCTTTTTGTCCGCGGAGTTGTGCGAGTTCGGTACGCTCGGCGCTGCTCAGCAGGTCGGGCCGGATGCCCTGATCGGCCTCCACCTGGCGGGCCTGGCTCAGTAGGAGCTTGCCGGATGCCCCCACCTTGTATGGGGACATCCGGCTACCTGCTGAGCCCGGATCCGTACGGCTGAAGGGGTTGGGCTATCCGTTGTGTGCTTCGAGCTCGGTCGCCAGCTTCTGTTGGGTGGCCGCCCACGACGCCAGGAGCGCCAGATTGTCAGCGGTCGGTGTGCCCGCGGGTGCGGTGTAGATGTTGAGGTGCAGGCCGGGTTCGGCGGGCAGTTCCAGGGACTCGACGTCCAAGTCGAGCTGGCCCACGATCGGATGGTGCATACGTTTGCGGCCGGACCGGTGCAGCCGCACGTCCTGAGATGCCCACCGCTGCCGGAATAGCTCACTGCACGTTGACAGTTCGCCGACTAGGGCGATCAGTTCCTCGTCGTGCGGATTGCGGCCGGCTTCCATGCGTAGCTTCGCGGCCACGGCACCGACAACCTGGTCGTAGTCGACAAAGAAATCTCTTGCCGCCTCGGGGTTCAGATAGACGAACCGCGCTGTGTTCGCGGGCCGTCGCGGGTCGGCCAGCACCGGTGAATACAGCGCGCGAGCGAGTTGATTCATGGCGAGCACGTCATAACGGCCGTTACCGATCCAGGCCGGCGCATCGGAGATCGCGTCGAGCACCTGCTGCAGTGTCGAGCGCACCGTCACGGCAGGCCTGCGCCGGCGTGGGCTGCGGGGCGCCCTGGATTGGCGCGCGAGGTGGAACAGGTGGTCGCGCTCGGCTTCGTCGAGTTGCAAGGCAGAGGCCAACGCGTCGAGCACGCCGTCGGAGGCACCGGCGAGGCTGCCGCGCTCCATGCGCACGTAGTAGTCGACGGATACCCCCGCCAGGAGCGCTACCTCCTCGCGGCGCAGACCTTTGACCCGGCGGTTGCCGCCATAAGCGGGCAGGCCCGCCTGCTCGGGTGCGATGCGGGCGCGACGTGAGCTGAGAAACTCCCGGATCTCGGTGCGTAGATCCATCGCGGTTATCTCCTCACCGTAAGCCGTCCCGCAGTCTAATGCATATTCGTTGCGGTCGTTGCGGTGCCGCCGTCCACCGGGATGATGGCGCCCGTGAGGTAGGACCCAGCCCGGCTGGCGAGAAACACGGCAGCACCCGCCATATCGTCGTCGCGGCCGAGCCGGCGCAGAGGGGCCGCCGCCGCGATCGTGTCGCCGATGGCAGCGAGAGTGGTCGCCATCATCTGCGACGGGAACACTCCCGGTGCTACCGCGTTCACCGTGATGTGCTCTGGGCCCAGCTCCCTGGCAAGTACCCTGGTGAGTTGATGGAGTGCCGCTTTGCTGCTGGCGTACGAGTAGTTGGGCGACGGGGCGACGTGGATGGCGGCGATGCTGCCGATGTTGATGATGCGTGCGGGATCATCGGCGGTGCCCGCCTTACGAAGTGCCGGGAGCAGTGCCTGCACCAGCCAGAACGGCGACTTGAGGTTGAGGTCGAGCACTGTGTCCCAGGCCTCGTCCGGGAACGTCTCCAGCGGCTCGCGCCACATCGCTCCCGCGTTGTTGACAAGAATGTCCAGGCGTTCCGAGTCGGCCTGGACAAGATCAGCGAGGCGCTGACACTCGTCGTGCCTGGACAGGTCGGCGGGGATTGCTCGCACGTCGCCGAATTCGGACAGTAGACGCTGTGCCTCCGTGCACGTGTCTGCGTTGCGTGAGCTGATGACGACGCGGGCGCCCGCCTGGAGAAGGCCGCGCGCTATCATCATCCCAATGCCCCTGGTGCCGCCAGTGACAAGTGCGCACTTCCCACTCAGATCGAAAAGTTCTGTGTGAGTGGTGAATTGGTTGTCCGTCATTGGTTTTCGTCCGTTCTGTCGTGGAAGAATTCGCCGACATGGTCGCGCATTCGGGGAAGTTGAATTGAACTGATGGGGATAAAGCTGCAGTGCGTGTCCATGGAGTGTTGTCGGCGCTTTCGACTCAACCAGGTTGACAGGCGTTTTGGACGTCCGGGAGACCCTGGTGATACAGGTACTGTGAGAGCCCCCCTTGCCTGGTGCGCTGACCCCGGATCCACCAGCTTGATGCCGGTGGATGGTTCTTCCAGAAACGAAGAAGTGAAGTGTGGACGGACTTCGTGACGTACGCGGCGGGGAACTGACATCAACTTCACGTGGGTCTGAGCAAAGCAGGGGCTCGGTGACTTCGTACGACGTCACCGAGCCCCTGCTGATGAGGGCCTGGGTCTGCTCACGCGTCCGGCTTCTCCTCCAGGCGCGGGAAGAGGACCGCGCCCTTGGTGACCGTGGTGCCCGCCGGGAGCCGGCCCCACTCGCCGGCCTCCTGGACCTTCTGGTCCGCGAGGGCGGCGGCCTCCACCTGGCGGGCCTGGCTCAGTAGGAGCTTGCCGGATGCCCCCAGCCTGTATGGGGACATCCGGCTACCTGCTGAGCCACCAGAGCAGCCACCTCCTCGCATGCTTCGCGGCCCGCTCCAGTTGTGACTGTGGGGCGGCAGCTGAGCTGCGGCGGGAGCGGTATCCGGTGTGCTGTACTGGGACGCAAGGTGGGCCTCCGCACCGGACCGGATATCCAGGCGGAGGCCCGAGCTCAGCAAGAGCGCGTCAGATGCCCCCACCTTGGAGGGGGGCATCTGACTACCTGCTGAGCCACCAGAGCAGCCACCTCCTCACATGCCTCGCGGTCCGCTCCGGCAGGCGCCGGATCAGCCGGATCGTGAGAGTCGGCTTCTGCTCCTCGTGACAGCCCATACGAGGGCGTCCTCCCTTCAACGTGAGGCGGCCGTCACCAAGGTCCCGGGGCCGCTCTCGTCGGGCCGGGCCCCGACGAGGTGGGGCCCGGAGTGAAGGGAGGACGCACCCGTCGGGTGCGTCACAGCTCAATTCTACCGGCTGATTTTCACTTGTTGTGACGGCGCGTGCACGCGCAGTGCGTGCCACCTCCGGGTGGTGGCAGTGGCGGAGCCGCTCACGGACCGATCACGGCGTGAGGTCGACTTCGGCCCAAACGGTCTTGCACGGGACCGGGCCGGGGTCGACGCCCCAGCGGTCGGCGAGGGCCTCGACGAGGAGGAGCCCGCGCCCTGACACGGCCTCGGTGGACGGGGGTTGAGGGCACGGGAGGGCGTTACCGCGCGTGTCCGTCACCTCAATGCGGAGTACGTCGGCGGTGGCGTGGAGGGCGACGCGGAAACTCCGGCCGGAGAGCCGGCCGTGCGTGGCGGCGTTCGAAGCGAGTTCGGCGACGAGGTGTGCCGCGATGTCGGTGAGGCCGGTCGACAGGTCCCAGGTGCGCAGCCATTCCGTGGCAAGGAGGCGGGCGAGGCGGGCGCCGCGGGGGGTGGGAGACAGCAGGACGTCGAAGTGACGGGTGGGGGATTGGAGTTGGGTGGACTTTTTCTGGTTCACACGACTCAGCGTGGCGGCGTGTGCTTACCGTGATGCGTGACTCAGCGGGTCCGTACCGTGACTGTCCGGAGTTTGTCCAGTGCTGTCGTGGCTGTCAGTGCTGTCAGCACGAGTTGTACGGGTACGGCGCGTTGCAGCGCGTATGACGACAGAGGGGCACCGGATGCAGCAGGTCAACGGCGACACGGGTGAGCTCAAGAGCGAGGCGGACGAGCCGGGGTGGGAGGTGGACCCGGACGACGACTGGGGCGTCGCGGTCGTCGCGACCGTTGGGCGTTAGTTGAAGCTGCGGCGCGAGGCCAGGGGGATGCGGGCCGCCGAGTTCGGGGTGGCGGTGGGGTACGGGGAGGCCATGGTCTACAAAATCGAGGGAGGTAAGCGGATCCCGCAGCTTGAGTTCCTGGACAGGGCGGACGAGGTGCTGGGGGCGGGTGGGCTCATCTCGGCGATGAAGGAGGACGTGGCTCGGGTTCGGTATCCGAAGAAGGTTCGTGACCTTGCGAAGTTGGAGGCCAAGGCGGTCGAGGTCCTCTCGTACGCCAACCACAACCTGCACGGCCTGCTGCAGACCGAGGAGTTTGCTCTGGCGCTGTTGAAGACGCGGCGGCCGTCGCTCTCGGAAGACGAGCTGGAGCGAGCAGCGGCAGCGCGCATGGCGCGAAGGGAGATCTACGAACGTCCCTCAGCCCCTGAGCTCAGTTTTGTTCAGGAAGAGGTGACGCTGACTCGCCCGGTCGGAGGCAAGATGGTGATGCGCAGGCAGCTCGAACACCTCCTGGAGGCAGCTCAGTTGCGGAACGTCGAAGTTCA
The DNA here is from genome assembly GCF_029893585.1 of Streptomyces sp. LBL. GTDB lineage: Bacteria > Actinomycetota > Actinomycetes > Streptomycetales > Streptomycetaceae > Streptomyces. Next base: position 255,595 of record NZ_JARXYX010000010.1, read on the forward strand.
GGTGATGCCATCGGAGCGGTGGGACCATCCCGGAACAGGAGGGCGGATCCAGGTGGTCAACTTGACCCGGCCGTGAAGGACCGGGCTTGGAGGTAGTGCCCAGCTGGCTGCTGGGGTGGACTCCTCCGTCCAGACACCCCTATGGGGTGGCAGGGACGCGTGACTCACGCCCCGCGTTCCACACGCTCTCGCCACGGGTGGCGATGTTGTGGGAAGCGTTCCGGTCGGCGTGGGCAACGACCCCGCACCCCCGGCAGATGAAAAGCCCCTGGTCGACACGGTTTCGCTTGTCGACGTGGCCGCACTCGGCGCACGTCTGCGACGTGTACGCGGGATCAACGAAGACCAGGGGCACCCCGGCCCGCTTGGCCTTGTAGACGATGAAGTCTCCGAGCTGGGCGAAGGCCCAGCAGTGGAGTGCAACCCGTTGGGGCTTACGGAGCCGTACCCGGTTGCGGATGCCCTTGAGTTCTTCGAGGGACAGGCCGCGCCCGGTGCGTTCAGCCTCGGTCACGATCGTCTTGGAGATGATGTGGTTGGTGTTCGCGGCGTGCCGCGCTTCCTTTCGGGCACGGGCCTTGAGTCGACGCTTGGCGCTCTTGGTGCGCTTCTTCTGAAGCTTGGCCCGCAGGGCAAGCTGTCGTTTGCGGTAGCGGTTGAGACCGCGCCCGGCGGCGAGGTAGCCGCTGGAGGCGGTGGCGATGTTCTCGATCCCGAGGTCCACGCCGATGAAGCCGTCCGGCTCGTACTGCTCGGCCTCGGGCACCTCGCAGGTGGCGACGAGGTAGAACACGCCGTCGCGCTCGATCAGGTCGGATTCGCCCTGCCGGTGCGCCTGGAGCATCTTGAGCGCGTCCGGGGAGCACGCGAATGAGACGTTCTTGACCCGGCCGTCCACGGTCCAGATGGACACGGTCCGCTGGTCGTACTGCCAGCTCAAACACCGGTCGTCATACGGCTGCGCGGCCTGGGGCCGGAACGTGACCGGCTTGGACTCGGCCTTGCGGCGACGCCTGGAGCCTTCCTTGCCGAGATTCCCGGCCCGGATGTTGGCCTTGAGCGTGGTGTACGAGTCGCGCACCTTCTTGATGACGTGTTGCGCGGCCTGAGCTCCCAGCCCACGGGCTTTGAGTTCGGCGTAGGTGTGCTTGCGCAGCTCGTACTCACGCGGCACGCCGCGTTCGAACGCCACCTCCGACACCCGGTTCGCGGCGTCATTGACCGTGCGCAGGGTGCGCTCGAGCACGGATGCCTGCACGGCATCCGGCATGAGTTTGACCTGCGTCACAGTCTTCACGGGCGTGATCGTAACATTACTCCACGTCACCACGCTGGGAGCCAAACCCCGATATCCGCAGGGGCCGTAGCGTCGTTCACACCCTCCACGCACACTTGGTCTTCACCCCCAAGTACCGGCGCGGATCATTCACCGACGAGATCCTTCGGCGCTGCGAAGAGGTCATGCGCGACGTGTGCACCGACTTCGGCGCGGAACTACGGGAGTTCAACGGCGAACGCGATCACGTCCACCTGCTCGTGCACTACCCGCCCAAGGTCGCCATCTCCCGACTCACAGGCTCCCTCAAGGGCATCTCCGCCCGGCGCCTGCGCCCGGAGTTCCCCAGCCACATCCGCAAATACCTGTCGGGCGAGCACTTCTGGTCGCCCTCCTACTTCGCCGCCTCGTGCGGCGGCGCCCCGCTCCCCGTCATCAAGGAGTACATCCAGAACCAGAAACCACCCGCCTGAGCCGGCTCAGGCCAACGGCGCAGACCCGTACACCCGCGCCGGTCAGAGCAGCGTCAAGAAGCGCTTCCTCCCGGGCGTGAACGCCCGGGGCTCCGCGCTAGATCATGCTGAAGTTCTTGGATGGCACAGCGATTGGCCGCATGGACGACGAGTTCGGCGGCCGACCGGTCTCCGACCCGAGGCAGCTGAGGATCCTTGAGCTGCGCTATGGCATCATCCGGGCCGAGGCTCTGACCGCAGGGGAGTCACTGGCCTTCATCGAACAACTGCTGGGAGAGACATGATTCGCGAGGCCTCTGTCGGAGACGGCTCCGAGCTGGTGTGGTTCAAGAGCAGCTACAGCGACAGCAGCAACCCGAACGACTGCGTCGAGGTGGCCACTGCCCCCGGCGCCATCCACGTCCGCGACTCCAAGGACACCCAGGGACCCCGTCTGGGCTTCGCCCCGGAAGCGTGGGCGGGCTTCGTGGCGTACGCGTCGGGGAGCTGACGTCAACTTCACGTGGATCTGTGCAAAGCAGGGGTCCGGTGACGTGGTACGACGTCACCGGACCCCTGTTGAGGAGGTACTGGGCTTGCTTATGCGTCCGGCTTCTCCTCCAGGCGTGGGAACAGCACCGCGCCCTTCGTGACCGTGGTACCGGCCGGGAGCTTGCCCCACTCGCCGGCCTCCTGGACCCTCTGGTCCGCGAGGGCGCCCAGGGACGCGTCCGCGCCCAGGGAGTCCCAGAGCTGCTGGGAGGTGTCCGGCATGATCGGGTTCAGCAGGACCCCGATCCCTCGGAGGGACTCCGCGGCTGTGTAGAGGATCGTGGCCAGACGGGCCTTGCCCTCGTCAGACGTGTCCTTGGCGACCTTCCACGGCTCCTGCTCGGTGAGGTAGCCGTTGACCTGCTTGACGAAGTCGAAGACGGCCAGGATGCCGCCCTGGAGGTCGAGGTCGTCGCCGATGCGGCGGTCGGCCTCCGCGACGGCCTTGGCCAGGCCCTCGTGGACCGCCCTCTCCGCCTCGCCGGCCGCCGTGGCCTCGGGCAGGGCGCCGCCGAAGTACTTGCCGACCATCGCGGCGACCCGGGAGGCCAGGTTGCCGTAGTCGTTGGCCAGTTCGCTGGTGTAGCGGGCGGAGAAGTCCTCCCAGGAGAACGAGCCGTCCTGGCCGAAGGCGATGGCGCGCAGGAAGTACCAGCGGTACGCGTCGACACCGAAGTGCGAGGTGAGGTCCTGGGGCTTGATGCCGGTGAGGTTGGACTTGCTCATCTTCTCGCCGCCGACCATCAGCCAGCCGTTCGCGGCGATCTTCCCGGGCAGCGGGAGACCCTGCGCCATCAGCATGGCCGGCCAGATCACCGCGTGGAAGCGGAGGATGTCCTTGCCGACCAGGTGGACGTCGGCCGGGAAGGTGGCCTCGAACTTCTCCTGGTTCTCGTTGTAGCCGACCGCCGTGGCGTAGTTCAGCAGCGCGTCGACCCACACGTAGATCACGTGCTTGGGGTCCCAGGGGACCGGGACGCCCCAGTCGAAGGTCGAACGGGAGATCGAGAGGTCCTGCAGCCCCTGGCGGACGAAGTTCACGACCTCGTTGCGCGCCGACTCGGGCTGGATGAAGCCGGGGTGGGCCTCGTAGTGGGCGAGGAGCTTGTCGCCGTACTCGCTCAGCTTGAAGAAGTAGTTCTCCTCGCTGAGGATCTCCACCGGCTTCTTGTGGATCGGGCAGAGCTTCTGGCCCGCGAACTCGCCCTCGCCGTCGAGGAGTTCACCGGGAAGTTTGTACTCCTCGCAGCCGACGCAGTACGGGCCCTCGTAGCCGCCCTTGTAGATCTCATCCTTGTCGTACAGGTCCTGCACGAACTCCTGGACGCGGTCGGTGTGCCGCTGCTGCGTGGTGCGGATGAAGTCGTCGTTCGCGATCTCCAGGTGCTCCCAGAGGGGACGCCAGGACTCGTCGACGAGCTTGTCGGCCCACTCCTGCGGGGTCACTCCGTTGGCTTCGGCAGTGCGCATGATCTTCTGACCGTGCTCGTCCGTGCCGGTGAGGTACCACACCTTCTCGCCGCGCTGACGGTGCCAGCGCGTGAGCACGTCCCCAGCGACGGTCGTGTAGGCGTGGCCCAGGTGAGGAGCGTCGTTGACGTAGTAAATGGGGGTCGAGACGTAGTACGCCTTCGCCCCCTGCTTCTCGGTTCCAGTGGCCGCCATGGTCGAAATCCTACTGGGCCCGTGCAGATCGACTCACCCGCGTTTCCGGGCGGACGGGAGGGGCGGACGGGAGAGTCCCGGGGGGGGGGGGGGGGGGGGGGGGGGGGCGGGGGGCGCGCGGGGCGGGGGGGGGGGGGGGGGGGGGGGCGGGCGGGGGGGCGGGGGGGGGGGGGGGGGCCGC